>NZ_JAEVFI010000027.1 GCF_019303495.1 Streptomyces sp. JJ66 | reverse complement strand
CGCCTTGGCCGCGAGGGTGTCGATGAGCTTCTGCTCCACCAGGTTGTGATCGCCACGGAGCAGGACGAGGGTGAGCTGGCCGTCAACCACGTACACCAGCGTCTTGATCTGCCGTTCGGCCGCCACCTCATGCAGGCGGGCCAGCTCCTCGATGGTGCGGACGTCAGGAGTGTCGAACGCCTCCGGGGCCGCCAGCCCAGCACCATCCACCACCGCTGGCAGGGCAGAGGTCGCCTTCTCCGCGTTGGCGGCGTAGTCACAGCCTGGGCAGCGGACCACCAGATCCTCACCCGCCTCCGAGGGGCTCATGAACTCGACCGATGCACTGCCGCCCATGCTCCCGCTCGATGCCTGCACAGCGATCGCGGGCAGGCTGAGACGGGCGAAGATCCGCTCGTAAGCGGTCCTGTGCAGTTCGAAGGAGCGGTCTAGGCCGTCGTCCTCGACGTCGAAGCTGTACGAGTCCTTCATGGTGAACTCGCGGACCCGCAGCAGGCCGCTCTTCGGACGGGCCTCGTCACGGAACTTGGTCTGGAACTGGAACCACATCTGTGGCAGGTTCCGGTACGACCGCAGCTCCTGCGACAGGACGGTGAAGATCTCCTCGTGCGTCATGCCGAGCGCCAGATCCGCCCCCTTGCGGTCCTTGAGCCGGAACATCTCCTCGCCCATCACCTCCCAGCGGCCACTGCGCTGCCAGATCTCAGCCGGATGCAGCGCGGGCAGGATGAACTCCTGCACACCGATCGCGGTCATCTCCTCGCGAATGATGTCCATGATCTTGGTACGGACGCGCACAGCCAGCGGCAGCAGGGAGTAGTGCCCGGCCATGAGCTGCCGGACGAACCCCCCTCTCACCAGCAGGCGGTGACTCACCGCATCCGCGTCCGCCGGGTCCTCCCGGAGAGTGGGCACGTACAGCTGGGACCAGCGCATGGGACCGGGGTCCGTCCTCTCGGTGAAGCTGTGGAGTGTCGCGGCAGCGGTCGCGCCGACATCACGACGGGAGGCGCATTCTAGTAGCGAAGCCGTGCCCGAATCTCACCGTTTGAGAAGCCCCAGGCCAGAAGCGGCGCCGGGTGGGCCGGGCTCGGTACCCGGACGGAGGCGAATTGGCAGACACGCCCGAGAGCGCGGCCAGCAGCGATCGAACCGTGGACGCCATCCGCCGTTACTACGACGCACTCGGTGACGAAGAGTCCGACCGCCTCACCAAGGACATCGCCGGCAGAGTGTCCTTCGAAGTCCACCGCCGTTTCCTGGCCAGTTACCTGGAGGAGGGGCAACGGGTCCTGGAGATCGGAGCAGGACCGGGACGGTTCACCACGGTGCTGGCCGAGCACGGGGGACGCATCGTGGTCACCGACATCTCCCCGGTCCAGCTCCGTCTGAATGAGGTCAACGTCGCCGCAGCGGGAGCCCAGCACGCCGTGGAAGCCCGCCACACGCTCGACGTCCGCGACACCAGCCGATTCCCCGACGCATCGTTCGACATCGTCCTGGCATACGGCGGCCCGCTCTCCTACGCCTTCGGCCAGGAACACGAAGCCCTCACCGGCCTCCTCAGAATCGTGAAGCCCGAGGGCGTCATCGTCGCCTCGGTGATGTCCTTGTGGGGAAGCTGGAGGGCACGCTTCCAGGAGGCCACTCAGCTGATCCTCCACCATGGAACCGACATCAGCGACGCCGTCATCCGCACCGGCGACCTTCGCCACGTGCCCGGCATAACCCACGTCTGCCGACTGTTCACCTGGCAGCAACTCACCACGCTCGTCACCGAATGCGGCGGCGAAACTCTCGCAGGATCAGCCAGCAACTGGGCCAGTCTCGAAGACCCCACAGTCCTCGCCGACCTCGAACGCTCGCCCCAACTCTGGGAAAGGTTTCTCGCCTACGAGACCGCCGCCTGCGCCGATCTCGGCGCCCGCGACGGCGGCACCCATATCATCCTCGCGGCGCGCCCCAGCCAAACCGTACGGTGACCAGAACGACACCCCGTGCAGGCGCGAATGAGTACCTTCTCATCCAGAGCGCCACGGGTTATTACCCTGAGGAGCGCCCATCAGGCAGACACGCCGCCTCATCGCGTGACGTGCGATGAAACACCCACCACATGCGCCCTGGAAGTCGCGCCAAGACGTGATTACCGTCGGTGATTTGCGGGAGGGAAAAGTCTGGAGAAATACGTCGCTGTCCTGAAAGGCCAAGAGTAGACTCGGCGGGTATGAAGCAACGACGCCAGAAGAAGCTGGCGCGCGATCTTATCGACGCGACGTTGAGTTCGGACGCGGCGCGGGTGAAGAAGCTGTTGCGGGCCGGAGCTGACCCGGAGCGCAGGGACAGCGAGGGCGTCACCCCGTTGTATCGGGCGGCTGTGCAGGGAGAAGCCGAGATCGCACGGTTGCTTCTGGAAGCGGGTGCCGCCCCGGATGCCGAGAGCGAGGGAGGGGAGGGGGCGGAGGGCACACCCTTGTGTGCCGCCGCGTGCTGGGGCCACACCGAGGCAGTGCGTGAACTCCTGGCGCACGGAGCCGACCCCACCCTTCGTGAGGACGGAGGCAGGGGGATTTCCCCCCTGGAGTGGGCGAACTATGGCCCGCACCGGGAAACCGCCGCTCTGCTCCTTGCGGCGGGAGCGAAACCCGCCAGCGGAACGTCCAACGACTCGTAGCCCATGAGATAGAGCCCGCTACTTTCGCATCACCCCGTCAAACTTTAAACCGAGGCCGAGAAGACAGGACATGGCTGGTGGGACCCGTTGGGTGCTTGCCGGGCCACGCTGAGCCGACGCCCGTCCCCGCCCTTCGCCGGTCGCAACGATCAGGACGGCTGCATCCCCCGAGCTGACGAGCGTGCGCATGTTCCCCGCTGGGGCCGTGCCCAATCCCACCCGTACGGAGCATCAGGCATCGGGGTTTTCCCGTTCCCGATGGGGGAGGGTGTACCGCAGTGAGCGATGCGGTCACGCATGGCGATTTCCGGCCAACTCGCTCACTTGCGGGCAACCTCCGGGCCAGGCCACCTGTCTAGCCCGGTAAGTGTCCTGACGAGCACTCAGCACCTCTCCCGCTCTGGCGGGAGCAGACCAGAAGAGGGGAATTCCATGACGTTCTCACGTCGTGTCACGGTGACCGGAGCCGCCGTCTTCGCGCTGGCGGGCGCGGCCTCGGTCCTCGCTCCCACGGCCGCCGCCGCGCCGCCCACCGCAGCCGCCGCGTACAACGGGGCCTGCGGCAGTGGCTACTCCGTGGTGAACTCGGCTCCGGTCGCGAACGAGGGCACGGTCTTCCTGACCTACAGCCCTTCGGCACGGGCCAACTGTGTCGTCACCATCCGCAACAACCCTGGCTCCAGCCGGTACATGTCGGCCGTGCTCTCCACCGGCCGGGGCGCCGACTTCCGGACCTCCCGGGATGAGGGCTACTACACCCGGTACGCCGGTCCGGTCTATCTGACGGGCACCTCCGGCGCGTGCGTGAGCTGGTTCGGCGAGATCGACGGCCAGGTCGGCGGCAAGAACAACACCAACTGCGGCCAGAACTGACCACCTCAGGGGTGCCCGGGCTCCATGCTCCGGGCACCCCTTGAGCGGCCGGGGGCCGTTGGTGAAGTGCTGACCCAGCCGCTCCCGCGTCCGGTGAAGAACCTGCGGGGCGGCGGTGTGCTGGCGTGCCGGTGAGCGGGCCGCTGCAGGGCCGCGCGTCAGTGGCAGAGGGTGACGGCGGTGAGCGGTCAGCCGTCGGTCCGGGTGAGGTCGGCGGTGGGGCGGCCGGCGGCGTCGTCCTGCGAGGCGTAGCGCAAGGTGTGGTCCCCTTCCCGGAGGGTGAGGGTGACGGGGGCTGTCGAGTCGGCGCACAGCTTGATCCCGAGCACGGTGGGGCTGTCACCGGTCGGGTGATCGGTGAGTGTCAGCTTCGACTGGGTGATCTTGGTGAGTTCTCCGGTGCTGCCGCACTCGTACTCGCCCAGCCGCGCGGTCATCTCCACCACCTCATCGCCCGGTTTCCCCTCGCGGACGGTGAGGAAGAGGTTGCCGTTTCCCAGACCCTTGTCGGTGACGAGTTGCCCGCTCCAGGTTCCCAGGAAGTGACCGGGCACGGTGGTGGGGCTGTCCTGGGGGTTGTCAGAGGGGGAGAAGAGCAGCAGGGCGGTGACGGCCAGCGCGGCGGCGGTGAGGCCACCCGTGACGGCGAGCAGCGTCCGCCGCCGGACCGTCCGGCGCGGCGCTTCCCGCTCCGGCTGACCGGTGGGGGCAGCCGCCTCTGTGGGGTGGCCCGGGCCGCCGAAGGTGCCAGGGGCGCGGGGTGAGGTGGGGAGGTCCGAGAACCGGGGTGGCGGGCCGAAGGCTCCTCCTGGCGGTGCTGTCTTCGGGTCCTCGGTCTCCAGGTCCAGCAGGGCGACCGCCTGACGGCTGACCTCCTCCATCACCGGGCTGGGGAGCCAGCCCCCGGAGATGAGTGCCACGGCTCCGGCCGGGCCCGCGAGGTCGCGGGCCACCTCCGCCACGTCGGGCCGCCCGGCGCTCTCCTTGGCCAGGCAGGCGGAGACGAGTTCCCGCAGGGGGCCTTCCAGCCCCTCCAGTTCCGGGGGCTCGTGTACGACTTTGTAGAGCAGCACCGCGGGAGCGTCGCCGGGGAAGGGTGGCTGGCCGGTGGCGACGAAGGCCAGCACCGCGCCGAGGGAGAAGACGTCGGTGGCAGTCGAGACCTCTCGCCCGAGCACCTGCTCGGGCGACATGTATCCCGGCGAGCCGATGGCCACCCCGGTGGCCGTCATCGGGGTGGTGGCGTCGGTGGCGCGGGCGATCCCGAAGTCGATCAGGCGCGGACCGTCCAGGGTGAGCAGGACGTTGGAGGGCTTGACGTCCCGGTGCAGCAGGCCCCGCGTGTGCACCGTGGCCAGTGCCTCCGCCAGCCCCGCACCCAGGGCGCGCACGGTACGCGCGGGCAGCGGCCCGTACCGGGTGACGGCCCGGGCCAGATCCGGCCCCGCCACGTACCCGGTGGCCACCCACGGAACGTCGGCAGCGGGATCAGCGTCCAGCACCGGGGCGCTCCACTCACCACCCACCCGCCGGGCAGCGTCCACCTCCCGCCGGAACCGGGCCCGGAACTCCTCGTCGGCCGCGAACCGCGCGTGCACCACTTTCACCGCGACGGTACGGCCGCCCCGGCTGCGGCCCAGGTAGACCCGGCCCATGCCTCCCGATCCCAGCCGCCCCAGCAGCCGGTAGCCCCCCACGTACGCCGGGTCCTCCACCCCGAGCGGCTGCATCATCCGCTGCCCCCTCCAAGCACCGTCCACCCTTCCCCGGCCAGCGTAGACACTTCCCTCCCCACTGCTGGCACTTCGCCAAGCTATGTACTCCCCGGGGCGGGAGATGGTGTCCCTGGTGACCGGGACTGAGGACGCGTGCATCGCCTCCTCCAGAACGGCTCCTTCCCATACCTCCTGATCGCGGTCGGCCGCGTCTGACCAACCGCTGCCTGCCGGTGTCTGCGTGGGCGGGCTCGTGCCGCACGGGTCCGCCCACGCACCGGGTTTTCGGGCCTGCGGTCGGGGGCAGGCCGGTGTCAGTCCACGGGGGCGACGCGGATCAGGTTGCCGTCTGGGTCGGCGACGACGAACGTGCGCCCGAATACCTCGTCGCGCGGCTCACGGATGACGCGCACCCCTTTCGCCGTCCATTGCTCGAACCGGCGGTCGATGACCTCGGGGCCGCCGGGCAGCGTGAGGCAGACCTCGCTCGTGCGGGGCGCCTCCGGGGTGACGCTGCCGGTCTCGCCGCTCCAGAGCGCGAGCTCCGCGCCGTCTCCCAGACCGAAGGCGACGTATCCAGGGTCCTCGAAGCTCGGCTTGAGCTCCAGCAGGTCGGCGTAGAAGCGGGCGGCTTGGGGGGCGTCGTTGACGTAGACGATGAACACGATCGAACGCGACATTCCTGTACTCCTTGGGTCGTTCGCACGGAACGACTGGAGCGTGCTGGTCATGTGTGACAGGTCCCGTCGGGTATTTCTGAAATTCTCGGTCCCATGACTCCGGACCGTTTCTTCTCGCTGCTCCTGGCGCTGCAATCCCGGCAGACCTCGACGACTGCCGATCTGGCCGCGCAGGTCGGCGTGTCGGTGCGTACCGTCCTGCGGGATCTGCGGTGGTTGCAGGAAGCGGGCTTTCCCCTGGTGATCCGGCGCGGTCGCCTGGGTGGGGTGACGCTTCTCCCCAGTGGCTTGCTCGACACGTCGCACCTGACTCCCGACGAACGAGACCACCTCGCGCTGTACGGACTCGACGACGTGCAGCGCGAGCAGCTGGGGGCGGCGTCCGGGACCAGGCGCGCGCTGCGGAAGGTGCGCGGGGCGCTGCGCCGGTCGCGTAGCGATGCGCTGCCGCTCAGCGCGATCGTCACCACGGACAACAGGCCGTGGTTCTCCCCGGACGCTGAGGGCCTGCCTCCCGCTGCGCTGGCGGGTGACCTGCGGCGCGGGGTGCGGTTGCGCATCCGCTACCGCCGAGCTGAGGACACCGAGGCCACGTGGCGCGTCGTGGACCCTTACGGCCTGCTGGCCAAGGCGGGGAGGTGGTATCTCGTGGCGGACTCCGCGGGCCGTCCGCGACTCCACGCGCTGGAACGGCTCACTGAGTGGGAGCCGATGCGGGCCGCGCGTCGGCTGCGCCCGGGCATGACGCTGGAGGGTGTCGCGGCGGAACTCACAGCGCGTTGGGAGAATCCGGAAGCCGTTCAGATCCGTGCCGAGCTCGATGCGCGCCAACTCGACCGGGCACGGCGCATTCTCGGCCGTCGGCTGTCCCGTTGGGAGTGTGGGGGAGCGGGCCGCGTGTGCATGACCGTCACCGGCCGGAGCGTGGAAGACGTGCGGATGCTCCTGCCGTTCGGCGACAGCGTCACCGTGACCGGGCCGGTGGAAGCCCGCGAGCACATCCGGCACCTCGCTGCCCAAACCCTGCGGCAGCACTCGTGACGGCTGAGCCAGCCGCTCCAGGTGGGATTTCTGCGGTGGCCGGGTGCTCAGGGGACCGCTGCGGGACGCGGCCCGGGCGGCCGGGGTGGCTGCCGCAGGGCCGGGCAGGGCGGGGCAGGCCGGGGTGCCGCGGGGCCCGGGTGGTGCGGCGGGGTGTGGGGCCGCCGCACCGGGGTGGGTCAGCGGTCGGACAGGGTTTCGTAGCCCTCGATCTCGCGCGGGCTGCGCTGGCCGGGGCCGGTGTAGCGAGCGGAGGGGCGGACCAGGCGGCCGGTGCGCTTCTGCTCCAGGACGTGCGCCGACCATCCGGCGGTGCGCGCGCAGGTGAACATCGACGTGAACATGTGCGCCGGAACCTCGGCGAAGTCCAGCACGATCGCGGCCCAGAACTCGACGTTGGTGGCCAGCACGCGGTCGGGGCGGCGGGCGCGCAGTTCGTCCAGAGCCGCCTGCTCCAGTGCGGCGGCGACCTCGTAGCGCGGCGCGCCCAGCTCCTTGGCGGTGCGGCGCAGCACGCGGGCGCGCGGGTCCTCGGCGCGGTAGACGCGGTGGCCGAAGCCCATCAGCCGTTCGCCCTGGTCGAGCTGGCGCTTGACGTAGGCGGTCGCGTCGCCGGTGCGCTCGATCTCCTCGATCATGTGCAGCACGCGCGAGGGGGCGCCGCCGTGCAGGGGGCCGGACATGGCGCCCACGGCACCGGACAGCGCGGCGGCGACGTCGGCACCGGTCGAGGCGATGACGCGGGCGGTGAAGGTGGACGCGTTCATGCCGTGTTCGGCGGCCGACGTCCAGTAGGCGTCCACGGCGGCGACGTGCTTGGGGTCCGGCTCGCCGCGCCAGCGCCGCATGAAGCGCTCCACGACGGTGCCGGCCTTGTCGATCTCGCGCTGCGGCACCATCGGCAGCCCCTGACCGCGCGCGGACTGGGCGACGTAGGACAGGGCCATGACGGCGGCCCGGGCGAGGTCGTCGCGGGCCTGTTCGACGTCGATGTCCAGCAGCGGTTTCAGGCCCCACACCGGTGCGAGCATCGCCAGCGCGGACTGGACGTCCACGCGGATGTCCCCGGAGTGGACGGGGATCGGGAACGGCTCGGCCGGAGGCAGGCCGGGGTTGAAGCTGCCGTCCACCAGCAGGCCCCAGACGTTGCCGAAGGAGACGTGCCCGACCAGATCCTCGATATCGACCCCGCGATAGCGGAGCGCGCCACCCTCCTTGTCGGGCTCGGCGATCTCCGTCTCGAACGCGACGACTCCCTCAAGGCCGGGAACGAAATCGGACATCAGGCGGCTCCTCACGGTGGGCGCAGCGGCGGCGGCGGATGTGTGGTCCGGGTCGGCGGCCGTTGCCGGAATCCTGGGGTGGGCGCGGTGCGAGCTGGCGGTCTCCCAGTCTCGGGCGCGATCGAACACGATAGTCCCGGTCGGGAGGGTCCACACCTTTCCGGACGGCGATTTCTGCGGGTTCGTCACCGTGGGCTCGGGCGTGAGGAATGGCACACGCGGCGATCGGGTCGTCGCAGGTGTGAAGGCCGCCCGGAGTGGGCAGACTCGCCCACCAGCCGGGCAGGGTGGCGGCGGCATGATGCAGGATGAGGCTCGTGTCTGAACCCCACGACGCCCGTGACGAGGCCCCTGGTTCCGCCGACGCCGCTTCCCGCGCCGCGAATGGCGCCGCGAGCGGCGGCGCGAACAGCGGCGCGGCCCAGGACGCGGAGGCGTACCACGGTCACCGTGCCCACCCGGCCGACTACGCCATCGAGTCAGCCCGGCTCGCGGAGGCCGCCGCCACCTCGGCCGAGGCCGCGGCCCGCCGGGCGCGGCGCGCGGTGGACCCGGCCGCGATGCGCGCCCACTACCGGCACGAGGGCCTGCGGGAAGCCGAGCTGGCCGGGGAACCGTTCGAGCAGTTCGCGCACTGGTTTCACGACGCGCGGGAGGCCGGGCTGCACGAGCCGAACGCGATGGTGCTGTCCACGGCCGACGCGCAGGGGCGGCCCAGCTCCCGCACGGTGCTGCTGAAGGCGTACGACCGCGCGGGCTTCGTCTTCTTCACGCACTACGGCTCCCGCAAGGGGCTGGAGATCGAGGAGAACCCGTGGGTCTCGCTGCTGTTCCCGTGGCACGGCATCGCGCGACAGGTGATCGTCTCGGGACGGGCGCGGCGCACGGCCCGGGCGGAGACGACGGCGTACTTCCGTACCCGGCCGCACGGCTCCCAGCTCGGGGCGTGGGCGAGCGAGCAGTCCGCGACGGTGGCCTCGCGCACGGAGCTGGACGCGCTGTACGCGTCGCTGGCCGCGCGGTATCCCGAGGGCGCCGACGTTCCGGCGCCCCCGCGCTGGGGCGGGTACCGCGTCGTCCCCGAGACGGTGGAGTTCTGGCAGGGACGCGAGAACCGGCTGCACGACCGGCTGCGGTACCGCCGCGCGGGCTCCGCGTGGACGGTGGAGCGGCTGGCGCCGTAGCCGTCGGCGGGGCAGCCGGGCCGGAAACGGGAAACGGCCCGTGGGCTGCTTCCGTGCCGTGCGGGAAGCCGCACGACGCGGGCCGGTCGGACGAACCGGCAGCCCACGGGCCGGGTGACTGCGTTGGGTTGGCCGGCCAGGCCGACCGTGCTGAAAGCGACGAACGGCCTTAGGCCGCAGTCACCTCACGCGTCCGGGAGTCAGACATTCTCCGGATCACCTCCTTTCCCGTGTGCCCGCACGCTAACGCGGCACCCCGCCCCCCGCGCAAGGGAATTTCCACCCCAGAACGATTCCGGCGGATTCCGCGATTTCAGCTGTGCGCTGCGTCACGTTCGCGTTGAATGGGTCCACGTGCACCGTGCACGTACTCCCGGGGGTGCCAGATGCCTGCTCAGCGCGATACCCACTCCGAGCGTGCGGCCGACGACGCGGGCGGCCCGGCGGACAAGCGTCCCGCCGCCGCCCAGCCCGAGGCGCGACCGGCCGCCCACCCGGACGACGACCGCCTGCTCGCCGCCCTGCTGGACGGCATGGACGCCGCGCTGTGCGCCTTCGACGCCGACGGCGTGGTCACCCACTGGAACCGGGAGGCCGAGCGCATGCTCGGCTGGAGCGCGGCGGAGGCGGTGGGGCGGCGCGGCCTGTCCGGCTGGGCGGTGCGCAGCGCGGACGCCCCGGAGGTCGAGGAACGGCTGCTGGCGGCCATGACGGTGCCCGGCCGCCAGGTGCACGAGTTCGCGCTGCTCACCAAGGACGGCGGCCGGGTGCTGGTGCGCACCCAGTCCTCCGGGGTGCGCGACGCGGCCGGTGCGCCCGCCGGGGTGTACTGCGCGTTCAGCGAGGCGCACACGCAGATCGACCTGGAGCGTTCGATCGCGCTGAGCGAAGGGTTGTTCGACGAGGCGTCCTGGGGGGTCGTGCTCATCGACGCGGACTTGCGCCCCGCCGTGGTCAACGCGCACGCCGCCCGCGCGTTCGGCGTGCGCCGCTCCGGCCTGCTCGGGCGGCCGCTCGGGGACGTCCTGGGCAACGGCCTGGAGGAGCTGGAGGGCGCGCTGCACCACGTGCTGGCCGAGGGCACGCCGCCCGCGCCCGCCGACCTGTGGGTGACGCTGCGGCCGGGTGGTGACGGACCCGTCGAGCCGCCGCTGCGCCGGTGCTGGCGGAGCAGCTTCCTGCGGCTGTCCTCGCCGCTGGCGGAGGAACCGGTGCCGCTGGGCGTCGCGTGGCTGTTCCACGACGTCACCGACGCCAAACTCACCGAGCAGCAGGCGGCGCGCACCCGGTTCCGCGACAGCCAGCTGCACCGGGCCGCGCGGGCCGCCGCCGAGTGCGAGGACCCGATGGAGGCCGCCGCCGTCCACCTGGACTTCGCGCTCGCCGGATACGCCGACCACGCCCTGCTCGACCTGGCGGCCGGTGCCCGGCTGGTGCGGGCGGCGCACGCGCCGGGCGGCGCACAGGAACACTGGCACCCCCACCCGGACAGCGGCCTGCCAGTGCCCTATATGGCCAACCACCCCGCCCTCCAGGCGTTCGAACACGGCGGCCCGGTGCGCACGGGTGCGGGCGGCAGCACCTCGCCGGAGTGGGCGCGGGCGCGTTCCTGGCCGGAGGGGACGGCGTACGGCATGTGCACGGCCCTGCGCAGCCGGGGCCGGACGCTGGGGGTGGTGACGTTCCTGCGCGGCGCGGCCCGCCGTGGCTTCGACCGCGCGGACATCGCCTACGGGCAGGACATCGCGGTACGCGTCGCCGCCGCCGTCGATCTGGCGCAGGCGGTGCGCGGCGAACGCCGGGAACGCGGAGCGCGCGGTGCCCGTGGCGGCCTGGGCCAGCCGCCCGCTCCGCGCTGGTAGCGGCGTCTTGGACGCGGCACCCGGGACCCGGCTGGGTACGCCTCGCGGGCTCCGGCGCGGGGCGCGCGGCTCCGGCGCGGCACGCGGACCGGCGTGGAGTGCGGACCGGTGTGGGCACGCGGCTCCGGCGCGGCACGCGGACCGGTGTGGGCACTCCGGGCGCGCGCCCGGGGCTCAGGGGCGGCGGTAGAGGATCTGGTCCGCGTGCTGGGCCATCACTTGCTCGTTCCAGTCGTGGCCGCCGTCCACGTTGCCCGAGCGCAGCAGCGGCGGCGTCAGACCGCGCGCGATCAGCTCCCCGGCCGCCGTGGCCACCGTGGCCTGCAGCAGCGCGCAGGCGACGACCGTGGACGCGGGTGCGAAGGGGGCGGGCACCCCGGGGTGGCTGAGCACCGTGTCGCCGACGGGGACGCGGCTGTCCAGGACGACATCGCAGTGGTCCTTCAAGAACGTGCCCGAGGGGTGCCGCGAGCGGGTGGCGTACGCGTAGGCGACCGAGGTGACGCCGACGACCCGCAGCCCGCGCTCCCGCGCCCCGGACGCCATCTCCACCGGCAGCGGGTTGCGCCCGGACAGCGAGACGACGACGAGGAGGTCGCCGGAGCGCGCCGGGGAGGTCTCCAGCACCGCGTCAGCCAGCCCCGCCACCCCTTCCAGCGCGCTGCCCAGCGTCGCCGGGGTGACCTCGACACCGACCGTGCCGGGTACCGGCAGCAGGTTCAGCACCGCGAGCCCGCCCGCCCGGTACACCACGTCCTGCGCGACGAGCGAGGAGTGGCCCGCGCCGAAGGCGAACAGCCGCCCGCCCTCGGCCACGGTGTCGGCGAGCAGCGCGCCCGCCGCCGCGACGGCCTCCGCTTCCTCGTCCCTGACCTCCCTCAGGAGGCTGATCGCGCTGTCGAAATACCGCTCGGCAAGCTCGCTCGCGCTCATGGCGCTCACGGTAGAGGACCGGGCAGGCCGGGACCAGGGTGCCGCCGGAGCCGGCTGTCGGCGCGATGGGTCAGAATTGAGGTCAGGGCCACCGCACCAGACGAGGGGCACGAAGAGCCATGTCAGGACTCATCGACACCACCGAGATGTACCTCCGCACCATTTTGGAGCTGGAGGAAGAGGGCGTCGTGCCCATGCGTGCCCGCATCGCCGAGCGGCTGGACCAAAGCGGCCCGACCGTCAGCCAGACCGTGGCCCGCATGGAGCGGGACGGCCTGCTGACGATCGCGGGGGACCGGCACCTGGAGCTGACCGAGGAGGGCCGCAAGCTGGCCACCCGCGTCATGCGCAAGCACCGGCTGGCCGAGTGCCTGCTGGTGGACGTGATCGGCCTGGAGTGGGAGCAGGTGCACGCGGAGGCGTGCCGCTGGGAGCACGTGATGAGCGAGGCCGTGGAGCGGCGCGTGCTGGAGCTGCTGCGCCACCCGACGGAGTCGCCGTACGGCAACCCGATCCCGGGCCTGGAGGAGCTGGGCGAGGCGGGGGACGGCGAGCCGTTCCTGGCGGACTCCATGGTGAGCCTGGCCGACCTCGCGCCCGGCCCCGAGGGCAACACCGTCGTGGTCCGCCGCATCGGCGAGCCGATCCAGACGGACGCCCAGCTGATGCACACGCTGCGCCGGGCGGGGGTGCAGCCGGGCTCGGTGGTGACGGCCACGGCGGGCGCGGGCGGCGGTGTCCACGTCGGCAGCGGCGGCGAGGCCGCCGAACTCCAGGCGGACATCGCGGCCCACGTCTTCGTCGCCCGGCGCTAGCCCGCTGGCTTGCTGGCCCGTTGGCTTGCTGGCGTGCCGCCGGGGGAGAGGTGGGGGAGAGGGAGGGGCGGCGAGGGGTCACCGGGCGATCGGTGGCGCGGCAGCGCCCGGTGCCGCTGGCTTGTGGGAACAGCACTCTTTTCCGTGGCACTTGGCTGGAACGCGCCCGCACAGGGGCGGGGCGTGGCACCCTGTGGCTCCACTGGATGCGGGACAAGCCGAAAGGGGGAGTGCGGGATGCGGGCGAACGAGGTTCCGGGGAGGGTGCGGGCGGCGGTGCCGTACGGGGCCGCCGCCCTGTTGTCTGGTGCTCCCCCGGTGGATGCGGCCCGAGTCCCCGAGCGTCCCGGGCCGCTCCCGCCGGGCGCCCGATACCTCCCGATGCCGCGCGGCGCCCGCCTCTCGCTACGACTCTCCCCGCCGGGGGCGCCGTCAACCGTGACGAGGCGTCACACGAACGAGGGAAGTTGCGCCACTTCCACCCCTGCTCGAATGATCGTTCGATACTGTGAGGGGTGGCATCACCCAACGGGGTACCAATTCACTGGAGATTCCCCGGGAATCCACCGGACGGGGAACACCGCCGCAGGCAACCCGGAGGCGAATCGGGGTAGACGAAGAGGCAACGCGGCAGCGACAGCTGAGGAACGGCAGTGACGGCGACGGACACGGGAACGGGGGTGTCGGACCAGATGGTGCGGCGCATCGATGTCACCGGTACGGGTGGGCTGCGGCTCGCCGCCTGGGAGTTCGCCGACCCGCCCAAGACGGTGCCAGGCCAGCGCTCCGCCGCGCCCGGTGAAACCCCCGCGCGTACGGCGTCGGCGCGCAGCACTCCCGAGGCGCCGGGTGAGGGCCACCGCCAGCAGCCCGCCGTGCTGTTACTGCACGGCCTCATGGGCCGCGCCTCCCACTGGGCGCCCGCGGCCCGCCGACTGGCCGGACGCTACCGCGCCATCGGCCTGGACCAGCGGGGCCACGGCCGCAGCGACAAGCCCGAGAACGGCCCGTTCGACCGGGAGGCGTTCGTCGCCGACGCCGAAGCGGTGCTGGAGCAACTGCGGCTTGGTCCCGTCGCGCTGATCGGCCACTCCATGGGCGCGCTCACCGCCTGGCAGCTCGCCGCCCGCCGCCCCGACCTGGTGTACGCCGTCGTCATCTGCGACATGCGGGCCTCCGCGCTCGGCGAGCAGTCCCAGCGCGAGTGGGAGGCGTGGTTCCGCTCCTGGCCGCTGCCGTTCGCCACGCTGGCCGACGTCCGGCGCTGGTTCGGTGGGGAGGACCCGGCGCTGGAGCGGCCCAGCCCATCTCGGGGCGAGTTCTACGCCGAGGTGATGGCCGAACAGGCTGACGGCTGGCGCCCGGTGTTCTCCCGCCAGCAGATGCTTCAGGCCCGGGAAGCCTGGGTGTACGACGCGCACTGGGACGAGCTGGCGCAGGTCCGCTGTCCCGCTCTCGTCCTGCGCGGCATCGACGGTGAGCTGGGGCGCGCGGAGGCCCAGGAGATGGTGCGCGTGCTGCCGCGCGGCGAGTACGGCGAGGTGCCCGACGCCGGCCATCTCCTCCACCACGACCAGCCCGACGCCTGGCACCAGGCCGTTGACGGCTTCCTCACCCGCCACTTCCCGGCCGACGTGGCCCAGGCCGACCTCCCCGGCTGACGCCGAACTCCGCGCGGTGCCGCCGGAGCCCAGCGCGGGGGCGCGCCTGCCGGGGAGGCCGGGTCACGTTGACCGGGTGCGTGCGGTGGCGGCTTCCTGGCCGCAGGCGTAGGCCAGGTGGGGCAGAAGCTCCTCCGCGTCGGGCAGCCAGCGGTTGGCGTCCGTGGGATGCCGGACCCACTGCACGCAGCCGCGTACCCCCACCCGGGTCGGCGGCGCGGCGATCCAGCTGCCCTCGCCGTGGGTGGCGAGGTCCAGCGCGCCAGGCGACCAGCCCAGGCGGCGGATCAGCCCCGGTGCCTTCGACGCCGCGCCCGGGAGTACGAGGAACAGCATGCGGCCCTGCGGGGTGCTTGTCACCGGGCCGAGTGCCACCTCCAGGCGCTCCATGCGGGCCAGCGCCAGACAGCCCGCCACCTCGGGCACGTCGATCGCGTCGAAGGTGCGGCCTGTGGGCAGCAGTACCGAGGCGAACGGCGTGCGCTCCCACAGGCGGCGGGCGGCGGTGGCACCGCCCGTTGCCCGTTCGCTCCAGCCCGGCTGGAGCGGGTGGGCGCCGGGGGAGGGGCAGTCCGCCTCCCGGCACACGCAGCGCGGGACGCCGGTGACGATCTCCAGCCAGCTGCCGGGCAGCACGTCCCAGTGCCGCTCGCTCGTGTAGCGCAAGGCGTGGTCCAGGAGGGTGTCGCCGTGCGGTGCCGGGCCGCGCGGTGTCGCACGGCCCGGCACCGCACGGCGTGGCGCGGGCACCTGCTGCTGCGCGGGGTCGGCGGGGTGCGGAGTTGCCGGGGTCGCGGGGCCCGCCGGGGTGAGGGCGGTCGTGTCTTCCACGCAGTTCCCAACTGCGCCGCTGGGCCAGGGTTACGGCTGTTCGAGTGGTTCGCGGCGGCGCAACGTTACGGCAGACCGGCGACGCCGGGGCATGCGGTCGGTCACGGGGGCGCACGGGTGCACGCAGGGGGGCGCGCGCGGCGCCGGGCGGTGCGGCTGGGTAGCCACACCGGGTGCGCTCCCGGGTGCGTCGCCCGCACCGTCGTCGGTTCGAAGGGGACACCGCATGGCCGCCAGACCGCTCACCGCGCGCCAGCCGAACGACCGGCTCGCCGCCCTCATCGAGGCGGCGGGCTCCTCCAACGCCGGGCTCGCCCGCCGCGTCAACCTCGTGGGCGCCGAGCACGGGCTCGACCTGCGGTACGACAAGACGTCCGTCGCCCGCTGGCTGCGCGGCCAGCAGCCGCGCGGCCAGGCCCCGGCGATGATCGCTCAGGCGCTCGCCCGCAAGCTGGGGCGCCCCGTCACCGTGGACGAGATCGGCATGGCGCCCAGCCGCGACCAGAGCTCCGGCGTCGGCCTGCGCTACGCCAGCAGCGTCCCGCAGGCCGTCGAGCTGGCCACCGAGCTGTGGCGCGGCGACGTCGCCAGCCACGACTTCCTCACCGGCCAGACGGTCGCCGCCGCCGCGCTGGTCGAGCCCAGCCGGGACTGGCTGATCTCCGCGCCGGACACCGAGGTCCCCCGCGGCAGCGGTCCGCGCGTGGGCCCCGGCGACGTGGCGGCGGTACGGGCCACCACCGCCGCGCTGTCCGAGCTGGACCACCGCTTCGGCAGCGGCCACGTCCGCCCCGTCCTCGCGCACTACCTGAACAGCGTCCTCGCCGGGCTGCTGGCCGGGTCCTACCGCGAGCCGGTCGGGCGGGCGCTGTTCGCCGCCGCCGCCCGGCTGAGCGAACTGGCCGGGTACATGGCGGTGGACACCAAACGTCCCGGGCTCGCCCAGCGCCACTACATCCAGGCGCTGCGGCTCGCCCAGGCCGGCGGTGACCGCGCCTACGGCGGCTACGTGCTCGCGGCCGGAATGAGCCACCTCGCGGCGTCCCTGGGCAACCCGCGCGAGATCACCCAGCTGGCGCGCGCCGCGCAGGAGGGCACCCGTGGCCGGGTCACCCCGCGCACCGAGGCCATGTTCCACGCGGCCGAGGCCCGCGGGCACGCCCTGCTGGGCGACCACCGCGCCTGCCAGCTCGCCGCGGGCCGTGCCCTGGCCGCGTTCGAGCGCGCCGAGGCCGCCACCGACGCGGGCGACGACCCACCCTGGATCGCCCACTTCGACGCCGCCTACCTCGCCGACGAACTCGCCCACTGCCACCGCGACCTCGGCCAGCCAGGGCCTGCCCAAAGCCGCGCGGAGGAGGCGCTCGCCGGGCATCCGCAGACCCGGGCCCGGCGCCGGGCGATCGGTCTGCTGCTCCTGGCCGACGCGCAGGCCGCCGGGCGTCAGCTCGACGCGGCCTGCCACAGCGCCGGGCAGGCGCTCGACCTGCTGGCGGGCCTGCGCACCGGGCGCGGGCAGGAGTACCTCGACGCCTTCCACCGCCGCCTCGAACCGTTCGCCGCCGAGCCGGTGGTGCGCGCGTTCACGGAGCGGAGCTCCGCGCGGGATTCGTCGCCGGTCCCGTCGCAGTCCTCCCCGCCGTCCGCGCCGTCCGCGCCGTTCTCCTCCCGCTCCTCCGCTGGGACGGAGGAGCGGGCGGGCGGGTGAGGCGGTGGCCCGCCGACGCGCTGAGCAGCGGGTGCTGACCGGTAGGGGGGACGACGTGGCCGCGTGTGCGAGTCACCGGGTAGCGTGACCCGCTGGCGCCGGTAGCGGAGCCGTGAGGTCAACACGCCGCCCGCACCGGCCGGGTGGCCGTGACGCGGGCACAGGTGGGTAAGGAGTCCGGCGGTGACAGCGCACAGCGGACAGGGCGACGAGCCCCGCGAGGGAGTTCTCCTGCCGCCCGAGGGCAGCGAGCCGTGGCCACCGCGTTCGCGTGAGGTCCCGCAGGCCCCACCGTCCGGTGGGCAGCCCTGGGGACGGCCCTGGGGGCCCGGCGAGGCACCGCCGCCCGCGCAGGCGCCCGTGGGGCCGTCCGGCGCGGCCGACGAGACCCGGGTGCTGCCGCCCCAGCCGCCCACGGGCTACGCGCAGCCCCCCGCGCCCCCGCTGCCCCCGCAGGCCGGTGCTGTGCCCGGGGCCGACGACGCGACGCGCATGCTGCCGCCGCTGGCGCCCGAGCCGTCCTACGGCGGCCCCCCGCCCCCGTACGCGGGTGCTCCCGGCGCGGCCGACGAGACCCAGCTCCTTCCCCCGCAGGGGGCGCCGCCCGCAGGCGGTGCGGGCGAGGCCGAGGCCACCCGCGTCCTGCCGCCCGCCACCGGTGCTCCGCCGCAGGACCCGGGGTCCGCCGGGAACCCGGAGGCCACGCAGCAGCTCCGCCGCGTCCCCCGGCAGGGGCACCAGCCGCCGCAGCCCGCGCACACCCCGCCCCGGGCGGCGCAGCAGCCTCCGGCCGCCCCGCAACAGGCGCCGCCGGGCGGCGACGCGCGCCAGCCCCCGGCGGAGTTCGACAACCTCTTCCGCCCGGCCGGGGCCGCGTCCGCCGGAGGTTCCCCGCAGCGGTCCGGCTACGGCTACCCGCTCAGTCCGCCCGGCCACGGGTACGGCTACCCGCCCGCCGGTCACCAGCCGCCGTCCCCGCCCGGACCCGGCGGCGGCCCCGTCCCAGGAGGCGGTGCCCACGGTGATCCCGGCCCGCAGGGGCCACGTACCTCCGGCGGACGGCGCCGCACCTACCTCATCGGCGCGCTCGCCCTGGTCGTGATCATCGGCGCGGGTCTGGTCGTCGGCGCGGTCACCAGCGGTGGCGGCGAGGAGGACGGCCGCGATGACACCCCGCCGAGCGCCGGGCCGAGCGCCGAGGCCGGGCAGGCGGGCCAGGAGAGTGCCCAGGAGCAGGCCCGGGCGCTGGACGAGCTGCTGGCCGACAGCAACAACAGCCGGGACACCGTCATCAGCTCGGTGCAGAACATCAAGGAGTGCACGAAGCTCGGCCAGGCCGCCAAGGACCTCCGCGACGCCGCCGACCAGCGCACCGACCTGGTGACCCGGCTCGGGGAGCTGAACCTCGACCAGCTGCCCGACCACGAGGCGCTCGCGGACGAGCTGACCGAGGCGTGGAAGGCGTCCGCCGCCGCCGACGAGCACTACGCCGACTGGGCCGACGACGCCGCAGCGGAGGGCGGCTGCCCCGGCGGCACGGCGAAATCGACGGACGCGCTGACCCAGGCGACGGCGGCCAGCGGGGACGCGACGGCGGCGAAGAAGGAGGCGGCGCGGCTGTGGAACCCCACGGCACGCGAACACGGCCTCCCCGAGCGCCAGGCCACCCAGCTGTAACCCGCAACCCCGCGCGGCGGCCCCGGTGCCGTGCTGCCGCGCGGCCGTGCCGGGCGGCGGGAACCCGGGTGGGTCAGCTGGGGAGGTTCAGGAGGGTGGGGCCCATGTCCACCAGCTTGCCGCGGGTGGCGACGAGCTGGCCTTCGCGGACCTGCTGGAAGCTCACGTTGGCGTTGACGATGCGCGGGTACTCCGGGGCGCCGAGCAGGTCCTCGTAGTGCCAGCGCAGGGCGGGCGTGATGCCGCCGGTGCTGACCGGGCCGGTGTCGTCCAGCGTCCGGTGGACACTGCGGTGGGTGATCTCCTCACCCTCCATGGACTCCAGCACCGCGCGCAGCACGGTGTAGGCGACCCACGTCGTCTGCACGCCCGGGTCGGCGGGGTCGATGCGGTTGTCACCGAAGGCGTACTCGTGCAGGACGCCCTTCATCTCATCCCACACCGGTTCCTGGAGGGCCGGGTACCAGCTGGTGACGTAGGAGCCCTCCAGCATGCTGCTGGCGCCGCCGGTGCGGTTGATCAGCGACTGCTCGACGCTGCCGAGCACGGAGGCGAGCGTCACCGCGGGCGCGCCGTCGCGGACGCGGGCGAAGGAGTCCAGGAACGTGCCGGTGCGCCCGCCGAGCGCGGCGGCGACGCAGGCGTGCGCGGCCCCGGAATCCGCGTCCGGCCCGGTCCGCGAGCCCTCAGCCGGCCCGGACGCCGTGGCGTACCGCTCGCGGCCGTCCGCACCCGGTGAACCGGCGTCCACGCCCGCGCCCCGCAGCGCGCGCCGGGCCTCATCGGCGTAGGACGCGGAGTCCTCCGGGGCGCGCACGTCCGCCGCCGGTTTCGCCTTGCCGCCGTGCAGCCCGGCGTTGAACAGGCCGGGCAGTTCGTCGCCCGCGCTGGTATCCGGCCGCACGAGCGCGGTGTCCTCGCAGACGTCGGCGAGCTGCCGGCCGCTGCCCGCGACGAGCGCCGGCTGGCCGCCGTTGACGGGGAAGGACAGCGGGCTGGACATCTCCTCCGTCGTCAGCCCGTATCCGCCGAGGTAGGGGATTCCGGCCACCTCCAGCGCGGGCATGACGGTGCGGGCGTGCTGCGTGTAGGAGCCGACGACGGCGACGGCGCCCACCTCGCGCGCCTGCTCGGCGCACCGCGCGGCCCGCACGCTGTCGTTGCCCTCGTCGCAGGTGACGACCTTCAGCTCGCGGCCACCCACGCCGCCGCTGTCGTTGACCCAGCGGGCGTAGGCGGTGGCGACCGCCGTCATGCCGGGCATGTTGGTGGCCTTGGTCTCCTGCGGGGCCCAGGTCATCACGGTGATCGGCGTGTCGGCCGACCCACCGGAGAGCGTGTCGCACCCGGTGACCGTGCCGGCGAGCGCGGCGACGGCGAGAACGGCGGCGGTGACGGGACGGAGGTCGCGTGGTGCACGCCAAGCGGTCATGTCGCGCCACCCTGCCGGGCCCACGTAACGGCCAAGTGATGGTTCCCCAACTGTGGGTGACCAGGAGATGAAGACGGGGGGTTCGGGGGACCGGGGGGCGCGCACGTACGATCGGTGACCGTGCACGCCCACGAGAGCTCTTCCCGCCGCACCCGCCGGTCCGCCACCATGGGCGGCATGCCGGTCAACGACATGCCCTGGTGGCGCTGGCGCAGCAACGTGCGCTCGGCGCTGCACATGCTCTCCGACGCCGTCTTCCAGGAGACGTACTGGCTCGCGGGCCGCCCCGGCTACGGGGACGTGACCGACGCCGTGTACCGCCTCGTCGAGGACACCTGGCTGGACCACTGGTCGGCCGAGAAGTACGTCGGCGCGGTGTTCCGGGACGCCGAGGAGGCCGCTGCCGTGGACGCGGCGGTGCTGCCCGTGCTGCGCATTCTGCACCAGGTCGGCGCGGACGCCCCCGTCGCCGCCTACCTGGAGCACCCCGGGTGGGCGCAGGCGCGGCAGGCGGCCCACGTGGCGCACGTCCTGCTCGCGCACAACGACGGGGACGACCCGCAGGAGCCGGTGAAGTCGCTTGAGGTGCTGGCGATCATGCTGCGCGCCGCCTGACCCGTCCGCCCGGTGTGCCACCCTGGTGCCCATGAGTTCGCCGTCCGCCGCCCCTGACCGGGCCACCGCCGACCAGTACGTGCTGACCCTGTCCTGCCCGGACAAGCAGGGCATCGTCCACGCGGTGTCCAGCTATCTGTTCATGACCGGCTGCAACATCGAGGACAGCCAGCAGTTCGGCGACCACGACACCGGTCTGTTCTTCATGCGCGTCCACTTCAGCGCCGAGCCGCCGGTGACGCTGGAGAAGCTGCGGGCCTCCTTCGCGGCCGTCGGCGACAGCTTCCACATGGACTGGCAGATCCACCGGGCCGACGCGAAGATGCGTGTGGTGCTCATGGTCAGCAAGTTCGGGCACTGCCTGAACGACCTGCTGTTCCGCTGCCGCATCGGCGCGCTGCCGGTGGAGATCGCCGCCGTCGTCTCCAACCACACCGACTTCGCCGAGCTCGCCGCCTCCTACGGCGTCCCCTTCCACCACATCCCGGTCACCCGCGAGACCAAGGCCGAGGCGGAGGCGAAGCTGCTGGAGCTGGTGGCCGCCGAGGGCGTCGAACTGGTGGTCCTCGCCCGCTACATGCAGGTGCTCTCCGACGACCTGTGCAAGGCGCTGCCCGGGCGGATCATCAACATCCACCACTCCTTCCTGCCGAGCTTCAAGGGCGCCAAGCCCTACCACCAGGCGCACGCGCGCGGGGTGAAGCTGATCGGCGCCACCGCGCACTACGTGACGGCCGACCTGGACGAGGGGCCGATCATCGAGCAGGAGGTCGAACGCGTCGGCCACGAGGTGACGCCGGAGCAGCTCGTCGCCATCGGCCGCGACGTCGAGTGCCAGGCGCTGGCCCGCGCGGTGAAGTGGCACAGCGAACACCGGGTGCTGCTGAACGGGCACCGCACGGTGGTCTTCGCCTGAGGGCTGTCCCTGCTCCGGGCCGCGTCAAAGGCGGCTCAGCGACGCCGTGGCCAGCAGGACGTCGTGGACGGCCTCGCGGTCGCCCACGGCCCCGGCCGCCGCGTCGCGCGGGGTGACGTGGCCCGCCGCGAGCTGGCAGAACTCCAGGCCGTCCAGCGCGATATGCGCCACCGTCTGGTGCTCGGAGCCGACGGCGGCGGGGGAGTCGAGCGGGATGTGCCAGTCTCCGCCGCCCGCGCCCTCGATCTCCAGGTGCAGGGAACGCCCCGGGGCTCCGGCGGCCGTCAGCGTGCGGGCGGGGGCCGCGAGGCCGGACCTGCGGCGGGCGGCGAGCACGACGGGCAGCATGCGGGCGGCCAGGTCCACCAGCAGCCGCAGGTGAGGCGCCGCGGGCTGCCGGTACGGGTAAGCGACGGCCTCGGCGATGTCCGCGCCGTGCACCCAGCACTCGAAGGCGCGGTCGAGGAAGGCGTCCGGCAGCGGCAGCCCGGAGCCGGGCACGATGAGGGCCTCCGCGCGTTCCACGGCGAACGACGCGGCCTGCACCAGCGTGTGCGACTGGGCCCGCCACGGCACCCGCGCCGAGCGCGGCGACCGCTCGCCCATCTGACGCCAGTACGCCTCGGTACGGGCGACGAAGGCGGGCGCGGCGGTGGCGGTCAGCGGGTCCGGCAGGCCGAGCGCGGTGGCCACCAGGCCGTCCACCGCGGTGAGGTGGCCGACGACCTGGGCGACCGTCACGCTCCGCGTCCGCTGCCGCTCGCCGTCGAACCAGCGCAGCCGCACCTCGGCGTCCCACTCCGCCGCGCCCATGTCGCGCAGCAGCGCGTCCAGCCGCGCCGCCTCGGCGTCGTAGGGCCCGGCCCACTCGGGCACGGGAATGCGGGCCGGACGCCGGTCCAGGCACCCGGCGAGGACGCGGGAACGCAGCAGCGGGTCCAGGTCCAGGCTCTCCTCGTGGCGCAGCAGGCCCACGGCGTCCCGCAGGCGCAGGGCCTCCTCGGCGCAGGCCGCGCAGTCGGTCAGGTGCGCTTCGACCGCCGTCGTCTCCTCCGGCGGACAGGCCGACAGCGCCCAGGCTCCCAGCAGCGACTTCAGCGTGCCGTGGTCGAACACGTCGCTGACCTCACCCGTCCCGGCATGCCCCATCGCCCCGGCGGCCTCTTCTGCTCCGTCGGCCACCTCTTCTGCTCCGTCGGCCACCTCTTCTGCTCCGTCGGCCACCTCGGCCCCGGCGGCCTCTTCTGCCCCGGCGGTCACCTCCGGCTCACCGGTCCGCGCCCGTGCCTGCGTCTGCCCCGCCCCGGGTTCCGGCCCCGGCGGTTGCTGCGGTGGGACCGGGTCCGGCGCACGTGGGGCGTCCGGCGCGGTGGGTGGGCCGGGCGGCTCCGGCGCGGCGGGCTGCTCCGGGGTGCCGAACCCGCCCGGGGCGGTGGGCCGCTCCCGTGCGGTGGGCCGCTCGGGCGTGCCGGGATCGTCCGGTGGCCACGGGACGTCGCGGTCTGGTGGTACCCACCGGGGCGCGTCGTCGGCGGCCGGGCGGGGCGGGGGTATGCGGGGTGGCTCCCCGGCGCCGTCGGCGCGGCCGTCCCCGCCGGGCAGCCGCGGGCCGCTCACCGCCCGCCCCCGAGCCCGGCGGGACCGGAGGGCGGCGGCAGCGGGGTCGCCGTCGAGAGCAGTTGCAGGCCCAGCCGCAGCCTGCGCCGGGCCTCGGCATCGGTGACGCCCAGATCCCGCGCCGCCTCCGGGTAGGTCCGGCGGCCCCGGTGGGCCAGCTCCAGCGCGGCCCGCAGAGTGGGCGGCATGGCGGTGACGATGTAGTCCGCGCGGGCGGCGGCTGACGCGGAGCGCACCCGCTGCTCCAGCTCCTCCGGCGGCCCGCCCGCCGCCGCGTGCCGGGAGCGCAGCCCACGCACCGCCTCCTGCCGGGCCAGCGCCGCGAGCCAGGCGCGCAGCGGGCCGTCCTTGGGGCGGTAGGCGTCCGGGTGCTCCCACACGTGCGCGAACACCTCCCGGGTGACGCCGGCGGCCGCGTCCTCCTCGCCCAGCACGCGGTACGCCAGGCCGTACACCAGGGACGCGAACCGGTCGTACAGCTCGCCGAGCGCGGCGGCCTCGCCGCGCACCAGCCGCTGCTGCATCTTGCGGTCCCAGCGTGGTGGTGTGTCGTGCGCCATCGTCTCGACCCCCAGGCCCTTCGGCTACGTCGAATGTAGGCGAAGGGTCCGACAGCCCGGGCCGCTTCGCGGCACATCTCCACCCGGCAACGCTCCGGATCGTGGCGAACTCCTCACGCACCGCAGGGTCCGCAGGGTCACCCCGGGGCGAACATCACGGACATTTCAACATGTTCCGCCGAGGGTTGTTACACGGTTGACGAAAACCTTAGGTGGCGCTCACCCCACTTGGGCTTAGGGTCAGGGAGTGGAACGTCGTTTCCCGCCGCGCCCGGCTGGGCAGCCGAGCGGGGAAGACCGGTTCCACAGGGCGAGGAAAGGCTTCGGTAGGTGTCGTTGAAGGTGGTGGAGGAGGAGCGCGGGGAGTGGACCGTCCTGCGGGTCTCCGGTGAACTCGACCTGGTGACCTCGCCCGCGGTCCGCCAGCACGTCCACGACGCGGTGGCCGACGGCCGCCTCCACGTCGTGCTGGACCTCTCGCACGTGCTGTTCTGCGACTCCAGCGGCGTCGGCGTCCTGATCGCCGCGCGGCGGCTCATGCACGCCTGCACGGGCAGCCTGCGGCTGATCCTCCCGGCCCAGGGCGCGGTGGACGGCTCGCACGTCAACCGGGTCCTCGCGGCGCTCGGGGTGCGGCGGCTGTTCGCCTGCTACCCCGACCTGGACGCCGCCACCGACGTCTCCGCCCGCCCGCTGACGGCGTAGCCGCCTGCGCCGCGAGCCGGGCGCGACGCGTGCGACCCGCGACGCGTGCGGCCCGCGACGCGAGCGGGATGCCGCGCGAGCCGGTGTGCCTCACCGGGGCGGGCGCCGTCAGCGCGTGGCCACAGTGGCGGTGGCGGCGCCGAGGAAGGCGTGGATCGCCTCGCGGGAGGTGTCGCGGCGGGCGTCCATCCCGGCCCGGGTCAGGCACAGGTCGTGCAGCTCGGTGACCGCCTCCAGCGCCCGGTCCGCCAGGCCGTGCAGCGCCGCGTCCGACGTCAGCAGCCGCAGCCGGTACTGGGCCTGGACCGCCGTCGAGCGGAGCTCGAAGACCTCACGCGTGAGCGAACTCACCTCCTCCACGCCGGGGCGCTCGTTGTGCGCGTACCAGCGGTGGACGACCAGGCGCCGGTAGTTGTGCAGGGCGCTGGCGTAGGCGGCGCAGGCGTCCAGGCGTTCCTGGCGCAGCCGGTGGGAGGCGTCCAACTCCCGTGCCCGCTCGGTGATCCGGCGTTGGAAGAGGTAACTGACCGTGGCGCCCAGCAGGGTGCCGAAGACCGCGATGAGCGCCGTAATCGCCTCCATGGTGATCAGTTCAGCACGGTGACGCCGCGTCACCGCACCGGGGTTACCGTCGGGCTATCGCCGGTCGATATGGGCTCGTGATGGGCTCGTGACGGACGCGCGGGGTCACGCGGGCCGGTGCTCCGGTACCCTCCGTGAAACGCGACGCCGGGTTACGCCCGCGTTCGAGTCGACGCGGCGGGCCTCGCACAGTGTGCGGGACGGGTACTCCTTTGCGCCGGAATATTCCGGACGTGCTTGTTCGGGCCGGAGCGTGTCGAGCAGGCTGTCTTGCTCCGGGGTCACGGCGGGTGACCACGTCGGTACTGGTGGTGTGAAACGGTGCAGATGCTTCAGGTGCAACTGGAGATCGGTGCGGACCCGACCGAGGTCGGCCGTGCCAGGCAGTGGGCGAGGTCACGGCTGGCCGGTTCCGGGATCAGCGCGGACGGCCCCCTGGGCGAGGCGCTGATCCTGCTCGTCTCCGAACTGGTGACCAACGCCGTCGTGCACACCGGTGCGCCCGCCGTGCTGCGGATACTGCTCCCCGGGCCGCGCGGCGTCGGCGCCGTCCGGGTCGAGGTCGCCGACCACAGTTGCCGCCCGCCGTGCCCGCGTCAGGCGGGCGACGAGGACTCCGGCGGGCGTGGCCTGGAACTCGTGGGCGGCCTGGCGGACCGCTGGGGCTGGCACCCCGAGGGGCTCGGCAAGCGCATCTGGTGCGAGCTGGACAGCCTAGACAGGCTGGACAGCCTGGACAGCGCTGCCACGGTCGCCGAGCCGGGGGCCGTACCCGTCTCGGCGCAGGCATAGGCCCACCCGATCGGCGGGAGGTAAACCGGGCCATTGTGGGCAGCGAGCCGGTTCAGCCCCGCGCCCGGCCCCCGCGGCTACCGGTCATGGCGCGGACGACGGCCTTGGCCACCCGGTCCGACTCGCGCGCGATCTCCCGCAGCGGCCCGCTCGCCGGCTGCGCGTACCCCGCGAAGAACAGGCCGGGCGCGGCCGGACGCCGCCCGGCCTGCTGCGGCACCCCCCGGCCGTCCAGCACGCCGAGGTGGCCCACCAGCTCCTCCAGCCCGCGCCGGTATCCGGTCGCCGCGATCACCACCTGCGGCGAGAGGATCGTTCCGTCCGCCAGGTGCACCTTGTCGCCGTCGAAGGACTCCACGGCCGCCACCGGCGCCACCTGCCCCCTGCGCACCCGCCGCACCAGCCCGGCGTCGTACACCGGGGCGGAACCGGCCCGCGCCCGGCGGTGCAGCCCCGGCGCGGGGCGCGGCAGCCCGTACGCGGCCAGATCCCGCACCGTGACCCGGCTGGCCAGCGCCGCCGCCCGGTCGGCCACCGGCAGCGGCAGTCGCCGGGTCAGGATCGCGGTGCTCTGCGCCGACCAGCCCAGCGTCGAGCGGCGCAGGAGCTGCGGAGGGGTGCGCACGGCGAGCTGGACGCGGGCGGCGCCGCCGTCGGCGAGGTCGCAGGCGATCTCCGCGCCGCTGTTCCCGGCGCCCACCACGAGCACGTCGAGCCCGGCGTACGGCGCGGCGTCGCGGTATCGCGCGGAGTGCAGCAGTTCGCCGGTGAAGCCGTCCTGGCCCGGCCACTCGGGCAGGTGCGGGGTGCGGCACCAGCCGGTCGCCACGACGACGGCGGGCGCGTACAGCCGTCGGCCGCCGTTCCCGTGCAGCAGCCACCGGGGCTCTTTGGCGCCGCGAGCCCCGGCCGCTCCGCCGCCCTCGCTGTCACCGCCGTTTTCACCGCCGCTGTCACCGCCGCCGCCACCGGCGTCCGGCAGCGGCTCGACGCGGCTGACCGACACCCCGGCGGCGATCTCCAGCCGGTGTTCCTCGGCGTACCGCTCCAGGTAGCTGACCATGGCGTCACGTGAGGGCCAGCGCCCGGCCGCGCGGGGTATGGACAGGCCCGGGAGCCCGGACCGGCGGCGGGTGGTGTGCAGCCGCAGCCGGTCGTAGTGGCCGCGCCAGGCACCGCCCGCGCCGGACGACTGCTCCAGGATGACGCTCCGTTGGCCGCGCGCGGACAGGGCGGCGGCGACGGCCAGACCCGTGGGGCCTGCACCGACTATGTGGACAGGCGTCGACTCGTGCGCGGGCGTGGGCATGGCGACGAGCTTAGCGGCGGGCGGACCACCCGTGTGGCCCACCCGGCGAAGACCGCCCGCCCGTGGCCGACTTCGACAGAAACATTCCGTTTCGCGCCGTCTTCCGGGCGAGTTACCGGGTTGTTTGGGCCAGGGAGCACGTCAACGAGTCGGTTTGCGGCCGGTGACGGCGAGGTGGACCAGTAGGGTCAGCGTCGGCTTGATGTCCGCCTGCTTCGCGCCCCAGGCGGTGAAGCCCTGTCGGTGCCCGGCCACGCCGGTGAGCAGCGTCACCAGGGACCCGGCCACGGCCGCCGGGTTGACGTCCTGATCGACGCGGCCCTTGGCCTGCTGCTCCTTCACCGCGTCGGTGAGCATGCCGCTGACCGGTGTGAGCAGCTTGGTACGCAGCTTGGCGAAACGTTTATCCCCTTCCGCCGCCGCGAGGTCCACCACGCGCAGGATGGCGTCGTGCTTGCGCCAGAAGGCCAGAAAGCCCTCGACCAGCTCCTCGGCGGTCTGCGCCCCGGCCTTGCCCGTCCACGACCGGTCCGCCACGCGCTCGGTGAGCTGGCCGCCCTCCTTGGCCATGGTGTCGGCCAGCTCCAGCACGGCGCCCTCGACGTCGGGAAAGTACTGGTAGAACGTCGCTGGCGAGGTGCCCGCCTTGCGCGCGACATCGATGACCTTGACGTCGCGGTAGGGCGACGAGCTGAGCATGTCGCTGAGGCAGTCGAGCAGCTTCTGACGCGTCGCCTGCCCACGCCGTCCGGCCACCCGGCCGTCAACAGTTCGAACTGTTCCTGTCATGTCGTCAGCTTACCGACGGTCGAATGACCCGCATCCGGCCAGGGGGCAAACGGGTACCGCACCGCGACCCTACGGTAACCGGGCCGGTCGCGTCCCCCGTACGGACCGCCTGGGGAAGTGCGGACCCGTTGATCGGTGGGAAAATGCGGTGAACCTCAAATTCCCGGCTGTACCGGGAGGAAGGGGCCCGTCCCATGGCGGCACCGACCGACAGGCCGACCGGCGCGCCCGTGGCGGCCCACGCCGAGGGAGCGCCCTGCTGGGCGGACGCCATGGTCCCCGACCTGGCCGCCGCCCAGCGCTTCTACGGCGAACTCTTCGGCTGGACCTTCGGCACCCCGGCCGGGGCCGCCCCCGGCTCCTACAGCCCGGCCCACCTCGGTGGGCGCCAGGCGGCGGCCCTGACGCAGAAGACCGACGGCCGCATGCCCACGGTGTGGACGGTCTACCTGGCCACCCCGGACGCCGAGGCCACCGCCGAGCGGGTGCGGGCGGCCGGCGGCCAGGTGATCAGCGAGCCGCGTGCCGTCGGCGCGGGCCCGGCCGGGGTCATGGCCGTCGCCGCCGATCCCGGCGGCGCGGTGTTCGGCCTGTGGGAGCCCACGGTGCACCACGGCTTCGAGGTACGCGCCGAACCCGGCGCGTACGTGTGGACGGACCTGTACACCCGGCACCCGCGCGAGGTGGACGCCTTCTACCCGGAGGTCTTCGGCTACCAGGAGCTTGCGCAGGAGCAACTGCGGGAGCGGAACGCGGCCCGGCCGGACGCGGCGGAGGCGGGGGACACCGGCGGTGCGGAGGCGGGGGACACCGGCGGTGCGGAAGCCGGGGCCGCGGCACCCGAGATGGTGGTGTGGACGCCGCGCGGGGCGGCCGTGGACGAGGAGCACGCCGTCCTCGCCCGCTGCCTCATCGAGGCGGACGCCCCGGCCGCGCTGCCCGCCTACTTCCTCCCCTACTTCGCCGTGCGCGACGTGGACGCCGCCGTGGAGACGGCCCGGCGGCTGGGCGGACGCGTCACGCGGGAGGCCGAAACCGGCCCGTACGGCCGCTGGGCGGTGCTCGCCGACAACCAGGGCGCCACCTTCGCCGTCCTCGACCTGTCCGAGGCCAAGCCGCCGTCCGTGCGGCCCCCGCCGCCGGACGGGCGGTAGTCAGTCCGGGCGCGGGGCGGTCGCGGCTCCCGGCCCGGCCTCGCTCGTGGGAGGTTTGTGGGGGAGTGGGGCAGACACGACCGAAGCGCCCCCGGGTTCGCCTCCGGCGCCGTCGGCAGGAACAATCGCACGGGGACCGCTGACACCGGGCAGCGGTGCGAAGCTGCGGGGCGGGTACGACGTGGGGCCCCACGGGGAGGTGAGAGGGCATGGTGGATCAGCTGACCCAGCACGATCCGCGCCGGATCGGTCCGTTCGAGGTGCTCGGGCGGCTCGGCGCGGGCGGCATGGGGCTGGTGTACCTGGCCCGGTCCGCCTCCGGTCGCCGGGTGGCGATCAAGACCGTGCGCACCGAGCTGGCCGAGGACCAGCTGTTCCGGGTGCGCTTCACCCGCGAGGTGGAGGCGGCCCGCGCGGTCAGCGGTTTCTACACCGCCGCCGTCGTGGACGCCGACCCGCGTGCCCCGATCCCGTGGCTGGCCACCGCCTACGTGCCCGCGCCGTCGCTGGAGGAGATCGTCACCGAGTGCGGTCCGCTGCCGACGCAGGCGGTGCGGTGGCTGGCGGCCGGGATCGCGGAGGCGTTGCAGTCCATCCACGGCGCGGGGCTGGTGCACCGGGACCTCAAGCCGTCGAACGTGCTCGTCGTCGAGGACGGGCCGCGGGTCATCGACTTCGGTATCGCCTCCGGCGTCTCCACCACCCGGCTGACCATGACGAACGTCGCCGTCGGCACCCCGGCGTACATGTCGCCGGAGCAGGCGAAGGACTCGCGCAGCGTGACGGGTGCCAGCGACGTCTTCTCGCTCGGCTCGACGCTCGTCTACGCCGCCACCGGCCACGCGCCCTTCCACGGCGCCAACCCGGTGGAGACGGTGTTCATGCTGCTGCGCGAGGGCCCGGATCTGGCCGGTTTGCCCAAGGAGCTGCCGCCGCTGATCGAGGCGTGTATGCACATGGAGGCCGAGCGGCGCCCCACGCCCGCCGACCTCCAGGCGCAGCTCGCGCCGCACCTGTTCTCCTCCGGCGGCGACGACAGCGGCACGGCCTCCGCCTGGCTGCCGGCCGGCGCGGTGGAGCTGATCGAGCGCAAGCGCGGCGGACGCAACCGGCCAGTGCGCCGCCCGGGCGGACCCGGTGGCTCTGGGCACGCGGGCTCCGGGCACGCGGGTCCCGGGCATGCCGGACCCGGCCACTCGGGTCCGGGGCACTCGGGTCCGGGGCACTCGGGTCCGGGGCACTCGGGTCCGGGGCACTCGGGTCCCGGCCACTCGGGTCCGGGGCACGCGTCCGGGGCGCGGCCGCCGGGGGCGCCGCCCGCTCCGGCCGGGCAGCCCGCCGCCGTCCCCGGGCCGCCGTCGCACGCGCCAGCCCCGCCGCCGTTGCCCGCACCGGTCGCGGTGGGCACCTCCGGCGCTCCGTCCGCCTCGGTGGACGCCGCACCCGTGCATCTGCCCGGCGCTCCGGCTCCCCTCGGCGCGGGACCGCTGCGTGCCGACGTCCGCCGGGGTCCGGCCCCGGTTCCGGGCGCCGAGTGGGTCCGTCCGCCGACGGGTGCCCCTGCCGTGTCCCCCGCGCCCGCGTCCCCCGTGCCCCCGGTCGCGACTCCGGCGCCCGGGCGGTGGCGACCGTGGCGGTTCCGGATGTCCAACGACGTCTGGGGCACGCCGGTTGTCGCCGAGGGCCTGCTCTACGTCACGTCCTTCGAGGTGCACGCGCTGGACACCACCACCGGCCGGCGCCGGTTCAAGACGCGCGACGTCGCCTGGTCGATGGCCGTGGCGGACGGCGGCGTACACGCGTCCGACGGGCCCAGCCTGTTCGCCCTCGACGCGCGCGACGGCACCGAGCGCTGGAAGCTCGCCGTCGATGGCTGGGTGTACGCCCTGCGCGCGGCGGACGGTGTGGTCCTCACCGCCACCCGGGGCGGGGCGGTGCAGTCCTGGTCGGCGTCCGGCGGTGAACGCCTGTGGGAACTCACCGGCGCCCAGAGTGACTTCGAGACGCCGGACGCCGCGCCCGTGCTGCACGGCGGCACCGTCTACCTGTGGGCCGACGGCCGCCTCTACGCGCTGGACGCCCGCAGCGGCGACGAGCGCTGGACGTACCCGGTGGGCGATGCCTCCGCCACCGGCGGCGTCCCGATCCGCCTGCTGCCCGCCCCCGACGGGGTGCTGTACGTCTGCGCGGGCACGCGCATCCTCGCGCTGGACGCGGCCACCGGCACCGAACGCTGGCGCTTCCACGGCCCCGATCCGTTCCTGAGCCCGCCCGCCTTCGCCCCGGGCGCGGCCGTCGCGGGCGGCGGGGTGTACGTCGCCGACTACCGTGGCGTGGTGTACGCGCTCGATCCGGCCACCGGCCACGACCGCTGGCGCATCCCGACGCAGGCGCGCACCACCACCGCCCCGGTGGCCGTCGCCGACGGTCTGGTGCACGTCCCCAGCGGCAGCGCGCTCTACACCATCGACGCCGTGCCCGGCACCGGGCGCTGGCGCTTCGAGGCCCAGGGTGACCTCGTCGGAACCCCCGTCGCGGTGGACGGCCGGGTCCACTTCGGCTCCACCGACCAGTCGCTCTACACGCTCGACGCGGTCGGCGGCCAACTGCGGTGGAAACTGGCCACGGAGGGCGAGATCACCGGCTCACCGCTCGTCTCCGGCGGTGTCGTCTACGCCTGCAGCAAGGACCGCTGCGTCTACGCCCTCGACGCCGAACACGGCACCCGCCTCCCCGCCTGACGCGGCGACCACGCGGCCGCGAGCCCCCCGCCCGGGGTCCCGAACACGCCAGCGCCCCGCCACGACCTGCGTGGCGGGGCGCTGGCGTGTTCGCGGCACCGCGGCTTACATGATGTGGCCGTCACCCATCGGTGCGCTGTAGGTGTGGCCATCGGCCAGCGGCGTGACGTAGGTGTGGCCATCGGCCAGCGGCGTGACGTAGGTGTGGCCGTCGCCCGCCACGGGGCTGTAGGTGTGGCCATCGCCCAGGTGGGGCGCCAGCACGGCAGCCACCGCACCGGCGGCCACGGCCGAGGTGGCGAGCAGTTTCCTGGCCCGGGTCATGAAATCCTCCCCTTGTTCGGACGTACTTGCGAGTAGGACGTTAGCCCGCAGACTGCGCCAATGGTGTGGATAGCCTCAAGTTGGCTGATATTGAGCGCAGAACTGCTGGCCGACGCGTGCGGGGCCGACAACGACGACTCCCCTCCCAGCCGTCGTGGTCGGCCCCTGTTCCACCGGGACAGTGGTCAGTTGGCGGGCTCGCCCGTGGTGTGACCGTCCTGCTTACGCGGTTCTCCCGTGGTGTGCCCGTCCCGCGCGGGGGCGGGCTCCCCGGTGGGGTGGCCCTCGCTCAAGGGCTTGACGGCGATGGTGCGCTTGCCCTGTTCTGCCATGGCTTTCTCACTTTCCCCGTTGCCGTTGCCTCAGCTCGTCCGGCGACTCCCCTGCCAGTCGCCGGGCGAGCTGACCCCCATCGAACCGTCATCCGCGTGAGGCGACGACTCGATGTTCTGAGCATGCCGAAAGGCAATAAACGAACGATGAACGGGTTACCCGATCGCGTTTCAGGCCACGGCCGGCGTGCCCAGCAGGGCGCGGACCTCCTCGGCCTCCGCGGCGCCGCGCTCCTCGAAGACGCGCAGCGCCTCCTCCAGGCAGGCACGGGCGCGGTCGGACTGGCCCAGACCCCGCAACGCCCGTCCGAGGCTGACCAGTACCTGGCTGCGGCGCCAGTCGCCGCCCATACCGCGAAGACGGGTGAGTGCCTGCTCCGCCAGCGCCGCCGCCCGGGTGTACGCGTGGACCGTGAGGTGCACCTCGGCCGTCCGGAACAGGGTCATGCCCTCCCACAACGGCAGCCGTTCCGCGCGGAAGACCTCCAGGGCCCGGCCCAGATGCGTCAGCGCCTCCTCGGTGCGCCCCGCCTTGGCGAGGGCGATGCCCAGGGCGTACAGCGAGTTCGCGATGCGGCGGCCCGCTCCGCACTCCTCGTAGATGCTGAGTGCCTGCCGGGCCAGCTGAACGGCCGAAACATAGCGCTCGGTGTTGCCGTGCACCCGGGAGAGGTTGCTCAGCGCGCTGGCCTCGCCGGGCATGTTGCCGTCGCGCCGGAACTCCGCCACGGCCTCCTCCAGGCACGCCTCAGCCTCGTCGTACCGTGCGCTGAGGAAGCCCAGGATGCCGCGCTCGTTCGCCAGTTGACCGGCTGCGAGCGGGTCTTCGGTCCTCTTGGCGACGCGCAGGCCCTCCCGGGCGTGGTCCCACCCCTCCTGGAAGGCCCCGTGCACCGTGTTGGCGATGGTCAGGATGGTGTGTGCCCGTGCCTCACTGAGGGCATCTCCCGCCTCCTGCGCGACGGCGAGCAGTTTCTCGCCCGCTTGCACCGTCTGCCGCGAGTAGACCCCGGATTCCGGAAGATCCCGCGTGACGAGCAGCAGTTCGACCGAGCGGCGCACGGTCGTGGGGCCGGACAGGGACCGGGCCGTCGAGAACAGGCAGTCGGCCTCGCGGAAGAGCCAGTCCACGGCGGCCGCCCGGTCGGGGAAGGTGAGGCCGGGGTGGGTGGTGGGGGTGAGGTGGGCCGGGACGCGGTCACCGGGGCGGCCGAGGCGGTAGACCTCGGTGGCGGTGGCGAGGTAGAAGTCCAGCAGGCGGGAGAGCGCGGCCTCGCCTTCGCCCGCCTGGTGCTCGCGGTCCGCGCAGGCACGCGCGTAGAGCCGCAGCAGGTCGTGGTAGCGGTACCGGCCCGGCGCGGCCGACTCCAGCAGGCTGGTGTCCACCAACGACTCCAGCAGCTCTTCCGTGGTGTCCACGTCGCGGTCCAGCATCGCGGCGGCGGCGGCGAGCGAGATGTCGGGGCCGTCGGCCAGGCCCACCAGCCGGAAGGCGCGGGCCTGTTCGGCGTCGAGCTGGCCGTAGCCGAGTTCGAACGTGGCCTCCACCGCCAGGTCGCCGGCCTGGAGTTCGTCCAGCCGGCGGCGTTCGTCGCCCAGCTTGCGGGCCAGCACCGCGACCGTCCAGGTGCGGCGGGCGGCCAGCCGGGCGGCGGCGATGCGCAGGGCCAGCGGCAGGAAGCCGCACGCGGCGACGACGTCCATGGCCGCCTCCCGTTCGGCGCCCACCCGTTCGGCGCCGACGATGCGGGTGAACAGGGTCATCGCCTCGTCGGGGCTCATCACGTCGAGGTCGATCAGGTGCGCCCCCGCCAGGTCCATCATGCGCGCGCGGGAGGTGATGAGCGCGGCGCTGCCCTCGGTGCCCGGCAGCAGCGGCCGCACCTGCGCGGCGTCGCGGGCGTTGTCCAGCAGCGCCAGGACGCGCCGCCCGGACAGCAGCGAGCGGTACAGCGCGGCGCGTTCGTCCAGGCCGTCGGGGATCGCGGTGTCCGGGGTGCCGAGCGCGCGCAGGAAGGCGCCGAGCACGGCCTGCGGGTCGGCGGGGCTGGCACTGGCGCCCTGGAGATCCACGTACAGCTGCCCGTCGGGGAAGTGCTCGCGCGCGGTGTGGGCGACGTGGATGGCCAGGGTCGTCTTGCCGACGCCGCCGATCCCGGCCACTGCTGAGACCGCCATGACGCAGCCCTCCGCCGTGGCGAGCTGGGCGCTGAGCTCGGTGACGAACGCGGTGCGCCCGGTGAAGTCAGGGACGGTGGCGGGCAGTTGGTGTGGGCGGACGAAGGACGGCTCGGATGTGGCCTCGGCGGGCGCGGACAGGGAGTCGTCGGCACGCAGGATGCGCTGCTGGAGCTCGGAGAGTTCCGGACGCGGGTCCACACCCAGCTCGTCGGCCAGCAGGCGGCGGGTGTCGGCGTAGACGGCCAGCGCCTCGCCCTGGCGGCCGCTGCGGTACAGCGCCAGCATCAGCAGCTCGCGCAGCCGCTCCCGCAGGGGATGCGCGGCGGTGAGCGCCGTCAGCTCGGAGACGGCCTCGCTGTGGCAGCCGGTCTCCAGGTCCAGGTCCAGCCGGTGTTCCAGCAGCGTCAGGCGCCACTCCTCCAGCCGGGTGCGCTGGGTCGCGGCGTACGGGCCGGGGACGTGGGCCAGGGTCTCCCCGTCCCACAGGGCGAGCGCCTCGCTGTACAGGGCGCGGGCGCGCGGGCGGTCACCGGCGTGCGCGGCCTTCTCCGCGTCGGCGGCCAGGCGGGCGGCCTCGTCGGCGTCCAGCAGCGCGGCCGGGCCGGTGCGGATGGCGTACCCGCCCGACTCGGTGACCAGCGTCTGCGCCCCGAGCACCTTGCGCAGCCGCGAGGCGTACGTGCGCAACGCGGCGAGCGCCTGCTGCGGCGGCTCCTCGCCCCACATGCCGTCCATCAGCTCCGGCGCGGTCGCGGTGTGTCCGCCGCGCAGCAACAGCGCGGCGAGCAGTGCCTTCTGCTGCGGCGAGCCGGTGTTCAGCGCCTCTCCGTCGCGCCAGGCCCGCATCGGGCCCAACACCGCGAAGCGCAGCCCCGTGCCCGGGTCGGCGACCATGAGTGCCCCCCCTCGTATTCCGGGTGTTCCCGTCGTGCGGTGCCGCGTTTCCACAGTCTGCCCTCTCCCTGCCGGAATGGGCAGTTCCCCCTGTGCGCTATGGCTTGGTCTCACCCCTCACCGCCCGCGCCCCGGGCTTACCTGGCACCGGCCAACTGAGCGAAGCTACAGGACTTCGCGCCCGCGCGCCGCCCCGTCCACCACCGCCGGTTGGCCGAAACATCCACTGCTGCCCGCCCCACGCCGCACGGTGTCCCGCTGCGCGGTGGCGCTCGCGGGCGGCTGGGGCGGGGCAGGGGCTCAGCCGCCCCGCTGCCCGCCCGGCGGGGGCAGGTACCCGCACGCGGCCAGGTAGCGCAGGTAGTGGTCGATGAGGGCGGCGTCGGTGGGGGGACACGCGAGCCCGGCGAGGTCACGCACGGCGTTGTCGCGGCGCAGGGCGGGGAACGTGCCGTGCAGGTACATCTCCTTGACCGACAGTTCCCAGGCCGAGCGGCACCGGTCCACGCACAGGGAGACGAAGGGCGCCGTCGGGCTGGTGGGGTGGCGTCCGGCGTACCGCACCAGGTGCTCGACCCACTGGGCGTACGGCACCGTGCGCACCGTCCAGCCCGCCGCGCGCATGCGGTCCAGCACGTCGCGCAGCACGGCGGGGCGCGGGTTGGTGAGGTGGTAAGTGCGCCCGTCGGCCCGGTGGCTGGTGGCGAGGGTGACGACGGCGTCGGCCACGTAATCGACGGGTACGAAGTCCATCGGCAGCGCGATGTCGGGCGCGAGCGTGGTGTCCGCGACGACGCGCAGCAGGGAACAGATCGCCGTCTCGGTGTTGCAGACGCCGGTGCTCTGGTCGCCCATCACCTCGTACGGGCGGTGAACGGTCACCGGAAGCCCGGCGTGCGCGGCGTGCCGCAGCAGCCGTTCGGCGACCCACTTGCTCTCCGCGTACCCCATGCTCAGCGCCTCGGGGTGGCTGAGCGGCGCGTCCTCGGCCGCGCAGGTCACGCCCGCGACGCCGGACCCGGCCAGCACCGCCACCGTGGACAGGAAGTGCACCGGGACGCGGCGGGGCGCGGCCAGGCGCAGCAGTTCCCGCGTGCCGCCGACGTTGGCGTCCCGCAGCGCGCGGTAGGGGTACAGGAAGTTGACCCGCGCGCCGGAGTGGAGCACCAGGTCCACCGTGCCGGCGAGGTCCGCCCAGTGCGGCGGGCGCAGGCCGAGCCGGGGGGCGGCGAGGTCGGCGGGGAAGCACCGCACGCGGTCGGCGACGCCGTCGGTGCGCAGGCCGTACCGGGTGAGGTTCGCCCGCACCCGGCGCAGCGCCTGCCCGGCGTCGCGGGCACGGACCGGGCAGTGCACGCGCGCGCCGGTGTGCCGCAGCAGCCGGTCCAGCAGGTAGGCGCCGACGAACCCGGTGGCGCCGGTGAGCAGTACCTCGCGCGGGGCGGGCCAGGCGGGCGCTGGTCCGCGCGGGGGCGGCGGGGTGAACCCGAGGCGGGCTTCGGCCTCGTAGTCAACGGCGTCCCCGCGTTCCCCGGCGCCGCCCCGTTCCCCGGCGACACCCGGAGCCCCGGCGCCGCTGCCGTCCCCGGCGTCCCCGGCGTCCCCGCGTTCCCCGGCGTCCCCCGGAGCCGCGCCGACGCCCGCGCCCGCGACACCGCTGCCCGAGTCGCCCGCGCCGTCCCGCAGTTGCCGTACCGCCGTTGTGTAGCCCGCCAGCGTGCGGTCGTCGAGCAGGGCGCGGACGAGGCGGCTGCCGTGCGCGGCGTCGAGGTCCAGCGCGTCGAGCGTGCGGGCGACGACCTCGGCGGCCCGCAGCGAGTCGCCGCCGAGCGCGAAGAAGTCGTCGCCGGGCGCCGGTTCGGCCCGCAACGCGGTGCGCCAGACGGCGGCGAGCGTGGGCAGCAGTCCGGCGGCCCGCGCCCGGGGCACACCGGCCGCGTCCGCATCCGGTGTCGGCGCGCGCGGTCCCGGTGCGCGCGGTTTTGACGTGGCGGCCCACCTCCGTAGCCGGTGCTCGTCCACCGTGCCGCGTTCGGTCACCGGGAACGCGGGCACCGAGTGCAGCACGCCGGGCCGGGACTGGGCGGGCAGCCACTCGGCGAGCCGCGTGCGCACCCGTTCGACGGGTACCGGCCCGGCGTCCGCCCGCACCGGCGTGACGAAGGCGGCGAGCGTGCCCGCGTCCGCGTCGTACAGCACCACCGCCTCACCGACCTCCGGACACGCCCGCAACCGTGCCTCGACCTCGGCGAGTTCCACGCGCAGCCCGCGCACCTTCACCTGGCGGTCGGTGCGCCCGTGGTACTCCAGTGCGCCGTCGGGCCGCCACCTGGCGAGGTCCCCGGTGCGGTACAGCCGCTCACCGGTCCCGGCCACGGTGCCAAAGCGCGCGGCGGTCAGGTCCGGGTCGCCGACGTAGCCGAGTGCCAGCCCGTCCCCGCCGACGTACAGCTCCCCGACCTCCCCGACGCCGGCGGGCGTGCCGTCGGTACCCAGCACGTGACAGGTCGAGTTGGCCAGCGGACGGCCGATGGGCAGCGGCGTGTCGCGGTTGCCCGGGGCCAGCACGTGCACGGTGGAGACCACGGAGTTCTCCGTCGGCCCGTACAGGTTGCACACCGTGGTGCCGGGGCAGGCGGCGGTGACGGCGGCGGCCAGGGCCGGGTCCAGCACCTCGCCGCCCGCGGAGGCGTACCGCAGCCGGTGCAGCGCGCCGGGCCGGGTGCGCGCGACGAGGTGGAAGACGCTGGTGGTGAGGTAGGCGTGGGTGATCCCGGCGTCCGCGATGCGGCCCTCCAGCGCGGCTGGCGACAGCAGTTCCGCGCGGTCCACGAGGACCAGGCGGGCGCCGGTGAGCAGCGCGGACCAGATCTCGATGGTGGAGGCGTCGGCGGACAGCTCGTACGCGTGCAGCACGGCGTCCCCGGGCCCCGGAGCCCCCAGCCGCGGGTCGGAGCGGACGAGCCGCACAATGCCCCGGTGCGTCACCGCGACGGGCTTGGGGCGTCCCGTCGTGCCGGAGGTGAAGACGATCTGCGCACAGCCTCCGGCGTCCGCGTCGGCCTCCCGCACCCCGATTCCCGTGCTGCGCACCTCGGCGCCCGGCCAGGGGCCGGTTCCGGGCACCAGGCCGCCGTCCGCGAGGTCCAGCCGCACGGTGGGGCGGCGTACGGTGCAGGCGCCGCCGGGGAGGACGACGGCGGCGTCCACCCCCGCGTCCTCGGCCATGGCCCCAAGCCGCCCAGGCGGCTGGCTGGCGTCCAGCGGTACGCAGACGCCGCCCGCGCGCAGCACCCCGGCCAGCGCGACCAGCGCTTCCAGCGAGCGGGTGCCGCACACGCCGACGGCCCGGCCCGGACGCACCCCGGCCGTGCGCAGCCGCGCGGCCAGTGCGGCCGAACGAGCGGACAGCTCGCCGTAGGTGAGCCTGCGGGGCCCCTGCTCGGCCGCCACGGCGTCGGGCAGGGCGTGCGCGATGCGCTCGAACAGGTGGTGCAGGCAGCTCGTGCGCGGGTAGTCGGTCGCGGTGTCGTTCCACGCGGCGGGCACGGAATGGCCCGCGTCGAGCAAGGGGTTCATGGGTGTTCCCGGTGCGTGCGGGTGAGCTGAGGTCGTGCGGGGTTAGCTGAACTCCTGCGCGAACGCGGCGAAGTCAGCGGAGCGCCAGTGCTCCGGGCGCATGCGCAGGGTGATGTCGTCGGTGAGCTGGCTGGCGGTGGCGGCGAGGTAGCCCCCGGCGGTCTCCGGGGGCAGGTAGCGGTGGGCCAGCGCGGCCCGGGCCTCGGCGTCCAGCGGGTCCCGCACCTCCACGACCGGTCCCTCCACGCTGACGTAGCGGTAGGGCGGCGCCTCGGTCTGGACGCACAGGCTGAACCGCCCGGCGGCCAGCACGCAGCGCGCCTTCAGCGACGAGCGGCCCGTCTGCACCACGACGTCGCCACCGGGTTCGTAGGCGTACCAGACCGGGGCGAGCAGCGGCCCGTCCGCCCCCCGGCGCACGTCCCGCACACCCAGTACGCCGACGTGCACCCCCGAGAGGAACGCCGCACGCTGCTCCCGCGCCATCGCGGGCAGCCCAGACGCGGAATCCCCGGGCACGGCTTCGGACGTGACCCCGGGGGTCTCCCCGGGCGTGCCCTGAGGCAGGTCACCGGGTGGAGGTTCAGACAGCGGCGGCGTGACCACGGCGGTGCTCCTCTCAACTCCGCACCGGACGGGCGACGGAGGAAGAATTACCGGATACGGTACCGATTTTCACCGTTTCGGGCTATACCCTGACGCAGGGGACGGCCACAGCCACCACGGCCACTTCCACGGCGGCGGATGGAGGACCGCAGGTGAACGCATCTACAGCACCCACTACTTCACCCGGCGACGCCCCGGTCACCGAGTACGACGTCATCGTCGCCGGCGGTGGCCCGGCTGGAGCCACGCTCGCCACCCTCGTCGCGCGGCAGGGCCACCGCGTGCTGCTGCTGGAGAAAGAGGAGTTCCCGCGCTACCAGATCGGGGAGTCCCTGCTGCCCGCCACCGTGCACGGCATCGCGGCGCTGCTCGGAGTCGCCGACGAGATCCGGGACGCCGGGTTCACCGTCAAGCGCGGCGGCACCTTCCGCTGGGGCACGGCCCCCGAACCGTGGACGTTCACCTTCGACGAGTCACCCGAGCTGGCCGGTCCGGCGCCGTACGCCTACCAGGTCGAGCGCATGCGGTTCGATCAGATCCTGCTGGACAACGCGCGGCGGCACGGGGTAGAGGTCCGCGAGCGGCACGCCGCGCTGGACGTGCTGCGCGAGGAGCCCGGCGGCCGCGTGTGCGGGCTGCGGTACGCCGACGCCGACGGGCGCGCCCGCCAGGCCCGCGCCCGCTACGTCGTGGACGCGTCCGGCCACCGCAGCCGCCTGCACCAGCACACCGGCGGGCGCCGGGTGTACTCGGAGTTCTTCCAGAACCTCGCCTTGTTCGGCTACTTCACCGGCGGCCACCGCCTGCCCGCTCCCCACACCGGCAACATCCTGTGCGCCGCCTTCGACGATGGCTGGTTCTGGTACATCCCGCTCACCGCCGACCTCACCAGCGTCGGCGCCGTCGTCCGCCGCGACGCCGCCCACGCCGTACAGGGTGCGCCCGACCGGGCGTTGCGCCGCCTCATCGACCGGTGCCCGCTGGTCCGTTCCTACCTGGCCGGTGCCGAACGCGTCACCGAAGGCCCCTACGGCCGGGTGCGGGTGCGCAAGGACTACTCCTACTGCGACACCGCCTTCTGGACGCCCGGCCTGGTGCTCGTCGGCGACGCCGCCTGCTTCGTGGACCCGGTGTTCTCCTCCGGCGTCCACCTCGCCACCTACTCCGGCCTGCTGGCGGCCCGCTCGGTCAACAGCGTCCTGGCGGGCACGGTGGGCCAGGAGCGGGCGTTCGCCGAGTTCGAGGCCCGGTACCGGCGCGAGTACGGCCTGTTCTACGCGTTCCTGGCCGCCTTCTACGACATGCACCGCGACCGCGACTCCTACTTCTGGGAGGCCCGCAAGGTCGCCCGCTGCGGCGCGAGCGAACTGGAGGCGTTCGTCGCGCTCGTCGGCGGCGTCGCGTCCGGCGAACCCTCCCTCGCCCACCCCACCGCCGTCGGCGCCCAGGTCACCCGCACCTCGCGCGCGCTGCTGCGGGCCACGGCGCCCGACGTCCCCGACGCCCACCGGGTCGCGCACGCCCCGGACTCCGACGACATGCTGCTGAGCACCTGGGAACAGGGCGTCGCGCTCGAACGCGGCACCGCGCCCGGCGCCCACTTCGGCGAAGCCGCACCCCTGCTCCCGGGTGGCCTGCTCGCCACCCCCGACGGCGTCCACTGGACGGAGCCGTAACAGCCCCCAGCCGAAGCCACCGGATGCGTCGATACCGGTATCGCCCGGGTCCGCTGGCCTGAGCTGTGCTAAATTCGCACAAGTGGAGATCGGAGTGCGCATCGCGGAAGCCCGCGTGGAATGCGGGGTCACTCAGGCCCAGCTAGCCGCGGCCATTGGCATGGACCGAACAGCCCTGGCGAAGATCGAGTCGGGTAGCCGCCGGGTGGGCGCTGTGGAGCTTGTGGCCATCGCGCGTGAGCTGGGGCGGCGAGTGGAATGGTTCGTTGACGAGGCTCCACCCGCGCTCGCTTCTTACCGTGGAGCCCACGAGGGAGTGGCCGTACAGGCCATCGACACCATGCTCGACTCCCTGGTGCGCGACTGCGAGTTCGTCAGCTCACGCTGCCCCCATCTGGTGGAGGGCCAACCGGAACCGGTGCCGCACCCAGCCACCATGGAGGCGGCGGAGGAATTGGCCGTCACTGCGCGGCGTCTCCTGGGCTTGGAACCAGAACAGCCCGCACATGACCTCTCCCGGTTGTCCGCAGGTGTGGGGCTGCTGGTCTTCGCCATGGATCTCGGCGAGGGCGCGGACGCTGCGACAGTGCTACTGGAGCGCGGCGGCGTCGCGCTCATCAACGGCCACTGGCGGGTCGGGCGACGGCGCCTCGCTGCCGCTCACGAGCTGGGGCACTATCTCATCGCCGACGAGTTCTCCCTGGACTGGCGAGTTGCCGCTACCGAAGCCCAGGGAATCGAGGCCACGCTGGACCGTTTCGCGCGCGCCCTGCTCATGCCTGGCGATGACCTGAGGGACCGCTGGGAGGGTTGGCTCGCTACCCCGGATGAGACGTGGCGGGACGCCGCAGTGCGCGCTGCCAGTCACTACGGAGCGGACATGGCGACGCTGGCCCGCAGGCTCCTGGAGGTCGGTCTCGTCTCCAGAGGCCGGGCGGACGGTATTCGCGGCGTCACCACGAAGCAGGCCGACATCGTGGAGAAGAACCTCGTCGTCCGGGATGAACTGGCCCCGGTTTCTCTCCCCCGCCCCTACGAGCAGGCGGTACTGCGGCTTTACCGCCGTGAAGTGATCACCGCGGACCGAGCCCTGGACCTGCTTCGCGACACTTTTGACCAGGATTCCCTTCCTGACCTGCCTCCGGCGGAGGAGAGGGAAATCAGGGAAGTGACGTCGTGACGGAGACGCCGACCGCCGATGTACTGGACACCGGACCGCTCAGTCACTTCGCGCGTGCGCAGTGGCTGGCGTCCTCAGGACTGTGCTGGCAGATCACCGGGTCCACGGGCGGGAGCCCTCAGGCCCAGTGGAGAGCCACCCCCCGGGTCACTCCTCCGCGCTGGGGCGGCGTTCGGCTGGGGGGATGCGGGGGGCCAGGGCGTCTTCGGTGAGGGACGGGGCCGACAGGGACGAGGTGCGGTAGGCGGTGCGGCCGACGATCTGGCTCGTCACCGGGATCGTCAGGAGCTGGAAGAGGGCGACGAGGGCGAGGGGGGCGGCGTAGCGGAACGGAGCCTGCAGGGCGGCGCCGAGGAGGATGAGCAGCAGGCCGAGGGTCTGGGCCTTGGCCGCGGCGTGCAGGCGGCACACGGCGTCGGGGAAACGGAGCAAGCCGAGGGCGGCGAGCAGGCAGAACAGGGCGCCGGTGAGGAGGAGCACGGCGGAGATGACGTCCAGCACGGTACTCACCGCATGCCCTCGCGTTCCTCCACCAGGTGCGCGGCGGTGACGGAGCCGACGAAGGCGAGCAGCGCGACGGCCAGCAGGACGGGGACGCCCGCGCCGTCCTCGCGCACGGCCACGCCGACGGCGATCCCGGCCGCGAGCAGGGTGACCAGCACGTCCAGGGTGACGATGCGGTCCAGCACGCCCGGGCCACGGACCAGACGGATGGTGGTGAGCAGCGCGGCGATGCCCAGCAGGGCGAAGGTGAGGGCGTAGACGACGGTCAAGACGGCTCCTTCCGGTGCGGGGGCGGCTGCGCGCCGCCGTGGCCGGGCAGCGGGGGACTGTCGCTTCCGGGCGGCCCGGAGCCGCCGTCCCCGGGCGGCTGTGGGCCGCCGCCCCCGGGCGGTTGCGGGCCGCTGTCCGCGTCCGGTGGCGTGGTCCGGCCGAGGGCGGCGATCAGCCGCGCCTCGCCGCTTCGCAGGCGCTGGCGTTCGGCTTCGGCGTCCGCCGGTCCCGTCACCGGCAGCACGTGGACGTACAGCAGGCGCCGCTCGCGGTCGATCTCCAGCACGAGGCTGCCCGGGGTCATGGTGGTGAGCAGGGAGGTCGCGGTGACGAGCAGGTCGGTGTCGGCGGTGAGCGGCATCTCGACGACCGCCGCCCGCACCCGCGGCCCGTGCCGGACGGCGGCCCAGGCGATGGCGACGGCGGAGGCGACGATGTCCCACAGCACAGCGGCGGCCAGGCGCAGCAGCCGCAGCGGGCGCACCGAGACCTGCGGGCTCACCTCGGGCAGCCGGAACGCGGCGACGACGCCGACGGACACCAGCAGGCCGCCGGTGACGACGACGGCGGTCGGCGGCGACCACAGCAGCACCCACAGCAGCCACAGCCACAGCACCGACGGCAGTCGTCCCAGCAGCTGGCGCGTGCGGGGGCGGGGGCGGGGTGAGGGGCGGGTCACGGCGCACCCCCGCCCAGCACCGCGTCACGGTAGGTGTCGAGGCGGACCAGACCGGCGGCCGCGCGTTCGCTGAGGTCGGACAGGGGACCGGCGCCGAGCGCGAGCAGCACGCCGGTCGCCGCCATGCCGAGGGTCGCGGCGACGGCGAGGCGGGGCGTGCCCAGGCGGCGGCCGAGCGGCACCTTGGGCGGGCCGGGGGGCGCGAACGCACCGCGCCACACGCGCACCATGGCGTACAGGGTCAGCAGGCTGGTGACGAGCGCGGCGGCGGCGAGCAGGTAGGCGGCGGTGCCGCCGTGCGCGACGGCTGCCCGCAGCAGGGCGAACTTGGCGATGAACCCGGAGAACGGCGGGACCCCGGCCAGGCTGAGCGCGCCGAGCAGGAACAGCACACCGGTCGCCGCGGGGAGGGGGCGTTCGCGTTCGCCGCGTTCCATGCGCGACAGCTCCGGCGTCCCGGCGGCGTCCACCACCAGCCCGGCGACGAGGAACAGGGTGGCCTGCACGGTGATGTGGTGGACGATGTAGAGGATCGTGCCGGTGAGCCCGGCGACGTCGAACAGCGCGAGCCCGAACACCATGAAGCCGACGTGGCTGACGAGGGTGAAGGACAGCAGCCGGTTGATGTCGTCCTGGGCGATGGCGCCGAGGATGCCCAGCAGCATGGTGGCCACCGCGAGCGCCGCGCCGACCCACCAGGTGTCGTCGCGCGGGAAGAGCAGCGTCTGGGTGCGCACCATGGCGTAGATGCCGACCTTGGTCAGCAGCGCGGCGAAGACGGCGGTGATGGGCGCGGGCGCGCTCGGGTAGCTGTCGGGGAGCCAGAAGTGCAGCGGGACGACGGCGGCCTTGATGCCGAAGACCACGAGCAGCAGCAGGCTCAGCGCGGTGCGCAGCCCGGGTTCGAGCCGGGGCACCTGATCGGCGAGGTCGGCGAGGTTGACGGTGCCGGTGGCCGCGTACACCAGGCCGATGGCGGTCAGGAACAGCAGTGAGGACGTCAGGCTCGTCATGACGTACGTCATCCCGGCCCGTACCCGTGGCTCACCGGCGTTGAGCGTGATGAGCACGTAGGACGCGGCGAGCAGCATCTCGAAGGCGACGAAGAGATTGAACAGGTCGCCGGAGAGGAAGGCCAGCGCGATGCCCGCGACGAGCACGAGGTAGGCCGGGTGGAACGGGATGGCGAGCGCGCCGCTGCGGTCGGCGCTGTCCTGGCCGACGGCGAACAGGAGCACCGCGAGCGCGACGAGTACGGCGATGGCCAGCAGCATCGCGGCCAGCAGGTCGGCGACGAGCACGATGCCCAGCGGCGGCGCCCACTCCCCGGCCCGTACCACCACCGGGCCGTCGCGTTCGACCACGACCAGCAGGGCGATCGCGTCGGCCAGGACGAGGGTGAGCACCGCGCCGGTCAGCACGCGTTGCCTCGTGCTGTGCGGGGCGACGACCAGGGACAGCCCGGCCGCCAGCACGGGCAGCAGCACCGGCAGCCCCACCAGGGCCAGCACCAGGCCCGACGTCACGGTCATCGGGCGTCTCCTTCGTCCGGCCGGGGCTCCCGTCGGGGCCCCGGCCGGGGCGCGGGCCGGGGCTCCAGCGGGGCGGGTTCGACGTCGGCGCGCTCGCTGACGTCGCCGATGCGCCGGTCCTCCGGGTCGTCCTGCACCTCGTCGTGCCCGGACAGCCGCCAGGAGCGGTAGGCCAGCGCGAGCAGGAACGTGGTGACGCCGAAGGTGATGACGATCGCGGTGAGCGCCATCGCCTGCGGCAGCGGGTCGGCGTACCGCTCGACGTCGCCGGACGCGTCCTTCACCACCGGTGTCCTGCCCGGCGGCCCGCCCGCGACGAGCAGCAGCAGGTTCGCGCCGTGCCCGAGCACGATGAACCCCAGCAGCGTCCGCATGAGGGACCGCTGGAGCAGCAGGTAGACGCCGACGGCGAACAGCACGCCGACGACGATCGCCATGGTGGCGTCCAGACTCCTCACCGCGTGCCCCCTTCCCCGGCTTCCCCGGCTTCCCCGGCTTCCCCGGTCTCCCCGGCTCCCCCGGAGGACGCCCGCAGCGGGGTACCGGTCGCCGCCAGCAGCTTGAGGATGACGCCGACGACGAGTACGTAGATCCCGATGTCGAAGAACAGGCTGGTGGACCCCTTGACCGTGCCCAGCAGCGGCACGTGCCACTCCCACAGCGCGCTGGTCAGCGGCGGCGCGCCGAACGCCAGCGGCAGCGCGGCCGACGTCCCGGCGAGGGCGAGCCCGCCGCCCGCGAGGTGTCCGGGCGCCAGCGGCACGGCCAGGCCCAGGTCGGCCGTGCCGCCCACCAGGTAGCGCAGGATGAGCGCCTGACCGGCCACCAGCCCGCCCGCGAAGCCGCCACCGGGCCGGTAGTGGCCGGAGAACAGCAGGAACAGCGACAGCACGACGATGGAGGGGAACAACAGCCGGGTGACGACCTCCAGCAGCACCGAGCGCTCGGCGCCCGGACGCTGCCCGGCGCCCGGCAGCCACCGCTCGCGCGGTTCGTCCCAGCGCGCGGCGGTCTGCGGGGTGCCGCGAGCCGGCCTGGCGCGTTGTCGCGTGCCGCGTTCCCGCGTGCCGCGTTCCCGCGTGCCGCGTTCCCGCGTGCCGCGTTCCCGTGGCGGGCGCTCCGCTCCGGCGGCCGGGGTGGACGACGCGGCCGGTTCCTCCTCGCCCGGCCAGAACCGCACCAGGCTCCCCACGCCGATCGCGGTGACCAGCAGCACGGAGATCTCGCCGAGCGTGTCCAGCGCGCGGAAGTCCACGAGGATCGCGTTGACGACGTTCTCGCCGCCGGTCTCCGCCACCCGCCGCAGGTAGCCCGTGGACGGCCCCGAGGTCTGCCGCGCCTGCGTGGCGACCAGCGCGAACCCGGCGACGAACACGCCCACGGCCACCGCCACGCTCACCCGCACCCAGCGCCCGGTCCGGGCCTGCCCGGCCGGGGTGAAGCGCGGCGGCATGCGGCGCAGCACGAGGACCACGACGACGAGCGTGAGGGACTCCACCAGGAACTGGGTCAGCGCCAGGTCCGGCGCGCCCTGGAGCGCGAACAGGCCCGCGACGCCGTAGCCCACGGCGCCGGTGACCAGGACGGCCGTCAGCCGGTGCCGCAGGAACGTTACGGCGAGGGCGGCCGTCAGCACCGCCACCGCCAACGGCACCTCCATCGGCGTCCACCAGGCCCGCACCGCGTCCAGCGGCGGCAGCGCGGCCAGCAGCCCGGCCGTCGGCAACAGCACGACGGTGGTCAGGGTGACCGTCAGGTAGAGCGGCAGCGAACCGGCCTGCGTGCCCCGGGTGACGGCGACCGCGCTCGTGTAGAGGGCGATGAGCGTGCGCCGGTACCCCTCCTCGGCGTCCGGCAGGCGCGGCAGCCGCCCCAGCACCCGCGTCAGCGTCCCGCGCGCGGCGTGCAGGGCGAGGCCGAGCACGACGATGAGCGCGGCGAGCCCCAGCGCGAGCGTCCACCCGTGCCACAGCGCCGCGTGGTACGGCTTGCCGGACGCCACCGGGTACACCTCGGCGTAGGCGGCGCCCACCGCGTCCGGAACGCCGTAGGCCACCCCGGCGGCCAGACCCAGCACCGCGAGCACCGCGCCCGGGGCGACGAACCCGGCCGCCGGGCGCTGAACCGGCGTCGGCCCGGCGGCGTCCGGCTTGCGGGCGAACGCGCCCCACACTGCGCGCGCGGTGTAGGTGACGGTGAGCACCGAGCCGCCGAACACCGCCGCCAGCGCCCAGAAGTGGCCACCGACGGGGCTGTGCAGATACGCCTCCAGCGCGCCGTCCTGCGCCAGGAAACCCAGCAGCGGCGGCAGCTTCGCCATCGACGCCGCCGCCAGCACCGCGACCCCGCACAGCACGGGCAGCGCGGCGCCCACCCCGGACAGCTCGCGCACATCCCGCGTCCCGGCCTGATGATCCAGGACGCCGACGACCATGAACAGGCTCGCCTTGAACAGCGCGTGCGCCAGCAACAGCAGCACCCCGGCGAGCGCGGCCGTGCGCGTCCCGGTCCCCAGCAGCGCGATCATCAGACCCAGCTCGCTGATGGTGCCGTACGCCAGCAACCGCTTCAGATCACTCTCACGCAGCGCCTGCCACGCACCCACCACCAGCGCGTAGAGCCCCACCACCAGCACCAGCGGCCGCCACGGCGCCACCTCGGCGAAACCCGGCGCCAGCCGCGCCACCAGGTAGACGCCCGCCTTCACCATCGTCGCCGCGTGCAGGTACGCGCTGACCGGCGTCGGCGCCGCCATCGCGGCCGGCAGCCACGCGTGCAGCGGGAACTGCGCCGACTTCGTGAACGCCCCGAACAGCACCAGTACCAGCGCGACCGGCACCAGCCCGCCGCGCGGCGGATCGGCCAGCAGCTGTGAGATCCGGTACGTCCCGCCCGCCTGACCCAGCATCACCAGGCCCAGCAGCATGACCAGGCCGCCCAGAACCGTCGTCAGCAACGCCTGCTCGGCCGCCCGGCGCCGCACCCTGCCCTCCCGGCGCCCCGCGATGAGCAGGAACGACGCGACCGTCGTCAGCTCCCAGAACACGTACAGCAGGAACAGGTGGTCGGCCAGGACGAGCCCGAGCATCACGCCCGCGAACGCCACCAGCAGCCCGGACTCCCGCCCGTGCCCCGCACGGTAGTACCACGCCCCGTACGCCAGCACCGCGACGCCGATGCCCGCGACGACGCAGGTCAGCAGCAGCGACAGCGCGTCCAGCCGGAACGCCAGCTCCAGCCCCAGCGCGGGCGCCCACGCGACCGACTCCGTCACCGCCCGCCCGTCCAGCACCGCCCCGGCCCGGGCCAGCGCCCACCCCAGCGTCACCAGCGGCGGCAGCGCCGCCACCGCCCACACCGCGCGCCCGAGCCGCCGCGCGGCGACCGGCAGGAGCGCCGCACCCACCAGGTGCAGCACCACCAGGCTCAGCACGCGCTTGCCGTCCTCTCCCACCGGAAATGCCACCGAAACCTAAGCGGCCCCCGCGAGGGCCGCAGGCCACGTATTCCCTGACCAGCGTTGGACTAACAAACACGCCCTCCGCCGGTACACCCGCTTACGCCAGGTGCCGCGAGCCCCCGCATACGCCGGGTGCCGCGTGGCCGGTTTCGCGTGTGGGTAGCGGTCGAGTTACGCGCGTGGGTAGCGGTCGAGCCAGCCGGGGGAGCCCGTCGGGGTGGCCGGGCTGTGCAGGGCGGCCCCCTGGGTCATCTCCATCGCGAAGTCGTCCGCGAGCTGAAGCATCGTCGCCCGGCCCTCCAGCTCCACCACCCAGTGCGGCGGCAGCGCGGTCTCGCCGTGCAGCGCGCCGAGCAGGTTGCCGCAGATGGAGCCGGTGGAGTCGGAGTCGCCGCCGTGGTTGACGGCCAGCAGCAGCCCGTGCCGCACATCCTCGGCGACCAGCGCGCAGTACACGCCCATGGCCAGCGCCTCCTGGGCGACCCAGCCCTCACCCAGCGACTCCACCCGTTCGGCGCTCGGCATCCCCTGCCGTACCGCGCCCAGCGCCCGCTTCAGCGCGTCGGTGGTCTCCTCGTGCCCCGGGTGCACCGCCAGCTGGGTGAGCGTCTGCTGCACGGCCGCGTCCAGCGACTCGCCGCGCGTCACCGCGTGCACGATCGCCGCGAACGCACCGGCCGCCAGATACCCGGTCGGGTGGCCGTGGGTCTGCGCGGCGCACTCCATCGCCAGCTGGAACACCAACTGCGGCTCCCAGCCCACCAGCAGCCCGAACGGCGCGGACCGCATCACCGTCCCGCAGCCCTTGGACTCCGGGTTCTTCGGCCGCTCCAGGGTGCCCATGCGGTCGTCCGCCAGCCCGGTCAGGCACGCGTTGCCCGGCCCGCGCCGCGCGTACAGCCACTCCTCGCGCGCCAGCCAGCCGTCCTCGCGCCTGCGCTCGTCCGGCCCCCAGTCCCGCTGCGTGGCCGCCCACCTGCGGTACGCGGCGTGCACGTCGGTCGGCGGATGCCAGGCCCCGGTATCCCGCCGCACGTGGGCGCGTATCAGCCCGTCCACGGTGAACAGGGTCAGCTGCGTATCGTCGGTCACCGCGCCGCGCCGCCCGTACGCGGGCACGTAGTCGGTGACGCCCTGCGGCCCGTACGCCTCGCGGATCGCGGCCAGCGACGCGAACTCGACGCCCGCCCCCAGCGCGTCCCCGATCGCCCCGCCGAGCAGGCACCCGCGCACCCGGCCGCGGAACGCCTGCTGCTCGGCACGCCCCCACACGCCCGCCCCACCGGCCTGCTCCAACCCGGTCACGGCAGCCCCCTCACCCGGCCCTACACATCCGCCCCGCACTGTATTCCACCACCGCGACCCCCTCCCGTGACCAGGTGCCGGACGCTGCCCGACCCGCCTCCCCGACCCGCTGCCGCAACCGGCCGCGCCTCCTGCCAGGGTCGGCCCGCCCGTACCTGAGAGCGCGCCCCGCAGCCGACGTTTCGAGCCCCAGGTGGACGGAAACCGGACAGGACCTTATCTCCAACCGTGCTCGGAGGTGAGGCACTCTTGACGCTGACCGCCAACAGGGGAACGCTCGTGGAACCCAGTGGAACCAGCGAGAGGACGGCAATAGCCATGGCTCTAGGGTTCATTGGGATTGACTCCGGCACCGCTCAGGGCAACTGTCCTGCGGTCTGGATCGATGACGAGAAGAAGGAAGTTCTCTTCCAGGGCTGGAAGGCCGACGATGAGACGAAGGCTGTCTGTGTGACTGACAGTCCGCAGGCCGAAAGCGAGGGCATCGTCCGGCTTCCGTACCGCATGGTCGAGCTGATCAGGAGGGTGCGTGATGAGGCTGAGGGTTCCTAGCTTCGAGGACCTGCTGAACTCCGCAGAGCGTGCAGCGGTACATTTGGAGCTGCGCGACGTCTATGCGGCAGATACGGAATCCGAGGAGTATCAGCACTGGAAGAAGACCGGCTACCGACGCGACGACGAAGCCGCTGCCGCGTACTGGAAGCCGTGGGTGAACCTCATCTCGGGCCTCGTAGCACGGGGTGTGAGCGTTCGCCGCGCCCGCGTCGTCTCGGAGCCTGTGACCGAGTACATCAGGTACGAGCATTCTGGAACCCCGTGGATTGTCAGGGCAGGAGAACAAGTGCGCTGGCTCCCCCGCAGTCGGGCGAGCGAGCTAGCGCTTCCCGGTAATGACTTTTGGCTGATCGATGATAAGGCCGTGCGCTTCAACCTCTTCTCAGGGGATGGGAAGATCATCGATCCGCAGTACACCGAAAACCCCAAAACTGTAGCCCTATGTGCTGACGCGTTCGAAGATGTTTGGAAACGCGCAATCCCGCACGAGAATTACGAGATCTGACGGGCTGACTGACTAAGACATGCCCGCCTCCCCCTCGTCAAGTGCGCAAGAGGCCCGTAAGGCCGTAGCTGACCGACTACGGGAGATCAGGAAGGACGCGGGCTTGTCTGGCCACACTGTGGCTGTCAGTGCTGGTTGGTGCAAGTCCAAAGTCTCTCGTCTCGAGAACGCCGTCACTGCGCCTACCCCCGAAGACATTCGCGCATGGTGTCGTGCTTGCGATGCTGACGACCAAGCGGCAGATCTAGTTGCTGTGGCTCGCTCTGCCGACAACATGTACGTTGAGTGGCGCCGTGTTCAGCGATCTGGCTTGAAGCAGCTCCAGGAATCATACATCCCGTTGTACGAGCGCACGGGGGTGTTCCGCACCTACTGCTCGAATGTAGTACCCGGAGTGCTGCAAACCCACGCCTACGCATCGGCGCTGCTGCGTTCCATTAGCAAGTTCCACCAGCTTCCTGACGACGTGAGTGCCGCCGCTGATGCTCGGCTGGATCGTTCTTTTCGAGTGGTTCGAGAAGGTGGTCATCGATTTGCGTTGGTACTTGAAGAAGCGGTGCTACGGCACCGCGTGGGCGACGCTGAGACCATGGCCGGACAGCTCGGTTATCTGCTGTCGTCCATGGCATTTCCTTCCGTTTCGCTAGGTGTGATTCCATTTTCCGTTGAGCGGTGCATGTGGAAAACGGAAACGTTCAGCGTGTACGACACCGAGCAAGCCGAAGTCGAGCTGCTTACCGCGCGCGTGAACATCACTGCGCCGAGTGAAGTCAGTCAATACCTCCGCGCATTTCAGGAGTTCTCTCGGCTGGCCGTGCACGGGGCAGAAGCCCGGGCGTTGATCATCGCGGCGATTGACGCGTTGGAGTGATGAGCGTGGAACTCTCTGGAACTTCATAGATGTTGGATGTCAACGCTCCGTAGCGTCTTCATCACGTGAGTGACGCGAAGGGGTGTCGGATGTCCGAGCCAACGAGGTATTCCACTGCGCCGGTTGAGTTGCCGTTGCGCTGGGAGGCGGCGCCGGAGCCGGTGGAGGGGTGTGCGGGGTGTGCTGCGCTGGTGAGTGTGCGGGATCGTGCGCGTGCGGGTGGGGACATGACGACGGTCTCTGACTGCAACGTCTTCCTGGCCCGGCACCCCGAGGGGCACTGACGGCGGCCCCGGCGTCCGGTGTTCCCCGGGTGGACCGTGCGTCCGGTGTGGTGTTCGTTCCGCGTGGGGCGGTCGTCAAGCCGTGTCCCTTCCCGTGCTCCATCTGCCAGGCGAAGGGGCGTCAGTAGGGCCGTCTGAGGCAGGCGGCGGTGCCTGCGCCGTCTCGGGGCGTGCTGGCCACGCATGCCCGCGCGCTCATCCCCAGACGCCCCGCCCCATGCCGGGCGGGGTCCGGAAACACCGAGGAGAAAGGAGCGTTCCCATGACCCGTGTGGCTGTGGAGACGTACGCGTCTCGTACGCCGGATGCTGAGGGCTGGCGCGGTATCCCGTTCGCGCACCCGGCCCTGGACGGCGGCAGGCACGACGGAGGGCCGATGCCTCCGGAGGCCCCACGTCCCCCTGAACCCAAGCCCGACGACGACAAGTAGCCACGGCTGAAGGCATGACGAAGAGCGCGCCCCACCTCATGGCGGGGCGCGCTCGGTTCGAGGCCGGTTGGTAAGCGGGCCGCCTGGAGCCTCTATGCTGCGCAGGGCTGTGAAGGCGCCTGACTGGCCTGTTCGTGCCCTCAGGTGGAGGTCCGGTTGAGCGCGTACGAGCGGAAGCACCCATGAAGGGCGGGAAACGTGCAGCACTGGCACTTCACCCTCATTCTCGACCGCACGCTCACCGAAGATGACATGGAACCTTTCGCCGAGCGGGGCGAAGACCTGGGCAATCCGGAGAACGGGTCCCTCACTCCCACCTGCTGCGGGCCGGACCCCTCCGAAGTGGCCTGCTGGACCCCAGGCATCTCCCTCCTGGACGCCGTAGTACAGGCCGCCTACACGGTCACCCAGGCCACCGGCGCCCGCCCGGTGCGCGTAGAGGTCGCGGAAGAGCACCGCCGCAGCCTGCACGACCTCGCCGCCATCGGCTAAGGCCCGTTGCCTCGCGTGGCGTGCCCGCCGTGGCGATGGGCTGCTCAGGCGTTGAAGCCGTACTCCAGGACGTACGCGTCCGCGCGGAGGATCATGTCGTTGACCTCCACCGCGCGGCCGTCCTCGGTGTAGGCCGTGCGGCACACCAGCATCACCGGGGTGCCCGCCGACAGGGCAAGCGCGTCGGTCTCCTCCGCTGAGGGCATGCGTGCGCGCACCTCCTCCCGGAACCGCACCGGCTCGTGCCCCAGCTCCGTCAGCCGGGCGTAGAGCCCACCCGGCCCGGTGTCCGGTTCGGTGACGGGCGTTCCCCGGACCAGCTCGGCGGGCAGGTACGACGTGGCGAGCAGCACGGGTTCGCCGTCCAGCGCATACCGTCGCCTGCGGACGCAGACCGGCGCGTTCGGCCCCACGTCCAGGACGACGCCGATCGCGTCCGGTACCGGCTCCTCGCTCACCTGGACGCGATCGACGCTGACCTCGCGGCCCTCCGCGTCGGCCTCCCATACCGACCGCCCAGCTCCCCACTGCTCCCGCGCCACGCGCGGAACGCTGCGCCGCCGAAGGGGACGGACGGCCCGGACGAAGACACCCGCACCCTTGCGGGCCTCGGCAATGCCTTCGCTCTGGAGCACGCTGAGCGCCTGGCGTGCCGTCATCCTGGCCACTTGGTGCGTGGCCATCAGGTCGTTCTCGCCCGGCAGCCGGTCCCCGGGCGCATAAGTGCCGTCCGCGATCGCGCCCTTCAGCTCCTCGGCGATCCGCCGGTACTTGGGCTGTGGCCTGCTGCCGTCACCGTTCATCCGTCACTTCCTTCGGACCATCTCCAGCTACCGGGGCTGATCGCGTCGCTGCACTGCGGGAGGAAACCACGTGGGCACCGGTTCTCTTCGAGGATGCGCTGGGGATTATCACGACGGTGAGGGAGACCGAGCCAGCCCGGCCCGGGTGGGGCGTCAGGGGTTCAGGAGGGGGAGGAGTTGGGGGAGGTGGCCGTCGGAGGACTCGGCGGTGGCTACGCGGTCGGCGGGGACCTCGCCGTAGGTGGTGGTGCGGGGGCGGGCGGGGCGGCCGACGGAGGCGGCGATGGCGCGCAGGTCGCGCACGGAGCGGTAACTGCCGTAGCTGGATCCGGCCATGCGTGAGATCGTCTCCTCCATCAGCGTGCCGCCCAGGTCGTTGGCGCCGGAGCGCAGCATCTCGGCCGCGCCCTCCGCGCCGAGCTTGACCCAGCTGGTCTGGATGTTGGGGATGTGAGGGTGGAGGAGGAGGCGGGCCATGGCGGTCACCGCGCGGTTGTCGCGGGTGGACGGGCCCGGGCGGGCGATCCCGGCGAGGTAGACGGGCGCGTTGGTGTGGATGAAGGGGAGCGTGACGAACTCGGTGAAGCCGCCCGTCTCCTGCTGGACGCGGGCCAGGGTGCGCAGGTGCCCGAGCCAGTGGCGCGGCTGGTCAACGTGGCCGTACATCATCGTGGACGAGGTGCGCAGGCCGAGCGAGTGGGCGGTGGTGACCACCTCGATCCAGGTGGCCGCAGGCAGCTTGCCCTTGGTCAGCACCCAGCGCACGTCGTCGTCCAGGATCTCGGCGGCGGTGCCGGGAAGGGAGTCCAGGCCCGCCTCTTTGGCCGCCGTCAGCCAGTCGCGGAGGGACAGGCCGGTGCGGGACGCGCCGTTGACGACCTCCATCGGCGAGAACGCGTGGACGTGGATGCCGGGCACGCGCTCCTTCACCGCGCGGGCGATGTCGAAGTAGGCGGTGCCCGGCAGGTCGGGGTGGATTCCGCCCTGCATGCACACCTCCACCGCGCCGACGTCCCACGCCTGCTGGGCCCGGTCGGCGACCTGGGACAAGGAGAGGGTGTACGCGTCGGCGTCCGTGCGGCGCTGGGCGAAGGCGCAGAAGCGGCAGCCGGTGTAGCAGACGTTGGTGAAGTTGATGTTCCGGGTGACGACGTAGGTGACCTCGTCGCCCACCACGTCGCGGCGCAGCGTGTCGGCGATGGAGCACAGGGCGTCCAGCGCCGGACCGTCGGCGTGGAGGAGGGTGAGGGCCTGGTCGTCGGTGAGCTGGGTGGGGTCGGCGGCGGCCTGGGAGAGCGCGGCGCGCACGTCGCCGTCGATGCGCTCCGGCGCCATCCCGGGCGCGGCCTGCTCGCGCAGCGCGGCCCAGTCGCCGTACACCTCGTCGAAGTCGTCGCGCCGGTCGGCGGTGCGGCCGGTGGTGTCGATGGTGCGGTGCAGGTCGGTGCGGCCACTCGCGGTGAACGGCTCGTCCGGCTCCTGCCACGGGTGGCCGGTGAGGACGGCGTCCGGGCGGGCCAGCCCCGTTTCCGGGTCGGCCAGCGCGCGCACGTGGGGGAGGACGCGCGGGTCCAGCCACGGCTCACCGCGCCGGACGAACTCGGGGTAGACGCACAGCCGTTCGCGCAGCTCGAACCCGGCGGCGGCCGAGCGCTCGGCGAGCAGGTCCAGCTGCGGCCACGGACGCTCGGGGTTGACGTGGTCGGGCGTCACCGGGGAGACGCCGCCCCAGTCGTCGATTCCGGCCCCGATCAGGCGCGCGTAGGCGTCACTTACCCCGGCACTCGCCCCGGCACGCTCCCCGTCGTCCACCAGGTTCGGCGGCGCCTGGAGGCAGGCGGACGGTCCCAGGATGTGCCGGGCGACGGCCACCGTGGCCACCAGGTCGTCCAGTTCGGCGTCCGGCGCGTGCCGCATCACCGTGTCCGGCTTGGCCCGGAAGTTCTGGATGATCAGTTCCTGGATGCCCTGGTAGGCGCGGGCGACCCGGCGCAGCGCGAACAGCGACTCCGCGCGCTCGACGACCGTCTCCCCGATCCCGATCAGCAGCCCGCTGGTGAAGGGGACGGACGAGCGGCCCGCGTCCTCAAGTACCCGCAGCCGCACGGCCGGGTCCTTGTCCGGTGAGCCGTGGTGCGGGCCGCCGGGCTCGCTCCACAGCCGCGTCGCCGTCGTCTCCAGCATCATCCCCATCGACGGCGCGACGGGCTTGAGCCGCTGGAAGTCCGACCAGGAGACGACGCCGGGGTTCAGGTGCGGCAGCAGCCCCGTCTCCTCCAGCACCCGGATCGACACCGCCCGCACGTAGGCCAGCGTGTCGTCGTAGCCGCGCGCGTCCAGCCACTCACGCGCCTCGGGCCAGCGGTCCTCGGGCTGGTCGCCGAGCGTGATCAGCGCTTCCTTGCAGCCGAGCGCCGCGCCACGCCGCGCGATGTCGAGCACCTCGTCCACGGACAGGAACATCCCGTGACCCTCGCGCCGCAACTTGCCGGGCACGGTGGCGAACGTGCAGTAGTGGCACCGGTCGCGGCACAGCCGGGTCAGCGGCACGAACACCGACTTGGAGTAGGTGATGACGCCGGGCCGCCCCGCCGCCGCCAGCCCGGCGTCGCGTACCCGGGCGGCGGAGGCGGTCAGGTCCGCCAGGTCCGCGCCGCGCGCCTGGAGCAGGACGGCCGCCTCGTCCACGTCCAGCGCGACGCCGTCCCGCGCCCGCCTCAGCGCGCGGCGCATCGCGTTGGCGGTGGGTGCGGGGGTGGCGGCGGTCGGTCCGGACGACGGGGCGGGGTGCTGCGCGTCGGAAGGCATGCCCCGAGCGTACGACGCTGACCCGCCCCGCCCGGTCAGACCGTTACCGGGCGGGGCGGGAGCCTGGCCAGGGCGTGCCCGGCACGGGCGGGTGCCCGGCCAAGGCGGGTGTCTGGCACAGGCGGGTGCCTGGCTGGGCGCGGGGCGCGACCGGGGGACCCACGGCGGGGGAGTGTTACCCGGTGGGACGGGGGTGGGTTACCGGACGCGGGTGAGCTTCGCCCCCGGTCCGGGCTCCGTCAGCTCGCGCTCCAGCGCGACGGGCACCCGTACCTGCCCCGGCCCGTCCCCGACCGTCAGGTGTCCGACCTCCGTGCCCGGTTCCGCCTCGTGCGGCACGCCGTCCTTCGGCGCGTCCAGGCCCAGGTCCACCGTCAGCCCCGACCAGCCGACGGCGGCGACGTCCTCGGTGGCGACCAGCGGCGTCCGGCCGCCGAGACCGTCATCCACGACGCCGACAACCTCGCCCTTCTTGACGAACGTCTCCGAGGCGAGCACGTCCTGTGCGGACAGGATCAGCTCCTTGCCCGCCGCCAGCACCGTGTCGATGATCGAGGGCTGGTGCTGGCCGAGGACGGCGCCGATGACCAGCTGCCGGGTGCCGCCGGCGTCGGCCGTCGCGGCGAACAGCAGGTTGCCGCCGGCGGCGGTGGTGGTGCCGGTCTTGATGCCGACCGTGCCGAACTGCGGGACGAGGAAGTTCCAGTTGCGGTGCGTCTTGCCGCTGCTGTCCTCATAGCTCGGCTTGTTGACGATGTCGCGGAACACCTCGAACTCCATCACCGCCTTGCCCAGCTTCACCTGGTCCTCGGCCGTGCTGACCGTCTCCGCGCGCAGCCCGCTGGGGTCGGTGTAGGTGGTGTTCTTCATGCCCAGGTCCTTGGCGGCGGCGTTCATCTTCTCCACGAACGCCTTCTCCGAGCCCGCGTCCCAGCGCGCGACGAGCCGGGCCACGTTGTTCGCCGACGCGATCATCAGCGCGTTGAGTGCCTCGCCCTGCGTGATCGTTTCACCGGCCGTCACCTCGACCGTCGACTCGCCCTGCTCGCTCAGGCCCGCCTCCTGCTCGGCCTGCTCGTCCACCGGGATGCTCGCGCCCTCCTCACCCGGCTTCACCGGGTGCTCCTTGAGCAGCACGTACGCCGTCATCACCTTCGCGACGCTGGCGATCGGCACCGGCTTCTGCTCGCCGTGCGTGCCGAACGAGCCGAGTCCGTCCACCTCCATGGCCGCCTGCCCCTCACTGGGCCAGGCGATCTGCGGCTCGGCGCCGTCGAAGGCGTATGACGCGTTCGCGGTGAGCTCCAGCTCCGGCTCGGGCAGCGGACGCAACAGCTGGGCCGTGCCCACCACGAACACCAGGAGGAGGATGAGCGGGGTGTAGATCTTGATCCGGCGCAGGAACGTGCGCAGCGGTGTCTTGGGCGGCGCGGGCTTGTTGGTCAGCTCCGCGAGCAGGTCGAGCGGCTGCTGTCCCGGTGTGGGCGGCATCGGCTGCTGCCGCGTCCGCTCCGGCTCGGGGACTTCGGCGGTCCGGTCGGCGGGGGTGGGGGCGGGCTCGGGTTGGGGTTTGGGGGCGGGCTTGGGTACGGGGCCGGGTGCGGGCTCGGGCTGGGTGGGGGTGGGTTTCCCGGGGGCGGGCTTCTCCGGCTCGGCGCGCGGGGGGCTGGTGGCGTCGGCCGAGCGCAACGCCACGAACCGGCTGGTGCGCTCGGCGGGGTGCTCGGGGCGGGACTCCGGCTCCGGCTCGGGCTTTGGCTCCGGCTTTGGCTCCGGCTCGGGTTTCGGCTCGGGCTGGGGGCCGGGCTCGGGCTTCGGCTCAAGCTTGGGTTCCGGGTCGGGCTCCGGCTTCGGCTGCGCGTCGGCACCGGGTTCCGGCTCGGCGTCGGGGGCGCCCTCGGCGTTGGCGTTCGCCGTGGACTCGGGGTCGGCGTCGCGCCCGGGCTCGGCGTTCTGCTTCGGCTGCGCCTCCGGCGCGGGTTCCGGCTGCGGCGCAGGCTCGGGCTGCGGCTTGGCGTCGGCGTCCGACGTGGTGTCGGCGGACGCGTCCCGGTTCGGTGTGGTGGCCGGGCTCGACTCCGCGTCGGCCTGCGGCCCCGGGGCCGCGCCGGACGCCGCCGGGGAGTCGGCCGGGCCGGTCCCGGAGCTGGAGCCGAGGCCGGAGTCCGCAGGCGTTGCCCGGCTCGGGGTCTTTCCGGGCGCCGGGGTCGTGGCGCCCTGGTCCGGCGCGGTCTCGGGGTCCTTTGGGCCGGAGGTGTACGCCGTGCGGGGGTCGGTGGCCTCCCGATGGGCGGGAACCGTCCCTCGTTCCTCCGTCGTCTCCCCCGACGACCCCACGTGCTTCGACTTGTCGGGGGACTCGCCCGCCACCGTGCCTCCTGCTGTATCCACTGAAACGCTTCGCGTCTGCCGCACCAGTGTCGCCGTCCGCGCGTCCGGATTCGAACGCGCGACGCGGCTGACCCCGGCCTCCCAGTGGCCAGACGGGTACGACATACCTACTGGTTCCCGTACATAGCGGTCAGGTGCTCTCGACAGAACAATGTGAGAGGGGTCACCCTGTCATGCATCCACGCGGGGAGGCATGGATGGGCAGGATTCGCAGAACAATTCCGGAGGAGCTGCTGCTGCTGGCTTTGGACCCGGCCACGGGTACCACGGCACAGCCGCAGTCGCTCGATCTCGGCCTTGCTGGAGCGCAGCTCGTCGAGCTGGCCATGGCCGGGCGTATAGCCCCAGACGGGGACCGCATAGCCGTGGTGCTGCCACGGCCGACGGGAGATCCGACACTGGACTCCGCGCTGGAACTGCTGCGCAGACGCGGCAGCCCGGTGCGGGCCGTCCACTGGGTCGGCGGGCCTCGGCTGGGGCTGCGCCAGACGTACCTCACGCACCTGGAGCGCTGCGGCATGGTGCATGCCGTCAACGGCCAGATGTGCGGGGTGCTGCCGACGACGCGCTACCAGGCGACGGACACGGCGATCAGCCGGGAGATCAGGGCCCGGCTGGATGCCGCGATCCGTACCGGCGTGCCGCCGGACCCACGGACGGCCGCGCTGGCCGCACTGGCCCACGCGGTCGGGCTCGGCAAGCACCTTTACCCCGGCAACGAGGGCCGGTCGTGCCGTTCCCGCCTGCGGGACCTGATCCGGCACGACCCGATGGGCGGCCTTGTCGCCCACGCGGTGATGGACGTGCAGAACGGCGTGGCGGCGGCTGGTCCCCGGCGTGCCGCGGCGGCCGGGGGTGCGCGGGGCCAGCGGTCCGGAGCGTCCGGGCCGCCCGCGTCCGGACGCGCGGGCGGTGTGCCGGAGCAGCCACGGCGCGCGGCCGGTATGGCCCGCGTCGCCGGCGTCCGCTAGCCGCTCGTCGCTGGCCTCGCTGGCCTCGCTGGCCTCGCTGGCCTCGCTGGTCGCTTGCGCCCGCTCTGGCGGGCGCAAGCGTACGTGCTCCTGGGGTGGCCGGACGGTCCGGCGCGGCCGTCCCGGCCCAAGGCGTGGCGTCGCGGTGATGCGCCACGCGGCACGCCAGCCCGGGCACCCCGTGCAGGCGTTCGGATACACGTGGTGGCGAAAATCTGGCAAACACCCCGTGCGGACGCCCCGTTGCTGGCACTCTGCTGTCACGAGCAGAGTCTGACCAGCGGAGGTGTACGTTCCGTGGCGTCCAACATCAATCCCACCGTGAGAAGGCGCCGGCTGGGGCAGGAGCTGCGCAGGCTCCGCGAGGAGAGGGGGATGACGGCCGAGGGGGTCGCCGACCGCCTGCTCGTCTCCCAGTCCAAGATCAGCCGGCTGGAGAACGGCCGCCGCAGTATCAGCCAGCGCGACGTGCGCGACCTGTGCGCCGTCTACGAGGTCACCGACCCGCGCATAGTCGACTCCCTGATGCAGATGGCCAAGGAGTCGCGCCAGCAGGGCTGGTGGCACGCCTTCGGCGACATCCCGTACAGCGTCTACATCGGCCTGGAGACCGACGCCGCGTCCCTGCGCATCTACGAGCCGCAGATCGTGCCCGGCCTGCTCCAGACGCAGACGTACGCCGAGGCGGTCATCGCCGGTGCACTGCCCGAGGCGCCGCCCGCCGAGATCGAGAAGCGGGTGCGGGTGCGGATGCGCCGGCAGGAGCGGGTGACGGCGCCGAAGAACCCGTTGCGGCTGTGGGCCGTGCTCGACGAGGCCGCGCTGCGCCGCCGGGTCGGCGGACGGCAGACCATGATCGAACAGCTGGAACACCTCGGTGAGCTGTCGCAGCTGCCGCACGTGACGGTGCAGGTGATGCCGTTCTCGATGGGCGCGCATCCTGGCGTGAACGGCCAGTACGCCATCCTGGAGTTTCCCGACACCGCCGACTCCACGGTGGTGTACCTGGAGGGCGTCACGAGCGACCTGTACCTGGAGAAGGGGCCGGACGTGCAGAGCTACAGCGTGATGTACGAGCACCTGCGCGCGCAGGCGCTGAACGCGGAGGACAGCCGGGCGTTCATCCAGGACGTCGCGAAGGAGTACGCGCGCGAGACCTGACCGGGGGTCGGCCGGAACCGACTCCCGCAGTCCCGCCCGCGTCGCCCCGGCCCCGGCCCCGCCCCCCGGCCTCGCCCCACGGCCCCGCCCCTGGAAGTGCCCGGGGCGGGGCCGCGTCGCGTCCGTCGATGAGCCCCGCACCGTGGGCGAGGGCGCACCGTACACCCCCGCCGCGAGTGCGGGAAGGCGCTCCCGGAATATGCCATCCGGTCGGGTGAACGACAGCTTCAGGGGCGGCAGTTGGCGAGTACGGTCGATCATGCGCCAGTGAGAAAGCTGGCTTCTCAGCTGATATCCCCCTCCATCAGACCATGATGGGATACCGGGGGAGACGGGAGTAGAGACCATGGCAATCCGGCAGGGCAGGACCACGCACTGGGTGAAGTCCAGCTACTCGGGCGGTAACGGCGCCTGCGTCGAAGTGAAGTCCCCGGCTGAGCGGACGGTCGCGGTGCGGGACTCCAAGAATCCGCTCGGTCCCTCCATCGCCTTCGCTCCGGGCTCCTGGACGTCCTTCCTCTCCGCTGTGGACGCGGGCGGCCTCGGCCAGAGCTGACCCCTCTCCGCGCGGTCCGTCCCGCGCGGTACCGCCCCGCTCCTCCCGGACGGACGCCGCTGGCGGCCCGGCCCGGGGGGCCCGGGGCCGTACCGCCCCCGGCAGTGCCACGTGTTCCCTCCCCCCGCGTGGCGCGGCCGGTCGGCGACGGCTCGCGGGGCGTCACCCGCCAGCCGCGCGCACCCTCGCAGGGTGCGCGCGGCTGCGTGCGTGGGTCCCGGCCCGGCGAGTTCCGGGTGAGCGCGCTCCCGAGGGGTGAACCGGGCGGACGTCCGCGCGCCCACCGCAGGTTCCCGGCGGCTCCACGTCGCCCGGGGTGTTCGGGTGTCCCGCGAGATCGGGTGCCGGAATGCGCCGACGGCCCGGTGTGCGGCAGAAGTCCGCCGCACACCGGGCCGTCGCCCCGTAGAGTGCGCCATACGAACCCCCGTAGCCGTACGTCGCACCGTCTATTTCGTTTTACGGGCCGTGGAAAGACTACGGCGGGACAGACCCCTCTTGTCAAGATGATTTTACGATGAGGGGTACTGGCCGGTTACGCGTAAACTTTGTGAGAGGACCGACCGCGGTTGACCGGCCGCGGAGTTGACCACAAGGGGTGATGGGGTGGACAGGGGGACACCCGGCCACGGGCGCACCATCGCGGACAGGCTCGATCACCTGATCCGCACGCTTCATCCGCCCGGACGAGGGCCGCTCAGCTACATGGAGATCGCGGACGGGATCAAGGAGAAGGCGGGGGCGGGAGGCCAGACGGTCTCGCACGCCACCATCCAGAAGATCCGCAAGGGGGAGATCACCGATCCGAAGGTATCCACGCTCACCGTCATCGCCGGGTTCTTCGGCGTACCGGTGACGTACTTCTTCGACGACGCCGTGGCCGACCGGGTGGACGCGAAGCTCGCCAAGCTCAAGGAGAGTGTCGAACTCACTCGTGCACAGCGGGAGTTGGCCGAAGTGCTGGACGACGGTGCGGTGCGCGACGTCGCCGTGCGGATGAACGGCCTGTCCGTCGGCAGCCTGCGCGCCATCCGTGGCGTCGTAGAGCAGGCCCGGCGCCTGGAAGGGCTTCCGGAGGCTCCACGACGCCGGAAGTGAGCCGAGAGGCGCAACCTCGCCAGGGCTGACGCACGAGGGGGCGCACCCGGCGCACGCGGGGGCGCACCGGTGGCACGCCGGGGCACAGGAACGGCCGGGAATTGACGGGCACGCGGGTTTCCCGTCGTACGCCGCATTCATGCGCCTTCCTTATCTTCTGTAACGGTATTCAGCCCGCGCCCCGGCCCTTCGCCCCCTGAAGCTCATCCGTCCGTTCCGGAAATGGCCCGTAGATTTTGGCGGGGTGTCGTCGGCGGCGCTTAAACTACGGGCGCGAAGGAGTCCGTATGTCCACCACGAGCCGCCGTGCCCGCTGTGAGGCCGTTGCCGACGCGCTCGACCTCCCCCGCCCGTTCGACCTCGACGTCCTGTGCGAGCGCATCGCCGCCCGCCGGGGCCGCCCGCTGCGTCTGGTGCCCCTGGAGGGCGCCCCGGACGCCAGTACCCCCTGCGGGGTCTGGGTGGCGACCAGCACGGCCGACATGATCTTCTACGAGCCCGCCACCAGCGGCGTGCACAAGCTCCAGATCGTGCTGCACGAACTCGCCCACCTGGTGCTCGGGCACGGCGCCCCGGACGCCGAACGTCCCGCGTACGCCACCCGCCTGCTCCAGGACGTCGCCGAGTGCGCCCAGCCCGTTGACGAGGACGGCGATCTCGACCTCGGCCAGCTGCTCCACATCCTCGGCCGCACCAGCTACACCGACGAACAGGAGCGGGAGGCCGAACTCCTCGCCACCATCCTCAGCGACCGGGCGCTCAGCGAGGAAACCCCGCCTGCCTCCGGCCGCGCGGCCGGGGTACTGGACCGACTGGGCGACGCCTTCGGGCCTCCCGCCCGCTGGTGAGGCATCCGTGGAAACCGCCGTACTGATCCTGCTGTGGGCCATGGTCCTGTGGCGCGCGCCCGCCGCCCTGCGCGCCCGACGGCAACGCGCGCTGTGGGTGACCTTCGCCGCCCTCACCCTGTCCATGACGCTGCGGCTGCCCGAGATCATGCGGGCCATCGACGGCGGCACGGGTGTCAACAACCTCTCCACGCTGCTCAAGCACGTCTTCGGCCTCACGGCTGGGGCGGCGCTGCTGGAGTTCGTCTTCGGCATCACCCGGCCCACGAGCCGGGACGGCCGGCGGCTGCGGCTGGCCCTGGCCGGGACGACGCTGCTCGCGCTGACCGTGCTGTTCGCGCTGACGCCGCGCGAGGCTCAGGCGGAGAAGTTCTTCGAGTTCCACGCGGGCGGAGGCGCGGCCGTCACCACCTACCTCCTGGTCTGGTACGCCTACCTGGGCCTGGCCATGGCGGTCGCCGCCACCCTGTTCTGGAGCGCGCAGCGGCACGCGGGCGCGGGCTGGCTGCGCGCCGGGCTGCTCCTCCTCGGCGCGGGCACCGCCGCCAGTGTCGGCTACGCCCTCGTCCGCGCCGCCTTCCTGGTGCTGCGCCTGACCGGCGTGGCGGGCGCGGGCACCGACACGGGCGTCACCCACTGGACGGACGTCGCCAAGCACGCCGCCATCGTGCTCATCCTGCTCGGCAGCGTGCTGCCCGCCGTCGGCGCCGCCCGTGCCGCCCGGCGGTACGCGCGGCACCTGCGGGCCCTGGCGCCGCTGTGGCAGACGCTGACGGCCGCCGTGCCGGAGGTCGTGCTGCCCGAGGAGCTGCGGCGGAGCGAGCTGCGCATGCGGCTGCACCGGCGCATGGTGGAGATCCGCGACGCGATCCTCGCGCTCCAGCCGTATGTGACGGCCGCGCAGCGCGAGCACGCTGCGGCTGTCGCCGCGCGCAGCGGGCTGACCGGCACCGCCCGGCAGGCGCTGGCCGACGCCTGCTGGCTGGAGGCCGCGCGGCACGCCAGACTGGCTGGCCGGCCCCCGGTCGCGAGCGCACGGAGAGGGGACGCCGCGCTGGACGCCGGCGTGGCGCTGGACGCCGCCCCCGGCCCGGCCGCTGGCCCGTCGGCGGGCGCCACCCCGGCCGTGGGTCTCGCCGCACCCGGGACCGCCCCCGCCGCCCCGGCGGGCAGCCCCGCCGACGGCGGCGGTCCCGTGCGGGGGCTCGGCGACCTCAGTGATCTGGACGCCGAGGCCCGCGTCCTGCACGCGCTCCAGGCCGCGCTGCAGCGGCCGGAGGTCCAGGAGTTCACCGTCCGCACCGCCAGCCCGCCCCAGGAGACCGCGCCATCGTGACGACCTCGCCCGTGCCGCCCCCCCACCCCGCCGCCACCCGGTCCGCTACCGCCGCGTCCGACCCCGCGCCCCGCACCGCCGACCGCACCGCCGACCGCACCACCGATCGTCCCGCCGCCCCGGGGGAAGCCACCGACCGGGCCGCCCCACCGGCCGAGGACGCCATAGCACGCTCGCGTGCGGCCCGGTTCGTGACCGACGGGTTCGAGCCGAAGAACTGGATCACCGCGCTCACGCTGCTCGTCGGCTGGCGGGTGGCCGGGCTCGCGGGTGTCGGCTGGGGACTGTTCGGCGCCCTGTTCGCCGCCGTCATCCCGGTGCTGTTCATCACTTTCGGTATCCGCCGCGGCACCTGGGCCGACCGACACCTGGGGGTGAAGCAACAGCGGCTCGTCGTGATGGTGTTCATCATCACCTCGGTGGCCACCGGCACCCTGCTCATGGGCCTGCTCGGCGCGCCCCGGCCGATGATCGCGCTCATCGCCGCGATGGTGGTCACGCTGGTGGTGCTGATGGCGATCACCGTGGTGTGGAAGGTGTCCGTGCACGCCGCCGTCTCTTCCGGCAGCGTGGCCATCCTGGCGCTCGTCTACGGCCCCTGGCTGCTGGCCGCCTACCCGCTCGTCGCGCTGGTGGGCTGGTCGCGCGTCGCGCTGCGGGACCACACGGTGGCGCAGGTGTGGGCCGGTACCGCCCTGGGCGCGGCCGTCGCGGCGACGACCTACGCCCTGCTGCGGGGCTGACCGCGTACGCCGGGCGGCAGGCACCGGGCCACCGGGCACGCGGCACGCGCGTGCCGTGCGGTCAGCGACGCCGCCGGGCCGCGAGCCGCTCCCGCAGGGCCTCGGCGTCCGGCACGAACCACGTCTGCCCGGCCCGGTCGCACTCGCGGACGAAGTCGCGCAGCGCCCCGCTGGCCTCGGTATGCCGCGAGATGTCGCCCACCACGACGAGCCCGACCCGGTACTGGGCGAACTTCTGGACGATGTCGCCTGCCACGCGCGTCCGCAGCTGGAAGAAGGACGCGTCCAACCGCCCGGCCGGGACGACGACCCACTCGGCGCCGTGGTATCCGGCGTTCCCGATGAGGTCCAGGACGTCGGCACCGCCCCGGATCGGCTCGCCCTCCTCGGGGCACCGCAGCACCGGGACGCCGTCGATCTCGTCCACAGTCGTCATGCCCGCCGAGCGTAGGCAGCGCGCGGCCCGGCCGCACCCGGTTATCGCGCCGCCAGCAACTCCAGTATCCGCTCCCCGTACTTGGCCAGCTTGTTCGCGCCGACGCCGCTCACCTCGCCGAGCTGTGCCAGGGTGCTCGGCGCCCGGGAGGCGATCTCGCGCAGGGTGGCGTCGTGGAAGATGACGTAGGCGGGGACGCCCTGTTCCTTGGCCGTCGCCGCCCGCCACGCGCGCAGCTCCTCGAACAGCGGTGCCGCCTCCGCCGACAGCTCCACCGCGGCCGCCTTCTGCCGGGCCGCCGCCTCCTTCGCCGGCCGGGCGGTCTTCGCCTTCACCGGGTCCCGGCGCAGCTTCACCGTGCGTCCGCCGCCGAGCACCTCACCGCTGGCCTCGGCCATGACGAGCGTGCCGTAGTCGCCCTCCACGGCCAGCAGGCCCTGCGCTACCAGCTGCCGCACCACCGACCGCCACTCGGCTTCCGTCAACTCGGTGCCGACGCCGAAGACGGAGAGCGCGTCGTGGTCGAACTGGATGACCTTGGCCGTCTTCCGCCCGAGCAGGATGTCGATGATCTGGCCCGCCCCGAACTTCTGCCGCCGCTCGCGCTTCAGCCGCACCACCGCCGAGAGCACCTTCTGCGCTGCCACCGTGCCGTCCCACGTCTCCGGCGGCGTCAGGCAGGTGTCGCAGTTGCCGCATGGCCCGGACTCCTGGCCGAAGTAGGCCAGCAGCTGCCCCCGGCGGCACTCGACCGTCTCGCACAGCGCCAGCATGGCGTCCAGCTGCGCTGTCTGACGGCGCTGGTGCGCGGCGTCGCCCTGGCCACCGTCGATCATCTTGCGCTGCTGCACCACGTCCTGGAGACCGTATGCCAGCCACGCGGTGGACGGCAGCCCGTCACGCCCGGCGCGGCCCGTCTCCTGGTAGTAGCCCTCCACCGACTTCGGCAGGTCGAGGTGGGCGACGAAGCGGACGTCCGGCTTGTCGATGCCCATGCCGAACGCGATGGTCGCCACCACCACCAGCCCGTCCTCGCGCAGGAAGCGCGCCTGATGCTCGGCACGCACCCGGGGATCGAGCATCGCGTGGTAGGGCACCGCCTGGATGCCATGCTGCGTCAGGTACTCGGCCGTCTTCTCCACCGACGCGCGCGACAGGCAGTAGACGATGCCCGCCTCCCCGGTGTGCTCGGTGCGCAGCAGGTTCAGCAGCTGCTTTCTGGGCTCGCCCTTGGGCACGATGCGGTACTGGATGTTGGGCCGGTCGAAGCTGGCGACGAAGTGGCGGGCGTCCTGGAGCTTCAGCCGGGACGCGATCTCGGTGTGTGTGGCCTGCGTCGCCGTCGCCGTCAGCGCGATACGGGGCACGTCGGGCCAGCGCTCGTGCAGCTGGGAGAGGGTGAGGTAGTCGGGGCGGAAGTCGTGGCCCCACTGGGCGACGCAGTGCGCCTCGTCGATGGCGAACAGCGAGACGTGCCCGCGCTCCAGCAGGCTCAGCGTGGCCTCGCCGCGCAGCCGCTCGGGCGCGAGGTAGAGCAGGTCCAGCTCCCCGGCCAGGAACTCGGCCTCCACCAGGCGCCGTTCCTCGAAGTCCTGTGTGGAGTTGAGGAATCCGGCGCGCACACCCAGCGCCCGCAGCGCGTCCACCTGGTCCTGCATCAGCGCGATCAGCGGAGAGATGACGACCCCGACCCCCTCCCGGACCAGGGCCGGGATCTGGTAGCACAGCGACTTGCCACCACCGGTCGGCATCAGCACCAGCGCGTCGCCGCCCCCGACGACATGCTCGATGATCTCCTGCTGCTCCCCCCGGAACGCGTCGTACCCGAAGACCCGCCGCAGCACCTCCAGCGGCGCTTCCCCCGGCGTCACCGCCCGCGGGGGGAGACCGGCCGCCATGTCACCGGCAGGGTGGGCGTCCCCGGTGGGCGTGAGACCGGCCGGGGCGGCGCCGGGGTACGCGTCGTCGGCGAACGGGTCGCCCGGGTCGTCGTCGGGCGCCTCCCCGAGCTCGCCGCCCCACATGTCGTCCGGCAGGCCATCCGGAGTGCCGTGCGGACGGGCACCCGGGCCAGGGGCCGGGGCGCCACCCACGGCGTCGCCGGTGACGTCGGGAAAGTCGCTTTCGAGGGGAGCCATGCGGCCATGCTAGGAGCCCGCCGCAACCGCCACCGACCAGATCCGGCCAGTGCTCTGTCCGCACCCTGCGACGGCTGGTCGGCAGGACGCAGGTCAGGGGCGCCGCAACCGGAGCCGCCACAACGGAGTGTGCACCGTGCACCCAGACCACCGGCCCACCCGGCGCGGACGTGGCCGGAAATGCCCCCCCGCCCCCAGCGGGAACCCCTCAGCGTCTCGACAGCGCGCTGTCCCCACCCTGTCCCCATCTTGCGGAAAAACGGCCCTCCAGGAGCTTGTCCCGGAGGGCCGTTCGGCGTGTTTCACCTGGTCAGGCGGTGTGCCCCCGGCAGGATTCGAACCTACGGCACCCGCTTTGGGAGTTTTCTCTGATCAAGGCTGTGACCTGTGTAAACGCACTGCTCGACCCGTCTGGCCTGGGGAAATACCCCTCCGTAGTTCTCACGTGTTCGCGGGGCTTCCCGGCCTCATGTGTGCTGAATCCGTTCCGGTTGGCCACTGGGGTGGGTGTGGGTGCCTGATGCGGAGCCTCATCGACGAGGACGACCGGTCGCACTCCGTGAGAACTGCCGCTGTCGCTCGGCGGGCAGGCTGACGGATGCCCCGCTCTCGTCCCAAAGCTGTGAGCGGGCAGGCGGGAACCCGTAGCCTGGGGTCAGCAGCGGTACGCAGCCTGTTCAAGCGGAAGGGATGCCGATGACCACAGCCCCGAGCGGCGTGCCTCACCCGTCCCCGTCGTTGCACCCGCTGCGGACCATCCGTGACATCCGGGAGTCCCTGCCTGAGGATCAACGTCGGCACTTTGACGCAGAGCTCGCCGACACGGAGATCGAGGCACTGCCCGAAATGGTGCACCGCTGGGTGGCACTGAGCAACGACGGCTTCGAGGAGTTCGTGCTCTCCCGGCCCTTCGAGGGGCTGGAGTTCGGCGCCCGCTCCTACGACGAGCAGACGGACGCCGAGTGATCTACCTGTTCGACACCAACGTCGTCGCCGAGCTCACGACCCGGGCGAAGCCCGACCCCCGTGTCCTGTCCTGGTTCAGGTCCACGGCCCGACCCAACCGCTTCCTGAGCGTGATCACCGTGGCCGAGATCGAGGCCGGCGTTGCTGCCACCCCGGATCCCGTACGGCAGGCCCGCTACGCCCAAGCTCTCGCTGTGGTAAGGCACGAGTACCGTGACCGCATCGCGCCGATCGGCGAGCCGGAAGCGGCCGCCTACCTCACGATCCACAAGACGCTCAAGGCCGCCGGCACCAGCATTGACCCACCGGACGCCCTGATAGCCGCCACCGCCCTGGCCAACGGCTGGACGGTGGCCACACGCAACATCAAGCACATGGCCCGAACCGGCGCTCTGGTGGTCAATCCGTGGGAGCAGCAACTGTAGGCGGCCGCAGCGTCGCGTCGGTGCCCCCCGACGACGAGGAAGTGATCACCTGCACCGGAGACTCGGCTCCCTCTTGGCGGCGCTGGCTGTGGCCAGGTGCGGGAGAAGTACGCGGCTTCCGGCGACGCCGGGTCTGTTGTCGCCCCAGCCTCCGCGCCGATGAGCAGGCGCTCGTCCGCCCGCTGATCCGCCCCGTCGAGTCGGGGGGAGGCGGCGGCGTAGCGGCGGGCCGCGTCCCCGCTGGATCCGCCGTGTCCCTGATCTGTGCCCGCGCACATGAGAACATCCCCTCGGAAGATCACTTCCGAGGGGATGTTCGATGCTCCGTGCCCGGTCAGACACTGTGCCCCCGGCAGGATTCGAACCTGCGGCACCCGCTTTAGGAGAGCGGTGCTCTATCCCCTGAGCTACGGAGGCGGGGAAGTACCGGCGTCAGTGTAGCGGGTGGGGGTGGGGCGTGGACGGTGTGCTGAGCGGCTGCGGCGAGGGAGCGGCGGGTGTGGGGGTGGGAGAGGATCGGGGGGTGGGCGTGCACGGTGACGGTGAGGCCGGCGGCGCGGGCCACGTGGCGCAGGGAAGCGGTGAATGCGGTGTCGCCGACGTAGGCGGGAGCGGTGCTGGGGTGGCCGCCGCGGTGATAGGTGAGCGTGACGGGCTGGACTGGGGCACTGGCGTCGATGGCGGCCTGGAAGAGGGCGGGGCGGAAGGTGCCGCCCGGGCTGGAGCAGTGGGTGGTGGCCTCCGGGAAGACAGCGACGCTGTGCCCATCGCGCAGGGTGGCGGTCACGGTGGCTACCGCGCGCGGGAGTTCGCGCGGGGCGGTGCGGTTGATGTAGAGCGTGCCGGCGCGGGTGGTGAGGGTGCCGATGAGTGGCCAGGCGGCGACCTCGCGTTTGGCGAGCAGGCGCAGCGGGGCAGCGGCGAGGAGGGCCAGCGCGTCCAGCCAGGAGATGTGGTTGGCGACGACCAGCGTGCCCGGGGCGGGGGCGAGCGGGACGCCGGTGTGGTGGAGACGGACCCCGAGTGCGGCCAGGGCGGCGCGGGCGCGAGACCGGAGCACGGCGGGGTCGGCGAGGTGGGCGCCGTCGAGGACGCCGGCGCGGGTGACGACGCGGGTGAAGGCGGCGTAGCGGCGGGCCGTGGTGGCCGGTGACCCGGTGGGGCCGGGCGAGACGCAGTGGGCGGTGCAGGCAGAGGTGACGGTCCACGGGTCGGTGACGGATCGTGGCACCGGTGGGGTCGCCGCCACCGGGTGGGGTGGCGTCGGAGGTGGCGTGGCCAGCGGCGTTGGCGTGCTCCTGAGCGGTGCTGGGGCTGTAGGAGCTGCGGGGTTGGGGGGTGTTGGGGGCGCCGTGTGTGCTGGGGCCGCTGGCGTGGCGGGGGCCGGGGTCATCGCGGGGTGGTGAGGAAGGCGCGGCGGTAGCGGTCGGGGATGCTGGCCACGGGAAGCAGGGTGAAGAAGTCGGCGGTGTGGAAGTCGGGGTCGTGGGCGGGCGGACCGCACAGCCAGGCGCCGATGCGCAGGTAACCGCGCAGCAGCGGGGGCAGGTCGGCGTACCGGGGATCGGCGGGTGGCGGGGTGGACGGCTCCCAGGGACGGCGCGGGGTGACACGGAGTTCCGGCGGGGCGGTGTGCCGGGACCGGGCCAGCTCCCAGGCGGCACCGGCGGCCCGCTCGCCGTCGGCCAGCGGCACCGAGGCGCACCCGGCGAGGTAGCGGTGCCCGCAGTGTAGGACGTACCGGGCCAGCGCCGACCACAGCAGGTTGATCACCGCGCCGCCGCGATGCTCGGGGTGGACGCAGGAGCGGCCCGCCTCGACGAGCGCCGGACGCAGCGCGGTGAGGGCGGTGAGGTCGAACTCGGCGTCGGAGTACAGGCGGTCACTGCGCCCGGGCGGCAGCAGGCGGTAGGTGCCGACGACGGTTCCGGTGGCGCGTTCGGTGACGATCAGGTGGTCGGCGATGTCGTCGAGGGCGTCCATGTCGTGGCCAGGCAGTGAGGTGTGCAGCCGCGCGCCCAGCTCGTCGCCGAATACCTGGTGGCGCAGGCGCTGGGCCGCGCGGATCTGGTCGGCGGAGTGGGCTAGGGACGCGGTGTAGGCGCCGGAAACCGGTGGGGCGGTGGTGGTGGCGGGCATGGCGGGGCTCGCTTCCCGTGGTGGTTGGGGACACCGGACGGGTGGCGGGTCGCCACCGTCCGGGCGTGCCCAGGGTCACCGGGTGCCGGGGTTCGTGGCGGGGGTGGGCCGGGAGTTAGGGGTACGCGGCGCGGGGACAGGGGGACGCCGGGCGGCGCGTCGCGAGCTGTTAACCCGGCAGCGTCTTCTCGTACCAGACGACGTCCCAGTAGCGGCCGAACGTGTGGCCCACCTCGGTGAACGTCCCCACGTGCCGGAAGCTGAAGCGGGTGTGCAAGCGCACGGAGGCGGGGTGGGGGCAGGGCGATGCCCGCGTAGGGCCCGGTGAACGTCCTCGCCGGAGAGCGCGGTGAACAGGTGGTGGTAGAGCTGGCTGGCGCCGCCGCGACCGGTGGCCAGCGGATCGAGGTAGACGCTCACCTCCACCGGCGTCGCGAGGGCGGGCTTGGCGCGGAACGGGCCGCTCGTCGCGTAGCCGGGCGAAAGGCCGCGCCCAGGAGCCGGGCCACTCGTCGTCCGGGTCTGTCGCAACCAGGAGGCGGTGGGGGCCGTCTTCGGAGTGGGAGAACGGCCACGGACGGCGTTCGCTGACGCGAGGGGGCGCGTGTGGAATGTGATCGACGTCTCAGTGATGTAGCGGCCGTAGGGGTCGGTCAGTGCCGTCAGGCGGCTTCCTTGCCTCTGACCTGGGGTTCTCTTCTCGCCGCCACGCCCGCCCGTCGCCGGTGTGGCCGGTCAGGATACTGCATGATCGACAACTCGGCGGGGTGCATTGGGAATTCTGTCCGGATTCGGCTCGTTGAGATGTTCGGAAACGGTTACCCGGGTAGGGACGAACGGTGTCCGGAGGTCCTGTCCCGCAGGTGCTCCGGTCCGCCACCGACCAGTAAGTGATCACACGCAAGGGAGAGCGCATGGCAACCCGTGCCGTCGCCCGTCGTCAGCCCGCCACCGAAGGCGCTGAGGCGGCAACCAGTGTGCGCGCAGGCGGCGACGTCGCTGACCGTGATCTGGTCGGCATGTACCTCGACGAGATCGCCCGCACGCCGCTGCTGGACGCGGCCAAGGAGGTCGAGCTCTCGCTGGCCATCGAGGCCGGTGTCTACGCGCACCGGCTCCTCACCGGTGAGGAGTGGCCCGCCCCCGGTGGCGCCGCGGCCGGTGCCAGCCGGGAGGAGCTGCAGGAAATCGTCATGGAGGGGGAGCGCGCGAAGGACGTGTTCATCCGCTCCAACCTGCGCCTCGTGGTCGCCGTCGCCCGTCGCTACCCGCGCAGTGGCCTGCCCCTCCTGGATCTGATCCAGGAGGGGAACGCGGGCCTGGTGCGCGCGGTGGAGAAGTTCGACTACACCAAGGGCTTCAAGTTCTCCACCTACGCGACGTGGTGGATTCGCCAGGCCATCACGCGGTCCATAGCCGACCAGTCGCGCACGATCCGGCTGCCCGTCCACCTGGTGGAGGAGCTGGGCCGCATCCGCCGGGTGCAGCGCGAGTTCAGCCGCGAGCTCGGGCGGGAGCCGGAGGCCGCGGAGATCGCCGCCGAGCTGGGCTCCAGTCCCGAGCGCGTCACCGACGTGCTGGACTGGGCACGTGACCCGGTGAGCCTGAACATGTCGGTGGACGACGAGGGCGAGACGCAGTTCGGTGACCTGCTGGAGGACACCTCTGCGGTATCCCCCGAGCAGTCGGTGCTCACGCTGCTGCGCAGTGAGGAACTCGGCCACCTGATCGAACGCCTAGACCACCGCACGGCGTCGATCATCCGCGCCCGCTACGGCATCGAGGACGGGCGGGAACGGACCCTGACCGAGGTCGGCAAGCAGCACGGGCTGACCCGCGAGCGCATCCGGCAGATCGAGAAGCACGCCCTGCTGGAGCTGAAGCGGATGGCCCACGACACCGGGTTCGACGCGGTGGCCTGAGGCGGCTGAGGCCACGGCCACGGCCTTCCCGCAGGGCAGGCGCCCGAGGGCGGGAGAGGCTGGCACGGGCGCGCTCCCTCATCGTGATGTAAGGCCTCCTGCCTGCCCTGCCGACGAATGCTGCTGGTCAAGATGCCGACCGTCCCGGGCCGTGCGCCGCCGCCGGGAGCGGGCTGGCCGTGCAGCGCCGAGCGCCGCCGGGAGTGGGCGACGGTGCTCACCGGCCGTACAGGTCGCGGTAGGCGGGGATCTCTCCGCCCGCCGTGCTGACGGTCTCCGCCGCCAGCACGGCCTTCACGATCGCACGTGTCACCAGGTCGGCCCCGGCCGCCAGCACCTCGTTCAGCTCCGGCAACCGCACGGCTCGCTCCCCGGCCGACAGCGCGAACACCGTGTCGCCGTCGTGCATCAGGTGCACCGGCCGGACCGCCCGGGCCAGCCCGTCGTGTGCGGTACCGGCCAGCTTCTGCGCCTGGGCCGGGCCGAGCGCGGCGTCAGTGGCGACCACCGCCAGCGTGGTGTTCAGCGGCGGGATGCCCAGCGCCGCACGGGAGCGGGCCAGCCGCTCGTGGGCGGTGGCGTGCCGCGCCGCGTCCGGCACGGCGGTACGCCCCAGCGCCAGTTCCCCGTACAGCGCCCCCGTGCCCGGGTCGAGCACCGAGCCGACGGCGTTGACCACGACGAGTGCCGCGACCGTCACCCCGCACTCCAGCACCGAGGCCGCCGTTCCCACGCCTCCCTTCAGCCCGCTGGCCACGGCACCCGTGCCCGCGCCCACGTTGCCCTCCAGCACGCGGTCCCCCGCCGCGTGTGCCGCCTCGACCGCGGCCCGGCCCAGCTCGGCCCTGGGGCGGGCGCGCCAGTCTCCGCCCCGGCCCAGGTCGAACACGCAGGCCGCGGGAACCACGGGCACCACCTGGCCCGCGTCCGGGCCTACTGGCACCCCCCGGCCCTGCTCCTCCAGCCACGCCATGACCCCTGACGCAGCGTCGAGCCCGAACGCGCTTCCGCCGGTGAGGACGACGGCGTCGATCCGCTCCACCACGTTGCGCGGGTCCAGTGCGTCCGTCTCCCGGGTGCCGGGCCCGCCGCCGCGCACGTCCACCGCGGCCACGGCTCCGCCGGGCGGTGCGAGCACGACCGTCGTCCCCGTCAGCCACCCGCCGTCCGAGCGCTGGGCGTGCCCGACCCGCATACCCGCCACAGCGGTCAACGCGTCCCGCCCGGCTGTCGTGTCGTCCGTGCCCGTCGTCTTCTGCCTGTCTTCAGCCACGGCTCATAGGTACCAGGCCCGACGTCGGCCGTTGCGCTCACTGGCCATCCGGCATCGTCGCCCGGCACACACGGCACCGTCCCCGGCGCCCGGGATCTCCACTGGCTCCGGGCAACCCACCGGCTCCCGGCAACGCACCGCCCCCCTGGCACCACGCCGGTCCCGGCTGCACACTGTCCCCAGGCACCGTCACCGGGCGTCGGCGTCTTCACCGGGTGGGCTTGTCGCCGGGGCGTACAGCGAACGTTGATCGGACGTTCATGGCGGGGCCGCAGCCTGGTATCCATGTCGGCCGACCAGCAGCACCTCAGCCTCAGTGTCCCCGCCAGCCTCCGTGTCCACGCCGCGTCCTCACGGGTGCCGAAGCCGCGACGGAGGCCACCGGCACCCGTCGCGGAGTACACGCATACCCGGCTGCTGGCGGAGGCCCGGTCTGCCGCCGGAGCCCTGGACCGACTCGGAGTCTGTCCCGGTGAGCGGGTCGGCGTGCTGCTGCCGATGTGCCCGGAGTCCGTGGCGATGACCATGGCCTGCGGACGTCTGGACCTCCTGCGCGTCACTCTGCCCTGGGAGGACTCGGTGCCGCCGCTCCGGGAGGCCGTACGGCGCTCGGGTGCCGGAGTGCTGGTCGTCGCCGACGCGGCTACCCAGCTGGGGCGGACGTATGAGGTCAAGCGGATCGTGGACCGGGCGTTGGCCGACTGCCCTGCCGTGCGCTCCGTGCTGGTGGTCCACCGGACGGGCGGGCCGGTGCCGTGGACGCCCGGACGGGACCAATGGTGGCACGAGGCGCTGGCTACCCTGGAAGCATGACCGCACCGCAGCACACTCCGGCGCCCGCACCGCGTGATCCGGCCCCCGCGCTGGACTTCGGCGACCCGCTGAGCGGGCGGGCCGAGGACGATGCGGACCACGGCTGGGGCGAACGCCCCGCTGCGGGGGACGACGCGGCGGCCGACCTGGCCCGCTTCCTCGACGAGAAGCCCCCGCACCACTTCTGACCCGCGCTGCCGGGCGAATGGCCGCGTGAGCGCGAGGCCCTGGGCAGCGATCCGGAAGGGGCGCTTCTGGCACCACGGCGTCGGCACGCTGCCCGAGCCCGGCACCGGCCGGCCCGTGGGAATGCCTCGTACGGCCGGCCGCCTGCGCAGGGCTGTGGGCAGGCTCCCGCACCGCGAACCAGCGGCTCACCACAGCGCCACCGCCAACGGGACGTGCGCGGCGGCTCCGGCGAGGCGGGCGGCCGTATCCGGCGGCACCGACAGCACCACCAGCGCCCCTTGCGCGGGGTCAGAGGCAACCCCACCACCAGCGTCGCCTGGCCGCAGGCCGGGGACCTGCGCGACGGTGACACGGTGGGCCAGGACGCGCGCGGCCCCGACGCCCGCGCCGGTCTCCGCTCCGGGGCCAGGCTCCGGAGCGGGCGCCAGTACGTCCACCCGGTCACCCGGCTTCAGCAGCCCCACCACTCCGGCGTCCGCGATGCGCACCGGTACCCGCACCGGGCCGCTCCTGGCCGTCGCCGAAGCCTCGCCGGGTCCGGCAGCTGCTACAGCCTCAGGTGTGACCCCCTGCTCCGAACCCGTAGGCGGGCCGGTGTCCTGCCCCGCCCCTGCCGCCTCGGAAGCCCCTTTCGCGGGCCCGGGGCCGCCCGCCCACCCGAGCGCCCCCACGACCAGCGCGAGGAGCAGCAGCGAGGCCCCCACGGAGCGCCGCGCCCCGCGCAGTACAGACCGCAGCCGCTGCCGCACGGTGCCGCCGCGCCGCACTGGATCGAACGGCGGCACCGCCACCGGCGGCGGCACGTCGATCTCCCACCCCGGTGACCCCGGTAGCCCGGGTGCACCGTGCCGTCGCCCGGGCGGGCTGGCACCGCCCGGGCCCGGTGGCGTACCGCCAGCGGACGCACCACCTGGGGGAGCGGCGGACGAAGACTCGTCGGCACGGACGCAAGCAGCGGGAGCAGACATGAGCGCACCACCTCACGGCTGGAGGGACCGGACCGCCCGGAAAATCCGGACGCACACCACCGTGCCCGCAATCGCGAAATCCCGCTCAAGCCTGTGGATAACCCACCGCTTGTGGACAACTCCGCGCCCCAGCCTGCGTCCCTGATGCAGCGCCCCCGCGCCAACCGCCGCCTACCCCGAGCCGACCCACGCGAGCCGACCCACCGCGACAAGCCACCACCCGAGCCGACCCACCGCGACCCGCGACCCGCGCGACCCGGCCCGGCGACCGCATCCCCAACCCCTACCTCACGGCAGTTCGAGCCCCAGTTCCACCCCGTTCAGCGCGTCCGCGCAGGCGCAGCCGCGCTCGGCGGGCAGTGCCGCTACCGCGTCGAACAGCACGTCACGCACCCGTACCAGGTTCTCCCGGAACACCGCGAGCACCTCGGCGTGGGAGACGCCCTCGCCCGTCTCCGCACCGGCGTCCAGGTCGGTGACGAGGGCGAGCGAGCTGTAGCAGAGCCCGAGTTCCCGGGCGAGGACGGCCTCCGGGTGGCCCGTCATGCCCACGACCGCCCAGCCCTGCGCCGCGTGCCACCGGGATTCGGCGCGAGTGGAGAACCGGGGTCCTTCCACCACGACCATCGTGCCGCCGTCCACCGGCTCCCAGTCGCGCCCGCGCGCCGCGCTGAGCACTGCCTCGCGTCCCGTCTCGCAGTACGGGTCGGCGAAGGCGACGTGCACGACGTTCGGGCGTACCCCGTCGGCGCGTTCCTCGCCGTCGAAGAACGACTGGGCCCGGGTCCTGGTGCGGTCCACCAGTTGGTCCGGGACGACGAGGGTGCCCGGCCCGTACTTCTCCCGCAGTCCGCCCACCGCACACGGGCCCAGTACGCGCCGCACGCCCACGGACCGCAGCGCCCACAGGTTCGCCCGGTAGTTGATCTTGTGGGGTGGCAGGCGGTGATCGCGTCCGTGCCGGGGCAGGAAGGCCACGCGGCGTCCGGCCAGTTCGCCGAGGAACAGCGCGTCGCTCGGTTCGCCGTACGGCGTCGTCACCCGCACCTCGCGCACCTCGTCCAGGAATGAGTAGAACCCCGATCCGCCGATGACGCCGATGTCCGCCTGTGCCACCTGTTCATCCATGCGCCACAGCCTAGAACCCTGGCACCCTGGACAGGGCCGAACCCCAGCGCCGCCTCAGCCGGAGTTGGCCCGCCGCGACGCCCCCAGCCGGGCGGCCGGACGGTGCCCCAAGCCCGCGCGCCCGCACAGCGGAACGCGGCCCGCGTGCAGCCGGTGAGGCTGGCGCGCGCGGACCGCGTCCGGAAGGAGGTGCCCGGTCAGGAGGCCGGAGTGGCGGCGGCGGGCTTCGCGGAGTCGCTCTTGGCGCTGCCCGAGCCGCTGCTCTTGCTCTCGCTCTTCGAGGAGGAGTCGGAGGCCCCGGTCGAGCCAGCCGAGCCGGATGAGCCAGCCGAGCCCGAGGCCGTGCTGCTGCTGGACGACGAGCCCCGGCTGTCGTTCCGGTAGAAGCCGGAGCCCTTGAAGACGATGCCGACCGCGGAGAACACCTTCTTCAGGTGGCCCTGGCAGCTCGGGCACTCCGTGAGGGAGTCATCGGTGAACTTCTGCACCGCCTCAAGGCCCTCGCCGCACGCGGTGCACTGGTACTGATAGGTCGGCACTTGCTCCTCCTGGCACTCGTCCCTGTGGAGTGCTAACGACGCTCCATGGTGCAGCATTCCGCCGGGTTAGTCCACCGCGACGGGCACACGGTGACCGGCGCCACGCGTCATCACCGGTCCGTCGCCCGCCGAAGCGCCCTGCGCCAGCCGAGCGGAGCCGTCGGCCGGAGCGCCTGCCGCGCCCCGTGCGGAGCCGTCGGCCGGAGCGCCTGCCGCACCCCGAGCGGAGCCGTCCGCCGGGGTGCCCAGCGACGAGGCCACCGGACGGCTCGGCGGCGGCACCAGCCGCCCCCGCAGCACGGCGACGGCCAGCGCGGCCAGCGCGGTACCGGCGAGCGGCACGGCGAACCCGGCGGCGGCCCCGAACGCGTCGGTCAGCTGCCCGGCGGTGGTCGCCGCACCGGCCTGCCCGAGTGCCACGGACCCGGTCAGCCAGGTGAACGCCTCGGTCCGGGCACCTGCCGGTACCAGCCGTTCCACCAGCGTGAAGCCGGTGATCATCGCCGGAGCGATGGCCAGCCCGACGACCAGGCCGACGGCGCCGAGCAGGACCGGGGAGCCCACCGAGGCGGCGAAGAACAGGGGCACGCTCACCAGGGCGAGCAGCCCGTAGGCCACCGGCAGCCGCCGGTGCGCGGCCGAACGCCAGGCGATGACGCCGCAGGCCACCCCGGCGAGCATGTTGCCGCTGGCGAAGACGCCGTAGAGCAGGCCGTTGGCGCCGGGCTGGCCGATGGCCTGGGTGAACGCCGTCAGCGACACCTGCATGCCGCCGAAGACGGCGCCGATGCCCAGGAACGCCGGGATCAGCACCCGCACCCCTGGCACGGCGAGGGCCGAGGTGCCGCGACGGCCGGTGGTGGCCAGCTGGTCGCGGTGGGCGGGCGGTGCGGTGCGGGTCTGCGCGGCGAAGAGCAGTCCGCCCGCCACGGTCAAGGCCGCCTCAGCGACCAGTCCGGCCGCCGGGTGCACGCCCGTGCACAGTGCGGTGGCCAGCACCGGGCCGACGACGAACGTGAACTCGTCGGTGACCGACTCGAACGCGGCCGCCGTCGGCATCAGCGGCCCGCCGTCCAGCCGGTGCGCCCAGCGCGCGCGGACCATGGGCCCGACCTGCGGCACCGAGGCACCGGCGGGGATCGCGGTGAGCATCAGCGCCCACAGCGGCGCGTCGGCCAGCGCGAGGGCGATCAGCAGGCTGACGGCGGCGGCGTGCGCCAGCGCGCCGGGGATCAGCACGGCTCGCTGGCCGAACCGGTCGGCCAGCCGTCCGGCCTGCGGGGCGCACAGCGCCATGGCGACACCGGTGGTGGCGGACACGGTGCCTGCGGTGCCGAAGGAGCCGGTGGTGTGCTGCACGAGGAGGACGATGCCGATCGTCAGCATCGCGAAGGGCTGGCGGGCCAGGAAGCCGGGCAGCACGAAGGACCAGGCACCCGGGGTGCGGAACAGCTGACGGTAGCCGGGCTTGGACGCCACGGCCGGGCCTTTCTGCCGCCTGGTAGCACGCGCCGCCCCCGATTCGGGCCGTGCGTACCGAGAGCTGTCCACTGGTGCGCAGCACCGTCGGCATGCGGGCGTCGTGCACCTCGCGCCGTCCGGTGGCGCCAGCTCTGCATCAGGCAGGGTTGGAAAATCCTGTTCGGTATAACGAGTGTAACGGGCTTCTGCCACCTGTGATTCCCAGGCCAGCCAGCGGTGACACCTTTCACATCACAAAGATCACATCGCCAAGCCGTCGGCGCTGCGGCCCGCCCTTACCGGCTCGGTGCCGAGCGCCCCGGCGGCCCCTGCGCACCCGGGGGCCCGGGGTTCGGGCGCCGCCCGAGCCAGCCCGCCAGCTTGCCGCCCCGGCTGACCGCCAGCAGACGCTTCTCGGTGGCGTCCCGCACCGCGTCCGTCGCCACGACCAGCAGGTCGTCCCCGCGCATCAGCACCGTCGTCGGCGTCGGCACGAAGCTTCTGCCGCCGCGTACCACCAGGGTGACGGCCGCGCCCGGCGGCAGCCGCAGCTCGCTGACCTCGACGCCGTGCATGCGCGACGCCGAGGGGGCCGACGGGATGGCCACCGACAGCAGGTGCCCGCGCAGCCGCTCCAGCGGGGCCGACTCGATCTCGACGTCGGTGGCCGCGTCCCCCGGGCCGAGCCGCAGCATCCGGCCCAGTCGCGGCAGCGTCGGCCCCTGCACCAGTGTGAACACGACGACGAGCACGAAGACGATGTTGAAGATGCGGCCGCTGGACTCGATCCCGGCCACCATCGGGATCGTCGCCAGCACAATGGGCACCGCACCGCGCAGCCCGGCCCACGCCATCAGGGTCTGCTCACGCCACGGGGTGCGGAACGGTGTCAGGCACAGCACGACCGACAGCGGCCGGGCGACGAAGGTCAGCGCGAGCCCGATGAGGATGGCGGGCCAGAAGTCGGCGGCCAGCTCGCTCGGGGTGACCAGCAGGCCCAGCAGGACGAACATGCCGATCTGCGCGATCCACGCCACCCCGTCGGCGAAGCCGCGCACCGCCGGCCGGTGCGGCAGCCTGGCGTTGCCGAGGATCAGGCCGGTGATGTAGGTGGCGAGGAAGCCACTGCCCTGGGCGAGCGCACCGGCCGCGTAGGAGAGCACGCACAGCGCGAGCACGGCGATCGGGTACAGCCCGGACGCCGGGAGCGCCGCGTGCCGCAGCGCCAGTTCGCCCAGCTTGCCCACGACCACCCCGGCCACGATGCCCACCAGCAGCTGGAAGAGGATCTGCCCGATCAGCTGGTACCAGGGCATGGGGTGGGTCGCCAGCTCGGAGAAGGCGATGACGAGGATGACGACGGGGGCGTCGTTGAAGCCGGACTCCGCCTCCAGCATGCCGGTCAGCCGCCGGGGCAGCGGGATCGTCCGCAGCACGGAGAACACCGCCGCCGCGTCGGTGGAGGAGACGACCGCACCCAGGATCAGTGACAGCTGCCAGGACAGCCCGACCAGGAAGTGTGCCGCCGCCGCGGTGACCAGCACGCTGACGCCCACGCCGACCGTCGCCAGCACCGCCGCCCCCGGCATGACCGGACGGATGTCCCGCCATTTCGTGGCGAGCCCGCCCTCGGCCAGGATCATCACGAGCGCGGCGTAGCCGAGCACCTGCATCAGCTCGGGGTCACTGAACTCCATACCCAGGCCGTCGTTGCCCATGGCCACGCCGATCCCCAGGTAGATCAGCAGGGTCGGCAGCCCGCTGCGGCTGGAGATGCGCACCGCCACGACGGCGACCAGCAGGACGAGGGCACAGGCGAGCATCAGTTCGTTGAGGCGGTCGACAGTCAGGGGCTGTTCCTTCCTGCTTCGAGCCCACCGTGACGCCGGAGCGTGTGGCCATGCCACCGGACGCGCGGTCGCGCAAGCCCACGCGGGCGCTAAGAATGCGTAAATTTTCGTTGCCTAGTCTAACAACCGGCGCCTGAGGCGTGGCCCGGCGCAAGCCGGGACGGCTCCGCCACGCCGCCGCCGCGCATATCCGTCGCCCCTTGGGCGAGGCACTCCGGTGAGGCCCCCCGCCGGACCCTCAACCGGCCCCCGCCGGACCCAACCGGACCCACGCCGGACCCCAACCGGCCCGACGCCGCCCGCACCCCGCTCGCGCGCCCGCCCGCCGCCGTCACCGGGAACCGGGCGCTCCGGTTCAGGCGTGACGCCCCGTATGGGCCGCCGGGGTGGGCGCCTAGAGTTGCCCCTGCGCGGTTCCCCGCCCCCTAGGCCGTACGTCCCACCCCCCTCGAAGGACAGCGATGCCCGCAAAGAAACGCTCCCGGCGAGCCCGCCTGGTTGTGATCACTCTGGTGTTGCTGTTGCTCGGGGGCCTGGTCGGCGGCGCCTTCTGGGCCACCGGCACCGTGCGGGACTCCTTTCCGCAGACCACGGGCTCGGTGAAGCTGGAGGGCCTGTCCGGCACCGTCGAGGTCAAGCGCGACGCCAACGGCATCCCGCAGGTCTACGCTGCCAGCGCCGAAGACCTGTTCATGGCGCAGGGGTTCGTGCAGGCCCAGGACCGGTTCTGGGAGATGGACGTACGCCGCCACACCACCGCCGGACGCCTGTCGGAGCTGTTCGGCGAGAGCCAGGTGCGCACCGACGCCTTCCTGCGCACCCTCGGCTGGCGGGACGTCGCCGAGCAGGAGTACGAGAACGAGCTGTCCGACGAGACCAAGCGGCACCTTCAGGCGTACTCGGCTGGCGTCAACGCCTACCTGAAGGACCACGGCGGTTCCGCGCTGTCCGTGGAGTACGCGGCCCTCAGCCTGGTCAACGACGGCTACGAGCCCGAGCCGTGGACGCCGGTGGACTCCGTCGCCTGGCTCAAGGCGATGGCCTGGGACCTGCGCGGCAACCTCAGGCAGGAGATCGACCGGGCGCTGATGAGCTCCCGCCTGGACGAGGACCAGATCGAGGACCTGTACCCGGACTACCCCTACGACCGCAACCGCCCCATCGTCGAGGGCGGCGACGTGGACGCGGCGACGGAGCGCTTCGACCCCGACGCCGAACCGCAGCCGGACACCGGCGACGGCACCGGCGCGCCCGGCCTCCCCGGCCAGGTGCGAACGCAGCTCGGCGGCCTCGCCGCGTCGCTGGACGCGCTGCCCGCTCTGCTGGGGCCCAACGGCAGCGGCATCGGCTCCAACTCCTGGGTTGTCTCCGGGGAGTACACCACCAGCGGGAAGCCGCTGCTGGCCAATGACCCGCATCTCGCGCCGCAACTGCCGTCCGTCTGGTACCAGATGGGTCTGCACTGCACCCGCCTCAGCGAGAAGTGCCCCTACGACGTGGCTGGCTTCACCTTCGCCGGCATGCCCGGCGTCGTCATCGGCCACAACCAGGACATCACCTGGGGCATGACGAACCTCGGCGCCGACGTCACCGACCTCTACCTGGAGAAGATCGAGGACGGCGCGTACCTCTACGACGGCGAGATGGTGCCGTACGAGACGCGCACCGAGACGCTCAAGGTCGCCGGGGGCGAGGACCGCGAGATCACCGTACGCAGTACGCGCAACGGCCCGATCGTCTCCGACCGCGACGCCGAACTCGGCGAGGTCGGCGAAAGCGCGCCGGTCACCGGACCGGCCCCCGACCGCGGCGACGGCTACGCCGTCTCCCTGCGCTGGACGGCGCTCACCCCGTCCAGGACCATGGACGCCGTCTTCGCCCTGAACCGGGCCGATGACTTCCCCGCCTTCCGTGCCGCCGCCCGCGACTTCGCCGTGCCGTCCCAGAACCTGATCTACGCCGACACCCAGGGCAACATCGGTTACCAGGCGCCCGGCCAGATCCCCGTCCGGGGCCAGGGCGATGGCCGCTACCCGGCTCCCGGCTGGGACCCGGAGCACGCCTGGACCGGCTACATCGACCAGCAGGCCCTGCCGTACGAGTTCAACCCCGAGCGCGGCTACATCGTCACCGCCAACCAGGCCGTCATCGACCCGGAGACCTACCCCCACCTGCTGACCGAGGACTGGAGTTACGGCACCCGCAGCCAGCGGATCAACGACCTCGTCCAGTCGAAGATCAAGGATGGCGGGAAGATCTCCATGGACGACATGCAGAAGATGCAGCTGGACGACAGCAGTGAGATCGCCAAGCTGCTCGTCCCGTACCTGATGAAGATCGACGTCGAGGACCCCTACATCCGCGAGGCCCAGCAGCTGCTGGAGGGCTGGGACTACACCCAGGGTGCCGCGTCCGCGCCCGCCGCGTACTTCAACGGCGTCTGGCGCAACCTGCTGACGCTCACCTTCGGCACGAAGCTGCCCAAGGAGCTGCGGGTGGAGGGCGAGTGCCTGAACGTGCGGCCCGCCGACGACTCCGGGCCGCTGGAGGACCTGGACGGCACCGCCCGTACCGTGCGCGAGTGCGGCGAGCGCAGCCCCGCCACCGCCCAGCCCGACGGCGGCGACCGCTGGTTCGAGGTCGTCCGCCGCCTGCTGGACGACCCGGACAACGCCTGGTGGACCGCCCCCGCCGACGGTCTGGAATCCCCGGCCGCCCAGGGGCGCGACGAGGTGCTGGCACGCGCCATGAAGGACGCGCGCTGGGAGCTGACCACCAAGCTCGGCAAGAACATCGACACCTGGAGCTGGGGCCGCCTGCACAGCCTGATGCTCCAGAACCAGACGCTCGGCACGGAGGGCCCCGGCCTCGTCCAGCGGCTGCTCAACCGTGGCCCGTGGGAGCTGGCTGGCGGCAAGGACGCGGTCAACGCCAACGGCTGGAACGCGGCCGGCGGTTACGACGTGACGTGGGTGCCGTCGATGCGGATGGTCGTCAACCTCGCCGACTTCGACAAGTCACGCTGGATCAACCTCACCGGCGCCAGCGGCCACGCGTACCACCCGCATTACATCGACCAGACGGAGCTGTGGGCGGAGGGCGAGCTGCTGCCGTGGGCGTACAGCCGCGAAGCCGTGGACGACGCGACGCGGGACACGATGGCGCTGACGCCGTAACCGCCAGGCGTCGCGCGCCGGAGCCGCGCCGAGCCGCACCGGAGCGAGGAGGGCTGGCGGGCGCTGAGCCGGTGCGCGGCGGGCTGAGACGGACCGAGCCGGAGCCGCGCCGAGCCGCGCCGGAGCGAGGCACCCGCGCCGGGGTGGCGCCGGGTTAGCCGAACCGGTGTACGCCCGCTGGTGTCACCGCGGCGGTCACCGGGCGGTCGTGCGGCTCGGCCGGGACGGACGCCAGCACCTCGTGCGCGTACAGCACCACCACCAGCGCGGGCGCCGCGCCCGCCGACGCCAGCCGCTCCAGCACCCGGTCGTAGGAGCCGCCGCCGCGTCCCAGCCGCAGCCCGCTGGCGTCCACCGCCAGCCCGGGCAGCAGCACGGTGTCCGCGGCCAGCACCGCGTCCGGCCCGAGCCGCGGGCCGCCCGGCTCCCACAGTCCACGCGTCGCCGGGACGAGCGCGCCCAGGCCCGCGTACGCGGCCCAGTCCAGGTCGTGGTCGGCTTGGAGCACCGGCAGCAGCACCCGCACACCGCGCGTCCGCAGCGTGTCCAGCAGCTCGCGCGTGCCGGGTTCGGCGCCGACGGAGACGTACGCGGCCACCGTGCCCGCGTCCGCGAGTTCCGGCAGCCGCACCGCCTGTGCCGCCAGCGCGCGCGCCGCCGCGGCCACCGCCTCGCGCGGCATCCCGGCGCGCCGCGCCAGCAGCTCGCGGCGCAGCTCCCGCTTCCTTGCTCCGGCCGCCGGTGGCTCCGTACGGTTCACCTGTCGTACACCTTCCGTCAGCACTGTGGTCGCGTCATCCGTGCGGTCCGCCGCAGGGGCATGGTGCCACCCCTCCCCAGCCTGGACCGCCCGAGAGCGCGCACCAGCAGATAAGATTCCCGCCATGACTTCGCCACGTACCCGGATCAGCAAGGCCGTGGTTCCAGCCGCGGGCCTCGGTACCCGCTTTCTGCCCGCCACGAAGGCCACGCCCAAAGAGATGCTTCCGGTCGTGGACAAGCCCGCGATCCAGTACGTCGTCGAGGAAGCGGTCGCCGCCGGGCTGGCGGACGTGCTCATGGTCACCGGTCGCAACAAGCGTCCGCTGGAGGACCACTTCGACCGCAACTACGAGCTGGAGCAGGTTCTGCGGGCCAAGGGTGACGAAGGCCGGCTGGAGCGGGTGCAGGAATCCAGCGACCTGGCCGCCATCCACTACGTGCGCCAAGGCGACCCCCGGGGCTTGGGCCACGCCGTCCTGTGCGCGGCGCCGCACGTCGGCGACCAGCCGTTCGCCGTCCTGCTGGGCGACGACCTCATCGACCCGCGCGACCCGCTGCTCGCCAAGATGATCGAGGTGCGGGAGCGGCACGGCGGCAGCGTCATCGCGCTGATGGAGGTGGAACCGGCCATGATCCACCTCTACGGCTGCGCCGCCGCCCGTCCCACGGACGACGGCGACGTCGTCACCGTGCGTGACCTGGTGGAGAAGCCCGACGCCGACCAGGCGCCCAGCAATCTCGCCATCATCGGCCGCTACGTGCTCGACCCGGCCGTCTTCGACGTGCTGCGCCGCACCGAGCCCGGCCGCGGCGGCGAGATCCAGCTGACCGACGCCCTCCAGACGATGGCGGCCGACCCCTCGCTCGGCGGCCCCGTCCACGGCGTTGTCTTCCGCGGCCGCCGCTACGACACCGGCGACCGTGGCGACTACCTGCGCGCCATCATCCGTCTCGCCTGCGAACGCGAGGACCTGGGCCCGGAGTTCCGCGCGTGGCTGCGGCACTTCGTCGCCGAGGAACTGCCGGGCGGCGCTCCCGGGGAGCCCGCCCGGGGCAACGGGTCCGGTGACGCGGACCGCGCCACAGAAGCCGTCCTCCGGGGGGCCGTACACCGGTGAACGACACCTGGTCCGTGGACGACCACCTCGCCGACATCCTCGGCTCGGTCCGCCCGCTGGAGCCCATCGAGCTGCCGCTGCTGGAGGCGCAGGGCTGCGTCCTGGTCGAGGACGTGCTGGTGCCTGCCCCGCTGCCGCCGTTCGACAACAGCTCCATGGACGGCTACGCCGTGCGCGTGGCGGACCTGCGCGGGGCCAGCGAGGACTACCCGGCGGTGCTCACCGTCATCGGCGACATCGCGGCGGGCGGCGGTGAGCTGCCCACCGTGGCGCCCGGGCAGGCCGCCCGCATCATGACCGGTGCCCCGCTGCCACCCGGTGCGGAGGCCGTCGTCCCGGTGGAGTGGACCGACGGCGGCACCGGCGGCGGCCCCGCCGACGCCATGACGGCGCACTCCGCCGACCCGGCCGGTGCGGGCGGCGAGGTGCGCGTGCACCGCCCGGCGCGCGCGGGCCAGCACGTGCGGGCGCGCGGCAGCGACGCGGCCTCCGGCACGCTCGCGCTGCGCGCCGGTACCGTGCTCGGGCCGCCACAGCTGGGGCTGCTCGCCGCCATCGGACGCGGCGCGGTGCCGGTGCGTCCCCGTCCGCGCGTGGTGGTGATGTCCACCGGCAGCGAACTCGCCCAGCCCGGCGAGGAGCTGACACCGGGCCGCATCCACGACTCCAACAGCTACGTGCTGACCGCCGCCGCCCGCGACGCCGGCGGCCTGCCCTACCGCGTCGGCGCCGTCACCGACGACGCCGGCTCCCTGCGTTCGGCCATCGAGGACCAGCTCTCCCGCGCCGACGTGATCGTCACCAGCGGCGGCGTCAGCGTCGGCGCCTACGACGTCGTCAAGGAGGCGCTGAGCGGCATCGGCACCTCGCCCGGAGACAACCTGGTGGCCTGGGGCAGCGGCGTGGAGTTCCGGCGGCTGGCGATGCAGCCGGGCAAGCCGCAGGGGTTCGGCCTGATCGGCGCCGAGCGGGTGCCGCTGCTGGCGCTGCCCGGCAACCCGGTGAGCGCCTACGTCTCCTTCGAGCTGTTCGTGCGCCCGGTGATCCGCACCCTGCTGGGCTCCGAAGAGGTGCACCGGCCACGGGTGCGGGCCCGGCTGGCGCTGGCCCAAGCGGCGGCCCCGCTGTCCTCGCCGCGCGGCAAGCGGCAGTTCCTGCGCGGCGGCTACACCCCGCCGGGTGAGGGCACCGGGCCGGGCACCGTCCGTCCGGTGGGCGGCGCGGGCTCCCACCTGATCGCCGCGCTGGCGCAGGCCAACGCGCTCATCGTGCTCCCCGAGTCCGTCACCGAGGCGGCCGACGGCGATGAGCTGGACGTCGTGCTGCTCGGCTGACGGCGCCGCCGTCGGCCCGGGCCGGTACGGTGTTCCCTCATGAACAGCCAGCAACACCTCACGCACCTGGACGAGTCCGGGGCCGCCCGCATGGTGGACGTCTCCGGCAAGGACGTCACCGCGCGTACCGCCCGCGCCACCGGGCGCGTCCTGGTCGCGCCCCGCGTCGTCGAGCTGCTGCGCGGCGCGGATGGCGGCCTGCCCAAGGGGGACGCCCTCGCCACCGCCCGCATCGCCGGGATCATGGGGGCGAAGAAGACGCCGGAGCTGATCCCGCTGTGCCACCCGCTGGCGGTCTCCGGGGTGCGGGTAGAGCTGCACGTGGCCGAGGACGCCGTGGAGATCGCGGCCACGGTGAAAACCACCGACCGCACCGGTGTGGAGATGGAGGCGCTCACCGCCGTCTCCGTCGCCGCGCTGACGGTGGTGGACATGGTGAAGGCCGTGGACAAGGGCGCGGTGATCAGCGACGTCCGCGTGGAGGAGAAGACCGGCGGTACGTCGGGGGAGTGGAGGCGCGCATGAGCCCCGTCCGCGCACTGGCGGTCACCGTCTCGGGCCGGGCCTCGGCCGGGGTGTACACCGACACCGGCGGGCCGCTGCTGGTGGAGGGGCTGCGGGGGATGGGCTTCGAGGTGGAAGGCCCCAGCGTCGTCCCCGACGGCGAAGCGGTCGAACAGGTGCTGCGCGCCGCCGTGGCCTCCGGCTACGACGTCGTGCTGACCACCGGCGGAACCGGTTTGACGCCCACCGACCTCACCCCGGAGATGACCGGCCGCGTCCTGGACTACGAGATCCCCGGCATCCCCGAGGCCATCCGGGCCTACGGCCGCCCCAAGGTGGCCACCGCCGCGCTCTCCCGTGGCCTGGCCGGGGTGGCGAAACGTACCCTGATCGTGAACCTCCCCGGCTCCCGGGGCGGGGTGAAGGACGGCCTGGCCGTCCTCGCCGACCTGCTGCCACACGCCGTCGATCAGCTGCGCGGCGGCGATCACCCCAGAGGGGATGCCCACTGAACGCCGTATGGCCGGTGGAGCTGGCGGACGGCGACGTCGCCCTCCGCCCCATAAAGCTGCGCGACCACCGCGCCTGGCGCGAGGTGAACCAGCGCAACCGGGGCTGGCTGCGCCCGTGGGAGGCCACCGTCCCGCCGGTGCCGCCGGGCCACGTGACGCCGCAGCGGCCCACCTACCGGCAGATGGTGCGGCACCTGCGCGGCGAGGCGCAGGCCGGGCGGATGCTGCCGTTCGTCATGCTGTGGCGCGGGCAGCTCGCGGGCCAGCTGACGGTCGCGGGCATCACCTGGGGCTCGATGTGCTCGGCGCACATTGGCTACTGGATCGACCAGTCCGTCGCCGGGCGCGGAATCACCCCGACAGCGGTCGCGCTCGCCGTGGACCACTGCTTCCACCGCGTTGGTCTGCACCGCATCGAGGTGTGCGTCCGTCCCGAAAACGTGCCCAGCCGCCGCGTGGTGGAAAAGCTGGGGTTCCGCGAGGAGGGCCTGCGCCCGCGTTACCTCCACATCGACGGCGCCTGGCGTGACCACCTGGTCTACGCCCTCACGGCCGAGGAGGTCCCCGAGGGCCTGCTGGCCCGCTGGCGCGAACGCACCGTCCCGGATACCTCGCAGAAATAGCCGCGTGCTATCGGTCCACCGTCCCCCGCGAATTCGACATCATGTTCGAATTCTTTCCCTGGTGACCTCCGTGTTCCCGTCCTGAAAAAGTTTCGAGATGTCTGGCAGATCGTGCGACACACCGCGTCAATTGGCTGATGCGTTTCCTCAAACCCCTCTACGGTGTGAGGCGTGAGCAGCAGCGGCCTCATCTACGCAGTCATCGTCGGGGCCTGGGCCGCCTACCTGGTGCCGATGTGGCTCCGTCGCCAGGACGAGCTGAACGACGCGCGTCCGACGGAACGGTTCACCACCGCCATCCGGATGCTGACCGGCCGGGCAGCAGCCGACCGGCGCCGGAGCCCGGCGCCCGGGGCCCGAACCGATGACGCGGCGACGCCCGGAGAGCCGGACGGCACCTACGACGCCGACCGGCCCCGCACCGACCCCGCACCGCACGGTGGTGAGGACCGGCCCGCCGCCGGACGCGCCTTCGAGGAGCGCGCCGCCCGCGCCCGGGTGCTCGCCCGCCGCCGTCGCACCACGATGGTCCTCTTCCTCGCCCTCACCGTCGGCGCCGTCGCCGCGGCCGTCGGCGGCGTGCGCCTGCTGTGGGCGCCCGCCGCACCCGCCGTCCTGCTCACCGTCTACGTCGTCTACCTGCGCGGGCAGGAACGTCACCGCCACGCCGTGAAACTGGACCAGCGCCGCGCGGAGGCCGCCGCCCGCCAGCTGCACGAGCGGCGCCGCGCCACCGTCCCCGAACCCGCCGCCGCACCCGCCCCCACGCCAGCCCCCACCGCCACCGCCGACCGGCGCGCCCTGGTGGAGGAGACCGACCACGCCGAGTGGATCGACCAGCAGCGCGCCCCGCGCGGCCCCTCCGGCCCCGACGGCTGGGACCCCGTGCCCGTTCCCCTGCCCACCTATGTCAACGCCCCGGTCGCCCCCCGCAGCGCCACCGATGTGGACCTCGGCGCCCCCGACGCCTGGAGCTCCGCCCGCGCCGAGCCCCCCGCCGACGAGCGCCGCCCCACCCCCACCCCCCTCTACGACCAGTACGCCGACGACACCCGCCCCCGCGCCGCTAACGGGTAGCCACGGATTTCACCGCCCCCCACCAGGGGTGCTACAGTTTCACCCGTCGCAAACAAGGGCCTGTAGCGCAGTCCGGTAGCGCATCTCGTTCGCAACGAGAGGGTCAGGGGTTCAAATCCCCTCAGGTCCACAGCACGTAGAGCCCCGGCCGGGGATATTCCGGCCGGGGCTCTCTGACGTGCTGTGGGATTTATGCCCGGGCGGGCGCCTGCGGTTCGGTTTCCGTGGAAGGAGGCGGTGTGGGGGAGGTGAAGCGGAGCCAGCCGTCGTCCACCGGGGCGCGGCGCATCAGGCGCAGGTCGCGCAGGTAGTTCTGGTGCAGGCGCCACGGTGCGGACGGGCCCTGCCGGGGGAGGGTGGCCAGGCTGCGCTGCACGTAGCCGGAGGTGAGGTCGAGGAGCGGGCTGAGCTCGCCGTCACCGGTGAAGGGCGGCGGGGTCGGCGTGGCGACCTGGCGGCCGGTGTCGCGCAGGTGGTTGAGCACGCGGCACACGTAGCGGGCGACGAGGTCAGCCTTCAGCGTCCAGGAGGCGTGGGTGTAGCCGAGGGTGAGCGCGAAGTTGGGCACGCCGGAGAGCATCATGCCCTTGTAGGCGACGGTGTGGGCGGGATCGACGACCTGGCCGTCAACGGTGAGGGTGAGGCCGCCGAGCAGGCGCACGTTCAGGCCGGTGGCGGTGACGATGACGTCGGCCTCCAGGGCGGCGCCGGAGCGCAGGGCGAGGCCCGTTTCGGTGAAGGTGTCGATGTGGTCGGTGACGATCTCGGCGGTGCCCGCGCGCAGGGCGCGGAAGAGGTCGCCGTCGGGGACGAGGCACAGGCGCTGGTCCCACGGGTTGTAGCGCGGCGCGAAGTGGGTGTCGATCGCGTAGTTCGCGGGAAGCCACCGCCGCAGCCCCCTGCGCAGTAGCGCCTTCATCAGCTTCGGCTGGCGGCGGCTGAGCTGGTAGCTGCCGAGCTGGACGAGGACGTTCTTCCACCGCACCGCCGCGTACGCCGCCTTCGCGGGCAGCGTGCCGCGCAGGAGCCGGGCTATCGGGTCGCGGGCGGCCAGGGTGGTGACGTAGGACGGGGAGCGCTGGAGCATCGTCACCCGCGCGCCGCGTTCGGCGAGCGAGGGGACCAGCGTCACGGCGGTGGCGCCGCTGCCGATGACCACGACGCGCTGGCCGGTGACGTCCAAGCCCTCGGGCCACTGCTGCGGGTGCACGACCGGCCCGGTGAACCGCTCGCGGCCCGGGAAGGGCGGTGCGTAGCCCTCGTCGTAGCGGTAGTAGCCCGTGCACGCGTGCAGGAACGCGCAGGTGAACACGGCGGGCTCGCCGGTGTCGGTGCGTTCGGCGTGCACCGTCCAGCGCGCCTGCGCGCTCGACCACTGGGCGCGCACCACCGTGTGCCGGTAGCGGATGTGCTGATCGACGCCGTACGCGCGCGCGGTGTCGCGAACGTACCGGAGGATGGAGGCGCCGTCGGCCAGCGCCTTCTCACCCGGCCACGGGCGGAAGGAGTAGCCGAGGGTGAACATGTCGGAGTCCGAGCGCACGCCGGGGTAGCGAAAGAGGTCCCAGGTGCCGCCGCTGGCCTCGCGTGACTCCAGGACGGCGTAGCTGTGGTCCGGGCTCTCGCGCCGCAGGTGGCAGGCGGCGCCGATGCCGGAGAGCCCCGCGCCGATGATCAGCACGTCCACGTGTTCCGGGCGCGGCTCGGGTGGGGGTGGCACGTGTTCCTGCCTTCCTCGCAGCGGTGGGACGGTCGCCGGGCCATCTGGCGACAGGGGGTGACAGCGGCACGCTGATGGGGGTGCACGAGCGCACGGGTACGTTGGGCGCCGGCTGGCGGGACCGGGGGTTCGGTCCCCGGGGGTCCGGCGGCTGGCGCCGCTAGGTAAGCGGGTGCAGCGGCTTGGCGTAGCAGCGGCTTTCCGGCTCGCAGCGGTAGTAGCCGAACTTGGCGCACGGCTCATACCCCGCCGAGACGTACAGCGCGATCGCCTCCGGCTGCTTGGTGCCCGTCTCCAGGACCATCCGGGTGCGCCCGGCCGCGCGGGCGTCCGCCTCCAGCTGCGCGAGGATGGCGCGCGCCAGCCCGCGTCCCCGGGCTTCGGGGACGACGAACATGCGCTTGATCTCGGCGTCCCCGTCCGAGTAGCCCTCGCCGTCCTGGTCCATGGCGCGCCAGCCGCCGGTGGCGACCGGGCGTTCGGTCTCGTCGTAGGCGAGCAGGTACAAACCCTTCGGCGGGACGAACATCTGTGGGGAGAGCGGGGTGGCGTCCCCCTCGGTGTCGTAGCGCCTGGCGTACTCCAGCTGCACCTCGGCGTCGAGCTTCTGCGCGTCGGGGTGGTCGTACCGTGTGCGGGCGATGTGCATATCAGCATGGTAGGTAGGGTGCGTCTGTGCTTGAGGTCTCGACGGTCAACGTGAACGGACTGCGGGCGGCCGCCGGGAAGGGCTACGGGCCCTGGCTCGCGGGCTGCGCCGCTGACGTGGTGTGCCTGCAAGAGGTGCGGGCGCTGCCGGAGCAGCTTCCCGAGGCGGTGCGCGCCCCGGACGGCTGGCACGCGCGGTGGGCGCCGTCGGCCGTCAAGGGACGGGCCGGTGTGGCGGTTCTCACCCGCCGCGCGCCGGACGCGGTACGGGTCGGGTTCGGTGTCGAGGAGTTCGACGCGGCCGGACGCTACCTGGAGGTGGACCTGCCCGGCGTGACCGTCGCCAGCCTGTACCTGCCCTCCGGTGAGGTCGGCACCGAACGGCAGGCGGAGAAGGAGCGGTTCATGGCCGCGTTCCTGCCCTACCTGGCCGCGCTGCGGACGCGTGCGGCGGCGGCGGGCCGCGAGGTGCTGGTGTGCGGTGACTGGAACATCGCCCACCAGGAGGCCGACCTGAAGAACTGGAAGGCCAACCGCAAGAACTCCGGGTTCCTGCCCGAGGAGCGGGCCTGGCTGAGCCGGGTGTTCGACCCGGCCGACGGCGGCTACGCCGACGTGGTGCGGCAGCAGTACCCCGAGCAGGCCGGGCCGTACTCGTGGTGGTCCTACCGGGGCCGGGCGTTCGACAACGACAGCGGCTGGCGCATCGACCTGCTGGCCGCGACGCCCGGGCTGGCCGCACGCTGCGTCAAGGCGCACGTGGAGCGGGCGGCCAGCCACGGCGAGCGGTGGACAGACCACGCCCCGGTCACGGCGGTGTTCGGGGACTAGCCGACACCGGTGCCGTCCTGGGCGGGGGCTCAGGTGCCGGGCTTGCGGCCCCAGATGTGGACGTCGTCCCCCGTCTTCAGCAGGCTCCAGTACTTCCGGGCATCCGCGTCGCGCATGTTGACGCAGCCGTGGGAGCCCGGGGGCGCCCAGACGCTGCCCTTGATGGAGTGGAACGCGATGCCGCCGTCGAAGAACTGGCTGTAGGGCATCGCGACGTCGTACAGCGTGGACCAGTGGTCCTTGTTCTTCCAGTAGATCTTCTTGGCGCCGGTGCGCGTCTCGTGGCCGTCGCGGCCGGTGCGCACGGGCACCGGCCCGTAGACCAGTCTGCTGCCGTCCTGCACCCAGCTGAGCTGCCGGGTGAGGTCCACGCAGGCGATGCGGCCCTTGTTCGTGGGGCACGTGCCCGCTTTGTTCGGCGTCTTCCCGGCGCTCTTCTGCACGTTCATCAGGCTCATCACGCCCCAGGTGATGGGGCCCGCGTAGCCGGCGTTCGGGGATATGCCGTGCCGGGTCTGGAAGGTCTGGATCGCCTTGCAGTCCCGGGCCGACTGGCGGCCGTCCACCGTCAGGCCGAGGAAGCCTTCGACCTGGCGCTGGTGGCTGCCGGTGCTGGGGTTGCACCACGGTGCCGCCTGTGCGGGTGCGGCGGTGGCCACCAGGCCCAGCGGGGCCGCGACCGCCGCGACCGCCAGCGTCGCGCCCACCCTGCGGCGGCGGGCTCCTCTTCGCGTCGTTGCCATGAGGTGCGTGCTCCCTCCCTGACGCCCGGGTCCGGCTGTCGCCGGAGTGGCCCGCGCGCGTCAGGGAGACGCTTTCACCCCGGGTGATGGTTGCGCTACACCGCCTCCCGCGCCTCCCCGGCGGCGCCCTCAGGACATCGCGATTACGCTGGGTCAATGAGCGGGAACAGTGCGGAGACGTGGGTGTGCTCGGCCGAGGACGCGCAGGCACAGGTGGCGCTGCTGGCCGACCAGTGGGCGGAGGCCGTCGTCTCCAACGACGCCGACCGCATCGCCCCCTACCTGGCGGACGACTGGGCGGTGGTTTCCGGCACCGGCGTCACCGCGCGCGAGGAGTTCCTTGGGCTGGTCCGCTCCGGGGAGCTCAGCCACTCGGCGATGACCCTGGTCTCACCCGTCCGCGTCCGCGCCTGGGGTGCGACGGCGACGTTCACCGCCCGCGTCTCCAGCACCACCTACCTGCGCGGCGAGCGGCACGACACCACCACGTGGTCCACCGATGTCTTCGTCCGCCACGATGGCGCCTGGCGCTGCGTCCTGAGCCAGACCACCCCGGCCACCACCCCCGTCCCCCCGGCCGCGCCCTGACCCACCGCTACCCGCGCTGGCCGACGCACCCCGCGCCGACCAGGGCGTATCCCTGGTGCGGCTGGCGGTGCCGAACCCTGACACGAGACGGCCGGGGCCGCCACCCCTGGGTGGGCTAGTCCGACAGCGGCCCGTCGTCCATCATCCTTCCGGCTGGGGAACCTCTTGGGAAAGTAGCGGCTTACGCAAGACGGTGTTCCCACCTTAGCGACGGGGTTGCGTCGATCCAGTACAGATGGGAGTCGGCGGTGACGCGGAGCCGCACAGCGTCGATATCCGGCACCCCGGCGTCCTGCCAGGCGATGAGGGCGCGTTCCACGTCGTCCCACAACGCCACAGGGCCGCCCTGGCGGACAACCCAGCTGTCGCCTTCGGTGAGGAACTCAGCGAAAGACTCCCGCTCAGGATCGAAGACGTACAGGAGTGGGGTGCCGTCGCTGGTCGTGGCCCGAACGAGCTGTGCGCCGGGTGCCGTGAGCTGGGCGACGAAGGCGGGCATCCACTCCTCCAGCATGAGGGGGGACACCTTCGCCGTACGCTCGCTGTCGGCGTAGGCAGTGAGTGCGGAGAGGTCGCCGGCCACCGGAGCGACTGTTTGTGCGCGGGCCTGCATGAATGACGAGCGGCCGATGATGCGACCCTCGGCGGTGCGGTCCTCGTTCACGGTGACCTTCGCCAGGCCGGTGCCGTAGGGCCAGGAGCCGATCGTCGCCAGGATGCATCCTCCCGGTTTCGTCTGCCTGATCCATGAGTACGGGAGGCGGCGCACGGCACAAGTGGCGATCACACGGTCAAACGGTGCCCGGCGTGGGTGTCCGAGAAGTCCGTCGCCGGTCACGGTCCACGTCGAGAATCCGGCTGCTTCCAGGGCGGCGTCTGCGCGGGCTGCGACCTCCGGGTCCACCTCGATTGTGGTGACGTTGTCCTCGCCGAGATGATGGCACATCAGGGCGGCGGAATAGCCGGTGCCGGTGCCGATCTCCAGGACGTGGTGACCTGCGTCCAGGTCCAGGCTCTCGATCATGCCGACGACGGTGGTCGGGTCGGTGGACGATGACGTGGGTACCCCCGTCACTGGCTCTCCGCACTGGTCGGCGGTCAGGTGGCCGTCGAGCTGGGTGGTGAGGGTTTCCGCGCTGTAGGCGAGCCTCAGCCACTCCTCTCGGGTCGTGCCGAGTGGGGTGATGGGCCGCCAGGTCCTTCCCTCATCGACGAACACGCCAGGGTTGAGGAACTGCTCGCGAGGCACGGCCTCCACGGCAGCCCGCAGCCACGGGAGTGTGAGAACCCCCTTGTCTGCCAGCAGGCCAGCCAGGCGGCGCCGCTCGGATGCTGAGTCGTTCACGGGCTGTCTCCTTGTGTGAGTAGTTCGGCGAAGGCTGCGGACATCTCCAGTCCGGTCTTCGGCTCCAGCCATCCCCATTGACCGTTTGGATTCAGCTCCAGCCACCAGTGGTTGCCCGCCCCATCGAGAGCCAGGTCGAAGCTGCCGGACACAAGGTGGAAGTGGTCCAGGTAGGTGAGCAGCGCCCGGTCCATTCGGTCGGGAAGCTTCGCCACGGTGTAGGAGAGTGCGGAATAGTCCTTGCGCCAGTCCAGCAGATCGGAGCCGATGCGTACGGCGAACACCTGTCGGCCCACGACGAGGACGCGAAGGTCAGCGACCTTGTCTACGCGGGCCTGGAAGAGGTGTGGCGTCACACGCACGCTATCGTCGATCTCATCGGCGGTGACGAGGTCTGCCCAACCCGTCACACGGATGCCATCCCTCTCGTATGGCGTCCATCGCAGGGTCTTGTAGATCACCTGGTTGTGCGACGCGATGAAGGCGCGGGCTTCCGCAGGGTCGTTGGTCACCAGAGTGGGGGGAACCGTGAAGCCGAGCCGCTGTGCGACCGCGAGCTGGGTGGGTTTGTAGTCGGCTGCGGTGTTGAAAAGGGGGTGATTGACCCACAGCGGGCCGTCAAGGGCGTAGAGGGTTCCCCCGAGACCGTAACGGGCTTGCGCGGCCGCGAACCGTGCGTCGTGATCGCTCAGGTGCGGGAAGGCGGGCCATTCAGGCCGACGCCAGTACACGGACCGCACATCGGTCAGGTCGGCGGTTCTCGACGGGGTACGCACCTGCCCGACCACGGGGGCCGGGCAGGTGCCGAACCGAGCCGAGACCGTCAGGTCCGCGCCGATGTCGGCGGGGTTGAACCTGACCACCGGCACGTCTCGCCGGTTGAGTTCGGTGATTACCATGTCGGCGGTAATGTCGTCCGCCTCGGTGGCCACCAGTACCGGCCTCTCCTCGGTCCCGGCCATCAGTCTTGCTGGCTGTCCTGGTCGTGGCCCTGGTCGTTCCGGGAGTCCGAGTTCGTGGTCGTGGAGGTCTCGGTGCCGGAGCTGGTGCCGTGCTTGCCCATCTCGACGACTTGGCCGTGACGGTCACGGAACACCCCGAGCTGCGTGACGGGGTCGATGGTGACCCTGGCGTGCGGGAGGCGGGTGGTGGACGGGTACGGCGTGAGGCGGCCGACGCCCCACGGGCTCGCGACGGCGAGCTGCGCGTTCGTACCGGGCGTGTCAACGATCGCGGCCATTGTGCAACGTCCTTTCTCTCATCGACCCTCGGCTCGGACGAGCCGAGGGGGTGCCCGCTGCGTACAGTGGGCGCCCGCGCTGGCAGGGGGGAAGTCCAGCCGAGCGCGGAAGCATGGGGTCAATCGCCCTGCCGTCGCTCGTATGCCACGGCTTCCCTAAGGCGCTGAAGGCTCCGCTGCCCCTGTTTCTCGAAAACCCGCTCAGAGAGCATGCGCGCCTGCACGATGGTTCGAGCTGTACTCCCAGGCAGCCCCGGCACTCGCCGGTCGTCCGGTACGCCGGATCTGCAGCCACAGCGGACGAGGGTGAACCTGCACGGCTTGGCGTGCTTCCCATCACGCGCCTTCCTTGGCTACCAGGCAGGCCCAGACGACCTTGCCCGGGCCGTTGTCGTGGACGCCCCAGGAACTGGAGAGGGCCTGGACGATGAGCAGACCGCGACCCGTCTCCTCGTCGTCGGCTGTCTTCCTGCTGGCCACGGTCTGCCGCGACCCGTCGCCCACAGCGATACGCACCCGGTGATGGGTGAGCCGCTCCACACTGATGTGGACAAGGCGACACCCACTGTGCTGAACGGAGTTGGCGACCAACTCGGAGACGCAGAGCATGCCTGCATCGACCAGCTCTCCCAGAACCCACGTGTTCAAGGCTGCGCTGACAAGGCGTCGTGCCCGACCTGCGGACTGCGGTTCGCAGGGAAGTGTCGCGCTATATCCAGGGAGCCCAACGCCGTTGGCTTGGATCGCGGTCAAGGTCACGGGTCTTCCCTCCGAGACGGTGGAGCGCTGCCCTCAAGAGGCGAGCAGTGCTCTCTTCCCTGCAGTTCAATGTCATGAGCGACGCTCTGCCTCTGCACGCGGCGGCGGTGGTGTGCGACGAGGAGAGTCAACCGCCGCACCAGTGCGGGGGGACAGGCGAAATCCCGAGATGCCGTGGGCGTGACCCCGGTGATTGTTACCTTCGGGGTGTCGCCTTCAGGCGCAATCCCGCTACCGTGCGGACGTGGGAGAGAATCGCGAACTGGCTGCAGCGATGGCCGAGTGTCAGATGGGACAAGCGGAGTTAGCCAGACGCGTTAACACCGAAATTGAGAAGCTGACCGGCCATTCAGGGCACATGACGGACCGTGATGTCCGACGCCTGCTAAAGGTTGTCTCGTAAGGGGTCAGCCGTGGGCGAGGTTGTGCATGTGGGCGACGCCGATGGCCNGGCGGCGGCAGTCACGGAGGATCTTCCAGGTCTTCATCCGGGCGAAGACGTGCTCCACGCGGGCTCGTACCCGGCGGTGGGAGGCGTTGTGCTCCTCCTTCCAGTCCGGAAGATGCCCCTGCCCAGCCCGGCGGCGGTGCGGGATGATCGCGCTGGTGCCCTGGTAGCCGCCATCGGCGACCACCATCGCCTCTCCGCAGGCGGCTTCGGCGCCCGAGGCGGGGAAAGCGGTGCAGTCGTTGCGGTTGCCCGGCAGCGGGTCGCCGACGGTGAACACCAGACGGGTGTCCGCCTGGATGACGACCTGGAGGTTCGTCGAGTAGCGGTAGTTCTTCGACGGCGCTGCCACGGTGCGATCGCGGGTGGGCACCAAGGTGCCGTCCACGATCAGCACCTCATCTCGCTTCGGGCGTCGCCGCAGCGGCTGGAGGGCCAGCCAGGGCGCGTGACGGTCGATGATCCGGCCGACCGCGGCCACCGAGATGCCGAACAGCGGCGCGAGCTGCCGCATGGTGAGGTTGGTGCGGTAGTACACCGCGACCAGCAGCACCCGGTCGGCCAGCGGCAGCGACCATGGCCGCCCCGGCCTGCTCTCGGCCAGCTCAGCCCCGCCGGCCTTCTCCACAGCTGTCACCAACCGCCGGAAGCGGCCCGGCGCCAGACCGGTGAACACCTCGATCACGTCACGACGTTCCGCACTCAGCACCTGCACAGTCAGCCCAACGCGCACCAGCCACAACAGTTACGAGACAACCTTTAGGCGGACCGGGTCGTGGTCGGCGCCGAGCAGCGGGGTCTTGCCGCGGTCGATGGGCGGAAATTCAGCGTCCACGCTTTTGGCTCCTAATCAGAAATCTAGATCGAGGTAGTCGATGTCATTCTGTGGTGCAGGTTAGTTGAGAAGGGGGCAGATCCAGTGAATACTCCTGGGGGCTTGCCGCCGGCTCGCATGCACTCGATGACCTGAGCAGTCACGGGTGGGGTTCATGCTTTCACTGTGACTCGCTGGTGTTGTTGATGTAGAAGGCGAAGTAGAACAGTGAGGTGTTGAGGTCGGTTCCCTGGTGTCCGAGGATCTCGTTGTAGAACTGCACCTCGGAGATTTTCCGGCTGGCGAACTTGTGGTAGGCGACGGCGGCGTATGCCTCGCGTAGTTCTCGTGGTGTGATCGGCTGTCCGTCGGCGTCGGTGAACGTGCGTTTGGCGACGATGCCGACTTCTTTGCCGAAGCGCTGTGAATAGGTTTTGTTGTCCAGAGCGGGGTCGATCTCCTCGCGGATGCGGGCGACGGTCTCGAGGACGAGGTCCCGCTCCGCGAGTACGGGGATGGGGTAGGCGGTGGCGGCGCGTTCGGTCTCACGGGTCTTGGTCTGTCCGCTGAACAGGACCTGCGGCGCGTGGGTGGGGTCAGGCTCGAAGCCGCCGACACAGCCGACCTCGTAAGGGCGGCGGCCGGTAAGGGCCACGACGCCGGCGATGGCCGCGGCGTTGGACCACCGGACCTTCGTGTTGTAGCTCAGCAGCGCCACGGCCCGCTCGATGTGCTGCTGCGCGTTCAGCGGCCGCTGGTTGTGGTGCCGTTCCTCGCGCTGCTCCTGCTGGTGCTGGCGGTACTCCGTCACGCGGGCAGCCGAGTACTTGAGCTTCTCCAGGACGGGGGCGTCTTCGCCCAGTTCGGCCTTGATCACGTTTCGGTAGTCGGTGATCAGGCTGCGGTTCGTGGTCGGGGCATACGGCTTGCCCGTCTTTGGGTTGACTCGCCGGTGGATGGCCGACAGTTCGGTGAGCACGGCCATGTGCATCCGCTGCTCGTCGGAGCCGGCGTCGCGGATCTTGGCCACGAAGCGGTCGATCCGCTCCTTGTCAGCCGGAGTCAGCATGGGGAAGCCTTTCGGGTCGCGGGTGGCCGGGGACGGCGCATATCGAGCAGGTGCCGGGCCGGACACCCCACTCTCTAGTATCTTTGGGGTGTATCCCCAAAGATACTAGAGAGTGGGGTGCAGTACAACCGCGCCACACCCACGCCGCGCCGCCCGCACCGGCCCCCACACCCACAGCGCCGCGCAGCCGGACTCCCTAGCCGTCCGGACACGTCGCCCTCCTGCCGCACGGCGCTAGAGCACCCCTCCTGCCGCCACGCTGCCCACCCGCGCGAGCGGCAGGCCGCTCGCGCGACCCGTCCGCTTACGTGCATCTGCGAGAGCGTCCGCCACCACGGTGACTGCGGCTGCAGGCCAGAGAACGAACGTCATCCTCGCGGTGGTGGCCTCGACGAGTTCCTTCCCGAGCCCGCGCCCGGCACGGGCCAGCCGCAGGAGGCGGCATGCCTCGTCGATGAAAGCGTCCTCGGGCGACAGGCCCAGGGGCCGGCAACCGGGCGGCTGACCCGGTCACCTCGAACAGGGGCTCGGCCGCTGTGTCAGCGGCGCTGGTGAGCGTCATGCCGTGCCTTCCGTGGCGGTGGCCCTGCGCTTGAGCAGGCGGTCGTACTTGGTGAGCGAGGGAGCCGGACGGGCATCTCCGGGCAGCCGGGCGAGCAGGGAGATCACCCTGGCCTGCTGCGGCCCGCCCTCGAAGTCCTCGCTGTCCGGCACTGCCCCGACCGTCTGACGGTGCAGCAGCAACACCTCGATCAGCGAGCGGGTGCCCTCCCGCTCGCCCAGCGATTCCCGGGCGCTGCTCTGGTGCGATCCGGTCACAGAGTGGGAATCGAGCCGCTCGGACAAGCACGACCAGTAGTGGGGAACGTGGCACGAGCAAGGTCGCCCTCGGCGGCAGGGCAGATGACCGGGCAGCTCTACCAGTGCGAGCTCGCCCGGCCGCAGCTGGCATGACCCGACCGCCGAGGTTCGCATGGAAATCCTTGACGACACCGAGTTCCTCGAATTCCCCATACCCACAAGGAAGATTGACAGAGTTTCATTCAACCTTCCCAAGAATCCCTTCACGTTCGATTCCTATTTATGAACTGAAGGGAATTCACATAAGGAATCAAGTAAGGAAGGTGACGGCGGTTTAAGCGAGGGAGAGTCAGAATAGTTACATGGGGCCACGTTAAGTCATATTGCACCCTCGCAATAATAAAACAAGGTGCAACGAGGAATTTGGGGAAAGTGAAGAGAAATTCGGGGGGTAAATTTAA
>NZ_JAEVFI010000026.1 GCF_019303495.1 Streptomyces sp. JJ66 | reverse complement strand
CGCGCCGGTCTGCTGCGCAGCCGCGGAGCGCCGTCGCTGCGCGACGGGGAGGAGCTGCGCTCCTGCGGAACGCTAGGGTTTTTAATGCCGCTGCGCGGCATTAAAAACCGGCGCGCTGCGCGCGCCTTGGCTGGCTAGGTAAGTGGTGTGGCTACGGCAGCAACTGACGAAGGCTCCGAGTGAATTAGTTCCACGAGAAAGGGAGGCGAATTCTTTCAGGCGATTCCGGGCCAGTTCCGTAACTCTGATATCAGTCAACTCAGTTGAGTTCGCTTCATGCTAAAGCGTGAAACCAATATGTGCAACTTCATAGTAGAGTTCTGGTGGTGAGTCAATTTCACTGGCGAAGTCCATCCAGGCGTCTTCCATGAGGGTTTCATCTCCAGTTGCCCAGCTGTCGATGAGTCTGTCCCAACTGCGTTGGGACGGGCGGACGGTGCGTTCGCTGGCGGTACTCTGGGCTCCTTGAGCCTGACGGGCGACATCACGCGGGTCGACGGGCTCGATGGTCATGCGGCGCCCATGGGCACGCTGCCGGAGCTGGGGGGCGATGGCCTGACGGACGGTAGGGGGCAGTGTCCGTCCGGAGCGGCGCCAGTTGGTGGCGCGCAGCGTCCAGTAGGCCTGGTTGATCTTCTCGCGGTTGATGCGACTGACGTTGCGCGCGCCGGCCTGCCAGCGGCGAGCGGTGCGCCTGGGGACTCCGGCGCGATCCAGGGCTGCTCGTCCCCCGCGTCTGCTGGTGAGGTAGTCCAGTTGGGCTTCGGTGTCGATGAGTTCCTGGGGGGGAATGATGTCGCCGGATTCCACGAGGTCTTGAACCTCGCTGTCCATCTGTTCGCCGAAGGTGACTCCGCCGCTGTCGGGGCCGCGCCCCCAGTTCCCGAGCGGGCCGCCTGTGTGTTGTGGGCGCGCCACTACCTTTCCCCTTTCCGGGAAACCCGCTTCGCCTTAATCTGGTTCAGGGCGAACCCTTGAGAGAACAGCGGCTTCCCGTTCCGCTGGGCGGCCCAGGCGTCACCAGTGACGTGGAGTTCGTCGACACCTCCCACATGAACGACTCCCAGGCCTGCTTGGTAGGCTCTGACTGCTTTTCGGCGTAGGTTCGCAAACGCCTGACCGCGAATAATATGTTGCCAGTCTGGACGCTTGAGCTCATGGTTCTTCCGGCTGTCCCCCATGGTGGAGATGAGTTTTGCATACATCGCGGCGACGTATGCCTTGGTGAGTGTGTCGCCGTCCTCGATTGCCCGCATGCGGGCGGTGTTGAGTACCTGTACCAACCCTTTGAAAAGTGCCGCGCTGCCTTTGGCGACGTAGGCCTCCCGGATCACCGGGGGCTCGCATAGCTCTCCGTACGAGGGTGATGCCAGGTCGCGCACTCCGAGTACGGTCGATGTCGGCACCCACAGCGGACCGGATGTTTCGCGGTCGTCGCCTAGTGGGTGGGGAAGGTCGGGGTGGTCCCACTCGATGGGGTCGACCAGGCAGATGCCGGCGTAGTCGATTCCCTTGCCGTAGTTGGACAAGTCTTCGAATCCGTCGGGGTTGTGGGTGATAGTGCGCACTGGTAGGTGCGCGGATTGCAGGGCCGCGAGGTAGGCGGCGTTCACATCCAGGTGCGTGATCTCGACACCTTCCGGTACGACGGGGTGGGTGAACTTCGGTCGGGCTTCCCACACGTCATCGGCCTGGTCCTGCCGTTTCCGGATCAGTGGCTCCGGCAGTTTCGGGTAGGTGGTGTGCTCGTAGTTGGTCTCGACTCGAGTCGCCTCGAACAACTCCATCACGTCCGGGATCGCTGAACCGCCGTCACCGGCCAGTGCGTTGAGGGCCGCGTCTGTGTCACCGCCGTGCTCGGCCAGTGCCTGGGCCACCCGGTCGGAGACGAACGTGGCCGGTGCGGCCTTTGCCGGGCTGACACGCCGCTGGCGCGCAGGGTTCTTCGTGGGTGTCTCCCGTGACGGTGTCTGTGCGGGGGCTGCCGTGGGTGAGGTGCTGGAGCGGTCTGGTGTCTTGATGAAGGGCATGGCAGGTGGGGAGGGCTGGTGCGCGGCGACCTGTGTGGGGCCGGGGCTGGTGGGGATATCGGTGAACCGGGCGCACAGCAGGTCGGCGTGCAGGTGGAGGGTGGCGAGCGTGCCGAAGTCGCGTTCAGCGACGGCTAGGTGGGCTTGGTCGCTGGTGCGGGTCAGGGTGAGGGTGATGTCCGTGTCCAGCGCGGCGACGGTACGGGGGTCGTCGGTGTCCAGGACGGCAAGGACTGGCAGGTGCCGGGTACGGGCGAGGTGGGCCAGGGCCTGGACGGCGTCCGCGATCGCGGTGGGGCCGGACAGGGGCAAGCGTGGGTTGTGGACGGTCTGCAAGCGGTCGACGACCACGAGGGCCAGGCCGTCGACGTCGGGGGCTGTGGAGACGATGGCCTCGGCGTCGAGGTCGGCGCCATCGTCGATGAACAGCGGGGCGCTGGCGAGAAGTTGGGTGGTGCCTGTGACGGCTCGGCGCTCGTCCGCGGTGAGGTTTCCGGCTCTGAGTCGGCGGTAGTCGACAGGAGTGTGTGCGGCGATCGCGCGGGCGGCGACATCGCCGCTGGTCAGGCCGGAAGCGGCGTACAGAACAGGCAGGTTGCCGGTGAGGGCCGTGGTGCGCGCGGCCGTAGTGGCAATCAGGCTGGCGCCAGCGCCGGGCGCGCCGGCGACGAGGTAGAAACGGCCTGGCTGCAGGCCGCCCAAAGCCTGGTCGAGGACTGCGAGACCGGTGGGCAGGCCCGGCATGGCGGGCACGACCTCGGTGTCAGGGTTCTCCGTCCCGGTAGTGGGGGTGGGGAAGGTGGTCAGGGCGTCTGAGAGGGGAGCGAGGCGCCGTGGTGCTGGGCCGGCTGCGGGAGTGGCGGGGGCAGGCGGCTTGGCGGGGGTCGCATGCGGTTGCTGGAGCGTGGCGGCAGGGGTAGTGGGGTCAGGCGTTGGTGACGGGTCGGTGGCGGGGGCGTGGGCGTCGGGGATCAGGACGGCGACCGGGGTGGAGTGGCGGCGCAGGACCTGTGGGGAGCCGGTGGCGGCGTACTGGATGAGTTCTCCGAGCTTTCCTCGCGCCGCTGCGGTCGGCCACGACGCAGCGGCGGCCAGGTCCCATCCGGCTTCCTCGGCGGCCTGGGGGGACGCCAGGAGTGCCCGGTACTCCCGCCCCTCGCTCTTGCGGGTCAGGGGCGTGGGCCGACCCTCAACTGCGGCCTTCACCAACTGCGGCAGCATCCCTCGTGCCTGATGCAGCGTCGATGGTGTTGGTTGGGTCGGCGGTACACCTTCGTCGGACACCACGACGCCCCTTTCTCACCTGTCACAGTCTCCCAGGGAGTGCACGCCTCACCGGGATGTTGTCACGCCAAGCATAGCGGTACAGATATGAGTTCGGTACAGAAATTGGGATGGTGGTGGTACAGAAATGCAGAGGTCGGAGGCGGGCGCGGTAGGGACGTGCCGGGTTGCAGGTTGGCGCCAGGTGGCCGCCGAGGCGTTGTCTGATCGTGGGCTGGGTCCGGTGCGGTCGGCAGCACGTGATGCCCAGACCGAACCGATGAGCGCTCAATGAGTGCTAAACTCGCCGGAGCTCAGCGGGCAACCAGGAGGAGTGGTATGGCCAAGGGGACGGCGAACAACGCGGTGAAGCGGCGTCGCGCCGAGCTCAACCTCACTCAGCAGGAAGCTGCGCGGCGCTCTGACGTATCCCTGGCGACGTGGCGGCGCTTCGAGAACGCCGCAGGCGATACCCACGCGCTGGACGGGTTCCGGGCGGGTAACCTGCAAGGATTCGCACGGGCGCTGAAACTCAGTGTCGCAGCGCTGAGGCAGCTGGGCGGCGCCGATGTGTCATCGGGCGCGGGTGAGGGGCCTGCCGAAGTCGATCGGCAGACGACGGATGTCGTGCGTCTGTTCAACAGCTCGTTCAAAGGTGATCCGCTCACCCCGGCCGATGCCATGGCCCTGGCAACCACCGTCGATTTCTCCGACTTCGCGCCCACTCAGGACGGCAGGCTGCACCTGGACAGCTCTTTCAGCTACGAGTTCGCCGCTTTCCTGAAGGGCGAGGCGACGATCCGGGACGTCGGTCTGCTGTGCGGCCTCCCGGAGCTGGCGCTCACCCAGGTCAACGATCACTGGCTGGTGCGCATGGGGGAGCGCATCATGCGGATTGGCAGCGAGCTGGGAGCAGGGCGCGTCCCGCGCGCTCAGTGCCTCGCCGACGAGTACGCGCTGTGGCTCGTCATCCAGAACACCGCCCCTCCCCAGCTCGACGACCTCCTCGACACGTTCCCCGGACTGCGCGATGCGAACGACGTGTTCGGCTACGACCCCGATGCCGATGACCCTGATGACGGAGCCGCGATCCGGGAAGAGTGGATGAACCGCATGGTGGGCGGTCTCCTCCCGCCGGACGAAAGTCACAACCACCGCCGGTACGACCTGACCGTCATGGAAGCGTACGGACAAGGCGTCTATGACCCTACCGACCCCCGTCACCCCCTTCGCTGGTTCGACCGAGACGACCTGCGCGAACGGTGTACGTCAGAGCTGGACTTCGTCAGACTGCCGAGAGAAGAACAGGAAGCACGAACCGCCGAAGCACTCGGCCGCATGTCCGAGTTGCTGTCTCCACGAGCGGCCAACACCTCACATGAGCGGTAGCGGCCCGCCGGTCTACCCCGCTGAGGCTCCCCCAGCTCTGCATACTGGTGCGAAGACGATGGTCCACAGACCCCATGGACCATCCGGGATGCCCGCAGCACCTGCGGCAACTCCGACGCCCTCTGACCGGCAGCCTGGGGGATGAATGCCGTCCCAAGCGCGATTACGCCTCCCTATTCGGATCTTCGCCAGCCAGACGGCTGGACAGCTCAGCCCGCAGCTCGGGCATCGGGATGTGAGCACCCAGCAAGCCTGCGAACTCTCCCAATCCCCAGGTGATCAGCTGCCCGCTGCGGGTGAGGTAGAAGCCGACCCGCTCCAGACGGTAGAGATCCTCGAAGTCCAGCAGCGCGTACCCGGCCAACTGGTACGCCGCCGCTGGCGGGAGACGGACTGGATCCTTCAGCGCTTTGAAGTCCAGCAGCAGCCGACCGGCGATCAGGTCCGCGTCCGCGCCGCCCACCGCGCGCGAGCCGGCGAAGACAGGCCCTGAATGGCACTCCTCGGCCCCGGAGCCGACGCGCAGCTCACCGAGGGCGTCCTGCGCAAGCCGCACCTGCGCCGTGAGGTCGTCCACCATGTAATCGGGGACCTGGGCAAGCAGCGCGGGCAACGTCAGCCCGGCAGCCAGACGCACAATCGCCGACCCCGGGTACAGGACACCGGAGCGGTAGACCTCCTCGAACCACACCATCGCCACGCACAGGCGGGCCAGCCGGTCCTCAGCCGCGGCGGCCAGCAGTATCGGCTGGCGCCGGTCCTCGGGCCGCTCCTGCTTGAGCAGAATGCGCAGTTCACTCTCCAGGTCCCGGCCGGTTGCCAGAATCGCATCGGCAACGTCGGGGCGCCGCATACTCGCGCACCAGGCGGCCGCGCTCGCGATACCCTCGCGGACCGCGCCGTCGATCACCTGCTGGCAGGTGAAGGCGTAGCGCAATCGGTGGTCAATCGCCGCGCCGAGCGTGCCCCATGCCGGCCGTACCCCAGGCGGTGGTGTCGGCAAGGACACCGGCCGCTGCGCGGCGCGGGCTGCGGCGCGGTAGGTATCCATCGCCGCACGCGGACGTGGCAGGTGTAACGCGGTAAATCGGGTGAACGGGCTGTCGGGCGAATCGATCTGGGACGTCAAGGACAATCCATCGCTCCTCTCTCCAGGCGCGGACTGGCCGCAGGGCAGCCACACGCATCGATCCCATCGTCGCGGTCCTACAGGGCAGATGCGGCAGCTTGCCAAGTCAGGGCTTCCGCCACGCGTCGCAGCGATGCTGTGCACCCTTGCTCACGGCTCCCCGATCACTCCTGCGCGTCGGCTCCCCGTGGGGTGGACGATGACCGGCCAAGGCGTGAGGCTGCACGGCGGCACGGCAAGCGAGGTCCTTGACCGCACGGCGGTTCGCGGCTGGCAGTGCCCGTGATCAACGGTCTGGGCTGCAGTCCGAGCAGACGTTGTCGTCGTTGAACTCGAAGTGCACATCGCTCGGCAACAGATGATTGAACCTGCAGGCGGTACACAGGTCCCCGCCGCAGTTTCCACAGCCGACATAGCGCCCACCGGCGTACTCGTAACGTCGCTTCTCGATCCAAGGGTCATCACACGCCATGTCGAGTCTCTCTTCGTCGAGATCGTCTTCTCCCGCCCCAGGCCAACGAGCGCACCCATAAGGTGGTCACACGGTCAGTGTGGCGTACGCGACCGAGCTCGCCAGGCTCTGGTTCCAGGCCATGCCCGACAGCAACGACGCCCAACGTGCCGCGACCGAGGCCGCCGCGAAGGCGCAGACCCGCACCGCCGAGCACCTCCCTCGCCGCGCGGCTGGAGCAGCTGCACACCCAGGCCCGTCCCGAGCCGGTCCGGCCGGCGCCGTGGTCGTGGCGTCTGCCCGAGCTCGCTGCCGCCCGCTGGACGGTGAGGCCCTGGAGGTGATCGCGTGAGCACCGTCCCGGAGATGTCCGGCGTCGACCTCGCGCGCCGGGCCCTCCTCGCGGCTCTGGAGGCGGCGAGGAAGAACGGCGCCGCCCGGCAGAAGCCGAAGCGGCGCACCGGCACCGCCGTACGTCGGGACGGCCGCGAGCCGCTCGGGCTGGGCGCCGCAATCACAATGATGATGACCGAGCGGCCTGGTCGCCCCGGCCGCTGGCGGCAGCGTCCTGGCTCAGTGGGAGGCCATCCTCGCTGCGGCCGCGCCCGAACTCGTCGGGCGCGTCCAGGCCGTGGCGTTCGATGCGGACACCGGCCGCCTGGATGTCGCCGCCGACGCCCCCGCGTACGGCACGAAGGTCCGCTGGAGCGCCGAAGATGCGGGTCCGGGCGGGTGTCAGGCTGCCGGTGTCGGGTGTCGCCCAGGCGGCCTGGCGGTTGCCGGTCGCGCTCCCTTTTGTGCGTCCCAAGGGAGCCGGTCCGGTCCCCGGCTGGAGAAAGCCTCACTGCGGGCCCACGCCAAGTCAGCAACGCTCCCTTCACTCGTGCTTCCGGTTCTGGTCGACGTGTCGTTCTGGAAGGCTTCGATCTTCGCCAGAGCGCGTTGCCCAGGTCTCGGACTTCGGGGGTGTACTCGATCCCGCATTCCTGGGCGGCTTCCCGGGTCCGGGTCTCGTTCTCCGCCCGGGTGAGCGTGGCGGGCTCCCTGTCGAGGATGCCGTCGATGAGCAGGCCGGTGTTCACAAACGGCTCAGCGGCCGGGCCCTGCCCCTGGGCCGCTTCCCGAAGGAGCTCACGCTTGAGCTGTCCGTCGCGTGCCCCTCTCGTGGCGGCCTGCCGGACATAGGCCGCGAGAGGAACGTCGAGCTCGGCCGCGTGCTTGCTGATCAGGGCATACTCTTCGGGCGGGAAGGCCGCCAGGACCTCGAGGCCCGAGGGCTCTGTGTCGGTCATGGCACCCAGGATGGCCTTCGACTCTGACAATTCCGCAGCATCCCGCCCTGTCGATCGCGGTTGCACACCCCATGAACGGCAGCAGACCCGCGACCCTACGGCTCCACTATCCGTGCACCGCCGGGCCGGCAGGATCCAGTGTGTGCGGGCGCCTCGATGAACTGTCGCCGCTGGTCTTCTGGTCTTGCTGCGCCCAGCGCCGCCCACATGATCTGGCCGCCCGGTGGATGTGTGAACGCCCAAGGGGGCGGGGGCGCTCTCATAGGAACCGTCGATTCCTCGCCGATGGCTGCGTTGCTCTACTGGAGCGGCCTCCCCCCAGCACGCTCACCGGCTCATTCTTAGGGAACGATATGAGTGTTCTGCGCAGTGCCCCGTGCCCGGATTCAGCCGCCGGCGGTCCCGCCGCCCGCACCGGGCCGGTGATTGGTCGGCGTCCCCTGCTCGGAGGGGCGGTAGCGATGTCGCTGGGACTGCTGGGCTGCACGTCGAGCGGCTCGAAGGACCAGCCCGCAACGGACGCCCGCGCAGCCGCGGCAAAGGAGGACCCGGCTGTCGTGAAGGTCCATCTCCTGGGAACCGGCGGCCCGGAGATGTCGATAGCCCGTGAGGGCATATCCACCTTGATCGATGCGGGCGGCCAGCGGCTGCTGTTCGACGTGGGGCGCGGTGCCACGCAGAACATGTACGAGTCGCGCATCAACCCCAAGAACGTCACCAAGGTCTTCTTGACACACCTGCACAACGATCACTACGAGGGTTTGCCGAGCTTGTGGCTCAACCCGTGGTTCATGCTGGGTCGTACCGAGCAGTTGGAGGTCTGGGGGGCCGCCAGGGACCGCCGGGATGGTCACCGGCATGCGCGCGATGTACGCCCATGATCTGGAGCACCGCTCGAACGAGCTGTTGAAGAAGGAGTACCTGGACATCAACGTCCACGAGATCGAGCCGGGAACGGTCTATTACACCGGCGGCGTCAAGGTCACCGCCTTCACCGTCGAGCACAGGGACGGCAATCCCGCCTACGGCTACCGCGTCGACCACGCCGGCAAGTCTGTGCTGCTGTCCGGAGACACCACGTATCACCCCAACGTCGTCGAGCACGGCAGGGGCGTGGATCTGCTCGTCCACAACGTCATCGCCTTCGACGAGGAGCTCACCCGGAGCGGGAAGCTGAAGGCGGTCGAGGAGAAGCTCACCACGCCCGAGCAGGCCGCACGGGTCTTCTCCCAGGCCCGGCCGCGCGTCGCGGTCTTCTCGCACATCGCGAAGAAGGGCCTGCACGGCAAGGAAGGCGACGATGTCATCATGGACCGCACCCGCAAGGCCGGGTACGGCGGCCCTCTCCACATGGGGCTGGACCGCATGACCGTCCACATCGGCGACGACGTCACCGTGCATCCGCCGGCTCCCACCGACGGGCTGCCCGAGCTGGACAGCCCTGAGGTCAAGCTGTGAGGACGATGCCTGCGCGAGGCGCGGTGGTGTTCAGGCGTATTGGCCCAGGCCGCTTGCCTGGAGAGCCGCCTTGTCGTTGAAGCCGATGACGTAGCCGTCGGGGTCCTGGATGTAGAACTCGCGCTGATTGTTGTGGTCGGTCGTCATCTCCTTGACGACCGTTGCGTGCTGGGAGGCGTGCTGGTAGAAGCCGTCCAGGTCGTCGACGGCGAGGTAGAGCATGCCGGCGAAGCCGATGGGCTGGTCGGCCAGGACGGGCAGCCACTGCTTGAGGTCGTCGTTGCGGTAGAGCATGGCGCAGAACTCGCCTTGGTAGAGGAGCATGTGGATGTCGTCCCCGGGGCGCGAGGTGCTGGAGTCGACGTCGAAGCCGAGCTTCTTGTAGAAGGCGATGCTGGCGGCGGTGTCGGCCACGCTCATGCACGGTGCGAAAGGCATCGGGGAGTCCCTTCTGGACGCGGTGGTGTTTCGTTTCTCGCACATCCCGGCCCGGTCGGCTTACCCACAGCGGCCAGCCGGGTCATGACCACCCCTGCTCCGGTTGGCCCGTGAAGCTCCTTGGGGCGGCGCTCCTGCGGATCGCCGGGGGTGCGGGGGCGTCACCTTGCGCGGATAGGCGGTCTGCCGCTCCGGCTATCCGCGATGATGCAGGGGTGATCCTGTGCCGCATCCTGACTCCTGAGCCCGTTCTCGACCTTCCCCGGGCGGTCTGGGCCGGGGCGGGCGGGGACTCGTGAGCGGGCCCCGGCGCTGTGTCAGCGCCGACGAGCGCCGTGCACGGCTCGGCATCCGGCATCTCCTCGCTCCCGCCCATCACGCGCAGCGGATGGAGGATGTCGCCCGCGCCCTGGTCGGCCTGCACGCCACGGACCCCTCCACCGTGTTCCTGGCCGCCGCCGCCCGCACCAGCGCACCCGAGATCACGGCGATGGAGCACGCCTTGTATGAGGAGCGGAGCCTGGAGCGGATGCTGTGCATGCGCCGGACCATGTTCGTCGTCCCCGCCCAGCTCGCCCCGGTCATCGAGGCATCCACCGGCCGCGCCATCGCCGCCAAGGAGCGCGCGGCCTGCGCCGTCTACCTGCGCGACGGCGTCGGCTGGAGCGCGGAGCGGTACGCGGCGGTGGAGGAGGACCTGCTGGCCGCGCTTGCCGCCCGCGGTGAGGCGAGCGCGGCGCAGCTGGCCGCCGATGTGCCGGCCCTGCGCGAGCAGGTCACCGTCGCGCCCGGCAAACCGTACGAGGCGCGCCAGTCGGTCTCCTCACGGATCCTGCGGGTTCTGGCTGCGGAAGGCCGCATCCGCCGTGGCCGCCCCACGGGGAGGTTCAATTCCAATCAGTTCCGCTGGTCCCTCTCCCCTCTCGCCGAAGCGGCCGACGCCTGGGAGAGCGGCGCGGCGAAGGCGGAGCTGGCCCGCCGCTACCTGGCCGCCTTCGGCCCGGCCACCGTCGAGGATCTCAAGTGGTGGACCGGCTGGACCCTCACCGACACCCGCAAAGCCCTCGCCGCCACCGGCGCCGAGCCCGTCACCCTCGACGACGGAAGCGCCACCGGCTACCTCCTGCCCGACGACCTCGAACCCGTCCCCGCCCCCGAACCATGGGTCGCTCTCCTGCCCAGCCTGGACCCCACCCCCATGGGCTGGCGCCAGCGCACCTTCCACCTCGATGCGGCACACGTCGGCGACCTCTTCGACCGCAACGGCAACATCGGGCCCACCATCTGGGCGGACGGCCGCATCATCGGAGCCTGGGCCCAGCACCCCACCGGCCGCATCCACACCCACCTGCTCACCGACCCTGGACCATCCGCCCGCCGGGCCGTGACTGCCCGGGCGCGCGCCCTTGCCGAATGGCTCGGAGACCTGCGGATCACCCCGCACTACCGCACCCCCCTGGAACGCCGGCTCGCGCAACGCCCATGACCCCCGGCAGCTGCGGGATCATCGTTGCGTTGCCGGCCAGGTCGCGGCGGAGAGGGTGGGGGCGGGTTGTAGGGGTCCGGTGGGTCGGCGATCGAGGGCGACGGCGGCGTTGGGGTGGCTGAGCAGGTTGTTCACGGCGCCGGTGAGCGTCGGCGTGCCCAGGGGTGCTGGGGCGGCGTGGCAGCCCTTCGGTGGTGCGGGGAGACGGGCGGCGCGGTGACGCGGCCGGTCAGCGGATGATCTTGACGCCGAAGCGGGTGCCGAGGGCCAGGCCGAGGGCGGTGTGGAGGTGGGCGTACATCTCCATGCCGCGGGCCGCGGCGAGGGGGCCGAGGTCGATGACGTCGTGCCAGCCGTACCCGGTGAGCAGGTCGGTGGCCTGCTGCTTGGCGTCGGCGTGGTCGCCGGCGATCAGCATGGTGTGGTCGCCGCCGGCGATCTGTTCGGGGTGGGTGACGGTTTCCTGTTCCTGGGTGACGAAGGCTTTGACGACCTTGGCCTCGGGCAGGGCGCGCTGGATCTGCTCGGCGAGGCTGTTGGTGTCCACCGGGTCCAGGCGCGGCATGACACCCCACGGGGTGGGCCACGGGCGCTCGACCTGGTCGGGCTGCTGGTAGACGTAGGGGACCGTGTAGTCGATGAGGGTCTTGCCGGCCAGCGCGGCACGGGGGAGGGCGGTCAGGGCCGTCACGGCGTGGGCGCCGTCGATGCCGTTGATGACCACCTCCGCGCTCTGCGCGGCGCCGGCGAAGGTGTGCAGCGGGATGCCGGGGTGGGCGGTGTGGAAGTCGCGGTAGGGCGGTGTGCCCATCATGTCCGGCTCGGTGCGGGCCAGGGTGGCTGCGGGGTCGCGGGTGCCGACGGTGATGTGGTGGCCGAGTTCGGTCAGGCGGGTGGTGTGGCAGCGGGCTCCGGCGCCGGTGCCGAGAACAGCGATCTTCATAGCGGGCTCCTTGTCATGCCGCGGGTGTGCGGCGGGATTGGGTGGCGAGGGTGTTGATGCGGGTGATGTCGTCGTCGGTGAGGTGCAGGCCGGCCGCTTGCAGGTTGCTGATGATGCGGTCGGTTCGGGCGGATTTGGGGATGACGGCGATGTCGTGGGCGGCCAGGTGCCAGGCGATGACCACCTGGACGGGAGTGGCGCCGTGGGCTTTCGCGATCTCGGTCAGGACGGGATGGTCCAGGCCGGGCTTGCGCAGCGGGCTGTGGCCTTGGAAGACCACGCCGCGTGCACGGTGCGCGGCCAGGAGATGGGGGTCGTAGCGGGCGGGGTTGAAGCGGACCTGGTTGACCTCCGGCATCCGCCCGCTGGCCTGGGCGAGTGCGTCGAGCTGTTCAGGATGGTGGTTGCTCACCCCCACGGCCGCCGTCATCCCCTGCTCGGCGGCGGCCAGGAACTCATCCCACACCCAGGCGTGCTCGGCGGGGTTCTTCAGCGGGAAGTGCATCAGCCACAGATCCACCTGTTCTACGCCCAGGCGGTCCAGGCTGCGGGCCAGGGTGGCGTGTTCCCTGCCCGGGTGGTGCTGGGCGAACTTCGTCGTCACGCACCTCACCGCGCGGGATACTGCTGTCTGCCAGGGCCCGCCCCACGGCTTCCTCGTTGCCGTAGAGCTGGGCGGTGTCCAGGTGCCGGTAGCCGGCCTCAAGTGCGTGCAGGACGGCCCGATAGGCGTCCTCGCCCTTCAGCTGCCAGGTGCCGAACCCGAGCAGGGGCATGGTCCGCCCGCCCGGCAACACGGTGGTGGGGACTTCCATCAGCGAGGCGCCTTTCTGGTTTCGGTGAGGTACGGGGTTGCGCCTGCCGCCCCCGCACGGGGGCCCGCCGTACGGCGGGCCCCCCTGCCCCCCGGTGGCGTCAGCGTGGGCTGTTGACCTTCTGGTCGAGGTCGAGAGTGAGACGCAGCGCATCGAGCACGCTGTCCGGGGCGATCTGGTTCTCCGCCTCGCCGTGCAGCACGTCCATGACATGGCTGATCATGGCGGTGTACTGGTCGGCGGCCGGCAGTTCGAGGTCGCGAGCGCCGTCGGGGGTGTACGCGGTGAGGGTGCCGGACGGCTTGCCGTCGAAGCCCATCGTGGAGGAGGCGTCCAGCACACCGCGCTCGAAGGTGGCGGTGTAGCCGCCGCGGGCACCGAACGGCTTGGGCATCAGCGAGGAGATGGAGCTGCGGGCCGCCGCACGCTCGAACTGGAAGGCGGCGTCGATAGCGCCGGAGTCCTCATCGCGCGCGACCGTGGTGACGGTGAGGTCCTTGGGCAGGCCGAGGGTGCGGGTGATGATGTCCATGTCGCTGTGCATCGCCTCCAGCGGCAGCACCTTCAGCCCCAGCGAGGCGCCAGGCCACAGGTGGGCCATCAGATTCCACAAGGTGAGCTGTTCCAGGCGCCCGTAGGTGTTCTCACGGACCGCGTCGAAGAGGGCCTGGTTGGCGGGGATGAACCGCTCGAACATGTCCACGAACACGTGGCGGTCGCTGCGATTTGCGGCCTCGGCGACCCGCTCGGCGTCGGCGAGGCTGTCGGCCAGCGGCAGCTCGACCAGCGCGTGCTTGCCCGCCTGAAGGGCGCGCAGCACATACTCGGCGTGCAGGGGGATGGGCAGGCAGATGTCGACCAGGTCGAACGAGCCGTCCTCGAACGCGGCGTCCATGTCGGTGGAGGAGGCCAGGCCGAACTGGGCGGCCACCTTCGCGGTCTTGGCCGCATCGCGGCCGAACATCACCACCTCGACGTCGTCGCGGGCGGCGTAGACGGCGGCGTGCGCCTGCCCGAACCCGGTCCCCAGCAGTGCGATCTTCATCGTTCGTCTCCTTCAGTCACGCGAGTGGATGGTCGAAGTTGGCTGATCCCGCGGGCACGCGGGTGGCGTGCTCTGGGGCACCGGGCTGGCGTCAGCCGGCCGCTGGCTGGGCGGGCGGGGCCAGGAGGCCGAAGCGCCTGCCGTGGGGGTCGCGGATGCGGGCGCGCACCGGGCCGCCGGGCATCGAGGACGGTGGCTGCTCCACGGTGGCGTCCTTCTCCCGTGCCGCGTGGGCGGTGGCGGCGACGTCTGTGACCAGGAAGGTGGGCATCACGTAGTCGGCTGCGCCAATCCGGCCGCTGTGGTCCCGCCGGGGCCGTAAACGTCCAGGCACGGCACACCGCCGATGGCCTCACTCTTCTCGAACCGCCAGCCGAAGGCGGCGGAGTAGAAACCGGTAGTGGCCGCCGCGTCGGTGGTGCCGATCTCGAACCCGGCCATCGCACCCGGCGCAGGGGTGAACGCGGCCTGCCGCGTGTGCTCCTCGGTCCCGGCGATCCGCTCCTCGAACCGCTGGGAGGTGGACCGGGAGAACAGGGAGAACAGGTTGCCGCGCGGATCCGTCAGGCGGGCGAAGACGGTCACGTCCCCCACCGGTGTGGCCGGCAGCACCACCGTGGCCCCCAGCGCGGTGAGCCGGTCCACGTCCGCGCGGACATCGGCGGACAGAATCGACAGGTTGATCGCCTCACCGCCGGTGTCGCCTTGCTGGATGGCGCCCATCGGCCACGGCACGCCGGGGGCGAGGATGCGGGTGTAGGTGCGGCCGTCGATGGAGGAGTCGGGGTCGACTTCGAAACTCCAGCCCAGCAGCGGGCCGTAGAAGCCGGTTACAGCCGGCGGGTCGCTTGTGCCGATCTCGAACCAGACGACCTGGCCCGGAGACATGAAGGTCACGTGGATCCTTCCCTTGAGTGGCTCGCCCCTGTTCAAGGGGCTCATGGATGCTTCGTCTTCGCATCCACCACGCTAGGAGCCTTTTAGGACAGCTCACGTCCTTGAAGCGAGGCAGCCTGGAGGGCATGACGACCGACCTTCCCGCCCGCATGCTGCGCCTGCTCTCCCTGCTGCAGACCCGCCGCGAGTGGCCTGGCACCGAGCTCGCCGAACGGCTCGGCGTCACCACCCGCACCGTCCGCCGCGACATCGACCGCCTCCGCGACCTGGGCTACCCCGTCGAAGGCACCACCGGCCACGCCGGCGGCTACCGCCTCGCCTCCGGCACCGCCATGCCCCCGCTCATCCTCGACGACGGCGAGGCCATCGCCACCGCCGTCGCCCTGCGCACCGCCGCCGGCCACCTCCCCGCAATGGAGGAAACGGCGCTGCGGGCCCTCGCCAAACTCGAACAGGTCCTCCCCGCCCGGCTCCGATCGCAGGTCACGGCCCTGCACCAGACCACCGCTACGATCACCTGGTCACCGCACGGCCCACGCGTAGACGCCGACACCCTGGCCGCCCTGGCCGCCGCCTGCCGCGACCGAGAGATCATCACCTTCGACTACACCACCCGACAGCACACCCGCGCCCCGCGCCGCGTCGAGCCCCACCACCTCGTCGCTTCCGGCGGCCTGTGGTACCTCCTGGCCCACGACACCGGCAAGACCGGCTGGCGCATCTACCGCCTCGACCGCATCACCCACCCTGCCCCCACCCGGCACCTCTTCACCCCCCGTCCCATCCCGGGCGACGACCCCGCTGCCTACGTCGCCGACAAGATCGCCACCGCTCCCACCCGCTACCGCGCCATTGCCACCGTCCACGCCCCCGCCGACACCGTCCGCCACCGCACCCGGGCCTTGGCCGGCCGCATCCAGCCCCGTGACGAGAACACCTGCACCCTCGACTGCTCCAGCAACCACCTGCCCTCCATCGCCCAGACCCTCACCGCCCTCGACGTCCCCTACACCCTCGACGCCGACCCCCAGGTCACCGCCTACCTCCGGCAGGCAGCCCAACGACTCCACCACGCGGCCACGCACCGGGCAGACAGGTAGCCTGATTCCTCAGGCTCCCACGTCACAGGACACCAGCAAGGCACCACCACCCCGCCCCGCCCCGCCCCGCCCCGCCAGGGAACCGCCGGGTTAGGGCCTGGTCACCGCACCCACCGTGCGCCCGGAACAGGGCGACGGCCTCGTGCGGCAGGGGCTCACACCAGCCGCTGGGACGGTCGACGAGCGGCGCGAGGCCGACTGGGCCAGGTGAAACGCCCCTTCCTCTCGGACTGATCGGCTGGCGTCCCCGATGATGGGGATCGCCCCGGGGGCAACGGATCAAGGGAGTGCACATGGCGGTGGAGGCCGGCGCACGGCAGCAGGAGCGTGTCGCGGGACGGGTATGGACGGTACGCCTGGACCCTCACGGCCGCCCGTCCGCCGGCGCGGTGAAACTCTCCTGCTCCCGCCCGGCCTGCGCCGAGCAGCGCGTCCCAGGCGCCGCCGCGGGCCGCAGGCCGCGATCGGCCACGTCAACACACACCTGGCCCGCATCCGCGCGGGCGGAGGGCCGCGCGGCGAGGCGTGGTGCGCCTGCCGCGCCGCCGACTGCGCGTGGCACACCCCCGATCCCACTGCCGTGCGGCGGGGCGGGGCGAACCCGGCAGCGGGGGCGGTGCGGTGCGGCGGCCCGGTGGTCCTGACGGTGTACGCGGACCGGACGGGGAGGCTGTGGCGGATCGCGGAGATGTGCGCGCGGTGCGCGGCCGCCATCTCCGACTGCCGGGTCCTGGACACCGCCCCGCCCCCGTCCCGCACCGCCCCGGCCGGGGCAGGTCAGGCATGGGGCGAGCCGGACATGAAGCCGGGGCCCGCGGGCGGCACAGTGGGCGAGGGCACGGCGGCGGTGTTCTCCGACCGCGCCTCCTCCCTCGCCTCCGACGCGGCTTCGGCTGCCGGGCCGGCTGCGCTCCCCCGCGCCCGCACCGGCTCACCGGCTCACGCGTCCTGGCGGGCGAAGCGGTGGGGAAGATCGCGCAGCGGACTGTGCCGCACGACCTTGAACCCGATGTCCTGCGCCTGGAACTGGTCGAACTCGGGGATGCGTTCCGGGCCTACCAGCAGCGCACCGGACCCGACCTCGTCCTGCTGGCCCATCTCCACGAGCGCAAGGCCCGCGCATTCGCCCTGTGGGCCGACGTGAGCGGGGACGGCTCCCTGCGCCACGAGGCCAAGCGCGCCGAGAAGGCCGCGCAGACCACCCGCGAGATGCACGCCAACCGTGGCGGCCAGGCGGCCGGCGACACGGTCAGTGGGGACGGGCCGGTGGTGGAGCGGCTGCTGACCCGGCAACAGGCCGTGCACGCACGCACCGTGCTGGACTACGTCGCCGCCCACGCCCGGCGCCCGGAGGCCGAGGTGCGCCTGGCGGTGCTCATGCTCACCCTGCGGGCCGCGCGCGCCGGCACCGGGAACATCACCGGCCAGGACCTCACCGGCTGGCTCCCAGGCAACGCCGAGCGGGTACTTCAGCATCTGGTCGCGGACGGGTGGCTGCGTCTGCCCGGCACCGTCGCCGAGGTGATGGCCTCCCGGTCCGAGGACCCCACCGCCATCACCGTCCCCACCCTGCTGCCGGAGCGGCCCCGCCCGTTCGGCTTCGGCAAGACCACCCGCGCGAGGATCTCCGGCTGAGCCCACAAAGCCGTGGGCGACCGGAAGATCCGCAAGAAGAAGCTGGGTGCCACCGCCCGGCTCCTGGCCCTGTACACCGCCGCCCACACCCGCCCCGACGGACGCCTCGGACCTGCCGAGGACGGCGGGCTGGACCTGGACCAGGTCGCCGAGTTCGCCGCCCTGGCTCCCGGCCAAGTCGCCGAGCACGCCGAGCTGCTGGTCGCCGCCGACTGGCTCACCGAAGCCGACACCACTGGGGGACGGCTGCGCGGACAGCTCACCGAACGCGTCCTGCCGCTGGGCGGACTGCTGTGACACGCCCCGCCCACCGTGCCAGCGGCCTCGCATACCGCCACCCCGGGTGCGCGCACACAGCAGCGGCATCGGCACCGTCCGGCGCATGGGGTCTGCTCAGGCCGGTGACCACCACACGGCCCGCATCGGAGGTATGACCTACGTCAGGGCCGGATCTGCCGCCGGCGACCGCGCCGATGACCGTGGAAGCGCTGACAGGGCGGTGGCCGACGGGGGCCGAGAAGGTGGAACTCATTCCACGGAGTGATGGTCTTCGCCGGCCATTTCGACGAACGCGACCTCGAAACGGCCCGGCGCACCTATCCCGGCCGCCGCCCCGTCATCAACACCGACGGCGGCCTGGAGATCCATCCAGCCGGTCCCGGCCAGCCCGCCCCGCTCCTGGGCGATCCGCACCACCGCTGAATCGCCCCGTCGGCCCGGTGGCCGATCGCAGGGAACCGGCCAGGTGCGCTCCGGGGCCGTCACCCATACGGCTGAGGGTCGTTTCCGGTGTGGACCAACACATCGGATGCCAAGGAGGCCCAGTGGGCCCTTCGTTTGTGATCGAGCGGCTCGAGTTCCAGCGGGGCGACCTCTGGTACGCCCGCTACTTCAGAGGCCTGGTGACCTTCCTCGTGGGTCACTCCAAGGCCGGAAAGTCCACCGCGCTGGAAGCGCTGCTCTACCCGCTGGGCCTCCTCACGGCAACCGTCATGCCGGAGGTCCGCGGCTGCCAGCAGGTCCGGCTGGTCTTCCGGGTTGCCGGAACCCGCTGGCAGGCCACCCGCAGCGGATCGAACCCGCGGGCACGGTGTCCTTGAAGAACCTCGACGACGCGAACGAGATCGAGCATCTGCTGCCGGTCACGAGCGCGAAGGCCGGGGAGATGACGGCCGGCGCCTTCGTATAGGACCTGCTCGGCCTGCCCCAGGCGGTCCGCGGGGCCACGCGTGTCACCCTGGACGACTTCTACAGCACCGTCATGGCGCTGCGGCAGAACACGATCGCCTCCGAGTTCCTCGGCGGAGGAAAGGACGAGGCGAGGGTCCTTGCCCTGGAGGTGCTGCTGGGCCTGTGGAACGAGGACCTTGCCGGGCTGGAGAAGAACGCTTCGGAGACCGCGTCCCGGTACCGGGCGGCACGGTCTGCTCTGGCGGCGTTCAAGAAGCTGCGGGACAGCGGCGCTCTGGCCGATCCGGCCAGCGTCCGCGCCGCGTACGCGCAGAAGCAGCGCGAGCACCGCGCGGCGGCGCAGCGGTGGCAGGAGGCCGATGCGGCGCTGAAGGTCGCCGTCGGGGAGCGCGGGCGGCTCGTCGCCCTGCACCAGGCGGCCGAAGCCCAGCGCAGGAAGAGTGCGAAGCAGGCTGTCGCCGCCCAGGCCAAGGTGAACGGCGCCACCGCCGAGCACGCGCGCGCCGAGGGCGAACTCGCCACCCTGCTGAAGCCCACGCCGCAGGACTGCACCTGCTGCGGACAGCCCCTCCCCGACCGGGAGCCGGGCCTGTGCCGCCAATGCGGTCAGAGCCACGACGGCGTCGAAGACCGGCGCGAGCAGCAGATCGCCGCGGCCCGTGCGAAGGTAGACCGGCTCCTGCTCAGGCTGCGGGGGCTTCAGGAGGCGGCGGCTGCCGCCGCCGACCAGGCTGCCGAGGCGGATACGGCGGCCGCGGCCGCGCTCGCCGCCCGCGACGAGGGCCATCTCCAGCCCGCCCGCAAGGCCGCGCAGCAGGCCGAGAAGGAGGCCCACGGGCTGAGTCGCGACGTCGCCCAGCTCAAGGAGCGTCTGGAGTCGGCCGACTACATCAGCGCCCAGGAGCAGGTCATCCGGGCGGCCAAGGAACAGATGGACGCGGCGCAGGCCGCCCGGGATGCGGCGGTCACCGCCCACGACGTGCGCCGCAAGGAGGTCACCGGCCGCTGGTCGGAGTTCTTCCTTGCCCGGCTGAAGCAGATCAACCCCGACGTCGAGACCGCCCACATCGACCCCGCCGACTTCACCACCCGCGTCAAGGAACGGCACACGGCCGACAAGACCTTCGCCGAGAGCTCGGTCGCCGGAAGCCCCAAGGTGGCCACCAACGTCGCGCTGCTGCTGGCCCTGCGCGATCTCGGCCGCGTCGACCGCGGCGTCAGGGTGCCGCCGCTGATGGTCATCGACTCGCCGCTGGCCGGCCTCGGAGCCAAGGGCCTGGACCACGACACCGGCCTGCGCCTGATCGACACCCTCATCGACATCGCCGACGACTCCTCCCCCGACGGCTACGCCTGCCAGGTCATCGCCGCCACCAACGACCCCCTCCCCCGCCCCTATCCCGGCGTGCGGGAAATCCGCATCGACACCGACAACCGGTTCTTCGATCACGCCCCGCGCCGCGACAACTGACCGTCTGTGCCCTGCACTTTCGCAGAAGAGCCCAGGGCGGCCGCCAGCCGCCGCCACTCCCAGATGGCCGATCCCTGCAGCGGCCCCTTCAACACACGAACCATGGCGCGGGGCCGGGCTGTCGGAGCCGAGTGCCCGTCAGGGCGCGACGTGACTGTTGAGCAGGGTGAGGCGGTCTTTCGCGATGTCGACGGCGACCAAGGAGAGGTCGTTGCAGGTCCAGTGGCGTCGGGTCAGTTCGGCGGTGATGGCTGTGGAGCCGTGCCGCCGACAGGTCGACCACGTGGGCGCCGGGCTGGGTGAGCAGTTGATGAACCGGCCTCCTGCCCTATGGCTGCGCCGTCGCCGTCGCCGGTGCGGGCCGCCCTGGTGGGCGTCACGCGTCCTCCTCCGCCGGCGCGGTCGCGTACTCCGTGAAGCGGTGCACGCTCTGCGGGTTCAGCCGGTAGCCGGGGCGGCCCTGGAGGACGGCGTCCTGGATGAGGCCGTAGTCGGCGACGTCCCGGAACCGCTCCTGGCAGGCGATGCGGAATCTGCGCACGGTCTGCGCCAGGGCTGCGGAGGTCCGCGCTGTGCGCTCGGCCAGCTCGGCGGCGGACAGGAACGGCGGTTCGGACCCGGACGCGAGGTGCCGGGCGAAGTCGCGGCCGAGCACGCGCAGCATGTCGATGAGGGGCTGCGGGGTGTTCTCGTAGACGGTGACGCCCTCGATGGACAGCAGGGGGCCGTAGAGGGTGACTTCCAGCCGGTTGGGCTCTGGCAGCTTCTCGTCGTCCAGGTCGAGGGAGAGGAACTTCGGCGCCAGGTGCCCGGCGCGCAGCCCGATGTAGCGGCTGAGCAGCTGGCCGCGGTCTGCGGTGCGGGGCGCCTGCAGGTAGTCGACGACGGCGCCCAGGGCGTCCGGCAGGGCGGGCCGCAGGTCCCGAAGATAGCGGGTGATCCACTCCACCGAGGCGTCCCTGCCGTGCAGCCGGGCGTGCAGGACGGCGGTGTCCAGCAGCACCAGGGAGGCGCAGGAGTCGAGTTTGGCGTAGCCCAGGCGGTTGTGGAGGGTCGCGGCTGTGTCGATGAGCGCGCCCGGCTTCACTCGGATCCGGTAGCTGCGCAGCATCCGGTGCCAGTTCTCGTACGCCGTGAGGTGCACGTTCCACTTGTCGGCGGCCGCCAGGTAGCGGTCGCCGAGGTGCCGGAAGATCCGCGGGTACGGCGACTGCTGGTAGGTGGCCCAGCCGAAGGAGAAGGTGTCGAGTGCCGCGTCGAAGTCGCGCTGGGTGCTGTAGCGGCAGGCGGAGATGAGGAACTCGCTGGTGCGGACGTAGCGCAGCAGCAGAGAGCGGTCTCGTTCGGTCAGTTCGGTGGGGCGCAGCGCGGAGGACTCCACGAAGGTGCTGTACTGGCCGCTCTGCACGTCCCCCAGGTGGAAGGCGAAGGAGCGGCCCGCGCCGGACACTGCCGTGGGGTGGTCGGCGAGCACCTTCTCCACGTACGTGCGCTGGGTCTCCAGTTCGGCGGCGGCCTCGTCCTGCCGCCCGGCGAGCAGATGGGCGATGACCAGGTCGGTGTGCAGCCAGGACGCGTCCGCGAAGTAGCGGTAGCGGCGGTAGCGGTCCAGGGAGGCATGGAAGAGCGGCACGGCCCGCTCGGCGTCGCCGGCCGCGGCCGCCGCGAGACCCTCGTGCCACAGGACGAAGGAAACCTGCGCGAAGGCCTCGGGGCCGGCGTCGCATCCGGCGTCGCGGGCCAGCCGGGCGAACGCCGAGGGGAACATGGAGTCGGCGTATCCGGCCCATCCCTGGCTGAGGTGGTCGGCCACCTCGGTCAGCAGGTCGAGGGAGCGCTCGTGCACGGCCCGGCCGAAGAGGTCGATCAGCTCCCGGGTCCTCGGCAGGATCCGGCCGGTGTAGAAGAAGGAGGTGTCGACGTACTTCTCGGCGGTCGCCAGTAGCACGGGCGCGGCCGAGGACCCGCCGTCCATACGGGCGCACAGTTCGCCGAGGAGCAGCAGCAGCGCCACATCGTGCTCGTCAGCCTGCCGCAGATCGGACGCGGGTACGTCCACTACGTCTCTCACCACGACCCGGCGGCCGCCGGCCACGTGCTCCTCAAGCGCCCGGTAGCGCTCGACTACGCTGCTCATCTTCGCTGTCCCATCGTTACTCGCCCATGCGCCATGGCGTCTCCGCCGGCCGGACCTCTCGATGGTGGTGCCGGGAACCGGTCGGTGCCGCTCGTCCGGAGCAGTCCCACGTAGGGCCACCCGGTTCTGACCAGACATGCTTCAGGCGGTCCGACTGCTGCGTGAGTGTGCCACGCGTGCCGGTTCCCCCACGGCACCCGCAGACGTCTCGACGTCATCTTAGACAAGCCGGATGACTCGGCGTCCCGGCCGTGGCCCCAGCCCGACCGTGGCCCCCGCCGCGCCCATGGCGGCCGCCCCCGCATACCCGTGCGCCCCACCCGCACAGCGAAGCGGCCCCGGGCGGCGGGGAGGGTCGGCTTGCGGCTTCCCCGCCGCCCGGGGCAGTGGTGAGAGGCCCTCGATGGCTCAGGCGCGGCGGCTGTGGGCCAGAGCGCCCTCCTCCCGGCCGCACGCCCGGTCCACGGCCGAGCCCAGGACGTTGCGGTGGATCTCGGTCGTCGCGGTGGGCTTGTTCAGGGTGATGTCGTGCAGGCCGGGGGCGCCTCGGCGAGCAGCCGCTCGGCCAGGGCGGTGGCGTGCTCGACGCCGATGTGGTGGCCCTCGCCGGGCCGGTCGCGGACGGCTTCGAGCCGGTGCGCCAGTTCCTCCGGGAAGGAGGCGCCGCTGAGTTCGGCGAAGCGGCTGATCTGGCGGACGTCGGTGGCGGGCATGATCTCCAAGATGATCGGGATGTCGCGGCCCGCGGCCGCCACCCGGTCCCGCAGGCGCAGGTAGTCCTCGGCGTGGAAGAGCATCTGCGTGATCGCGTAGTCGGCCCCGGCCCGGTACTTGGCCACGAATTGCCGGATCTCGCTCTCCCCGTCCGGCGAGCGCGGGTGCCGTTTTGGGAACGCGGCCACGCCGATGGTGAAGTCGCCCAGCGAGCGGATGAGTTCGACTAGTTCGCGGGCGTGGGTGAGGCCGTGCGGGTGCGGCGTCCAGGGGCCGAGCGGGTCGCCGGGCGGGTCGCCGCGCGGCGCCAGGACGTCACGGATGCCGGCGTCGGCGTACTGCCCGATGATCCGGCGCAGTTCGGCGACCGAGTGCCCGACCGCGGTGAGGTGGGCGACCGGGCGCAGGGTCGTCTCGGCCGCGATGCGCCGGGGGAGGGCGATGGTGCGGTCCCGGGAGGAACCGCTGGCCCCGTAGGTGATGGAGACGACGTCGGGGCACAGCGCCTCGACCCGGCGCAGGGCGTGCCACAGCGTGCGCTCGCCGGCCTGCGTCTTCGGCGGGAAGAACTTGAAGGAGAACGTCCTGGTGCGCGGCACGTCCGGTCATGCCATCACCGTCAGGCGCGCGGCGATCTCCTCGGCTGGCCGCTCACCGCAGACCGCGCCGATCCGGTCCAGGAGGGCGGAGGCGAGCAGCTTGTACTCCTGGGTGCCCAGGGGCTCGATCACCACGGTGGCCAGGGCGCAGCCCAGCTGGGCCGCGCGCTCGCAGGGCAACCGCCAGGCGAGGCCCGCGAGGAAGCCGGCGCGGAAGGCGTCCCCCACGCCGGTCGGGTCGACGACGTCCCGCGTCGGCACGGCAGGTTCGTCCTGCCGGGGCCCGTCGGCGGTCTCCAGAGTGACACCGTGGGCGCCGCGGGTGACGATCCAGGCGCCCACCCGGCCAAGCACCTCCTCACGGCTCCAGCCGGTCCGCTCCAGCAGCAGGGCCTGCTCGTACTCGTTGGTGAACAGCAGCCGGGCGCCGTCCACCAGGCGCCGGGTCTGCCCGGTGTACGGGCGGGGCAGTTGCTGGGTGGGGTCGGCCGCGACCGGCACGCCCAGGGCGTGCGCGGTGGCTGTGTGCCGCAGCATCGCCTCCGGGTCGTCGGCGACGGCGAGGACGAGGTCGAAGGGCCCCGCCCCGGCGGTGCGCGGCAGCGAGGTCGATGCGGTGCGCCTGGGCTATGGCCGGCGTAGAAGTAGCGATCTGGTTCTGGTCGGCGTCGGTGGTGGACACGAAACGCGCGGTGTGCAGGGTGTCGCTCACCCGGACCGGCACGGTGTCGACGCCGTGCCGGGTGAGCCAGGCGCCGTACTCGGGGAAGTCGGTGCCCGCGGCGCCCACCAGCACGGGACGCGGGCCGAACCTGCCGGGGCCGAGGGCGACGTTCGCGCCGACGCCTGCGCGCCGGACGTCGAGGCGGTCCGCGAGGAAGGACAGCGAGACGGTGTCGAGCCGGTCGGTGATGAGCTGTTCCCGGAAACGGCCGGGGAAGACCATCAGATGGTCGGTGGCTATCGACCCGGTGACTGCGAGGCGCACGGCAATCTGTCTTCTGCCTGCCGCGTGGGGCGGTGTCAGGCCCGGCCGGCGGCGGTGCCGAGGGCGTCGGCGCGGTCGGTGCCCTCCTAGTGATCTGGTTGTGAGTTCGTTGGGCACCACGTGAGTCGTCTTCCGTACCAGTTCACGGGTTTGGCTGACGGGTGCTGGTTGGCTTCGGTCTGCTGTGGGTTGTGGGTGACAGCAGGCTGGAGCCGCTGGTCCTGAGTGAGACCGAGCGGCAGACGTTGAACAGCTGGGTCAAGCGCCGGACGACCGCGCAGGGTCTGGCCCTGCGAGCCAGGATCGTGCTGGCGTGCGCGGAAGGCGGTCCGAACCTGGCGGTCGCGGCCCGGCTGGGGGTGAACCGGGGCACCGTCTCCAAGTGGCGCACGAGGTTCCTGCGTGACCGGCTCGACGGACTCGCCGACGAGCCCAGGCCCGGGGTGCCGCGGACCATCACCGATGCCCAGGTGGAAGAGGTGGTGGTCCGCACCCTGGAGGAGACACCACCGGGCGGAACGCACTGGTCCAAGCGGGAACTGGCCAAGGCCGTGGGGATCTCTCCGGCGAGTGTGCTGCGGATCTGGCACGCCTTCGGCCTCCAGCCGTGGCGGACCGAGACCTTCAAGATCTCCCCGGACCCGTTCCTCATCGACAAGATCCGCGACGTCGTGGGCCTCTACCTGGCCCCGCCGGCGAACGCGGTGGTGTTCGCGGTGGACGAGAAACCGCAGATCCAGGCGCTTGAGCGGACCGCGCCGGTGCTGCCCATGGTGCCCGGGGTCCCCGAACGGCGGAGCTTCGACTACGTCCGGCACGGCACCGTCGACCTGTTCGCCGCCCTGAACACCGCGACCGGCAAGGTAATTACCAAGCTGTCCGCCCGGCACCGGGCCGAGGACTTCCGGGACTTCCTCGACGAGATCGACCGCCAGACCGGCAAGGGCCTGGCAGTCCACGTGATCTGCGACAACCTCTCCACCCACAAGGCACCCCTGGTGCACAAGTGGCTGCTCGCGCACCCCCGCTTCCAGCTCCACTTCACCCCCACCTACTCGTCGTGGATCAACCAGGTCGAACGGTGGTTCGCCGAGCTGGAACGGCGCTGCCTGGCCCGAGGCGTGTTCTGCTCCCTCGACGACCTCAAGACCGCACTCGAAAACTGGATCAAGGTCTGGAACGACGAAGCCCGGCCCTTCAAGTGGACCAAGACCGCCGACCAGATCCTCGACCGCATCTGACGCTACTGCTCACGCATCTCCGAACCAGGTCACTAGGTGAGCTCGGGCAGCTCGCGGCCGAAGTGGCCAAAGGCGGCGGTTTGGGCGTAGCTCGGGCGCAGCAGGTCGAGGTCGGGGATGATGGCGGCCGGACGCAGGTCGAAGACCTCGCGCACGGTTTTCTCCAGGGCCGCGTGCGGCACGGTCGCTGTGCCGAAGGTCTCGATGAACAGCCCGACCGGGGCGCCTTGCCGATGGCGTACGCGACCTGCACCTCGCAGCGGGAGGCGAGGCCCGCGGCGACGATGTTCTTCGCAACCCAGCGCATTGCGTACGCCGCCGTAGGTGTCCACGATGATCTTGCGGCCGGTCAGGCCGGCGTCGCCCATCGGGCCGCCGATCTCGAAGCGGCCGGTGGGGTTGACCAGCAAGCGGTGGCCGTCGGTGTCGAAGCAGATGCCGTCCTCGGCCAGCTCCTTGAGGACGCCGTCGACGACGTGCTCCTGTATGCCGGGCGCGAGCAGCGACTCCAGGTCGAGGTCGGTGGCGTGCTGGGAGGAGACGACGAACCTGTCCAGGCGGACGGGACGGCTGCCGAGATACTCGATCGTGACCTTGCGTCTTGCCGTCGGGGCGCAGGTAAGGGGAGGGTGCCGTCCGTGCGTACCTGGGCGAGCCGTTCGGACATGCGGTGCGCGAGGTGGAGCGGCAGCGGCATCAGCGCGGGTGTCTCGTCGGTGGCGTAGCCGAACATCAGGCCCTCGCCGGCGCCCTGCCGGTCCCGTGCGTCCGCCTCTCCCCCGGCGCCCTCCACCCGGGCCTCGTAGGCGGTGTCAACGCCCTGCGCGATGTCCGGGGACCGCGCGCCGATCGCCAGGGAGACTTTGCAGGAGGCGCCGTCGAAGCCCTTCGCCGACGCGTCGTAGCCGATCTCGAGGATCTTCTTACGCACCAGCTGCGCGATCGGGACGTAGGCCTGGGTGGTGACCTCGCCGGCCAGGTGGACCAGGCCGGTGGCGATCAGGGTCTGGGCGGCGACCCGGGAGGCTGGGCCCGCGCGCAGCAGCGCGTTGAGGACGGTGTCGCTGATCTGGTCGGCGATCTTGTCAGGGTGACCCTCGGTCACGGACTCCGAGGTGAACAGTCGACGGGACAACGCCGTTTCTCCTCTGCTGCGCCGGGACGTGCGGGGCGGTGGGCGGTGCCGGGTGAAGGGCGGGGCGGTGAGGGTCAGGAAGTGCATGCGAAGCCGGGGACGGACACGACGCCTTCCGCGTCGCGCGACCGGTCCAGGACGAGCTGGGCCAAGGCGATGTCCAAGGAGCCGAGGCCGAAGGGCGAGTAGACGGCGCGCCGGTCCCGGTCGGGCTTGGCCACGCCGCGCAGGAAGTCGCCGACGGGGAGGATGCCCTCGCGCTCCACGGTGCCCTGCTCGACGGCCAGGGCGAGGGAGGTCTTCTCCCGCAGGGCGTGCGCCACGTCGTCGACGACGTGGACGGCGCCGGCCATCGCCTCGGGCGTCAGGTCGCGCAGCGACATGTGCAAGACGACGGCGTGGTGCTTGAACTCGCGGGACTCGCTCAGGTGCGGCACCACGGCGGTGGTGGCGAACAGCACCACATCGGCGTCCTCCACGGCCTCCCGCAGGGAGCCGGCCGCGACCGCGTTCCCCGCCAGCTTGGCCGCGAACTCCCCGCTGCGCGCGGCGAAGTCGCGGGCGCGCTCCTGGTCGACGTCGAACACCACGAGGTGGTCGCAGCTCCAGCCGAGGCCGGCGAACACATCCAGGGTGGTGCGGGAGATGTACCCGGTGCCGATGACCGCCATTTTGGCTGGGGCGCGGTCGCCGGCGCGCAGCGCCTCGGCGCCGACGGCGGCGGACAGCGCGGTGCGGTGGCCACTGATCTGGGCGCCTTCGAGGACGGCCGTGGGGAACCCGGTGCGCGGGTCGTTCAGTGCGATCAGCGCGGAGGCGCGGGGCAGGCCGAGATTGAGGTTCTCGGGGAAGCTGGAGATCCACTTCACGCCCATGGCCTCGGACTCGCCGGCGACGTACGCGGGCAGCGCGATGATGCGCTCGCGGCGGGTGTCGTCGGGGCGCAAGAACAGGCTGTCGGGGTTGACCAGCTGCCCCAGCGCCGCCTTGACGTAGACGTCCTCGACGATCTCCTTCGACGCCGTGCCCAGGGACCGCAGCGCTTCCTTGACCGCGGCCGCGGGGACGATGGTGAGACGGTGATCGGCGTGATTCATGTGTTCCTCACTGTCGGTGTGGTGTCGAGGCGCTGCGGGTGCGGCCCCGGCGCGGTCGAAGGAGACGGCGGGGCTACCGCAACAGGGAGAACTTCTTGGTGAGCGGGTCGATGACGTCGCTCGGGCCGAAGAGGGCCACGCCGTAGTAGTCGAGTTCGGCCTCCGGGGTGCTCCGCATCCGCTCCAGCTGGTTCAGGTGGCTGCCGCCGGTCATCTGGGCGGTGAAGTCGGTGCTCAGCAGTCCGGCCGCGGCGGCCTCGCCCCGCAGCCGGCGCAGCCAGGCGGGGCGTCCGTCCAGCACGACGAGCGAGAGGCCGGAGACGGGCGCGTGGCTGCCCCCGTCGGCGTCGGGGAAGTCGAGGAAGGACATGTGCGCAAGGAGTTCGGGGCGTTCGGCGGCCCCCTTCGCCAGCAGGCCGAGGCAGAGGTGGCCGACGGCGTTGGTGGCGACGCCGGGCTCCAGCTTGGTCTTGAGGGCGACGACGAACTTGTACTGGCTGTCGACGTCTTCGGGGGCGACGACGAGGCGACCGTTGTGCTGCATGGGCGTTACCTGTGGTTCCTTTTTCTCGGCACGTACGGGGACGTGGTGGGTGTCAGGCGCTGAGCGAGTAGTCGAGGAAGCGCTGGACCTTCGCGGGGTTGATGCGGTATCCGGGCCGGCCCTGGATGAGGGCGTCCTGGTCGATCGCGTGCTCGGTGGTCTCTTGGAGCGTCTCCTGGCAGGCGTGCCGGAAGCGGCGCACCGCCTGGGCGATCGCCGACGGGGTGCGGTTGACGCGCCGCGCGAGTTCCGCCGCGGACAGGAACGGCACCTCGCCGCCGTCCGGCCGGGTCCGGGTGAACTCCTGGCCGAGCGCGCGCAGAATGTCGGCGAGCGGCCGCGGGGTGCTGTCGTACAAGGTGACGCCTTCCAGGGAGAGCAGGGGGCCGTAGAGCACGAACTCGAACAAGTCGGCGTCCGGCAGGGGTGTCTCGCCGAGTCCGGGGCCGGGGAAGTTGGGCGCCAGCTGGGCGGGGCGCAGCCCCCGGTAGGTGCCGAGCTGCCAGAAGAACTCGGTGCCCTGCGGCACCTGGAGGGAGCGGGCCGCGGCCTGCACCAGTTCCGGTACGACGGGCCGCAGTTCCTGCAGATGGCGGCTGACCCATTCGACCGCGCCGTTGCGGCCGTGCAGCCGGGCGTGCAGGAGGGCCGCGTCGAGCAGGACGGTGGCGGCGCAGGTGGGCAGGCCGGCGTAGGCGAACCGGTCGTGCAGCGTGGTCGCGGTGTCGATCAGATGACGTGGCTTAACCCGGACCCGGTAGGTGCGCAGCATGCGGTGCCAGCATTCGTAGGCGGTGAGGTGGGGGTTGTACGGGTGTCGGCCGTCGGTGTAGCGGTTTGCCAGGCGCAGGAAGATCTTCGGGTACGGCGAGGTCTGGAAGGTGGACCAGCCGCAGGTGAAGACGTCGAGCGCCGCGTCGAGTTCACGTTGCGCCCCGAACCGGCAGGCGGCCAGCAGGTGTTCGCTGGCGCGGGTGTAGCGCCGCAGCAGGGCCGCGTAACGGTGGGTGAGGGCGGCCGGGCGCAGGGTGGGGGACTCGATGAAGGTGCCGTAGCCGCCGCTGCGCACGTCTCCGAGATGGAAGGCGCCGGTCTCGCCCTCGGTGTCCTCGACCAGGGCGTGGGTGGCGAGGATGTCGTCCACGTAGGCGCGCTGGGCCCGGGCGGTGGCTGCGGCACGGGCCTCGTGGCCGGCCAGCAGCTGGGCGATGACCAGGTCGGTGAAGAGCCAGGCGGCGTCCGCGTAGTAGCGGTAGGAGCGGTAGCGCTCCAGGGACGTCTCGAAGTGGGCGCGGGCCCGTTCGGCGTCTCCGGCGCCGGCGGCGGCCAGCCCGCGCTGCCAGGACACGAGCGAGACTTCGAGGAACTGCTCGGCGCTCATGCGCAGGCCGAGTTCGCGGGCGAGACGGGTGAAATTGGCCGGGAACGCGGAGTGCGCGTAGCCGGGCCAGCCCTGGCTGAGGTGGTCGGCCACCTCGGTGAGGAGGGCCGGGGACCGCTCGTCCACCCCGCGGTCGAGGAGTTCGATCAGCTCCCGGGCCCGGGGCAGGATCCGGCCGGTGTACAGGAAAGAGGAGACGTAGCGTTCGGCGGCCTTGGTGAGCGTGGGCGCGATCGAGGGGCCGCCGCCCATGCGGGCGCACAGGGCGGCGAGGACGAGCGTCAGCACCACGTCGTGCTCGTCGGCCAGGCGCAGGTCGGCGGCCGGGACGTCGGCCACCTCCGCCACGTCCACCCAGGAGCGCCCCGCGGCGTGCTCCTCGAGCGCCCGATGGCGCCCGGCTAGGTCACTTGTGTGCACCTCGGTCCCATCCTGCGTCGTTCTCGTGCGGGGCAGGCGCGGCTGCCCCGGTTCGTCGGTCGTGTCCCCCCGCCCGGTCCGGCGGCTCACGCCTGCCGCGGCAGCGCTCCGATCGAGGTCATCCACGTGTCGGAGTAGATGGTGCTTTCGTACTTCTCGCCGCCGTCCGCGCAGATGCACAACGCGTCCCGCACGTTGGGGTGTTCACCCAGATAGCGCACGCAGGCCGCGACGACCGCGCCGGAGGAGGCGCCGAGGTGGATGCCGGTCTCCCTCAGGACGGTCCGGCAGTAGTGGGCGGCCTCGCCGACGTCCACGTAGGCGTAGTGGTCGATCAGGGACTCCCTGAGGAAGGAGGACGGCCGGCTGGCGCCGATGCCGGACAGATAGCGCCGGTCGGGCCGGCCGCCGTAGGCGACGGACCCGTTGACGTCGACGGCCACCATACGGGTGGCCAGGCCGCGTTCGCGGAAGCACTGGCTGATTCCGGCGAAGGTGCCGCCGGTGGAGACGGCCGCGAAGAGCGCGTCGGGCGCGGCGGGCAGTTGGTCGAGAATTTCCGGGCCGGTCATCCGGCGGTGTATGTCGGGGTTCTCGGGGCTGCTGTACTGGTCCACCCAGACGTAGCCGCCGTCGGCCCGGAGCATCTCCTGGACCTTCGCCAGCCTGGACAGCAGGTAGCCGCCCGCCTCGTCGACCTCGTCGACCATGACGATGGTGGCGCCGAGGTCGGTCAGCCTGCTGCGGACCTCCGCGGTGCTCATCGGGTCCAGCACGGCGGTGAACCCGATGTCCAGGAAGCGGGCCATGCTAGCCAGGGCGACGCCGAGGTTGCCGGAGGTGGATTCGAGCAGGCGCACGCCGGGGCGGATCCGGCCGTCCCGGACGAGGCCGCGCACGAGGCCGTAGGCGGTACGGGCCTTGATGGAGCCGGTGAGGTTGTAACCCTCGAGCTTCAGGTGGATCGTCCGCGACTCACCCTGGACGTCCAGGGTGATGGGCTTGATCGGGGTAAGGCCCAGCAGGGCCTCGAAGCGGTCCAAGTAGTGCTTCATCTTCCCTCACATGTCTGCGGCCACGGGGCACCCGCCCGCCAATATGTCATTAAGAAGCATTCCGATGACAAGGAACAGTCATAATTAGTAGCGTACATGACGGTAAAGGGGCGTCTCAGCATCTGGGCTGCTCCGCCGACGCGATTCGATGGAGGGCTCCTCGTGGTATTCCAGGAGCAAGATCAACTGCCACGCAAGGAGAAAACGAGACTTGTTCGCGATGCCGTCGGCGTCGGTCTGGCGGTCGGAGCCTACGGACTGTCCTACGGCGCGCTGGCCGTTTCCAGCGGTCTGACGCTCGCTCAGACGCAGTTCCTGTCCCTCGCCCTCTACGGGGGTTCCGCCCAACTCGCCCTGATCGGCACGCTCGCGGCGGGCGGCGGGGGCCTCGCTGCCTCGGCGACTGCAACCCTGCTCGGGGTGCGCAGCCTCTTCTACGGCGTGAGCCTGCGGCCTGTCCTGCGGCCGCGCGGGGCCGCCCTGCTGCCGGCGGCCCACCTGCTGAGCGACGAGAGCACGGCGATGGCGATCGCCAAACCGACACTACGGGAACGCCGCTTCGCCTACTGGGCCACCGGAGCCGTGGTGTTCCTGTTCTGGAACCTGACCACGCTGATCGGCGCCCTGTCCGGTTCCCTGCTGACCGACCCCGAGGCGCTGGGCCTCGACGCGGCCTCCTCCGCCGCGTTCCTGGCGCTGGTCGCACCCCGGCTGCGCGAGCGCGCGGGGCAGTTCGTCTTCGTGCTGGCGGCCCTGGTGGCGATAGCCGTGTCCCCGGTCCTCGGCTCCGGGCTGCCCGTCGTGCTGGCCGGACTCACGGCGCTGAGCGTGCTGTTGCTGCCGGCGACGGCGTCCGCGGCGGCCCGCGGAGGTGCCTCATGAGTTGGTCCTGGATCCTGCTGGCGACGGCCGGGTGCCTCGCGCTGAAACTGGCCGGGTTGCTGGTCCCCGAGAGCGCGCTGAACCGGCCCGCGGTGGCGCGGGTCGCCGGGGTGGTGCCGGTCGCGCTGCTCGCCGCCCTCATCGCGACCCAGACCTTCGTCGCCGACGGCCGTCTGGCCGTCGACGCGCGTACGGCCGGCCTCGCGGTGGCGGCTCTGGCGCTGTGGCGGAGGGCCCCGTTCCTGGTCGTCGTGGTGCTCGCGGCGGCCACCACGGCGCTTCTGAGGTGGCTCGAGCCGGGCGGATGACGGGTCGGCTCAGATCCTGAGACGCCCCTTTACGTGTCATCCAAGATCAATAAGATGATCCATCTAAGTCATCCCAGGGAGGTCGCATGACAGAGACCGTGGAGTACGCCGAGCTTCAGTACGGTTGGGAGAAGGCCTACCAAGATCAGAACGCAGGTCCGCTCTGGCAGGAAGACCCGATTCCGGTCATTCCCCAGGCGATCGACGCCCTCAAGCAGCGCAACACCCACACGGTGGTGGACCTGGGCTGCGGTGACGGCCGCAACCTCGCCGCGCTGGCCGACGCGGGCTTCAACGCCCTCGGCGTCGACATCGCCCCCACCGGTCTCGCCCACGCGCGCCGCGTGATCAAGCAGCGGTCCTTCCTGCTGCGCGCCGACGCGACCAAGCTGCCGCTCATCAACGCCTCTGTCGACGCGGTGACCTGCTTCGACGTGTTCGGCCAGATCCAGGACCCCTCGCACCTGATAGCCGAGGCGCGACGCATCGTCGCCCCGGGTGGCCTGTTCGTCACCAACGCCTTCACTCTGGACGACGGCACCTACGGCGAAGGCGACGAGATCGCCCCGCACACCTTCGCCTACAAGGACACCCTGTTCCGCTACTACAGCGAAGACGAGATGCGCGGCCTCTTCAGCGACTGGACGATCCACGAGATCCGCCGGATCTCCTGGGACGACCCGCCGCACGGCGACTTCCGCCCCTACCCGCACACGCACGACAACTGGGTCGTGTACGCCACGCCCCAGGACTGATCCGGTCCGGGCCTCTCCAGGGCGTCCCTGCCCGGTCATCCCCCGGTCAGGGACGCCCTGGGGCACCTCGCCGTGCGTCACCGTCCACCGGCACGACCGGCCCGCCCGCGCCGCATGACGATCGCGGGCCCGCGCGCACATGCCCCCCGGCTCGCGAGACACGGCCCGCCCGGCGCGCCGTGTCTCCCCGCCACCGATCCCTTCGGCCCTCTCCCACGAGCGGGCCGTCCGCGTGTCGACGCCCCCGTGCGCCACGTCGGTCGACGCCCCCGTGGACGACCTCCCGCGCAGCCCGGGCCCCGGCTCCCGGCGCACCACGGTGGATCGGCCCACGGCCCCGCCCCCGAGGAGAAGCGCCCGTCCGGCCTGCCGCCCCACACGACGCCCGGGCCCTGCGGCCCGGCGGTGGTAACCACCCCCTCTGCCCGCCCTGTCCGCGCTGCCCGGCCAGGGACCAGTCGAGCACCAACGGATAGGCCTGTGACCAAGCGAATTGTCATCATCGGCGGTGGTGCCACCGCCGTGAGCGCCTTGGCCCACGTGGCCGGCGCGCCCGGCATCGAACGCATCACCCTGGTGGCGCCCGGACCCATCGGGTTCGGCACCGCGTTCGGCACCACCGACCCCACGCTGCTGTGCAACACCTCCGTGGACGTCACCTCCCTGCTGGCGGAGGGACGCTCCGACTTCCTCGGCTATCTCGCCGCCCACGGACACCCGGTCCACCGCGACGACTTCGTGCCCCGCTACCTCGTCGGGCAGTACTGCCGGACCCGCTACGGCCAGTACCGCGACCGCGCCCTGGCCCACGGCACCAAGGTCACCCACATCCGGGAGCGGGCGGTCGCCATCCACCGCCTCGACGACGACACCTACCAGGTCGAACTGGCCGACGGCGCCACCGTCACCGGCACCGACGTCCTCTTCTGCGCCGGCGCCGAGGAACCCCGGCTGCCCGCCGAGGTCAGCGCCCACCGCGGCGACACCCGCCTGCACGAGTCGCCCTACCCGGCGAGCCGGTTGCGCCGCCTGCCCCACGACGCCCGCGTGCTGGTGCTCGGCACCAAGCTGTCGGCCATCGACGCCGCCCTCGTCCTGTCCCAGGAGGGCCACCGCCACACCGTCCTCACCTCGCCGTCCTCCACCCTGCCGGCCGTACGGACCCGGCTGCGCCGCAGCGCCGAGCCAGCCCTCGGCCCCGGCGACTGGGCCGCGCTCGATCCCGACAGCGCCTCCTTCGACCGCTCCCTGACGCGGATGCTGTTACGGGCAGTCCGGCGCGGCCACCCGACGGCCCGCGCCCTGCGCGCCCGCGCCACAGGCCCCGCGGCCACCCGGCAGCTGAACGAGGAGGCCCGCCTCGCGGACGAGGGCCGCATCCCCTGGCAGGATGTCGTCGCCGAGGTCATCGACGCGCTCAACGAGCAGATACCGAGGTGGCGTCCCGGGGCCGCCGCCGGAGCCCTCGCCCGCCACCACACCCTGATGTCGCGGTACATCTCCGCGATCCCACTGCGCAACGCCAAGCTGCTGATGGCCCACGCCGCGGCGGGCCGACTGCGCGTGGCCCCCCGCTACCCGGAGGAGATCCGGCGCACCGGCACCGGCTGGCAGGTGGGCTGGCCGGACGGCTCGGGCGAGAGCTTCGACCACGTGGTCGTCGCCGCCGGCTACCGCGCGCGCCGGCTCACCTGCGCGCCGGGCCTTCTGCTCATCGGCCACGACGGGGACGGCCCGCAGCCCGACCTCCTCGCCGACCTCAGGGTGCGGCTGCCCGGCCGGGCCGAACCCGAACGCGTCTGGGTGCTGGGCTCCGCGGCCGGCGCCCGCCACCCCATCGTCAACTACCTGCGCGCCGCCGCCCAGCACGCGGCCGTGGTCGGCGCGCAGATCGCCCGGCCCCGCACCGGCGAGGGCGCCCCGTACGCCGAAAGGACCACCCTGTGATCGCGCTCGTCGTCCCCGCCTCCAGCGGCGTCCAGCTCGCCGACGCCCTGCAGGAGGAAGGAGCTGCGTTCGTCGAGGTCTACCCCGAGGACCGCGCACCCGCCGCCGGGGAGCAGCGCGGCCACGTCAAGTCGGTCGTGCACAGCGACCCGGACGCCACGGCCGACCGGTTGCGTGCCCTGGGCGTCCGCGCGGTCGTCGCCGGCAGCGAGTTCGGCGTCACCCTCGCCGACGAACTGGCCGAACGGCTCGGGCTGCCGTACCACGACCACGGGCTGCGCACGGCCCGGCGCGACAAGTACGCGATGCAGCAGGCCCTCGCCCGGGCCGGCCTGCCCCACGCCCGCAGCCAGGTCGTGCACGGCGAGGAGGAGCTGCGAGACCTTCTCGGGCGGTGGGCGTCGTACCCCGTGGTGATCAAGCCGTTCAACAGCGCGGGCAGCGACGGTTGCCGCATCTGCGCCACGGAGGAGGAGGCGCTCGCCGGCTACCGCGCCGTCGCCGGGCGGCGCAACCTCCTGGGCGAGATCAACGCGGGTGTCCTCGCCCAGGAGTTCCTGGCGGGCTCGCAGTACATCGTGAACACGGTGAGCCTGGACGGCCGGCACCTACTCGCCGAGCTGTACGCCGAACGCGTCGACCGCGTCGAGGGCAGCCCCGTGCTGCGGCACATCATCAGCCGGACCACCCCGGACGAGCGCGAGCAGGAGCTGGTGGAGTACACCGGACGCTGCCTCGACGCGCTCGGCTTCCGCGACGGCGCGGCCCACACCGAGGTCATGCTCACCGCGGACGGGCCCCGGCTCGTCGAGGTCAACTCCCGGCTGATGGGCCCCTACCTCTCCCCCGACGCCTACCACTGCGCCTTCGGCTACAGCGGCCCGCACCTGGTCGCCGAGCGGTTCCTGCGCCCGGACGACTTCCGCAACCGGTTCGACCTGCCCTACGGCCCGGCCCGCACCCTGGCCATGGTCTTCCTGCGCGCGCCTCGCCCCGGCGTGCTGACCTCCCTCGAGGGTCTGCGGACCGTGCGTCGGCTGCCCGGCTTCCACAGCGTGGCCCAGCTGCCGCAGGTCTCCGACGTCCTGCGCGACACCCACTTGACCACCGGCTCCTGCGGCATCGCCTTCCTCGTGCACGAGGACGCCGAACTCATCGAGCACAGCCTGGCGGTGCTGCACGAACTGGAGGACTCCGGAGCCCTCTTCCAGGTCGCCGAGGCCGGGGCCTGACATACCGGTGCTGTGGATCGCCGCCTCCGTGCTGCTGCAGTCGGGCGTGTACGGCTTCGTCTCGGGCACCCTCGACTCCGGCGACAGCCTCGCCCTGTCCTGTGCCGGATTCGCGGCCGCCACCGTCCTGTTCAACGCGGTGCTGCTGGTCCGCCGGCTGCGGGGGACGGGCCGGGGATCGGGTGCCGCCACGGGTCCAGGGGCCACCGGTCTGCTGCTGGCGATGAACGTCGTCACCGCCGTCACCTTCCTCAGCTTCTACGCCTCGCTGACCTGGGTCCCGGCCACGCTGGCGACCGGTGTCGAGACCGCCGTCGGACCAGCCGTGCTCGCGCTGCTCGGCCTCGCCGGGCGCGGCCGCCGGGCCTCCCGGCAGGGCTGGTGCGCCGCGGGCGGGCTGGTGCTGCTCGGCATCGCGCTCGCACACCGGTTCACCGAAGGCGGCGCGTTCGGGCCCGGCCTGGTGGCCGGCCTCGGACTCGCGCTGGCCGCCGGCGTCGGGGCGCCCGTACTGGCCCTGGTCTCGGCCGAGCTGGGGCGGCGCGGCGTCGATCCTGTGTACGTCACCGCCCACCGGTTCCACCTCACGTACCTGGCCAGTGGGGTGCTGCTGCTCACCGTCGGCGGCCCCAGCGGGGACGGGACCGGTCGGCTGCCGGGGCTGCTGTTCACCGGTGTCCTCGCCGTGACGCTGCCCCTGTTCTGGCTGCAGACGGGGCTGCAGCGCACCGACCCCATGGTGGCGATGGTGCTGCTCACCACCCTGCCCGGCATCACCTACCTCGCGGAGTGCGCGTTCCACGGCTCCTTCGACGCCGTCTCGCTCGCGCTGATCTGCGCGCTGGTCGTGGTCGCGCTGTGGTACGTGCGAGTGTCGGCGAAGGCGGCGCCCGCGCCGGACGCGGGGCAGGCGCCCGGGGGCTCAGCGGAGTCCGGAGCGTCCTCGTCGTCCGTGGCCTCCACGTCTTCTCCGTCCCCCGCGCCCTCCTCGTCACCCACGTCGTCCGAGACGTTCCAGGTGTGACCCTCCCCCCACCCGCACCCCCGCACAGGACGGTCGGATGGAAACCGCCGCGCAGCTGTACCTGGACCTGATGAAGAAAGTCCTGGCGAACACGATCTACGAGGATCCGCCCGTGCCGGCCAGCGGGCACCCGGCGCGAGTACGACGAGCTCAACCGCCGGCTCGGCGCCGACTGGCCCAGCGTGGCGCACACCATGATCGGCATACGCCGCCTTGAGAACCTCGAGCACTGCGTGCGGACGGCCCTCGCGGACGGCGTTCCCGGGGACTTCATCGGGACCGGGGTCTGGCACGGCGGAGCCTGCATCTTCATGCGGGCCGTGCTCAAGGCGTACAGGGTGAACGACCGGCTCGTCTGGGTGGCGGACTCCTTCCAGGGCATGCCGAAGGCGCAGGAGTCCGCCCACGCCGGCGGCGGTGAGTCCGGCGAGAGCCCGCAGCAGGCCGCCGTCCGCGAGGCGTGTGAAGAGCTCGGCCTTGACCGGACCGTCGCGCTCTACCCGCTGCAGACCACCGCCAGCATCCCCGCCCGGTTCTTCGCCGATCGCGACAGCTGGCCGGCGGGAACCTACGTAGTGCCTGAGTACTCGTTCGCCGCGGACCTGACCGACGTCGAGATCAAGCTCTCCGACGAACACACCGCCGTCCAGTGGCTGGACTACAAGGCGGCCAGCGACCTGCTGCGATTCGACAGCAACCGCACCGCTGTGGGGGAGCTTCACGAGCGTCTGCTGGCCGCCGACCTGCCCCGACCGGTCGAGTAGCAGTGGCCGACACCTCCCCCGAACCGCTGCGCACAGTGATACTCGGCCAGGGCTACGTCGGCCTGCCGCTGGCCATCCGGGCCGCGCAAGCAGGCCACCAGGTCGTGGGGTTCGACACCGACGCGGACCGCGTGAAACGGCTGCAGGCCGCGGAGTCACTGAGCCCCGACGTGCCCGCGGAACAGATCGCGACAGCTCTGACGAACGGGCTCTACACACCCACCACGCGCCCAGAAGACCTGACCGGATTCGAGGTCGCGGTCATCGCGGTACCGACCCCGCTGCGCGACGGCGCGCCAGATCTTTCCGCGATCGAGCACGCCGACCAGGCACTCGCCCCACACCTCCGGCCGGGCTGCGTCATCATCCTGGAATCCACCACCTACCCGAGAACGACTGACGGCGTGCTCAGACCCGTGCTGGAAGCCGCCTCCGGGCTCCGGGCGGGCGAGGAATTCCATCTCGGCTACAGCCCCGAGCGGATCGACCCCGGCAACCGGACATGGACCCTCCGGAACACGCCGAAGATCGTCTCAGGGATAGACGAGGCGTCTTTGAAAGCCGTGGGTGACTTCTACCGGAGCCTCGTCGACACCGTCGTCGAGGTCGCTGCGGTGCGCGACGCTGAACTGGCGAAACTCCTGGAGAACACCTTCCGCCAAGTCAACATCGCCCTGGTCAACGAACTCGCTGTCCACGCCCGACACCTCGGCACCGATATCTGGGCGGCACTCGATGCCGCATCCACCAAACCATTCGGTTTCATGCGCTTCAACCCCGGCCCCGGCGTCGGCGGGCACTGCCTGCCGGTCGACCCCACCTACTTGTCCTGGCAAGTCCGCAGGCAGACAGGCCGGGCACTGCGACTGGTCGAGGCGGCCGACGAGGTCAACTCCGCGATGCCCGCCTACATCGTGCAGCGCCTGACCGAAGCGCTCAACCGGAAGGGCCTGCCGGTGGGCGGCTCACGCATCCTCCTGCTCGGCATGGCCTACAAGCCCAACACCGGCGATATCCGGAAATCCCCGACGATCACCATCGCCCGGCTCCTGGCCGGACACGGAGCGCACGTCGAGATCGCCGACCCTCACGTCGACGATCCGGCCGGCCTCGATACCCGAGTGCACCACTCCCGGCTCACCTCGAACACCGCGGCGGCCTGTGACGCGGTCGTCCTGCTGACCGACCACGATGCGTTCGATCTCCAGCTCGTCGAAAACCACGCGCCGTACGTCCTGGACTGCCGAGCACGCCTGAGCGGCGCGAACGTCGAACGTCTTTGACCTGTCTATCCGATTGCCTCTTACCCCGAGGACATGGCCATGCCCCACGCACCCTCACCGGCGAAGGACCTCGCGTCGGGTGACCGCGGCCTGGCGAGCCTGCCGAAAGCTGACCTGCACCTCCATCTCGAGGGTGCCATGCGGCCCGGGACCGTCGCGGACCTGGCAAGCACCTATGCCGAGCCGCCGCCGCAGGCCGGTTGCTACGACTCGTTTGACGAGTTCCAGCACTGCTACCGGGCGGTCGTCAAGCTGATTCGAACACGAAGCGATCTTCGACGCCTGGTACGAGAGGTCGTCGAGGACGCGGCAGCCTCAGGAGCCGTCTGGATCGAACCCCATTTCAATCCGAGGACCTACGCTCCCGCGCTCGGCTCTGCCCAAGACGTGCTTGACCTCGTCCTGGACACCGGAACCTCAGCGGGCGGACACGTCGGCGTCGGCTTCGGCCTCACGCTCAGCGCAAGCCGCAACCGCGATCCGCGAGACGCCACTGTCCTCGCCAGACTCGCCGCCGACTACGCCGACCACGGCGTTGCGGCCTTCGGCCTGACTGGTGATGAGGCCGCCATTCGTCCGGAGGCGTTCAGTGAAGCCTTCGCCATCGCCCGGGGCGCAGGACTGATCAGTGCGCCGCATACAGGGGAACTCGCGGGCGGGCTGAGCATCCGCAGCACCCTCGACGCGTTGTCCCCCGACCGGATAGCCCATGGAGTCCGCGCCGTCGAACACCCGGCGCTCGTGGAACGCCTTGCCGACGAACGGATCACCTTGGACGTGTGCCTGACGTCCAACCGCGTTCTGGGCGTGATAAAGCACACCGAAGAACATCCCCTACGGCACCTGCTGGACAGCGGGGTGCCCTGCTCCCTGGGCTCCGACGATCCGCTGCTGCTGAAGACCAGCCTGCTCGCGGAGTACCAGATCGCCCGGACTCAACTGTCGATGACGGACCGGCAACTAGCCACATTGACCGGCACATCGATCCGATCATCCGGGGCGCCCGCCGATCTCATCGCGCGGGCCGTGACCGGAATCGAGGGTTGGATGAATCGGGACGTCCCAGATCCGTCCGACGAACCTCAGCGCCGTGCCCGGGAGGACTGCGATACGCACTGAATCCACCGGACCTCCGGCGACGTCAGTACGGGTCGCTGGCATCGAGCGGTACGTCGCCGCCGTCGCTCGGCGAGCGCCCGGCGCCGCGGCGGCCGTAGAGCACCCGGTAGTTGGAACCAGGTCCGGGTGCTGGGCCACGGTCGTCTCGATCGCCGCCAGGGACTCTTCTCCCGGCCGCGCTGCTCAGGTCGTCATGCGGCGGTGGTAGTCCTCGACCTGCTTCGCCAGGTCGTCTTCAGGGATGCCGGTGAAGGCGCTCATCTGGGCGTAGGAGAGGCCGGCTCTGAGTCCGACCAGCGCGAATTCGTGCAGGGCCTGGTTGATCCGGGCCGCGGCGCCTGCGAGGGAGACCATGCCGAGCTCGACACCATCGGCGGCCGGCAGCGTCCCTTCGATCTTCAGCTCCGCCAGGTCGCGTACCGCACTGGTGATCAGGTAGGTGACGAAGCTCGGCATGTCGGAGGGGACATTGCCCGCCCTGGCTCGCTCGTGTGGTTCCGGTGAGGTGCCGGGAGCGTGCTGGGAGCGGCGATGGGTGATGTACTCCCACACCCGCCGGTAGGACACCGGGAGCCTGTCGGTACGGAGGTCCAGCTCCTCATACATCTCGAAAGCCGAGCGGCGTTCCTCGGGCACCTTGGCCTGGTCTTCTTCCAGCAGCGCATCGAGGAACTGACGGGCCTGGTCCAGACCCTCCTCGTCGTCCGGGAGGGCATGGGGCAGGGGCAGCACGGTCGAGATCGCCTCGTTGACCGTCTGGCGGGAAACGGCGTGCCGGGTGGCCAGGGAGCTCGGCAGTCTGTCGCCCGCGCGGTGGTCGCGGCGGATCGCTTCGAAGAGTTCTGTTCCTGGCTCGGCCATCGTCTGCTCCCTGCTGTGTTTGCGGGTGCGGGTGGGGGCGCTTGCCCGCCTCATGCTGCCCGGCTCGGCGTGGGTATGCTGCCCGCGCCGCGGAGAGCGGCGGCCGGCCGGCCGGAACGCGAGGTGGTCGCGGCAGAGTGTCGCTTCGTGGCCGGTGCCTGGTGCTCGTGCAGACCGCAGGCGTGGGCTGCTGCGGTCACGGCCGTCTGGTCCCAGGGGCTCAGCCGCAGCGGGCGGGCGCTGGGCTGGCGCCCTTCCAGTTGCCCGAAACAGCGGGCTGCCTCGATCAAGTCCACCGCCCAGGTGGGGGCCGGGTGCTCTGGGCCGCGGTTCGGTAGGGCCGGCGGGGCCGTGTGGGCTGCTGGTAACTGCAGTTGTGTGGCCGGGCAGCCGGTGAAGACGCGCACTGCCAGGGCCGCGGCGTGGACGGGATGGGCGATACGCGTGTGGAGCCGGTGCGCCAGGAGCGCGGTCGGCTCGTCGGGCTCGGGCGGGAAGCGGCCTGCGGCGGGCAGCGGGAGCACCGCGCGGCCCAGGTGGCGGGTCGCTGCCTCGATCATGCCGCGGCCGGGCGTACGGCGGGTGGGCAGCAGGAAGCACGGCTCGTCCTCGCGGGGCGGGAACTGCTCGCCTGCCTCCCACCACGCGAACCGGCCTGTGGGCGGTGGCGGAACGGGCGTGGTGAAGGCGCGGTGGGCCGCGGCCAGGGTGTGCGCCTCTTCGTACCGGAGGGTGGCCAGCGCGGGGGCGAGAGCGGGCGGGAGTGGGCCGTGGCACAGCAGGGTCAGGCGGATTTTGGTGAGTTCCTGCAGGGCGAAGAGGTACTCGAAGTGCCGGGAGCTGATGCGATGGGCCCGGGTGACGATGAGATGACCGGTGCGCAGCGCGAGCGTCCAGGCGGCGAGGGCGCGCCAAGCGGTCTCGGTGTTGCCGGTCCAGTACGTGCCGTCCTCGCTGCCGGCCAGCGGGAGGTGTTTGCCCATGCTGCGCAGCAGGTCGTGGGCCAGAGAGGCGGGTGCGCTCGCCACCGGGGTGGGGTGGACGGTGATACGGCCGGCCTGGGGGGTGTGGGCGGCCAGCGCGGCGGCCATGAAGGCGTGGTCGTCGTGGGGATCGTGCACCACGGTGAGCGGGGGCAGGCCGGGGCGGGTGTGGCCGGGTGACCACGTGGGCTTCCACGGGCTTGTGGTGGTGTTGTCGGACGAGTCGGTGGTGGTCTCGGACACGGCGGCCGTACGGGGAGGCGGCGTCATCGCGGCCTGGGCGGCTGTGGCGGGGCAGCGGCGGGCACGGGCAAGAGGCTGTCGGTGAATTCCGCGTGGGCTGCGTCGGCGTGGTGGACACGTCGGTGTGGTCCCGGGTCGGCCGCGGCGGGGCGGTGGTCCAGGACTTGGGGGCCGGCGGCGTCCAGGAGAGGGTGGGCGGCCAGGCCGAGGGCGAACAGCACATCGGGGTGGGCAGCAGGCTGATTTCCGGCTGGGGCGAGCAGGCGCCGGTTGGCCAGGCGCGGGATCTGGTCGGCGGGCAGGTCGGGGGTGAGTCCGCGGGCGGTGCGGTGCAGCAGGCGGGTGAGGGCGGCGGCCTCGCCGGGGGCGAGCGAGGCGGCGGTGTGGCCGGTGTTGTACAGGTTCTGCCGCTGTGTGCCGGTGAGCAGGCCAGGGATGCAGGTCAGGTGGATGGTGGTGTCGGTGTGGATGAGCCGGTGCGGGCTGCTGGGCTGCTCGAGGTGTGCGCCAGGGCGGTGGCGGCCCGCTTCAGGCGGTGCGGGGGCCATTGAAGGGCGCAGGCCAGGTCGTCGGGGTGGATGCGACCGACCTCAAGCAGGGCCGCGTGCAGCACGGTGGCATGGGTGGCCGCCCCCGGGACGGAACGGCGGGAGGCGTGCTCGGGGACGCGCAGGAGGGACTCGGGTGAGGTGTCCAGCGCGCGGGCGAGAGCGAGCAAGGCCGCGGCGGGGAGGGTGTGCGGAGTGAGGTGGGTGTCCCAGTCGGCGGTGGGGATGCCGGTCAGCGCGGTCAGGTCTTCGTCGCTGAGCCGGCACTGGGCGGCGCGGGTGCGCAGGAACATCAGGTCGAACGCGGCCGCGGACGTGTCGCCGGGCGGCGGTGGCTGGTCGGTCACGGACATAACTCCCCACGGCGCGGCAGGACGTCGGGGGCGGGTGGCGCGGGAGTGTGCAGGTGCCAGCAGCGGGCAGCGGTGTGCCAGTCGTCCTCGGAGTGGGGGTGGACCAGGGCGGGTACCGGGATGCCTGCGTCGGCGATGAGGGCCTCGAAGCGTGGTGTGGTGCCGAAGCAGTTCGCGAACAGGCCGTGGTTATCAGCGGTGCGCGGGGTGCGGCGGCGGAATTCGACCGCGGCGTGCAGCAGGGGGCGGGCGCGGGGCGGGATCGCGTACAGGTGCCGGGGCCCGGGCTCCTCACCGATGTTGATCCGCGAGTCGCGGTCGATGGCCACGGTGGTGCCGTCCTTGTCGACGCCGGCGATCTGGGTCATCGACAGCAGCGACGTGTCGGTGCCGGTGAACAGCAGGGCCGCGACGGCGGCGGCGCGCAGCGGGTTGGGCAGGCGCACGGTGATCGTGTGCACGGTGCGCGGGGTGAGAGGCACGGTAGTGAGGCCGGGACCGGCGCGGCTGGTGAGGTCGTCGGGCACGTTGAGCAGCAGTGATCGGGACAGGAAGGCGGCCTGGGCGCCGCGCACGCGGGCCACGGTGTGCTGGGCGCTGGGACTTGAGACGGTCAGCCGGGCCAGGAACAGCCGCACATCCTCGGTCTCCTGCAGGGTGAAGGGGGTGGGCTCGGCCGGGTGGTCGGCTTCTTCGGTGACCTCGGGTGGGGTTGGCTGGGGTGGCAGGGTGCGGGTCAGCCAGGTGCGGGTCAGCCAGGTGCGGGCGGCGGCGTAGCCGGCGCGGTACTGGCCGTCGGTGTGCGCGAAGTCGGTGGCGTTCTGGCGGCGCCAGCAGTCCGCGCGGAACGCGGCCACACCGCTGCGGGGCAGCGTGGGCAGTTGGTGGGCGTGATCGTGCGGCGGCGGGCCGGTGCGCCGTCCGGTGGCGGCCGGGCCGATCGCCTCGAGAACGGCGGCCGTGCCGCGTACGGTCGCCACGTCCACCAACTCGGCGGCTGTGAGGTGTTCGAGCAGGCGCTGGAGGTCGGTCTGCTCCGGGGTGTGGGCGAGGAGGGTCAGGCGGATGCCGGTGTCCGCGCGCCACGCGGCCAGGCGGCGCAGCCGCTCGGTGGTGAGGCGGTGGGCGCGCAGCATGATGACCTCATCCAGGCCGCTGCAGGCCAGGGTCCAGCAGGTCACCGCCCGCCAGGCGGGGTCGGTGGACATCCGCTCGGCCTCGGGGCGCAAGAATCCGTCGCGGCCCATGGCGCGCAGTACGTCCAGTGCGAGGTAGGCCGGGCTGGTGGTGTGCGGGGTGGGTCGACGGTGATCCGCCCTTGGGCGGGATCGGCCCACTGGTAGGCGGACCGGTGTACCGCGTGGTCGTCGTCGCTGTCGAGGAGCAGCCGTACCGGCGGCGCCGCCGGTGCGGCGGGCTGTTGTGGGGTGCGAGGGGGTGTGGTCATGGGCGCCGACCCGGGCTGTCGATGCGGTCGACGACGGTCTGCAGCAGGCGCGCATCGGGTGCGGCGGCTGAGGTGGCGGCCAGGGCCCGCTGGGTGTGGTGGGTGAGCAGGACCCAGCGGCGCAGACTGCCGCTGGCGAAGCGGGCGTCCAGCGCCTGCAGGCGGCCGGGTGCGACGGTTTGCCACAGCGGGTGCAGGGCGGGCACTGCCAGGGGGACCTGGTCGCGGGTGAGCGCACAGAGGTGAAGCCAGGCGGCAGTGCGCGTGGCGAGCATCCGCTGGGCGCGCAGGTGCCGTTCGCCGCGCTGCCCGGCAATCAGGACCACGCACAGCCCGCCGGGGGTGCCGTCGTGCAGGAAGCGCAGGTACTCCAAGCAGGACCCCGACATCCGGTCGGCGTCGTCGACGACGATCCGCGGTGTGGCGGCCAGGGCTCGGCGGATCAACGTATCGGCGGCTCCGGGGTCAGCAGGCGGTGCGCCGGTCAGCTCGAGTGCGCCGTGGAGGCCGGCGCGCAGGTCCACCGGCGCCGACTGGGCCCGAAGGTCAAGCAGTACTGCCGCGCCGAGACAGCGTGCCGCAGTGCGGACGGCGAAGGTCTTGCCGACCCCGGCATCACCCAGCACGCACAGGAAGCGCCGCTGGGCACAGGCGTCGGCGAGTGCCTCACCCACGGCGAGCATGCCCGGGGTGAGCAGGGTGCGTACCCCGGGGACGGCGAGGAAGTGCAGACCGGACGGGGCAAGGTCGCCCACAACGGCGAAAGGTTCGGGTGCTGCCGCCTCGGCCCAGCCAGCCCGCGAGCAGGGCGCGGTGGTCAGCACCGTGCCAGGGCCCAGTCCACGATGGCGTCGTCGACCTTCTCCGCGCCGAAGTGCTGAAGTCCCTTCAGGACATGCTTGGTGATCCTTACCCATTCGCGGAAGGAACCGTCGGCATACTGGGTGTCGATCCGTTTCAGCAGCGCCTCGTCAACGTCCCGCCACACCGGGTGGGAGTCGGGAACGGTCGTGAGGACCTCCTCGGGGGACATCGCGAGGATCTCCAGACGAATGTAGATCCGCGAGGCCAGCGCCGGGTCGCTCTGCAGCGTGTCGTACGCCTCCCGGCCGCCGACGAAGAGGATGGCGGGCTTGGGGTCGCGGGTGTCCCACAGCTTGCGCAGGAACTCGAAGTTCTCCCGCCGGTACTGCTGGGCCTCGTCACACACGATCACATACGGGCGCCGCGGGAGGGTCTCGCGCAGCAGCTTGTCGAACGCGGTCGGGGTGCCGGGCATCTTGCAGGAGAGGTTCATCTGGTGGAACAACTCCTCGCGCAGGTCCTTCGGACCCGGGCGGGAGCGGGCGAAGTCCAGCGGCAGGATCAGATCCGGGTTCATCTCCTGGATCGTGGCCCGGGTGGAAAAGCTCTTGCCGAGCCCGGCATCCCCGTAGATCACCGACATCGCCCGCGACTCGACGGTGTCAACGACGGTGTCCTTGATCTGCAGCAGAGTATCGGTAGCGACCAGGTGCGAGTCCGGAATATCGAGGAAGAACTGCGGACGCAGATCGGGCCGGCGGCGGGGCGCCGTGGCGGACCGGCCCGCGGCCGGCTCGGCGCGGCGCTGGGGCACGTGCTTGCGCCTGGGTGCGGTAGTCATGATGCATCCTTTGACGTCGGATCGGCGGAGGCAGTGGCCTGGCCGGGGCGTACCCAGCCAGCCGGGACGGGGGTCAAGGGCTGGTACGGCTCTGCGTGCCGGCGCGGCGCGGCAGGCGCTCGCTGGCTGGTGCCCGCGAGTTCGGCGAGCGCCTCTTCTTTGGTCATGCGGGTGGCAGAGACGGGCAGTTGGGGTTCGGTAGCCGGCAGATAACGGTCGTGTTTGCGCTCACCGGAGCGCTGCAGGGCCCGGCGCAGCTCAGCGCTGTGCTCCCGGCGGTCGGCAAGGACCTTGGCGCGCAGCTCCTCGGTGGCCTCGTCGCTGAGGAACGCCCGACCCAGGTAACGGTCGCCACGGAAGGAGTACAGGTCGATCTCGTGGCTGTGGTGCGGCATCCACCGCACCCGCACCTCGACCCCGATCCGGCCGACACCGTTCTCGGGCATGTAGCAGCGGCCCGCGAACTCCACCCCGTGGCTGGTGATCTTCCGTGGCCTGTGGTCGCTCTCCAGCATGAACGCGCGCAGTTCCGCCGGGGTGGGCTCGGGGCGGATCTCGGTGGGGTCGGCCAGCCACGCCTCGAGCGGGGTCACCCCGGTGCGCTTCACGACGTGCTTCGTGTTGTGCTCGGTGACCCACTCCCCCAGAAGCTCCACGAATGCCTCGAAGGTCAACGGCGGGTCCATCTCGCCGACGCGGCGGCGGTGATCGAGCAGGGGAGCCTTGGTGTAGCGGGGCAGGTCGGCGAAGAAGCGGGTCATGCTGGTGCGGTTCAACCGCTCGATACCGCCCTTGTGGCGGGCGCTGCGCACCCGGTGCACCGGGACACCGAGAAGCCCGAAGGCCCGCCGGACCGTCTTGGACAGGAAGTCGGCACCGCCGTCGACCCGTACCAGGTGAGGCAGTCCCCCGGCCGGCCCGTAAGGATCCTCCCGCAGCACGGACGCCCGTACGGCCGCCAGGACCGAGCCGCGGTGCGCGGAGCCGGCGGTGACCGCCCAGCCCATCACGTAGCTGGTGCCGCGGTCCTCGAACCAGGTCACCCACACCTTCGACAGCTTCTTGTCGGGCATCGTCACGACGAGCGGGGCCTGCTTGTGGTCCCCCTCCCACACCTGGTTCCGGGCCACCGCCGGCCGCTGGAAGGCGGGGTCGAAGCCGCGGGCGGCCGGAATGCCCTCCCGCAGGCCCGCCATGAAACCGGGGTCGAGGTCACGGGCGATCGCGTCGTGCAGCGTCGTCAGACCGATCGGCTTCTGACCCGCCGCCTTGGCGGCGCGCACCAGATACTCGTGAGCGCGTTTCACATTGCCCTGGTGGTCAGCGAGAACTTCGATGATCTCCTCGGTGATACGGAACCGCCTGCGCTCCGGCTTCTCCGGGCTGCCGGTCTTCTCAGCCCTCGCCAGCCAGTCCCACACCGTCCTGATGTGCACGTTCAACGCTTCGGAGACCAGCCGCACATGCGCCGTTGTCAACTCCCCCGCCCTGCGCAGCCCCAACAGTTGAGCCACCGCGGCAGGCCGCAACTCATCCCGATGCCGCGCCAAGCCGTCGTCCATGACCCCCAGGCATCACTGGTCACCGGAGCCGGCACCGCGCAGAGAACGAACCGGCAACAGAGCAGTGATCACAGCGTCAGCCTCCGGACAGTCAACAGCCGCTCTCCATAGGGCGGTTCACGTAGCGCCCCGTGACAGGCGTTACGGACATGACGCTAGAGCCGACACCCTCGACAAGTGTCCGCGTCGATCACCTGGGCGGGTGACACCGAACCGTTTCACCTCGGCCCGACCCCTTGATGCGCTACAGAGCCCACTTCAAAGGAGGTTCGACGAACACTGCACCGGCCGATTCGGGATCACACCACCACTGATTCGGGAAAACACCACCAAGATCAACCATCCGAAACGTCGACTGACCAGGACAAAGACGAGTCAGCACCAGTGGTGGGGAAACCCGAACATCTCGATGACCTCCTCCCCGAACCTCACA
>NZ_JAEVFI010000025.1 GCF_019303495.1 Streptomyces sp. JJ66 | reverse complement strand
CCCTGCCCGCCCCCGACTTCGCCGCCCTCGCCGGCACCGGCCGGGCCCCGCGCACCCCCCGGGAGAAGGCTCTGTGCGAGCTCTTCGGCGAGGTGCTGGGGGTGGCGTCGGTCTCGGTCGACAACAACTTCTTCGAGCTGGGCGGGCACTCGCTGCTCGCCACCCGGCTGATCAGCGGCGTCCGCGCCGCGCTCGGCGTGGAGCTGGGCCTGCGTGCCCTGTTCGAGCGGCCCACGGTCGCCGGTCTGGTCGCGCACCTGGACAGCGCGCCGGCCGGTGGGCGGGCCCGTCCGGCGCTGCGGCCCCGGCCCGTGGCCCGCTCGGCGGCGGGACCGGTGGGGACCGACGGATGAGCGGTGTGCGGATGAGCGGTGTGACGCCGCTCGTGCCCGGTCGGCCGGCGCTCGGCGCGGACCCCGTCCGCGCCGAGCCCGCCGGCCCGGGCTCGCTCTGGCTGGTGGACGCCCGGCAGCTGGGTGCGGCCGCGCTGCGGCTGGCCCGGACCGTACTGGACGCAGGGGAGCAGCGGCGGGCCGCCGCCTTCCGGCGGGAGGAGGACCGTCGCTGCTGGGTGACGGCGCATGTGGCGCTGCGACTGCTGCTCGGTGCCCGGCAGGGGGTGGCGCCCGCCGCCGTGCGGCTGGAGCGGGAGCCGTGCGCCGTCTGCGGCGGCTCGGACGGGCGGCCGGTCGCGCCCGACTCGGGCCTGTGGTTCTCGTTGTCGCACAGCGGTGACCTGGCGCTGCTGGCCTTCGGGGCGGCGCCGGTCGGCGTGGACGTGGAGGCCGTGCCCGAACCGGCGGTGGTGGCCGAGCTTGCGGGGCGGCTGCACCCCCGGGAGACGGCCGGGCCCGAGGCAGAGCGGGCCGCGTCCTTCGCCCGGCTGTGGGTCCGCAAGGAGGCGTACCTGAAGGGACTCGGTGTGGGGCTGGCGCGGGACCCGGCGCTGGACTACCTGGGGACGGGGCCGGTGCCGGCTGCGCCGGCCAGGTGGTCGGTGGCGGATGTGGCGGTGCCCGCCGGTTTCGCGGCGGCGGTCGCCCGCACGACGACCGCCGACCCGGCCGGGACCCAGAGCGGGTCCGCGACCGCCGGCCCGGCCGGAACCCGGAGCAGGTCCGCTCAGAGGACGGCCGTGGTCTCCTCCTCCGGGTCCTCCAGGAGTCCGGAGGTGGCCAGGAGATAGCCGAGTTGGGCCCGGCTGTTGCTGCCCAGCTGTACCGAGATCCGGCGGACATGCTCGGCGACGCTGCGCCGGCTCATGCCCAGCCGGCGGGCGATGGAGTCGTCGGTCTCCCCGCCGACGACGGCCCGCAGGATGGCCCGCTGGATGTCGGAGGTGACGGTGGGGGAGCGGAGCGGTGAGCCGCCGTCCACGATGGGGGTCGAGCGGTCCCAGGCGTTGTCGAAGAACTGCGCCAGGAAGCGGACCAGGCCGGGGTCGCGGACCTGGAGGGCAGAGGAGGCCCGGGGCACCGTGACGGGGATGAAGGCGACCTTCCGATCGCAGATGATCATGCGGTCGAAGACCTCGGTGAGGGTGCGGACCTCGGCGCCCGCGTTCCCGATCTGCTCGATGTACGACATCGTCGGCTGGTGCGACCGGACGGTGTGCTGGTAGATCGTGCGCTGCCGCACCCCCCGGCCGAGCAGCCGCAGGTCCCGCTCCAGGGCCTCCTGGAGGAGGTGCGGCGCCCGGCTCCCGCCCGGCTGCGCGGTGAGCAGCTCGGTCTCGCACGCGTCGACGGCCATCCGCAGGGCCCGGCTGATCAGCTCGCCCCCGTCGAGATAGGTGAGCGGGGATTCCTCGTCCCGGCGGGCCCGCGCCCACACCTCGGTGAACGCGGAGAACACCGCCTTCGTGGAATCGATCTCCTGGCCGCGCGCCAGAAAGGCGTCCTCCAAGGGCCGCAGCACGGCGTGTGCGGCGATCTCCGGCGGAATCAAACGCACCAATTCCGGAAAATCTGGCAATTCGGCGACGAGGTGCAGCTCCCACAGACACGGCGACACCTCGGAAGCGGCCAAGGTCCCCGTGCCGAGCGCCCGTCGGTACTGCGCGAGCGCGTCCGCACAGGGTGCGCCGGCCCGAGATATGTCGCATTTGTGCGAATACTGAGGGGATTGGTCGAGGTTCACAAATATGCAGGTTACATTTGCGGGCTTCTCCACCTCTGGGGCGCCGTCTTCCGCTCGGGAAGGATCTGCGTGCAGGCGGAAAACCGCCGTTCGCGCTTGAGGGGAAGAGGGAAGATGCGCACCCGAGTCATCCGTTTCGTCACCGCCGTCGCCGTTCTGAGCCTGGCCGCCATTGCCGTACCAGCCCTCCAGAATGACGAATCCATGCAGGTCGGACACGTTCTCGCCGACTCCGCATGGGGTTCCCCCACGCCTCGCCTGACCCAGCCGTGATCACTGCGCCGGTCCGCGCGGCGCGGCCGGTGACCGGATCCCGCGGCGATCACGTGGATGACCTGATCACATTCATCCAGGACTGTCCGTCGCCGTGGCACACGGTCGCCGAGGGGGTCCGCCGACTGGAGCGGTCCGGCTTCCGGGCAGTCCACGAGCAGGAGTTCCCGGGGGAGGCCGCCGGGGGGCGGTACCTCTCCGGGGCCGACACCCTCATCGCCTGGTACACCGCGCCGGGCACTCCGCCGGGGACGCCCCTGCGGATCCTGACCGCGCACACCGACGCGGCGGGCCTGCGGGTCCGACCCGAACCGGACGGCGCGAGCGCCGGCTGGCGCCGGATCCGCGTCGCACCCCACGGCCCCGTCCCGATCGCCGGCTGGACCGACCGCGACCTCGGGATCTCCGGCCGGATCACCCTGATCGACGGCAGCAGCCGGCTGGTCGGCTCCGACGAGCCGCTGGTCCGGCTGCCGCACCGGGGGGCCGGGGACCCCCTGTGGGGGCTGGGGGGTGCCCAACCCGACGGGCTGCTCTCCCGGATCACGGCCGACGCCGACGTGGACTTCTACGAGGTGCGCGACTGGGAGCTGACGCTCCACGACGTGCAGCCGCCCGTCCGGCTCGGCGCCGACCGCGAGTTCCTCGTGGGTCCCCGGCTGGACAACCTGGTCGCCCTGCACGCCGCGTTGACCGCGCTGGCGGAGGCGGCCCGGTACGGCCCGGACCCCGCCGGGCCGGTCGTGCCGGTCCTGGTCGCGCACGGGCCCGCGGGCGTCCCGCCGCTCGGCCGGACCCTCCACCGGGCCACCGGTCGCGCCCCGACCGGGGCGCTGGCCGTCGCCCTCGACCTGACGGCGGCCGCCCATCCGGACGAGCCCGACCACGGCGACGACCGACCGCTGCCGGGCGGCGGACCCGCCGTCACCTCGACCGGCTTCCTCGCGGCCTGCGAACGGGCCGGCGTGCCCTGGCAGCGGACCGCGCCGACCGGCGCCGCGCGCTGCGCCCTGGGGAGCAGCGCGGCGATCGCGGACCGCCTCGGCGTCCCCGTCCTCGACGTGGGGATCGCCGGGCTCTCGCCACACGCCGCGCGCGCCCTGTGCGGGACCACCGACGTGTGGCTGCTCACCCGCGCGCTCACCGCGTTCGCCACCGCCGACGACGTAGACGACAGAGAGGAAACGGCACCGTGACGACCAGCGACACCACGCGCTTCGGAGAGCTCCTGCAGCAGTACCGCAGACGCGCCCGACTCACCCAGACCGAACTCTCCGGATTCTCCACGGTCAGTGTGCGGGCCATCCGGAACCTCGAACTGGGGCAGGCGCGCAACCCCCGCCGGGAGACCGTCCGGCTCCTCGTGGACGCCCTGCGCCTGGGCGGCGCCCAGCGCGCCGCCCTGCAACTGGCGGCCGGGCTGGAGGCGGACGACACCGCCTTCCTCGACCTGCCCGCGCTGCCGGCCCTCGCCGTCCGCCGCCCCCACGGCCGGGACGCCGAACTGGAGCTGCTGCTCGACCGGTTGACCGGACCCGACGGCCGGTACGTCGGCATCGGCGGCCTCGCCGGCGTCGGCAAGACGCGGCTGGCCTTGGCCGTCGCCCACGCCCTGGGCGCTCCCGAGCGGCCCGGCCCCACCGGCGCCGGCGGCCTGCCCACCCTCTGGCTCTCCGTGCGCCGACTGGTCGACCCCGTCGACCGCCGGGTCCCCGACGACCTGACCGTCCCCCCGGTGGTCTGGCTGGAGGGCCTGCTCACCCGCAACGGGGCCGCGACCGGCGAGGCCGCCCGCCTCATCGGCGACCGGCCCGTCCTGCTCGTCGTCGACGGCAACGACCGGGCCGAGGTCGCCCGCGACACCCTGGAGGCCCTCCTGGCCGGCTGCCGCAACCTGCGGGTCCTGGAGACCTCGCGGGTGCCCGGGCCGCAGCCCGCCGACTTCCGGATCGCCCTGCGCCCGCTGCCCACCCCGGCCCTGACCGCCGTCGACGACCTGCGCGGCGCCCTCGCCGACCCGGCGCTGCGCGTCCTCGTCGACCGGATCACCGACCTGCAACCGGACTTCCGGCTCGACGCGGGCAACGTCGGCCCCCTGCTGGAGCTGTGCGCCCGCCTCGACGGCCTGCCCCGCGCCTTGGAGGCCGCCGCCTCCTGGCTGCCGCTGTGCTCCCCGGCGGAGATCACGCGGCTGGCCCGCGTCGAACCCCACGTGGCCGCCGGGCCCGCCGACGCCGGCCCCGGCGCCGACTGGGTCACCGAGGCCCTCGACGACGCCCTGGAGGATCTCTCCCCGGCCCGCCGCGCCCTGCTGTGCCGACTAGCCGACTGGGACGCCCCCTGGACGATGGAGCAGGTCGTCACCGCCGCCGGAACCGGGCGGGCCGAGGTGGCGAGCGCCGTCGACTGCTTCCTGCGGCGCGGCCTGATCCGCCGGCTGCCCTCCGCGCACCTCGTCGTCTTCGGGGTGCTCCACATCGTGCGGGCCTCCCTACGGGCGCGTACGCCCCACATCGAACCCATCGACCACATCCACCACACCGAGCGAACCGAGGAACGGCACAGTGACGGCACAGGCTTTGGCAGGACTGCTCGCGGACGAGACCAGGTTGCGGGTCTTCTCGGCGATCGTGCTGGGCGCGGCAACGCCGCCTGAGATCGCGTCCGCCACCGGCGCGAAGGCCAAGGACGTGGCCCTCGCCCTGCGCAAACTCACCGGCGGCGGCCTCGTCGTCGACGACGGCGGCGAACTCAGGGCTGCCACCGGCCGGTTCAAGGAGGTCCTGCGCTCCGCCGCCGGCGCCGAACGGACCGTCACCGACCACGGCACCGGCGACGAGCGCACGGAGTCCCTGCTGCGGACCTTCGTCGACGGCGACCGCCTGCTCGGCATCCCCTCCCAGCTCGTCCGCCGCCGCACGGTCCTGGCCCACCTGGCCCACCGGTCCTTCCGGCCCGGCGAGCGCTACCCCGAGCGGGCCGTCAACGACATCCTGCGCGCCTGGAGCGAGGGATCCGGCACCGACCACGTGGCCATCCGCCGCTACCTCATCGAGCTGGACGTCCTCGACCGGGCGGACGGCCACTACTGGCTGCGCCCCGAGGCCGAGACCGCCTCCTGAGCCCCGCCCCAACTGCCGCCTTGTTGCCGCTTCGAGTGCCGAAGGGGCCTCCGCCCGCGCGCATAGCGTCGGGCGCCGGCGCAAAGTCGAATCCCCTTGTCTGGAGTGGTGAACGTGTTCCCGTTGTCATTCGCGCAGCAGCGCCTGTGGTTCTTCAACCGGCTGGAGGGCCCGAGCCCCACCTACAACGTGCCGGTCGTCGCGCGGATGACCGGTCCCCTCGACACCGACGCGCTGAGGGCGGCCGTCTTTGACGTCGTCGAGCGCCACGAGTCGCTGCGGACCGTCTTCGGCGAGACCGACGGCGAGCCCCACCAGCGGGTCCTGGCCGCCGCCGAGACCGGTCTGGAACTGGAGCTCGTCCCCTCCGACGAGGGGCGGCTCGACAAGCAGATCCGCGAGACCGTCGAGGAGCCCTTCGACCTCGACGGCGACCTCCCGGTCCGGGCCCGGCTGTTCGCCGTCGCCCCCGACGAGCACGTCCTCGCCCTCGTCATGCACCACGTCGTGTGTGACGGCTGGTCGATGACCCCGCTGCTGCGGGACCTCGGCGCCGCCTATGCGGCCCGCGCCGCCGACCGCGCCCCCGACTGGGAGCCGCTGCCCGTCCAGTACACCGACTACACCCTGTGGCAGCGCGACCTGCTCGGCTCCGAGAGCGACCCGGCGAGCCTCCTCAACGCGCAGCTGGCGCACTGGCGCGAGGCCCTCGCCGACCTCCCCGAGGAGCTCGACCTGCCGTACGACCGGGTCCGCCCGGCCGTCGCCGACTACCAGGGCAAGGAGATCGCCTTCGACGTGCCGGCCGGCACCCACGCGGGTCTGCTGGAGATCGCCCGCGCCACCGGGAGCACCCCGTTCATGGTGGTGCAGGCGGCGGTCGCGGGCCTGCTGTCCCGGCTCGGCGCCGGCACCGACATCCCGATCGGCACCCCGATCGCCGGCCGCACCGACAAGGCCCTCGACGACCTCGTCGGCTTCTTCGTCAACACCCAGGTGCTGCGCACCGACCTGAGCGGCGACCCCGACTTCACCGAGCTGGTCCGCCGGGTCCGCGAGACCGGCCTGGACGCCTTCACCCACCAGGACGTCCCCTTCGAGCGGATCGTCGAGGAGCTCAACCCGGTCCGCTCCCGGGCCAAGCACCCCCTCTTCCAGATCGGGCTCGACCTGCACGCCGGCGAGCTGACCCTGGACCTGCCCGGCGTGGAGACCCGCGTCGAGCTGCTGAAGACGGCCGTCGCCAAGTTCGACCTGTCGTTCTCGCTGTGGGAGCGGACCTCCGCCGACGGCACCCCGGCCGGCTTCGCGGGCTCCCTCGAGTACGCCACCGAACTCTTCGACGAGGCCACCGCCGCCTCTCTGGTGGAGCGCTTCATCCGGTTCCTCGACGCGGTCGTCGCGGCCCCCGACCGGCCGCTCGCCGACATCGACGTCCTCGCCCCGCGCGAGCGCGAGCTGCTGACCGCCTGGACCGAGACCGGGCACGAGCTCCCCGAGAAGACCGTCACCACCCTCTTCGAGGAGCGGGCCGCCGCCACCCCCGACGCGACCGCCCTGGTGGCCGGTGCGACGAGCCTGACCTTCGCCGAGCTCAACACCCGGGTCAACCGGCTCGCCCACCACCTGATCGCGCTCGGCGTCCGCGCCGACCGGCTGGTGGCCGTCGCCTTGCCCCGCACCGCCGACGCCGTCGTGGCCTGGCTCGCGGTCGGCAAGGCCGGCGGCGTCTACACCCCCATCGACCCGCAGAACCCCGCCGAGCGGATCACCGGCATCCTCGCCGACGCCCGCCCCGCCGTCCTCGTCACCACCTACGAGACCGTCACCCGGCTCAGCAGCCCCGCCGGCCTCCCCGCCCTCGTCACCGACCTCGACCCGGCCGGGGTCCCGGACCACGACCCGACCGACACCGACCGGGCCGTCCCGCTCCTCCTCGACCACGCCGCCTACGTCATCTACACCTCGGGCTCCACCGGCCGCCCCAAGGGCGTCACCGTCCTGCACCGGGCGCTGACCAACCTGTGGACCTTCCACACCGGCGTCACCTTCCCCTCCCCCACCGGCGACGCGGACCGCCGCCGGGTCGCCCTCTCCGCCTCCCTCGCCTTCGACACCTCGTGGGAGGGCGTGCTGGCGATGATCGCCGGCCACGAGCTGCACCTGCTCGACGAGCACACCCGCCGCGACCCGGCCCACATGGTGGCCTACCTGCGCCGGCACCGCGTCGACCAGCTCGACGTCACCCCCAGCTACGCCCAGCAACTCCTCGCCGAGGGGCTGCTGACCGGCGAGCACGTCCCGACCACCCTGATGCTCGGCGGCGAGGCCGTACCGGAGCCGCTCTGGCAGGAGCTGCGCCGCGCGCCCAGCACCCGGGTCTTCAACTACTACGGCCCCAGCGAGTTCTGCGTCGAGGCGTCCGGCTGCGCCCTGCCCGAGCACGACACCTCCACCATCGGCCGGCCCGTCCACAACACCCGCGTCCACGTCCTCGACGAGCACCTCAACCCCGTCCCGCCCGGCGTCCTCGGCGAGCTGTACCTGGCCGGCGCCAACCTGGGCCGCGGCTACATCGGCCGCCCCGGCACCACCGCCTCCCGGTTCGTCGCCAGCCCCTTCGGCGCCCCCGGCGAACTCATGTACCGCAGCGGCGACCTGGCCCGCTGGACGCCCGAGGGCTTCCTGATCTTCTCCGGCCGCTCCGACGACCAGGTCAAACTGCGCGGCTTCCGGATCGAGCCCGCCGAGATCCAGACCGTGATCCGGGCCCGCGAGGAGATCGCCGACGCGGCCGTGATCGTCCGCGAGGACACCCCCGGCGACAAGCGCCTCGTCGCCTACGTCGTCCCCGCCAAGGGTGCCGGCCTCGACGTCACCGCCCTGCGGACCGCCCTCGGCGCGGTCCTGCCCGATTACATGGCCCCGGCCGCGTTCGTCCCCATGGAGAACCTGCCGCTGACCCGCAACGCCAAGCTGGACCGGCGCGCCCTGCCCGTCCCCGACTACGGCTCCGTCTCCACCGGCCGCGCCCCGCGCACGAAGCGGGAACGCGAGATCGCGGAACTCTTCGCCGAGACCCTCAAGATCGACACGGTCTCGCTCGACGACAACTTCTTCGAACTCGGCGGCCACTCCCTGCTCGCCACCCGCCTGGTCAACCGGATCCGGACGGTCCTCGGCGTCGAGGTCAACCTGCTGAAGCTGTTCGGCGACCCGACCGTGGCCGGCGTCGTCGCGAGCCTCCAGGAGCAGGGCCCGGCCGACGCCGCCGCCCGTCCCCGACTGGTCCGCCGGTCGTCCTGAACGTCCCGCGCGATGGCCGGTCCCGTCCGATCCGGCCGATCGCCGGTTGATCCCCGAAGAGAGTCGAGTGGTAGTGGTGAGCGAGAGCACGAGCGAATTCCCGGTGTCGTACGCCCAGCGCGGGCTGTGGTTCCTCAACCGGCTGGACCCCACGAGCGCCGCGTACAACGTGCCGGTGCTGGTCCGACTGGACGGGCCCCTGGACGCCCCCGCCCTGGAGGCGGCCCTCGCCGACGTACGGGAGCGGCACGAGCCGCTGCGCACCGTCCTCGGCGAGCGCGACGGCGAGCCCGTCCAGCGGGTGCTGTCCGTCCGCGGCAGCGGCTTCGTGCTCAAGCACCTCGAAACCGACCCGGAGCGGGCCGAGGCCCTGCTGCGGGAACTCGCCGAGCAGCCCTTCGACCTCGACGGGGACCTCCCGGTGCGCGCCTTCCTGGTGCGCACCGGGCCGGACGCCCACGTCCTGGCCCTCGTCATGCACCACATCGTGTGCGACGGCTGGTCCTTCGCCCCACTGCTGCGGGACCTCGCCGCCGCCTACGACGCCCGCCACGCCGGGTACGCCCCCGACTGGGAGCCGCTGCCCGTCCGCTACTCCGACTACACCCTCTGGCAGCGCGACCTCCTCGCCGACGGCGACGACCCGAACGGCCTGCTCGCCGGCCAACTCGGGTACTGGCGCGAGGCCCTCGCCGGCGCCCCCGAGGAGCTGGAGCTGCCCACCGACCGGGTCCGGCCCCCGGTGGCGAGCGGCCGCGGCGCCGTCGTCACCCGGACCATCGCCCCCGAACTCCACACCGGACTGCGGGCCATAGCCCGGCAGAGCCGCGGCACCCTCTTCACCGTCGCCCAGGCCGCCGTCGCCGCCCTGCTCTCCCGACTCGGCGCGGGCACCGACATCCCGCTCGGCACCGCCGTCGCCGGCCGCACCGACGAGGCCCTCGACGACCTCGTCGGCATGTTCGTCAACACCCAGGTGCTGCGTGCCGACCTCTCCGGCAACCCGTCCTTCCTCGACCTGGTCCAGCGGGTCACCGACGTCGGCTTCGGCGCCCTCGCCCACCAGGAACTGCCCTTCGACCGGATCGTCGAGGAGCTCAACCCCGTACGCTCCCGGGCCCGGCACCCCCTCTTCCAGGTCGCCGTCGAACTCCACGACGGCCACGAGTCCCCACTGCGCCTGACCGGCCTCACCGCCGCCGTCGACGTCCTCCAGACCCCCACCGCCAAATCCGACCTGGCCTGGGACTTCGTGGAGACGAGCGGCGCCGACGGCCGCCCCGCCTCCCTCACCCTCCACCTGAGCCACGCCACCGACCTCTTCGACCGGGAGACCGCCGAGGACCTCGCAACCCGCCTGGTCCGGCTGCTCGCCGCCGTCGTCGCCGACCCCGCCCGCCCGCTCTCCGACATCCCCCTCGTGGACGACGCCGAACGACGGGCCCTCCTCTCCGACTTCCGGCCCCCGCACCCTGACCTGGAGCACGGCATCGTCGAACGGGTCCGCGCGCACGCCGCCGCCCGCCCGGACGCCGTCGCCGTCGTCGACACCACCGGCCGCACCGACTACCGGACCCTCGTCGGCCGCGCGAGCCGGCTCACCCGCACCCTCGCCGACGTCGGCGTCACCGGCGGCACCATCGTGCCCGTCCTGGCCCACCGCGGCGCCCCCGTCATCGCCGGCTTCCTCGGCATCACCGCCGCCGGCGGCGTCTACCTGCCGCTCGACCCCAAGGCCCCGGCGGCCCGCACCCTCGCCCTGCTCGACGACGCCGACTGCCGGCACCTGCTGGCCGACGCGGCCCACGCCGACACCGCCCGCGCCCTGGCCGAGGCCGCCGACCGGCCGATCCGCGTCCTCGTCATCCGCGAGGAGGCCGACGCCCCGGACGACCTCGCCTCCGTCGCCGGCGGACCCAACGACCCCGCCTACGTCATCTTCACCTCCGGCTCCACCGGAAAGCCCAAGGGCGCCCTCGTACACCGCCGGGGCATGGTCAACAACCTGCTCTCCGAGGCCGAGGCCATGGGCATCGACGGCCCGCTGACCGTCACCTCCACCGCCCCCCTCACCTTCGACATCTCCGTCTGGCAGATGTTCGTCCCGCTGATCTTCGGCGGCACCGTCCGCGCCCTGCCCGACGAGACCGTCCGCGACCCCCGGGCCCTGTTTCGGCTCGTCGCCGACGAGCGCGTCGACGTCACCCAGGTCGTTCCCAGCCTGCTGCACGCGGCCCTCGACGAGTGGGACCACACCGGCGAGACCCCCGCCCTCGCGCTGCGCTGCCTGGCCGTGACCGGGGAGGCCCTCCCGGCCGACCTGTGCCGCCGCTGGGCCGCCCGCCACCCGGCGATCCCGCTGGTCAACTGCTACGGGCCCACCGAGTGCTCGGACGACGTCACCCAAGCCGTGATCACCGCCGACAGCCTGCCCGCCGGTTCCCGCACCCCCATCGGCCGGCCCGTCCGCGGCAGCCGCCTCCTCGTCCTCGACGACCGGCTCGCCTTGACGCCCACCGGCATCCCCGGCGAGCTGTGGATCGGCGGCGTCGTCGTCGGCGGCGGCTACCTTGGCGACCCCCGTCGCACCGCCGCCACGTTCGTCGCCGACCCGTGGGCGGAGGAGCCCGGCGCCCGGATGTACCGCACCGGCGACCTCGTCCGGCGCCGCCGCGACGGCCAACTCGAGTACCTCGGCCGCCGCGACCACCAGGTCAAGGTACGCGGCCACCGGATCGAACCCGGCGAGATCGAGCACGCCCTGCGGGCCCTGCCCGGTGTGCGCGCCGCCGCCGTGATCGTCCGCGAGGACACCCCGGGCGACAAGCGGCTGGTGGGCTACGTGGTCCCCACCGCCGATGGCTCCGCCCACCACCCGGCCCTCCGGGCGGAACTCGCCCGCACCCTGCCCGAGTACATGGTGCCCGCCGCGTTCGTCACCCTCGACGCCCTGCCGCTGACCCCCAACGGCAAACTCGACCGGCGGGGCCTGCCGGTGCCCGACCTCACCGCCCTCTCCACCGGCCGCCCCCCGGCCACCGACCGCGAGAGGACCGTCGCCGCCCTCTTCGCCGAACTCCTCGGCGTCCCCGAGGTCTCCCTTGACGACGACTTCTTCGCCTTCGGCGGCCACTCCCTGATGGCCACCCGGCTCGTCGTCCGGCTCCGCTCCGCCCTCGGCCTCGACGTGCCGATCCGCCTGGTCTTCGAGGCGCCGACCGTCGCCGGGCTGCTGGCCGCCCTCGACCGTGACGTGCCCGCGGCCGCCCCCGCCCGCCCCCGACTCGGCCGCCGCCGGCCCCAGGGGTGAACCCGCCGATGACCACCACGACCGCGACCGCGATCCCCGCCGAGGCCGCCGCCGGGATCCCCACTGGGACCCCCACCACGACCACCACCGCGATCCCCGCCGAGGCCGCCACCACGACCACCACCGCGATCCCGACCCAGACGGAGACGGCGGACACCCCGACCCAGGCCGAGACGGCGGAAACCTGCCCCGTCTCCTTCGCCCAACAGCGGCTCTGGTTCCTCAACCGGCTGGAGGGCCCCAACGCCTCCTACAACGTGCAGGTCCTGATCCGGCTGGACGGCGCCCTCGACGAAGCCGCTCTCGCCGCCGCCCTTCACGACCTCGTGGAGCGGCACGAGAGCCTGCGCACCGTACTCGGCGAGACCGACGGCATCCCCCACCAGCGGATCCTCACCACCGCCGGATCCGGCATCGCGCTCCGCCCGCTGCCCGCCGAAGAGCTGCGGGCCGAGTTCGAGCGGCCCTTCGACCTCGACACCGACGTACCGCTGCGCGCCTTCCTCGTCCGGGAGGCCGCCGACCGGCACCTGCTCGCCCTGGTCATGCACCACGTCGTCTGCGACGGCTGGTCGATGACCCCGCTGCTGCGGGACCTCGGCGCCGCCTACGACGCCCGCCACGCCGGCCGCGCCCCCGGCTGGGAACCGCTGCCCGTCCAGTACGCCGACTACGCGCTCTGGCAGCGGGACCTGCTCGGCTCCGAGGACGACCCCGACTCCCGCGCGAGCCAGCAGCTCGCCCACTGGCGCGAGACCCTCGTCGGACTCCCCGACGAACTGGCCCTGCCCTGCGACCGGGTCCGCCCGGCCGTCCCCGGACACGGCGGCGGCGTCCTCGACTTCACCATCCCCGCCGAGCTGCACGCGGGCCTCTCCGAGATCGCCCGCCGCACCGGCGCCTCCCTCTTCATGGTCCTCCAGGCAGCCGTCGCCGCCGTGCTCTCCCGCACCGGCGCCGGCACCGACATCCCGCTCGGCACCGCCGTCGCCGGCCGCACCGACGAGGCCCTCGACGACCTCGTCGGCATGTTCGTCAACACCCTGGTGCTGCGCGCCGACCTCTCCGGCGCCCCCACCTTCCTCGAACTCGTCGAACGCGTCCGCGTGACCAGCCTGGCCGCCTACGACCACCAGGACCTGCCCTTCGAGCGGCTCGTCGAGGCCCTCAACCCGCACCGGGTCCGCTCCCGGCACCCGCTCTTCCAGGTCATGGTCAAGCTGCACAACGGCGAGGAGACCGAGGCCGAGGTCCCCATGGCCGGGCTCACCACTACCCTCCTGCCCGTCGGCACCGACACCGCCCGCTTCGACCTGGCCTGGGACTTCGTGGAGACCGCCGCCCCCGAACGCGGCGGCACCCTCACCGCCCACCTCAGCCACGCCACCGACCTCTTCGACAGCGAGACCGCCGAACGGCTGCGGGACTGGCTGCTGCGGCTGCTGACCACAGCCGTCGAGCACCCGGAGATCCCCGTCGCCCGGATCCCGCTCGCCACCGACGAGGAACGGAACGCTCTCCTGGCCTGCTTCACCGACCCCGAGCCGACCCCGTACCCCACGGTGATCGAGGCCGTCCGCGCCCACGCCCTGACCCGCCCCGACGCCCCCGCCGTCGTCGACGACGTGGACGGCGCCACCGACTACGCCGGCCTGGTGGCCCGCGCCGACGCTGCCAGCCGCGCCCTCGCCGCCGCCGGCGCCGACCGCGGATGTGTCGTCGCCGTGCTCGCTGCCCGTGGCGCCGCCGTGATCTCCGGGATCCTCGGCATCACCGGCCTCGGCGCCGTATACCTGCCGCTCGACCCGGCCGCCCCGCACGAACGCAACCGGAACGTGCTCGCCGACGCCGGGGTCCGCTTCCTGCTGGCCGACGCGGCCCACGAGGAGGCCGCCCGCGCCCTCGCCGCCGACCACGCGGACCCGCCGGAGGTCTTGGTCGTCCCCGCCGCCCACGGGACCACCCCCGAGACCACCGCCGGGACCGCCGCCGAGACCACCGACCGGACCCCGCTGCCCGTCCGCACCGGCCCCGACGACCCCGCCTACGTACTGTTCACCTCCGGCTCCACCGGCCGCCCCAAGGGCGCCGTCGTGTACCACCGCGGCCTGCTCATCAACTGCCGCAACCAGGCCGAGGCGACCGGGATCGGCGTCGGCACCCTCGTGGCCCACAGCGCCCCGCTCACCTTCGACATCTCCCTGTGGCAGATGTTCGCCCCGCTGGTCTCCGGCGGCACCGTCCGCGCCGTCGCCGAGGACTGGGTCCGCGACCCCTGCGCCCTCTTCGAGCTGGCCGGCGCCGACCGCGTCGAGGTGATGCAGGTGGTGCCGAGCGTCCTGCAGACCGCCCTCGACGAATGGGACACCGGCGTCGCCGCCGCCCCCGAGCTCGCCCTGCGCCGGATCGCCACCGTCGGCGAGGCCCTCCCCGCCGACCTGTGCCGCCGCTGGGCCGCCCGCTACCCGCGGATCCCCCTCGTCAACTGCTACGGGCCCACCGAGTGCTCCGACATCGTGGCCCGTACCACGATCACCACCGACACCCTGCCCACCGACGCCCGCACCCCGATCGGCACCCCCGCCCCCGGCGCCCGCCTCTACGTCCTCGGTGACGACCTGGAATGGACGCCCACCGGCATCGCCGGCGAGCTGTGGATCGGCGGGATCGTCGTCGGCGCCGGCTACCTCGGCGACCCGGCCCGCACCGCCACCACGTTCGTCGCCGACCCCTGGGCCGCCGAGCCCGGCGCCCGGATGTACCGCACCGGCGACCTCGTCCGGCACCGCCGGGACGGCCGGCTCGAGTACCTGGGCCGCCTCGACCACCAGGTGAAGATCCGCGGCCGGCGCGTCGAACTCGGCGAGATCGAGCACGCCCTGCGCTCTGTCCCCGGCGTCCTCGGGGCGGTCGTCACCGCCGCCGCGGGCCCGGACGGGAACGTGCTGGTCGGCTACCACCTCGGCGGCACCGACCCCGACGCGATCCGCGCCGAACTCGCCCGCACGCTGCCCGAATCCATGATCCCCCGCACCCTGATCGCCCTGGACGCGTTCCCGCTCAACGCCAGCGGGAAGCTGGACCGCAAGGCGCTGCCCGCCCCCGTCTTCGGGGCCCGCGCCGGCGGCCGCCCCCCGGCCACCCGCCGCGAACGCTTCCTCTGCTCGCTCTACGAGGAGGTCCTCGGCGCTCCAGGGATCGGCCTCGACGACGACTTCTTCGCCCTTGGCGGCCACTCTCTGCTCGCCATCCCGCTGATCCGGCGCATCAACGCCGCCTTCGGGCTGGACATGGGCGTCTGCATGGTCTTCGAGTGCCCGACCGTCGACGAGATGAACGCGCTGCTCGACCGGGCCTTCGCGGAACGGGACATGGACCCCGACGCCTGGGAGCGCGCCGCCGCCCCGACCCCCTCGCACGTGACAGGAGACGCACGATGACCCCCGAGATCGACGACCATTTCGACCGGATCAAGGCCGAGCACGGCCGCGACGCCCTCGCCCGGGTCGAGGAGATGCTGGAGCCCCGCCGCCGCAGCGAGCAGCGCCACCCCCTCCAGCAGGCCGCGAAGTGGGTGCTGCCCGGCATCCCCCAGACCCCGTGGCACGACCCGTACGCCTACCCCGAACTGCTCCCGCTGGTCCGGGCCCTGGAGGAGAACCACCCGCGCATCAAGGCCGAGCAGGGGCAGGCGTGGGAGGAGCGCCGCGCGAGCTTCTCGGACTACGAGCACTACCTCGTACGGCAGCGGAACTGGCAGGCCCTCTACCTCTACCGGGACGGCGCCCTCGTCGAGGAGTCCGAGCCGGTCGCGCCGACCGCCTACCGCGTCCTCGCGGAGCACGCCGTCGACACCGGCGTGATCTGCCCGCTCCTGGAGTCACACTTCTCGACGCTGCTGCCCGGCGCGGCCATCAAGCCGCACTGCGACCTGTGGAACTTCAGCATCAACCTCCACCTCGCCATCGACATCCCCGAGGGCGCCGGGATCCGGGTCGCCGAGGAGACCCGCCGCTGGGAGGAGGGCCGGACCCTGCTCTTCGACTACTCCTTCGAGCACGAGGCGTGGAACGACGGGGACCGCACCCGCACCTGCCTGCTGGCCGACCTGTGGCACCCGGACACCACCCTGCCCGAGCGCGAGGCCCTCACCCTCCTGATGACCGAGATCCAGAAGATGATGGCCGGCTGACCGGGGGCGTCCCCACCACCCAACCCACCTTGCCGCTCCCGCCCGCCGCCCCTCCCGCGGGCCGCCCCCTCAGGAGACCCCCATGTCGGTCCTCAACCCGGCCCGATCCGTCCTCGACCACGTCGACCTCGCCGACCCGGCCTTCTACGCGACCTCCGGCTACGAGCGGGTCTTCCGACACCTGCGCGACCACGAGCCGCTGTGGTGGAACCCGGAGGGCACCGAGCCCGGCTTCTGGTCTGTGACCCGCTACGAGGACTGCATGGCGGTCCAGAAGGACAGCGTCACCTTCGCCTCCACCGGCACCAACACCCTCGGCCCGCAGCGCTGGACCGGCGACGACGGCTCCGGCCGGATGCTCACCCACACCGACGGGGCCCGCCACGGCGAACTCCGCCGCATGGTCAACAAGTCCTTCACCCCGCGCGCCATCGCCAAACTGGAGCCCTACCTCCGCTCGCTGATCACCGGCTCCCTCGACGAGGCCCTGGAGAAGGGCGAGGTCGACTTCGTCGACACCGTCGCACTGCTCCCCGTCGCCTCGATCGCCGCCCTGCTCGGCGTCCCCCAAGCGGACTGGTCGCTGCTGCTGGAGCTCACCACCGCCGCCTTCGGCTCCGCCGACCAGGACCTCCAGAAGGCCCCCAGCGCCCGCGCCAGCGCCGCTCTGGCCCACGCCCAACTCCTGCTGTACTGCCAGGACCTGATGGACCAGCGGCATACCTCGCCCCGCGACGACATCGTCACCCGCCTGGTGGAGGCCCAGAACGCCGGGAAGCTCACCGAGGAGGATGCGATGCTCTTCTTCGACCTGCTCCTGCTCGGAGGCAACGAGACCACCCGGCACGGCGCCGTCGGTGCGCTCCTCGCCTTCACCGACCACCCCGACCAGTGGCAGCGGCTGCGCGCCGACCGCTCCCTCCTCGACCCGGCGGTCGAGGAGGTGCTGCGCTACGTCTCGCCCAGCAAGCACGTGCTCCGCCGGGCCGAACGGGACGTCGAGCTCCACGGCCGGGTCATCAAGGCCGGCCAGGAGGTCGCGATCTGGCACTTCTCCGCCAACCGCGACGGCCGCGTCTTCGACGCCCCCGACACCTTCGACATCGGCCGCGCCCACAACCCCCACCTGGCGCTGGGCTCCGGCCCGCACTACTGCCTGGGCGCCGCCCTCGCCACGATGGAGCTGCGGCTCTTCCTCGACGAGCTCTGCGCGCGGGTCGGCTCCGCCGAGCTGATCGAGCCCCCGGCGCGCCTCGCCTCCACCGTCATCAGCGGCTTCAAGCACCTGCGGGTGCGGCTGGGCGCCGCGTGACCGTTCCGCTCCGCCCGAATCGATCCATCCGCTACGTAAGGTGATCCAGTGACACAACAACAGGTCCGTCCGGTGGAGACGGACGAGACCCCCGACGGGTCCGCACCCGAGAAGGGCGGCGGGCCCGCCCCGCTGTGGCGCAGCCGGAACTTCCTGCTGCTGTGGAGCGGCCAGAGCGTCGCCGAGCTGGGCTCCCGAATATCGAGCGTGGCGGTGCCGCTGCTTGCCGCGAGCGTCCTGCACGCGAGCGTCTTCCAGGTCTCGCTGCTGACCTTCCTCGCCTGGCTGCCCTACCTCATCTTCTCGCTGCCCGCCGGCCTCCTCGCCGACCGGTTCGACCAGCGCCGGCTGATGATCGGCTGCGACCTCGGCCGGATGGTGCTGATGGGCTCGCTTCCCGTCGTCGCCATGGTCTGGGACCTGCGCCTGTGGTACCTCTACACGGTCGTCGGCCTGTCCGGCGTACTCACCGTGCTCTTCAAGGTCGCCTACCAGGCGCAGCTGCCCCGCCTCGTCGACCCCGACCAACTCGTCGACGGCAACGCGAAACTGGTGATGAGCCAGGACGCCGCCGAGCTCGTCGGCCCCACCCTCAGCGGCCTGCTGATCGGCCTGATCGGCGCCACCAAGACCTTCTTCACCAACGCGACCGCCTTCCTGATAAGCGCCCTCACCCTGTGGCTGATCCGCGAGCAGCCGCGCCCGAAGGATGCCGACGAGAAGGAGAAGGAAGAGAAGCTGCCGCTCCGCGTCGAGACCGTCGAGGGCATCGCCTTCATCCGCCGGCAGCCCATCCTGCGGAAGATCCTCGCCTGCACCACCACCTCGAACTTCTTCGTGATGGCGAGCAGCTCCATCGAGGTCACGTTCCTGCTGCGCGAGTTGGGCGCCTCCTCCTGGATGGTCGGCTTGGTCTTCAGCATCAGCGCCCTGGGCGGCCTGGTGATCGGCGCGTTCACCAACCGGATCTCCCGCCGGATCGGCACCGCCCGGGTGATCTGGATGGCCATGGCCGTCCCGGGCCCGCTCTACCTGCTGATGCCGCTCGCCCCGACCGGCGCCTGGGGCATCCTGCTGTACGGCCTCGGCCTGGCCGCCTTCTCGGCCAACGCCGTCCTATACAACGTGGCCGCCACCTCCTACCAGCAGCGGATCACCCCGACCCAGATGATGGGGCGCGTCAACGCCGCGTTCCTGTGGATCTGTTACGGCGTCATCCCGCTGGGCGCGCTCACCGGCGGTCTGCTCGGCAGCCAGCTCGGCCTGCGGCCCGCCATGTGGATCTGTGTCCTGGGCACGTGGAGCGCCGCCCTGTGGGTGGTCTTCTCGCCGCTGCGGCGCATGCGCGACCTGCCGGAAGATTCCGCGGCCGCGGAATCCGACGGCGAGGATTCCGTTTCGAAGGATTCCGTTTCGGCGTAATCGGTCCATTCTTCAACGGGCGGTGGGCACGGGAATTCATTCCCGTGCCCACCGCCCGTTCCGTCTGCCCCGACCAGGGCATCCGCTGAGCTCGAGGCGGATACGAAACTGCCGTAGAAGTACCGCCGAGCTGCCCGTCGGCATGCCGCTCCCCGGAATTGGAGGCCACTAGTCTCCGAGGGAAAAGCCGCCCGGAATCGCGGAATCCCAGAACCCTGGAACCCCAGACCCCGAAATCCCCTTCCCGACTCCCGAAATGGAACCTGACATGGCGAACCCCTTCGACAACGAGAACGGCACCTTCCTGGTTCTCGTGAACGACGAGAACCAGCACTCCCTGTGGCCCGAGAACCGCGCCGTGCCGGCGGGCTGGACCATCACCTTCGGCCCGGACACCCGGCAGCACTGCCTCGACCACGTGGAGGCGAACTGGACGGACCTGCGCCCGGCGAGCCTGGTGCGGCACGAACTGGCGGCCCGATGAGCACCGAGACCGTCGCGGAACCGCGGCTGCTGTTCCAGCGGGATCGTGTCACCCCCCGCGACCAGGCCACCTTCCTGCTCAAGCTGGCCGTCGTCATGGTGCTGTTCGCCGCCGGCACCACCCTCGTCCTCACCGGCGCAGCGTGGGGCATCGCGGCGGGCGTCGTCGTCCTCGGCGCGCTGTACACGCACATGGTGGAGCTCCAGCACCAGTGCCTGCATCACTCGGCGTTCCTGAAGTCGAGCCGGCACCGGGCCGTCGGCGTGGTCCTCGGCACCCCGCTGTTCGTCTCGTACAGCCACTACCGGGCGCGCCACCTCCAGCACCACCGCTACCTCGGCACCGACCAGGACTCCGAGTTCTTCGGCTTCGACACCCGGCAGCCGCTGACCGTCAAGGTGCTACTGCGGGGCCTCTTCGACTACGGGCGCCTGGTGGGCGTCGCGGTGGACTGCTGGAAGAGCTGGCGCGGCACCTGGCAGTACGACGGCGGGCAGATATCGGAGCGGATCCGCAGGGACAGCATGAACGAGCACCGCTTCATCACCCTGGTCGTGCTGGCCGCCGTCGGCGCGGCCGTCGCCGGGTACGCGGAGCTGATGCTGTGGCTGTGGGTGGCGCCGCTGCTGCTGGTGGCCGTCCCGCTGCACTTCCTCGTCGAGCTGCCCGAGCACATCCGCTGCGACAACGACACCACCGACGTGCTGCGCAACACCCGCTCGATCAGCGGGAGCTGGTTCAGCACCTGGTACACCAACGGCAACAACCTGCACGTGGAGCACCACGCGGCCATGACCGTCCCCATCAACCGCCTGCACGAGCGCCACGACGAGGTGAAGCGGTTCGCCAAGTTCGTGGAGCACAGCTACTGGGCGTTCTACGGCCAGGTGTTCCGCGAGGTGCTGGACAGGGGCCAGTCGGGCGTCGAGATCGAGACGCCGGCCCACCGCGCCCGCTGACGCGTCAGGGGAGGAGACCGAGGAAGGAGACCGACGATGCCGTACACCGGTGACGTGACCCCCGGCGGCCCGGCGGCCGTGCTGGAGCTCACGGGCCTGACCGTGACCAAGGTGTCCGTGAACGAGGACACCGACAACAACGCCTGTTCGCCCGGCTGCCGGACGACACCCGGTTCCACCCCGGCCACGGGCGCGACGGCACCCTGGGTACGGAGCGGCCGGCCCTGCCGGCCTGGCGGGAACGGGGCTGGTGAGCGCGTGAGCAAGACGGCGAGCGGCGCGTCGGATGCGGAGCGGCGGGACCGTTGGGTCCGGCGCTTCCACCCGTCCCCAGGCGCGCGGCGCACTCTGATCTGCTTCCCGCACGCGGGCGGGTCCGCAGGCTACTGGTATCCGCTGTCGCAGGCCCTGGCCCCCGACGTGGAGGTCCTGGTGGTCCAGTACCCGGGGCGGGCGGATCGGTTGGGGGAGGAGGCACTGACCTCGATCGAGGAGCTGGCGGACGCAGCCCACGAGGCCCTGCGCCCCTGGCTGTCCGGCCGACCGGTGTTCTTCGGCCACAGCATGGGCGCCATCGTCGCGTTCGAGGTGGCCCGCCGGATGGAGCGGGAGACCGGGCGGTCCCCGAACCGGATCGTCGCCTCGGCGGCCGGTGCCCCCTCGGACCGGGTCGACGAAGGGATCCGCTTCCTCGACGACGAGGCCGTGCTGGCGGCCGTGATGGACCTCGGCGGCACCGACCGAGCCTTCGCCAACCAGGCGGAGCTGGTCGAGCTGCTGCTCCCGGCGATACGGGGCGACCTGGAGGCCATCGAGAGCTACCCGACCGGTCCGGGGACGGTGGTGGCCTGCCCGATCACCGTCTTCATCGGAGAGACGGACCCCAAGGTCCGCCCCGCGCACGCCGAAGCCTGGCGCCGCCACACCCTGGCGGCCTGCGACGTCCGGGTATTCGCGGGGGACCATTTCTACTTCACGGCGGAGCCGGAGCTCTTCGTCCACAGCCTGAGGGCAACGCTTGGGGTCCCATCCGACGCCCTGCCCCCGCGTCTCGCCGATCAAGGCTCCTGAGCCTGGATCCACCGGGCGGGTTCTGGTGAGCCGTTCTGGGTGATTCCGGCGACGCGGGTTTCCGCTGGTGGGTGCGGGTGATCGTCGGGTGGCCGTGTCGGTGCCGGTTCTCCGGAGTCCTTGGTCGTGGGTGGGCAGGGCAGCGAGAGGCGGGTCGGCAGGCAGCAGGCCGACGGCCGTCAACCACACCTCGAAGGCATCCTGCCAGGGCCGGCGTTCGGGCAGGTGGAAGGCCAGGGTGCCCGGGTAGCGGGTGAGGTGGTGGGGGTCGGCAGCCTCTGACCAGGGCGGTGGGAAATGATCTGGATCAGCGCGGGAAACGATCTCCGTACGTACCCACATAGACCATGGCCAGCGGGGTTCGTCGGTGCCCCACACCTGAGGTACCGATGGAAGGGCCTCCTCGCGGTGAGGAAACTCGCCGTGAGGAGGCCCTTTCTCGTGTTCTCGTGGTCTTGTGCCTCTCGTGGGCGCGGTGGGAGCTTCGGGGCTGTTCTCGGAGACCCGTGGGGGCTTGGAGGCGCGTCGTTCCCCGGGGTGGACGGCTGGGACAGTGGGGGTGTGCATGTACTCGTGCTGGGTGGGACGGCGGAAGGGCGGCGGCTGGCCGGGGAGCTGGCCGCGCTGCCCCGGGTGACGCGGGTGACGTCGTCGCTGGCTGGGCGGGTGGCGGACGGGGTGGCGTTGCCCGGGGAGGTGCGGGTCGGCGGGTTCGGCGGGGCAGACGGGCTCGCGGCGTGGCTGCGTGAGCACCGGGTGGACGCCGTCGTGGACGCCACGCACCCCTTCGCCGAACGGATCAGCGGTAACGCGGCGCGGGCGGCGCGGGCGGCCGGGGTGCCGCTGCTGGCGGTACGGCGGCCCGGGTGGGAGGCCGGACCCGGCGACCGCTGGGTGGACGTCGGCTCCGTGGCGGAGGCGGCCGCGGTGGTGCCGTCGCTGGGGAGACGGGTGTTCCTCAGCGTGGGGCGGCAGCAACTCGCCCCGTTCGCAGGCGTGGACCCGTGCTGGTTCCTGGTGCGGGCGGTGACCGCGCCGTCCCCGCCGCTGCCCCGGCACCGGGAGGTACTGCTCGCTCGCGGGCCCTTCACGGTGGCGGACGAACGGGCGCTGCTCACCCGGTGGGGCGTGGACGTGGTGGTCACCAAGGACAGCGGGGGGACGGCGACGGTGGCGAAGCTGACGGCCGCGCGGGAACTGGGGGTGCCGGTGCTGGTGGTGCGGCGGCCTGCGGCGCCCTGCGGGGTGCGTGCTGTGGCCGACGTCCCGGGGGCGGTGCGGTGGGTCGCTGGCCTGGGGCGCGCCTGACCATCCCGTGGCCTGCGGCCGGGGGGCTCCGGCGCACCGAACAGTGGGCGCTGCCCTCGGACTCCCCGCGGCCCGCCCGCCGCGTGGTGGCGCTGGCTGCGGCCCGTCGTCCGGCCACCGGCGTCCCGGCTACCGGCGCTCCAGCTACCGGCGTCCCGGCTACCGCTGGGAAGCGCCCCGGGACGGACGGACCCGTGCCCGCCCGGTCAGGGGAGGACCCTGCCGCTCGTCGCTCTGCGGGCTCACTCCGGCGCGGTGCGGCGCAGGAGGTAGGTGTCCATGATCCAGCCCTTGCGCGCGCGGGCCTCCTCGCGGAGCGCGGTGATGCGGGGCGCCGCTTCCGGGAGTGGGCCGGAGGCCAGGAGTTCGTCGGGGGTGCCGAGGTAGGCGCCCCAGTAGATGTGCAGGCTGGGGTCGTCGGCGAAGTCGGTGAAGGTCTGGTGCGCGTCGAGCATGACCACCACGTCGTCGGCTTCCGCCGGGAAGCCGGAGGCCAGGCGGCGCCCGGTGGTGATCTGGACCGCGCCGCCCACCCGGTTCAGCCCCGTGCGGTGGCGGGCGGCCAGCGAGGAGACGGCACTGATGCCGGGGATCACCTCGTGCTCGAAGGACACGGTGCCGCGCGCGAGGACGTCGGCGAGGATGCCGAGGGTGGAGTCGTACAGGGCCGGGTCGCCCCACACCAGGAAGGCGCCGCACTCGCCGTCCGCGAGCTCGTCGCGGATGAGGCGTTCGTAGATGTCGGCGCGGGCCTGCCGCCAGTCGTCCACGCCCTGGGTGTAGGCGCCGGTACGGTCGGAGGTGGGGGTGGTGCGGTCGCGGGTGGGGTCGCGGTCTTCGATGACGCGGTAGTCGGCGCGCGTCACGTGCTGGCGCAGGATCTCTTCGCGCAGGTCGATGAGGTCGCGTTTGGCGCGGCCCTTGTCGAGGAGGAAGAACGCGTCGGCTTCGTTGAGGGCGCGGACCGCCCGCAGGGTGAGCTGTTCGGGGTCGCCGGCTCCGATGCCGATCACCAGGATTCGTCGCACGGGGTGAGTCTGCCGCAGCGGCCGGGGCACGCGGGTAGGCGGGGTGCGCCGGGGGTGGGGTGCGTCGCGGGCGGATCGGGGCGTGCTGTGCGGGGGGCCGGGACGCCGCAAGGGTGGGCCGGAGCGGGGAGCGGGTGAAACTGACCGGAGAGTCCAAGGTCACAGCTGTGCTCCGCTGCGGAACGAGCGTTCACGCCCTAGCCTGCGGGCATGACGGTCCAGCCTGACGACGGGCTCTCCCTGGCCGCCGAGTTCCCCGCTGTCACGCGCGAGCAGTGGCAGCGCCTCGTTACGAACGTGCTGCGTAAGTCCGGCGCGGGTGAGGTCACCGGGACGGAAGCCGAGGAAGCGCTGTCCACCCCGCTCCAGGACGGGCTTCGTACCCGCCCGCTGTACACCGCCGAGGACGCCCCCGAGGGCGGCGCCGGGTGCGCCGACGTCCCCGGGTTCCCCGGGTTCGCGCCCTACGTGCGTGGCGCGACGCCGAAGGGCAACTCGCCCGCCGGCTGGGACGTGCGCCAGCAGCACCGCAGCGCGGACGTGGCCCGTACCAACGACGCCGTGCTGGCCGACCTGGAGAACGGGGTCAGCTCGGTGTGGCTGGTGCTGGGCCGCGCGGGCCTGCCGGTGTCCGCGCTCGGCGCCGCGCTGGACGGCGTCTACCTGGACCTGGCCCCGGTCGTGCTGGACGCGGGTGAGGAGTTCGACGCCGCCGCGAGTGAGTTGCTGCGGGTGCACGGCGAGCGCGAGGTGTCGCCGTCGGACGTGGCCGGGAACCTGGGCGCGGACCCGCTGGGCCTGCTGGCGCGCACCGGGGACGAGGGGCCGACGTCGCAGCTGCTGGAGACCGCCGCCCGCTGGGCGCGGCGCGTGTCCGGCACCCACCCGAGGCTGCGCACGCTGACCGTGGACGCGCTGCCCTACCACGAGGCGGGCGGCAGCCCGGCGCAGGAGCTGGGCTGCTCGCTGGCGACGGCGGTGGCCTACCTGCGCACGCTGACCGACGCGGGCCTGAGCCCCGAGGACGCCTGCCGCCAGCTGGAGTTCCGGTACGCGGCCAGCGCCGACCAGTTCACCACCATCGCCAAGCTGCGCGCGGCGCGGCGGCTGTGGGCCCGGGTCGCGCAGGCGTGCGGCGTCACCTCCGGCGCGGCGGCGCAGCGGCAGCACGCGGTCACCTCGCCGGTGATGATGACGCGCCGTGATCCGTGGGTGAACATGCTGCGCACCACGGTGGCCACGCTCGCCGCCGGGGTGGGCGGCGCGGACGCCGTCACCGTGCTGCCGTTCGACCACGCGGCGGGGCTGCCGGACGCGTTCGCGCGCCGCGTCGCCCGCAACACCTCCACGATCGTCATCGAGGAGGCGCACGTCGCCCGGGTGATCGACCCGGCGGGCGGCTCCTGGTACGTCGAGCGGCTGACGGACGAGCTGGCCCGCGCCGCGTGGGCGTGGTTCCAGGAGATCGAGCGGGCGGGCGGTCAGCTCGCGGCGCTGCGCGACGGCCTGGTGCGCGAGCGGCTGGCCGCGACGTGGGCACAGCGCACCGAGGAGCTGGCGCACCGGCGCGAACCGGTCACCGGCGTCAGCGAGTTCCCGCTGCTCGACGAGGAGCCGGTGCGCCGGGACGTGCCGCCCGAGCAGCCGGGCGGCGGCCTGCCCCGGGTGCGGCGCGACGAGGCGTACGAGGCGCTGCGCGCCCGCTCGGACGCGCACCTGGCGGACACCGGTGCGCGTCCCACGGTGCCGCTGCTGGCGCTCGGCAGCGCGGCGGCCTACACGACGCGGGTGACGTTCGCGTCGAACCTGTTCCAGGCGGGCGGCATCGCACCGCGGCTCACGCCGGTGGACGCCGAGACCGCCGCAGCGGCGGCCCGGGGCGCCGGTGTGGTGTGCCTGTGCTCCAGCGACGCGGTCTACGCCGAGCAGGCCGAGGCCGTGGCGCGGGCGGCGAAGGAAGCCGGGGTGCGGCGGGTGTTCCTCGCTGGCCGCCCGGGGGAGCTGCGCGGGAGCCTGGAGGCGGCGGGCGTGGACGGCTACGTCGCCGCGGGTGGTGACGCGGTGGCGCTGCTGAGCGGCGTCCTGGACGAGCTGGGAGTGCAGTGATGAGCCAGATTCCCGACTTCACCGGCGTCGAGCTGGGCACCGCGGCGCCGCAGGGGGACGCGTCCACCTGGCGCGCGGCCGTCGAGGCGCAGGCGGGCCAGGGTGTGGACGAGCTGGTGTGGGAGACGCCCGAGGGTATCGGCGTCAAGCCGCTCTACACCGCCGACGACCTCGCGGGCCTGGACCACCTGGCCACCTATCCGGGCGTCGCGCCCTACCTGCGCGGCCCGTACCCGACGATGTACGTCAACCAGCCGTGGACGGTGCGCCAGTACGCGGGGTTCTCCACGGCCGAGGAGTCCAACGCCTTCTACCGGCGTAACCTGGCGGCGGGGCAGAAGGGTTTGTCGGTCGCGTTCGACCTGCCCACGCACCGGGGCTACGACTCCGACCACCCGCGTGTGACCGGCGATGTCGGCATGGCGGGCGTGGCGATCGACTCGATCTACGACATGCGGCAGCTGTTCGACGGCATCCCGCTGGACCGCATGTCGGTGTCGATGACGATGAATGGCGCGGTGCTGCCGGTGCTGGCGCTGTACATCGTCGCCGCCGAGGAGCAGGGCGTGCCGCCCGAGAAGCTGGCCGGAACCATTCAGAACGACATTCTGAAGGAGTTCATGGTCCGCAACACCTACATCTACCCGCCGCAGCCGTCGATGCGGATCATCTCCGACATCTTCGCGTACACCTCGCAGAAGATGCCGCGCTACAACTCGATCTCCATCTCCGGCTACCACATCCAGGAGGCCGGGGCGACGGCCGACCTGGAGCTGGCCTACACCCTGGCCGACGGTGTGGAGTACCTGCGCGCGGGCCTGGGCGCCGGGCTGGACGTGGACGCCTTCGCGCCCCGGCTGTCGTTCTTCTGGGCGATCGGCATGAACTTCTTCATGGAGGTCGCCAAGCTGCGCGCGGCGCGGCTGCTGTGGGCGAAGCTGGTCAAGGGCTTCGACCCGCAGAACCCCAAGTCGCTGTCGCTGCGCACGCATTCGCAGACCTCGGGCTGGTCGCTGACGGCGCAGGACGTGTTCAACAACGTCACCCGTACGTGTGTGGAGGCGATGGCGGCGACGCAGGGCCACACCCAGTCGCTGCACACCAACGCGCTGGACGAGGCGCTCGCCCTGCCCACCGACTTCTCCGCCCGCATCGCCCGCAACACCCAGTTGATGCTCCAGCAGGAGTCGGGCACGTGCCGCGTCATCGACCCGTGGGGCGGCAGCGCGTACGTCGAGAAGCTGACGTACGACCTGGCGCGGCGGGCCTGGCAGCACATCCAGGAGGTCGAGCAGGCCGGGGGCATGGCCCGCGCGATCGACGCCGGTATCCCCAAGATGCGGGTGGAGGAGGCGGCCGCGCGCACCCAGGCGCGCATCGACTCCGGACGGCAGCCGGTCATCGGCGTCAACAAGTACCGCGTCGCCAGCGACGAGCAGATCGAGGTGCTGAAGGTTGACAACTCCTCGGTGCGCGCCCAGCAGATCGACAAGCTGCGGCGGCTGCGCGCCGAACGCGACGAGGCGGTGTGCCAGGACGCGCTGCGGGCGCTGACCCACGCCGCCGAGCAAGGTCACGTGGACGGCGGCTCGCTGGATGGCAACCTGTTGCACCTGGCCGTGAACGCCGCCCGCGCCAAGGCGACCGTCGGGGAGATCTCGGACGCGCTGGAGAAGGTGTACGGACGCCACGCGGGCCAGATCCGTACGATCTCGGGTGTGTACCGAGACGAGGCCGGGCAGTCCACCGCGCTGGAGGCGACGCGCACTCTGGTGAGCGACTTCGAGGCCGCCGAGGGCCGGCGCCCGCGCATCCTGGTCGCCAAGATGGGGCAGGACGGGCACGACCGGGGCCAGAAGGTCATCGCCACCGCCTTCGCCGACCTCGGCTTCGACGTCGATGTCGGCCCGCTGTTCCAGACGCCCGGGGAGGTCGCGCGGCAGGCCGTCGAGGCGGACGTGCACATCGTCGGCGTCTCCTCGCTGGCCGCCGGGCACCTCACGCTCGTCCCGGCGCTGCGCGAGGAGCTGGCCGCGCAGGGACGCGAGGACATCATGATCGTCGTCGGCGGGGTCATCCCGCCCGCCGACGTGCGGCCGCTGCGCGACATGGGCGCCGCGGCGGTGTTCCTGCCCGGCACGGTGATCCCGGAGGCCGCGCACGACCTGGTCCGCTCGCTGGCCGCCAGCCTCGGCCACACCCTGTAGGGCGGGCGCTGACGGCATGGCCGCACCGGATCTGGACACCTACGCACGCGGCGTGCGGGAGGGCAAGCGGGCGTGGATCGCGCGCGCCATCACGCTCGTGGAGTCCACCCGCCCCGACCACCGGGAGCTCGCGCAGCGACTCCTCGTGGAGCTGCTGCCGCACACCGGCTCGGCGCGCCGCATCGGCATCAGCGGCGTGCCGGGCGTGGGCAAATCGACGTTCATCGACGCCCTGGGGACGCTGCTGACCGGGCGCGGTCACCGCGTCGCCGTGCTCGCCGTGGACCCGTCCTCGGGGCGTACCGGCGGGTCCATTCTGGGCGACAAGACCCGCATGGCGCGGCTCGCGGTGGACCCGAACGCCTTCGTGCGGCCCTCGCCGAGCGCGGGCACGCTCGGCGGGGTGGCGCGGGCGACCCGCGAGTCGATGGTGGTGATGGAGGCCGCCGGGTACGACGTCGTGCTGGTGGAGACCGTCGGCGTCGGCCAGTCCGAGACGACGGTGGCCGCGATGACCGACACCTTCCTGCTGCTGTCCCTGGCCCGCACCGGGGACCAGCTGCAGGGCATCAAGAAGGGCGTGCTGGAGCTGGCCGACCTCGTGGCCGTCAACAAGGCGGACGGGCCGCACGCCCGCGAGGCGAAGTCGGCGGCGCGCGAGTTGTCCGGCGCGCTGCGGCTGCTGCAACCGCCGAACGCCGAGTGGACGCCACCGGTGCTGACCTGCTCGGCGGCCGAGGGCACCGGGCTGGAGGAGCTGTGGGAGCGGCTGGAGGCGCACCGCTCGCTGCTGGCGAGCACCGGGGCGCTGGCCGCGCGTCGGGCAGACCAGCAGGTGGAGTGGGTGTGGGCCATGGTCCGCGACCAGCTGCTGGACCGGCTGGCGCGGGACCCCGCGGTGCGGGCGCTGGCACCGGGCCTCGAAGCCGACGTCCGCGCGGGCACCCTGCCCGCGTCGCTGGCCGCCGAACGGCTGCTCGCCGCGTTCGGCGAGACGGGGTAGGCCCCTGACGCGGCACTGACCCCGGCCCCGGCCCCTGACCCGGCCCCGCCCCCGGCCTTTCGGCCGGGGGCTTTCTGCCTCCCCGAAGCCGGGGCCTCACCCCACCCGCGCGGCAGCGGACTTCGCGTGGGTCTCCGCCGCCACCAGCGCGTCCGCGCGGGAGCGCTCGAAGAGCGGAACCAGCTCGGCCATCGCCGGAACATGTGGCGCGAGGGTCAGCTCCGGGACGATGAAGGAGACGTCGAGCGCGAGCACCGTGCCGAGCACGTAGTGCAGGTAGTTCTGCACGAAGTCGTGGCCTTCCTGCGGCGTCCCCGGGCCGTAGGCCCCACCACGGCTGGCGACGACGGTCACCGGCGTGCCCGCGGCCGACGGCTGCGCGGTCAGCCCCGTGCGGCCCTTCACGATCACGTGGTCCAGCCATGCCTTGAGCGTGGAGGGGACCGCGTAGTTGTACATCGGGGCGCCGATCAGCACCGCGTCGGCGGACTCCAGCTCGCGGATCAGCGTCTCGCGCAGGTCTGAGGACAGGCCGTCGGCGTCCAGGTGCGGCACGGGGTCGGCGGCCAGGTCGCGGTAGACGACGTGGCCTCGCGGGTGCTCGCGCTCCCAGGCGGCGCGGAAGGCGGCGGTGACGGCGCGGGAGGCGGAGTGCGCGCCGTTGAGGGAGGTGTCGAGGTGCAGCAGCGTGGTCATGGGGTCCTCCGGAGCCTCTTCAAGAGAGAAGTAAGTTGGTGCATTGTGGTTCGTTACTAGTAATAGCACATGTTGCTTACTTTTTTAAAGTCCCTTGTGTCGGTGCAGTAGGCTAGTGGCATGGCCGAGCTACGTGACGCAGTCCACAGCGGATCAGGGAGCGGCTGCTCCCCACCCGAGTACGGCGTCACGCGCGTCTTCGCACTGCTGGGCAAGCGCTGGACGGGCATGGTCATCGCCGCGCTGATGAACGGCCCCGGGCACTTCGCCGAGCTACGGCGCGCCGTGCCGGGCATCAGCGAGCGCATGCTCTCGGACCGGCTGGCCGAGCTGGCGGGCCTGGGCCTGGTGCTGCGCACCGTCGATGAGGGGCCACCACTGCGGGTGAGCTACCGCCTGACCGACGCGGGGCTGGCCCTGCGCCCGGCCATGGTGGAGCTGACCCGCTGGGCGGATGCCCACCTGCCCGAGGGCGGCGCCGCCTGCCCGAACGCGTTCCAGCCCCAGAAATGACGCGGGCCCGTGCGGCCGTCGGCTGATCGGGTGGCGGTGGGGCGCGTAGGGTGGCCCGGGTGAGTACGCAGCACGAGCCCCAGCCCTCGACGGAGCGGCTGGAACAGGCGGTCCGCGCGGCGGAGACGGCGCTGATCGAATACGAGATCGCGGTAGAGACCTTCCGCATCGAGGTGGAGAACTTCTCCCGCCTGCACCAGCAGCGCCTGGGGCCGGTGTACCAGCGGCTGGACGAGCTGGACGCCGAGATCGCCGAGGCGGTCGCCGCCCGTACCGGCGATCCGGACGACGTGCGCAAAGCCCGCCAGGCCCGGGCCGCCGTCGCGCCGATGCCCGGCGTGGACGAGCTGCTGGGCGGCTGGCTGCAATCCGAGGGCATGTCGCCAGAGGCCCACGCCATGCTCACCGACGCGTCCGTGACACCGCCCCAGCGGGTGCGGCCCAGCGAGGAGGCCCGCCGCCGCTACCGCGAGCTGATGCGCAAGGCACACCCCGATCTGGTGACCGACGAGGCCGAGCGGGCCCGGCGCGAGGAGTTCGTCGTCCGGGTCAACCGGGCCTACGCCGACGGGGACGAGGACGCGCTCGCCGCGCTCGCCGAGGAGTGGGCGGCGGGGCCGCGCCCGGAGCCGGACCCGCTGACGCGCGGCGAGGAGCTGTACGCCCGCCTGGAGTGGCTGGCGGCACGCAAGGAGTGGCTGAGCCAGGTCGCCGCCGACCTGGAGAACAGTGCCATCGGCTCCATGCTCAAGCTGGCCGACGACGACCCGGACGGACTGCTGGCCCAGATCTCCGAGCAGCTCGCCACCCAGGTCCGCGAGCGCGAGGCGCGCCTGGCGGACCTGCGGGCTGGACGCTGACCGCGCCTGCCCCCGCCCCCGCCCCCGCCCCCGCCCCCGCTCACCACACCTCGCAGCACCGCAGCACCGTGAGAGGAAACCCCGCACGATGAACTTCGCCCCCATCCCGACCGTGGCCGCGTCCGACGTCCCGGCTGACGGCTTCCTGCTGGACGTGCGCGAGCCCGACGAGTGGGCCGCCGGGCACGCCGAGGGCGCGCTGCACATCCCGATCGGCGAGGTCGTCGCCCGCGCCGGTGAGGTGAGCGAGCAGGCAGGTGACGCGCGGGTGCACGTCGTCTGCCGGGTCGGTGGCCGCTCGGCGCAGGTGACGCAGTTCCTCGTCGCGCAGGGGGTGGACGCCGTCAACGTGGACGGCGGCATGCTCGACTGGGCCGCCGCGGGCCGCCCCCTGGTCTCCGACCGGGGCGAACCGTTCGTGCTGTAAACCCGGTTCCCTCGTCCCGGCCTTTGGCCTCCGCCCCCTTCGTCCCGCCTCCCGCGGGCGTCCGCCGCCGGGTTGGTCAGGTATCGAAGTCCACCGTCACCGTCGGCGTCACCGGGTGGGACTGACAGGCCAGGACGTAGCCGTCGGCCAGTTCGTCCGCCTCCAGCGCGTAGTTGGTGTCCATGCGCACCTCGCCGTCCAGCAGCCGGACGCGGCAGGTGCCGCAGACCCCGCCCTTGCAGGCGTAGGGGGCGTCGGCGCGGTGCCGCAGCACCGTGTCCAGCACGCTTTCCCCGGTCCGCGCGGGCCAGGTTCCGCCACGGCCGTCGAGCGTGGCCGTCACGCTGGCCGTCTCGGCGTCCGGCGCGGTGACGGCGACGGCCTGGGCGGGCGCGGCGGTGACGTGGAAGACCTCCTGGTGTATCCGGTTCCGGGGCACGTCCAGCGAGCGCAGCGCCGCTTCCGCACCCTGCACCAGGCCGAAGGGGCCGCACAGGAACCACCCGGCGATGTCGGGCACGGGGAGGAGGGCCGGGAGCAGGGTGGTCAGGCGGTCGGCGTCGAGCCGGCCGGAGGGCAGGCCCGTCTGCCGCTCCTCACGGGAGAGGGTGGGGACCAGGTGCAGCCGCTCGGGGAAGCGGTCTTTCAGCTCGGCCGTCTCTTCCAGGAACATCGCCGAGGCGGCGGTGCGGTCGCTGCGGACGAGGCAGAAGCGGGCGGCGGGCTCCTGCTCCAGCAGCGTCGCCGCGATGGACAGCACCGGGGTGATGCCGCTGCCGCCGACGATCCCCGCGAAGTAGCCGGGGCGCGGGTCGAGCACGAAGCGCCCGGTGGGCGGCATGACGTCCACCTCGTCCCCGACCGCCAGTTCCTTCAGCGCGTAGGAGGAGAACGCGCCCGCCTCCACGTGCCGGATACCGACCTTCAGCACCGGGTCAGCGCTCGCCGGGGTGCACAGGGAGTAGGTGCGCCGGACTTCGGCGCCGTCAATGACGCGGCGCAGTGTGATGTGCTGGCCAGCCCGGTGCCGGTAGGTCGCGCGCAGCTCGGGCGGGACGGCGAGGGTGACGGCCACGGCGTCCTCGGTCAGCGGCTCGATCCGCGCGACGCGGAGCGCATGGAAGTTCACCTAGAGCTCCTTGACGTGGTCGAACGGCTCCCGGCAGGTGACGCACCGGCGCAGCGCCTTGCACGCGGTGGACGAGAACCGGCTGAGCAGCGCGGTGTCGGTGGAGCCGCAGTGCGGGCAGCGGATGGCCAGATCGAGCGTCACCGGGCCATCGGCGGACGCCGTGGGGCGGGGCGGGGCGATGCCCGCCCCGGCCAGCTTGCGGCGGCCCTCGGCGGTGATGTCGTCGGTGGACCAGGGCGGGGAGAGCACGGTGCGCACCGCGACCTCCCGCACGCCGTCCCGCTCGCGCAGTACGCGTACCACGTCCTCGGCCATCGTTTCGACCGCCGGGCAGCCGGTGTACGTCGGCGTCAGCTCGACCTCGACGCGGCCCGGGCCGGTGAGGTGCACCGCGCGCAGTACGCCCAGCTCGGCCAGGCTGACCTGGGGCAGCTCCGGGTCGGGCACCGACCCGGCCAGCGCGCGCAGCTCGGCCTCCAGCGGCGTCTCGTCGGCGTACCCGGGGGCGGGGGCCTCGCGGGTGGTGGTGTCGGATACGCGGGTGGCGGCGTCGGCATCGGCTTCGCGGGGGGCGGCTTCGGCATCGGCTTCGGCTTCGCGGGGGGCGGCGTCGGCTCTCGTTGCGCCGCCGGGGTTGCCGGGGTGGTGCGGCCTGTCAGGGCTGCCCGCTCGCGCGGTGCTGGTGCCGTCGGGGCTCACCATGACGCACCCGGATGACTGCGGTGCAGGTGCTGCATCTCGGCCAGCAGCCGCCCGAAGGGCTCGGTGTGCACACCCTGCCGGCCGGCACCGGCCGCCCACGCCGACCCCTGCGGCCCCGTGGGCACGGTGAGCGTGGCCTGCGTGACGATGCCGGTGACGCTCGCCCGCCAGGTGGTCTCCAGCACCTCCCAGTCCACGTCCAGCCCCTCGACGGGCTGCCACAGCTCGCCGGTGTACCGCCACCGGGCCTCCAGTGCGCGCTGCATGCGGTGGTGGCTCTCCTCGGTGCCGTCCCCCAGGCGCAGCGTCCACTGCTCGGCGTGGTCCCGGTGGTACGCGCACTCCTTGACGGCCTTGGCCGCCAGCGCCGCGACCGGTTCCGTGCCGCCAGCGAGCTGGCCGTACAGCAGCTCCTGGTAGGTGGAGAAGTACAGCTGGCGCGCGACGGTGTGGGCGAAGTCCCCGTTCGGCTGCTCGACGAGCTGCACGTTGCGGAAGGCGCGTTCCTCGCGGCGGAACGCCAGCGCGTCCTCGTCCCCGCACAGCGACAGCAGGGTGCGGGCCTGGCCGAGCAGGTCGAGCGCGATGTTGGTGAGCGCGACGTCCTCCTCCAGCTCCGGCGCGTGCCCGGCCCACTCGCCGAGCCGCTGCGCCAGCACCAGCGCGTCGTCACCGAGGGCGAGGGCCGCCTGGTTTCCCGGGCTGCCCGGGCGGGCCCCGCTCACAGGTTCGGCACCCCCTCGGGGACCTCGTAGAACGTCGGGTGGCGGTAGGGCTTGTCGGCGGCTGGCTCGAAGAACGCGTCCTTCTCGTCCGGTGAGGAGGCGGTGATCTGCGCCGAGGGCACAACCCATACCGAGACGCCCTCATTGCGGCGGGTGTACAGGTCCCGTGCGTTGCGCAGCGCCATCTCGGCGTCAGGCGCGTGCAGGCTGCCCGCGTGGGTGTGGGACAGGCCACGGCGGCCGCGGACGAAGACCTCCCACAGCGGCCACTCGGTCTTGGCGTGCGTCACGCTGCTTCTCCTGTCTGTGCGCCGTCCGCCTGCGCCGGGCCGCCTTGCGCCGGGTCGCCGGTCTGGGCCGGGCCGCCCTGGGCCGGGCCGCCTGGCGGGGTGCGCTCGGCGGCACGCTTGGCGGCGTACGCGGCGGCCGCCTCCCGAACCCAGGCGCCGTCCTCGTGGGCGCGGCGCCGCTGCGTGATGCGCTGCTCGTTGCAGGGGCCGTTGCCCGCCAGCACCTGCCGGAACTCGGACCAGTCGATCGCGCCGAAGTCGTGGTGGCCGCGCTCGGCGTTCCAGCGCAACTCCGGGTCGGGCAGTGTCAGCCCCAGCGACTCGGCCTGGGGGACGCAGATGTCCACGAAGCGCTGGCGCAGCTCGTCGTTGGAGTGCCGCTTGATCTTCCACGCCATGGACTGCGCCGAGTGCGCCGACTCGTCGTCCGGCGGGCCGAACATCATCAGCGAGGGCCACCACCAGCGGTCCACCGCGTCCTGCGCCATCGCCCGCTGTGCCACGGTGCCGCGCGTCAGGGCGAGCAGCAGTTCGTAGCCCTGACGCTGGTGAAACGACTCCTCCTTGCAGATGCGGACCATCGCCCGCGCGTACGGCCCGTAGGAGCAGCGGCACAGCGGCACCTGGTTCGTGATCGCCGCCCCGTCCACCAGCCAGCCGATCGCGCCGACGTCCGCCCAGGTGAGCGTGGGGTAGTTGAAGATCGACGAATACTTCTGGCGGCCGGTGTGCAGCTTGTCCAGCAGTTCGTCACGGCTGACGCCGAGGGTTTCGGCGGCGCTGTAGAGGTACAGGCCGTGACCCGCCTCGTCCTGCACCTTGGCCAGCAGGATCGCCTTGCGGCGCAGTGAGGGCGCGCGGCTGATCCAGTTGGCCTCGGGCTGCATGCCGATGATCTCGGAGTGGGCGTGCTGGGCGATCTGGCGCACGAGGGTGGCGCGGTACGCGCCGGGCATCCAGTCCCGTGGCTCGATGCGCTCGTCCGCTGCCACGGCCGCGTCGAAGGCGGCTTCGCTGGCGGCTTCCTGGGCGGCGGCGTCCTGCTCCGGGAGCCCCGGCCGCTCCGATTGCGTGGTCGTCATCCGTGCACCCCTCCGTGGGAGTGGCGTGGGGTGCTTCCCGGCCGCTCCGCGCCACCCTACCGACCGATCGTTCGGTTCCATGGTGTCCGGACCGCCACCCGGTGTCAAGGTGGGGTGCTTGGCCCGCGCGGTGCGTCCCGGCGGGGCGCGCTCGGTCCGCCCGCCTCCGCTCTCCCACCACGCCGGGCCGGGCGAGCCGGGCAGGGCCTAATCTCTTGGGGAGCGACCGAGGGAACGGGGAAGCAATGCAGTCGAACGAACCGCCGACGGGGCGCGCGCCGTCGGCGTCGTCGCCGGGGGTGCCCGCGCAAGAGGGGCGGAAGGAACAGCCGTCGCGCTCGCCGGGCGGGGCGGAGCCCGCTACCGAGTCAGCTGCCGCGACGGGGGCGACTGCCGCGACGGGGGCGACTGCCGACACCGGGGCCGGTGTTCCCCGGTGGGCCGTCGCCTCCACTCGGGCCGACGCGGACGGGGAGCCCGGCACCGTGGCCGGGTCTGACTCCGTCAGGCAGTCCGGCGCCCCGGGGCAGCCTGGCGCCCCCGAGCGGCGCGACAGCCCCGCGCGGGTGCGGAACCCGGAGGGCGACGGCGTAGCGCGAACCGGCGGTCCGCTGGACGCCGATGCTGGGGCCGACGCCGACGCCGACGCCGACGCCGACGCCGACGCCGACGCCGACGCCGACGCTGGGGCCGCCCGCGTCCTCGCTCTGCCGGTCGGCGCGAAGGTCGCCCTCGTCGCGCTCGCCGCCGCCGTCGCCGTGGCTGCCGCCGCACACCTGGCCGTCGTCTTCCTGCACGTGGCGCCGTCCAACACCCTCAGCCGTCAGTACGACGAGCAGATAGACCGGTACATCTACCCGGAGTTCGAGCAGAACTGGAAGCTGTTCGCACCGAACCCGTTGCAGCAGAACATCGCCATCCACGTCCGCGTCCAGCTCCGCGACGAGGACGGCACCCTCCGGGAGACGGAGTGGGTGAACCTCACCGCGCTGGACGCCGAGCACATCCGCCACAACCCCTTCCCGAGCCACACCGCCCAGAACGAGATGCGCCGCGCCTGGGACTTCTACACCGGCTCGCACAACGACGAGGAGCAGCCCACCGGCAGCCGGGGTGAGCTGTCGGAGACCTACCTCAAGCGCATCGCCCTGCTGCGCCTGGCCCCCGGTCTGGACGCGGACGTCGAGCAGGTGACCCGCGTCCAGCTGCGCTCCGCCAGCCAGACCGTCGCGCCGCCGCCGTGGAGCAACGAGACCGTCGATACCGAGACCCGTTACCGCGTCCTGCCCTGGTGGCCGGTCGTCACCGCGGACATCCCGGAGGCCATCCGATGACGCCGACCCCCGTCACCCCGCCCCCGGCGGCGCCCGCGACGCCCACCGCGCGCCAGCTCTCCGCCCGCTTCGACCGGGCCCTCGTACGTGGCTTCCTGCGCGTCACCGGCTCCGCGCTCGGCCCGTACCAGACGGCCATCGTGCGCATCGGCTTCGCCGCGACCTGGCTGTTCTTCCTGCTCCGCGAGTTCCCGCACCGGCACGAGCTGTACGGCCCGGACTCCCCCTGGCACTTCACGCTCGCCGAGCGCCTGATCGACGGCAACGACGCGTTCACCGTGCTGCTGTGGTCCGACAGCGTGCTGTGGTTCGAACTCGTCTACGCCTTCGCCGTGCTCGCGAGCGTCGGCCTGCTGCTGGGCTGGCGGACGCGCACGCTGAGCGTGTTCTTCGCGATCGGCGTGCTGTCGCTGCAAAACCGCAGCGTGTTCATGGGGGACGGCGGCGACAACGTCATCCACCTGATGGCGCTCTACCTGATCCTCACCCGGTGCGGCCGGGTGTGGTCGCTGGACGCCCGCCGGGCCCGCCGCGTGGGCGAACACCCGGGCGCCGCACCGGGGGGTGAGCCGGGAGGCGACCCGGCCACCGACGTCACCGGCGTCGTCCTGGCCGCCGTCACCGGGGTCACGCTCGCCGTCACCGGCGCGCTCGGCCTGCTCTCGCCGGGCTGGTTCGCGTTCTTCACCGCCCTGTGGCTCGGCCACGCGGCGTGGTGGGCGGTGCGCCGCTACGCCGGGGCGTCCTGGCGGACCTCGTTTACCGCCGCCGGCAACCTGCTGCACAACGGCACGCTGCTGGTGATCATGGCCGAGGTCTGCCTGATCTACGCCACCGCGGGCTGGTACAAGGTGCAGGGTTCGCGCTGGCAGGACGGCACCGCCCTCTACTACCCGATGCACCTGGACTACTTCACACCCTGGCCCGCGCTGTCCGGTCTGCTGGTGAGCAGCGGCGCCGTCGTCATGGTGATCACCTACGCCACGGTGATCGCCCAGGTGGCGTTCCCGTTCACCGTCTTCAACCGCCGGGTGAAGAACGTGCTGCTGGTGGTGATGATCCTGGAGCACGCCTCCATCGCCGTCCTTCTCGGCCTGCCGGTCTTCTCGCTCGCCATGATCGCCGCCGACGCGGTGTTCCTTCCCACCGGGTTCCTGCTGTGGCTCGGCGCCCGTGCTTCCGGGCTGTCTGCCCGGCTCCGCCGCCGCGACCGGCGTCCCGCCCCGGAACCGCTCACCCTGCCGGAACCCCGCGAGCCCGAGACGTCCGTCCCGGCGGAGACCCCGGCTCCGGCCCGCCGCTGAGACCGGCGGGGGGTTACGCCGGGTACACCTCAACTCCCCTGCTTGGCACGAGAGTTCGCTTACCCCTCCGCCATGCCGGGAGTGAGGTGGTGGTTAGGGTGGAGCGAGATCAGGGGGGCCGGGATGAAGGGGAACGATCGTGATCAGGTGGCGGAACAGGCTCTTCTACGGGGGCACGTTCGGCATGGGGGTGTTCCTCCTGACACGGTCGTTGGCAGTCTGGGGGGCCGGGATGGCGCTGTTCGCGCTGGCCGGGGTGGGACACGTGCTGTTCCACCGGGCGCGGCGGCGGGCGCAGGCGGGGCTGGAGCCGAAGCGGGTGGCGGCGCCGGTGTCGGGTCGGTGGCGGGCGGTGAACAGCCCCGCCGACCGGGTGCCGAGCCACGGTACGAACATGTGCGCCCAGACGTACGCCATCGACCTCGTCCACGAGCCAGAACCTCTCACGCCGGAGTCCCGCAACCCGGAGTCCCGCAGGCCGGACACCCCCGGGCCGGAGACCTCGGGGCCGGTGTCCCCCGGCTCCGAGCCCCGCGAGCCCGGCACCGCCATGCCCGAGCCCCGGGGCGAGCGGCCCGCCTTCGGCTGGTGGCCGCTGGTGCGGCGGCCGTCGGCGTTCCCGGCGTTCGGCGCGCCGGTGCTGGCGCCGGATGACGGCGTCGTCGTACACGTCAGTGACGGGCAGCGGGACCACCTCAGCCGGAACTCGTGGCCCGCCGCCCTGCTGTACCTGTATCCCGAGGGGATGGTGCGGCAGGCGTTCGGCGCGCGCTTCCTTCTCGGCAACCACGTCGTCGTGGACCTCGGTGACGGGACGTACGCGCTCGCCGCGCACCTGCGCCGGGGTTCGGCCGCCGTGGCCGTGGGCGACCGGGTACGCACCGGCGAGCAGCTTGCCGAGTGCGGCAACTCCGGCAACTCCTCCGAGCCGCACGTCCACTTCCAGCTCATGACCGGGCCCAACCCCCGGCACGCCTTCGGTCACCCCTTCGAGTGGACCTACCACGCCGACGCCGCCTCCCGCACCGGAGTCCCCGCAGGCGGCGAGCTGTTCACCCCGGTCGGGAGCGGCGTCCGGTAGCCAGCGCCCTGGCGGTCGCGGCCAGGATCTGCCGTCAGCGGCCGGCGGCCTCAGTGGCCTACGGCCTGCGCGTCCCGGGGCGTGACGGCGCTTCCTCCGTTCCCCGGGGCACCACCGTGGTGCTCCGGTGCGCTGCGCGGGCGGTCGGCGAGCTTGAGCCAGACCACGCCGCCGATGATGACGGCCAGCCACAGGGCCTTGGCCGGGGTGAGCGTCTCCTCGAAGAAGACGGGGCCGAGCAGCGCGGCGCCGACCGCGCCGATCCCGGCCCACACGGCGTAGCCGATCCCGACCTCGATGGCGCGCAGGGCGACGCTCAGCGCGTAGAGCGTCAGCAGGAAGAACACGACCGCGACCAGAGACCACGACAGGCGGGTGAAGCCCTCGCTTCCGCCGACGGAGAGCGCGTAGACGACCTCGAACCCTCCGGCGAGGAGAAGCATGAGCCAGGCACGGGCTGCGGTGGGGTGGGTGTGGGGCATGTGCGGGAGTCCTTTCGACTCGTGAGGTGAACGTGGCGGGGAGTGCTCAGGCGGCGCCGCTGAGCTGGAGGCCGACGACTCCGGTGATGACGACGGCGATGCCAAGGCCCTTGCGCCAGTCCAGGCGCTGGCTGAAGAGCAGGGCGCCGAGCACGGTGATGCCGACGCCAGCGACGGACGTCCACAGGGCGTAGCCGACGCCCACGTCGAAGGTGAGCAGGGCCTTGCTGAGGAAGAACGTCGCGATGGCACCGCTGACCAGCGTGATGAGGGTCCACCGGCGGTTGGTGAAGCCCTCGGCCTTGCTGGCCGCGATGGCGACGGTGATCTCGAAGACGACGGCGACGGCGAGGTAGAGCAAGTGCACGGGTGGTCCTTTCCAGGAGGGGCGAAGGGGGTGAGGGGGCGGTCAGCCGTGAGGTCAGCCCGTCACGAGGGCGGGCCAGGGCGAGCGTTCGACGGGCCGGACAGAAACTGACACATTTGCTTGTGCGTGCAAATAAAAACCGGGAACACTCTTCCGGTGCCGCCTCGGCGTCCCAGGAGAAGAGATTGCATGGTCATGTATCTTGTTGTCAACCGAGCCCGCAAGGAGCCGCCCCGTGACCGACGACCTCTACGCGCCGTCTGCCTCGTCCGACCAAGCCCTGTGGACCCGGGTCCTCACGCTGCACGCACACGTCGAACGGCACCTGGCCCAGGCCCTCCAGCGGCGCCACGGCATCGGGCTCTCCGAGTACCGTGCCCTCGCCGACCTCGCCCAGGCCAGCGACGGCGAGCTGCGCATGCAGGTCCTGGCCGACCGGATCGGCCTGGGGCAGAGCTCGGTGACCCGCCTGGTGGGCCGCCTGGACACGGCGGGCTACGCCTACCGCGACCTGTGCCCCGACGACAAACGCGGCGTCTACGCCGTCATCACGGAGGAGGGACGGCAGCGCCTGGCCGCCGCCCGCTCCACGTACAGCGAAGTCCTCAGCGCCGCACTGAACACCGCGGCCAGCGACCCGGAACTGGAACCCGTGGTCCACGCCCTGCGCAAAGCCCCCTGAAACCGGCGTCCGGAGCGTCGTCCGCCAGCCACCCCGTGACCCGCCCGCCGCAGTGGCCAAGTCGCGTCTCTCACGCGTGGCGCTCACTCTGACCCCTGCCAGCACCCGTACCGGGGTTCTGCGGGCGGTGAGCAGTTCACCCCGGTGGCTGCTGGCGGTGGATGAGGGTGCGGTGGGCGGGCTGGAGGGTGTCGGGGAGGGCGTGTGGGGGAAACCAGCCGGCGTCCAGGATCTCGAACGGGTCCAGCCGCAGCGTTCCGCCGGTGAACTCCGCCTCGTAGGCCACCTCCAGCCGCAGCCGGAACCCGCTCCGCAGGTGGATCAGCTCGCCCACGCGGACGTCCAGGCCCGTCTCCTCCTTCACCTCGCGCACGACGGTGCCGCCGAACTCCTCCCCGCGCACGGCGAACCCGGACGGCAGCCCCCACTGCCGGTCGGCGGGCCACAGCCGGTGTTTGAGCAGCAGCACGTGCCCGTCCGCGTTCCGCACGACGCCGGTGACGCCGACCATGAACGTCGCGTTCGCCAGCCACAGCAGCCGCCACTGGGTCCGTCCGCGCAACGCGTGCCAGACGCGGGCCACGAGCCGTTTCAGCATGGCGCGCGGTCACTTCCCCGTGGTCGGGCGGGTGGGCAGGTCGTCGGGGAGCAGGACGAACGCGTGAGCGCCGGTCAGCGGAGTGATGGCGCGGAAGTCGCGTCGGTCCAGGGTGAGTACCGCCTCCGTTTCGTACGCCTCGGCGAGGACGACGGTGACCGCGTCCGACAGGTCGAGCCTCAACGCGGCGTAGCGGTTCCGCACCGTGCGCGCCTTACGCAGGGTCTCGGATGTCACGGGGGGCACCGCGATGCGGCCCACGCGTTCTTGCGCCAGCAGCCAGTCGTTCACGGCGAGTGCGCTGCGCCGGTCCACGTTGCGCGTGGTGAGGTGCTCGACTTCCTGGAACACCAGGGGAGAGACCACGGTGAGAGAGGCCCCGCGGAGGACCTGGCGAGCGCGGTCGTGCTCCGGGTCGGCGGTGTTCAGCGCCGCTACGAGCCCAGAGGGGTCGCCGACGACGATCATGCGCCGTCCGCCGTGGCGTCCCGCACCGTCTGGTGCGCCTCTTCGGCGCTCACTGGGTGCCCGAAGTCGAACGTCGGGATGTCCCAGTCTTCTGTCCAGCGCCGGGCCCGAACGGCGGCGAGGTGGAATGCCTCGCGGAAGTACTCGGACTCGGGCCGACCATCGCGTGCGGCGGCCTGCTTGATCTCGCGGAGATCATCTTCATCCACCATGACCGTCGTCTTCTTCAAAGCCATAAGGGTAAGGTACCACCACCATATAGATCGAAAATGTGTACGCTATCGGGGTAGGGATCATCGGGGAGGGATCAGGATGCGGATAGCAGTCGCGGGGGCTACGGGGAACATCGGGGCGCTGACCGTCGCCGCGCTGGAGCAGGATGGGCACGAGGTGGTGCGCATCAGCCGCTCGCTGGGTGTGGACCTGCTGAGCGGCGACGGGCTGGACGCCGCGCTGGCCGGGGTGCACGCCGTGGTGGACGCCACCAACTGCACCGCGACGGATCCGGCCGAGACGCTGGCGTACTTCGGCGCGACCACGCGGAACCTGCTCGACGCTGGCGCCCGGGCCGGAGTGCGGCACCACGTGCTGCTGTCGATCGCTGGGATGGACCGCGTGGAGGGCAACGCTCACTACGTCGGCAAGCGGGAGCAGGAACGGCTCGTCGCCGAGGGCCCGGTGCCGTGGACGATCGTCCCGGCCACCCAGTTCCACGACTTCGCGGAGATGGTTGCGGGCTGGACGGAGCACGACGGCACCGCGACGCTGCCGCCGCTGCTCGTCCAGCCGGTCGCCCCCGCCGACGTCGCCGCCGTCCTCGCCGAACTGGCCGTGGGCGAGCCGCGTGGCCGGTACGCCGACGTCGCCGGACCGGAGCCGCAGGACCTGGTGGACATGGCCCGCCGAACCCACGCCGCCCGGGGCCGCACGGTGCGGCTCGTCCCGGAGTGGGGCGTGGTCTTCGGCCCGGACGCGGCCGGAAATGCCCTGCTGGCCAGCCCGGATGCCCGGATCATGCCCACCACCTTCGACGCCTGGCTGAAGCAGCAGGGTCCACCTCCGTCTGCCTGAGCGCGCCGGGTTGGGGGTGTCGGGCGGTCGGGGGTGGTGGTCGCGCGGAGGGCTGCGATACATGACTTGCTGAATTCAGCATGTCGTGTATCGTGGTCTCGTGCTGACTCTTGCTGCTGACATTGACGTGCTGGCTCGGTTTGGGCGGGCGCTGGCCGATCCGACTCGCTGCCGCATCCTGCTCGCGCTGCGGCAGGCTCCCGCCTACCCCGCTGACCTCGCCGACGCGCTCGGCATCTCCCGCCCCCGGCTGTCCAACCACCTGGCGTGCCTGCGGGACTGCGGTCTGGTCGTCACCGCGCCCGACGGCCGCCGCACCCGCTACGAGCTGGCTGACGAACGCCTCGGCCACGCGCTCGACGACCTGCGCACCGCCGTCGTCGCCGTCGCCACGGACCAGCAGTGTGCGGCCGGTGCGGAGGAGGGCTGCTGCTGATGGTGACGACGCCGCTGAGCCCTGACCTCTCCCGTCAGGACGCGCTGACCCGCCGGATACGGCTGCTCGTCGCCGCGACGATCATCTACAACGTGATCGAGGCCGTCGTCGCCCTCACCGCGGGCACGCTGGCCAACTCCACCGCGCTGATCGGCTTCGGCCTGGACTCGCTCATCGAGGTCTCCTCAGCCACGGCCGTCGCCTGGCAGTTCTCCGCCGCCGACCACGCCGCCCGGCAGGCGCGCGAGAAGACCACCTTGCGCATCATCGCCGTCTCGTTCTTCGCGCTCGCCGCCTACGTCACCGTGGAAGCGGTGCGCGCCCTGGCTGGTACGGGGGAGGCCGACACCTCCGTCCCCGGCATCGTGCTCGCCGCCCTCTCGCTGGCGATCATGCCGCTGCTGTCCGCCGCGCAGCGCCGCGCGGGACGTGAACTCGCCTCCGCCAGTGCGGTCGCCGATTCCAAGCAGACTTTGCTGTGCGCCTACCTGTCGGCGGTCCTCCTGGTCGGCCTGCTCCTCAACGCCGTGCTGGGCTGGTCCTGGGCGGACCCGTTCGCCGCGCTCGTCATCGCCGCCGTCGCGGTCAAGGAAGGGCGCGACACGTGGCGGGGCAAGGGCTGCTGCGCGGCCCCCGCGTCGGCCACGACCCCGGCCACCGAGGACGCGAGCGCCCGCCCCGCCGGATGCGACTGCTGCGGCTAAACTGCCGCTCGGGTGACGCGGCCTACTTCACGCCCGCGACGAACGCGTCCCACGCGGACGCGGTGAACACCAGCACGCTGCCCCCCGGCCGCTTGCTGTCCCGCACGGGCACCACTCCGGTGACACCGGTGGCAACTTCAACACAGTCGCCACCGGTGTTATCGCTGTAGCTCGACTTGCGCCACTGGGCCGCGCCCGGGAAGTCCCGAGCCACCTCCACACAGTCGCCGCCTGTGTTGTTGCTGTAGCTGGACTTGCACCACACCGCAGCACTCAGGTCAGGCGTCCTGTGGCTCATGAATAGTGCTCCTTCATCGTGTCCCGGATCAGCAGTTCTGAAGCTGCTGGTGTGAGGGCGTGGACCTGCAACAGGTCGTAGGCATGAGCGTATCGGGTGACGCGTTCCGGCACCTCCACCAGCTCTCCACTGTCGTAGCCCTCCAGGTAGGCCACGTCCGGACCGTCTCTGAGGGAGAGGAGGGTGAGAGAACCGCCGGTGATCGGGTGCTGCTCCGCTTCAAAAGGCAGCACTTGAAGCGTTATGTGTGGGCGCTTGGCTACCTTCAACAGGTAGCTCAGCTGCTCATGCATGGTGATCTTTTCGCCTACGCGACGATGGAGGGCGTCTTGATCGAGGACGGTCCAGAGGAACGGAGGTTCCGCTCCCTCCAGCAAGACGCGGCGGCTGAGACGAGCATCGACCTGCCGGTCAAGTTCCTCGGCGCTGAGATGGGGAAGCCCCTCGCTGAGGGACGCCCGGGCGTACGCGGGAGTCTGGAGCAGGCCCGGAACGGACTGCGCTGTGTACTTCAGCATCTTGACCGCGCGGGCTTCCTTATCCATGAACTCGCGAGCCCAGTCCACGTACGTCTCGCGGGTCATGTGCCACCACAGGTCGGTGATCTCGCCGTCCGCTTCCAGCGCCAGGTCGATGGCCTCGGCCAGCGCCATGGTGGGTGGGTCCGTCGCCAGCTCGATCTGTGCGATGCGGTTGTGGGAGACGTGCACCAGGATGCCCAGCTGCTTCTGCGTCAAGCCAAGGGCCTCGCGAAGCTTGCGGACACGGGAGCCGAGGTAGGCCGCGAGTGAGGCGCGGGGGTCAAGTGGTTTGGTCGCAGGCATCGTTGCCTCTTTTCAGCCTTCTGGTTCTGAAGGGCTTGACACTCCCCATCGTAGGTTTCTTCCGCCACGCTGTGTGCCGAACGGGGATACCGAACGTGAAAGGCGAGACGGATGGTAACGACCGAGGGGCGAACGCTGGCACTTGAGCGCCTGCGTGACGCCGAAGAGGCGACAAATGATCTCCGCGACGAACTGGGCCATGCTGGAGTGGTGTTGCCGTCGCTGCGGATTGACCCCGTGTCGGCGGCCGGAAACGAACCGTCGCCGCTCGTCGATCTGGGGCGGTGCACCGTGGAGACCGCGCGTCAGCTCGTGGCGGTGTTGCGGCGCCGGGAGCAGTCGTGACGGGGGAGCCGCCCGCGCGCGGCGCCTGTGTCGTGGACGCCCGTACCGGCCGCGTCGGTGAGGTGATGGACCACGAGGGCCGGTACGTACAGCTGCGCCCGCTGTTGGGCGGGCGGGAATGGGACTGTCCGCCGGAGGACGTGCGTCCCGCGTCGCCGCAGGAGCGGTTGTCGGCCAAGCTGACGGAACTCAACCACCGCAGCCGCACCGGTACGTGACGCCAGCGTGGCGCTCCCGGTCCGGTGGGGCGGGAGCGCCACGGACGGTCAGGCGGTGGGCGGCGGGGTCTGCTGGATCGCTATCGCGTTGAGGCGGATGGTGAACGGGGCGGTGTCTTCGGTGGTCAGGGCGCGGGTCTGGGCGCCGCTGAGGGCCACGGACACGTTGATGCACAGGGCGACGGCGTGGATGGCGTCGCCGGTCTCCTCGTCCTGGAGGGCGAAGAGCACGTTGTAGTAGTAACTCGTGCGGTCCGCCGTGTCCTCGTAGAAGGACAGGTGGGTGCCCTCCTGTGTGTCGAGGCCGACGAAGGCGGCGGTGAGGGCCTGTTCGACCTTCGCCCAGAAGCGGGGGTTGGTGAACGGCTGCGGGAGTGCCTGGCGTACGGACTCCTTGAGCGACAGCATCATGACGCTGACGGGAGCGGTCTCCGTCAGGCCCCAGCCGCGCACGATCCGCGAGGTGGAACTGTCCGGGATGCGGCTGGCGGCCCGGCTGATCTCGCCGAAGTCGAAGTTCACGGTCGCCGGGGCGATGGCGTGCTGGAAGGTGTCCGCGATGCCCTGCGCGCGGTCCGTGGCAGCCGGCTCCACCTCGAAGACCGTCGTGAACGTCGTCTTCTCGGTGGCGGGCTGGTCGATCATGTCGGCTCCTTGGCGTTCGAAGTGATCGCGCCCAGTGGGGAGCAGTATGCCGCTCCGGTGGATCGGCTCGGTGGCAGGGCCTCGCCCGTGCTGGCCGAGCTGAGCAGAGGGGCCCACCGGCGCGTACCGACGAGGGGAGCACGCCGCCGCACACCGCGATCACTTGCATTACATACACCCCGGGGGTATACATGGACATCAGCGGTTGATACCCCCCAGGCGTATCATCGGATCGAGTGAGACCCCCACGGAGGAAGAGATGACGTCCTGCTGCACCCCAGAGGAAAGCCACCGGACCGGCTCGGCGGCACCGACGACGGCCACCGAGGGCACGGCCGCACGCGAGACGGTGTACGCGGTCGCGGGCATGAGCTGTGGTCACTGCGAGGCCACGCTGGTCAGGGAGCTGGGCGCGCTGGAGCACGTCGGCGCCGTGAAGGTGGACGTCGCGGCGGGCCGCGTGGCGGTGACCACCAGCGGTGAGCCGGACGACGCGCTCCTCGCCCGCGTCGTGGACGAGGCCGGTTACGAGCTGACCGGACGCGCCTGATCACCGCCTGCGGACGCGCGGCACCCGAACTACCCTTCACCGCAAGGAGCGGCAATGAGTACCACGGCACCCGGCACGGCTGAGGTCGAGCTCGCGATCGGCGGCATGACCTGCGCTTCGTGTGCCGCGCGCATCGAGAAGAAGCTGAACCGGATGGCGGGCGTCAGCGCGACGGTGAACTACGCCACCGAGAAGGCGAAGGTCACCTACGACGCTGACGGGCTCGGCGTCGGCGACCTCATCACGACGGTGGAGGCCACCGGCTACACCGCCACCGCGCCCCCGCCGCCGCAGCGGCGCGGCGTGGCCGAGGCGGTGCCCGGGCAGGCCGGTGCGGACGCTCCGGAGGCCGACGAGCTGGGGCCGCTGCGGCAGCGGCTGGTGGTGTCCGCGCTGCTGTCGCTGCCGGTGGTCGTGCTGGCGATGGTCCCGGCCTGGCAGTTCACCTACTGGCAGTGGCTGTCGCTGACGCTGGCCGCGCCCGTCGTGGTGTGGGGTGCGCTGCCCTTCCACCGGGCGGCGTTCACCAACGCCCGGCACGGCGCGGCCACGATGGACACCCTGATCTCGATCGGCACGCTCGCGGCGCTGCTGTGGTCGCTGTGGGCGCTGTTCTTCGGCACCGCGGGCCACCCCGGTATGACGCACCCCTTCGAGCTGTCCGTCACGCGGTCGGACGGCGCGGGCAACATCTACCTGGAGGCCGCGGCCGGGGTGACGACGTTCATCCTGGCCGGACGGTACTTCGAGGCCCGCTCCAAGCGGCGGGCCGGGGCCGCGCTGCGGGCCCTGCTGGAGCTGGGGGCCAAGGAGGTCACCGTGGTGCGCGAGGGCGGGCGCGAGGAGCGCGTACCCACCGAGCGGCTGGTGGTCGGCGACCGGTTCCTGGTCCGCCCGGGCGAGAAGATCGCCACCGACGGCGACGTGGTCGAAGGCTCCTCCGCCGTGGACGCCTCGATGCTGACCGGGGAATCGGTGCCGGTGGAGGTCGGCGTCGGGGACGCGGTGACCGGCGCGACGCTGAACGCCGGTGGCCGCCTGGTGGTCCGGGCCACCCGGGTCGGCGCCGACACCCAGCTGGCGCGGATGGCCAAGCTGGTGGAGGACGCGCAGAACGGCAAGGCCGCCGCGCAGCGCCTGGCGGACCGGATCTCGGCCGTCTTCGTCCCCCTGGTCATCGCCCTGGCGCTCGGCACCCTGGGGTTCTGGCTGGCCAGCGGCGCGGCGCTGACCACCGCGTTCACCGCCGCCGTCGCCGTGCTGATCATCGCCTGCCCCTGCGCGCTGGGGCTGGCCACGCCCACCGCGCTGATGGTCGGCACCGGGCGCGGCGCGCAGCTGGGCATCCTCATCAAGGGCCCCGAGGTGCTGGAGCACACCCGCAAGGCCGACACGATCGTGCTGGACAAGACCGGCACCGTCACCACCGGCACCATGACCCTGCTGGCCGTCCACACCGCCGACGACACCGGCGAGGCCGAGGTGCTGCGGCTGGCCGGGGCGCTGGAGAACGCCTCCGAGCACCCCATCGCCCGGGCCGTGGCCGCCGGTGCCGCGCGGCTGGCCGGGCCGCTGCCCACCCCGGAGGACTTCGCCAACCTCCCCGGGCTCGGCGTTCAGGGCGTGGTCGAGGGCCACGCGGTGCTGGTGGGCCGCGAAAAGCTCCTCACCGAGTGGGCCATGGAGCTGCCGCCCGGCCTGGCCCGCGCGCGGAGCGAGGCCGAGGCGCGGGGCCGCACCGCGATCGCGGTGGCCTGGGACGGGCAGGCCCGCGCCGTCCTGGAGGTCGCCGACGCCGTCAAGGACACCAGCGCCGAGGCCGTCCGCCGCCTGCGGGCCCTGGGGCTGACGCCGATCCTGCTCACCGGCGACAACGAGGCCGTCGCCCGCAGCGTCGCCGCCGAGGTCGGCATCGAGGAGGTCATCGCCGAGGTGCTGCCGCAGGACAAGGTGGAGGTCGTCAAGCGGCTCCAGGCGCAGGGCAGGTCGGTGGCCATGGTCGGGGACGGCGTCAACGACGCGGCGGCGCTGGCCCAGGCCGATCTCGGTCTGGCCATGGGCACCGGCACCGACGCCGCCATCGAGGCCGGAGACCTCACCCTGGTGCGCGGCGACCTGCGGGTGGCGGCCGACGCGATCCGGCTGGCCCGCAAGACGCTCGGCACCATCAGGTCCAACCTGGTGTGGGCCTTCGGCTACAACATCCTGGCTCTGCCGCTGGCCGCCGCCGGGTTCCTCAACCCGATGATCGCCGGGGCCGCCATGGCCTTCTCCTCCGTCTCCGTCGTCGCCAACAGCCTCCGCCTGCGCACCTTCCGCGCGGCCGACGGCTGAGCCCGCCGCCACCCACCGGAGCGCCCCGTGGGTGACGGCCCATCCGGGTGACCGCCCAGCTGCTCGCGTTGGTGGGGGTCAGCCAGGGGGCAGGTCCGCTTCTGTCGGTGGGGCGAAGGGGCCACCAGGCGGTGACCCCTGTGGGAGCCCACGGGCTCCCACAGGGGTCAGGGCCGGTGTGGGTCAGAAGCCGCCGAAGTCGCCGCCGCCGAAGCCTCCCCCGAAGCCCCCGCCGACGTCGCCGCCGGAGCCGAAGTCGCCGCCGAATCCCCCGGAGTCGAAGTCGGAGCCGGAGTAGTCGCCGCCCTCGGTCATGGCGGCGTCACCGCCGTAGGCATAGGCGCCGGGGGCCGTCATCATGCTGCCGAGCATGGTGCCCATGAGGATGCCGGGCAGGATGCCGCCGGCGAAGTAGCCGCCCGCCCAGGGGGCGTAGGCGGGTCCGGCGTTCCAGTACGGCTGGGGGCCGCGTTCGGTGGCCACGAGACGGGCGTCGGGGTCCTCGCCCGCCGCCAGCCGGTCGGCGTCGGACTGGCAGGCGGGCACGTCGCGTTCGGTGCCGCCGGGCGGAGCCCAGCGCACGTCGGTGACGGACGGTCCGTGCCGTGGGTCGAAGAAGCAGGGTGGGCGTGCCTCGGGCAGCGGCCGGTTCGCGCGCCGGGCGGCGAGCGTGGCGAGCGCGAAGCGGCCCTCGCCGAGCGTCTCGGTGACCGGGCGGACGTCCTGCGGCCGGGTAGCGGCGGCCATCTGCTGCTTGGCCGCGTCGTAGGAGTCCAGCGCGCGGGTGTAGTCCGCGCGCTGGGCGTCGGTGGTGGTGGGCGCGGTGAGGTCGAGGTCGTGGCGGTCGAGTTCCTCACCGAACGCGGTGATGTCCTCGTCCACGACGACGCGCAGCTTCTCCAGCTCCGCGCGCTCGCGTTCCCGCTGCCGGGCGGCGCTTCGGCGGCGGACCGCCAGGGCGGTGGCGCCACCGGCGGCGACGAGCCCGCCGAGGACGAGCAGTTCGGGCAGTCCGGTGTCGGTGGCCGCGCCGTCGCTCCAGGAGGTGGGCGCCCGGCCCCCGGCCTGCCCGAGCGCCTGGTCAACGAAGAGGCCGAGCTGGGCCTCGGCGTCGTCGCCCGCGGTGCGCTGGACGGCGCCGACGAGGTTGTCCACGGCGTCGGTCGCCAGCACGCCCGGGTCGGCGCCCGCGTCGAAGCGGTCGCCGAGCCGGATGGCGTAGACGCCGCTGAGACCGGTGAGCGCGCGCACGTCCCGGAGCACGGTGTCCTCGGGGAACGCCTCGGTGTCGGGCAGGACGGCGACGAAGACAGGCTTGTCGGCAGCCTCGATGCGGTCGGCGAGCGCGTCCGCTTCCGGGGTGGAGAGCTGGTCGCGTGCCTCGGGGTGGACGTAGACGGGGTCCTCGCGCAGGTTCTCGGCCACCTCGCCGATCCCGGCCTGCGCGGGGGCGGCCGCCTGCGCGGGTCCTGCCGGGAGCAGGGTGAGCGCGCCGAGGGCTCCGACCGCGACGAGAGCGGCCAGCAGCAGGACGCCGCGCACCGTGCGCTGGAGTGGAGATGCGGACATGGCAGCCTCCTCGGCGGACGGCGTCGGGCCCCGCGTGGTCGGCGACGCCCACGTCTCCCTCTCCACGGTAACCCCGGGCCGTAACCCGGACGGGCTACCGTGCGCCCGGGAGACGCGCGCCCGTGCCGCAACAGCCCGGGCGGCGCACGGGCGGCTCGGCGGCCACGGCCCCACCCGGCGGCCCCGGCGGTCCCGGCGCAACGGCCGACGGACCGGGCGCCCCACGCGGCGGCCCGGCGGGGCGGCCGGTGCGCGGCGGACCCGGCAGCCCCGGCAGGCTCGACGGAAGGGACAGCGCACGTGGACGACGCACGGCTCAGGCGGCAGCTCGGGGTAGGCGACGCGGTGTTCGTCGGACTCGGCGCGATGCTCGGCGCGGGCGTGTTCGCCGCGCTGGCGCCAGCGGCCCGGGCGGCCGGTTCGGCGCTGCTGCTGGGGCTGGGACTAGCCGCCGTCGTGGCGTACTGCAACGCGACCTCCTCGGCCCGCCTGGCCGTCCGCTACCCGTCCTCCGGCGGCACCTACGTCTACGGGCGGGAGCGGCTGGGCCCGTTCTGGGGCTACCTGGCCGGGTGGGGTTTCGTCGTGGGGAAGACGGCGTCCTGCGCGGCGATGGCACTGACCGTCGGCGCGTACGCGTGGCCGGGGCAGGCGCCCGCCGTGGCGGTGGCCGCGGTGGTGGTGATGACGGCGGTGAACTACGCGGGCGTACGGAAGTCGGCGTGGCTGACGCGGGTGATCGTGGCCGTCGTGCTGGCCGTGCTGGCGGCCGTGGTGGTCGCCACGGCCACCTCCCCGGCGGCGGACGCGGACCGGCTGGACGTCCTCGCCGCCCCCGCCGGTGCCGGGGGTGTCCTGCAAGCCGCCGGGCTGCTGTTCTTCGCCTTCGCCGGATACGCGCGCATCGCGACCCTGGCCGAGGAGGTGCACGACCCGGCCCGCACCATCCCGCGCGCCGTGCCGCTGGCGCTGGGCATCACGCTCGTCGTGTACGCCGCCGTCGCGCTGGCCGTGGTGAGCGTGCTGGGCGCCGACGGGCTGGGGCGGGCGACGGCGCCGCTGGCCGACGCCGTGCGCGCGGCCGGGGTGTCGTGGCTGGCGCCGGTGGTGCGGGCGGGCGCCACGGTGGCGGCGCTCGGCGCGCTGCTGGCGCTGATCCTCGGGGTCTCGCGCACCACGCTCGCCATGGCGCGCGACCGGCACCTGCCGCCCGCGCTGGCCGCCGTGCACCCCCGCTTCGGCGTTCCGCACCGCGCCGAGCTGGCGGTTGGCGCGGTCGTCGCGGTGCTGGCGGCCACGGTGGACCTGCGCGGGGCGATCGGCTTCTCCTCCTTCGGCGTGCTGATGTACTACGCCGTCACCAACGCCGCCGCGCTGACCCTGCGCGCCGACGAGGGCCGCCCGCCGCGCGCGCTGCCGCTGCTGGGGCTCGCCGGATGCCTGACGCTGGCGTTCGCCCTGCCGCTGTCCTCGGTGCTGGCCGGCGCCGCCGTCCTTACCGCCGGAGCCGCCGCCTACGCCCTCCGCTCCCGAGCCCGCCCCCACGCTCGCTAGCGCCGCGTCCGCCGGGGCCGGTCAGGGTGCCCACCGCCGGGGCCGGTCAGCGCGCGCCGTCGCGGTGCTCGGGTGCCCCGGGTGGGGCATGGCGGCGGTGGGTACGATGCGGGTCCTTGTGTGTCGTCTGTTCGGGAGTTGGCCCGTGCCCCTTGTTCTCGCCCGGTTCCTGCGCGTCGTGCGCGCGCGGTTGCGGGGGTGGCGGGTGGCGCTCGTCGTGGTGCTGGTGGTCTTCGGCACCAGCTGGCTGGCGATGTGGCTGGTGGAGCCCGAGTCCAACGGGATCACCGAGCCGGACACCTACTGGTGGTGGTTCCTGGTGACCTCCTCCACCGTGGGATACGGCGACTTCTACCCGCTGTCCCTGCCGGGCCGGATCGTCGGCGCCTACGTCGTCTTCGGCGGCATCGCCACCCTGACCATTTTGTTCACCGAGCTGGCGACGCACATCCAGGCGATCAAGGGGAAGCGTATGAAGGGCGCCGTCGCGCTCGACCTCAGCGACCACATCGTCATCCTGGGCTACTGCCCCGGCCGCACCGAGCGGATGGTGGGGGAGCTGCTGGCGGAGGGGCGGCCCGACATCGTGCTGGGCACCTGGGAGGACGTCGCCGAGCACCCGGTGCCCGAGCACGAGTCGGTGGCGTTCGTCCGGGGAGACCTGACCACCGTCGAGGTGCTGAAGCGGGCGTGCGTCCACCGCGCGGCGACGGTGGTGCTCGACGCGCGGGACGACAACGAGGCGCTCGCGCTGCTCGTCGCCGTCCACCATCTCGCGCCCGGCGCGCACACGGTCGCCGCCCTGCGCGACCTGGGCCGCGCCCAGCAGCTGCGCTACGTCAACCCGGACCTCCACTGCGTGCAGTGGCACATGCCCAGCCTGCTCACCGAGGAGGCGCTGGACCCGGGCATCACCGAGGTGTACACCGAGATGCTGGCCCCCACCGAGGCCGCGAACACCTACTCGACGACGCTGCCCCAGCAGTGGGCGGGGTCGTCGTTCGGCGAGTGCCAGACGTGGTTCGGGCGCGAGTTCAGCGCCACGATCATCGCCGTCCGGCAAGGCGGCGACATCGCCGTGGCCCCGCGCTGGGACCTGCCGCTGCACCCCGGCGCCGTCCTGTACTACCTCGGTCACCGTCGCCTGCACGACGCCACGCTGGCCGACGGCAAGGCCGCCGCGCCGGTGGGCCGGGCCGCCACCGGGCAGCCGGCGCCCGGCTCGGCGCCCATCGGCTAGCGCCGCACCGGCGGCCGCCCACGTCACACGGGGCACCCGTGCGGTCGCCCCGGCCGGGCGGGGTGGTGGGCCAGCGGATACCCGGGCGGCCGGGCTGGGGTGGAACAGGGGCTGGGGTGGAACAGGGGCGGGGCGGTGGGCGTTAACCCTAGTAGTCCACCGTGACGCAGGTCACATCCTGGAGGTCGTCATGGACGTGGTCATCCTCGTCGGACGCATCCTGTTCGTCATCCTCTTCCTCGGCTCGGCGCTCGGTCACCTCACCAAGACCAGTGACCTGGCCGCGTACGCCCGCTCCAAGGGCGTGCCCTCGCCCCGGGCGGCCACCCAGGCCAGCGGCGTGCTGATGCTGGTCGGCGCGCTGCTGCTGGTGCTCGGCATCTGGGCCGACCTCGGCGCCCTGCTGCTGTTCCTGTTCCTGCTGCCGACGGCGTTCCAGATGCACCCGTTCTGGACCGAGCGCAGCGCGGGCACGCGCGAGCAGGAGCGGGTGCACTTCCTGAAGGACCTGGCGCTGGCCGGTGCCGCGCTGATGCTGTTCGCCCTGTTCGCGTCGGAGGGCGAGGGCATCGGCCTGATGCTGACCGGGCCGCTGTTCTGACCACCCGTCTGAGAGCGCGTCCGGTGGCGCGCTCAGGGCGTGCCCGGCGTCACCACGTCTCTGGGGGGCCAGGGCGCGGCCCGGGTACGGCGGCGGTGCCGCAGGATCGCCGCCAGCACGGTGAGCGCCGTTCCGGCCACCGCCCAGGCGGCGAGGACGAGGAGCGAGCCCCCGATGTCCGCCCCGTCGAAGTAGGCGATGGAGCGGGTCGCCCAGGTGCCCGCGCCCGGGGGCAGGAACGGCCCGATGGCCTGCCAGAACGGCGGCAGCAACGGCCCCGGGTAGGCGCCGCCCGCGCTCGGGTTGCCCAGCACGACCACCAGCAGGATCGCCAGCCCGATCCCCACCACGCCCGCGAGGCCCTGCAAGGCCAGGGTGACCGCGCCCACCGCGAAGACGATCAGCGCACCCAGTGCCGCCAGGGACCACAGCCCGCCCGTCAGCGCCCCCAGCACCGGTTCCACGATGGCCGCACCGCCGATACCCGCCGCAACCGCGACGACGGCCAGGGCGGCCAGCCGCACCAGGGCGCGCAGCAGCCCCGCGGGCCGGGCCCCGTAGCTCATGGCGAGGATCGCCGCGCACAGGTAGCCGCCGACGCACCAGCCCACGACGAGGTAGAACGCGGTGAGTCCGCGCGCGTCCCCCGCGTCGGCGGGGACCACGTCCTCCACCGTCAGCGAGCGGTTCCGCTCCTGGGCGACGTTCTCAAAGACGCCGGTCAGCGCGTCCGCCAGCGCTCCGCCCGCCGCCGTGGCGACCAGCAGGGTGTCGGTGTCGCCGCGCGGGTCCGCGACGAAGGCCCCGTCCACGGTGCGGTCCTCCACCGCCTGCCGGGCCGCGCCCGCGTCGGCGGTGGAGACGGTGACGTCGAGCGGGCCGTCGGGCAGGGCGTCGAGGTCGTCGGTGAGCTGGGAGCGCACCTGGTCGGGCGCGGCCACCGCCACCGGTACGCCGTCGGGGCGGGGCTCGTGGAAGGCGCCCACGTAGGAGGCGATGAAGGCGAGCTGGAGCGCGAGCACGCCGAGCACCAGCAGCGCGGCGCGCGGGGTGACCGCGCCCCACACGGCACCGGCGAAGCCTCGTCGCTCCTTGGCGTGGACAGGGACGTGCGAGCGGGTTGCCATACGCCCACCCTCAGCCCCCCTCCCTCCCGCCGCACGCGTTCACAGCCCGAAAGGCTGACCCCGGCACCGTGCCCGCCCGGGTGTGACCCGTCCGGGCACGGGCACTGCGCGGGTGGGTGAGTCCACCCCGCGCGGACCGCCGGGCCGGTGCCGGATGCTGGGCATGCGGCACCCGCCCGGCGGTGGGGTCAGGAGCCGATGGCCCCGCCGTCCTGGCGCCAGACGGCGACGACGGAGGGACGGTTGAGCTGGCCGGGGCCGTGCGGCCAGTGGGACAGCGGGTTGTCGGCCGTCGCCCCGTCCAGCTCACCGGGGTGCTGGACGGCGACCACCACGCGCCGGTCCTGCACCAGCGGTCCGCAGGTCTCCGCGCCCTTGGGCACCGTGAGGAACTGCTTGACCTGGCCCTCTTCGCGTCCACGGGTGGTGACGCCGAACAGCCCGTCGTGGCTGCCCAGGGCGTTGCCGTCGGTGGAGATCCACAGGTTGCCGTAGCGGTCGAAGGTGACGTTGTCCGGGCAGGAGATCGGGCTGACCTGGTCTTTGGGGAAGCCGCCGAAGTACGTGCTCTCGTCCTGGGGGTCGCCGCAGACCAGGAACAGCCGCCAGCGGAAGCCCTCGGCCGCCGGGTGGTCGTAGTTCTCGGTGAGTTCCAGCACCTGGCCGTGCTTGTTGCGATTGCGCGGGTTGGCCTCGTCGGGGCCCGCCTTGCCTTCGGTGCCGCGCGCGGAGTTGTTCGTCAGCGCCACGTACACCTTGCCGGTGCGCGGGCTGGGCTCGACGTCCTCGGGGCGGTCCATCTTCGTCGCGCCCACCCGGTCGGCGGCCAGCCGGGTGAAGACGTAGACCTCCTCGGCGCTCATGCCCGCTACGTGGGAGCGGTCACCGCTGGCCAGCTTGATCCACCGGCCGCGCCCGTCGAACTCACCGTCGCGCGGGAGGGTGCCGCTGCCGTCGATCTCCCGCTCGGGGCTGTCGCCGTCCAGCCGGGCGACGTACAGCGTGCCCTCGTCCAGCAGCGTCAGGTTGTGCTCGCGCGCGGCCCGGCTCTCGCCGTACTGCATGCGGCGGCGGGAGACGAACTTGTACAGGTAGTCGAACCGCTCGTCGTCCCCCATGTAGACGACGGCACGGCCGTCGGCGGTGAGCGTGGCCTGGGCGCCCTCGTGCTTGAAGCGGCCCAGCGCGGTGCGCTTGCGCGGGGTGGAGTCCGGGTTGTACGGGTCCACTTCGACCACCCAGCCGAAACGATTCACCTCGTTGGGCTCCCGGCCGAGGTCGAAGCGCTCGTCGAACCGCTCCCACTTGCGGGAGGTGACGCCCTCGCGGACGCCGTAACGGGCCAGCCGCTCCCGCGTCTTCGGGCCGGGGACGTCCTGGGCGTTCGCGAAGTACTGGTTGAAGTTCTCCTCGCCGCTGAGCACCGTGCCCCACGGGGTGGTGCCGCCCGCGCAGTTGTTCAGCGTGCCGTAGACGGTACGGCCCTCGGGGTCGGCGGAGGTCTTCAGCAGGTCGCTGCCCGCCGCCGGGCCGGTCAGCTCGAACGCGGTGCCGGTGTGGAAGCGGCGGTTGAGGTGGTGGCGGGAGACGGCGGTCAGCTTGCCGGTACGGCGCTCCTCCCGCACGACGACGACGGACAGCCCGTGCGCGGCCCAGGCGATCTCCACCTGCTCACGGGTCGGGTTTCGCGCGTCGTAACCGGAGAACATCAACTCCTCGTTGGTGTACTCGTGGTTGGCGAAGAGCACCTGGCGGTCCCGCTCACCGGGCAGTGGCAGCAGGGCGAGGAAGTCGTTGTTGTAGCCGAACTGGCCCTGCTGGGCGCGGGCGCTCTGGCGGTCCGGGTCGAAGGCGGGCGCCCCGCGCAGGATCGGGTCGCCCCAGCGGATGACGGCGTTCTGGTCGTACCCCTCGGCGACGGTGACGGCGTCGCGGGTGTTCGGCGCGACGGGCTCGAACCGCAGCCCCTTGGCGCCGCGTCCCCCTTGGTGGGCAGGGTTACCGGCCCAGTCCGGGCGTCCGCTCGCGGCGGCCTCGGGGGCGGCGGCGAGCACCGCACTGCCCGCTGCGGCGGCGACGGTGGCGACGGCACCGGCGCGCAGCATGTTCCGCCGGGACATCCCGGCCACGATGTCCCCGAAGTAGGCGTTGTCGCTGGTGTTGGGCACCTCCTGGAAGCAGGCGTCACCGCAGCGGTAGTGGCAGGTCATGGCGGACCGGCCGCCAGGGTGGGTGGTGAGCAGCGGCAGTTGCTTGCGCATGAGGACCTCTCCGTCATCAGCCGTACGGCGCGAGAAACTAGAGCCTGAGACCTACCCGGGGGCTACACCCGCATGAACGCGCCGTGAATCACACGGCTGGCTGCCGTGCACCGGCGTTCCGGGGAAGCCCTGGGGCACCTGCGCACCAGGGAGCACGCTGGGGCCGCGAGCGCGTCCCCGCCGTCCTCCCGGGGCCGCGACCATGCCGGCCGGCCCGGGCGTCCACCGCGCGAAACTCCCGGCGGCGGCCCCGCCCTGCCGGGATACGATGTGCAGCGCCTCCCGGAGCAGACAGTCACGCACAGTAACGACCTTGGAGCAGCCGCAATGGCTCGACACCTCATCACCAGCGCCCTTCCCTACATCAACGGGATCAAGCACCTGGGCAACATGGTGGGGTCCATGCTCCCGGCCGACGTGTACGCCCGCTACCTGCGCCAGCGCGGGCACGACGTGCTCTACATCTGCGCCACCGACGAGCACGGCACCCCCGCCGAGCTGGCGGCGAAGGAGGCCGGACTGCCGGTCGCGGAGTTCTGCGCCCAGCAGCACGAGGCGCAGAAAGCGGTGTACGACGGCTTCCACCTCGCCTTCGACTACTTCGGCCGCAGCTCCTCCCCGCAGAACGTGGAGATCACCCAGCGCGTCGCGCGGGCCCTGCACGCCAACGGGTTCATCGAGGAGCGGGCGATCCGCCAGGTGTACTCGCTGGCCGACGGCCGCTTCCTGCCGGACCGCTACATCGTGGGCACCTGCCCGCACTGCGGCTACGACAAGGCCCGCGGCGACCAGTGCGAGAACTGCACCCGCGTGCTGGACCCGACGGACCTGATCGACGCCCGCTCGGCGATCAGCGGCAGCAGCGAGCTGGAGGTGCGCGAGACCAAGCACCTGTTCCTGCTCCAGTCCAAGCTGGCGCACGAGGTCGAGGCGTTCATCGACGAGGTGGGCGGCGCGTGGCCGACGCTGGCGTCCTCCATCGCCCGCAAGTGGCTCACCGAGGGGTTGCAGGACCGCGCCATCACCCGCGACCTGGAGTGGGGCGTGCCCGTCCCGGCCGACACCTGGCCGGAGCTGGCCGCCGAGGGAAAGGTGTTCTACGTCTGGTTCGACGCCCCGATCGAGTACATCGGCGCGACGAAGGAGTGGGCGGACCTCAGCCCGGCCGAGCGGGACTGGGAGTCCTGGTGGTACCGCGCCGAGGACGTGCGCTACACCGAGTTCATGGCCAAGGACAACGTGCCCTTCCACACGGTGATGTTCCCCGCCATCGAGCTCGGCACCCGCGAACCGTGGAAGCGCGTGGACTACGTCAAGGCGTTCAACTGGCTGACGTACTACGGCGGCAAGTTCTCCACCTCGCAAAAGCGCGGCGTGTTCACCGACGCCGCGCTGGAGCTGCTGCCCGCCGACTACTGGCGCTACTTCCTGATGGCGCACGCCCCGGAGTCGGACGACACGAGCTTCACCTGGGAGCTGTTCACCGCGACGGTCAACAAGGACCTGGCCGACACCCTGGGCAACTTCGTCAACCGCGTGCTGTCCTTCTCCCGCAAGCGGTTCGGGGACCAGGTGCCCGCGGGTGCCGCACCCGGGGAGGCCGAGCAGCGGCTGGGCACGGAGATCGCCGGGTTGCTGACCGAGTACCAGGAGCAGCTGGACGCACTGCAGTTCCGCAAGGCCGCGCAGGCGCTGCGCGCGCTGTGGAGCGCGGGCAACGTCTACCTGGAGGAGAAGGCGCCCTGGCTGGAGATCAAGTCCGACCAGGACGCCGCCGCCCTCACCCTGCGCACCGCGATGAACCTCATCCACCTGTACGCGGTGCTCTCCGAGCCGTTCATCCCGGCCTCGGCGCGCGCGATGCGCTCGGCGTTCACCCTGGACGGCGACACCGCCACCTGGGTCACCCCCGAGCAGGCCCGCGCGCTGGACACCGTTCCGGCCGGGACGCCGTTCACCGTGCCGCCGGTGCTGTTCGCCAAGATCAGCGACGACGACCTGGCCGCGTACCGCGACCGCTTCGGCGGCTCGGAGGACTAGCGGCGCCGGTGCCAAGGCGCCGCCCTGCGCGCGGGTGACACGCGGTGCGTCCGCGCGTCACCCGCGCCGTGGCCAGGCAGGCGCCGGGCCGCCGCTGAGCGGGGGCACAGCCCGCGCGAGGGTGGCCCGCTGTGCTCACGCGTCCTGTGCTCAGGCGCCCTGTGCTCACGCGGGCCACCCGCGCCGCGAACCGGCGGTCAGCGGGGTCAGGCGCCCCAGCTCACGTGTCCGAGCTTCTCCGGGTTCAGGACGCCGTCGATGCCGACGATCTTCCCGTCCCGCACGGTGAAGGCGTAGACGGCCGACCACCCCGAGTCCGGGTCGGCGAAGACGACGCCGGGCGCGCCGTTGACCTCCCGCACGGCGATCGTCACCCGCGACCAGTCGAACCGCTTACTGACGCCCTGCAGGAACTGCGCCGCCCGGTCCCGGCCCACCAGGAGCTTGCGGGCCGCAGTGACCTTGCCACCGCCGTCGGAGGTGAGTACCACGTCCGGGTCGAGCACGGACATCAGCGCGTCCAGGTCGCCCTCGGCGGCGGCGGCCAGAAAAGCATCCACCGCCCTGCGGTGCTCACCGCGGTCCACCGAGCGCCGGGGCGCCTCCGCCTGGACCCGCTTGCGGGCCCGGGAGGCGAGTTGCCGCACGGCGTCCGGGGTGCGGCCCACCACCTCGGCGATCTCCGGGAACGGCACGGAGAACACGTCGTGCAGCACGAACGCCGTCCGCTCGGCCGGGGTCAGCCGCTCCAGCACGGTGAGCAGCGCCATGCCGACCGACTCGTCCAGCGTCACCCGCTCGTCCGGACCGGCCTCGGTGACCACCGGCTCCGGCAGCCACGGCCCGACGTACTGCTCACGCCGGGCGTAGGCGGAACCGAGCTGGTCGTAGCAGATCCGGCTCACCACGGTCGTCAGGTAGGCGCGCGGCTCCCGCGCGGTGCCCTCCGGCACGGCCTGCCAGCGCAGCCACGCCTCCTGGACGGCGTCATCCGCGTCCGCGACCGACCCGGTGATGCGGTACGCCACCCCCCACAGCCGCTCCCGCTGCTCCTCGAACACCGCCAGCTCCGCCATGCCTCTCCCTTGCTCCTGTGTGCTCCGGAAAGCATGACGAAACCCACCCGGCGACTGTGACACCAGGGGTCACGAGCCAACGCGGGATGGCGGCGCGGCCTTGTCCATCTGGGCACCCCGGCATGCTGGCGGGCCACAGGGCCTCGGCGGGAACGCCAAGGCATACTTCCATGCCGTTGTCGCCATCTTCGTGACGCCCACCCGGTTCAACCGTCCCCGGCGGCACTCGCGGTGCGTAACGGCAGATCACGAGGGGGACCTCAGGCACTCGGAACGGCCTGGTCACTCCTGCGAATCAAGCTCTCGAAGCCTGATGGCTGTTGGCGTGATACCTCTGAAAAGAGGGCGCGGGGTGTGCTCCTCACGCGCATCGACGAGCGGGACGAGCAAGTCGAGCCGGGTACTGCTGCTTACCAGCCCTCGTCACCTGGCGAAGGAGCTGTTGTCAGCGTCGCGACATAGGTTGGCAGACCGCTGTGCCGATAGACGGCACAAGATCCTGGAAGGCCCTACCCGTGCTCAACATCAAAGAGCGCCTGCGCGCGCTGGAGATAGCTACACGGGTTAGAGGGCTGACGGTCAACCAGCAATTCCTCATCGCTGCCGGCCTCGGTTTCACGGTGCCCATGCTCATGTTCGCAGCCATCGCCACGGGCTCCAGGGTCTGGCTGATGGTTCAGCTCCCGGTCAGCGTGGCGCTCGCAATACCTGTCCCCTGGCTGCTCAAGCCCTGGTACGAGGGGCTGCCCAAGGAGAGCCAACGCCGATTCACCGCAGCTCCCCTGGCGTACTACCTCATCCTCGTGACTCTGTTCGCGTGGCTGGCTCTGGTGTCGGCACCGGACGACCGCGCAAAGGCTGCCGGGCTGCTGCTTCTGGTGTGGTGCCTTCAGTTCGTATACGGCACCGGCGTCGAGCCAAGCAACTTCGCGGTCGAACGCCTCCGAGGCAGGCTCGGCAGAGCTGCGCCGGTGCGAACTCTCGCCCTCTGGTGCGGGCTGATCGGCGTGCTGTGGTTCATGCAGTACACCCAGGATGATGAGCGGTTCCGGCCGGTTCTGCTGGGAGCGACGCTCACTCTGGGTGCGGCAGGAGCCGCCGTAACCCTGAAGGTCTTCGCCCGGGTGCGGAGGATCTGTACCACGCTGCATCTGCGGACCACGGAGATGATCAGATCTCTGGAAGAGCTCGGCCGCGCCGCAGACGTGGATCGGCAGGACAAACAGGCGGCTGCTCGGCGTGCCTGGGATCTCCTGGAGGTCACACTCCTCACTCGGGTAGACACCGGCTTTCACTTGGTTGGTTCCTTCGTGCTACCGACCGAATCCATCACGGAGCTGGGGCGCACACTGATCGCGGTCATCGACGCACCGCATCACGAGGAGACCAAGCAACAGCTGGCCGTTGCCGATCTTCAGGCAATCCGCGCGGCCTGCCGGGGCCGCATTGACGTTTTGGCGTAGCCACCCGTCATGCGTGGCCGTCAGACACCGGACTCACTGGAGAACCGCAACGAAGGATTCCAGCACCAGGCGCACAGCACCGACAACCAACTACGCTTCACCGTCTACGACATGACCACGACGCCTCTGACGCCCGTCGGCACCACGGCCGTACTCATCGACCACCACGTACGGACCGGCGAATTCGTGATCCAGCTCAGCCCAGACAGCAGGGGCAACGGCATGGGCACCGAAGCGACCCGGCTCACCCTGGACTACGCCTTCCACGTCACGAACCTGCGGTGCGTCCATCTGTCGGTGCTGTCCCCGAACANNNGCTGGTGCGGCACGCGGTACGCGGGCGTCCGTCGGGTGGGGTGCTACTTCGGCGGGGGCTTGCGCAGGGAGAGGTGCAGTTCCTTCAGCCGGGCCTCGTCCACCTCGCTGGGGGCGCCCATGAGCAGGTCCTGTGCGTTGCCGTTGAGCGGGAAGGCGATGGTCTCGCGGATGTTCGGCTCGTCGGCGATCAGCATGACGATGCGGTCGATGCCGGGTGCGATGCCGCCGTGCGGCGGGGCGCCGAAGGCGAAGGCCCGCAGCATGCCGCCGAACTCGCGCTCGACGTCCTCGCGCGAGTAGCCCGCGATCTCGAACGCCTCGTACATGATCTCCGGCTCGTGGTTCCGGATGGC
>NZ_JAEVFI010000024.1 GCF_019303495.1 Streptomyces sp. JJ66 | reverse complement strand
TCGAGGAGCTTCGCCACGTCACGGGCACCCCGTCACCCGAACCGGTCACGATGAGATCCGCTCAATCACCGCGTCGAATCCGCCGCGCTCCATTACGTCCGGAACGGCGAGAATCCAGTGCAGCGGCTTCCATCGCTTGTAGTCCGTTGCGACTGTCGGCGTGAGCCCCGCCTCCAGAATGCCGTCAAGCATCGTCCGGTCTGACTCCTCGCCTCCTGCCGGGTATGCTTTCTCTACTGCGATGCGCAGATCCTCATACGCGGCCTTCAACTGCTTCCCGGGCTTTCCGCCCCACCGCAGCCCGGCCGCGATCACCCCGTCCGCGACGTCGGCGAGCTGAGCCGTCAGCTCCTGGTACCGGCGGAACTGCCGCCGCTTGGTGGCGGCCGAGCGCTGTGGGTCGTTGTCGTCGACCTCGGTGGCGAGCTGGCGGCGCAGACGGCTGGCCTGGTCCAGGATGTCGTCCACGTCGAGCGCGAAGAGGCTCAGCCTGTCGTCGGCCGTGGCGGGGTCGATGTGGAGGCGGCGCAGCTGATCGGCGTCGGTCAGGCCGAGCAAGGCGTTGCCGTGGAGCACCTTGTCGTCGACGAAGGAGAACGGGAGCTTCGGGTCCAGCGACACCAGCCAGAGCGACAGCTTGCACATCTCCACGGCCATGCCGTTGATGTCGGCGCCGTACAGGCAGGTCGCGACCACGGTCCTTATCGCGTGGACGTGCAGGTCGTGCGGTGTGCGTCCGTACGCCACGCCCTCGCGCTGCCATGCCTCGATGAGCCGGTCGGCGAGGTAGCGGGCCGCGGCGACGAGGAAGGCGCCCGAGCCGCAGGCGATGTCGGCGATGCGCAGGTCGAGGATCTGGTCGGAGTCGATGGGCCGCCACGCGTCCTGGTCTGCGGTCTGGTGTGGTCCGGGCGAATAGACGAGAGGTTCCAGCGCGTACCGGACGACTTCCTCGGCGAGTGAGCGGGGCGTGTAATGCGCGCCCGCCGAGGCGCGCGAGGGGGTCTCCACCAGCAGAACGCCGCCGGGCTCGACAACGAGCGGCCGGATGCGCAGATCGCGGCGGATGATTCCGATGAACGGGCGCAGACGGTTGCGTAGTTCGGGGTCGTCGGTGACGTCGCGCAGGGCGATCTCGGTGTCATCCAGTGTCTCGCCCGCCTTCAGTGCCTTGGTGAGGGCGGCCTTGCTGGATGGCTTCGCGGCCGGCTGGTGCTGCTTGATCCAGGCGAGGATCGCGTCGGCCAGCGCGGTCTCGGTGTGCTTGGCCTGGCTGAGTTCTTCTAGGGTGGCGAGGGGGATCTCGGGTTCGGATCCCGCGCTGCCGGTCAGGCCAACGATGATCTCTTCGGCGGGTTCGCAGGAGTAGCCGAGTAGGCCCTCATAGATGTAGCCGATCTGTTCGACGTCGATGTCGCGGAAGGAGATCCGTCGTGCTCCGCCGGGCAGCTGGGCGATCTGGACGGCGCGCAGGACTTCGAGCATGACGCGGTCGCTGGCCGTGATGGCCAGGGTGTCCTGGGAGTCGCAGGCGGTGAGGAAGGGGAAGCGGGCCGGGTCGAAGAGGGAGCCGCCGTACTCGGGCAGGCGCAGGTCCTCGAAGCTCGCGCCCCGGTACAGGGCCTGGGAGGTGGCCAGGAGCCGGTGCCAGGTCAGGAACGTTGCGTCGAGGGCCTGTTCGCCTTCCTCCTTCTCGCGCGCATCGAGGAGGTCGAGTTCGTCGCTGATGCCGTAGCCCATGGCGAAGAGGCGGCTTTGGGGCAGTAGTCCGCGTTCTTCGGCGAAGAGGAGGAAGACGACGCGCATCATGACGGTGACGGCGGCCTCGTAGACCTCGCCCCTCGCCGCCGGCAGCGGGTCGGGCTCGCCGCGTCGCTGTGCGTCTAGGGCGCCTTCGGACAGGGCCTGGACGATGAGTTCGACGGCGCGGCGGACCTGGGTGCCGAGCGCTTCGGTGATCTTCTCGGCGGCGGTGACGGACTCGCCGAAGAGTTCCGTCAGCCGGTCCTGCTGTTTGCCGCCGACCAGGCGGCGGCGCTGGAGGAGCTCGATGAAGGCGTTGCGGGTCTGGGGCTCTTCGATCCAGGTCTGGGCGTCGACGATGCCGGAGGCGACCATGGTCTGCGGGCGAGCGCTCACGATCCCCCACCAGCGGCCGTCGGTGACGACACCGATGGGGACGCCACAGGCGCGCAGCAGCTCCTCCATGCGGTCGATGGGGCTGGCCGCCCAGCCGTCGGTGAGGGGGTCGCGCAGGGAGTCCGTGGGATCGGTGATCAGGACGAGGGCGCCGGTGGTCTCGCCGTGAACGAGGGCGCCGTCGGCGCGCACGGTGACGGCGTAGTCGGGTGAGCGGATCTCGGCGGCGGCCGGGGCGGGCACGGTGTAGGAGGCGCCCCAGCGCAGGCCCTGGCGCAGGACGACGTCGACCCAGGTGTCGCGGGCCTCGCGGTACAGGTCGAGGGCGGCTTCGTCGCCCGGGTGCTCGTCCCAGTTCTCCCATGCCTTCTCGAAGGCGGGCTTGGCGTCCTTGATGGCGTCGAGCGCGCGGGAGTCGGGCTGGGGGATGCCCTGGGGGTAGACGCGCTCCAGGGCGGGGACGGCGAGGAAGGGGCCGTCGGTGTCGACGAGTTCGAGCCAGGCGCGGTGCAGGCCGGCGGCAGTCGGGGGGTAGCGGCGGCTCATGCCTTGACCATTCCGTTCTTCGCGTCTTCGGGGGTGAGGGCGAACACGACCGCGGCGGCGGATACGTAAGGCCGGATGTCGCTGTAACGCTCCTGGATCGAGGCGATCTCGCGCGCCTCCTCGTCGTCCAGGCTGTCGAGGCGCTCGTTCATGTGGTGCAGGTCCCGGCGGCGCTGCTTTTGCTGGTCGTCGGTGAACAGCAGCTCTTCCTCGGCTCGGATGGCCTGCTCCAGGCGGTCACGGGACTCGCGCAGGTTGAGGCGGAAGGCGCCGAAGATCTCGTGGGCGCGCTGAACGTCGGCGTCCCGGCGCTGGCTGAGAGCCTCGGTGACCTTCTCCTGGCGGCTGGTGCTCTTACGTTCCATCGCGGTCAGCAGGCGGGTGCGCAGCCGGGAGCCATCGTCATTCCACTGCTCCGCGAGGTGAGCACGTACCTTCTCGTCGGCGAGGAGCAGATCGGCGGAGTCGAGGGTCTCGTCGAGGACCTGCTCGACCTTGGACTCGGCGAGGGCCTGACCGCGCAGCCGGACGCCGGTGAGGAACACCTCCTCGTGCAGCCGCAGCCCGCCGCGTCCGACCAGGACGAGCCGGGAGACGGCGGCAACGCAGGACTCGGGCAGGCCGGGCGCGACGACGGCGGTGACCCGGTTGACCTGGGAGTCCGTGCTGAACAGCGCGGAGCGCAGGATGCGGGTGGCGCGCTGCATGAGGGCGTGCCCGAGGTGGATGTGGACCAGGTCGGTGCGGTGCTGCGCGGCCTGGTCGTCGAAGGTGATGGGACGCGGGACGCCCGGCTCCAGGCGGGTGTCCAGGCCGCGCAGGGCCGACTGCCAGGACCGGCCGAGGTTCGGGATCTCGAAGACCTGTGCCTCGGTGCGGTCGTCGCCGATCTCGACGAGCGGGGGCTGAGACGTCAGGGTGAGCGCGGTGTCCACCACTCGGCGGGCGTTGGCGGGCGTGAGGTGCATCGCGGCCTTGCTCTCGCGGTACGTCTCGGAGAGCTTGGTGAGCCGACGGTTCAGTTCCATTCCGCCGGCCAGGACGCGAGTGATCACCTCGTTGCCGTCGTCCGGCGGGGTCAGCCGGGCCTTGCGCGTCGTGCGGGTGGGGACGAAGTGCTCCTGCACCTCGGCATCGATGACCTGGTTGACCTTGCCGAGGTCCTCGGTAGCCTGTCCGACCTTGGTCGCGATGATCCCCATGAATCGCATGTCCGCGTCGTACGTCGTGGAGCCGGAGACCGGGACGAAGTGGAAGATCTCCGGATGATTCGTCTGCCCGTAGCGGTCGATCCGGCCGATGCGCTGCTCCAGGCGGGACGGGTTGAAGGGGATGTCGAAGTTGACCAGGCGGTGGCAGTGGGTCTGCAGGTCGATGCCCTCGCCGGCGGAGTCGGTGGCGAGCAGGACGCGGACCGGGTGCTTGTCCGGACTCTCGGTGAACCGGGCGCGGATCTTCTCGCGCTCCTCGGTCGGGGTCGAGCCCTGGATGACCTCCAGTACGTCGTCGTACCCGCGCTGGCGCAGGACGCGTTCGATCCATTCCAGGGTGGCCGCGTACTCCGTGAACACCACGACCCGCTCGTTCTGCCAATGCTTGCCGTCTGGGCGGCAGACCGCGTTGAGGTACGTCAGCAGCTCTTCCAGCCGGGAGTCCGGCTTGTACTCATACCGACGCCCCCACTCGACCAGCGAGGCGATCTCGCTGCTGGTGGCCGCGACCAGGGGGTCCGAGCCCTTGGAGTGGCGCAGTGCGGTGAACTCGGGATGCTCGGCCGCGCCCTCCTCCTCGTCCGACTGGCCGCTGCCCAGCACTTCCGTGTAGTACTCGTCCTCGTCGTCCACCCGAAGCTGACGGTCACCGCCGTCCGCGCCCTCGTACAACTCGAGAGTGCGGGCGAACGACCACGGGCTGGACAGGAAACGCTTCTTCAGCAGCATCGCCACGATGTCGCCGCCCGAACCCTTGCCGTTCGCCCGGGCACTGTCCGCCAGCAGCCGCTCCAGCCGTGCGAACTGCTGCTGCTCCTCTTCCGACGGCGTGAACGGAAGGGTTTTAAGCTCTCGGGTCTTGAACCCCTTGTCCGGCAGATCGGTCTTCAGCCACCGCACCATCACCTCCTTCAGCGCCTGCTCGTCGATGCTCGCGCCACGGGTGAACCGGCGGCCGTCGATCATCTCCAACAGGGCGGTGAACGACTCCGAATAGCCGTTATGCGGCGTCGCACTCAAGAACAGCCGGTGCTCGCACGCCTCCGCGAGCCGCATCGTCGCCGTCGTCCGCTTGCTGTCGACCGCGTAGCCGCGCTGCCCCGGTGCCGTCGTCGGGCTGGCCGGCGCCACATGGTGCGCCTCATCGACCACCAGCACATCGAACGCGTACCGCCTGGCCGTGCCCGAGCTGCGCACATCGGCCAGCACGTCGCGCAACAGGCGCTGCGCCCGCAGCGACGGCAGCCACGCCATGCTCACGATCACGCGCGGGAAGAGGCGGAACGGATTGGCGTTCAGCCCGTGGCTCCGCCGCACCTTGGCCATCAGCTCGCTGTTGACGATGACGAAGTCCAGGCCGAACTTCTCCCGCATCTCGTCCTGCCACTTCAGCGACAGGCTCGGCGGGCACACGATCACCACGGACCGTGCTCGGTGCCGCAGTAGCAACTCCTGCACGACGAGCCCGGCCTCGATGGTCTTGCCCAAGCCGACATCGTCCGCGAGCAACAGGTTCGTCCGCGACGACTGCAACGCCCGGCTCAGCGGCACGAGCTGGTACGCCTCTACGTTCGCGCCGCTGCGGAAAGGCGCCTGGTACGAGTCAGCGTCCGCCGAGGTGACCGCACCCCAGCGGACCGCGTCCACGAACGCGGCGAGTGTGTTTGGATCGTCGAACGCCTCCGCCCGAACGGTCTCCGGCAGCCCCTGGTTCGGGGCGACGGTGTGCCCGACCTCCAGCTCCCAGACCACCGTCAGCTCCTGCCCGAGCCGGTCCTCGTCCAAAGCCTGCAGCGTGACCACATGGGAGAGCCCCGGCGCACCCTCGTCGGCCGGGCTGCGGGGAAGACCCTGCCTCTGGATGTCGGACACGGCCCAGGTAGAGCCCCGCACCTTGACGACCTGCCCAGGCTCCGGGACCGGGGGGAGGGCCGTCACACTGGCGGTACTGCTCACCGATTCCTGCTGGTGCTCCGTAACGGTTTCCACCTGGGCCGACTCCCTCGCCAACGACGTCATTGCCGGAGCGTGACCCTGCTGCGCCGACCTGCTCCGGGCCGAATGAGGTCACGTGGCACCAGTATCTCTGACGCAAGACGCTGCCCGATCAAGAGTTCCGGGACCCTCAACGGTGCTGCTAGAAGCGCATGTACTCGGGCGCTGTCAGGGGCTCCCCATAGCGTGGTACCTGTCCGATCCGACAAAGAGTGGAGCAGGAACGTTCGATCGCGACGTGAGCCACCCCTGCGCTGTCGCCAGCTATGACGCTGAGGGCGTGGGCGCGGCCATCGACTGGTGCTGTGAGCACATGGAGGACGGTGACACGCTCACCGTGTGGACCAGCCTCGAGTCCAACCTGCAGAACTGCTCGGAGTTGGAACAGCTCGTCTCCCGACACTCCAACGTTGAGCACGTCACCGGCAGGGGCGGGGGGTTCATCCGCGGAAACGGTCCGGTGCTCATGGCCTGGCCGGACATGGCAGACATCGGGAAGCTGGTGCACTACGGCGGCCACCGCATCCGGGCACTGTGTGTCATCGCCTGGAACGAAGACGAGATCGGGCCGTGGGTGACAGCTGTGAGACCGTCGATCCTTGGCGACGGTTCGGCGTGGGAAGAGCTGACGCCAGAACTCGGCATGCTGTTGCTGGAGGCCGCACGCCAGGCCGCCCTGGCCACCGCGTCTCCCCGGCCGGTGTGCGTCACCGGTATGGACTCCGACTTCGTGAAGTACGCCGAGATGGACGCCCCCTGCTGGCTGGAAGCCGAGCCGATGGCGGAGCCCGGGCGGGTCCGGGTCGGCGCGCACCAGCACAACCGGGAGATCTTCTCGGCCGTGGTCACGCTGACCGCACCGCCCGCCCACCCCTCCCGCACCGCCTGACGTGCCCGCCCGACCGGTCGGGGCCCGGCGCTCGGGTCGGGCTACCCCGCGGACAGGTCTGTCCCCACGGACGGGACCGGTCCGGCAGGCGGGTGAGCGGCGGCCCGCAGCGCGTCCAGCAGCCCCCGCAGCGCGGGCTGTTCGAGTGCGGTCTCCCGCACAACCGCCGAGATGACCCGGAGCGGCTCGGGGTTGCGGACCGGGCGCACGACGACACCCGGATGCCGGTTGCGCAGCCCCAGCCTCGGCATCAGGCCGACTCCAAGCCCGGCCGCGACGAACCCCTGAGCGGTGGCATAGTCCTCGCTCCGGATCGCGAAGTCCGGGCTGAAGCCCGCTGCCGCGCAGGAGTCGATCACCGGCTCCAGGCACGGGCCGGGCGGCTCACTGCCGACCCACTGTTCACCGGAGAGTTCGTGCAGATCGACGACCTCTTTGGCGGCAAGCACGTGTCCGGGCGGCAGGACGGCGTCGTACGGATCGTCGAGGAGGTGGACGACCCGGAAGCCGGGACCGGCACGGTCCCGCGCCTGCACGGCGACGGCCACGTCGGTCCGGCCCGGCGCCACGTCGTGGAACGGCACGTCCGCGTCGTTGAGTTCGAGGTCGATACGGACGCCCGGATGCTCCCCCCGGACCTTGGCCAGGGCGGGCGCCACCAGCGTGGAACCCGCCGTGGCGAAGTAGCGGACCGCCAGACGGCCGGTCCGCCCGGCCCGGAGATCGGCGAGCGCCGTCTCGGCCTGCGAGACCGCCGCACCGATCAGGGCGGCGTGCTCGGTCAGCAGCAGCCCCGCGGCCGTGGGGCGCACCCCCCGGCCGGCCCGTTCGAGCAAGGGGGTGCCTGCCTGTTTCTCCAGCGCCGCAACCTGCTGGCTGACTGCCGAAGGTGTGTAACCGAGGTGGGCCGCGGCGGCGGTGACCGTGCCACTCGTGACCACCGCGCGCAGGACTTGCAGGCGCCTCACATCAAGCATGTAGCACAGCTTAACAAAATAAGTAGAATCATTCGCTTGCTCGTAGGTCTCGGCTGAGGCACCTTCGAAGGGCGGGCACCGCCCCGCACCACCCCGTGACGACCTGTGACGGCCGACCGTCCGCGCGAGGCCGGACGAACCCGATGGAGGACGCATCGTGAACAGCAGCGCACAGAGTCTGTGGGGCGGCTTGCGGGTGGCCGTGCTCGCCCTGCTCTGGGGTTCCACGTTCCTCTGGATCGAGCTGGCGCTGAGGGGACTCTCACCGCTCCAGGTCACCTTCGCCCGGTGCGCGCTGGGAGCCCTCGTCCTCGTGGTCGCCTGCTACGCGACGGGGCACCGGTTGCCCCGGGCCGGTGCTGTGTGGCGGCACATAGCGGTGGCGGCGTTCTTCTGCAACGCCCTCCCCTTCGCGCTGTTCAGCCTCGGTCAGCAGACCGTCGACTCCGGTCTCGCGGGCGTCCTCAACGCGACGACACCCCTCTGGTCGATCGCCCTCGGTCTGGCCCTCGGTTCGGAGCGGGGAATCCACCGGGTGCGGGTGGCCGGTCTGCTGCTCGGCTTCGCGGGCACCATCGTCATCTTCGCCCCCTGGCAGACCACCGGCGGCGCCAGCTGGGGCGCCCTCGCCATCCTCGGCGCGGCCGCCAGTTACGCCGTCGCGTTCACCTACATGGGCCGCACGCTGGTCCGTAAGGGGACCCCGACCATCTCGCTCTCCGCAGCCCAACTCCTCGCCGCGACCGGACTGACCGCCTCCGCGATGCCCGTCGGCGGGCTGGAGCGGATCGACCCAGCCTTACGGTGGTGACGGCCGCCGTCGCCCTCAGCATCCTCTGCACCGCGATCACCTTCCATCTCACCTACCGGATCATCAACGACGAGGGGGCTACCAACGCCGCCGTGGTCGGCTATCTGCTGCCCGTCGTCTCCGTGCTGCTCGGCACTGTCGTCCTCGGCGAGGATCTTGGTATGCGCGTGGTCCTGGGCATGGCCGTCGTCCTGTGGGGGGTGGGGATGACACGGCGGCCGGCTGCGGCGAACGTCGGGAAGCCGACACGCGGGGAAGCGGTCTCCGGGGAGCTGGCCGCTGGTGAACCCGGCCACGCGGGCGGCGCGGCGGTCTCCGGGGTTCCGGCGGGTGCCGCCCCCGCCACAGTGGCCACAATCCCGCCGGAGGAAGCCCGCTGAGCGCCCGAGCCTGGCAGCCCCGTCGAGGGTGTGCCATCGGTGACCGACGGGAGCCTCTGGTGCAACGGACATGGCCGTGGCAGGCCCGTCCCGCCAGGGGCTTCACACTGTCCAGCCCGGGCCGTCCGGCCCGATCAGCCCGGGCACCTGCCGGTCAGCCCGCTTCACCGAGGTGATCTCGCTGAGAAAACCTCAGCAGTCGAGTCCCTTCACAACACCGGACTGATGCTCAGCCAGGCCGATTTGCTGCGCAACTATCCCTTCATGTGCCTGCCGACCCGTGGCAAGCAGGTGTACGAGACGCACTGGCTGCCGCTGCAGAGCAGTTTGAGCAATGACGAGCTTGAGCAGTCGGGCCGGGGAGCACCTTCGCCCGCCGGGGCACGCCTCACGGGGCGGGGAGGGCGTCCGCCAGTGTGAAGCAGACGGCGGTGCCGCCGAAGGGGCTGGGGGCGGTGTCCCAGGAGTCGGCGAGGGCGCTGACCAGGAGCAGGCCCCGGCCGTGCGGCTGGTCGGGACGTGGGTGGCGTAACCGCACGGCCTGCGGCGGCGGCCCGGGGTTGTGGACGCACACGCGCAACGCCGTGCCCTCGCGGTGCCATTCGACGCGGATGCGGTCCTCGGTGCCCACGTCGCCGTGCAGCAGGGCGTTGGTGACCAGCTCCGACAGGAGCAGCACGCAGTCGTCCAGCGAGCGGGCCAGGGGGTAGGGAGCGATGAGTTTGCGGAACCAGCGGCGTGCGGTAGACACCGAATCCGCCCGTGGGTGGAGCGTCATCGTCCCGAGCTGTTCTCCGAGCGGTTGACTGACCTCGTCCATCGCGACCACTCCCTCGACTCACGGAGAGGTACGCCTGGTGCGGATGGTGCGTTCAGCTTCGTCACGGGTGCGTGATAATGAAGCCTATGACGGCGAGCGACGACCGGCCGCAGATGCTGCCGGAGCAGTTCGAGGAGTTCGCGCGCCGTGCCGCCCACCCGGTCGAAGGGCTCCGGCTGGAGTTCCTGGGGGGAAAGCCGCGCGTCAAGGCAGGGCCTGACGGTGACCACGGCAGAGCCCTCCAGTGGCTCACGCGGGTGTGCATGCAGGCGCGCCCCGAGCTGTGGCTGCATGACCAGGGGTTGAAGGTGCAGGCGTACCGGGCGGGGCGTGCCCGGCCCGACGGGGCGCTGGCGGACAGCGAGGCGTTCGTCGGGGCGGGGGAGTGGGCGGAGCCCGAGCCTGTGCTCATGGCCGTGGAGGTCACCTCGTACGACGCGGACACCGATCGCCGGGACCGGGCGGACAAGCCCCGGGCTTACGCGGAGTCGGGCATCCCGGTGTATCTGCTCATCGACCGCGCCAGCTGCGAGGTGACCGTGTACGCGCGGCCCGACGGCGTCCGGTACGAGCACGCGCACACCGTGCCGTTCGGCAGGAAGGTGGAGCTGCCGAGCCCGGTCGGGATCACCCTGGAGACGGAGCCGCTGAAGAACTGGGTGCGCTGACGGGCACCGCAGCCCGGCGGGTCAGCGCCCGCGGTGCTTGAGGGTGGCCTTCTGCGTCTTGCCGTGGTTCTTCGCGCGGCCGCCCCACGCGGTGTCCCGCATCGCCTGCCGGGCGCGCTGCTCGGCGGCGGTGTTGCGGGAGTGTTCCCGGTCGGTGAAGCCGCGTTCACCGTGGGGCTGGCGGTTGTGGTGTTTGGACATGGCGGGCCCCTCCTCGTCGTCCCTCCACTGTCCCCCGGGTGGCGGAATCCGGCATCTCGGACGCCGCTGCCCCGGGCGCTCGAATCCGCGCACCCCGGCGCCGTACGATCCGCTCATGGCGAGCAACGGGCGGGGCGGCGGCCGGCGAGACGGCCAGTGGTACCCCGCGTCCTGGCCGGAGCGGATCAGGGCGCACCAGCGCGGCGAGCTGACGCCGGTGACGCCGAAGCCCGCGGCCACGGTGATGCTGCTGCGGGACGACAGCGCGGACGGCGAGCGCGGCCCCCGGGGCGCGGACGGCGAGCGCGGGTCCCGGGGCGCGGATGGCGCGCGCGGCCCCCGCGTGCACATGCTGCGGCGGCGGACGTCGATGGCCTTCGCGGGCGGCGCCTACGCCTACCCCGGTGGCGGTGTGGACCCGCGCGACGAGGCCGAGGTGCGCTGGGCCGGACCAGCGCGCGCGGTGTGGGGCGAGCGGCTGGGCGTGGGCCCGGCCGAAGCGCAGGCCATCGTCTGCGCGGCCGTGCGGGAGACGTTCGAGGAGGCGGGCGTGCTGCTCGCGGGCCCGGACGCGGTCACCGTCGTCGCCGACACCACGGGCGCCCAGTGGGAGGCCGACCGGCGCGCGCTGGTGGACCGCGAGCTGTCCTTCGCCGACTTCCTCGCCCGCCGTGACCTCGTGCTGCGCAGCGACCTGCTCGGTGCGTGGGCCCGCTGGATCACCCCGGAGTTCGAGGAGCGCCGCTACGACACCTGGTTCTTCGTCGCCGCCCTGCCCTCTGGCCAGCGCACCCGCAACGCCTCCAGTGAGGCGGACCGCGCGGTGTGGATCGCTCCGGCGGAGGCCGCCGCGCGTTACGACCGTGGCGAGCTGACGATGATGCCGCCCACCATCGCCACCCTGCGCGACCTCACCACGCTGCGCCGCGCCGACGAGGCGCTGGCCCGCGCCGCCGACCGCGACCTGACGCCCGTGCTGGCCCGCGCCACACTGGACGGAGACGAGATCGTGCTCAGCTGGCCGGGGCACGACGAGTTCGAGAAGAGGATCTTCCGGGTATGACGAACGCCGCCCAGCTTCCCGGCCAGCCGCGCGGAGCCGTCGCCAGTGGCCCCGCCACGGCACGGGCCACCTGTGTGCTCGCGCCGAACGCGTCACCGATGACGCTGGACGGCACGAACACCTGGATCGTCGCCGAACCGGACGCGGACGTGGCCGTCGTCATCGACCCCGGTCCGCTGGAGGAGGGACACCTGCGGGCGGTCGTCGAGGCCGCCGAGCGCCAGGGCCAGCGGGTGGGGCTGACGCTGCTGACCCACGGCCATCCCGACCACGCCGAGGGCGCCGCCCGCCTCGCCGAGCTGACCGGCTCGCCGGTGCGCGCACTGGACCCGGCGCTGCGGCTCGGCACCGAAGGGCTCGCTCCGGGCGACGTCGTCACCACCGGCGGGCTGGAGCTGCGCGTGGTCGCCACGCCCGGCCACACCCACGACTCGCTCAGCTTCCACCTGCCCGCCGACGCCGCCGTGCTCACCGGCGACACCGTGCTCGGGCGCGGCACGACCGTCGTCGCCCACCCCGACGGGCGGCTCGGCGACTACCTGGACACGCTGCGCCGCCTGCGCTCCCTCACCGTGGACGACGGGGTCAGCACGGTGCTGCCCGGGCACGGCCCCGTACTGGCCGACGCCCAGGGCGCCATCGACTACTACCTGGTGCACCGTGCGAAGCGGCTGGCGCAGGTGGAGACGGCGGTCGAGAACGGCTACCGCACACCTGGGCAGGTCGTGGCGCACGTCTATGCCGATGTGGACCGCAGCCTGTGGCCCGCCGCCGAACTCTCCGTCCGTGCCCAGCTGGAGTACCTGACCGACCACGGTCTGATCTGACGCGGGAACCGCCGGAACCGCCGGGACCGCAAGAACCGCCGGAACCGCAGCCGCCAGGCCCGCCAGGCTCTCACCGGCGCAATCCCGGCCCCAGCGCGACCGTGCCGCCCCGGCCCCAGCGCGTCAGCGCAACCCCGGTGTCAGCGCGACCGCTTGGCCAGGCGCTCGACGTCGAGCAGGATCACCGCGCGGGCCTCCAGCCGCAGCCAGCCACGGCTGGCGAAGTCGGCCAGTGCCTTGTTCACCGTCTCGCGGGAGGCGCCGACGAGCTGTGCCAGCTCCTCCTGGGTCAGGTCGTGCACGACGTGGATGCCCTCCTCGGACTGCACGCCGAACCGGCGCGAGAGGTCCAGCAGGGCCTTGGCGACGCGGCCGGGCACGTCGGAGAAGACCAGGTCGGACATCGAGTCGTTGGTGCGGCGCAGACGGCGGGCGACGGCGCGCAGCAGGGCGGAGGCCACCTCGGGCCGCACGTTCAGCCAGGGCTGGAGGTCACCGTGGCCCAGGCCCAGCAGCTTGACCTCGGTGAGCGCGCTGGCCGTGGCCGTGCGCGGACCGGGGTCGAACAGGGACAGCTCGCCGATCAGCTCGCCGGGGCCGAGGACGGCCAGCATGTTCTCGCGCCCGTCCGGCGAGCTGCGGTGCAGCTTGACCTTGCCTTCGGTGACGACGTAGAGCCGGTCACCCGGGTCCCCCTCGTGGAACAGGGCCTCGCCGCGGGCCAGGGTCGTCTCGGTCATGGAGGCGCGCAGCTCAGCCGCCTGCTCCTCATCGAGCGCCGCGAAGAGCGGGGCGCGCCGCAGAACGTCGTCCACGAGTCTTCTCCTTGTCGGCCTGCGCATGAGGGTACGGGCCCCATGATGCCGGACGTGCGAAACAGTGCGATCGCTCACAAGTTTGACGCACCCCCTCTTCCCAGTGTGCGGCAGGGGGCCGGTCGGGCCGGGATTATCCGAGGTCCGGCCCGAATGTCGGCGCGTCCCCTTACGCTGGCCGGGTGGCAGGCAGCTCAGGAGGAGCACAGGAGAAAGGGGCCGGACGGGTGAGCGCTGGCGAGGATTCCGCCGTGGGCGAACAGCGGCCCGCACGCCGGACGGATGTGACGCCCAAGGCGGTGCGCGGGGCGCGGCCGCGCAAGGGCGAGACGCGGCTCGGCATGGTGCGCCGGGCCCGCCGTATCAACCGCGAGCTGGCGGAGGTCTACTACTACGCCCATCCGGAGCTGGATTTCGAGAACCCGTTCCAGCTCCTGGTCGCCACGGTGCTGTCCGCCCAGACGACCGACCTGCGGGTCAACCAGACGACGCCCGCCCTGTTCGCGGCCTACCCCACGCCCGAGGAGATGGCGGCGGCCGATCCCGAGAAACTGGAGGAGCTGATCCGGCCCACCGGCTTCTTCCGCAACAAGGCGAAGTCCCTGACCGGCCTGTCCACCGCGCTGCGCGACCGCTTCGGCGGTGAGGTGCCGGGGAAGCTGGAGGATCTCGTCAGCCTGCCCGGCGTCGGCCGCAAGACCGCCTTCGTCGTCCTCGGCAACGCGTTCGGACGCCCCGGGCTCACCGTGGACACGCACTTCGGCCGCCTGGTGCGCCGCTGGAAACTCACCGAGCAGACGGACCCGGACCGGGTCGAGGCCGAGATCGCCGAGATCATCCCCAAGAGCGAGTGGACGGACTTCTCGCACCGCACGATCTTCCACGGCCGCCGCATCTGCCACTCCCGCCGCCCGGCCTGCGGTGCCTGCCCGATCGCGGAGCTGTGCCCGGCCTACGGCGAGGGCGAGACGGACCCTCAGAAGGCGAAGAAGCTGCTCAAGTACGAGATGGGCGGCCAGCCCGGCCAGCGCCTGAACCCCCCGGCCGACTACCCGGGCCGCCCCGCTCCGCCGCTGGGCACGCCGTGAGGGTCCCCCGGCCGGACGGCGCGGCCGCCGCGTCCGTCGCCGTCAGCACCGACGGCCTGCCCGCGTGGCTGACGCCGCTGGCGGCGGCCACCGACACGGTGCTGCCCGAGCAGCTCAGCCGCTTCCTGCCGCCGCCCACCGGGGGGCGGCCCTCCGCCGTGCTCGTCCTGTTCGGCGAGGCCCGGGGCGCCGACGGGGCGCCCGGCCCCGAACTGCTGCTGACGGAGCGTGCCGGGAACCTGCGCGCGCACGCCGGGCAGCCGTCCTTCCCCGGCGGCGCGCTCGACCCGGAGGACGGCGACCCGCGGGGGGAGGGTCCACTGCGGGCCGCGCTGCGCGAGTCCGAGGAGGAAACCGGGCTTGACCCGGCGGGCGTGCAGGTCTTCGGGGTGCTCCCGCGCCTGTACATCCCGGTGAGCGACTTCGTCGTCACGCCCGTGCTCGGCTGGTGGCGCGAGCGGACACCGGTGCAGGCGGTGGACATGGGGGAGACGGCGCGGGTGTTCACCGTGCCCGTCGCTGAACTGGCCGATCCCGCCAACCGGGGCACGGCACTGCACCCCAGCGGCTACCGAGGCCCTTGCTTCCAGGTGGCGGACGCACTGGTGTGGGGTTTCACCGCCGGGATCATCGACCGTCTCCTGCACTTCGCCGGCTGGGAGCGCCCCTGGGACCACAGCCGTGGCATACCGCTGGACTGGCACGCCTGACGGCCCCGCCGCCGGTCCCGCGCCGTACCGGCCGCACGTTCCGCGTCCGCCCCGGTCCCGCGATGCGCGGGGCGCTGATGGTGCTTACGGTGCTGCTGATGTGCCCCAACGCGACGAGCGCGGTGAGCGAACGAGAGTCCGAAGCCAACCGAACGGAGCGGCTGTGAGCCCCCTGATACGGCGACCGAGGCGTAGGTGACACGGTGAACGTGCTGGACCTCCTGCTGGTGCTGGCGGCCGTGTGGTTCGCCCTCATCGGCTACCGCCAGGGATTCGTCGTCGGCGTGCTGTCCGTGGCGGGCTTCCTGGGCGGCGGGCTGGCCGCCGTCATGGTGCTGCCGCCGCTGTGGAAGGAACTGAGCGGCGGCGCCTCGGCGGGGACCCCGCAGGCGGTGGCGGCCGTGGTGCTCGTCGTGGTGTGCGCCTGCGTCGGGCAGGCGCTGACCACCCACCTGGGCAACCGGCTGCGGGCGCACATCACCTGGTCACCGGCGCGGGTGGTGGACGCGACGGGCGGCGCGCTGGTCAACGTCGTGGCCATGCTGTTCGTCGCCTGGCTGGTCGGCTCGCTGCTCGCGGCTACCACGCTCAACACCGTGGGCCGCGAGGTGCGGGCCTCCAGCGTGCTGCACGGCGTCTCGCAGGCCATGCCGGGCCAGGCGGGCACCTGGTTCACCGACTTCACCTCCGTGCTCGCGCGGGGCGGCTTCCCGCAGGTGTTCTCGCCGTTCACCAACGAGCCCATCACCAGCGTCCCGGAGCCGGACCCGGAGCTGGCGGGCAGCCCGGCCGTCGCCCGCGCCCGGGAGTCCATCGTCAAGATCACCGGGACGGCGGCGAGCTGCGCCAAGTCGCTGGAGGGCAGCGGGTTCGTCTTCCACCGCGAGCGCGTGATGACGAACGCGCATGTCGTCGGCGGGGTGGAGGAGCCCACGGTGCAGGTCGGCGGGGAGGGGCGGCTCTACGACGCCCAGATCGTGCTCTACGACTGGGAACGCGACATCGCCGTGCTCGACGTCCCCGGCCTCGACGCGGCCCCGCTCCCGCTGGCCGAGGGCGACGCCACCACCGGCGACGGCGCGATCGTCGCGGGCTTCCCCGAAAACGGCGGCTTCGACGCCCGCTCAGCCCGCGTGCGCGGCCGGGTGCAGGCCGACGGGCCCGACATCTACCACCGTGGCATGGTGCGCCGTGACGTCTACTCACTGCGCACGATCGTGCGGCAGGGCAACTCCGGCGGCCCGCTGCTGACGCCGGAGGGCGCGGTGTACGGCGTCATCTTCGCCAAGTCGCTGGACGACGCCAACACCGGGTACGCGCTGACGCTGGACGAGGTGCGCGAGGACATCACCCGTGGCCGGGCGGCGGGGCGCCCCGTGGACACCCAGAGCTGCGCGATGTAGCCACCCGCCCGGCGGAGCCGTGCGGACCAGCGCCACGAACGCCAACACCGGCGTGCTCAGTTCCGGCGGGATAGGGCGAGCCGCGCAGGCGCTAGCGGTGCCGCAGCCGCGCGCCCATCCAGCGGGCGCGGCGGCCCAGGAGGTGCGGGATGCCGATGCGTGGGTCCCGCACCACACCGGGCGCGCCACGGAGCGGCCGGGGATGCGAACCGGCGCCGCGAGAGGGGATGTTGCGGGACACGTCACGTTGGTCGTATGTCCAACCCATACCCCGCACTCTGCCCGTCGTCCAAGGTCGATAACCGTACGAGGCGCACACAAGCGGAGTAGGCGTCAGGCACCTGTGCGGATGGGCGCGGCCGGGTGGGCGCTCGCCGTCAGCGGTCCGGCTCGGGGTCCTTCAGCCAGTCCGTCAGCTCGGTGGTGAACGCGGCCGGATCCTCCTCGTGCGGGAAGTGGCCGAGGCCCTCGAACAGGCGCCAGCGGTAAGGGGCCTCGACGTACTGGCCGGAGCCCGCCGCGCTGCGGGTGCGCAGCACCGGGTCGAGCGAGCCGTGCAGATGCAGCGTCGGCACCCGCACCGGGCGCTTCATCCGCCGGTAGAACTGGACGCCGTCGGGCCGCGCGAGCGAGCGGACCAGCCAGCGGTACGGCTCCACCGAGCAGTGCGCCGTGGACGGGATGCACATGGCCTGCTGGTAGGTGCGCACGGCGTCGTCGTCGAACGCCTCGGGCAGTCGCGGCCCGGACCACTCGTGGATCAGCCGCCCCACCAGCGCGCCGTCGTCGGCGACGAGTTGCCGCTCGGGCACCCACGGGCGCTGGAAGCCCCAGATGTGCGAGCCCGCCGCCGTCTGCCGCATGTCCCGCAGCATCGCCGAGCGCCAGCGCCGCGGGTGCGGCATGGAGACGACGGCCAGGCGGCGGATCAGTTTGGGCCGCATCACGGCGGCCGTCCAGGCGAGGTAGCCGCCGAGGTCGTGGCCGACGAGGGCGGCGTCCGGCTCGCCCAGGGAACGGATGACGCCGGTGATGTCCAGCGCCAGGTTCGCCGGGTCGTATCCGCGCGGGGTGCGGTCGCTGCCCCCGACGCCGCGCAGGTCCATCGCGACGGCGCGGTAACCGGCGTCGGCCAGCGCCGTCAGCTGGTGCCGCCAGGTCCACCAGAACTGCGGGAAGCCGTGCACCAGCAGCACCAGCGGTCCGTCGCCGAGTTCGGCGATGTGGAAGCGGGCGCCGTTGGCGGCGACGTCCCGGTGCGTCCAGGGACCGTCCAGCGCGGGAACAGGCGACGCGGGGACGGACGGTGCGGGGACGGACGAGAGGGGGACGGGCGGTGCGGGGACGCCGGGGGCGCCGGGCGGGTCGGCGGCGGGGGTGGTCATGGGAGCAGTCTGTCACCAGACAGCGGTCTTCTTCCCCGGTTCGCCCCTGGGCCGCTCATGCCCCCTGGGCCGCTCATACCCCGCCGGGGTTCGTGCCCGTGGGCAGCGCCTGCTCGTCCTTCACCATGGCGACCGCCCGGGGCTCTCGCGCGGGACGTGGGTGAGGCTTGGCGTTCGACAGCACGGCGGCGGTCTTCTTGGTGGAGGCGATCGTCTCCTGGGGCGGCTGGATCTTCCGCAGCAGCGAGCGGGCGATCAGCCCGCACACCACGGCGAACAGGAGCATCAGCCCGCCGACGATGGCCAGCGCCACCGCCAGCGGGATCTTCCACCAGGCGTGGAGCCAGTAGGCGAGGGCGAAGCTGAAGACGGGCAGCGAGAAGAGCGCGAGCACGCCCGCGACGACGATGGCGCCGGTGCCCGCGATGCCCCGGGTGACGGACGCCTTCATCTCCGTCTTGGCCAGTGCGATCTCCTCGTGCACCAGCGCCGACAGATCCGACGAGGCCGAGGCGACCAACTGGCCGAGGCTGCGGCCGTCCCGCGCTCCGCCGTCCTGGGCTCCGCTCATGGCTCACTCCCTTGACTGTGCTGACTCGTTCCGTGGGGCGTCTTCCGGCTTCCCGGCGCGCGCCACGTTACCCGGGGGCACCCCGTTCCCCGCGATCACCGGCAGACGGGGCGCCCAGCGTAGCGGGCACGCGCGAAGGGCGCCGAAGCTGCCACGCTCCGGCGCCCTTCCCCGTCCCGAACCGGGTCAGTCTTCGCTGGCCGCGTTCGGTAGCTGGTCCTGGATCAGCCGCATCACCGAGGAGTCGGTCAGGGTGGTGACGTCACCCAGCTCGCGGTGCTCCGCGACATCGCGCAGCAGGCGCCGCATGATCTTGCCCGAGCGCGTCTTCGGCAGCTCCGCGACGGGCAGGATGCGCCGGGGCTTGGCGATCGGACCCAGCTGCTGGGCGACGTGCGCGCGCAGCTCCTCCGTCAGCCCCCCGCTCTCGGCCACCGAGCCGCGCAGAATGACGAAGGCGCAGATGGCCTGCGTCGTCTGCGGGTCCGTCGCGCCGACGACGGCGGCCTCCGCGACGGAGGGGTGGGAGACGAGTGCTGACTCCACCTCCGTGGTGGAGATGTTGTGCCCGGAGACGAGCATGACGTCGTCCACCCGGCCCAGCAGCCACACATCCCCGTCCTCGTCCTTCTTCGCCCCGTCACCGGCGAAGTAGCGGTCCGGGAAGCGGGACCAGTAGGTGTCCAGGTAGCGCTGGTCATCGCCCCAGATCGTGCGCAGCATCGACGGCCACGGCTCGGTCAGCACCAGGTAGCCGCCGCTGCCGTCCGGCACCTCGTGTCCGTCGTCGTCCACCACCGTCGCGGCGATGCCGGGCAACGGCACCTGGGCCGACCCGGGCTTGGTGGCGGTGACCCCGGGCAGCGGGCTGATCATCATGCCGCCGGTCTCCGTCTGCCACCAGGTGTCCACGATCGGCGTACGGCCGCCGCCGATGTGCTCGCGGTACCAGATCCACGCCTCCGGGTTGATCGGCTCGCCGACGGAGCCCAGCAGGCGCAGCCTGGACAGGTCGAACGCCTCGGGGATGTCGTCGCCCCACTTCATGGCGGCCCGGATCGCGGTGGGCGCGGTGTAGAAGAGCGTGACGCCGTACTTCTCCGCGATCTCCCACCAGCGTCCCTTGTGCGGGGTGTCCGGCGTCCCCTCGTACATGACCTGGGTGGCGCCGTTGGCCAGCGGGCCGTAGACGATGTAGGAGTGGCCGGTCACCCAGCCGATGTCGGCCGAGCACCAGAACACGTCCGACTCCGGCTTGAGGTCGAAGACGGCGTGGTGGGTGTAGGCGACCTGGGTGAGGTAGCCGCCGCTGGTGTGCAGGATGCCCTTCGGCTTGCCCGTGGTGCCCGAGGTGTAGAGGATGAACAGCGGCTGCTCGGCGCCGAACGCCTGCGGCGTGTGCTGGTCGCTCTGCTGGCTGACGACCTCGTGCCACCACAGGTCCCGGCCCTCGGTCCAGGCGACGTCCTGCCCGGTGCGGCGCACGACGAGTACCGAGCGCACGTTCTGGGTACCGGGACGCGTCAGCGCCTCGTCAACGGCTGGCTTCAGCGCGTTGGGCGCGCCCTTGCGGTAGCCGCCGTCGGCGGTGATGACGACGCGGGCGTCGGCGTCCTCGATGCGGGTGGCCAGCGCGTCGGCCGAGAAGCCGCCGAAGACCACCGAGTGCGGGGCGCCGATGCGGGCACAGGCCAGCATGGCGACGACCGCCTCCGGGATCATCGGCAGGTAGATCGCCACCCGGTCCCCGGCCGCGACGCCCAGTTCGGTGAGCGCGTTCGCGGCCTGGCACACCTCGCGCTGGAGGTCGGTGTAGGTGAGCGTGCGGGTGTCGCCGGGCTCGCCCTCGAAGTGGATCGCGACCCGGTCGCCGTGCCCGGCCTCCACGTGCCGGTCCACGCAGTTGTAGGCGACGTTGAGCGTGCCGTCCTGGAACCACTTGGCGAACGGGGGGTTGGACCAGTCGAGCGTCTCGGTCGGCTCGGTAGCCCAGGTGAGCCTGCGGGCCTGCTCAGCCCAGAACCCGAGCCGGTCCGCGCGGGCGCGCTCGTAGGCATCGGCGGTCACGTTGGCGTGCGCGGCCAGCTCGGCCGGGGGTTCGAAGCGGCGTTCCTCCTTCAAAAGGTTCGCCAAGCTCTCAGTGCTCACGGCATCCGCCTTTCCCGGTGTCTGGCTGTGTCTGAGCTCATACCTCAGCAGCTTGGCAGGGGGCGTGACAAGGGTTCTCAGGCATGTGGTGTAGACCTTTCGCGGTACGCGGCTACTTCGGGTGCACCGGGGTGAACAGCGGCGGCGTCGCGCGGTCCGAGGCGTCCGACGCGTCCAGGACGTAGGTCTGCGCGTCACCGACGTGGAAGTACATGCCGTGCAGCTCCAGCGAGCCCTCGGCCACCCGCTGGGCCACCGGTTCGTGGGCGCGCAGGTGCTCCAGCTGCTGGACGACGTTGGCCAGGCACAGCGCCTCCACCTCGTCGGCCGCCTCCCGGTCCGCCAGCCGGGGTGCCGGGCGCACGCCCGACGCCAGGCGCGCCACGCTCGGCTGGCCGTGCCGCAGCCAGCGGGTGAGCGCCTGCGGCAGCGCGTCGCCCGGCGCCTGGCCCCGGCTGGCGTGCAGCGCCTGCATCGCGCCGCAGCCGGAGTGGCCGCACACGGTGATGGCGCCGACCTCCAGCACGTGTACGGCGTACTCGATGGCCGCCGCCACGGAGTGGTCGCCCCCGTCCTCGCCCGGCAGCGGCACCAGGTTGCCGATGTTGCGCACGGTGAAGAGGTCACCTGGGCCGCTGGAGGTGATCATGCTGGTCACCAGGCGGGAGTCCGCGCAGGTGAGGAACAGGTGCGAGGGTTGCTGGCCGTCCCGGGCCAGGCGGGCCAGCTCCTCGCGCACCAGGGGGGCGGTGTGCCGCTGGAAGTTCCGCACCCCGCCGAGCAGCTGTCCGCGCCGGCCCCCACGCGCGTCGCCGGGGGCGGGGTCCCCGGCCGCCTGGGTGGCCGGGGACCCGTCGTCCGCCACGGGCTCGGGCCGGGTGCACTGGTGGTTGCGCCACGGCGTCCACGGCGTGCAGTGGTGGGCGGTGCTGGGCTCGGCGATGCGCACCCCGGCCCGGCCGGAAATCTCCGCCCGGCCGCCGTGCGCCTCGTGGGCGGTGCGCCAGTCCTGCAGCGTCTCGTAGGCGGCGTGGTCCATGAACGAGCCGTCCAGCTCGACGTGGGCGCGGCTGCCGTGCGGAACCTGGCCCAGGGTGCGGCTGAGCCGGGGCACGGCCAGGAACGTCAGCTGGCCGCGCACCAGCACCCGGTGTGTCCCCCCGCCCTCCCCGTCGCCGGGCGGCGCGTACGCGATCCGGGTGTGCGCCAGCCGGTGCAGCGCGACGCCGACGGCCACCGCGATGCCGATGCCCACACCCTCCAGCACGCCGAGGAACACCACGCCCAGCGTCGTCGCCACGTACACCAGTGCCTCGCGGTGCCGCGTCACGGTGCGGATGTGCGTGATGTTGACCATCTGTACGCCGACGACCATGACCAGCGCCGCGAGCGCCGCCAGCGGAATCAGCTCCAGCGGCCCCACCAGCAGCAGCGTGGCCAGCGCGACCCAGCAGCCGTGCAGCATGGCCGAGCGGGGGCTGACGGCGCCCGCGCGCACGTTCGCGGTGCTGCGCACGGCGACGCCGGTGACGGGCAGCCCGCCCAGCGCGCCGCACAGGACGTTGGCGGCGCCCTGGCCGCGCAGTTCGCGGTCGAGGTCGGCACGCGGGATCGGCGGCTCGCCGGTGCGCTGGACGCGGGCGGCGGCCAGCTTGTCGATCGCGATGGCGGACAGTAGTGACTCCACGCTCGCCACCAGCGTGATCGTCAGCACCGCGGCCAGCAGCCCGAGCACGGGGCCCTCGGGGAGGGAGGGCAGCGCGTGACTGCTCCAGGACGGCAGGTCCACGCGCGGCAGGTCGAGCGCGGCGAGCGCGGCGAAGCCGGTGGCCAGGACGACGGCGACCAGCGGTGCGGGCGCGGTGCGCAGCACCTGCCCGAACCGGCCGCGCAGCCGGGGCCACAGCAGCAGCACGCCGACGGTCAGCACGCTGACCGAGAGCGCGGCGGGGTGCAGGTGCGTCAGCTGGTGTGGCAGCTCGGCCACGTTGGCGATGACGGAACTCTCCGGGCTCCCGCCGAGCACGATGTGCAGCTGGGCGATGGCGATCGTGACGCCGATGCCCGCGAGCATTCCGTGCACGATCGCGGGGCTGACCATCAGCGCCGAGCGGGCCACCCGGAACCGGGAGAGCGCCAGCTGGGTGAGCCCGGCCAGGACGGTGATCGCGCAGGTCGTCCGCCAGCCGTGGGCCTGGATCAGGTCGGCCACGACGACCGTCAGCCCGGCGGCCGGGCCGCTGACCTGGAGCGGGGCGCCGCCGAACCGGCCGACGACGATGCCGGCCACGGCCGCGGAGACGAGACCGGCCTGGAGCGGCGCCCCGGTGGCCAGCGCGATGCCCAGGGACAGCGGCAGGGCCACCAGGAACACGGTGATGGAGGCCGAGAGGTCCGCTCCCCAGCGCCCGCGGGGTGCCCGGGGCGCGGAAGCACTCGCGGTGCGCCCGCCGGGGGGTTCGGCGGTGTGGTCGGCGGTGCGTGCGGCGGTGCGGACGCCGGTGGCCGGGCTGGGCTGGCCGCTGTCCAGGACGGGGACGCCGGGGCTGGGGGCGTCCGCCGGGGCGGCTGGCGCGGTGGAGGCGGCCGTCGGGGAGGGGGAGCGCGGGGTGCCGGTGCCGGGCGGGCCGGCGGAGGGGGGCGTGGAAGCGCAGTCGGACATCGATCCCTCTTCGTCTCGGTCACGGCAGGGGGCCGGGCGCGCCCCCCTGCCCCGGCCGCACCGGGCCACTGAGCAGGGGAAACGCACACCGGCGCCCCGCCAGACGGGGGTCACGGTGTGTGCAGGACTGATTACTACCAAGGAATGGTAAACGGCGCGTAATGCCAGGTAAAGCCGATGCCTGTCTTTCACGGAGATCGGCCCGCAGCATTCCTCCCTTTGAGTGAAGCTCGCACCGAAGTCTGTTTGTCATATCAATACTTCAATCACACTGTGCGACCTTTTGTGTACGCGGTGCGCGGGACGCGCGGAGCGGGACGGGGCGCGCCGCGAGCGAAGGCGCCGAGTGGAGAGGTGAGCGATGGCGGACGCACGGAAGCGCTGCGGTGGGGCGGCGGCAGTGATCGCGACGACGGTCCTGGTGGCCGGGTGCGGCGGCGCGGCGGACGACGCCGGGGACACCAGCGGCAAGAGCCGGACGGGGGCAAAGGCGGCCGCGCCCGAGGTACCCCGGGTGATCGGTGACGGCTCCACCGCCTTCACCGGAGCGCAGCCCCACCAGCCCAAGGTGACCCGGCTGGACCCCGGGGAACGTCCGCCCCAGTTCGTGGTCTTCTCCTGGGACGGCGCCGGCGAGGACGACAAGCAGCTCTTCTCCCGCTTCCGCGAGATCGGCCGCGAGCACGACGCGCACATGACGTACTTCCTCAGCGGCATCTACCTGCTGCCCGAGGACGAGGCCCACCGCTACGCCCCGCCCGGGCGTTCACCCGGTGCCTCCGACATCGGCTACCTGAAGGACGAGAACGTCCGCGCCACGCTGGAGCAGGTGCGCGGCGCCTGGCGCGACGGCAGCGAGATCGGCACCCACTACAACGGCCACTTCTGCGGGCCCACCGGCGTCGCGAGCTGGTCGGAGGCTGACTGGAAGAGCGAGATCCAGCAGGCCAAGTGGTTCGTCACCCACTGGAAGACAACAACCGGGTGGAAGGATGCGAAGCCGCTGCCGTTCGACTACGAGCGCGAGCTGATCGGCGGCCGCACCCCCTGCCTGGAGGGCCGGGAGAACCTGGTCAAGGCCGCCCGCGACGTCGGTTTCCGCTACGACTCCAGCGGCATCGGGCAGCAGGTGTGGCCGGAGAAGGAACACGGGCTGTGGGACATCCCGCTCCAGCTCGTGCCGATGCCGGGCCGCAAGCTGGAAACACTGTCGATGGACTACAACTTCATGGTCAACCAGTCAGGCCCCGGCAGCGGCGATCCGGCGATGTGGCCGCGGTGGGAGCGGCAGATGCGGGACGGTCTGCTCCAGGGCTTCGAGCGCGCCTACCACGGCAACCGGGCGCCGCTCATCATCGGAAACCACTTCAACGGGTGGAACGGCGGCATCTACATGAGCGCCGTCGAGGACGTCATCAAGACCGTGTGCGGGCAGGACGAGGTGCGGTGCGTGTCGTTCCGTCAGCTCGTGGACTGGCTCGACGCGCAGGACCCAGCCGTCCTGGAGAAGCTGCGCACGCTCGGGGTGGGTGAGGAGCCGGCCCAGGGGTGGCAGGCGTTCCTCGCGGCCCCGGCGGCTGCCGAACCGGCCCGGGAGCCGGAGGGCGCCTGACCGGCTTCCGGCACGGCTGCGGCCCGACGGCGCACCGCGCGCACCGTCGGGCCGCAGCGCATGCCCGGCGCGCTGGTCGGGGCGCCCGGCGCGCTGGTCAGGCGCCCGGCGTGCTGCTCACGCGGGTTGCGGAGCGCTCGGGGTGCGAGGTCCCACGACCTCGCGGGGCTCCTCGCGGAGGACGAAGTCCGGGTCCACCTGGGCCGCGAGGTCCGTCCCCGTGCGCGCGTTGCCCCAGCTCTCGGCGTTGCGCAGGTGGAAGTGGACCATCTGCCGGGTGTACCGCTCCCAGTCCCGCCGTTCGTAGGCGGCGTCGGCCGTCGCGTACAGCGTCTCCAGCGCCTGCCGGTTGACGTCCTCCAGCGCGGCGAGCGGCTGCGGGCGGCCCTTTTCCATCGCGCGCACCCAGGGAGAGTGGCCGACGGTCACCAACAGGTCGTCACCGACCTCGGCGCGCAGGAACTCCAGATCGTCCGGCCCTTCCACCTTGTTGCCGACGACCTTCAGCGGCACCCCGAAGTCGCGGGCGTACTCGCGGTACTGGCGGTAGACGGCGACGCCCTTGCGCGTGGGCTCGGCGACGAGGAACGTCATGTCGAACCGCGTGAACAGACCGGAGGCGAAGGAGTCGGAACCAGCCGTCATATCGACGACGACGTACTCCCCGCGCCCGTCCACCAGGTGGTTCAGGCACAGCTCCACGGCACCCACCTTGGAGTGATAGCAGGCGACGCCGAGGTCCGCCTCGGTGAACGGGCCGGTGACCAGCAGCCGCACCTCGCCGCCGTCGAGGGTGAGGGCGCGCGCGCAGGCGTCGTAGACCGGATTGTCCTCGGTAACGCGCAGCAGGCGCGACCCGGCGCCGGGCGGCGTCGTCTTGATCATCGCCTCGGCGCCGCTGATCCGCGGGTTGGTGCCGCGCAGGTACTCCTTGATGAGCGGCAGCTGGGCGCCCATCGGGGGCAGCGCGGCGGACTGAGCCTCTTCCAGGCCGAGCGCCGCCCCGAGGTGCTGGTTGATGTCGGCGTCCACGGCGATGACCGGGGCGCGGCGGGCGGCGAGGTGACGGATGAACAGGGAGGACAGGGTCGTCTTGCCGCTGCCGCCCTTGCCAACGAAAGCGATCTTCATGTTCAAAAGCGTAGGGGTGCTGCGCGGCGGCTCGTGCCGAAGTCGGTAGCCGAGTGAAGAAGACCACCCGTTCGTGGGCCGCCTGCCGCACGGGGCCCGGGCCTGGGTGCGTAGGGTCTCTACTCATGAGTACGAGTCGTGACGCGCTGGCGCCGCTCGCCGCGCTGCCCGGCATCGACGCCGCCGTCGCGTCGATGCGCAAGACGGTGGACCGGGTGTACGGGCACCGGGTGATGCGGCGGCGCAGTACGGAGGTCACCGCCGAGGCGGTGCTGCGCGGGGCCCGTGCCTCGGCCGCGCTCGCCGGGGCGGACTGGGCGCTGGAAGAGGTGCGGCGGCGCACGGACTTCAGCTCCGACGCGCAGGCCCGGACGATGGGCGCGGCGCTGCGGGTCACGGCGGAGGCCGGTCAGCTGTTGCCGATCTGGCGGCAGTCGCCGTTGCGGGTCCTGGCCCGGCTGCACCTGGTGGCGGCCTCCGGAGCGGCCGACGAGGAGGCGGTCGGCCGGCCCCGGCGCGCGGGCGAGCCGGTGGACGAGCCGGGCGTCCCGTTGCCGCTGCCCGACGCCGCCGAGGTCTCCGCCCGGCTCGACGGCCTCGCTGACGTCATCGTGACCGGCTCCTCGGCGCCCGCGCTGGTGACAGCGGCGGTCGTGCACGGAGAACTGCTGGAGCTGCGGCCCTTCGGCTCGTACAACGGCCTCATCGCCCGCGCGGCGGAACGCATCGTCCTCGTCGGCAGCGGGCTGGACCCGAAGTCCATCTGCCCGGCGGAGGTCGGCCACGCGGAGGAGGACGCCGACGCCTACCGGCGCGCGCTGACCGGGTACGCGGAGGGCACGCCCGAGGGCATGGCCGGGTGGATCAACCACTGTGGGCGGGCGGTCGAGCTGGGCGCCCGGGAGTCCACGGCCGTCTGCGAGGCGTTGCAGCGCGGCGCGGCCTGACCGGGCCCGGGCGGAGCGTCAGGGCGCCCGGGTGTCCGCTTTGGTGATGTTTGAAGGAGAAAGTAAAGAACTGACGCAGGGCTTCCGCTTCGCCCGCGCCGGGGGTACAAAGGACTTAACGGCCCGCGAGACCAGCGGAGATCCGAGAGGATCACCGTTTAGTACCAAGGCCCCACGGACCGAAGCATGGTCATCCAGAACCCACGCGACGCCGACCCGTCGATTACGGGCCTACCGCATCAGCAGGCGGGCAAAGACTCCGCCCTGATCGGGCATATCGAGCACGCACTGGTAACTGGGTGAACATGCCAGCGGCGGCCCTGCTCCCCGGAGCGGGACCGCCGCAACCGTGTGCGCTCCCGCCGTTGTGCTGGCTGCCCCGCCCGTCAGGCTCTCAGCGCCCGCCGGCGGCTGGTGTACCAGACCAGTCCGGCCGTCGCCGCGGCCGCGCCCAGCGCCGCCGCGGCGAGCACCGGCCCGGAGGGCATGGACAGCTGTGGCAGCCGCTGCCGCAGCCGCACCTGACGCGAGAAGGCCAGCACCGGCCACTCCCGGGCCGCCGCCTCCCGGCGCAGCGCGCGGTCGGGATTGACGGCGTGCGGGTGGCCGACGGCCGCCAGCATCGGCAGATCGGTGGCTGAGTCGGAGTAGGCGTAGCAGCGGGAGAGGTCATACCCCTCGGACGCCGCCAGCTCGGCTATGGCTTCCGCCTTCGTGGGGCCGTAGGCGTAGTACTCCACCTCGCCGGTGTAGCGGCCTTCCTCCACCACCATGCGCGTCGCCACCACGCGGTCCGCGCCGAGCAGTTCGCCGATCGGCTCGACCACCTCGGCCCCGGAGGTGGAGACGATGACCACGTCCCGCCCGGCGAGGTGGTGCCGCTCGATCAGCGAGGCGGCCTCGTCGTAGATGATCGGGTCGATGATGTCGTGCAGCGTCTCGGCGACGATGTCCTTGACCTGCTCCACGTCCCAGCCCTGGCACAGGGCGGACAGGTAGGTGCGCATCCGCTCGATCTGCTCATGGTCCGCGCGGCCGATGAGAAAGATGAACTGCGTGTAAGCGGAGCGCAGCACAGCGCGCCGATTCATCAGCCCGCCCCGGTAGAAGGACTTACCGAAGGTAAGCGCGCTCGACTTCGCAATGACCGTCTTGTCCAGGTCGAAGAAGGCGGCGGTGCGCGGCAGCGAGGTGTTTTCCACGAGGGAGAGGATAGAGGGACACCATTCGGCGTAGGCTGTGGCGTGTGGGTTTGCCTGAGAGGCCTCTCGGGTACACCATGGAAGTCACGGATCGTTCGCGACCGTGCTAACCCGGTTCGACTCCTCCCCCCCCGAGTCGACCGAGGAAGACGACCCCCGCTCTCCCCCCCGGCGGGGGTCGTCGCATGTCCGGGGGTGTTTTCGCGCTGGGACATCGCGATCTCTCCGTTCCGCGGGTCAGTCGTGGCCGCAGTGCGCCACCCATCAAACACGTAACCGAACGTAATCGGTGTGCTGCGCTGTGCCCGTCACCGAGAAGTGTGGCGGAGTTATTCACAGGTGGAGAGTTCTCCACAGATTTGGGCCAAGATCCCCGAAATTCTCCCGGCTTCCGCACGGTGATTGCGCAAGCGCCTTCCGTGTCGAGTTCGCGGAGGCGAGAGCGCTGAAGCCGGAAGGGGAGAGACCGATGGCCGAAACACACCGTGAACCAGTCCTGATCCTCACGGAGGACGCACCGCTACTCGACGATCTGCTGCGGCTGTGTGCGGCCGCGGGCGCGGAGGCCGAGGTGGCACACGGCGCACCGGTCGGCGAGGCCCGGTGGCGCACGGCCCCGCTGGTCCTGGTGGGGGGCGACAGGGCGGACTGGCTGCGGGGCGCTCCGGGCCGCCCGCCGCGCCGGCCGGGCGTGCTCCTGATCGGGCGGGATCTGGACGACCACGGGATCTGGGAACGCGGCATCCGCATCGGCGCCGAGCAGGTGGTCTTCCTGCCCGACTCCGAGGCGTGGCTGGCCGGGCGCATCGCCGACGCTACCGAGGGCGTGGCGGAACCGGCGCTCACGGTCGGCGTGGTCGGCGGTCGCGGGGGCGCGGGCGCCTCCACCCTGGCCTGTGCCCTGGCGGTCACCGCAGCCCGCAGCGGCCGGCGCACGGTGCTGGTGGACGGTGACCCGCTCGGCGGCGGGCTCGACGTCCTGCTGGGCGGCGAGGCCGCGGAAGGGCTGCGCTGGCCCGCGTTCACCGGCTCCTGCGGCCGCCTCGGCGCCGTCGCCCTGGAGGAGTCCCTTCCGCTGCTGCACGGCGTGCGCGTGCTCAGCTGGGACCGGGCGGCTCCGGCGGCACCGGGTCCGGAGGCGATGCACTCGGTGCTGGCAGCTACCCGGCGGCGCGGTGGGCTCGTCGTGGTGGACGTGCCGCGCGGGGTGGACGCACCGACTGCTCAGGCGTGGGCCCAGGCCGATGTGGGCCTGCTGGTCGTCCCGGCCGAACTGCGCGCGCTCGCCGCGTCCGGGCGGCTGGCGTCCCGGCTCTCGCTGGCCGTGCGCGATGTGCGCGCCGTGGTACGCGGGCCGTTCACCCCGGGGCTGGACGGCGCCGAGATCGCCCGGCTGCTCGGGGTGCCGCTGGCCGGTGAACTCCCGGCCGAACGCGGGCTGTCGGCGGCTGTGGACAGCGGGGTACCGCCCGGAGCGGCGCCGGGCAGCCCGCTCGCCCGCTTCTGCGCCGCCTTCCTCCAGCACGCCCTGCCCGTCGGCGGCCAAGGGAGCGTGGCGGCATGAGCACGCTGACGGCGGCGGTGGGCGGTACCCAGGCGGCTCCCGCCCCCACGCCACCGCCCGCCCTGCCGTCCCCCGAACTGGTGGACGCCGTACGGCTGCGGCTCGCCGAGTCCGGGAGCGAACCGACGCCCGCCCGGGTGGCCGCCGCGCTCCGGGCCCAGGGGCGGCTGCTGGGGGACAGCGCGGTGCTCGGCATCGTCGCCGCCCTGCGCTCGGAGCTGGTCGGCACCGGCCCGCTCGAACCCCTGCTGGCCGACCAGGCGGTGACCGACGTCCTGGTCAACGGCCCCGCCGACGTCTGGGTGGATCGCGGCCACGGGCTGGAGCGCACCGCCGTCCGCTTCCCCGACGCGGGCGCCGTGCGCCGCCTCGCCCAGCGCCTGGCCGCCGCCGCGGGGCGCCGGCTGGACGACGCGTGTCCCTGGGCCGACGCCCGGCTGCCCGACGGCACCCGCCTGCACGCCGTCCTGCCGCCCGTCGCCGTAGGCGCGCCCTTCCTGTCGCTGCGGGTGGCCCGGCCTCGCGCCTTCCACCTGGCCGAGCTGGTGGCCGCCGGCACGCTGCCGCCCGGCGGGGACCGGCTGCTGCGCGCCGTGGTGGAAGCCCGGCTGTCCTTCGTGGTCTCCGGCGGCACCGGTTCCGGCAAGACGACGCTGCTGAGCACTCTGCTCTCGCTGGTGGGCGACGGTGAGCGGATCGTCCTCGCCGAGGACTCGGCGGAGCTGCGTCCCGCCCACCCGCACGTCCTGCGGCTGGAGGCCCGCCCAGCCAACCAGGAGGGAGCTGGCCTGGTCAGGCTGCGCGATCTGGTGCGCCAGGCGCTGCGCATGCGTCCCGACCGGCTGGTGGTCGGCGAGGTGCGCGGCGAGGAAGTCGCCGACCTCCTCGCCGCCCTGAACACCGGTCACGAAGGCGGCTGCGGCACCGTCCACGCCAACGCGGCCAGTGACGTACCGGCGCGGCTGGAGGCGCTGGGCATGACGGCCGGGCTCGACCGGGCTGCCCTGCACAGCCAGCTCGCCGCCGCGCTGGCGCTCGTCGTCCACCTCACCCGTGGGCGGTCCGGGCGGCGCCGGGTGGCCGAGATCCACGTGCTGGAGCGGGATACCGCCGGGTTCGTGCACACCGTTCCGGCAGCCCTGTGGGGCGCGGAGGGGTTCGTTCCGGCGGCGGGCTGGGCGCGGCTGCGGGAGCTGTGCGAGCGCGGCGGGGGCGCGCTGTGACGGGGCCGGGCGGCGCACCCGCTCCCGTCTACGCGGCGCTGGTCTGCCTGGGGGCGGCAGCCTGGCTGGTCGGCGGCCTGGGCACTCCCGCGCGGCGCGCTCGCCTGCTGCTCGCCGGAGCCACCGGGACGGCGGACCATGCCATGCCCGGCACGCGGTCGGCGCTTGGCGGCCGGCCTCCGCCGCGCTGGTGGAGGCATCCGCCGCCTTGGTGGGGAGGCGTCAGGCGGCGGGTGGGGCCGCACTGGCTCGCGGTTCCGGCCGGCGCGGTGCTCGCCGTGCTCGGCGGCTCGGTCCTGCCGGTGCTCGCCGGTGTCGCCGTCGCACCGCTGCTCGGACGCCGGTTGGCGCGCCGTGCGGCGGGCAGGGCGGCCGAGCGGCGGGCTGCGGCCGTGGTGGAGCTGTGCGCCTCCGTCGCCGCCGAACTGCGCGCGGGCCGCCAGCCGGAGCAGGCACTCGGCGCGGCGGGTGTGGGTGCCGCACTCGGTGACGCGGGCGCGGCGGTGCTGGCCGCGGCCCGCTTCGGCGGAGACGTCCCCGCCGCCCTGCACCGGGCCGCGCGGCAGCCGGGTGCCGAGGGGCTGACCGGGGTCGCGGCCTGCTGGCGGGTCGCCGCCTACGGAGGCGCCGGGCTCGCCGACGGGCTTGACCGCGTGGCCGAGGCGCTGCGCGGCGAGCAGGGCCAACGGGAGGAGTTGCGCGCCCAACTGGCCGGGCCGCAGGCCACAGCGGTGGCGCTGGCCCTGCTCCCGGTCCTCGGGCTGCTGCTGGGCACCGCGATGGGCGCGGAGCCCCTGCGGTTCCTGCTGCACTCCCCGGCGGGCTGGGCGGTTTCTGTCGCCGCCGCCCTGCTGGAGTGGGCGGGGCTGGCATGGACAGGGCACCTCGTCCGCACCGCCGAGGGCGCGCGCCCGCTGCCACGGAAGGAGCGGGCCGATGGCGCCTGACACCATGCACAGCCTGTGGACGGCCGCTGTCCTGGCCGTCGCCGCGGCTCTGGCAGCGGCCCGGTTGCGCACGCACCGCGCGTCGCGCGCCGTACGCCGGCGCCGTCGCACCGTCCTGGGATCGGTTGCCCCCGCGAGCCGCCCCGCCCCCGGGCGCCGCGTCACCATCCCGGCCTCCGCCCAGGACGCCGGGGTGGCGGCCGGCGCCGGAACCCTGGCGTTCCTCCTGGTCGGCGGGAGGGTGGGAACGCTGGCCGGACTCGCCGCGGCCTGCGCCATGTGGTGGTGGCTGCGGGTGCGCAGGGCGGGCGCCGACCAGCGGGCCGACGCCGCGCTGGAGCAGGCCGTCACCGGGCAGCTCCCGCTGACCGCCCAACTGCTGGCCGCCTGCCTGGCCGCCGGTTCCAGCCCGGCAGAGGCCGCCCGGGCCGTCGGTTCCTGTCTCGGCGGCCCGCTGGGGGACCGGCTGCTGCGCACGTGCGACGAACTCCGGCTGGGCGCGGAACCGGTGCGGGCCTGGGCCCGGCTGGCGGAACTGCCCGCGGCCACCGCGCTGGCCCGGTGCCTGGAACGGGCCCACGGCTCCGGTGCTCCGGCCGTGGATCAGGTCGAGCGGCTGGCAGCCGAGTGCCGGGCGCGTTCGGCCCGCGCGGCGCAGGCACGCGCCCGCCGGGCCGGAGTGCTCGTCACCGGCCCGCTGGCCCTGTGCTTCCTGCCCGCCTTCCTCCTCGCCGGCGTCACTCCGGTGATCGTCGGCCTCGGTCGCTCCCTGCTGTGACCGGGCCGCCCCACACACCTACCGCACCACACCACACCACACCACACCACACCACACCACACCACATCACATCACTGAGAACTCGAAAGAACGGGAGACCCACCATGGTGACGAAGATTTGGCACCTGACGCGCACGCTGCCGCTGGCGCGGACGCCCCTCGCCAGGGGTGTGCTGCGCGGCCTCCGGCGCGACGAGGGGATGTCAACGGCGGAATACGCGGTCGGGACCATCGCGGCGTGTGGCTTCGCGGCGGTCTTGTACCAGGTAGTGACAAGTGAACCGGTCAGCTCGGCCATGCGGCAACTGGTGGAAAGGGCGCTCAGTGCGAGCTTCTGAGCGGCGAGCCGCCGAGCGTCGCCGCACCGGGCGGCGCTCGGCGGACGACCGGGAACACGACAGGGGCCAAGCCACGGCCGAGATGGCGGCTGTGGTGCCCACCCTGGCCCTCCTGGTCAGCGTCCTGATCTGGGGCCTCCTCGCCGCCGGGGCGCAGATCCAGTGCATGGACGCCGCGCGGGCCGCCGCCCGTGCGGCGGCCCGCGCCGAACCCCCGGGCGTCGCGGTGGCCGCCGCCCGCTCGGTGGCGCCGGAGGGCGCCAAGGTGAGGGTGGAACGCGAGGGTGAGCGGGTGCGGGTGCGGGTGACGGCCCGCTCCACTGGCCCAGGACCCCTGTCCGTCGGCGTGCGGGGAGAGGCGGTGGCCCATGTGGAAGACGGCGTTCCGGGGCGCTGACCGGGGCTCGGCGACGGTGTGGGCGGTGGCGTGTGCCGCGCTGCTGTGCACCCTGTTCGGTGGCGTGCTCGCCCTGGGCCAGGTCGTCGCCGCCCGCCACCGGGCCGCGGCCGCCGCCGACCTGGCCGCACTGGCCGCCGCCGACCACGCCCGGCACGGCCAGCGCCGGGCCTGCGCGGCGGCCGAAGCGGTGGCCCGGGCGCAGGGGGCCGACATCGTGCGGTGCGCGGTGCGGCTGCTGGTCGCCGACCTCACCGCACGGGCGAGCTGGGGGCCGTACGACGTGCGGGTCCGGGCCCGCGCCGGGCCCGCCTCACTCCCCGCCGGTGTCCCGCAGCAGCTCCGTCAGCAGGCGGACCGCGCCGCGCTTGTGCAGCGGATCGTTGCCGTTGCCGCACTTGGGGGACTGAATGCACGAGGGGCAGCCGCTCTCGCACTCGCACGAGGCGATCGCCTCCCGGGTGGCGGTCAGCCACTCCCGCGCGGTGTGGAAGGCGCGCTCGGCGAACCCGGCACCGCCGGGGTGGCCGTCGTAGACGAACACGGTGGGCAGCAGGGTGTCGGCGTGCAGGGGCACCGAGACGCCGCCGATGTCCCACCGGTCGCAGGTGGCGAACAGTGGCAGCATGCCGATCGACGCGTGCTCGGCGGCGTGCAGCGCCCCGCCGAGGATCTCCGGGGTGATACGCGCGGCCGCCAGCTGGTCCTCGGTGACCGTCCACCACACGGCGCGGGTGCGCAGGGTGCGCGGCGGCAGGTCCAGCCTGCTCTCGCCCAGCACCTCACCGGTGATCAGCCTCCGGCGCAGATAGGAAACCACCTGGTTGGTGACCTCCACCGAGCCGAACGCCAGCCGCCCGGCCCCCCACGGCACCTCGGTATCCGTCTCCAGCACCGTGATCGCGGTGGTGTCGCGGGCCATGGTGCTCCACGGCGGGCTGGCCTCCTCCACCAGCGCGACGGGCCCGCCCGCCTCTTCGTCCAGCTCCAGCTGCCGCACCACGTAGGAGCGGCCCTGGTGCAGGTGGACGGCGCCTTCGTGCACGGTGTTGTGCGCGGCGGCGGCGTCCACCGTGCCCAGCAGCCGTCCGGTGCCTTCTTCCACGACCTGCACGGGGCGTCCGCCCTGCCCCCGGATGTCGGTGAGGTCGGCGGCCCGGCGGCGGCTGGTCCAGTACCAGGCGGCACCCCGGTGGCGCAGCAGCCTGCGCTGCTCCAGCTGCGGTATGAGCCCGGCGGCGGCCGGGGAGAACAGCGCGAGGTCCGCCTCGGTCAGGGGCAGCTCGGCCGCGGCGGCGCACAGGTGCGGCGCGAGCACATACGGGTTGTCCGGGTCGAGCACGGTGGACTCGACGGGCTGGCGGAAGACCGCCTCGGGATGGTGGACGAGGTAGGTGTCCAGCGGGTCGTCGCGCGCCACCAGGACCGCGAGCGCGCCCTGCCCCCGGCGCCCGGCGCGCCCGGCCTGCTGCCACAGGGAGGCACGGGTCCCGGGGTAGCCCGCCAGCAGCACGGCGTCCAGCCCGGAGACGTCCATGCCCAGCTCCAGCGCGGTGGTCGCCGCCAGGCCCAGCAGCTCACCCGAGTGCAGCGCCCGCTCCAGCGCGCGCCGCTCCTCGGGCAGGTAGCCGCCCCGGTAGGCCGCTACCCGGCCGGGCAGCGCGCGGTCCACTTCCGCGAGCCGCTCCCGCGCCAGCACGGCGATCAGCTCCGCCGCGCGCCGGGAGCGCACGAACGCGACGGTGCGCACGCCCCCGGCGGTGAGGTCGGTGAGCAGTTCGGCCGTCTCGGCGGTGGCCGTGCGCCGCACCGGGGCGCCGCGTTCACCGCGCAGCTCCGTCAGCGGCGGCTCCCACAGCGCGAACACCAGCTCCCCGCGCGGAGAGGCGTCGTCGGTGATCTCGCTGACCGGAAGCCCGGTCAGCCGGGACGCGGCCCGCCCCGGCTCGGCGGCCGTCGCCGAGGCGAGCAGGAACGCCGGCTCGGCCCCGTACCGCGCGGCCACCCGGCGCAGTCGGCGCAGCACATGCGCGACGTGGGAGCCGAACACACCGCGATAGGTGTGGCATTCGTCCACCACGACGTAGCGCAGCGCCCGCAGGAAGGAGGCCCAGCGGGGGTGCCCGGGCAGGATGCCCCGGTGCAGCATGTCCGGATTGGTGAGCACGTAGGTGGCGTACTGCCGCACCCACTCCCGCTCCTGCGGCGGCGTGTCTCCGTCGTAGACGGCGGGCCGCACCGCGGTGCCCAGCGGGGCGGCCAGCTCGGCCAGCGCCCGCCGCTGGTCGGCGGCCAGGGCCTTCGTCGGCGACAGGTACAGCGCGGTGGCCCCGCGTCCGCCAGGTTGTCCGGCGCCGTCCAGCAGGGCGCTCAGCACCGGCACCGCGTAGGCGAGTGACTTGCCCGACGCCGTCCCGGTGGCCACCACGACCGACTCACCCCGCAGCGCCCGCTCGGCGGTCCGCGCCTGGTGTTCCCACGGCCGCCCGATACCGGCCGCCTCCACCGCGGCGACCACTTCCGGCCGAATCTCCGCAGGCCAGCGCGCATGACGTCCGGCACGAGGGGGCAAGTGCTCCGTATGGGTGATGCGTGCGGAGCGTCGCGCCCCGGCGGTGAGCTGCTGAAGCACTGTCCGGGGCGGAGTTGAGGCGGCGGCCGACGCCGTGGAGGGTGGGCGCCGCCTGCCGGGTGATCCCTCGGAGCGCGGGTCGGAGTTGCTGGCCATCGGCCCGAGTGTGTCACTGGCGCGACGGACAATGGCGGCAAGGCGTCGTGCACGCTGGGACTGAAGTGATTGAATGCCCTTGCGGCTGCCGATTCCATGGGGGGCGACCGCTCGCTAGCAAGCTGCTGGAGGAGATCCGTGGACCTGTCCTTGTCGACCCGGACTGTCGGTGATCGCACGATCGTCGACGTTGGCGGCGAGATTGATGTGTACACCGCTCCCAAGCTGCGCGAGCAGCTCGTGGAGCTGGTGAATGATGGAAACTTCCACCTTGTGGTGGACATGGAGCGCGTCGAGTTCCTCGACTCCACCGGTCTCGGTGTGCTGGTCGGTGGGCTCAAGCGGGTGCGGGCCCACGAGGGCTCGCTGCGCCTGGTGTGCAACCAGGAGCGCATCCTGAAGATCTTCCGGATCACCGGTCTGACCAAGGTGTTTCCCATTCACAACTCGGTCGACGAGGCCGTCGCGGCCACCGACTGACGTGACTTCATCCGGCCCCGGGCGGTCCTGCCCGGGGCCCCGTCCGGGGCCGGGCACCGCGTTCGCCGCCCCGGTACGAGTACCCGTACGACCTGGCAGGGGGATGGCATGGCCACCGTCGAACTGCGTTTCAGCGCGCTTCCAGAGCACGTACGGACGGCGCGTCTCGTCGCAGCCGCGGTCGCCCGCCGCGCCGGGGTGGACGAGGCGGTGCTCGACGAGGTGCGCCTGGCCGTCGGTGAGGCGTGCAGTCGTGCGGTGGGCCTGCACCAGAGCAGTGGTCTTCAGTCACCGGTGCGAGTCGCGCTGATCGAGGACGAGAAGTCGTTCTCCATCGAGGTCGGGGACGACGCCACCGCGCCGAAGGCCGCCACAGCCCCTTCCGTGCCCGGGTCCGTTCCCGGCGCACGCGGCCAGGAAGCGGCCGCCCCAGGCGCGGCCGCCCCGGGGTCGGCTGAACCGGACGTGGACATGGGCCTGGCCGTCATCAGCGGCCTGGTGGACGACGTGGAGGTCACCGCGAACGAGCACGGCGGGCTCATCCGCATGTCCTGGCCCACGGCCACCGCGGCCGTCCTGCCGTAGCCCCGGCGCCGTCTTGTCACAGCCCGGCGCCGTCCCGCCGTAGCCTCGCCGGAGTCCGGCGCGGGCGCCCGGAGCCGCGTGCCGCACCCCGCTCGTCGCTCCCTGTCCACTCGCCCGCGCATCACCGCATGTGCGCGCCTCCGCGACGAAGCCCCCGCGCACGTCGGGCCCCTGACGCCCGCTGTCCTTCCGCTGACGCCCGGCGTCCTTCCGCGCCGTCAGGGCCCGCACGGCTGCCGGTTCTTCCTCCCCCGTCCGAACGCGCCTCCGGCGCTGTCGCCGTGCGGCGCGGCCCGGTGCTCCGCGCCCTCTGCTTCCTCGCGGCGTCCGCAGCCGCGCGAACCTGCCCCCTCACGTGCTGATCGCAGCCGTTGAACTGGCGATAAACCATGAACTGAAGATCATTTATTGGGATCACTTTACCGGCGTCATCTCCTTCGCCCCCTTCCTCCTTGTGAGCGAATTCTCAAGCTGCGCCACCTTTTGATCTTCGCTGGTGCAGGTTAATTCCCGTTACCGCGCCCTGTTTTGGTGCGACGGTGATCCCTAGAATCCGCCACACATCTTTCTCGCACAACGCCACCAGCGCGCCCACGCGCCACACGTCAAGGAGGACGAATGGCGGGGCAACTCTCCCCACTTCAGAACCACCACCACCTGGCCGACGCCGTACTCACGTCCGGCAACCGCTCCCTGGTGCTGGTGATCGCCGCGATCGCGGTGGCAGCCCTGGCCGTCGCGGTGGTGCTGCTGCGTCAGGTCCTCGCGGCCGGTGAGGGCACCGACAGCATGAAGAAGATCGCCGCGGCGGTACAGGAAGGCGCGAACGCCTACCTCGCGCGCCAGCTGCGCACGCTCGGCATTTTCGCCGTCGTCGTGTTCTTCCTGCTCATGCTGCTGCCCGCGGACGACATGAACGAGCGCCTGGGCCGCTCGCTGTTCTTCCTGGTCGGTGCGGCTTTCTCAGCGGCGACCGGGTATATCGGCATGTGGCTCGCCGTGCGCAGCAACGTGCGGGTCGCCGCGGCCGCGCGCGAAGCGAGCCCGGCGGCCGGGGAACCGGAAAAGGACCTCACCGCCGTTTCGCACACCGCGATGAAGATCGCTTTTCGCACGGGCGGCGTCGTCGGCATGTTCACCGTCGGCCTCGGCCTGCTCGGCGCGGCCTGCGTCGTGCTCGTCTACACCGCCGACGCGCCGAAGGTGCTGGAAGGTTTCGGCCTGGGGGCCGCGCTGATCGCGATGTTCATGCGGGTGGGCGGCGGCATCTTCACGAAGGCCGCCGACGTGGGTGCCGACCTCGTCGGCAAGGTCGAGCAGGGCATCCCCGAGGACGACCCGCGCAACGCCGCCACCATCGCGGACAACGTCGGCGACAACGTGGGTGACTGCGCCGGGATGGCGGCCGACCTGTTCGAGTCGTACGCGGTGGTCCTCGTCGCCAGCCTCATCCTGGGCACGGTCGCCTTCGGGGACGCGGGGCTCGCGTTCCCGCTGATCGTCCCGGCCATCGGCGTCGTCACCGCGATGATCGGCGTCTTCGTCGTCGCGCCCCGGCGCACCGACCGCAGCGGCATGACGGCGATCAACCGCGGCTTCTTCCTCTCGGCGGTCATCTCCCTCGCCCTGGTCGCCGCCGCGGCCTACGCCTACCTTCCCGCCACCTTCGCCGAGCTGGACAACGTCACCGACGCGGGGATCGCCGCCCACGACGGCGACCCGCGGCTGATCGCGCTCATCGCCGTGGCCATCGGCATCGTGCTCGCCGCGCTGATCCAGCAGCTCACCGGCTACTTCACCGAGACCACCCGCAAGCCCGTGCGGGACGTCGGCCGCACCTCGCTGACCGGTCCGGCCACCGTCGTGCTGTCCGGCATCTCGCTCGGCCTGGAGTCGGCCGTCTACACCGCGCTGCTGATCGGCCTCAGCGTCTACGGCGCCTTCCTCCTCGGCGGAACGTCGATCATGCTGGCGTTGTTCGCGGTGGCGCTGGCGGGCACCGGTCTGCTGACGACCGTCGGTGTCATCGTCGCGATGGACACCTTCGGCCCCGTCTCCGACAACGCGCAGGGCATCGCCGAGATGTCCGGCGATGTGGAGGGCGCGGGCGCCCAGGTGCTCACCGATCTGGACGCCGTCGGCAACACCACCAAGGCCATCACCAAGGGCATCGCGATCGCCACCGCCGTGCTGGCGGCGGCCGCCCTGTTCGGCTCCTACCGGGAGGCGTTCACCACCGCTGCCACCGAGGTGGGCGCGCGGGCGGACGAGCTGGGCCTGAGCCTGGACATCGCCCAGCCCAACAACCTCGTCGGCCTAGTGCTCGGCGCGGCCGTGGTGTTCCTGTTCTCCGGGCTCGCCATCAACGCCGTCTCCCGCTCAGCCGGCGCCGTGGTCTACGAGGTGCGCCGCCAGTTCCGCGAGCGTCCCGGGATCATGGACTACACCGAGCAGCCGCAGTACGGCCGCGTGGTGGACATCTGCACCAAGGACGCGCTGCGCGAGCTGGCCACCCCCGGTCTGCTGGCGGTGATGGCGCCGATCGCGGTCGGCTTCACCCTCGGGGTGGGCGCGCTCGCGGCGTTCCTGGCGGGCGCGATCGGCACCGGCATCCTCATGGCCGTCTTCCTCGCCAACTCCGGCGGCGCCTGGGACAACGCCAAGAAGCTGGTCGAGGACGGCCACCACGGCGGCAAGGGCAGCGAGGCGCACGCCGCGACGGTCATCGGCGACACCGTGGGCGACCCGTTCAAGGACACCGCGGGTCCGGCGATCAACCCGCTGCTGAAGGTGATGAACCTGGTGGCGCTGCTGATCGCGCCCGCCATCGTCACCCTCTCCTACGGCGAGGACGCCAGCGCGGGTCTGCGGGCACTGGTGGCGGTGGTGGCCATGGCGGTCATCGTCGCCTCGGTCTACGTGTCCAAGCGGCGTGGTGTGGCGATGGGCGAGGAGGGCGAGGGCAAGGCCGAGCGTCAGTCCGCCGCGCCGTCCCCTGACCCCGTGACGGCGCCCTGACGCGTCGCGCGAACCGGTCACCACGAGTGGGTGGCGTGCCCCGGGCACGCCACCCACTTTCCGTCGCCCGCGCAATATGCGGCAAACGCCTGCTTTAATGCCCGAAACGGGCTAACCGTGCGCCCGGGTCGCCGTCCCGGGCGCCACGGCGTGTATCTTCCGGGCCGAAAGCCACGAAGGGATGGGTCAACCGGTGAACAAGAAGCTTGCCTTGGCGCTGTGCGGCAGCGCGATCATGGCGGTGACGGCGACCGGTTGCGGCGACGACACCGGGGAACAGATCCAGTCGTGGGCGCAGAACGTCTGCGACGAGGTCGCGCCGCAGGTGGAGAAGATCCAGAACGCCAACAACGCCATCGCCGAGGTAGGCGACGCGGACACGCCGCCGGCGGAGGTCCAGAAGGTCGACTCGCAGGCGTTCCAAGACCTCTCCGAGGCGTATGGCGGCCTGGCAGGCGCCGTTGACGGCGCCGGGGACCCGCCCGTCGAGAACGGCGCCGAACTGCGCGAGAACGCGGCGGAGGAGCTGAACGACATCTCCACCACCTACACCGGGCTCAAGAAGCGTATGGACGGACTGGACACCAAGGACCAGAATGCCTTCGCCGACGGCCTCAACGGCATCGTCGAGGAGCTTCACCAGCTCGGCGACAGCAGCCAGGAGGCGCTGAGCGAGCTGCAGGCCGGTGAGCTGGGGCAGGCGATGGCGGAGCAGGAAGGCTGCCAGTCAAAGCCCGCCGGGACCGGCGGAGGCGACGACGGCGCGAGCGGCGACGCGGACTGACCGGCGCCCACCCGGCCCGCACCGCCAGCCCGCCGCCACCCGCCAGTCCGCCGCCACCCGCCAGTCCGCCGTCACCCGCCAGCCCGCCGTCACCACCACCCGGTGCGCACCCGCCCGCGCGCCCCCCGGCCCCCGGCGTGCCCACAATGGAGCCGTGAGTACGCATCAGGAGACCCAGCAGCCGCACACCCCGCACCCGCAGCTCCTGCCCTCCGGGTGTACCGCCACGACATCACGCCTGCGCGAGGCGTTCCTCGCCGCCGACTTCACCGCCGACGGCCTGCTGGAACTGCTCGGCGCCCCCGCTTACACGGCCCTGGCCCGCAGTGAGACGGTGCCCGCCCTGCGCGTCACCCGCGGGGGCAGCCCGCTGGAGACCCTGGTGCGGCTGTTCCTGCTGCAACGCCCGGTGCCGCGCGCCCAGGCCCACGCCGCCCTGTCGCAGGCGTACGACGCGGCCCTCGCGTCCGGCTGGCTCGTCCCGGCAGCCCTCCCGGGGGACGCAGACGACGTCCGCGCCGCCGTGGACGTCCGCCCCTACGGCGGTCCCGAGGGCCAGGACTGGTGGATCGTCTCCGACCTGGGCTGCGCGGTCGGCGGCACCAGCGGCGTAGGCGACCGCGCGGCGGACGTCGTGCTCGGCGTCGGCGGCGCGTCCACCACGCTGGCCGGGATCACCGTGCGCACACCGGTGCGGCGCGCCCTGGATCTCGGCGCCGGTTCCGGCATCCAGGCGCTGCACGCCACCCAGCACGCCTCGTCCGTCACCGCCACCGACGTCAACCCGCGGGCCCTGCGCTGCACCGTGCTGACCCTGGCCCTGTCGGGGGCCGCGCCGCCGGACGTGCGCGAGGGGTCGCTCTACGCTCCGGTCGCCCACGACGAACCGTTCGACCTCATCGTCTCCAACCCGCCGTTCGTCATCACCCCCCGCGCCGACGAGGCTTCCCGCCTGGTCTACCGCGACGCGGGCCTGAGCGGCGACGACGTCTGCCGCACCCTCGTGCGGAACGCGGCCGACCACCTCGCCGACGGCGGCTACTGCCAGCTGCTGGCCAACTGGCAGCACGTCGCCGGGCAGGACTGGCGTGAGCGGCTGCGCTCCTGGCTGCCGCCCGGCTGCGACGCCTGGGTGGTGCAGCGCGAGGTGCAGGACGTCACCCAGTACGCCGAGTTGTGGCTGCGGGACGCCGGTGACCACCGCGCGCAGCCGGACGGCGCCCGGAGCTACGCGGCCCGCTATGACGCCTGGCTGGACGAGTTCGAGCGCACCGGTACGCAGGGCGTCGGCTTCGGCTGGATCGCGCTGCGCAAGTCCGGCGCCGCCGACCCGGCCGTGACGATCGAGGAGTGGACGCACCCCGTCGAGCAGCCGCTGGGCGACACCGTCCGCGCGCACTTCGAGCGGCAGGACTTCCTGCGCGCGTACGACGACGCCGCCCTGCTCGGCACCCGCTTCCGGCTCGCGGACGGGGTGCTCCAGGAGCAGATCGGGCCGCCCGGCGCGGAGGACCCCGAGCACGTCGTGCTCCGCCAGAGCCGTGGCATGCGGCGCGCGTCCCAGGTGGACACGGTGGGCGCGGGCTTCGCGGGCGTGTGCGACGGGACGCTCCCGGCCGGACGCATCCTGGACGCCATCGCCCAGCTGGTGGGCGAGGACCAGACCGTGCTGCGCGACCGCACGCCCCAGGCCATCCGCCTCCTGGTGGAACAGGGCTTCCTGCTCCCGGAGCCGACCGACCGCTGAAGCCGGTCGCGGGCGTCCGCTTGCAGCCGTCCGCTGGAGGGATCTTCCGCCCGCTGTTCACCCGGTGTTCGAGCCGTCGCCGCCCACGCCTGTCACGCTCGCCGCATGGAGAGTGCACCCGCGGCTTTCGCCGGAGGCGTCTGCGCGCTGTTCGGCGCGGCTCTGTTGCTGTGGACGACCCGGCGCGTGCGGCAGGGCCGCCCGGTCGCCGTGGGCACGACGACGGTCACCCGCACCAGGGCCGCCGCCGTCGCCGCCGGCTGGGGCCTGACCCTGTCCGCCGCCGGCCTCTGGCTCCTGTCCGGCCTCTGACCCGTGGTCGCCCCGCCCCCGGGCCGGTGCCGCCCGGCTTGCGGTGCGTGGTGTGCGCGCGGGCAGACCCCTGGCACGCGAACGGCCGGTACCCCGGGACCCGCGAGGGGCGAGCCGGGGCACCGGCCGTCAACCTGGATCAGCCCTGGAGTATGCGGCCCTGGGCGTCGGTGCGGTCGTTGCTGGTGAGGAACAGGATTCCGTCGATCAGGGCCCAGATGCCCGCGCCTCCGCAGGTGAGCAGCTGGGCGATGGCCATGCCGGTGTGGCCGGTGTAGAAACGGCCGACGCCGAGGCCACCGAGCAGGATCTGCAGGATGCCAGCGGTGACCTTGGACTTGTCGGAGTAGGGCTGGCCGTTGGGGGCGACAGCGCCGGGGTGGGTCATGACGTGCTCCTCATAGCAATGCACAGTTGAGCGGGAAGCGCCCTTGAGAGGCGTCCACCGCGCTCCCCGGGGACTGACAGAGGGGAGGCGGCGCATGTCACGACTCCGGACACCGCGCGGGGGTTGTGGTCGCCGCCCATCCGTGATGCAACCGTGATCATGTCAAGGAGCGAGCCGGGCCATGGCGGTCACGGCAGGCCGCGCAGCGGCTCAGCCCAGCAGGTTCCGCGCCACCATCCACCCAGCGGCGACGCCGACGACGGCGAGGACGGCACGGGGGCTCAGCGCGGGCCGGTAGCGCCGCCCGCGCAGCCCGGCCAGGAGCCAGCGTCCGCCCAGGTACGCGGCGGCTGGCAGGCCGAGCGTGAGCAGCAGCGCGTTGTCGGCGAAGGCGGCGGCCACGTCACCGTGCAGCAGGTCGTACGCCATGCGGGTGCCGCCGCAGGACGGGCAGTCGAGCCCGGTGAGCCAGTTGACCGGACACCGCGGCAGCAGCTGGCCCGGCTGGTGCGGATCGGTGCCGTAGAGGTACGCCGCGCCCGCCCCGGCGGCGGCGAGGGCGGCCAGGGGCGGCACAGCCGGGTGCAGCCGGGGCGGGCGCGGGGCGGTCCTCAGCGTCGTCACCTTCAGCCGCGCAGGGGGCGGCCCTGGGCGTCGGTCGCGTCGTTCTGCGTGAGGAAGAGGATTCCGTCGATCAGGGCCCAGATGCCCATGCCTCCGCAGGTGAAGAGCTGCGCGATCCCGATGCCGATGTGGCCGGTGTAGAAGCGTCCGATGCCCAGGGTGCCGATGAGGATCTGGAGCACACCGGCGACGACCTTGGACTTCTCCGAGTACGGACGGCCGTAGGGGTCGTAGCCGTACGGCGCGTTCGGGTCCCCGGTGTACTGCCCCGGGGGAACGGCGTAAGCGGGCGGAGGCGGTGCCTGCGGGTAGCCGGGTCCGGATGCGTGGCCCGGGCCTGGCTGCTGCGGGTACCCCGGCGGACCGGAAGGCCCCGGCCCACCCGGCGGCTGCGCTTGCCCGTAGGGGTTGTCCCCCGGCTCCTTGCTGTAGGGATTCTGATTCGGGTCTGCCATGCGAGCCCCCCGTTGTCGTGTGTGATGCGTTCGGCTGCCGGTCATAGTGCCAGGTGGCGGAGACGACGGCCATGGCGGCCGTCGGGTGCGGCGTGGGGCAGCACCCGGGCGCGTGGGGCGGGGCTGGCCGTCGGCGTTCGTGCCCCTGGCGGCCCTCGCGTCGGGGTCGAGGCGTCCGTCCCCAGGCGTGCGGCCGGTAGCGGTCGCACGGTACCGGCCGCACGCCCGGCCGGCTGCCGGGCCGCCTCGGTACCCTCGGTGGTGGAGCAGGAGCGCTGTGGCCGGGCTGGCCGGCTGCCGCCTTGCCGGAGGGCGGCAAGGCGATAAGTCGGGTTACCGTTCGAGTGGCGTTGCTGACTTTTCCCGTTTGACAGAAGAGCGGGAGGTACGGTCACACTCCGGCCCCACCGGCGCGGTGCGCAGACGGTACGCGCGTCGGGCACGGGGCGGGCCGGGATGCCGGTGCCTCGCGTACCGGGCGTGCACCACCGCACACGACCGACCTCGGGCACCGCTGACCACCGACCGGAGAGAAGAGCAGAAGTTGTCCCCGACCAGCGATACCGCAACCGGCGGGCGCCGCCTCGTCATCGTCGAGTCGCCCGCGAAGGCGAAGACGATCAAGGGCTACCTCGGCCCTGGCTACGTGGTCGAGGCGAGCGTCGGGCACATCCGCGACCTGCCGAACGGCGCCGCTGAGGTGCCCGCCAAGTACAAGGGCGAGTCCTGGGCCCGGCTCGGCGTGAACGTGGACCACGACTTCGAGCCGCTGTACGTGGTCAACAGCGACAAGAAGGACCAGGTCAAGAAGCTCAAGCAGCTGCTCGCGGAGTCCGACGAGCTCTACCTCGCCACCGATGAGGACCGCGAGGGCGAGGCCATCGCCTGGCACCTGAGGGAAGTGCTCAAGCCCAAGGTGCCGGTGCGCCGGATGGTCTTCAACGAGATCACCAAGGACGCCATCCGCGACGCCGTCAACAACACCCGCGACCTGGACCAGAAGCTCGTCGATGCCCAGGAGACCCGCCGCATCCTGGACCGCCTGTACGGCTACGAGGTCTCCCCGGTGCTGTGGAAGAAGGTCATGCCGCGGCTGTCGGCGGGCCGGGTGCAGTCGGTGGCCACCCGCCTGGTCGTGGAGCGCGAGCGCGAGCGTATGGCGTTCCGCACCGCCGAGTACTGGGACCTGACCGGCGTTTTCGGCACCGGCCGACAGGGCGACGCGTCCGACCCGGACCAGCTCACCGCGCGGCTGTCCGCCGTGGACGGCCGCCGCGTCGCCCAGGGCCGCGACTTCGGCGCCGACGGGCAGCTCAAGCGCGCCGACCAGGTGCTGCACCTGGACGAGGCAGGTGCCCGCGCGCTGGCTGAGGCGCTGGCGGACACGCGGTTCGCCGTGCGCTCCGTCGAGTCCAAGCCTTACCGCCGCTCCCCGTACGCCCCCTTCCGCACGACGACGCTCCAGCAGGAGGCGTCGCGCAAGCTCGGCATGGGCGCCAAGTCGACGATGCAGGTCGCCCAGCGCCTGTACGAGAACGGCTTCATCACCTATATGCGCACGGACAGCACCACCCTGTCCGACACCGCGATCAATGCCGCCCGCGCCCAGGTCACGCAGCTGTACGGCGCTGACTACCTGCCGGACAAGCCCCGCTCGTACGCCGGAAAGGTGAAGAACGCGCAGGAGGCGCACGAGGCGATCCGCCCTTCGGGTGATCGTTTCCGCACCCCGGCCGAGACCGGTCTGACCGGCGAGCAGTTCAAGCTCTACGAGCTGATCTGGAAGCGCACCGTCGCCTCGCAGATGAAGGACGCCGTCGGGCAGTCCGTCACCGTCAAGGTCGCCGGGCGTTCCGCCGACGGCCGCGACGCCGAGTTCTCCGCGACCGGCAAGATCATCACCTTCCACGGCTTCCTCAAGGCCTACGTCGAGGGCGCCGACGACCCGAACGCCGAACTGGACGACCGCGAGCGCCGCCTGCCCCAGGTCAGCGAGGGCGACGCGCTCACCGCCGACGAGCTCACCCCCGACGGCCACGCCACCAAGCCGCCCGCCCGCTACACCGAGGCCACGCTGGTCAAGGAGCTGGAGGAGCGCGAGATCGGCCGCCCCTCGACGTACGCGTCGATCATCAGCACCATCCTCGACCGGCGGTACGTGTTCAAGAAGGGCACGGCCCTCGTCCCGTCCTTCCTCTCCTTCGCCGTCGTGGGCCTGCTGGAGAAGCACTTCGGCCGGCTCGTGGACTACGACTTCACCGCGCAGATGGAGGACGACCTCGACCGCATCGCGCGCGGCGACGCCGAGTCCGTGCCGTGGCTGCGCCGGTTCTACTTCGGCGAGGGCGGCGTCGAAGGCGCCGCGGCCGCCGACGCGGGCAACGGCGACGGCGACCACCTGGGCGGCCTGAAGGAGCTGGTCTCCGACCTCGGCGCCATCGACGCCAAGGGTGTGTCGTCCTTCCCGGTCGGCGAGGGCATCGTGCTGCGCGTCGGCCGCTTCGGCCCGTACGTCGAGAAGCCCGGCCCGGAGGGTGAAACCGGCCAGCGCGCCGACGTCCCCGACGACCTGCCGCCCGACGAGCTGACCGTCGAGCTGGCCGAGGAGCTGTTCGCCAAGCCCAGCGGCGAGCGTGAACTGGGCACCGACCCGGTGAGCGGCCACCCGATCGTCGCCAAGTCCGGCCGCTACGGCCCCTACGTCACCGAGGTGCTGCCCGAGGGCACGCCGAAGACCGGCAAGAACGCCGTCAAGCCCCGCACGGCGTCCCTGTTCAAGACGATGTCCCTGGACACCGTCACCCTGGACGACGCCCTGCGCCTGCTGTCCCTGCCGCGCGTGGTCGGCGTGGACCCCGAGTCCGGTACCGAGATCACCGCGCAGAACGGCCGCTACGGGCCGTACCTGAAGAAGGGCACGGACTCCCGCTCCCTCGAAACCGAGGACCAGCTGTTCACCGTCACCCTCGAACAGGCCCTCGCCCTCTACGCCCAGCCCAAGCAGCGCGGCCGCGCCGCCGCCAAGCCGCCGCTGAAGGAGCTGGGCACCGACCCGTCCAACGACCGCCCCGTCGTCGTCAAGGACGGCCGCTTCGGCCCCTACGTCACCGACGGCGAGACGAACGCCACCCTCCGCCGCGACGACGACGTCGAGACGATCACCCCGGAGCGCGCCTACGAACTCCTCGCGGAGAAGCGCGCGAAGGGCCCGGCGAAGAAGACGGCCGCGAAGAAGACGGCCGCTAAGAAGACGGCGGCGAAGAAGACGGCGGCCAAGAAGACGACCGCCAAGAAGACGGCGGCCAAAAAGGCGACCGGGAAGAAGACCACCGCGAAGAAGACCACCGCCTCCACGGAGTAACCCACCGCCCACGCCACCCCGCGTCCGGTGCCCCGGCATGGGACGCGGGTGTGGGGCGGGGCCGGGGGCGGGACATCTCTGGTCGGCCAGCCCGGTGCGTAGGCCATACGTTCGGGTCCAGCACCATCCTGTCGGCCGCACTCGATACGCTGCCCGTATGACGCGAGCAGAGCAGCCAACGGCCGCCAACCCGGCTTCCGAAGCCCTGGCCGCGGACTCCCGCGAGCGCGCCGTGCGGGCCTTGGTCCGCTACGCCCCGCTGCGCCGCCTGTGGAGCGCCCACTACGTCAGCGGCATCGGTGATGCCCTGGCCCTGCTGGTGCTGACGCTGCTGGCGATGCAGACGGTCGTCGGCGTCGCCAGCGCCGGGGGCGACCCCGTGTTCGGCGTCGGCTACAGCGGCGTCGCCCTCGCCGTCGCCGCCGTGTTCGCCACCCGTCTGCTCGCCACCCTGCTCTTTGGCGCGGTGCTGCTCGGCCCGGTGTCGTCCCTGCTCGCGCCGGGCAGCGCGCTGGACCGCCGCTGGACGATGATCGGCGCCGACGGGGTGCGCGCCGCGCTGCTCATCGTGGCGCCGCTGTGGATCACCTGGACACCAGCCAGCGCGTACGCGTTTTTGCTGATCACGGTGTTCCTGACCGGCGTCGCGGAACGCCTGTGGGCCGTGGCCAAGGACAGCGCCGCGCCCGCGCTGCTGCCTGCCCCGCCGCCGGAGGGCGCGGCCGTGCGTCCGCTGCCGGACCAGCACGAGGCGCTGCGCCGCCTGTGGGTGCGCGGCAGCTTCCTCGCCTTTCCGGCCGCCGCGGCCGTGCTGCTGGTCGTCTCGCTGCTGAGCAACCTGCTCGGCACGGGCATCACCTGGTTCGGCGAGCACCAGGCCGCGCTCGCCTCCTACGTCGCCGCCGGCCTGTTCGCGGCGTCGGTCTCGCTCCTGGTCTTCCTGCACCTTCCCGGCGGTCAGACGCCGCGTCCGCGCTCGCCGCTGGAGGGCCTGCGTCGTCCCCGCACCGCCGAAGGCCCGGACACCGGACGCACCGGCACGGTGCCGCTGCTGGTGGTGTCGGCCGCGGCCGTCGCGGGTACGGTCGCGGCGTCCGTGGCGCTCGCGGTGCTGCACGCCTTCGACCTCGGCGGCGGCCCGGTGACGTACGCCCTGCTCGTCCTCGGCCTGCTCGGTGGCACCGCGGCGGGCACCCGGCTGGCGGCACGCGGCCTGCCGGGCCTGACCCCGCGCCGTCTCCTGGCCCTCGCGCTGACTACGACCGGCGTGTTCCTGCTGCTCACCGGCCTGATCGCGGACACCGCGACCGCGCTGGCCGCAGCCCTGCTCGCCGGTGTCAGCGCCGGTGTCGCCGCCCGCACCGCGCACACGCTGCTGGACCAGGAGACGGAGGACGCGCGCCGTCCCCGGATGACCGAGCACCTGGGCGCCGTCGTCCGCCTCAGCGTCGCGCTGGCCGCCGTCCTCGCGCCGGTGCTGGCCGCGCTGATCGGCGACCAGCGGGTGGAAAGCGGCACGTTCGTCTTCGCGCACGGTGGCGCCGCGTTCGTCCTGATGCTGCTGGGCGCGCTGCTGCTGCCCGTCGCCGCGCTGGTGCTCACCAAGGCCGACGACCGCCGTGGCGTGCCGCTGCGCCGCGACCTGCTCGACGCCTTCCGCGGCGGTGACCCGGCGCAGGCCCCGTCCGCCACTGGGTTCTTCATCGCCCTGGAGGGCGGCGACGGCGCGGGGAAGTCCACCCAGGCCGAGGCGCTCGCGGAGTGGATACGCGGCAAGGGCCACGAGGTCGTCGTCACCCGAGAGCCGGGCGCCACGCCGCTGGGCAAGCGGCTGCGCTCGATCGTGCTCGACGTCTCCTCTGCCGGGCTTTCGCACCGCGCGGAGGCACTGCTGTACGCCGCCGACCGGGCCGAGCACGTGGAGAACGTCGTCCGTCCCGCGCTGGAGCGCGGCGCCGTCGTCATCACCGACCGCTACATCGACTCCTCCGTGGCCTACCAGGGCGCGGGCCGCGACCTCGCGCCGACCGAGGTCGCCCGCATCTCCCGCTGGGCGACGGGCGGTCTCGTCCCGCACCTGACCGTGCTGCTCGACATCTCCCCGGAGACGGCGCGCGAGCGGTTCACCGAGGCGCCGGACCGGCTGGAGTCGGAGTCCGCCGACTTCCACCAGCGGGTCCGCGCCGGATTCCTGGCGCTCGCCGCCGCCGACCCGGCCCGCTACCTGGTGGTGGACGCCGGTCAGGAGCCGGAGTCCGTCACCAGCGTGGTGCGGCACCGGCTGGACCAGGTGCTCCCGCTGTCCGAGCAGGAGATCAAGGAGCGCGAGGAGGCCCGCCGCAAGGCGGAGGAGGAGCGCAAGCGGCGCGAGGCCGAGGAGGCCGCGCGCCGGGCCGAGGAGGAGCGCCGCAAGGCCGAGGCCGAGCGGCTGGAGCGCGAGCGCCAGGCGGAGCTGGCCCGGCTGGAGCGCGAACGCGAGGAGGAACTCGCCCGCCAGCGCGCCGAGGAGGAGGCCCGCGAGCAGGAGCGCCGCCGCCAGGAGGCCGAGGCCGCCCGCCGCGCGGCGGAGGCCCGGCTCGCGGAGGAGACCCGCCGCCGCGCGGAGGAACTGGAGAGCCAGCGGGAGGAGGAGCGCCGCCGCCAGGAGGCGGAGGCGGCCCGGCGCGCGGCCGAGGAACATGCCCGGGCCGAGGAACAGGAACTCCTGCGTCAGCGCTACGAGCAGCAGGAGCGGGAGCGCGCGGAGGAGGCCGCCCGCCGCGCCGAGAAGCAGCGCCAGGCCGAGCGGGCCTTGCTGCGCGCCGAGCAGGCCCGGAAGTCCGCCGCCGCCAGCTCCGGCCCCGACGACAAGACGGCGCAGATCCCGCAGGCCAGCCCCGCATCGCCCCCGGACGCGGACGAGACGCGGGCGCTGCCCCGGGTGCCAGGGGAGAAGGACGAGACGCGGGCGCTGCCCCGGGTGCCAGGGGAGAAGGACCAGCAGGACGCCGAGCCGCAGGACACCATCGGCCCCGACGACAGCACCCGCGAGATCCCGCAGCCCCCCGTGCCGGACGCCCCCACCCGCCAGCTGCCGCAGGTGGACGCCGAGACCCGTCCCCGCCCCCGCCCCGCCTGGGCCGAGGAAACCCCGATGGACGACCTGCCCACCTTGGCCGACAAACTCCTGGGCCCCCACAGGGACAGCGACGAGGACACCGAAGAGAACCGCCGCAAACGCCGCTGACCCGGCACCCGGCACAGCGCCCGTCTCACCTCACGGTGATCACTCGCACCACGGCCACTCAGCCCGGGACGCCGACGTGGGGAGTGGCGCGACTCCTGCCGGAGCGAGCCTCGGGGCGGCGAGGGGCGTGCCAGCACGCGGTGCGGGGCGGCGGGTGCCCTCCCGGGGACGCGGCGCAGGGCCTACCGGAGCGTGAACGGCTCCAGCGTGGCCCGCTCGCCCGCCTCCACCCGCACGGTGCGGCACGGGCGCGCCGGGGGCCGCGTGCCGTCGGGAACGGCGGTGACGCAGACGCGGTGCCGGTCGGGCCCCAGCTCGTAGAGGTCGCACCGCCCGGTGTGGTCGGTGACGCAGTCGGTGACCAGCAACCCGTCCGCCGCCCGCGCCGCCTCGAAGCCGACGTCCGCGACCGGTCGGCCGGCGGCGTCCTGGGCGGCGACCGTGATCCGCGCCGGGTCCGCCTCGCCCGCCGCACACCGCACCGTGGCAGCGGTCAGCTGACCGCCGTACCGGCCCGTGCCCCTGTCCAGCTCCAGCCGTAGCGCGGTGATGGTCAGGGTGCCGTCGGCGGCCCGCGAGCGCTCGCCCAGCACGACGCGTCCCACCCCGTCCGGCAGCTCGACGACGGTACCGGGCGCCGCGTCGGCTGGCAGCGGGACCGGCGCTCCCCCGGAAGCGGGCATGAACGTGCCCCCGCGCACGCCGGAGCCCCCGGCCGCCGGGACGACCGGGGCCGCGGTGCAGGAAGCCGTCACCGGGCCGGTGCGCAGCCGCGCGTCCCCGATGCGCAGGTCGAGCGCGTCCACCCGGGCCGCCGCGCGCACGGTACCGGCCGCCTGGTCACCACCCGCCGTCGCCCGCGCTCCCCGCGCGGAGCCCACCCCACTGATCAGCACGTTGTCCGTGGTGGCGGTGGAGGCGAAGCCGGGGAAGCGGGCCTGCCCCACGCCCACGTGGACGCGTCCGTCCGAGGAGGTCAGCTCGGCAGAGAGCGCGGTGGCGGTGGCGGAGCCGTCCGCCGCCTGGGCCGCCCCCGCGACCCAGGCGACGAGCAGCCCAACCGCTGCGGTGGCGGCGACCGACGCCCTGCGCACGGTCCGACGGGCGGTGCGGTGCATGGGCGTCCCTCCTGGAGTCCGGCAGGGAAGGAACCGGACGGCCGATGGTCACGCAGCGTGCCGGGCCGACGGCTGCACCGCGAACATGCCATAGGACTAGTCCTACTTCGCGGTACTGTGCCCGCGACCCCGGCGCGTCCTCCCCAACTTCCCCCACTCGGCCCAACACGCCCGCCCCAGCCACTCCCGGCTCCCTCGGCAGGGACTGTCCGACGCATGCCGGACAATGGACCACCGGCAGCCAGCGAACGAGGCCACGCCGACAGCCGACAAACCGCCGCAGCACCCGCGACGCGGCACCACGCCGCAGCCGGTCCGTCCCGCACGACACGGCGGAACCGCACACAGCAGACACCTCACAGAGCCCAGAACAGACACAGCACACAGCACAGAGGCACACAGCGCACCCAGCGCGGCCGCGCAGCCCACCCGGCGAAGCCGGTGAGCGTGCGCCACGCGACCGGCGCAGCACACACGAAAGGGCAGCACATGGCGGTGTGGGACGACCTGGTGGGCCAGGCCAGGGTGGCCGAGCAGCTCGCCGCCGCCGCCCGGGACGCGGACGCCTACGTCAGCGCCCACGCCCGGGGTGACGCCGGGGCCGAGGCGGCCGTCTTCGCGGGCTCCGCCATGACGCACGCCTGGCTGTTCACCGGCCCGCCCGGCTCCGGCCGCTCGACGGCCGCCCGCGCCTTCGCCGCCGCCCTGCAATGCGTCAGCCCGGACCGCGCGCTGGGCGGCGCCCCGGGCTGCGGCTTCTGCGAGGGCTGCCACACCGCGCTCGTCGGCACCCACGCCGACGTGGACGTCATCCGCACCGAGCTGCTGACGATCGGCGTGAAGGAGACGCGGGAGCTGGTGCGCCGCGCCCAGCTCGCCCCGGCGGGCGGCCGCTGGCAGGCGATCGTGCTGGAGGACGCCGACCGCCTCACCGAAGGCGCGGGCAACGTGCTGCTGAAGGCCGTGGAGGAGCCCGCGCCGCGCACGGTGTGGCTGCTGTGCGCACCGTCCACCGAGGACGTCCTGCCCACCATCCGCTCCCGCTGCCGCCACCTGGGCCTGCGCACGCCACCGGTCGATGCCGTCGCCGACCTCCTCGTCCGCCGCGACGGCATTGATCCCGCCCGCGCCGCCGCCTGCGCCCACGCCACCGGCGGTCACATCGGCCGCGCCCGCCGCCTGGCCACGGACGAGCGGGCCCGGGCCCGCCGCGCCGCGGTGCTGCGTCTGCCCCTGCGGGCGGAGACCGTCGGCGGCTGCCTGGGCGCGGCCCAGGAGTTGATCGAGGCGGCCGAGGAGGACGCCAAGCAGGTCGCCGAGGAGTTGGACGCGCGCGAGACGGAGGACCTGCGCGCGGCGCTCGGCGCGGCCGAGGGCAAGCGGCTGCCGCGCGGCACGGCCGGTGTCATGAAGGAGCTGGAGGACAAGCAGAAGCGCCGCGCCACCCGCACCCAGCGCGATGCGATCGACCTCGCCCTCACCGACCTCGCCGCCTTCTACCGCGACGTCCTCGCCCACCAGCTCGGCGCCGCCCCGGCCCGCCCGCACCCCGGCCCGGACGCCGGGCTCACGGCGGCCGAGGGCGTCGCCCAGGTCGCCGCCGCCTCCCGCCCGGAGCAGACCCTCCGGCGCATGGAGGCGATCCTGGCCTGTCGCGAGGCCCTGGACCGCAACGTCGCGCCGCTCCTGGCCGTCGAGTCGATGGCGCTGGCGCTCCGCGCGGGGTGAACCCGTCCGCCCACCCGGCGGTATACGCTCCGGGTACCGACCGGAGCGAACCGCCCGATCGGGTACGGATCGGTCCGACGATACGGGCGAGGGTGGACATGGCACACCGGCGGCACTACCGCGTCTTCGGCGCCGCCCTCACGGCGGCCCTGCTGCTGACAGCCTGCACCGGGCAGGACGACGAACCGGGCTCGGACCGGTCGAACACCGCCGCGGGCCAACGCGGCGTGGACCGTGTCCTGGAACCGCTGCCCGCCGAGATCCCCGACGAGCTGCGCCCCTACTACGACCAGCGGCTCGCCTGGGAGGACTGCGGCCCCACCGGCTTCCAGTGCGCCACCCTGCGCGTTCCGCTCGACTACGCCGCGCCGCAGGCCGCCGACGACCTGGAACTGGCCGTCATCCGCTCCCGCGCCACCGGATCGGGTGACGCTGAGGGATCGCTGCTGGCCAACCCGGGCGGCCCCGGCGCCTCCGCCGTCGAGTTCGTCCGCGCCTTCGCGGGCGTCGGCTTCCCCGCCGAGATCCGCGAGCGGTACGACATCGTGGGCGTGGACCCGCGCGGCGTCGGCGAGAGCGAGCCCATCGAGTGCCTGTCCGACGCGGAGATGGACGAGCACACCCAGGTGGACATCACCCCCGACAGCGCCGCCGAGACCGCCACCCTCCAGCAGGCCAACGACGCGTTCGCCCGCGGCTGCGCGGAGGACGCCGGCGAGTTGCTCGGCCACGTCTCCACGGTTGACGCCGCCCGCGACATGGACGTCGCGCGCGCGGCCCTCGGCGACGAGAAGCTGACCTACGTCGGCTACTCCTACGGCACCCTGCTCGGCGCGACCTACGCGGGCCTGTTCCCCTCCCGCGCCGGACGCCTCGTCCTGGACGGCGCGATGGACCCGTCGCTGCCCGCCGAACTGCTCAACCGCGACCAGACGGCCGGCTTCAACACCGCCTTCACCGCGTTCGCCGAGGACTGCGCCCAGCGCTCCGACTGCCCCCTCGGCAAGGATTCCCCGCAGGACGCGGGCCAGCGCCTGAGCACCTTCTTCGACCAGGTGGACGCCGAGCCGCTGCCCACCGGCGAGGAGCGCGAGCTCACCGAGTCCCTGGCCACCACCGGCGTGATCAGCGCCATGTACACCCAGCGGTACTGGCCCCGTCTGCGCGAAGCCCTCACCGACGCCCTCGACGGTGACGGCGCGGGCCTGCTCTCCCTGGCCGACGACTACTACGAGCGCCTGCCCGACGGCTCCTACGGCAACCTGATGTTCGCCAACGCCGCTGTCAACTGCGTCGACCAGCCCCCCGCCTTCTCCGGCCCCGCCGAAGCCGAGGACGCCGTGCCCGCTTTCCGCGAAGCCTCCCCGGTCTTCGGCCGCAACTTCGCCTACGCCACCCTCATCTGCACCGACTGGCCCGCCGACCCCACCGGCCAGGCAGGCCGCGTCGAGGCCCAGGGCGCCGACCCGATCCTGGTCGTCGGCACCACCCGCGACCCGGCCACCCCGTACGTGTGGGCCGAGGGCCTGACCGCCCAGCTCGACTCCGCCACCCTCCTGACCTACGACGGCGACGGCCACACCGCCTACGCCCGCGGCATCACCTGCGTCGACTCGGCCGTGAACGCCTACCTCCTGAGCGGCACCGTCCCGCCCGACGGCAAGCGCTGCTGAACCCGGTCCCGACCACCCCGCCAACCTGTGTAAACTGTTCCGCGCTGCACCCCAGCAAGCCGCCTTAGCTCAGTCGGCCAGAGCGACGCACTCGTAATGCGTAGGTCAAGGGTTCGATTCCCTTAGGCGGCTCCGCGTGGAAGCCCCAGCTAGACGTCTTCTAGCTGGGGCTTTGTGGTTCAGTGCACCCGGCGGCGGCGCCGCGAGCGGTCCGCTCGCGTGCTGGTGGTCTCAGTTCTGGTCTCAGTTGCCGTTGTAGGCGCGGGCATGAACGCGGCTCCCACACGCTTCATGGCGTCCTTGGAGAGCTGCGAACGACCCTTCACGTAGCGCCGCGTCTGGCTGATCTGGGTGTGCCGCAGAATCTCCATGATGGTCACCATGTCCACCCCCAGCTCGTTGAGGATCGTGCCTGCGGTGTGACGGCTGCCGTCGTACAGGCGACGGTCATCGATCCCCGCTTCCGCGAGCAACTCCTTGAACTCTTGCCAGTCGTCGCGCGGGTCCAGTGGCCGACCATCGGGCCGCGTGAAGACGGCTTGGTGTTCCTGCCAGAGCTCCCCTGCGGCGGCCCGCGTCGCATCCTGCTGTTCCTTGTGTTGCCGCAGGTAGGGAATGAACGGCGGAGGGATCGGAACTGGGTTCTGGCTCTTCTTCGTCTTCGGCCGGGTGAAGACGAGACCACCCCCCTTCCGCTGCGGGCAAGCGCTCGCGTGTTTCGTACACGACTTCGCACAGGGCTGTGGACAGCCGCGCTTGTAGCCCTTGTGGGCGGTACACCCAGGCTGGCAGACGTCGAACCGGTGGAGTCGAGCCCCGCATGCGTGGGGGTCCGCGCAGCCATGGCGCCAGGTGAGGCGTTGGAGCTGCCACCGAGGGTGAAAGAGCTCGTTCTCCAGATCCACATAGGGCCACCGGAAGCCGAGGGTTTCACCCTGCCTGAACCCCATTCCGACGCCGACGATCCATCGCATAAACGTGGGTCGCTTCGCCGCAGCTTCAAGAAACGCCTTTGCCTCCTCCATGGTGAACGGGTTGGTCTCCGTCTCGTCCACACTCGGGGGGTCTACCAGCGTGGCGACGTTCTCCGAAATCATGCGGCGGCGGTGTGCGATCTTCAGGGCTCGCGAGAGGATGCGGTGCACTTTAAGCACATGCGACGGTGCGTGCCCCTCGTCGAGCATGGCGCGGTACATCCGCTCCAGGTGCTCCGGTTGAAGCTTGTCCAACCGGTGTTTGCCGACCCCAGGGATAATGTCGTTCCTCGTCTTGGACCAATAGTCGTCCAAAGAGCGCGGTTTAAGCTTCAGCGACGCGATGTCGGTCAGGTAGGTGGTCATCCACGTCTCTACCGTCGGCTTACGCCCGGCGTTGGGCGCGCGGCCTTTATTGCGCAAGTTCTCCAGCTCGCGGACCTTGCGCTTGATTGCTGTCTCGGACCGTGCCCTGCGGTGGCGGCGGTCGGGGCTGCCGTCGTCCTTGACGCCCATGGTCACGCGGCCGTGCCACCAGCCGTCATTTCCCAAGTAGATGGAAGATTCCAAGTTCGGCTTGCGGGGGCTCATTTTACTCCTCCATACGGAAGCGCCCCGAGCGGGGGGCTCGGGGCGTCTCAAAGTGGATTTGGTCAGTGGGGTATGGGGGCGAGGTTCGCTACGAAGCTTTCGAGGTCAATCCGCCTGACGCGACGCACGCGACCCACCTTGATGTACTTCAGGGCGCCATCGGCCATGAGTTCGTAAATGGTCGAGCGGCCGATTGCGAGGATTTCTGCCGCCTCCTCCGGCTTGTAGAGAAGGCGCCCGGGGGCGGCGAGGTCCGGTTCGCGGGCGAGGGTGCTCATGTGTCCTCCAGGGCGGTGATCAGTTGGTGCGTGGAAGGGGTGTCCTTTCAGACCTGCTGTGGGTTTCTGGCGCGGTGTGTCCGAGGTGGGGGTTTGTGCGTCACCGCGTCATCTGCGTCACGCGTGCTCGTTGAGCTGTGGGTTTGCGGTGACGCAGGGGGTTGGGGGGTGCGTCATCGGCGACGCGGGTGTGCGTCATGGGGTGACGCGGGTGACGCAGGGGTGACGCGGCCCGGGTGTCTTGCGTCACCGTTGTTACGGCTGGTCAGGGGGCGGTTTCGGGGTGTGGGTGACGCGGGTGACGCAGGTTCTCTTCTCTTCGGACAAGGAAGGGGGTTGGGTTGGTGTGGGTGGGTGCTGCGGTGTGGGAGATGGAGCCGCTTCGCGGCGCGTCTATCGCGGGGCGGCGTTGCCGCCGAACGGCAAGAGGAGCACCCGGGGCGGTGGGTGGTGGTGCTCTTTTTGCTTGTTGCGGTGGTGCTGGTCAGTGGATGGGGTCTTGGTGGTGGGTGGGGGGTG
>NZ_JAEVFI010000023.1 GCF_019303495.1 Streptomyces sp. JJ66 | reverse complement strand
CGGCGTGGAGCGGGCGCTCGCCTCCGTGGTGGAGACCCACCACGACGAGAAGGGCATCGTCTGGCCCGTCGCGGTCGCCCCGTTCGAGGCGGCCGTCGTCGTCCTCGGCACCAAGGACGAGAAGGTGGCCGAAGCCGCCGAAACGCTCTACCGGCAGCTTCAAGGCGAGCGACTCGACGTCCTCCTGGACGACCGCGACGAACGGCCTGGCGTGAAATTCCGGGACGTCGAACTGATCGGCATCCCCTACCGGATCACGGTGGGCGCCCGCGGCCTGGCCGACGGCACGGTGGAGGTCACCACCCGGGCCACGGGCGAGACCCAGTCCGTGCCGATGACCGAGGCAGTGGAACACGTCCGGAAACTGGTCACGGCCGCCGCGTGAGATGCAGCGGCCGTCTGCTGCGCATCCGGTGAAACGCCTCGGTGAGGAGCGTCTCCGGGTAGCAGCGAAGGATCTTCGCGACGCTGCGCGCCTGGGTCTCGTAATGACCCATAGCGCGCAGCTTCGCCTCCAGGCTGTCGCCCACCGGCATCTGTACGGTTGCAGGCAGCCGCAACTTCTCAACCTGGCTCGGTGCAAGGAAGCCGGGACGGTCCCCCTCGGTGTAGGGCGCCGTGCTCGTCACCAGCAACACGTCTGGGGTGACGCCGTACCGTTCGAGTGCGGTGAGGGCGATGTGGTGTGCGGCGCGGTGGTCTGGGTGGCCGTTCAGCCCGTTGGGTGGGAAGGTCACCACACGGCGGGGCGTCCAGCGGCGCAACGCGTCCAGCACAAACGCTGCCCCTTCCGGCTCGTGGTCGGCCAAGCCGCCGTCTGGTAGGTCATGCACTTCCGCGCACTCAACTCCCAGCACCTCGGCGGCGCGCCGTAGTTCCTGCTCACGCACGGCGGGCAGCTCCTCCACGGTGCACATACCGAGCGTCCTGCCCGCCCCACCGCGCGTAAGGGTCACGGTGACGGCGACGCCCCCACTCAGGGCAGCCCGGTGAAGGAGCCCACCACAGTGCAGGCTTTCGTCGTCGGGGTGGGCGACGACAACGAGCAGGTCAGCGGGGGTCATGCCGCGCACTCCGTGACGGCGGTCTCCTCTGTGGCCAGGCGTTCCATGATGTCCCCGTCGCTGATGTTGCCGATCAGCTGCCGCCGATCATTGCCATCCTCGCTCTGCCAGGCGGTGGCTTGCGACTGTTCGGGCGTCCAGATAAGCCCGGCGGAGTCGATCAGCAGGTAGCGATGCTTGCGACCGCTTGTGCTCTTGGCGGCGACCCGGACGTGTCCGGGCGCGGACTCCCGGGCGGTGGTGGCGGCCCGCTCGAAGTCAGCGTCGCTGATGAGGAAGCGCTCGCGGTTCCGGTGGCCCAGTGGTCCGATCGGCATGAACTGGAAGAGCTGCCACTCCCGGATAGCGGTGTACCTGCGGAGCAGCTTGGCGATGGCCGCGATGTCCTCGGTGTTGCCGGCGTGCACGACTGTGTTGACGCAGAGGCGGGCGCCGACCCCGTCCAGGAGGGAGAGGACCGCCAGTTGAGAGGCGACGGTCGCATGACGGCGAAACTGCTCTTGTACGGCGTCCGTGCTGCCGTCGAGAGGTATGCCGATCAGATCCGTAACGGCGGCCACGTGGTCGGCCGGTACGTGCTCGGCCGTTCCAGTGCCCATGAAACGGATTCGGGCCGCGCCTAGGAAGGCGGTGCCCACCGTGTCCAGGTAAATCCTGAGGCCCAGGCTGTGCAGGCCCCGGAGAAGCCGGACGATGTCCGGCCGGGTGAGTGGGTCACCGCCCCCGACCGTGATCTTCTCCAGGGCGAACCGCTCGCGTAAGGCGGCGGCGAAGCGCACTACCTGAGAGGTGTCGAGGACCGTGCGGCCGAAGTAGTTGTAGCAGCCCGGGCAGGCCACGAAGCAACTCTTGCCCGCGCTGAGAATGACGCTGCGCATGATGCCTCACATGGGTTGCGGGAGAGAGATACGAAGTTGCGCGCTGGCTGGATCAGCCGTGTGTGGCCGTTCGGTAGGCGGCTGCATAGCCGTCCGCCATCCGTCGGATCGAGAACTCGGAAGTCACGTGTCGGCGGCAGGAGGCGCGGTCGATCGTCGGGAAGCGACGGATGGCCGCAGCCAGCTCTTGAACACTGTCGGCCAGGAGGCCGGTGACGCCGTCCCGGATGAGCTCGGCAGCTGCGCCGGTGCGCAAGGACATCACCGGGGTTCCGCAAGCCATCGACTCGATGGGGACCATGCCGAATGGCTCAGGGACGAGCGAGGTCATGAGCGTGGCGGCTGCGCTGGAGAGCAGGGCCGTCTTGCCAGGAAAGTCGAGTTCTCCCAGGAAAGACACGTGTTCTCCGTCCACATGCGGCCGGACCTGTCGCTCGAAGTAGTCCTGGTCAACCGGCTTGATCCGACCCGCAATCTTCAGCGGAAACCCTGCGAGTCGCGCCGCCTCAATCGCGGCATGGACACCCTTCTCGGGCCTGATTCTGCCGAGGAAGGCCAGGTACGGGCTCCGGCCGCTCGGCTCCGCGTCGAAGGGGAACGCCTCCACAGCGATTCCGTGGCGAACCGTGTCGAGGTAGTTGAGTTCTGGCAGCCGGGACCGCTGATCATCACTGATCGCCACGTACCGCTCGGCAGCGAAGCGGCGGAAGAGCTGCGCGTTGTCCTCGTTGAAGAAGCAGTGCACGGTGTGCACCACGGGCGTACCCAGGCCATGCAGGGTTGGGATGGCCAGACACCCGGTGTTGGAGTGCACGTGCGAGTGAATGACGTCGAACTCTTCTGCCCGGTCACGTACTTCGAGCAACTGCATCATGCGGTAGATCTCAGGTTCGCGGATACGCGGGTCCGCGTACAACGCCGCCGCACTGACGCTGTGGAGGCTGCCTGCCACTTCGGAGTCACCGGAGGCGAATACCGTGACGTCGTGCCCATCAAGTACCTGAATCGCAGCGAGTTCCGCGACCAAGCTCTCGACAGCTCCGTAGCCTCTGGGCGGAACGCTCTCCCATAAGGGGGCCACGTGTGCGATACGCATGCTGGGGCTCCTTCCGAAACATACACAACGCGCCTGCTGAGCGAATCGGTTGGGATGGATGGCGTGGACCCAAACAGGTCTGGGCGCAGGTGTAGAACCTGCGCCGTCAGACGGTTGTGCCCTCACGCAGGTGGGGAACCTCGGCGAGGAAGCCGCGCACCTCGTCCGCGCACCTGCGAATCGCGCTTTCGTTGGAGGCGAAAGGGAAGAGGGTGAGGTACTGGGCGATGTTCGACTCGTAGATCCTGGGGTTGATGTCGTGCGCCGCCATGGTGTCCGGCCACAGGGGGAGCATCCACACGTGGAAGTGCGGCCGGTCGATCTTCTCCTCCTGGTACGTCTGCACCGCAGCCAGGCCCAGGCGCTCGCGCATGGCCCGGCGTACGAAGTGCGTCACCCGGCCGATCCGCTCCACCAGTGGCAGATCCATTTCGTCCAGAGCGCCGATGTGCGGACGGACGGCGACGACCATGAACCCGGGCACGGCCCACTCGGCGTCCTGCCTGACGGTGATGACGCCGTCGTCGAAGACGGGGGCAAGGATGTCAGGTAAGTCGTTTTCGGCCTGGTTCATGAAGCAGCCCCGGCAGGTCTTCTCAGGGACGAAGCGGCTGGGGCCGCCGAGAAAACTGAGCTGCCGGTAGCCGGGTGGCGGGTCGGGTGGGAAGGGTGTCAGGGCGACATCGGGCACGGTGTCTCCAATCGATCGATGCGTGGAGGCGCAGCTGTCTACGGGATGGTGGCGATCGACGCGCGGAACGCTCTTTCAGGCGCTACGAGGACGGCATGTTCGTACCGGCGCAAGGTCACCGCCCATGATCTCGTTCCGCAAGTCCGCAGCGATGCGCTCGTGGAGCGGACGCTTGTCCACGGCACCTTCCTCGGGGCTGGGCACGTCAGTCGGTCCTCCTCATCTCGTAGCGAAGCCACTGCGGCGGCGGGGAATTCGGATCGGTCGGGTGGGAACGGACGGCTACCACTCCTGGTGACATGCGTCGGTGGGGCGTGGAAGCCTGGGGCCTCGGGCCGCTCCGGCAGTTCGCGCAAACGAAGCCCGCGCCGTTTACGCGGCAGGAGCTGAGTTCTTCTGCCCGCGCGGAGGAGGGCTACCGGTCAGGTGGTGTCGCGGTGCGGGGCGTAGTAGTCGGTGAGCATCTCCCCCGGCCAGGAGGGCTGGCGCTGCGGACCGCGCGGACCCATCTCGGCGAACCAGGGCTTGATGTCCAGTACCGGAGTTCCGTCTACCGCGTCCAGGTCCTCCACATGCAGGTCGAGTCCGTCCACCGTGATCAGACGGCAGCGGGAGACCCCGAGCCAGTTCAGTCGGCGCATGTTGCGGTGCCCAAAGGTTCCCACCTCGGGCCAGGCCGGATGGTCACGCGGGCGCCGCGCGCCCAGGTGCAGGTCGGCCGGATCGGTGAGGTGGAAGCGGAAGACGACTTCAAGGTGCGAGAAGTCGGCCAGCCCCTTCGTCGCGTCAGCCGTGTACCGGGGATCGTCGATCCGGATGATGGCCCGCGTACCGCCCCAGTAGTCGTCAGTAGGCTCCCTGCGCCCTCCGACAACGTGGGCCAACGCTTCAACGGTGTACGTCTCGCGGCTCATAGCTTGCTCCGATGTTCGACGTTGTGGTCCGGTCACTGTGCACTTGCCAGGTGCAAGGCCGCTCGCCCGTCAAGTTCCTGCGCTAGGCGAACGCCGCGTCCCCGGTAGGGAGACAGCGTGCGGCGCATGTCCACCACGACCTGGCGGGTCCTGCCCGAACGCACTCCCTCCATCGCGTCGAGCGCGCGGTGCCAGGTCACGCACGCTTCTTCCACGTTTCCCTGCCGGGCCTGCACATCGCCGAGGTAGCCGAGGGTTACTGCATGTGTTCGCGTGAACGTCGCCGCTTTCCGCGTACGAACGCTGCGACGAAACTGCTTCTCGGCGCCTTCCAGGTCGCCGAGGTCCCGTAGCGCACAAGCGGTCTGATGCGCGAGTGAGGCTTCGCCAAAGAAGAAGACTCGCGCGGGCTCTTCGTCGCCTGGGCATGCGGCAGCCAAGTCGTCCTCCGCGCGCAGCAGGGTAGCGACGGCGGCGGCCCGGTCCCCGCACACGACCTGTGCCCGTGCGTGGACGATTCCCAGCAGAGAGCGTTCCCGGGGACTTGCGTGGGCATACCGGTCGCCATCCACCGACGCAGTGGCCAGGTGGCGGGCCTGGCGGGGGTGACCCAGATCAACGGCTTGGTGGGCGAGCGCCCGGAGAATGTGTCCTGCTAGCGGACCGTCAGATGATTCAGCGGCAAACTTCACGCCAAGTGTCAGGTAACGCTGGGCTATCCCATGCTGGCCGTTGTCGAAGGCCATCCAACCTGCGAGATATGCCAGTTCACCGGCGGCCGAGTACATCCCGCGGCGCACACTTTCGTTGACAAACGTGCCGTGAAGATATCTGGCAACGTCTGTTGCCAGATATCCCACCACGGCGCTGCGGCCGTGTCCGCCTCCTCGTCGCTGATCCACGCGCGAGAGCAGCTGAATCATCTCCCGGGCGGCGTCCAACTCTCCGCGTCCGACGCGTCGCGGCGTCGCGTCAGCCGAGCGTGGCAGCTCCGCTTGCTTTTGCCACCACGCCAGCCCAGGGAGTGCGAGACTGGCGACTGAGTAGGTCGCGCTCTCCAAGAGGTGCCTGCGATCCACGTCAGCGTCCGCCCTTCCCAGTTCGGCCAGGGCGGCCAGCGTATCCACCTCCCAGAGTGGAGCCGTGCTCACTGCGTGCAGGGCATCAGATCCAAACCCGAGATCAGCGAGAACAACCGAACGATTCAGGCGACGTGAGAAGACCTCACAGAGCACTCGCGGTGCTGCTCCGGACGGCTTGGTCCCTCTGACCCAGTGAGACACGTGTGAGCGCCCCACCCCTATGAGATCAGACATGTTGTTCTCGCGGGCGACACGCACGACGGCGGTAGCAAGTTGCGCGTGTGACCAGCCAGCCTCAGCCAGGCGAGCCTCAAGTTTGTCGTTGCGGCCGGGCATTGGCGCCACAGCGCGACTCCCTTCACCTGATGATCTTTCACCGCTTTCACCACGTCGGCACGGTGACTCCGGTACCCACACGCAGTCATGCGGTGTTCGCTAAGCGTATCCACTCCCACGCTGCGTGGGAGGTGAACTAGACGAGGGCGGACCGGAGAAGCGAAATGGACGACTGTCAGGAATGCGCACAGTGGCGGCGGGCTGAGGAGGAGGCGAGAGGGCGGGGGGATTACTCGCGGGCGGTGGACTGTCGGGTGTTGCGGCGGCGGCACGTGGCCGAGTGCCCGGATGCGCGGAGGGGGCAGACGTCCGGTGGGGGGAGGGGGGCTCGGTGAGCGGGGAGTTGACTCGCGTGGGGTCGGTCGGCCGCACAGGGGAGGAACCGGAGGGGTGTGCCTGGGAGCTGGACGTGACGGCGCGGGGCATCGCCTGGTGGCGGAGGCAGGCTGCGGAGGCCGTGCGAGCGTTGGGTGGGGATGCGGAGGCCGTTGGGGTGGTGCGGCTCGGGGTGTCGGAGCTGTTGAGCAATGTCGTGCGGCATGTGGCTGACGCGCGGTGTCGTGTCGAGGTGGAGGGGAGTGGCACCGATGTGGTGGTGACCGTCTACGACCGGTCGCCGCTGCCGCCGGTGGTCAGCGAGCCGGATTGGGACGCCGAGCGCGGGCGGGGGCTGTGGCTGCTGCGGGAGATGGTCACCGGGTTCGGCTACACCCGGGTCGGGGGCGGTAAGGCCGTGTGGTTCCGGTGTCCGCTGGGCGCCGGGAGGCTGCGGTGAGGGGCGGGCGCGTCGTGCGGACGATCCGGGCGCGGATCGTGGCCCACCGTGACCTCCGGCTGGACCGTAGCGGGGAGTTGGCGTTGCGCCCGGGGCCGGGGGGCGACGTGCCCGGGCGGGGGCGGCACGCGCCGGGGCCGGGCGGAGCTGGGTGGTGAGGCGGGCCGTGTTCCGCTACCTGGTGTGGGTGAGCGAGCCGGACCGGGAGCCGGACGCCGCGCCCCTCACCCACCGCATGGCGTGCGACGTGTGTGGCGCCACCTCGCCTACCGGTGTGGACTTCGGCGCCGTACAGGACTGGCAGCTCCGCCACGCCGGGGCCAACCCGAGCCACCACACGTACACGGAAACGCTCACCCGCCCCTGGCGCGCGTGGCCCAGGGGACCGGCGTAGAGCCATGCAGCACACCCATGGCGACCGCAGGGTCAGGGTCGCACCGCGTTGCCGCGCGCTCCGGCGGACGGCGGCGACGCGACACACCAGTCCGCGACACACCAGTAAGGACATCGCCCCGGTGACGGGCGGCACGCAAGGAGAGGAGTCAGGTATGGGCTGGGGCACGGGTAAGGGCGGCAGCGGGGGTGGCGGGAAGCACGCGGGTGGGAAGGACCCGGGAACGGCGAAGCCGTCGTCGGACACCAAGGGGCCCAAGGGCGAGCCGAAGCACAAGGGGAAGTAGACGCCAGGTGAGGGCTATCGACAACGGAGCCGCTGAGTGGGCCGCCGCGCGTGGGTTGCTCAGCGAGCTGACCGCCGCACTCGGGCGGCCGCCTGCGGCGGAGTGGGAGGCGGCGTTCCACGGGGTGCCCCGGCACGCGTTCCTGCCCGACACGGTGTGGCTCGGTGAGGAGTTGACGCCGTGTGACCGGCGCGAGGCTCCGGAGGCGTGGCTGCGGGCCGCCTACGCGGACGCTCCCGTCGTCACGCAGGTCAACGACGGCAAGGAACCCGGGCCGCACGGGGAAAGGTGGGCGTCAAGTTCCGCGTCGGCGCCGGAGATCGTGTTCCGGATGCTGGAGATGCTGGCGCTGGAGGGCGGGGAACGGGTGCTGGAGGTCGGCACGGGGACCGGGTGGAACGCCGGTTTGCTGGCGCACCGGCTGGGTCCCTCGCTCGTTACCTCCGTGGAGGTGGACGCGGGCCTTGCCGCACGGGCGCGGGCCTGTCTGCACTCCGTCGGGGTGAGCCCACGGGTCGTCACCGGTGACGGCGCTGAGGTGGTGGACGGGCCGCTGGACCGGATCGTGGCCACCTGCTCGGTGCGGCGGGTGCCGGGCCGCTGGGTGCGCGGCGTGCGCCCCGGTGGCGTCGTCCTCGTGCCCTGGGAGACGCCGTGGCTCTGCTTCGGACTCCTGCGGCTCACCGCACACGCGGACGGCTCCGCGTCCGGCCGCTTCCACCCGTACGCGGCGTTCATGCTCATGCGGAGTCAGCGGACCGACCTGCGCGTCTTTAGGGACGTGGTGCGCGACGCCCACCGGCCCGAGGAGTCCACGACGGGCCTGTCGCCGTGGGCGGTGACGCGGGAGGACTGGGCGGCGCGGTTCGCCCTCGGGCTCCAGCTCCCGGACGTGTGGTGGGCCTGGCACCACGAGCCGGACGTGGCGGGCGTGGCGTCGCGGCTGTGGGTGGCGACCACGGACGCCGCGTCCTGGGCCGCCGTCGATGACGACGGAACGGCGGGGCCGGCCCGGTTCACCGTCTGGCAGCACGGCCCGCGCCGGCTGTGGCGCGAGGTGGAAGCGGCCTGGCGGTGGTGGAAGGATGCGGGACGTCCCGGCCCCGGAGACTTCGGGATGAGCGTCACCCCCGACGGCCGCCACACCCCCTGGCTGGGCGAGCCCCAACACCGCGTTCCCCGGCGCGGATGACGGGACGCCGTACGACGAGGCGGCCTCCACCCCACCGACGCGAGGAAGCACCAATGCACGACGAACCGCTGAAGGACTGGGCGCACCGCCGGGACCAGAGGATCGGCCGGCTCCGCGCCGTGCCCGTGGTCTCCGCCACAGGGCCGCGAGGCGCGCACGTGAGCCCGGCCGCGCCGCGCGTGATCGAGCGGTGGAACGGCTACACCTGGGAACTCCACACGCTCGCCGCCAGCCTCACCGAGGCGCAGGCGATCCTCTACCCGGACGCCGACGAAGCCCAGGCCGAGGCCGACCTAGCCGCCCAGCCCCTGCGCCCCGGCCGGGGCAAGCACCGCAAACCCCCAGCCCCCGGGCCAGACCGCGACTGACCACCGCTTCAGCCCCGCGCGTCGGAGGTGCCGACGCCGCCAAGCACTCCGGCGGCGACCTCGGTGCCGTGTTCGTGGTGGTCGGCCGGCACGGTTCGTGGTGGTCGGTCGGCGGCACGCTGGACGGGTGCCGCCGCCGGGCGCGTCACTGCCCCGGCGGGCGTTAGGCGCTGGGTTCGGTGGGGGCGGGGGCCTCGGGCTCGGGGGGCGCGTCGTGCAGGGGCATCGCGTCGGCCCTGGTTTCGTCGATGACCGGTTTCGGGGGCTTGGGGGGCTTGGGCATGACCGCTGCCTCGGAGTGGCCGCCGCAGCCGTAGCCGAAGGAGACGACGTGGCCGTCGGCCGGGGCGTACTCGTTGGCGCAGACACCGAACGCCTGCTTCAGCGAACCGGCGAGGGGGACGAGGAAGCCGCACGTCTGGCAGGAGGCGGGGGCGGCCTGGGCCATCGGGGTGCGCGGGCCGAAGTGGTCCTCCCAGCGCTCGGCGGCCAGGTGCAGTCCGTGGCGGGACAGGACGCGGGCGCGGCCCATGCCCAGCTCGTCGGCGAAGGAGACGATCTCGGCGGGGCGGGGGACGGTGGGGTCGTCGTCGGTGACGGCGGAGTTCGGCGGCGGCGTGTCCTCGCCGGAGAAGCCGGGTTCCAGCCGTGGGTCGTCGGACTCGGTGGGCAGCAGGTCGCCGGTGCCGAGGTCGCCGGGGCGCAGGCGCTCGCTCCAGGGCAGCCACTGCGGGGCGAGGACGGCGTCGGGGCCGGGCAGCAGCACCGTCTCGTCGAGGGTGACGACGCGGGCGCGGGAGGCGCGGGCGACGGTGACGGCCCAGCGCCAGCCCCGGTAGCCGGGCTCCTGGCACTCGAAGAGGTGGGTGACGACCCGGTCGGCGTCGGCGACGGCGCCCAGGTAATCGCCGACGGTGCCGGGGCGGGCGGCCTCCACCGCGGCGTCCCGGGCGAGCTCCACTGCCTCGGCGCACAGCCGGTCTGGGGTACGGCTTCGCATCGCAGCACTCACAACAATCGTCTCTTCCTTGGCAGGGCACGCCTGCGCGCACGACAGGAGCCGGGCGTGCACCGTGGGGAACGGAGCGGACCGGTGGACCGCTGCGACGTCCCACGCGGGCGACGCGCCAAAGGACAATGCCGTACGGGGCGCACTGTGCTCCCACGCTACCCCACGGCCGTGTCGCGCCCACCCTGCCCCGCCCCACCTCAGCTCCCGTTCAACGCCTGTTTCCTGGGGCACACTGACGAGGTGACTGACGAGGCGACTGACGAGGTGGGGGACGCGAGGCTCACCGACACCCGGCCCTACGGTGGCGGCTGGCGCGGCGGAGTCGGCTCCGGCAGGACACGCGGCGCGGGGGCAACCGGCGTCCCGGACGGCGTAGGTACTCCAAGCGGTGTAGGTATCCCGGATGGCGCAGGTGCGCCGGACCGCGCAGGTGCGCCGGACCGCGTGGGTGGGCCGGACGGCGCCGGGGGCGCGGGGAGCAGGCGGCCACGGCGCGGTGGCGTGCTCGGGCGGGTCGCACGCGGGATGGGGCGGGCCGTGCACCGGCCGCCGGCCGCGCTGGGCCGGGGCATCCGCAAGGCCACGCACGCGCAGGGCGCGGGTGAGTCGGGGCTCGGCAAGCTCGCCGAGCTGCACATGATCAACTCGGCGGGCGACATGCTCATCACCGTCGCGCTGGCCTCCACCGTCTTCTTCTCCGTCCCCACCGGTGAGGCGCGCGGCCGGGTGGCGCTGTACCTGGCGGTGACGCTGGCGCCGTTCATCCTGCTCGCGCCCATCATCGGCCCGCTGCTGGACCGTATCCCGCACGGGCGCCGCGCGGCGATGGCCGGGGCGATGCTGGCCCGCGCGCTGCTGGCGCTGGCGCTGTCCGGCGCGGTGGCCGGCGGCGGTCTGGAGCTGTATCCGGCGGCGCTGGGCGTGCTGGTGGCGTCCAAGGCGTACAACATCGTGCGCTCGGCGGTGGTGCCACGGCTGTTGCCGCCGCGTGTCTCGCTGGTCAAGGCGCACTCGCGGGTGACGCTGGCGGGGCTGCTGGCCACCGGCGCGGCGGCCCCGGTGGGGGCGGGCCTGCACCAGCTCGGGCCGCAGTGGCCGCTGTACGGGGCGTTCGCAATGTTCATCGTCGGCCTGTTCCTGGCGTTCACGCTGCCGCACCACGTGGACTCGGCGAAGGGTGAGCACAAGGCGCGGCTGGCGGCGGCCGGGGGTGAGCCGGAGCCGTGGGTGGTCAAGCACAGCCCCGGGCACGAGGAGCGCGCGGCGCGGCGGCCGGGGCTGCGCACGGTCGGCGCCTCGGTGCTGAACGCGCTGATCGCGAACTCGGCGGTGCGCGGGCTGTCGGGCTTCCTCACCTTCTTCCTGGCGTTCTTGCTGCGCGAGCATCCGCTCGGCGGGTTCGACGCGGCGGTCTCGCTCGGCCTGGTGGCGGTGGCGGCGGGCGGGGGCAACGCGCTGGGCACGACGCTCGGGGCGTGGCTGAAGGCGCGCGGCCCCGAGGTGATCATCGCCGCCGTGCTGGTGCTGGCGCTGGCCGCGACGGTGGTGGCCGCCGTGCGCTACGAGACGGCGACGGTGACGGCGGTGGCCGCGTGCGCGGGCGTCTGCCAGGCGCTGGCGAAGCTGTCGCTGGACGCGCTGATCCAGCGCGACGTGCCCGAGGAGGTGCGCACTTCCGCCTTCGCGCGGTCCGAGACGCTGGTGCAGATGTCCTGGGTGGCCGGGGGCGCGGTGGGCCTGGTGCTGCCGCTGGTGGGGACGCTGGGCATGGCCGTCGGCGCGGGCGTGGTCGCCGTCGGGGCGGTACTGACGCTGCGCGGGCTGCTGGCGTCCGCCCGGCGCGGGACGCCGCATGCCCGCGTGGCCTGAGGCGTAACCCGCCGCGCCCCGTGCCACGGCACGCCGCACCCCCGCGTCGCCCGGGCGGGCCGGGGCGATAGCCTGCCCACCATGACCAGCATGCTCTCCCGGGGCCGTCACACCCGGACCGCCGTGACCGCGGGCGCCGCCTGCCTCGCGCTCGTCGCGCTGTCCGCGTGTGAGAAGCCGACTCCCATGACGACGCTGACCGTCGGCTCGGACAGCGTTCACACCGAGGCCGCCTGTTACAACGACGGCAAGAAGCTCGGCGACGAGGACCTCGGCCGGTGCCTTCAGGAAGGCGGCGGCGAGGTTCCGACGATCACCGTTGACCAGGGCTCGACCCTGGGCATGGGCGTGGAGCCGGAGACCGCTGAGCGCGGCTGGCAGGTGTGGCTGGAGGGCCAGCAGCCGATCCTGGACTTCAAGGACTCCACCTACGAGACCATCGAGATCCGCCCCCTGCTCAACGCCCTCGGGCAGATGACGGGAGAGCCGCCGGAGGAGCTGAACCTGGCGATCGTCGAGGCCGGGTCGATCAACGACCCGCAGGCGGGCAGCTACGGCGTCTGGCAGTACAAGCTGAAGGTGAAGTAAGCGCCGCGTGCCGGTTCTGGTCGTCACCGCCGTTCCGCCGGAGCGGGACGCGGTGACCCGCGCGTCCGGGGCGCCCGCCGAGCTGGTGGAGCTGCCCGGACGCGGTGAGCTGCACCGGGTGCGGCTGGGCGGTCACCGGCCGGACGGCGGCGGATCGGGCCGCAGCGGATCGGACGGCGGCGGATCGCGCCGCAGCGGATCGGGCGGCGGCGCGCCGGAGAGCCGTGGGCTGGACGTGCTGGCCGCTGGTGTGGGCCCGGCGGCGGCCGCGGCCGGGACCGCCGTGGCGCTGACCGCCGCCGAACTGGCGGGCCTGCCCTACCGTGCGGTGGTCTCCGCCGGGATCGGCGGCGGCTTCGGCGTCCCGCTGGGCCGCGCGGTGGTCGCGTCCGCGATCGTCGCCGCCGACCTGGGCGTGCGGACGGCCGACGGCTTCCTCTCGGTGACACGGCTGGGTTTCGGCACCGACGCGCACCGTCCGCCCGCCGATGCCGCGCGGGCGCTGGCGGAGGCGACCGGCGGCGCGCTCGGGCCGGTGCTGACGCTGTCCACCGTCACCGGCACCGCCGTGGGCGCCGCCGAGCTGGTCCGGCGTCACCCGGGCGCCGTCGCCGAGGCGATGGAGGGTTTCGGGGTGGCGGAGGCCGCCGCCGGGTACGGCGTCCCGGCGTTCGAGCTGCGCACGATCTCCAACGCCGTCGGCCCGCGCGACCGCGACGCCTGGCGTGTCCCGGAGGCACTGGCCGCGCTGACGGAGGCGTTCCGCGCCGCGACACCCGTACTGGAGGGTCTGGGATGAGCACCCCGAGAACGCCGCGTACGCCGAGGCCACCGAGGCCGCCGAGAACACAGCACACCGCGCCGCCGCTGGCGATCGCCTACTCGCCGTGCCCCAACGACACGTTCGTCTTCCACGCCTGGGCGCACGGCCTGGTGCCCGGTGCGCCGCCGCTTGACGTGACGTTCGCCGACATCGACGTCACCAACGGACTCGCCGAGCGCGGCGCCGACTGCCCGTACGACGTCCTGAAGGTCTCTTACGCCCAGCTCCCCTACGTGCTGGATGAGTTCGCGCTGCTGCCCTGCGGGGGGGCGCTGGGGCGGGGCTGCGGCCCGCTGGTGCTGACCCGGGAGCCGGGCCAGGCGGCGTCGCTGAGCGGGCGGACGGTCGCGGTGCCCAGCGAGCGCTCCACCGCGTACCTGTTGTTCCGGCTGTGGGCCGCCGAGGCGGTGCCCGGCGGCGTGGGCGAAATCGTGGTGCTGCCGTTCCACGCGATCATGCCCGCCGTGCGCGACGGCACGGTGGACGCGGGCCTGGTCATCCACGAGGCGCGCTTCACCTACCCCGCGTACGGGCTGCACCAGCTCGCCGACCTGGGCGAGCACTGGGAGCGCACCACCGGCCTGCCCATCCCGCTCGGCGCCATCATCGCCCGCCGCTCGCTGGGCGCGGCGCGGCTGGCGGAACTGGCGGACGCGGCCCGGGCCTCGGTGCGGATGGCCTGGGACGATCCGGCCGCCTCCCGCGCGTACGTGCTGGAGCACGCGCAGGAGATGGACCCGGCCGTCGCTGACCAGCACATCGGGCTGTACGTCAACGAGTTCACCGCCGACCTGGGCGACGCCGGGTACGCGGCCGTCCGGGGACTGCTGACGCGGGCGGCGGCCGAGGGGCTCGTCCCGGCGCTGCCGCCCGGCGCGCTGCGGCTGCCGGAGTAGCGGTCGGCGGCCGGGCAGACGGCCCGGGCCTTAAGAGCTGCCCGGGCCAGGGAACTTGTGCGTCGGTCCGGGTGGTCAGACGTCCAGCTGGTCGGCGACCGCGCGGAGCATGCCCGCGATCTTGTGGCCGTGCGCCTTGTCCGGGTACCGGCCGCGCTCCAGCTGCTGGGAGACGCCGTCGAGCAGCGTCGTGAGGTCCTGCACGATGGACGCCAGCTCGTCCGGCTTGCGGCGCTGGGCGGCGGCCACCGACGGCGCCGGGTCCAGCAGCGTCAGCGACAGCGCCTGGTCCCCGCGCTGGCCCGCCACCACGCCGAACTCCACCCGCTGGCCCGGCTTCAGCACCGTGACGCCGCTGGGCAGCACCGAGGAGTGCACGAAGACGTCGCCGCCGTCGTCGCGGGACAGGAAGCCGAAGCCCTTTTCGCTGTTGAACCACTTGACCTTGCCGGTAGGCACGTGTCGTCCTCGTCCTCGTCCTGGGGTGGGCAGCCGGGGCGCGGCAGGCGGCGTCCGGCTCTCGAAACAGCACTCCGGCGGGCCCGCGAGCCCGCCGTACCCAAGATTAATCTCCCCCCGCCCGGTGACAAGATGCCAGCGGACAGTAAGCGACAGCCGCCGCCGTGCCGATTCTCCCGCGTCCTACCCTGGACGGGTGGCCACTACACCTGCACCCCGTTCCGCCCCTGCTGCCTCCGCTGCCGTCACCGGCACCGGCGCCTCCTCCGGCGACGGTGCCGGCAACGACCGTCAGCCCGGGGACGCGCTGGTCCGCGTCGGCGGCGTCGTCTTCGCCGTCGGCGCGCTGGCGACGGCGATCACGTTCGTGCCGTTCTTCCTCGGCACCGACCCGTTCCCGGCCTACGCCTATGTGCTGTCCATGCTCATGGGCGCTGGCTTCGCGCTCGCCGGGGCCGGGTTCTGGCGCTCGGTGCGGGCCCAGCGGCGCGCGGCGCGGGCTCAGGCAGCGGCGCCCCCGGCGGCGTCCCCCGCGGCGCGGGCCGGTGAGTAACCAGCCAGCCACTCGGTGAACCGGGTGAGGTCGTCCAGCACGACGTCGGCGCCCTCCGCGTGCAGCTCGTCCGGCGCACACGGGCCTGTGGCGACGGCGACCGCGAGCGCACCGGCCGCGCGGGCGCCGCGCACGTCCCCGGTGTGGTCGCCGACGTAGACGTGCGCGGTGTGCTCGCGCAGCGCCTCGCCCTTGGCCTCCGCCCACAGCCAGCCGTGCAGCACGTCCGGCTCCAGCCCCAGGTGCTCCAGGTGCAGCCGGGCGTTGCCCTCGTGCTTGGCGGTGACGACGAGCGAGCGCCCGCCCGCCGCGCGCACCGCGTCCAGGGCCGCGTGCGCCCCGGGCATCGCCAGCGTCGGCGTGATCGCGTGCTCGACGTACAGCTCCCGGTACCGGTCGGCCACGGCGGGCAGCTCCGCCTCGGTGAACCAGTACGCCAGCTCCTGTTCCAGCGGCGGGCCCAGCCGGGTGACGGCCAGGGCGCTGTCGATGAACACGCCGGTCTCGGCGGCGAGCGCGTCGTAGGTGGCGGCGATTCCGGGGCGGGAGTCGATGAGCGTCATGTCGAGGTCGAAGCCGACGGTGAGCTCGGGTATGGCGGGCATGCGGGCCATTGTCGCAGCCACCGGTACGCGGGCTCCGGCTCCTCCCCGGGTACGCGGCGGCCCCTACCCTGCACCGGGTTCCCCGCGCCCCCGGGGGGGTTCGCTACGCCTCCCCCGGCGACGGCTCCGCCAGCTCGGCGGCGCCGGTCACCCGGTGCAGGGCGAAGGTGCGCACCTCGTCGGCGGTGTGGTCGTAGGCGGTGACGAAGCCGCCCTCGACGCGTACCGGGGCGATGACGCGCTGGCTGGCGGCGCCGTCGGCGTTGACGTACCCCATCCACACCGGCGTGCCGGTGAGCACCGCCGACTGCATGGTGGCCAGGGTGTCCGCCGACGTGGTGCGCGGCAGCTCGCCGGGCGGCGCGGCGGCGGGGCGCGCGGGGCGGTGGGGCGCGGTGGCGGCCAGGTCACCGGCGCGGATGGCCCGGACGGCGGCGGCCAGCAGCGTGTCATCAGGACGCGGCGGCCCCTCCGGGACGGGTTCGGGCGCGGTGCGCGGCGGGGTGCGGTGGGCGTCGGCGCGGGCGATGAGCACGTCTCCGTCGGCGGACTCGGCGGCCGGGGCGTACCCCATGTCGCGCAGCCGGGCCAGCAGCTCGGCGGGGTCGGCCGGGGACGCGAGCACAGTGGGCGCGAGCAGGCGCAGCCGCAGGGGCGCCGAGCGCTTGTCGGCCAGGATCTCGGCGAGCAGGGCGTCGTCGTCGCAGCGCAGGTAGGCCGACGCCGCGCCCACCCGCAGCGTGCCGTGCCGCCGGGCGACGTCGTCGATCAGGTACGTCAGCGGTTGCGGCACCGGGGTGCGGGAGTGGGCGGCGAGGAAGGCGTGCAGGTCGGCGGCGCCGCGCCCGGCGTCCAGCGCGCGGCGCACCGAGCCGGGTGTGAACCGGTAGACCGTCGCGCCGCCCTTGGACTCGACGTCGGCGAGCACGCCCAGGGTGTCGGCCAGTGGCCGTTGCAGCGGGCCGGGGGCGACGGCGGTGAGGTCGGCCTGGAGCAGCACGTGGTCCAGCGGTTCGGGCAGCAGCGGCGCGAGCTGGGCCGCCGCGTGCCCGAGCGCGGTGGCCGTCTGTGCCGAGGTGCGCGCCGTCAGCGCCGGGCGCAGGTAGCTGGCCAGCGCGCCGCGTCCGGTGACGCCCAGCAGTTCGGCCTCGGTGAGCGTGGCCGCGCACAGGGTGGCGCGCAGCTCGTCGGCGCTGCGCAGGGGGCGTTCCCAGCGCAGCCGGGCGAGCACGTCCGCCGGGTCGGGGACGCCGCCTTCCGGCAGCGCGGCCAGCAGCTCCAGCACGCGGTGGCGCAGCACGGGCGCGGCGGTGCGGTCCAGGCCCGGGCCGAGCGCGGCGAGCGCGCGGCCCTTGCCGTCGCGGGTTCCGGCGAGCCCGGGGACGCGGGTGGCGGGCAGCCAGGCGGCGATGAGCGCCGCCCAGCGCTGCTGCGGCGACAGCTCCAGCCAGGCGTCGGCCTGTGGGGTGGGCGCGTACCGCTCGTCGGTCTCGCCGTCGGAGGCGACCAGGCCCGCGGCGTAGGCCAGCTCGATCCAGAACGCGGCGACGGGTTCGGGCAGGTCCAGGCTGACGGCGGTGCGCTTGAGGTCGCGCACGCCCAGCCCGCCCGCGCGCAGTACGGGTGGCGGCGCCGCGCCCCAGGCGTCCAGCAGTTCGGTGACGGTGCCGAGCGCGGTCAGCACCTGCCCGGCCGCCGTCGCGTCCACGGTGCCCGGGTCGTGCTCGCGACGCGGGGTGACGGGTGGCGGGGCGGGTTCCAGCTCGCGGTGGGCCCGGCCGCCGCGCAGGTGCAGCGCCACCTCGCGGGGCAGGACGACGGTGCGCCCGCCCGAGGGCAGCAGCAGGCCACGGTCCAGCAGCCAGCGCACCGGGGGTGCGGCCGGGGCGCCGCCGCTCGCCGAGCCGGTGCCGCCGCCGTTCACCGTGCCCGAGCCGGTGCCCGAGCCGGTGCCCGTGCCCGTGCCCGTGCCCGTGCCGCCGAGGGTGCCGTAGGGCGGCCCCCAGGTCAGTTTGGCCAGCACCTCGCGGGCGGCGTCCGGGGCCTGCGCGAGCAGCGCGGACAGCCGCTCGGCGTCGGTGAACAGGCCGGTGAGCTCGGACAGGGCGCTGACCGGGTCGTGCGTGGGGGGCAGCCCGGCGGTGGCCAGCAGCTCCTGGAGGCGGCCCGGGGACATGCCGGACGCCGCCTCCGCGAGCGTCGGCCCGAGCCCGGTGGGCGACGGGGCGGACGCCGAGGGCGTCAGCAGCTCGCGCACGGTGCGCACCAGGCGCAACTGCTCGTCCGGGCCCCACACCAGGGCCCGCTCGCGCAGGGCGGCCAGCGCGCCGGGCAGCGCCTCCTCGCCGCCGGGCAGCAGGGCGGCCAGCTCGGCGCGGGGGCACGGGTCGGGGGCGATGGCCAGGGCCTGCGCGGTCTGGAGGGTGAAGCGGTCCAGACGCTCGACGGCGCGGGCGGCGGAGGCGCGGGTCGCGGCGCGGGTGGCGAGCTGGGTGAGGTCGCCGGGGACGGGCGTGAGCAGGTCCGGGCGGGCCCGCAGCAGCGCGCCGAGCGCGTCGTCGGGCCTGCCGCGCAGCTCGTCGGCCAGGGTGCGGGGGGCACCATTCTCACGGGTCATCCGGTCAACGGTACCGGGGGCGCGCGGCGGGGTACGGTCTTTCGCGTGGGGAACGAGAGCGAGAAACTCGTCTTCGACTATCTGAGCCGGGTCGGTGACCTGGCGCACCGCACGACGCTGACGGCCGCCGAACGGGCCCGTCTCGTCGGGGAGTTGCGTGCCGGGATCGAACGGCTGCGGGCGGAGGGCAGCGCGGAGTCGGCCGCCGAGGTGCGGCGCGTCCTGAACCGCTTCGGGCGGCCCGAGGACGTCGTCGCGGCGGCGGACACCGGGGGCGGCGTGCCCCAGCCCCGGCCCGCGGAGCCGTCCGCGTCCGGCCGGGGCGTGCGGGGGCGGCGGCCAGCGCCCCCGCCTGCCCCGCCCACCCCGCCCGGGCCGACCCCGCCGCACTTGGTGGGCCTGGACGAGCTGCCGCCCGAGGCCGCCGATCCGCGCTGGTGGGAGGGCGATGGCCCGTCCCCGACGGTCCAGGCCAGCGGAGGCCACGTCGAGGGCTTCGTCGGCGGCATCGAGATCCCGGAGATGCTGGTGCCGCCCACCGGGGACGGGGAAACGCCGACGCTGGTCCCCGAGCAGGTGGCGCGCGGCGGCCCGGAGCAGGGGGCGCACGGGGCGGCGGAGCCGTCGGCTCCGGCGGTGGAGGCGGCCGGTGCGGCCGCCGCCGCACCGGCCGGGCGGTTCGCGCGGTGGCGGCGCGGGCTGCTGGCCGGGGCCGCCACCAGCGCGGGAACGGCGTCCGGCGTCGCCCGGGCCGGTGGCCCCGTGGAGCTGGTGGCGGCGCTTGCCCTGCTGGCCGGGGCCGTGCTCGGCTCGCTGCCCGCGCTCGCTGTCGGCTGGCTGCTGGCGTGGTGGTCGCCCCGGCTGCCGGTGACCGAGCGCAAGTGGGCCGTCCTGGGCATGCCGGGCCTGGTGGGCGGGGCGGTGCTGGTGTGGCTGTGGGGGCGCGCGGGGGGCCGCTGGGGGGAGCCGATCGCGTCCGGCGGGCTGCGCGAGGTGCTGGACGGCACCTACCCGTGGGCGGTCCGCGCGGCGGCCGTCGCCTCCGGCGCGTTCCTCCTGTGGCGGGCCCGCCGCCCGGCGGGCGGCTGAGCGGCGGGCGGCTGAGCGGCGGGCGGCAGCCGGGTGGTCAGTCGCCCGCCCAGGCCAGTTCCTCGGAATCACCGGACTTGTCCCAGGTGAGGGTGAGGGACTCGCCGTCGCCGGACTTCTCCGCCGTCGCGGTGAACACCTCCTCGTCCTCGTCCAGGCCGCAGGAGAAGGCCATGCGGTAGGACGCGTCCTTGGCGTAGCCGAGGCCGGTGCACATGCCCTTGTCCCCGAAGTCGAGGTAGAACAAGGTGTTCTTGCCGGCCTGCTCTCCGGTCCTGAACTCCTCGCCGATGGTCAGGGACTGCGGCTCGTCCGACTTCCAGGTGCCGACCCACACGTCGTCGGCCGGGGCCGGGCCGGGGTCGGGGCCGGAGCGGTCGGGCTCGTCGGTCCGGTCGCCGCCGTAGTCGAGGTCGTCGTCGATGCCGGGAGCGGAGCCGGTCGGCTCGGACGTCGGGGCGTCGGTGTCCCCGGACTCGCTCGGCTCGGGGCTGGAGCTGGCCTCGGCCACGTCCGCGCGGTCATCGTCGCCGTCCCCGCTGGAGACGGCGAAGAAGATGCCGCCGCCGATCAGCAGCACGGCGCCCGCCGAACCACCGATGATCGCCGCCAGTTTGCCCTTCGACCAGCCGCTGGGCGGCGGGCCGGGGGGTGGCGGGAAACCGCCGTACGGGCCGGAGGCGTACGGGTTCGGCTGCCCGTACGGCTGCGGTGCGGCGTACGGGTGGGGCTCGCCCTGCGGCTGCGCCGGGTATCCGTACTGCGGCCCACCGGGCGGCACCGGCGGCTGGTACGGGCCCTGCGGGGGCTGCGGCGGCTGGCCGGGTGGCTGGTTCATCGGGCGTCACCTCGGGAGCGGGCCCGGTGGCAGCGCGGCCTCTCCCGCTCGTCCCGGTGAACACGTCCCCCCGGAAAGGCCCCCGCTACCGCGGACCCGCCACGTCGTCTTCAGTCCACAGCAAGCGAGCGGGTGCCCCCACATCATCCCCCACCGGCGCCTCCCGCACTCCACCGGCCCACCCCGAGCAGCCGAGCCCCGCGCCCAGGCCCGTCGCACGGCCGCCGGGGCCGCGGCGGCGCGCGGGGCCCAGCGTGTGTCCGGCCCTACTCCAGCAGCCCCCGGGCGACGGAGCCCAGCGTGCTGGAGCGGGTCCAGGCGCGGGTGGTGAGGGCGGCGACGGCGGTACCGGTGGCGGGGCGGAAGCCGAGGAACGCCTCCTGGCCCGGCGTCGCCCCGGGGTGGAAGTACACGGGGTCCGCACCGTCACCGTCGTGGAACCAGGTCAGGGTGTGCGCCTGCCGGTGCCGCACCCCGCGTACGAGCACCGGGGTCCGCACGGTGTGCAGCGCACCGCCCAGTGGGGTGCGCGCGGGCGTGAGGTGGGCTTCCAGGTAGGTGAGGAGGTCGCCCGGGGTGGCGCGGACGGCTCCGGCGGGCGCGAACCCGGTCATGCGCAGCGGGGGCAGGGGCGTGCCGTCGCGGCGGTGGCCGGTGGCGTCGCGCCCGGGCACGCCGGGATGGAGCCCGGTGTCGCACAGGGCGAGCGGGGTGAGGACGCGGTCGGTGAGCAGGTCGGCGTAGGTGGTCCGGCACGTGTGGGCGAGGGTCTGGCCGAGCAGGGCGCCGCCGAAGTTGGAGTAGCGCCAGCGCGTGCCGGGCCGGTGCCGGGGCCGGTGCCGGGCGAACGCGGCGAGCAGGGCGCCGGTGTCGTAGTGGGCGTAGGGGTTGGTGTGCCAGGCGGGAAGGGCCTGCCTCCAGTAGGCGGGGTCGTGGGGCAGCCGGGGCAGGCCGGAGGTGTGGGTGGCGAGGTGGGCGAGGGTGGCGGCGCCGGGGTGGGACCGGTGGGGCAGCGTGTGGGGTGGCCGGCGCGCGCGCAGCGGGTCGCGCGGCCCTGCGCGCCCCGCGTCCGGCCGTACGCCGGGGGGCAGGTGGGCGCGCACCGGGTCGTGCGGGCTGACGCGGCCGGTGTGCGCCAGTGCGGCGAGCAGCAGCACGGTGAACGTCTTGGACGCGGAGCCGATCTCGTAGCGCTGGTGGGTGCGGCCCTCGGGGGGCTCGGGGGCGGTGCCGCCGGTCGCGATCAGCCGCTGGCCCTCCCGGCTGAAGGCGATGACGACGTCCGGTCCGGCCACCTCGCGCGCCGCTTCCCGCACGCGCCTCGCCCAGGCCGTCACCGAGTACCCGCCGCCAGCCCGGACAGGGCGCGGGAGGTGGCCATGGTGGAGGCGAACGCGGCCACCAGCGTGGGGTGGTGGACGAGGTCGAACAGCTCGGCGGGGTCGTCCAGTGCGGGCATCCGGCCCTCGACGGGCATGGCGCCGCTGGGGTGCTGGGCGGCGGCGTAGCGCTCCCACACGCCCGGGTCGAGTGCCGGTTCGGGCAGGCAGGCGTCCACGGCGAGGAGTTCACCGAGGAGGTCCCAGTGGGCGGCGTCGGCCCAGTCCTCCAGCCAGGCGGGCAGCCACTGGGCGAGGTAGGCGGCCAGGTCGGGGGGCAGCCCGTCGGGGCGGGCGCCCCAGCGGGTGAGGTGGAAGACGGTGTGGGTGACGTCGTAGCCGATGTGGAAGCCGAGCGTCCAGGGTTCGGGGGTGCGGCCGAGCCAGGTGCGCGCGGTGGCCTCGGCGAGGTCCGTGGACGGCGGCAGCCCGGCGCGTTCCTCGGTGACGGCGAGTCCGAGCCGCCGTACCGGCAGCATCTCCAGCGCCTGCCAGCTGGTGAGCTGGCGGGAGAGCGCGGCGGCCTGTTCGACGTCGGGATTGCGGTAGCCGAGTTCCCGGAACGGGGTGTGGAACTCCAGCGGCATCGGGCTCAGCGGCTCCTCGCGCTGCATGCGCGCGAGCGCGGTGCCGCCGTCCAGCACCTCGCGCCAGGCGAAGTCGAGCAGCTGCCGGACGAGCGCGGCCTGGCGGCTGCCCGCGACGCCTTCGCGCAGCAGCGCGGCGCCGATGGTGGCCAGCTCGCCGACGGGTTTGAGCCGGGCCCGGTCCTCGGCGTCCTGCGGCCGCTCGCGCAACCGGAACTGGTCGCGGTGCGCGGACAGCCACTCCAGGGCGCCGACGCCGACGTCGTGCAGCAGTTGGGTGCGGATCACCGGGCTCCTCCCACGGTCTGGGGTGGTGCGGGGACGCGGCCGAGGGCGAGCGCGGAGGCGAACGCGGCGACCAGCGTGGGGTGGTAGGCGCGCCGGAAGCCGGACGCGTCGGCGGCCGGTGCGGCGGGGGGCGGGCCGTGCTCCACGAACCGCCCGTCGGGCGCCTGCGCGGCGGCGTAGGCGCGCCACTCCGGCCCGGCGGGCAGCGGCTCGGGCAGGCAGGCGGAGACGGCCAGCAGCTCCCCGGCCAGATCCCACAGCCGCTCCTCCAGGCAGGTGCCGAGCCAGGCGGGCAGCCACGCGGTGAGGTAGTCGGCGGTGTCGGCGGGCAGCGCGCCGGGGTCGGTACCCCAGCCGGTGACGTGGAAGACGTGGTGCGTCGCCGCGTATCCGGCGGCGCGTTCGAACGCCCAGGGTTCGGGCAGCCCGCCGAGCCAGGTCTGGGCGGTGACGGACGCGGGCGGGCGGTGCGGGGGCAGGCCGAGCCGGTGTTCGGCGCCCAGCACCGCGAGCGTGCGGGTCGGCTCGCGCTCTCCGGCGCGCCAGCCCCGGGTGGCGGTGGCGACGCGCGCGAAGTCCTCGAACCCGGGGTGCCGGAACCCGGCGTCGGTGAACCCGGCGTACAGCTCCAGCGGGTAGGTGGCGTGCGGCTCGGCGTGGGCCAGGGCGTGGAAGAGGGCGCCGTCGCCGCTGGCTGACCAGGCGAAGTCCAGCAGGGCGCGGGCGGTGGCGTGGGCCGGGTCGGCGGGCTCGGTGCGGCGCGCGACGGCGGCCATGAGCTGGCCCAGCTCGCCGAGCGGCTTGACGGTGGTGTTCGGGTCGGCGCGCTCGGCGGCGTCCGGTGGTGGCCGGAACCGCTCGCGCTGGTCCGCCAGCCAGCCCAGTGCGCGGTGCAGCACGCCCTTCGCGGGGTGCTCACCTCTCGGGGGCTCGCCCGCGCCGTTCCTCCCCGGCTCGCTCGCGCCGGGGCTTAGCGCCGCGCCCACCCCGGGAAGCCCCGGCTCGCTCACCCCGCGCTCCCCAGCAGCGTCTGGGCGGCGCGTACGTTCAGCGCTACCCGGGCGTCCGCCATGCCGCCGAGGTGGTGCACGAAGGCGAGCCCGCTGGCCAGGCCCAGCGTCGGTGGTACGCCGGGGACGAGCGCGAGCCAGCGGCCGAGCCCGGCGGCCTGCGCCCAGTCGCGGCGGCGCACGGCGCGCACGAAACCACGGCCCAGATCGACGGGGCGCTTGGCGGCGGCGGTGGCCAGCGCGGAGTCCACGCCGGGCAGCGCGAGCGAGGCGAGCTGGGACATGCGGAACGCCAGCCGGGGCCACGGCTCCCCGGCGGTCCACTCGGCGTCGGGCGCGGTGGCGGGCACACCGTCGCCGGTGAGGGCGCGCAGGGCGGCATCCAGGCCCCAGTGGCTCCAGGCGGTGGCGGCGGTGGCGTCGGCGCCGGGCGGGTAGGCGTCGCGGGCGGCGGCGGCGAGGGCGACGTCGTCCGGGTCGGGCGGGGTGCCGTGCAGCAGGGCGGGCGCGAGGGCGTCGGCCCCGAGCACGCGGACGCAGGCGACGAGCACCGGATCGTCCGGCGCCCGCCCGGTGGCGGCGGCCAGCGAGCCGGGCACGGCGGCGGGGCCGACCGGAGCGGCACCCGCACCCGGCGTGGACGGCCCGCCGGCCGGAGCGGCTCCGGCGCCCGGCGTGGACGAGCGGTTGCCCCCACCCGCGAGGGCGGAGGCAACGGCTGAAGCGACGTTCTGGACCGCGTCCGGCAGGCCGGAGGCGGCCCCGGTGGCTTCGTTCACGAGCCTGGGGTCACCCCTTCTTCGGCCGCGGCGGCGGGGGTGCGAGCAGGACCGCGCCGGCGAGGAGCAGCAGGGCCGCGCACTCGCTGGAGTCGCGGTAGACGCCCTCGGCCTCGGCCGGGTTCAGCAGCGCGTCCACGTCCTGGGTCAGCGCCTCACGCGTCGCCGGGGTGGCGGTCGGTTCGTTGAGCGGGAGCATAGGATCAACCTCTTCCCTGTACTTCACTTATGTCCCATAAGAACCTTCTCTCCCATTAAAGGTGTATATGACACATTCGCAACCCGGGGGCGGGATGCGGGACCATGGAGCGCGGCGGGCGCGCGTCAGGCGTCCGCCGTACCGGATGCGTGGAGGCCCGTTTGTCCTGCCTGATCGTCCAGAGCGACAAGACGCTCCTGCTCGAAGTGGACCACGAGCGGGCTGAGGCGTGCCGTCGTGCCATCGCCCCGTTCGCGGAGCTGGAGCGGGCACCCGAGCACATCCACACCTACCGGGTCACTCCCCTCGGCCTGTGGAACGCGCGGGCCGCCGGGCACGACGCCGAGCAGGTCGTGGACGCGCTGGTCACCTACTCGCGCTACCCCGTGCCGCACTCGCTGCTGGTCGATGTCGCGGACACCATGGACCGCTACGGCCGCCTCACCCTCAGCAAGCACCCCGCGCACGGCCTGGTACTCCAGACCACCGACCGCCCGGTGCTGGAAGAGGTGCTGCGCTCCAAGCGGATCACGCCCCTGGTCGGTGCCCGGATCGACGCCGACACCGTCGCCGTCCACCCCTCCGAGCGCGGGCAGATCAAACAGGCGCTGCTCAAGCTGGGCTGGCCCGCCGAAGACCTCGCCGGGTACATCGACGGGGAGGCCCACCCCATCGACCTGCGCGAGGACGGCTGGGCGCTGCGCCCCTACCAGCGCCAGGCCGTGGACGGCTTCTGGCACGGCGGCTCCGGCGTCGTCGTCCTGCCCTGCGGTGCGGGCAAGACGCTGGTCGGCGCGGGCGCGATGGCCGAGGCCAGGGCGACGACGCTGATCCTGGTCACCAACACCGTCTCCGCGCGGCAGTGGAAGCACGAGCTGGTGCGCCGCACCTCGCTGACCGAGGACGAGATCGGCGAGTACAGCGGCACGAAGAAGGAGATCCGCCCCGTCACCATCGCCACCTACCAGGTGCTGACGACTAAGCGGAAGGGCATCTACCCGCACCTGGAGCTGTTCGACTCCCGGGACTGGGGCCTGATCGTCTACGACGAGGTGCACCTGCTGCCCGCGCCCGTCTTCAAGTTCACCGCCGACCTCCAGGCCCGCCGCCGCCTGGGTCTGACGGCGACGCTGGTGCGCGAGGACGGCCGCGAGTCCGACGTCTTCTCCCTCATCGGCCCCAAGCGGTTCGACGCCCCGTGGAAGGAGATCGAGGCGCAGGGCTACATCGCCCCGGCGGACTGCGTCGAGGTCCGCGTCACCCTCGGTGAGTCCGAGCGGCTGGCGTACGCGACGGCCGAGACGGAGGAGAAGTACCGCTTCTGCGCCACCACCCCCTCGAAGCTGGCCGTGGCCGAATCCCTGGTCCGCCGCCACCGGGGCGACCAGACCCTCGTCATCGGCCAGTACATCGACCAGCTCGACGAGCTCGGCGAACGCCTCGGCGCACCCGTCATCAAGGGCGAGACGTCCAACGCCCAGCGCGAGAAGCTGTTCGACGCCTTCCGCGCCGGGGAGCTGTCGGTGCTGGTCGTCTCCAAGGTCGCCAACTTCTCCATCGACCTGCCCGAGGCGACCGTCGCCATCCAGGTGTCCGGCACGTTCGGCTCGCGCCAGGAGGAGGCCCAGCGGCTCGGCCGCGTCCTGCGCCCCAAAGCCGACGGCCACGAGGCCCGCTTCTACTCCGTCGTCGCCCGCGACACCGTGGACCAGGACTTCGCCGCCCACCGTCAGCGCTTCCTGGCCGAACAGGGCTACGCGTACCGCATCATCGACGCCACCGACCTCCCCGAAGAGGCCACGTAACGCCACGCCAGTGTGCGTGTACACGTTCACGTGTACACTAACGTCATGGATCCCAACGTTTCCGTTCGTGAGGCCCGAGCGCGTCTGGCGGACATTCTGGATGCCGCCGCGGCCGGAGAGCCGACAGTCATCACCCGCGGCGGTGAACCAGTTGCGGCAGTCGTGTCCATGGACGACTACAACGCACTGGAAAACGCGGCTGACGAGCTGCTGGCTCGGGAAGCCGACAAGATCCTGGAGGAGGAGAGGGGTCAGCCAACCCATAGCATGGCGGAGGTGTTGGCCGATATCTTCGACGAGCCAACGCACGGACACGCCGCGTGAAGTACGCGTTCCGCTTCACCACTGCCGCTCGCAGGCAGCTGCGAGCGCTGGACAGTGATGTCGCCATGCGCATCCTGCATGCGCTCACGCCCCTCGGGGATGACCCCTATCGTTCCGATGCGAGCGTGACCAAGCTGGCGGGGCGAGACCACACTTACCGCCTCCGCGTGGGCAGACACCGAGTGGTCTACACGATCGACAACGGCGAACTCGTCATCATCGTCGTCGCCGTGGGAAACCGGCGCGACGTGTACCGCAATCTGACCGACTAGCTTCTGCCGTAGCTCAACGGCTGGACGGCGCCACGCTGCGGCACCGCCGTCCAGTCCGCAGCGCCGCTACGCCGACAGCTCACCCGGCAGCGGGGCGGTGTGGACGATGGTGAGGGCGGACACCGCGCGAGTGAGGCAGACGTACAGGCGGCGCAGGCCGGTGCGTTCGTCGGGTTCGCCGTCCACGATCGCGGCGGGCTCGTCCAGCACCACCGAGTCGTACTCCAGGCCCTTGGCGAGCGAGGCGGGGACGAGGGTGAGGCGGGCCTCGGCGGTGGTTTCATCGCCCGGGGCCAGGTACGGCAGCCCGGCGCGGGCGAGGGCCGCCGTCAGCTCCGGCAGGCGGGCGTCGGCGGCGATGAGACCGACGGAGCCCTCCCGGCCGAGCGCGGCCCGGCAGGCGTCCAGCACCCCGGCCGCCAGCTCGGGCACCCGGAGCACGGCGAAGTCGCCCGGTGAGGTGCGCACGGACGTGGCGGGGGCCAGCGTGGGCGCGATGGCGGGCAGGAGGCGCGAGGCGTAGGCGATGACCTCGCGCGGCACCCGGAACCCGCGCGTCAGCTCCTCCACCGCCGCGTCCGGCTTGCCCAGGTGGCGCAGCGCCTCGCTCCAGCTCGCGGTGGCCCACGGTGTGGTGCCCTGCGCGAGGTCGCCGAGCACGGTGGCGGAGCCGGTGGTGCAGCGGCGGCCGACGGCGCGGTACTGCATCGGGGAGAGGTCCTGCGCCTCGTCCAGCACGACGTGGCCGAGCGAGGGCGTGCGCGCGACCAGGTCCATGGCCTCGTCCACCAGCACCGTGTCGGCCACCGTCCACGGTGCCGTCCGCACGCCGCGCGCGGGTTTCGCCCACAGCACGGCCTTCTGCTCCTCGGCGCTCAGCAGCCCCTCGGCGTGGGTGGCGAGGAAGTCGGCGTCGGAGAGCAGGCGCAGCACGAGCCTGGCCGGGTCAACAGGCGGCCAGCACGCTTTCACCGTGGCCTTGACGGCGGTGCTGCGGGCGACGGTGTCCTGTACCCGGTCGTCGGGCGCCTCCCCGGACTGCTCCATCCGCACCAGCACCGCGTGCGCGATCCGCTGCGGCAGCGCCTCGCGGGCGGCGCCGTACCGGATGTCGCGTCCCAGCAACTCCTCTACTATCTCTGCCAGTTCGTAGGCGGGGACGCGCCAGCGCCGGGAGCCGCGCACCACGACGCAGGGTTCGGCCGGCGGCCTCACGTGGGAGCGCAGGGCGCGCCGCAGCACCTCGGCCATGCGGGCGTCACCCTTGACCGTCGCGGCCCGGGCGTCGTCACCGCCGCGCACCGGGACGTGCGCGGTGAGCGCGTCCACCGTGGACTGCCTGACCCGCAACTCGCCCAGCGCGGGCAGCACTTGTTCGATGTAGCGCAGGAAGGAGGCGTTCGGCCCGAGCACCAGCGTGCCGGTGCGCGCGAGCCGCTGCCGGTGCGCGTACAGCAGGTAGGCGACGCGGTGCAGGCCGACCGCCGTCTTGCCGGTGCCGGGCGCGCCCTGCACACACACCGTGCCCTCGACGCCGGTGCGGACGATCGCGTCCTGCTCGGGCTGGATGGTGGCGACGATGTCGCGCATCGGACCCACGCGCGGGCGCTCGATCTCGCGCTGGAGCAGCGCGCTGCCTGCGGCACCCTCGGTGGTGTCCGGTGCCGCCCCGGACAGACGCTCGTCCTCGTACGCGGTCAGCTCGCCGCCGGTGTAGCCGAAGCGGCGGCGCAGGTCCACGCCCTGCGGGTCGCGGCGGGAGGCGCGGTAGAACGGCTGCGAGACGGGCGCGCGCCAGTCGATCACCATCGGCTCCCCGGCGGCGTCGTGCACGTGCCGCCGGCCGATGTAGTAACGCTGCCCGGCGTGATCGGCGGTCTGGCCGGTGTGGCCGCCGGTGTCCTCGCGGTAGTCGAGGCGGCCGAAGAACAGCGGCGTGTCGGCGAGGTCGGCGAGCGCGGCGATGCGCGCGTCCACCTCGGCCTGGAGCACGGCGGCGTTGACCCAGTTGGCGGCGACGTCGGTGAGGTCGAGGGCGGCGACCTCCGCGCGCATCGCGCGGAGCGCGGCACGGGACGCGGCAAGGTGAGCCCGCTCGCGGTCGAGCGGGCCGTGGGCAGGGGCGGGCACGGCGGGGCCTTTCGGATGCGGTCTGCGGCTGCGGGGCGCCGCGCGCACGGTGGGTGCACGGCGGGCGCGGCGCGGAAACGACGACCGGTTCCGACCGGCCGGAATCCTCCCCTGAGCGGACGCCCGGGAGGCGGCAAGACGCGTGAGTGTACCCCCACCTCCCACCCCGGGCGACCGGATTTTCTTGCCGCGACAGTGACACTCGTCCGCGCGAACCAGGCGCAGACGGCCCCACGCCCTGTCGCCCGACGCCGTATACCCCCGGCGGCGTACCGGCGCCAGCCGAGAATGGGTCCTTCGGCCCATGCGCGCGGCGCGTGCGGCTCGCATGCTGGAGGTATGGATACCGCACCCGTCACCCCCACACCGGGCGGGTCGGGTGGCGACCGGTCGCCGCCCGGCGCGGGCCACACCTCGGGCGCCACCGCCGTCAGCCCGGGCCACGCCCACCCCCGGCACCGCCTCGGCAACGCGCTGCGCGCCGTCCGCGTCTACGCCGAGGCGGCCTTCGACGTGGCCGTGCTCGGCGACACCTCCGAGAAGCCCGCCCCCGAGCGCCGCGAACGCTGACGCCGTACCGGTACCGGCTGGCCCGGGGCCGCACGGCGTACGGTCCGTCGCAGCGGCCCTACGCGTCCAGGCTGGCGCGCCAGCGGGCGACCGCGTCCGCCGACACCCGTGCCGTCCAGCCGCCGGGGCGGGCCGCGCCGCCGATGTGGAAGGCGTCGGCGCCCGCCTCCCGCAGGACCGGCACGTGGCCCAGGTGGAGGCCGCCGCCGACCAGGATGCGCGGCTCGTAGCCCACGTCGCCGGACGCCGCCCGGGCGACCTCCGCGCGCAGCACGCCCAGGCCCGCGCCCACTCCTTCCGCCGCGCCCGCCGTCAGCACCGTGTCCAGCCCCGGCAGCTCCGCGATGCCCTTGCGCAGGGCCGCGCGGTCCGTGGCGTGGTCCAGTGCCCGGTGAAACGTCCACGGGCACCCGTCCAGCTCCTCCAGCACCGCGCGCAGAGCGGGCAGGTCGGGGCCGCCGCTCGCGTCGAGGAAGCCGAACACGAACTCCGTGGCGCCCGCCGCCCGCAGCTCCCGCGTCCGGGCGCACAGCGCGGCCCGGGCGCCGGCGTCACCGGCCGCGAAGCCGTCGGAGTTCCGCAGCATCACCCGCACCGGCAGGTGCACGGCGGCACGCACCGCGCGGAAGGTGGCCACCGTCGGGGTGAGGCCGTCCGCCGCCATGTCGGTGACCAGTTCGAGGCGATCGGCCCCGCCCGCCTGCGCCGCCCGTGCGTCGTCCGCGTCGAGCGCGATCACCTCAAGCATTGGTCTAGACATATAGCTTAGCGTGCCACACCCGCTCATGGCTGGCCATCCCCACGAACCTGCCGACCCTGGTCATCCGGCCTCCTTCACTACCCAGCGGGAACGCGCTGCGTAGCACCTGGCCCCGTACGCGTGACCCAGGCGCCGTGCCGAAGGCGCGGGACCGTGTGGAGGGACTGTGCGGCTACAGGAGAGCATGGGCGCGCGCGGCGAGGGCGCGGAGCTCCGGCGTGGTGCGGCCGGACAGCAGCAGCCCGGAGATAAGCGATCGCACCGCAGGGCGGGAGTGAGTCTCCTGGGGTGCTTGGTGTTCGGCGGCAAGTAGCGCGCGTAGGCATTCGTCGCGGCGTCCGCGCTGGGCCAGAGCGGCTGCTACGTCTGTGTAGTAGCGTGCTCGGCGCTCCACACTGGGCAGGCTCTGCGGGGGCAGTGCACGGGCGGCGGTCAGGGCAGCCACCGGGTCGCCCGTGGAGAACTCCGCGGAGATGCGGTGAAGCTGGACTGTGGCGGGGCTGAAGCCTCCACCGTGGTCCCGCAGGACAGTGGTGCCGCCCAGGCTGGTGGCAATGGCGGCAGCCTCCTCCGTCAGCCCCCGCATTCCCTGTCGGTCGCCGCCCCTGGCGGCGCTGTAGGCGGCTGACTGGATCAGCAGGCCGCGTTCGGCGCCACCGCTGCGGGATGCGCGAAGGGCTGGGTGCTCGGCGGCGTTGAGTGCGATCGACAGCGCCTGCTCTTCCCAACCGGCACGCCGCGCGAGCACAGCCAGGCTCCGGGCGGCTTCGGCCACCGTGAGGGGTTGCCCAGCGGCTTCGGCCACCTGGCGTGCACGGTCGGCTGCCATCCAGCCGAGCTGCTGTTCGTCGAGCTTGACGAACATGCGGGTCGCCAGCAGGTAGCTCTGTCCGAGCAAGTCGAGATGACGGCCCTCGGTGTCGGTCCCAAGCGCGTGTCCGGCACGGATCAGGCGGGGCAGCCGGAGGGCAAGGTCAGCGTAGTGGCAGGTGTGGAAGTCGGCATGCGCGCGGGCAAGTTCGGCGGGCAAGTGCTCGGCCCCCGGAAAATCGTGGTCCTGGCCGATGCCGAGCATCGCGTCCCGCAGGCGGCCGAGGAGCAGTTGTCCCACCGGTACGTCCTGGCCCGTGGAGGTTCCCCTCGCGGGGAGCGAGACACCGGCGGTTGTCGCAGCCGAGAGAGCAAGGAACTTCCGTCGCCGCACTGGATCTTCGCCTTCCTCCGCCGAGGTTCGCTCCACCCTAGGCCCGGGAACGCGCGGGTACGCGAGGGCTGGAGCCATCGGGAATCCGTGTCGGGTAGGCGCAGGGGGCGAAGACGCTACGAGTCCGAACACCTTCGGCGGAATGTCGAGCACCTCAGCGAAGCGTCTGAGGACATCGACGTCGGACAGTGGCGAGACGCCTCGCTCGTACCGGGAGACCTGGGAGGCGGAGTAGCCGGTTCGGTCACCGAGGTCAGCGAGTGTCCAGCCTCGGGCCTGGCGCCTTCTGCGAATCAACTCGCCCGGTTTCCCTGCCGGTTCTGCTCGACCTTGCGCTGTGCTGACGTGCATCCACGCCCCCATCGATAGCCGAGGTAGCCCCCATCAACCGTAGACCGGTCCGGTGAGTGGCAGCAGCGGTTTTGCACCACATGCAAGCGGTGTTGCAGACCACGGCAGCGCCCCTGCCGCAGCCTGACCCGGACCTGTGTCCTAGAGCATGCCGAGGCCCGCAGCGGGCGGGCCGACGGGCTTTCACCAAGGAGCGTGAACGCGATGAGCGTACGCAAGAAGGCAGCCGTCATCGGGCTCGGCCACCAGGCCCTTCAGGACCACCTGCCGGGCCTGGCCGACTCCCAGTTCGCCCACCTTGTCGCGGTCTGCGACACGGACGCCGACAAGGTCGCCGCCCTGGCCCGGCAGCACGACGTACCCGGCTTCACCGACACCCGCACCCTGCTGGATGAGGTGCGCCCGGACTTCGCCATCGTCGCGGTACCCCACCACGCCGGACGTGAAGTCATCGCGGCCTGCGCGGCGGGCGGGGTGCACGTGATGAAGGAGAAGCCGTTCGCCACTGGCCCGGCCGAGGCCGCCGCGCTGGTGGCGCTGTGCGACAAGGCAGGCATCGAGCTGATGGTCACGGTGCAGCGCCGCTTCCACCCGGTTTACACCGCCGCGGTGCAGCTGCTGGAACAGGTCGGACAGCCGTACCTGATCGAGGGCCGCTACACCTTCCACTGCTCCGACCCGGCCGCCGGCTGGCGCGGCGATGCATCCCTGGCCGGTGGTGGCGCCTTGATGGACATGGGCTATCACCTGATCGACCTGCTCATCTGGTATGTCGGCCTGTCCGACCGAGTCCTGGCTGGCACCTCCACCGCCGCCCAGCCCGACGCGGACTACGACGCCGAGGACACCGCGCTCGTCCACCTCGTCTACGACCGCGGCCTGTACGGCTCCCTGCTCATCTCCCGCTCCGCAGGGCCGAAGACCGAACAGCTGACGATCACCGGCCCCCGCGGCGCAGTCGTGATCGAGCGGGGACGGGTGCGGCGCCTCGCCCCCGACGGGCAGCTGATCGAGTCCCTGACCCGTGAACCGGCCTGGCCCTCCGCCGCGACCGCGCAGATCGACTGCCTGCCGCGTACTCGACGGCCAGCGGCCCAACCCCTCCGGCCCCGGCACCCACGTGGCGCACGCCGCGTTCCTCGCCGCCGCGTACACCTCCAAGGCTTCCCGCACGCCGACCGACCCGAAGGAGTACCTGCTGTGACCACCTCGCCCCTTGCCCTCTTCGGCGGCCCGCCCGTCATCGACACCCCTGGCCCCCATTTCTGCTGGCCCCCGATCGAGGCCAACGACGTCGCGGCGGTCACTGGCCAGCTGAACTCCGCGGTATCCATCCCCGACCGCTCCGGCGTCGTCGCTGAGCTGGAAGACGCGCTGGCGTCCTTCCTCGGCGTCCGACACGTCGTCACGACGTGCACGGGCACCGCTGCCCTGCACTCGATGTACGCCGCAGTCGGCGTCGGCCCCGGTGACGAGGTGATCGTGCCGACGCTGACGTTCCATGCCACCGCCACCCCGCTCTTCCACCTCGGCGCCCGACCCGTCCTCGCCGAGGTAGACGAGCACGGCCAGCTCGCCCTCGACGATGCCGCTCGCCGCATCACCGCACGCACCAAGGCCATCGTCGCTGTCCACCTATGGGGCCTCCCCGAGAGCATGGAGGCCCTGACCAACTTCAGCGCCCGACACGGCCTGATGCTGCTAGAGGACGGCTCCCACGCCCACGGCGCCACCTGGCGCGGACAGCCGGTCGGGTCCTTCGGCCGCGCCGCGGCCTTCAGCATGAACGGACCCAAGCCGCTGTCCGCCGGGGAGGGCGGATTCGTCGCCACCGACGACACCGAGCTGTACTACCGCGTACTACTGCACGGCCAGTACAACAAGCGGTGCCGCCGCGAGATCCCCACCGACCACGCCCTGGCCCCGTACGCCGTGACCGGCATGGGCCTCAAGCTGCGTATCCACCCGCTAGCGGCCGCGCTGGCGCACGCCCAGCTTCCGCGTCTGAAGGGCTATCTGGCCGGACGAGAAGCCGTTGCCACCCGGATGCGGCGGGCTCTGCGCGGCGTGCCGGGTATCGACGTACCGCACCCGGCGTCCCACGCCGGTCCGGCCTGGTACGCGCTGCCGCTACGCTATGACCCGCCACGGCTCGCCGGACTGCCCGTCGAACGGTTCATCGAGGCCGTCCACGCCGAGGGCGCCAGCGAGATCGAGCTGCCCGGCTCCACCCGCCCCCTCAGCGACCACCAGCTGTTCCGCGCGCCCGGAGCCCTCCTCCCTGGCTACGCTGACCACCGAGCCCCGCCGCCGAAAACTTCGCCACCGCCCGACGCGTGCACGACAGCACGGTGAAACTTCCGGTCTGGCACCGCGGCCACAACCTCCCCCTCGCCGAGGCGTACACCACGGCCATCATCAAAGTCACCGAACACCACAAGGACCTGTTGAAGTGAACACACCCGTTGACGCCGACCTCATGGGCGGCCTCATTCACGCCGCCGACATCCACGGCATCACCAAGCACGTCGTCGGCGCCGTCATCCCCAACGCCAAAGGCAGGGTCCTGCTGCTGCACCGCAGCGCCGACGACTACCTCGGCGGACTGTGGGAACTCCCTTCCGGTGGCGTCGAAGCAGGCGAGAGCCTGACCGAGGCCCTGCGCCGGGAAGTCACCGAGGAGACCGGACTTACGGTGGCCACAATCGGCGCCTACCTCGGACACTTCGACTATCTCTCCAGGAACGGCAATCAGACCCGCCAGTTCAACTTCATGGCAACGACGCACGAGAACGACACGGTCAAGGTCACCGAACACGACGCACACCTATGGGCCGACCTTGCGGGACAGCAGCAGGTCTCCAGCGCCGTGCGGTCCGTCCTCGCGAGCTGGCGCGACACGCATTGACGCCTGCACGCTGAAGGAGGCTGAAGGAGGAGGCCGGCCCGGGCAGCACCGTACCGGACATCGCCGTCACCGGCCCCAACCTGCGTCTTCTCAGCGGCGGCCACCGTGTCCGGGGCATTGGTGCCGACCGTGAGGCCGTGGCGTAGCTGGTGCGCGGCTTCGCGGAGCTGCCGGGCCTGGTTCAGACAGCGATCATCGTAATGCTCCTGGCCGGGGTGGGGTGGGGCACCCCGGCCCCGCCCCCCCCAAGCCCGCGTCCACAATGGCCCCATGGCCGCCACCCCCTGCCCCGACCCCGCGCTCCTCGCCCGCTGGCACGCCCTGCTCACCCGCGCCCGCGACGCCACGCCCAGCCCCGGTCCCGGTCCCAGCCCCGCCCCTGACCCCGAGCCCTACGGCCGCGACCTGCTGGCCCGCTGGGCCGAACCGCAGCGCCGCTACCACACCACCGAGCACCTCGCCGCCGTCCTCGACCGCGTGGACGAACTCGCCGGTCACGCCACCGACCCCGACGCCGTGCGCCTCGCCGCCTGGTTCCACGACGCCGTCTACCGCCCGGACCGCAGCGAGAACGAGGAACGCAGCGCCGCACTGGCCGAGCGCGCCCTGCCCGAAGCGGGCGTGCGCGCGGACCGCACGGCGGAGGTCTCCCGCCTCGTCCGCCTCACCGTCACCCACGACCCGGCCCGGGGCGACACCAACGGCGAGGTGCTGTGCGACGCCGACCTCGCGGTGCTGGCGGGCTCCCCGGACGCCTACGCGGCCTACGCCGCCGCCGTCCGCGCCGAGTACGCCTTCGTCCCCGACGCCACCTTCGCCGCAGGCCGCGCCGACGTCCTGCGCCACCTCCTCGCCCTCCCCCGCCTCTTCCGCACCCCCCACGGCACCACCCACTGGGAAGCCCCGGCCCGCCACAACCTCACCACCGAACTCCGCCTGCTGGGCCACCCCGCCTGACGCCTGCCGACGCCACCGATCAGCGACGTACGCGCGGCGGCGCCTGCCTCCCCCAGTTCGGGAGAGAAGGGGCGGGAGTCGCGCCGGAGGGGTGTTTCGGCCACGGTGGGCCGGCCCCCCAAGTGCCAACCTCATGGGTATGGAACTGCTTGAGGCGTTTGACCGGGCCCTGCGGGCGTTCGACGAGCGGGTGCACCAGGTGGGGGAAGACCAGTGGACGGCCGCGACACCGGCCACCGAGTGGAGTGTGCGGGACGTCGTGGGCCACCTGACGAGCGAGCACCTGTGGGCGCCGTGGCTGCTGCGCGGGGCGACGCTCGCGGAGGTCGGCGACCGGTACGACGGGGACGTGCTCGGGAGCGACCCGGTAGGCGCGTGGGCGCGGGCGGCGTCCGCGTCCCGGCCCGCGTTCCACCGGCCCGGAGCGCTGACGGGCACGGTGCACACCTCGGGCGGCCCCGCCCCGGCCGACGAGTACGCCTGGCAGATGACACTCGACCTGGCCGTGCACGGCTGGGACGTCGCCCGGGGCATCGGGTCCGGGGACCGGATCGACCCGGAGCTGGCCGCCGCGCTCCACGAGCGGTTCGCCGCGCGCATCCCGGAGTGGCAGGACTCCGGCCTGTTCGCCGCGCCTATCGACGTCCCCGGCGACGCCTCCGCCCAGGACCGCCTCATCGCCCTCACCGGCCGCCGCCCCTGACCCCGCCGTCCGCTCACGGCCACACCGCGCCCGACCGGCCCCCACCCCGGCCCGTGTCCACAGCGTGCCCGAGCCCGAAGGCCCCCGCGCCAGGTGGCATTGCCGAACCGCTCCCGCTGTACCGGCCGGTAGGCCATGATGACCGGGCGGGGACCGGAAGCAGGAGCGAGTGCGGAGGTACAGCGGATGGCCAGCCCCACCAGGCCCACGACGGTGCACGTGTTCGGGGACGACGCGCTCGGGGAGCGGGACGCCGTCGGGGTAGCCGAGGCGATACGCCGGGGTGAGGTGAGCGCCGCCGACGTCGCGCGGGCGGCGGCGGAGCGGATACGGGCGGCCGACGAGCACCTGAACGCGGTGCGGGTGTGGACGGACGGACCCGCCCTGGCCCCGGACGGCGCGGGCGGCGTGTTCGCGGGCGTGCCGAGCCTCGTCAAGGACAACACCGACTACCTGGGCCTGCCCACCGGGCACGGCAGCGCCGCCTTCACGCCCCGCCCGGCCAAGCGGCACGCGGCGTTCACGCGGCAGCTGCTCAGCACCGGAGTGACGGTGCTGGGCAAGACGCGGCTGCCGGAGTTCGGGTTCAACGCCACCACCGAGTACGAGCGCGCCGCGCCCGTGCGCAACCCGTGGAACACGGCGTTCTCGGCGGGCGGTTCGACCGGGGGCAGCGCGGCGCTGGTGGCGGCGGGCGCGGTGCCCCTCGCCCACGCCAACGACGGCGGCGGGTCGATCCGCATCCCGGCCGCCTGCTGCGGGCTGGTGGGGCTGAAGCCGACGCGGGGGCGGGTGGTGCCGAACGCGCTGGGCCGCAGGCTGCCGATCGACATCGTCACCGACGGCGTCGTCAGCCGCACGGTGCGGGACACCGCCGCGTTCTTCGCCGCCGCCGAGGCGTACTGGCGTAACCCGCGCCTGCCGCCGCTGGGGCGGGTGGCGGGTCCGGACGAGCGCCGCCGTCTGCGGGTCGGCCTGCTGCTGGACTCACCGGCGGGGGTGACGACGGACGCCGCCACCCGGGCCGCTGTCGCGGACACCGCGGCGACGCTGGAGAAGCTGGGCCACACCGTGGAGCCGGTGACGATCGCGCTGGATGAGCGGTTCGCCGGGGACTTCCTCCTCTACTGGGGCCTGCTGGCCTACCTCGCCGGGGCGACCGGCCGGACGCTGGGCCGCGACTTCGACCGGCGCCGCATGGACGGGCTGAGCCGGGGCCTGCGCGCCCACTACCTGCGGCACGTGGCCAGCACACCGGGGGCGCTGCGCAGGCTGCGCCGCTCGCGGTTCGCGCTGGCCGCCGCCTTCCGCGGGCTGGACGTCATGCTCTCCCCCGTGCTGGCCACCACGACGCCGGTGCTGGGCCACCTGAGCCCGGCCGTGCCGTACGGGACGCTGATGGAACGCACGCTGCGGTACGTGGCGTTCACGCCGCTGAACAACGTCGTCGGCACCCCGGCGATCTCCGTCCCGGCACAGGCGACGACCGACGACGGGCTGCCCATCGGCGTCATGGTCTCCGCCCGCCCCGGTGACGAACGCACGCTGCTGGAGGTGGCGTTCGCGCTGGAGGCCGAGCAGACGTGGCCGCGCGTGCAGCAGGCGGGGGCGTGCTGAGCGGACGCGTGCTGAGCGGACGCGTGCTGAGGCGGGTGTGGCCCGGCGGACGGGCGCTACCGGGCCGGGCGGCCCTTGGGGCGGCGCAGGCCGGCGGCGTTGAGCAGGCGGACGAGTTCGCGGCTGGTGGTCTCCACCGCACCCAGGGTCACGGCGTCGGCGTAGCGGCTGGACAGAATGTCGTAGTGGTCCCGGTCGAACGCGCGCGGCGGGGCACCGAGTTCGGCGGCGAAGGCGTGCAATTCGGCGAAGGAGACGTCGCTGATCAGGTGCGACCACAGGCGGCCGTGCCCGGGCCAGGTGGGCGGGTCGATGTAGAGCGTCACGCGCGCGTCCCCAGGCCGCCGACGGGGGCGACGACGGTGCCGCTGCGCGAGCACACCCAGTGCGGGTCCGCGCCGAGTTCGGGCTCGACGTCCAGGGCGTGCGGTTCGGCGTCCGGGCACAGCGGGCACAGCGGCCAGCGTCCGTAGCGCTCCAGCAGGGCGTCCTGCACGTCCTGCGCGACGAGCCCGGGCACGAACGCGGTGCCTTCGGGCCACTGCGCGACCCACCAGCGGCGGTGCGCGACGGCTTCCTCGACGAGCGAGACGGTGTCGGCTCCGGCCGCGTCGCGGGCGGTGAGGTCGGCGAGGATCAGCGCCCGCGCGGTGTGCAGGGCGGCCTCCAGCGCGTCCTCGGGGCCGGGCACGCCCTCGGGGCCGGGCACGCCGCCGGGTTCAGGGGCGCCGGGTTGGTTCGGGTCGTTCGGGGAGTCGTGCGCGTCCATGCCCCCATTGCACCGCATCCCGCGTGCCCCGGAGCGCGCGGACCCTTGGCGTGCCCCGGAGCGCGGACCATTCACGTGCCCGGGGCGGTGGCCGCCGTCGCGGCCCGGGGCAGGCGGAGGCTTCCGGCACCGCGCGGGCCGCCGCACGCCGCGTCGATGGCGGCACCGCCTCCGCCCGCGTCGGCCCGAACCCGGCCGCGCGCACCAGCGCGGCTGCGGACCGGTACCCCGGCGACATGCCGTGGCGATCACCCCCTCCGGGCGTACCGTGGACGTGATCGACCCGCCGCGCACCGCCGTCGAGCGCGGGGCGACGACGGTGGCCGCACCCCGTACGACGACACGGAGAGCCCACCCCGCATGACCGCACCCCGCGAGCCGCGCCCCGACCTCGACGCGCTGGCCACCGAGGCGTACCGGCCGGAGCTGGCCGGGATCGACCGGCTGCCGACGCTGGAGCTGGCCACGCTGATGAACGCCGAGGACGCCACCGTCCCGGCCGCCGTGGCCGCGTGCCTGCCGCAACTGGCCGCCGCGATCGACGCCGCCGCGCCGCGCATGGCCGACGGCGGACGCCTGGTCTACGCGGGCGCGGGCACCGCCGGGCGGCTGGGCGTGCTGGACGCCAGCGAGTGCCCGCCGACGTTCAACACCGCCCCGGGCACGGTGGTGGGCCTGGTCGCGGGCGGCCCGTCGGCGCTGGTCACGGCCGTCGAGGGGGCCGAGGACGACGCCGGGCTGGCCGCCGCCGACCTGGACGAGCTGGGCCTGACGCCCGCCGACACCGTCGTCGGCGTCTCCGCCTCCGGGCGCACGCCCTACGCCATCGGCGCCGTCGAGCACGCCCGGCGGCTGGGCGCGCTGACCATCGGCCTCGCCGGCAACGCGGGGTCGCCGCTGGGGGCTGCGGCCGAGCACCGGATCGAGGTCGTCACCGGCCCTGAGGTGATCACGGGCTCGACCCGGCTGAAGGCGGGCACGGCCCAGAAGCTGGTGCTCAACATGATCTCGACGATCACCATGATCCGGCTCGGCAAGACCTACGGGAACCTGATGGTCGATGTCCGCGCCTCCAACGCCAAGCTGCACGCCCGCGCACGCCGCATCGTCGCGCTGGCCACGGGCGCGGCGCAGGCGGACGTGGAGGCAGCCCTCACGGCCACCGGCGGCGAGGTCAAGCCCGCGATCCTCACCCTCCTCACCCCGGTGGACGCCAACGAGGCCGCCCGCCTGCTGACCGACGCAGGCGGCCACCTGCGCACCGCCCTGGCCCGCACGGCTAGCGCGGGCCCCCAACCGGCCCCCTGAAGTTCGGTGACCGTGGGCACGCCGCCGTCACCGGCGTCCCGTGTCACCGCCGTGCCGCGTCATCGGCCTCCGCCCGCGCCGGGTTCGGTGACCAGCAGGCCGGTGCGGCCGGTGCGGCGTGCCTCGGCCATCGCCGCCAGGCGCCGGTAGTTCTCCGGTTCCAGCAGGCGCTCCCAGACCGGCCAGTCCTCGACGGCCCAGTGGTCGTGCTCCCCGGGGTCGAGGCGGATGGCGGCGAGCTGGTCGTCCCTCAGCGTGCCGCCGTCGAAGCAGAAGCCCACCTTGGCGAGGGGTGCCCGCGCGGTGTCGCCCCGGACGTAGTGGAGGAGCAGCAGGGGGCGCGGTCCGGTGACGCGCAGGCCCGTCTCCTCGTACGTCTCGCGCACGGCGGTCTGGAACGGGTCCTCGCCCGCGTCCAGGTTGCCGCCCGGTAGCTGCCACGCCCGTTCGGTGAACACCGAGCGCAGCCCGAGTGCCCGGCCGCGCACGTCGGTGAAGAAGCAGCAGGCGTAGACGGTGGCCTTGGGCAGGCCCGCCAGGTACTCCGCCTCCGGCAGCGGCAGCGGCAGTCCCGCGCCGGACGTTTCCCGCATGGTCGTCATGCCCCAGTGGTACCCCGAAACCACCCCGGGAGTGATCCCCCTACCGGTGGCGCCGCCCCGCTTTGGCCCACGGGGCAGCGTTGCGCCGGGAGCCCGGCGGCTCAGCGCCGCCGGACGGAAGGTGCTGGGGGACGGTGTTCCCCGCCAGCGCGGGCGGCTGGCGGGGAGCACCCCGTGTTCAGGCCAGCATCTCGCGGCGGAGGCGGCTGAGCAGGCGGGACAGCAGCCGGGAGACGTGCATCTGGGAGATGCCCAGCTCGGCGCCGATCTCAGCCTGCGTCATCTCCGCGCCGAAGCGCATGTTGATGATGGCGCGTTCACGCTCGTCGAGCTGTTCCAGCAGCGGGGCGAGGGTGTGCAGGTTCTCGACGGCCTCCAGCGCCGGGTCCTCGTCGCCGATGCGTTCGGCGTACGACTGCTGTGCGCCGGTGTCGCTGTCGGTCGCCGGGGTGTCGAGGGAACCGGCGGAGTAGCCGTTGCTGGCGACGATGCCCTCGATCACCTCGTCCACGCTCAGGCCCATGTGCTCGGCGAGTTCCTGCGGTGTGGGCGCGCGGTGCAGGCGGGTGGAGAGCTGGTCGTTGGCGCGCGCGAGGTCGATGCGCAGCTCCTGGAGCCGCCTCGGGACGTGCACGGACCAGCTGGTGTCGCGGAAGAACCGTTTGATCTCGCCGACGATGTAGGGCACGGCGAAGGTGGGGAACTCCACCTCGCGGCCGAGGTCGAAGCGGTCGATCGCCTTGATCAGGCCGATGGTGCCGACCTGGACGACGTCTTCCATGGAATCCGTGCTGTTGCGGAACCGGCGGGCCGCGAAGCGGACCAGGGCCAGGTTCAGCTCTATCAGCGTGTTGCGGACGTACTGGTACTCGTGGGTGCCCTCCTCCAGGACGCGGAGGCGGGCGAAGAAGTGCCTGGACATCTCCCGGGCGTCCGCGGGGCTCACCGCGGACGGATCGTCCACGTGCGGCAGCGGCGGGGCGGCGGGGACGACGGCGGGGGTGATCGCGGTGGTGGCGTGGGCCGCGGTGACCGTGGTGGCGCCGCTGGTGGTCGCCGTGCTCATGGGGCCTCCTTCCCGTTGGGCTGACGTGACATGATCCTTCCTACCCGCAATTGTTGTCACGGCGCAAGCTTCACTTCCCCCTTTCCGCCACGTCTGACGACGGCGGTACGGGGTATTCGTCGCAGCACGAGACCGTGGAACGACCGACCGAGGAGGCACCCGCGTGTCACCCACCAGCACCGATGTCGTCGATCTGATCCTGCGCGACCACCGCAGGATGGAGGAGCTGTTCCGCCGGATGCGCAGCGTGGACGCGGACCGGGGGGCGGCACTGAAGGAACTCTCCGCGCTGCTCGTCGCGCACGCGGAGGCCGAGGAACAGAAGGTCTACCCGGCGCTGCGCCGGTACAAGAAGGTGGACGACGACGAAGTCGAGCACGGCGTCGAGGAGCACGAGGAGGGCAACGAGGCCCTGCTGGCGCTGCTGGAGGTCGGGGAGATCGGCTCCGCCGAGTGGGACGAGAAGCTGGAGGAGCTCGTCACCGCCGTGAACCACCACCTCGACGAGGAGGAGCGCACGCTGCTCAACGACGCCCGCGAGCAGGTCGCCGACGACCGCAGAGCGCAGCTCGGCGAGGCGTTCGCCGCCGCACGCGAGGAGCAGCTGGCAGCGGACTGCGGCCGGGTGGAGAACGTGCGCAAGATCGTCTCTTCGTAGACCGTCCCGCCCGGAGCCCCGTCCCGCCCGGAGCCCGTCCCGCTCGGAGCCCCGTCCCCCTCGGAGCCGACCGACCCCGCCTGCGGACCGCCCGGGCAGGGCCCGTGCCCCGCGCCCCGGGCGCCCCGAAAGGGTCGGCTGCCGCACCACCCCATCGGCACTCGCCGCCCGCGCGGTTAGGGTGGTGCGGGAGGCCGAGCGGCAGGGTGAGGGACAGGTCGGCTCGGGTAACGCTGATCGGAGTGTCGCAGTCATGACCGTGAATTCCGTTCCCCCCCATCGCGAGGCGGGCGAGGCCGCCGAGGCCGCGTGCGAGGTCATCGAGCTGCTCGAACTGCTGTGGGAGCGGGGCCGGGATGCCGTCTCCTCCGCCCCGGTGTCCGCGTCGCAGCTGCGGGTGCTCTACATCCTGGAGCGCGACGAGGGCATCAACCTGCGCACACTGGCCTCGCTGCTGGGCTCGGCGCCGTCGTCGGTGAGCCGCCTGTGCGACCGGCTGGAGGCTGTCGGCTTCGTCGAGCGTGCCCCCAGCCCGGTGAGCCGGCGCGAGCTGGAGCTGCTGCTGACGCCGCCGGGCCGGGACTATCTGCGGGACCTGCGGGCACAGCGTGAGGAGGTGCTGGTGCAGGTGATATCGGCGATGCCCCCCTCCGCGCGCAAGGCCCTCGTCACGGGCCTCACCGGCTTCCAGGCCGCCGCCGGCTTCGGCCCCACGGCGGCTCAGGGCGGCCAGTCCGGCGGCCCGGCCATACGCTCGGCGTAGGCGCCGAGGCCCAGCCCGCCTCGTTTTGCCTCACCAGCCCTGGCCAGCCGCGACGCAGCGCCCCGGGCGATGCCGCGCTCACCCGCACCCCCGTCCGGCGCGGTGGTGCCCGGCCCCGGGCGGGGGCGCACCATCCCGCCCCCGCACACCCCGCCCCGCACACCCCGACCCGCCCGGCGCTGCCTGCGGGCTGCGCGCCCGCCCGGAGGCGTCCTCACTCCTGGCGCAGGTGCTGCTCACAGCGGCCACGGGTCAGGAGGGCGGTCAGGGACCGGTGCACGTGGCGGAAGGCGGACGTCAGCTCGCGGCTGGTGGTGGCGTCGCCCGCGTGCAGGGCCGTGGTCAGTACGGTCAGCCGCCGGGCCCTCACCTCCGCCAGCGCACGGCGTCCCGCCGCCGTCAGCGAGTAGGCGGTCCGCCGCTGGTCGCCGGAGGGCTGGGAGCGCACCAGCAGACCGGCGCTCTCCAGCCGGGTGCACAGGCGGCTCACCGAGGAGGCCGCCGCGTTCAGCCGTTCGCCCAGCACGCGGGGCGAGATCCGCTCGGCCGCGCCGACGACCGCCAGCGCGCGCCGCTGGGCCCGGGGCAGCGCCTCTCCCTCGGCCGTCTCGGCGCACTCCCATAGCCTGACGAGTGCCGCGGCGGCGCGGCGCACGTCCCCGTCGGGTGTGGTCTGGTGTTGCTGCTGCCTCTCCACCCAGAGGCCCCCTTGTGGTCGCCTGCACGCTCACTTCTCGCGCTTGCCCAGCGAAGCGGGAGGAATGCGGGGCCATTGTGGTGACCAGGGCCAGGGGCCAAGTGGGCGGGGGGTCAGGCGGGGGTGGCGCCCGGGCGGCCGTGCCAGTCGAGGCAGAGGACGAGGGCGTCGTCGTCCAGCGGTGTCTCGCCACGGTAGGCCGCCAGTTCGCGCAGGACCGCACTGGGGACCTGGGTGGGCGGCAGCAGGCGGGACGCGGCCAGCGCGCGGGCCAGCGCCCGTTCGCCGTACAGCTCGCCGCTCGCCGACTTGGTGTTGTAGACGCCGTCACTGCTGATCAGCAGGCGGTCACCCGGCTCGACGCGGAACCGCTCGGCGGTGTAGACGGTGTCCTCGAACATGCCGAGCGGGAGCTGCGCGTCGAACCCGACGTGCTCGACGACCGCGTCCCGCTGCCGCCACAGGCGCGGAGAGCCCGCGTCCACGGCCTCCACCTCGCCCGTGGCCAGGTCGAAGCGCAGCAGCAGCACGGAGACGTAGGCGCTGCCCCGGTACTGGGCGTAGACGGCCTGGTCGGCGAGGGCAGCCTGGTCGGCCAGGCTGGTCCCGGCGCGGCGGGCGTTGCGCAGGGCGTTGATGGTGAGGTTGGTGAGCAGCGCGGCCTCTATGCCCGAGCCCATGCCGTTGGTGACGGTGAGGGTGAGGTGGTCGGACGAGCAGGACCAGTCGTAGTTGTCGCCGAAGATGGCGTACGCCGGTTCCAGGTGGGCGCCGAGGGCGAATTCCGGGCGGGAGAGGGCGCCTCCGGGCAGCAGCTGCCACTGCATCTCGGCGGCCAGGGTGAGCCGTGAGGCGCGCCGGGCCAGCTTGTACAGGTCGGTGTCGCGGTCGGCGACGAGGATCTCGTGCCCCAGCGCCGCGCACACGTGCGCCATCTCCGGCAGCACCGACTGGTCGAACCGTTCGCGCGGCATGGTGACGGACAGTACGCCCATCCGGTCGCCGCGCGCGGTGACCGGCAGGTGCACGATGACGGTGGGGCTGTTCGGGAGACTGACGACGTGCGGCGCCTGCGCGCCGAACGCGCGTCCCTGCGGACTGCCGTGGATGCTGACCCCTTCCGCGTCCAGCGGCAGGGTGGACACGGACTGGAGCGAGATCAGGCCGTAGTCGGCGAGGCGCAGATCGACGCGGTCGGCGCCGTACTGCTCGCGCAGGGCGGCGGTGACGACGTCGAGCAGCAGATGCGGTTCGGCGGCACGCAGGGCTCGCTCCACGACGCTGGTTCTCTCCACGGTTGCTCCCGTCCAAGCCGACCGGCAAGCCGGGGGCTGTCCGGAAGGGGCGGTCAAGACGCCGACGATCTTACATCGGGCGACAACATTTGCTGTCCAGCAACGAACGGCGGGTGAAGCCCACCCGACGATACGAGTGCCCCACTTCGCACCTCCCTGAAACGGGTGACCGACCCGAACGAGTGACCAGCCCCCGGTCCTGGAGCCAGGAAGCGCCGCCGAAACGTCCGGGGGGGGAGCGCCCGCCACTCACCCGCGCGGGAGGCGCACCACCGTGACGAAGAACTCGTCGATCTTGCGGATCGCGGCGATGAACTGCTCCAGGTCCACCGGCTTGGTGACGTACGCGCTCGCGTGCAGCCGGTAGCTGCGCAGGATGTCCTCCTCCGCCGAGGACGTGGTGAGCACCACCACCGGGATGTGCCCCAGGTCCTCGTCGGCCTTGATCCGCTCCAGCACCTGCCGCCCGTCGTACTTGGGCAGGTTTAGGTCGAGCAGGATCAGGTCAGGGCGCGGCGCGTCGGCGTACGGGCCGCGCCGGTAGAGGAAGTCCAGTGCCTCCTCCCCGTCCCGCACCACGTGCAGGATGTTGCCGATCTTGTTGTCCTCGAACGCCTCGCGGGTCATCAGCTCGTCGCCGGGATCGTCCTCGACGAGCAGCACCTCGATGGGCTCATGGCCGGGTTCGGTGGTCATACGGTGGTCCCTTCGGACGGAAGCGCGAAACACACCCGGGTGCCGCCGGTGTGCACGGTCTCAAGCCAGATCGTCCCACCGTGGTGCTCGACGATCTTCTTGCACAGCGCGAGCCCGATCCCGGTGCCCGCGTAAGCGTCACGGCCGTGGAGCCGCTGGAAGATGACGAACACCTTCTCAGCGAACTCCTCCGGCACCCCGATGCCGTTGTCAGCGACGCACAGCTGCCAGCCGGAGCCGTCGTCCTTCTCCTCCACCGTGACGCGGATCTCCGGCGCCAGCTCAGGGCGCCGGAACTTCACCGCGTTGCCGACGAGGTTCTGCCACAGCATGGTGAGCAGGGTCGGGTCCCCAGTGATCCGCGGAAGCCGCTCGGGCCGCTCCACCACGGCGCCGCTCTCCTCGATGGCGGAGCCGAGGTTGGCCAGCGCGCGGTCCAGCACGGCGTCCAGCGGCACGGGTTCGCGCGCGTCGTGCAGGCGGCCGACGCGGGAGAACGTCAGCAGGTCGTTGATCAGCACCTGCATGCGCTTGGCACCGTCCACGGCGAAGTCGATGTACTGCTTGCCGCGCTCGTCCAGCTGCTGCCCGTACCGCTTGTCCAGCAGCTGGCAGAACGAGGCCACCTTGCGCAGCGGCTCCTGAAGATCATGCGAGGCGACGTAGGCGAACTGCTCCAGCTCCGCGTTGGACCGCTCCAGCTCGGTGGTGTGCCGGTCCAGCTCCTCGGCCTGCCGCTCCAGCAGCGTCTCACGCGCCCGGGCGGCGTCCAGCTCGGCGACGATGTGCTCGCGCATCGCCTCCACCGCCCCGCCCACCGCGCGCAGGTCCGCGGGGCCGGTGGCCGGAATGTGGTACGTCACCTCGCCGTCAGCCACCCGCTGCACGGCGGTGCGCAGGGCCCGCAGCGGGCGCAGTACGGCCAGGCGCAGCAGGAACGCCAGCCCCACGGCGATCGCGAGGAACGCCGCCAGCATGCCGGCGAACAGCCAGGCGTGCGTGGTGTCGGTGGCCTCCATCTCGGTGACCGCCTCCTCGCGCGTGGCGAGCAGATGCTCCTCCTGGAGACTGAACACGTCCCGCAGCCGGTCGAACGCCTGCTTGCTGGCGCTCAGTTCCTCGTCCGTCTCGGTGTAGACGGCGCCCGCCTCCACCTGCGCAATCAGCGGCTCGGCGTGGTCCTCGCGCCAGGTGGCGGCCTGGCGCTCGATCTCGGCCAGGTCCTCCCGCAGCGTGGGGTAGTCCGCCAGCACCGGGCGCAGCCGCTCCAGGGCAGCGTCCTCGTCTTCCGCGCCCGCCGTGTAGGGCTCCAGCCAGGCTTCGTCGCGGCTGATGACGTAGCCGCGCAACCCCCTCTCCTGGTCCAGCAGCGCCTTCTGGAGCCGGTAGGTCTCGGTCTGGGCAGGCTGGGCACGATGCACCAGGTCCTCGGCCTGATCGTTGCCGCGCTCCAGCAGCAGCGCGCCGGCGACGGCACACGCGACGACGAGCACCACGATGGTGGTGACGAACAGATACAGCCAGCCCTGGACCGTCAGTCTCGGGCCGGTGCGGGGATCGCTCACGCGCTGGGCTTCCATTCCAGGTGGACGACGGCTATGTCATCGCTGTGCCCGCCGTGCTCCTCGGACAGTGAGCGGGTGCGGTGGATCAGGGCGGGCACGAACTCGGCGCCGGGCAGCCCCGCCAGGTCGCGGGCCAGCTCCAGCAGACCGAGCTCGCCCAGCCGCTCGCCGCGCGGCCCGCACCGGCCCTCGAACAGGCCGTCGGTGAACAGCACCAGCGCCCCGGCGGACGGCAGCGGTCGCTCCCGCACGGGCCAGACCGCCAGCTCCTCGGGCAGCAGGCCGAGCGCGGGACCGGTGTCCGGGTCCAGCAGCTCCACGGCGCCCCGGTCCGCGTCCCGCAGGAACAGCGGCGGGTGCCCGGCCCGGATCACCCGCGCCGTGCCCCGGGCGGGCGCCAGCTCGACGGTGGTGACGGTGGCGAAGATCTCCGGCCGCGTCCGCTCGGCGACCAACAGCTCCTGCATCAGCCGCAGCACCTCAGGCCCGCTCGCCCCGGCCAGCGTGAACGAGCGCCACGCCACCCGCAGGCACACTCCGAGCGCCGCCTCGTCCGGCCCGTGCCCGGAGACGTCGCCGATCACCGCGTGCACGGTGCCGTCGGCGGTGGCGACCACGTCGTAGAAGTCGCCGCCCAGCAGCGCCTGCTCACGGCCCGGCTCGTAGCGGGCCACCACGTCCACCGCGCGGCTGCGCAGCAGCGGAGACGGGAGCAGACCGCGCTCCAGCCGCCGGTTCTCCTGCGCCCGCAGCTGGCTGGCCTGGAGGGCGGCCGTCGCCTGTTCTATTTGCCGGCGCTGGATGGCGTAGCGGATCGCGCGGCCCAGCAGCGCGGGCTCGAACAGGCCCTTGACCAGGTAGTCCTGGGCGCCCGCGGTGACCGCGGCCAGCCCGGCGTCCTCCTCGGCCAGGCCGGTCAGCACCACCACCGCCGCGCGCGGCGCGAGCCCGAGCATCTGCTGCACGACGTCCACGCCCTGCCCGTCCGGCAGGTGCAGGTCCAGCAGCACACAGTGCGGCTCGGGGACGTCAACGAGCACGGCCTTGGCGTCGGCGAGCGAGCGGGCCCGGCTGAGCCGCACGGTGACGCCGCTGTCCAGCAGCAGCTCCTCGACCAGCAGCGCGTCGCCGTCGTCGTCCTCGACCAGCAGCACTTCGGGCACAGGTGCCTCGGGCACGGGCAGCTCGGGCACGGGCACCTCGGACAGCCGCTCCGTGGCGTCACCGGGCGCGGTCACCTCCGCGTCCAGGCCCGGCATCCGGCTCGCGGCGACCCGCACCGCGAGCTCGTCCGGATCGGGCACGCCGACGGTCTCCGTCACAGCCCCCACCTCCGATATCCCTGGACGCCGACGCCTGCCGACGCGCTTGCGGCAAGGAGGATACTTGCCGCAAGCGAATAATTGCAGCGGCCGTCCACGCCGCACACCCGACCCCCTGCTTCGCGCCCCAACCCCGGCCCCCGTCCCCTCTTCCTCCCGCGCGCCGCTCCCACCCTCCGCACACCGCTCCCGCCCTCCTCCCCCGGTTTGCCGCCCCCAGCGCCGGGAAGCCGCAACCACAAGCACACTCCACGCGGAAGGGGGGCTGCGGAATGAAACCCGCGTCCGAAGCGCCCGTCCTCACCTGGGACGTTCCCCGGGCACCCGGTGCCTTCGCCCGGGCCCGGGACCTGGTGCGGGCAACACTGCGCCGGTGGGGCTGCGACACCGAGGGGGTGGACGTCGTGGTGCTCCTGGTCACGGAAATGGTCACCAACGCCCACCGGCACGCCGACAGCGATGCCTGCCTGCGCCTGCGCCCGTCCGGCCATGGCGTGGAGGTCGCCGTGGCCGACGCCAGCCCGCTGCCCCCGGTGCGCCGCACACCCGACGTCACCTCCGGCACCGGCGGGCTGGGCCTGCAGATACTCGAACGCCTCGCCAGCCGCTGGGGCGTCGAACCCCACGGCCCGGGCAAACGCGTGTGGGCCGACGTCCCCTGTCACACCGGGCTGGCGTCGGCGGCCGTCGCGCCCGCGGGTTAGCTTGGGGGTGCGAACACGTATCCAGTAACGGAGCCGATGGTGCTGAGCGACACCGACCGACTGACCCTCACGGACGTCGTCCGCACCGAGGGCTGTGCGATGCTGCGCGTCGCGGGCAAGCTCGACGTCTCCACCGAGCAGCAGCTCCTGCGCCGCGCCGGCGATCTGGTGGACGACGGCCGCCACCACCTGCTCCTGGACCTCACCGCGCTGTCCTTCTGCGACTCCCGCGGCCTGAACTGCCTGCTCTCGGTGAACTGGCTGTGCCGCCGTCTGAACGGCTCACTGCTGCTCGCCGGGGTGGGCAGCCGCATCATGGAGCTGTTCGCCCTCACCGGCACCCGGCACCTGTTCCGCTGCTTCCCCACCCCCGGCGAAGCCATCACCGCCGTCCCCGCGGACCTGCGCCCGCCCTGGCCCCCCGCCCCGCACTCCAGCCCCTCCGGAGCCTGAGCACCACAGCCGGAGGCGACGCCCCCGCCCAGCGGGAAACCCGGAGTCCCGGGGGTCACCGCTACGGGGTTTCGCCGAGGGGGAGGGCCACAGGCAACCTCACCGCGCCGAAGGCGACACGTACGCCCCATACGACGGCGACGACGCCCACGACGGCAGCCGCACCGCACGCCACCCCCGCGCATACCCCGGCGCCCGCTCACCGCCCGCCACCAGCACCGCCACCGGCATCCGCTCCGCGAGCCCCCGCAGCCCGGCCACCGTGATCGACTCGTCGTGCCCCGATGCCTGCCGCGACGCGCACCCCGCCCGGTACGCCACCCGTACCGCGTCGTGCCCGGAGACGACGCACGGCGTCCGCACCCCGGCCCGGTTCAGCTCTGCCGCCACCGCGGCGACCGCCTCCCCCGCCGCACCGCTGCGCGCCGCCGCACCCCGCGCCACGCCCACCTGCACCGCCACGTGGGCCGCGAGCGCGAGCACCAGCACGCCAGCGACCACGGGGCGCAGCCCGCGCCGTCCGCCCGTGACCAGCCGCACCAGGCCGAAGGCGACGGGCAGGGCCAGCAGCGCGTACGTGGGCAGCAGGAAGCGCGGCGCGGCGTAGTCGATCAGCAACAGGTACGGCACCGCCAGCGTCCCGCCGACGGCGGTGGCCAGCACCACCGGCGCCCGCCACCGGCGCCGCACCCCCCGGGCCCGCAGCGCCACGACGAGCCCGTAGCCGACGGCCAGCGGCAGCAGCAGCCACCACAGGCCGGTGACCGGCTGCTCCCAGCCGATGGTGCACGGCCGACACAGCGACCGCCCCGCCTGCGCGTACAGCTGGTCCGCGAACGCCAGGTTCCAGCCCAGGCCGCCCTGGATCTCGCTGGCCCGCTCCAGCCGGGCCAGCAGCCCGCCGTAGTCCGCGTACGCGTCGGCGACCCACGGCGCGGCACCGGCCAGCGGCCCGAGCACGAGCGCCGCCAGCAGCCGCGCCCGCCGCCAGCCGGGCACGACCAGGGCGGCGACACCCAGCGGCAGCGCGAGCCACGCGGCGTCCGGCGGGCGCAGCAGCGCGACGGCGGCGAGGGTCAGCCCCAGCCCCACCAGCGCGCCCCTGTCACCGGCGTCGGCACCGGCACGCAGGAAGCAGCCGACGGCGGCGAGCGCCGCGAGGGCCACCCACAGGTTGGGCATGACCTGGGGTCCGTAGAACAGGCTGATCCACAAGGTGGCGAACAGCCCGCCGGCGAGGGCCAGCACCGGCGGCGGCAGCAGGTGGCGCCACACCCACAGGGCGAGGAACAGCGCCAGCCCGGACAGGGCGGCCAGGTAGAGCCGCAGCGCCGTCTCGGAGCCCGTCACCGCGAGAAGGGGCGCCACCAGGTAACTGATGCCCCGCGCCCGGGGGGCGCTGAGGTAGGCGGCGGGGTGGCGGGGGTCCACCTGGCTGACGTAGACGGTCTCGTCCCATCCGAGCCCGAGCCCCGGGACGACGAGCACGAGCTGGAGCAGCACGTATCCCACGGCGGTGCCGCCCAGCCACAGCACCGGCCGGTCCCCCCGGGCGTCGAGCTGCCGCAGCGCGACGCGAAAACGTTCCTGCTGCTGACCGGAGAGCAGCGGGCTCAGAGACTGCATGCGGACCTCGTACCTCGAACCAGCCGTGGGCGTGCACCCCGCCCACCCGCAACCCTCCCCCCACCCCACCCGCCCCACCACACGGACTACGTCACCCGGCGGACACCCACGCCTGCCATGCGGCCCACTTGCCGGAGCCGTCTCAACCCACCCGGCCCCACGACCCGGCTACCGCCCCCGGTACACCTCGCTGCGATGGCCGACCCGCACCACCTGGACGACGAGCCGACCGTCATCCACGGTGTACACCACGCGGTAGTCACCCACACGCAAGCGGCGTTCATCGGCCTCAGAACCGACCAGGGCAGTGGTGTCCAGGCCATACGGGTCATCGAGCAGTTCGGTCAGCTTCCGCAGAATGCGCATCGCGACCGTCTTGCTGATCCCTCGCAACTGATTTCGGGCTCGCTGGGTGAAACGGATCTGGTACTTCACTCAGGGCGTTCCAGCGTCTCGCGTAGAACTTCCTCGAAGCTATAGGTCGGCTCGTCCACGGAGTCGGCGATAGCCCGTCGGTCGGCTTCGTCTTCCAGTAGCCGGAACTTGCGGAAGGAATCCATCGAGACGACAGCCGCCACCTCCTTGCCGTTGCGCGTGATCACCGTGGTCTCGTCCCGCAGGGCTCGGTCGATGACATCACCGAAGTGGGCACGCGCTTCGCGCACCGGTTCCCTCAACTCTTCCATAGGCAAAGTGTAGCTAGTAGACACTGTGTACACAATGCCCTGGAGAGCGGAGGCAACACATACCTGAGGGGCACCCCCGGCGGGGGTACCCCTCAGGCAGGGTCATTTCGCGGCCGTCAGCGGTCGGCCGCCGGGGTGGTCTGGTGTGCGGGGGCGGCCGGGGTGGGGGTTTCCGCCGGGTCCCAGCACTCGACGCCGGTCAGGCCCGGGATGCGGTCGCGGGTGAACACCGGGTCGAGGCCCGCGCGGCGCTGGGCCTGGTAGTCGGCCAGGAGCTTGAAGGCGATCACCGACAGCGGCAGGATCGACAGCAGGTTCACCATGGCCATGGCGCCCATCGTGATGTCACCCAGGCTCCACACCAGCTTCACCGAGCCCATGGCGCCCAGGGCCACGCACAGCAGGACGGCGCCACGGTAGGCGGTCATGACGCGGTCGGAGCCGGTGAGGAACCGGACGTTCGACTCGCCGTAGTAGTAGTTGCCGATCATCGAGCTGAACGCGAGCAGGAAGACGATGACCGTCAGCGCGTGCCCGCCCCACGCCCCGAGCGTCTCGGCGAACGCGGTCTGTGTGACGTCCGCGCTGCCGCGCTGGCCCAGGGTCGGGTTGGCGCTGAGCACGACGAACGCCGTGATGGTGCACACGATCAGGGTGTCGAAGTAGACGCCGAAGGTCTGCACGAGGCCCTGCTTGACCGGGTGCGAGGTCTCCGCGGCCGCCGCGGCGTTGGGCGAGGAGCCCATGCCCGCCTCGTTGGAGAACATGCCGCGCCGCACACCCTGGAGAATCGCCGTACCGATGGCACCGCCCGCGACCTCGCGGAAGCCGAAGGCGCCGCCGACGATGTCGGCCAGCATCCCGGGCACCATGTCGGCGTTCAGCGCGACGATCACGGCACCGAGCACCAGGTACAGGCCCGCCATGACGGGCACCAGCGCACTCGTCACGGCCGCCAGCCGCTTGACGCCGAAGAAGACGGTCAGCGCGAGCAGCGCGGCCAGGCTGATGCCCAGCACCGGGGAGAACCAGCCCGCCCCGACGTCCAGCGAGCCGTCCACCGCGACGGCGATGGTGTTGGACTGCACGGCCGTCAGCACGAAGCCGAACGTCAGCGTGATGAGCACGGCGAACAGCACACCGAGCCAGCGCTTCCCGAGTGCCCGCTCCATGTAGTACGCCGGACCGCCCCGGTAGGTGCCCGGCTGCCTGCCGCGCGCCTTGTACAGCTGCGCGAGCACCGACTCGACGAACGCCGACGCGCCGCCGATGAGCGCCATCATCCACATCCAGAAGACGGCCCCGGGCCCACCGAGCGTGATGGCCGTGGCCACCCCCGCGACGTTGCCGGTACCGATGCGAGCGGCGGCGGAGATGGTGAACGCGCCGAAGGGGGACACCCCACCGGTCGTCTTGGCCTTGAAGACCCGGAGCATGTCCGGGAAGAGCCGCAGCTGCGCCCCGCGCGAGCGGAACGTGAAGTACAGGCCCGCGACAGCGACGAGCGGGATCAGCAGATACGTCCAGAAGACGTCGTTCAGATCAACGACGAAGGCTTCGAGCGTGCTCATGACGGTGGGGGTGGTCCGTCCTGTGGGGGCGTGGATCTCGGGTTCCGTCCCCAGTGGCACAGCGAGCGGATCACGCACCCGGACGCCACCGGTTTTCGGGCTTCCGGGAATCTACCGTCCACCCCGCACACCTGAACACCCGTTAACATTGTGCGACTTGTCACACAATGAGCCGCCCTGAGGGGGGCCTTGCCGCGCTCGGACCCGAGCACGAGTCGGCCTGCCAGCGGGGGTGCGCACCGTCACGGCATCCGGCCGCTCAACGAGGACGTGATGGGCTTCGTCAACGCCGTGGGCATGCAGAGCCGTCGCCATGTACACGCTGGTCCCCCAGCTGCCCCGCCTGGTGGAGCAACGGGGCTGCGGGGCCTGGGCGGAAACGCGAGAGGGCGGCTCCCGGAAGGGAGCCGCCCCGCGGGCGAACCGCTGATCCAGGCCGGGGCCGGATCAGAAGTCCATGCCGCCCATGCCGCCGGTCGGGTCGGCGGCGGCGGGCGCGGCCTTCTCCGGCTTGTCGGCGATGACGGCCTCGGTCGTCAGGAACAGCGCGGCGATCGACGCGGCGTTCTGCAGCGCGGAGCGCGTGACCTTGGCCGGGTCGATGATGCCCTCGGCGATCATGTCCACGTACTCGCCGGTGGCGGCGTTCAGGCCGTGACCGACCTGCACGTTGCGCACCTTCTCGACCACGACGCCGCCCTCAAGACCGGCGTTGACCGCGATCTGCTTGAGCGGGGCCTCCAGGGCCAGCTTGACGGCGGCGGCACCGGTGGCCTCGTCGCCCTCCAGCTCCAGCTTGTCGAACACGGCTGACGCCTGGAGCAGGGCCACGCCACCACCGGCGACGATGCCCTCCTCGACGGCGGCCTTCGCGTTGCGCACCGCGTCCTCGATGCGGTGCTTGCGCTCCTTGAGCTCCACCTCGGTGGCGGCACCGGCCTTGATGACGGCCACGCCGCCGGCCAGCTTCGCCAGCCGCTCCTGGAGCTTCTCGCGGTCGTAGTCCGAGTCGGAGTTCTCGATCTCGGCACGGATCTGGTTGACGCGGCCCTGGACCTGCTCGCTGTCGCCAGCGCCGTCCACGATCGTGGTCTCGTCCTTGGTGACGACGACCTTGCGGGCGCGGCCCAGCAGCTCCAGACCGGCGTTCTCCAGCTTGAGGCCGACCTCCTCGGAGATGACCTGGCCGCCGGTGAGGATGGCGATGTCACCGAGCATGGCCTTGCGGCGGTCGCCGAAGCCCGGGGCCTTGACGGCGACGGACTTGAAGGTGCCGCGGATCTTGTTGACGACGAGCGTGGACAGCGCCTCGCCCTCGACATCCTCGGCGATGATCAGCAGCGGCTTGCCCGACTGCATGACCTTCTCCAGCAGCGGCAGCAGGTCCTTGACGTTGCCGATCTTGGAGTTGGCGATGAGGATGTACGGGTCGTCGTAGACCGTCTCCATGCGCTCCATGTCGGTCGCGAAGTACGCCGAGATGTAGCCCTTGTCGAAGCGCATGCCCTCGGTGAGCTCCAGCTCAAGACCGAAGGTCTGCGACTCCTCGACGGTGATGACGCCTTCCTTGCCGACCTTGTCCATGGCCTCGGCGATCAGCTCGCCGATCTGGGTGTCAGCGGCGGAGATGGAGGCGGTGGAGGCGATTTGCTCCTTGGTCTCCACGTCCTTGGCCTGCTCCAGCAGGGCGGCGGACACGGCCTCGGTGGCCCGCTCGATGCCGCGCTTGAGCGCCATCGGGTTGGCACCGGCGGCCACGTTGCGCAGGCCCTCGCGGACCAGGGCCTGGGCCAGGACGGTCGCGGTCGTCGTGCCGTCACCGGCGACGTCGTCCGTCTTCTTCGCGACCTCCTTGACGAGCTCGGCGCCGATCTTCTCGTAGGCGTCTTCCAGCTCGATTTCCTTGGCGATGGAGACACCGTCGTTGGTGATCGTGGGGGCGCCCCACTTCTTCTCCAGCACGACGTTGCGGCCCTTGGGGCCCAGCGTGACCTTGACAGCGTCGGCGAGCTGGTTCATGCCGCGTTCGAGGCCGCGCCGCGCCTCCTCGTCGAACGCGATGATCTTGGCCATGTGAAGTGGTCCTCCCGGACTGGGGTGGATTGCTCCGGACCGCGCTGGCGCCCGCGACGGACGGCCTGCGACACCCGGCGTTCCTTCCGCCGAGCCCCGCGGGCCTCACCGACCCGGTCCTCGTTTTGTCACTCTCACCTTCAGAGTGCTAAGCCCCATGATTAGCACTCGCCCCCTTCGAGTGCAAGCGCGTCGCGGACTACGGTCGCGTCGAGCGCCGGGCCGGGCCAGCGTCAGACCCGTGCACGGGACCAGCCCCTTGCACGGGACCAGCCCCTTGCCCAGGGCGGCGGCCCGGACCGAACGCCGCACCGGGCGGCACCCGCGCCCCTGGGACGCGGAAGGACCCCGCCGGTAACCGGCGGGGTCCTTCGGACGCGTGGTGGTGATGGTCGCCGCTCAGGCGCCCAGGCGAACCATGTCCGCCTGCGGGCCCTTCTGTCCCTGCGAGATCTCGAACTCGACCCGCTGCCCTTCCTCAAGGGTGCGGTATCCGTCCATCTGGATCGCGCTGTAGTGGACGAACACGTCCGCACCACCGTCGACCGCGATGAAGCCGTAGCCCTTCTCCGCGTTGAACCACTTGACGGTGCCCTGAGCCATTCCTTACTCCCCTATTACTGGCCCTTTGCGCGAGTCCGCACTCCGCGGACCCGGGTCAGAGTTCACCCCCTGGGTCGGGGGGGTGTGCGCCGGAACGCGTCGACCGCCGCTGAATGTATCTGTCCGAACGCCCTGTGCAACAGGTCAATCAGACGAGAAATCCGCGCAGAACCGATCGGGAATAGGCACCTAGAGGTCTGCAAACCGGGACACTCCCGGCCGGACATACCGGGCGCAAACCGGTCAAAGGTTTTCGCGTTTTCCGGCACAACTTGTCGCGCCACACCGTGCTTCCGGAAGATGCCGGTACGGATGTGACGGGCGGGACGCGGAGAGGGCCCCACCCTACCGTCTTCCGGCAGGCGGAATAGCCACCTCGCACACCCCCCAGAAGCCACCCGGGGCGCCCGCGCCGGAGCCACGCGCCCCCACCACGGCGAAGCTCCCCCACCACGGCGAAGCGGCCCCACCCGGTCCGGCGGGGCCGCTTGAGGACCACGGGTGCGACGGACGCCGGATTACGCGCCGCCCGCGACCGCCGGGATGATGGAGACGCCCGCGCCGTCCGGCGTCGGCGTCGCCAGGCCCTCCGCGAAGCGGACGTCGTCGTCGTTGACGTAGACGTTGACGAAGCGGCGCAGCTTGCCCTGGTCGTCCAGGACGCGGGCGCTGATGCCGTTGTGGCTCTGCTCCAGGTGGGCCAACACCTCGCCCAGGGTCGCGCCCTCGGCGGTGACCTCGGCCTGACCGCCGGTGTAGGTGCGCAGGATCGTCGGGATGCGGACGTTGACGCTCATGGGTGGTTCCTTCGTCGGGTGCGGGGATGCGGGACGCGTGCGGGGAATGCGGGATACGCCGTGGGAGCCGGACCGTCAGGCCAGGCCCGCGTCGCGGAAGGCGTCCAGCGAGGGGCGGATGACGGCCGTGGGGCGGGACGTGGGGGCCACCGCGTCCAGCGTCTTCAGGCCGTCACCGGTGTTGAGGACGACCGTGGTCAGCGCCGGGTCCAGCTGGCCGCTGTCGATCAGTTTGCGGGTGACGCCGACGGTCACGCCGCCCGCCGTCTCCGCGAAGATGCCCTCGGTGCGGGCGAGCAGCTTGATCGCGTCCACCACCTGCTCGTCGGTGACGTCCTCCACCGCGCCGCCGGTGCGCCGGGCGATGTCCAGCACGTACGGGCCGTCCGCCGGGTTGCCGATGGCCAGCGACTTGGCGATCGTGTCCGGCCGCACCGGGCGCACCACGTCGTGGCCGCCCTTGAACGCCTGCGCGACCGGCGAGCAGCCCTCGGCCTGGGCGCCGAAGATCTTGTACGGCTTGTCCTCGACCAGGCCCAGCTCGATCAGCTCGCGCAGCCCCTTGTCGATCTTCGTCAGCTGCGAGCCGGACGCGATCGGGATGACCAGCTGGTCCGGCAGCCGCCAGCCGAGCTGCTCGCAGATCTCGTACGCCAGCGTCTTGGAGCCCTCGGCGTAGTAAGGCCGCAGGTTGACGTTGACGAAGCCCCAGCCCTCGCCCGCCGGGTCCCCGATCAGCTCGCTGCAAAAACGGTTCACATCGTCGTAGGTGCCCTCGATGCCCACCAGGTCACCGCCGTAGACGGCGGCCATGACGACCTTGCCCTGCTCCAGGTCGTGCGGGATGAACACGCAGCTGCGCAGGCCCGCGCGGGCGGCGGCGGCGCCCACCGCGCCGGCCAGGTTGCCGGTGGAGGAACAGGACAGGGTGGTGAAACCGAAGGCGCGGGCGGCCTCGACGGCGATGGCGACGACGCGGTCCTTGAAGGAGTGCGTCGGGTTGCCGGAGTCGTCCTTGACGTGCAGCTCACCGGTGACGCCCAGCTCGCGGGCCAGGTTGTCGGCGCGCACCAGCCGGGTGAACCCGGGGTTCACGTTCGGCTTGTCCGCCACGTCCGCCGGAACGGGCAGCAGCGGCGCGTACCGCCAGATGCTGTTCGGGCCCGCCTCGATGCGCTGGCGCAGCGCTTCGGCGTCCCCGGTCGGCAGCTCGTAGGCGATCTCCAGCGGGCCGAAACAGGCCACGCAGGCGAAGTGGGGGCCGAGCGGGACGCGCTCGCCGCACTCCCGGCAGGACAGCGCGACGGCCGGGCCGAGCGCTACCCCGGAGGTGGGTGTGGCGGCGGTGGCGCCAGGGGTGGTGGGTGCGGTGCTGTCGGCAGAGCCAGTGGCGTCTGTGGTGCTTGCAACCGTGTTCACGGCCATGGAGGCGAGGCCCTTTCTCCTCATCTTCCCCAAACGGCGACCTTCGCCGTGGGACGGAATTGGCACCTTCCCCACGGCGGCTGCGCCTCCGGAGAAGAACCGGAATGGCGGCATGACGCGCGGGAGGGTTGCCGGGGCTTCAACGGGCCGTTCCCTCTGCCCCTCTGGATGAGCTCTATGGCGCCTTACCAGCGCGTTTGTGGCGAACGCCGGGCCCCGACATGCGGAGTTCCCGTGCGCTGTTCAAGACTGTAACCGACACCCCTGACGCTGGACGGGGTCGTCCGAACCGCGAGACGGGGCGTCCGCGGATGATCCCCAGGAGGCGATTCGTGCTGGACGAGGTCAACAGCTGGCTGCACCGGCGCTCCTGGAGCGCCGCAGACCGTCCGCTGGCGCGCCTGCTGGACGCCAAGCGGGCGGCGGGCGCGCGCGGCAGCGTGAGCGTCGTCCTGCCCGCGCTGAACGAGGAGGCCACCGTCGGCGACATCGTCGCCTGTATCAAGGCCGAGCTGATGACGTCGGAGGTGCCCCTGGTGGACGAGCTGGTCGTCGTTGACTCCGGTTCCACCGACCGCACCGGCGACGTGGCCGCCGCGGCCGGGGCCAAGGTGGTGCACCGCGACTCCCTGTTGCCACGGATACCGCCGGTGCCGGGCAAGGGCGAGGTGCTCTGGCGCTCCCTGCTGGCCACCAGCGGCGAAATCGTCTGCTTCATCGACGCCGACCTGCGCGACTTCCGTTCCGCCTTCGTCTCCGGCATCGTCGGCCCGCTGCTGACCGAGCCCTCGGTGCAGCTGGTCAAGGGCATGTACGACCGGCCGCTCGGGGACAGCCCGGCGGGCGGCGGCCGGGTGACGGAGCTGGTCGCGCGCCCGCTGCTGAACCTGCACTGGCCGCGCCTGGCCGGTTTCGTCCAGCCACTGGGCGGGGAGTACGCGGCCCGGCGCTCGCTGCTGGAGCGCATGCCGTTCCCCGTCGGCTACGGCGTCGAACTGGCGCTGCTGGTGGACTCGCTGCACACCGTCGGCCTGGACGCCCTGGCCCAGGTGGACGTCGGCGTCCGCAAACACCGCAACCAGGACGGGCAGGCGCTGGGCCGCATGGCCGCCGCGATCTACCGCACCGCACAGCTCCGGCTCGCCGGCGCCCCCCTGACCCGGCCCGAGCTGACCCAGTTCGACCGCGTCCCCGAGGGCGGCTTCGCCCCCCGCACCCACCGCGTGGACACGGTCGAACGGCCTCCCATGGGCACGGTCCCGGAGTACGCCTCGGCCCACGCGGTGGCGTAACCACCCGGCGGCGGGCGGCGCCAGCCAGCTGCAAACCCTCCCGCCCGCTGGCCAAAACCGCACGGTCGTTTGAACAACCCCGGTTCCGGATACGCTCGCCGCATGGTCTCCCAGGTTCTCGTCGCCTCCAATCGGGGCCCGGTGTCCTACTCCGTCGCCGAGGACGGCACGCTGACCGCCAGACGCGGCGGTGGCGGCCTGGTGTCGGGCTTGTCGGCGATCGGTCCGGACGCGGACGCCGTGTGGGTGTGCGCCGCGCTCGGTGACGGCGACCGCGCGGCGGCCCGCCGCGCGGAGGGGATGCTGCCCGCCGAGGACACCGGCGGCCAGCGCGTCCGCATGCTCGACATCGACGCCGACACGTTCGCCGACGCCTACAACGGTGTCGCCAACTCGGTGCTGTGGTTCGTCCACCACCTGCTCTACCAGACGCCGCTGGAACCCGCGTTCGACACCGCGTTCGAACAGCAGTGGGGGTCCTACGAGGCGTACAACGCGGCGTTCGCGGACGCGCTCGCCCGGGACGCCGAGCAGGGCGCGGCCGTCCTCGTGCAGGACTACCACCTCACCCTCGTCCCCGCGCTGCTCCGTGAGCGCCGCCCTGACCTGCGCATCGGCCACTTCTCGCACACCCCGTGGGCGCCGCCGGACTACTACCGGCTGCTGCCCGACGCCGTCGCCGCCGCCGTGCTGCGCGGCATCCTCGGCGCCGACCGGGCCGCGTTCCTCACCCGCCGCTGGGCCGAGGCGTTCGCCGCGTGCTGTGCCGACGTGCTGGGCGCCCGCGTCGAAGGCACCGACTGGGCCGACGGCGAGCTGCGCGTCACCTGCGAGGGGCGCACCACGCGGATCGGCGTGCACGGTCTCGGCGCCGACGCCGAGTTCCTGCGCGAGCGCGCCCACCGGGACGACGTCGCCGAGCGCATGGCCGCGCTGCGGGAGCAGATCGGCGCGGACGACACCGGCACGCCGCGGCGCACGATCGTGCGCGTGGACCGCACGGAGCTGTCGAAGAACATCGTGCGCGGCCTGCACGCCTACCGGCGCCTGCTGGCGGAGCACCCCCAGTGGCGCGGCCGCGTCGTCCACGTGGCGTTCGCCTACCCCTCGCGCCAGGACCTCACCGTCTACCGCCGGTACACCGAGGAGGTCTCCCGCGTCGCCGAGCAGATCAACGCGGAGTTCGGCACGGAGTCGTGGCGGCCGGTCGTCCTGCACGTCAAGGACGACTTCGCCCGCTCGCTGGCCGCGTACCGGCTGGCCGACGTCGCCCTGGTCAACCCGATCCGGGACGGCATGAACCTGGTGGCCAAGGAGGTCCCGGTCGTCTCCGACGCGGGCTGCGCGCTGGTCCTCTCCCGCGAGGCCGGGGCCGCCGCCGAGCTGGCCGAAGACGCCATTCTGGTCAACCCCTACGACATCGCCGACACCGCCGCCGCCCTGCACACCGCGCTGTCCCTGCCGCCGGAGGAACGCGCCGCCCGCACCAAGCGCCTGGCCACCGCCGCCACAGCCCTCCCACCCCAGACCTGGTTCCTCACCCAACTCGACGCCCTGCGCCACGCGTAGCCCCCAGCACGCACCCCGGCTGGGCGGCGACGGGGGCTGCGCGCGGCAGCGGACCCAGGCGGGTCACCGGGGCGCGGCAGGGGACGCACGCCCCTGCCGCACGGCGGGTTGAGATACCCGGGGCGCCTCAGTACGCGGTGTTGCCGGTGTCCGTCCCGGCCTGGGCACGGGCGCGGGCCAGCGCGGTGCGGGCCTCCTCCGCGTGGCCGCCCCGGGCGACGACGTCGTAGCGGGCGGCGACGAGGCTGCGCTGGGAGGAGAAGTCCCGGCGTCCTCCCGTCACGGCGTGCGAGACGAAGCCGAAGATCGCGCCCCACACGGCACCGATGAGGACGCCGCCCAGGATGAGCCCCAGCCACGCCGGTCCCGTCGTGAACAGGCCCACCAGCAGGCCGATGAACAGGCCGAACCAGGCGCCGCTCGCCGCACCGGCCGCTGCCGCGCTGCCCTGGGTGAGGCGCCCGGTGACATGCTCCACCAGCCGCAGGTCGGAGCCGATGATGTCCAGGTGCTCGACCGGGAACTTCGCGTCCGAGAGCTGATCGACGGCGGCCTGGGCCTCCTCGTACGCCTCGAAGCTCGCGACGGTGTTCCACGCCATGCTGATCTCGCTCGGCGCGCCGATCGGGATGTCGGGCTCGGCCATCGTTCTCTCTCCTTGACGATCGCAGGTTTCGTGACGCTCGGAAGTGTCTCCCTCGCCCGGGTGCCCACTCGACGCGGGGTAACGCATCGAACGGGCACCCGCCCCCCGCACGCCGCTACGCCGCTACGCCGCCACGACGAAGTCCGCCCGCGCCCGGGACAGCTCCACCCACACCACCTTCCCGCGCAGCCCGAACACGTCATCTCCCACCAGATGCGCGCCCCAGCCCGCAACCGAGCGGTGAAGGAGTTCATCTGTGCACCCCTCCTGGCAACGGTCTTCCTACTGCGGCGAAGGCAGTTCCTGCGTCGAGCTGGCCATGACTGGCGAAGAGGCGTCCGCCTGGCAGCGGTCTTCCCGCTGCGCGGAAGGAAACGCGTGCGTCGAGCTGGGGCAGACGGCCGGTCCCTCCCTCGTCCTCCGCGAGAGCGCCGATCCGGCCACCGTGCTCATCACCGACGCCGCCCGCATGCGCGGCTTCCTCCGTGCGATCAAGAGCCGCCACGCTGGGCGTACACCTACGGCGGTAGGGGCGGGCGTCACCGGAGCCGCCGTCACCCGGTGAGCTGGGAGACCGGGACGCGGGTGAGGGTGAGGGATTCGTACGGCGACCTGGTACCCGCCTCGTGCAGCACGCCGAGCGTGTCCGGGGCGAGCAGGACGAGGTCGGAGTAGGCGGACGGGCCGGAGGTCAGGCGTGGCCCGGGATGCCAGGTGTGGCCGTGGTCAGTGCTGACGCGGAGGGTGAGGTCGCGGCGGGCGCCCGGGTCGGCCGGGCCGGAGTAGACGAGGCGGTCACCGGCCCACAGGGTGCTGCCCTGCACGACGGGGCCGGTCAGGCCGGGTTCGGGGCGGTAGGGGCTGAGCAGGCGCCCGCCGCCGGGGGCGAGGTAGGCGTCGGCACGGGTGGCGGGCGCGGTACCACCGTCGTCGCGGACGTTGGTGTAGATCCGGCCGTCGGGCAGCTCGGTCAGCGTGTTCTCACTCAACCGAAGGGCGTCCCCGGAGGGTTGGGCGACGTAACCGAGGTGCCAGGTGGTGCCCGCGTCGTCGCTGTAGAGCGCGTGCGCCCCGGAGCGGTACGCCGAGGAGCCGGGCGGCAGGTAGCTGTGGTTGCCCGGGACGAGCAGGCGTCCAGCGTGCGGCCCGTGCCGCAGGGCGATGGCGTGGCCTGGCCCGGTGCCGTACCAGTTCCAGTGGTCGGGCTTAACCTGCCCGGTGATCTCGCGCGGCGTGCTGAACGTGCGCCCGGCGTCGTCGCTGTGCTGGACGTAGACCCGGCGGTGCGCCATGACGCCGTGCTCGTTGCGGCTGGTCAGCAGCGTCAGCCGCCCGGTGCCGGGGTGCACGACGGGCGCGGGGTTGCCGATGGTGTCCCGGCCCATGTCGGCCACCACCCGCAGCGGCCCCCACGTGCAGCCGCCGTCCAGCGAGCGCCGGGCGACGACGTCGATGTCACCGTCGTCCGCGAGGCTGTCCTTGCGTCCCTCGGCGAACGCCACCACCGCGCCCCCGGCCCGCACCACAGCCGGAATCCGAAACCCCCGGTACCCTTCCGTACGCTGCGCGAACGGCACGGATTCCGTACACGACGGCGCGGGCTGGCCGGACCCGGAGGAAGGGGACGCCGCAGCCCCGGCCCCGGGCACCGCAGACCCAGGCAACGCGGCAGCGGGCGGCGCGGGCGCGGACCACCCGGCAGCAGGCGGTGCCGGGGGCTCAGGCGGCGCGGGCGGACCGAGCAGGGCGAGGACGGCGGTCACGGCGGCGGGCACGAAGATCACGGCGTCAGTGTCACCGCCGGGCGGCCCTCGCCCGGGCCACCACGCCCGCGCGGGCCGCGAGGTGCCCCCTGGCGCACGCACCGATGTGGGCACGGCTGGGCCAAAAGGTGCGGCCCGGCGCTGGTGCGCCGGGCCGCCTTGGTAGCGGGGACAGGATTTGAACCTGCGACCTCTGGGTTATGAGCCCAGCGAGCTACCGAGCTGCTCCACCCCGCGTCGGTGAAGAGAACTCTACTCCACCCCGCGCGGCCCGACCGCCACGGGGTGCCCGCCGGACGATTCCGCCGGTGCGGTGACGCGTCGGCGCGTTCCTTCCCGGCGGCGGAAGCGGCAGGCCACGCCGCGCTGGCCGCGTGCGGTGAGGCACCGACACCGGCCAGGCGGCTCCTCCCTGGCGGCAGCCCGTCAGTGGTGCGGTACCACCGCGACCGGTGACGGGGCGTGGTGCAGGACGGCGTGGGCGACGTGGCCCGTGTGGGGGCCGACGACGGAGTCACGGATCTTCCGGCCCACCACCAGGAGTCCGGCTTCCCGCGCCGCCTCGACGAGCAGGTGTCCCGCCGTACCCGTTTGCGCCGTCACCGCTGCCTCCACCCCGGGATACCGTGCCCGCAACGGTTCAAGAGCCTCGTTGAGGAGACGTGCCGCCTCCTCTCGCTCCTCCCGCTCCAGATCTTCGATTTCCATCATCATGGACGGGATACCGGAGGCGTACGGGTAGACGGGGGCGCTTGGCGACGCGTGGACGATGCTGAGCTTCGCACCGTGGCGCGCGGCGAACTGGAAGGCGAACTCCGCCAGTTCCTCACCCGGGGCGGGGAGATCCAGAGCGAGCACGACGGGCCGGCCCCGGGTGACGGCTGACGGCGCTCCTGACGGGTCTGGCTCCTGCGCCTCGTGGTCCGCGTGCCCGGATCGCACGAGGACCACGGGGCAGGGTGCCTTGCCGATCGTGCGCAGGGAGACGGAGCCGGTCAGAAAGCCGACGAGCGTTCCGATCCCCCGGGAACCGAGTACCAGCAAGGCCGCTTCCCGGGCCTCCTCCAGCAGCGCGTCCGTGGCGGAACCCTCCGCCATCCGGGTCGTGATGTCCAGCGAGGGATGGGTTTCGAGCAACTGGGTCTGAACGTGCACCAGCATCTCTTTGGCCAGGTGCCGCTTGGTGCCGCCCACCGGACCGCGCGAGGCGTGGACCAGTCTCAGCGGAACGTTTTCGCTGACCGCCTCCCGAGCGGCCCATGCCGCCGCGGCAGTGCTTTCCGGGGACCCGTCCACTCCAGCGACGATCTGGCGCACCATGCGATTCTCCCTCTGCAAGCCAATGAGCGCATGCCCTGGGGCACTTCCAGGATACGTCGGCCTCCTCCGCTCGGCAGGGCCACAGAAAGGGGTGGCGCAGGAGCTGCGGGGATCGTCGTCGCGGATGGCCCGCTCGCTCAACGCGGTGAGCTCTTCGCCCGTAGCCTCCGCCGCACGCAGCCGCCCACTGGCCTGCCGCCGCACGTCTTTCTTCCCCGAAAGGGAAACCCCCACCAGGCTGGAAGACCACTGGGAAGGATTGAGCTAATGTCAGAATCGGCTGTGATGGCAGACCGCCTGCTGAAGCAGGACGAGATCGAAATGCTACGGCGAGCACTGCTGGAATGGGGTGGCCCGGCACGGTGCAGCGACCAGCTCGCCGTCGGCATGGGGTTCGCGGGCTGGGAAGACCTGCTCGGCCGATGCGGAGAGCTGCGCCGCGCACTCGAAGAAGGCGTTCCTCTCCCTCCTGCGGACTGGGCGCGCGTTCTGCTGGCCACGGAGATCGTCTTCATCAGTGACCTCGCGGGGTCGGGCCTGGAATGGTCAACGACCACAGGGCTTGAGGACGAGTCCACCCTCCAGACTCTCCGGTCGATTCAGCGGAAGCTAGCCGACACTGTTGGCAGCTTCCACGGAAGGACGCCGGACGCATGACCCCATGCTGATGCCTTCTGCTCTCCAGCCCAGCAGAAGGCAGAGAGGTGACCGTGTGAAGCGGGGTCCCCCGGCTCAAGCAGTGGCGCGGCATCGCGACCGGCTACGACAAAACCGCCGAGTCCTACCAGGCAGCCGTCACCCTCGTCTCGCTCCTGATGTGGGCGTGAAATTTGAAGACAACTCCTAGCAACCGCCGTCAGTCATAGCACGCGGGTCACACCGCGGCGGGAGTACTTCTTCATCTGCAAAGTCTGCTGTCCGATTCCGGGACGGCAGCCGGTCACGATTTCACGGGGCAGCCCCGTCCCTCGACGTCGTGTCGGGGAACCGGCCCATCCCGATCCCGGGTGGACGTCCGCGCTGGGGCCTCCGCGGTGAGCAGGCTGCCAGGACCCGGGAGCGAGCCTGAGCAGGCCATGGAGATCACCCTACTGCCGCCAAGACCACACCCCGAAAACACAAGCCATGCCGGGCCTCCACCGGTGCCGCGCGGAGGTTTCTGGACTGGGAGCGTTGCCAGCCCGGAGGAATCGCGGTCGCACACCGCGAGAGCCACTGCGGCGAGCCGAGGACCAGGCACCGAGACGGTCCGGCCGAGGAACCGCGGTGGCCAGGCGGATACGGGAGACGGCAGGGCGCGGCTCCCGCCGTGGGCGGGAGCCGCAGGGCGTCAGACGCGTGTCCGGCGCCGGTTGGTATGTCCGGCTTCGTGGCGGCTGACGGCCTGGCGCATGAGCGCGAGGACGGCATCGAGGTCGTCGCCCTGATACAGGTCATCGGCCATGCGGTTGCGGCCACGGGTCCCGCAGCCGGTGCACTGGTGGACGATCATGTAGCCCTTGGCGGAGTGGTGCTCGACGGCAACCGGGCGCATGAGCGCGCGGCAGTCGTTGAGACGGTCCCCGGGCACGATGTCCACGTGCAGCGAGTGCAGGCAGTGCGGGCAGTGGTTGCGGTAGCTTCCGTTGACCAGCGCCGCGACCTCCCTGCCGCAGTGTCCGCAGGTGAAGCCGGTGTTTTCGGTTGTTCTGCTGATGGTCGCTGCTCCTTGGCGAGTCGAAAAGGATCTTCAACTCGAAGGCGCAGGGTTCCGTTCGCTCTCCCCTCGCCACGGCGGGCGGGGGTCGCAGGCTTGACTGGGGAGTGACGCGGTTCACCGCCTGTAGGGCGATTACTTCCGGCTCCAGCTTCACCAGAGCGCATGGGCGCTCCGGATCCGGACCACGACCGGGTTTGTGTGTTGTCCCGGCCACTGTCACGCGGGCATCCCCCACGTGCCGCCGGTAGGTGTCCGTCCGGTCTCACTGCCGTCGGCGCCGTCCCCCGTCAGGCAGGACCGGCAGCAGCATGCCTCATCGTCGTGATCACGCCACCTCCTTCATCCTCGTCCCACGGCCGACCCAGCGAACCGCAGGATCCTTCCCCATCGTACGGGCGCACTCCCGGGACCCAGGCACACGCAATGTGGTGCCTTCCTCCGAGCATGGCTGACCACGGACGGCTGCTCGGACCACCACTGACCGCGCAGTCACCGAAGGCTCTCGCACCCGCGGCCTATCTACTCAGTGCCCAGTAGCGGCGGAAACTGCCTGATCAGTCCCCGACCCCCCTCAGCGTCCCGACAGCGCGCTGTCCCCCTTTGTCCCCCACGCAGGAAAACGGCCCCCTGGAGCGATGTTCCAAGGGGCCGTTCGGTGCGTTCTGCCTGGTCAGGATGGAGCCGCCTGTCGGATTCGAACCGACGACCTACGCATTACAAGTGCGGTGCTCTGGCCGGACTGAGCTAAGGCGGCGTGGGGCGCGTCCACTCTACATCCGTGCGCCAGGCGGGGGACGCGTGGCCGGGGAGGCCGGTCCGTTACCCACCGTGTACTGACAAACCGCTGATGGCCGGGTTAACGTCGCCCAAACGTCCACGGTCGCGTGGGCGGCCACCTCCCTTTACTCGGATCGTCCGGCACGTTCCTGCCGGTGAAGGAGACACCACAGCATGGCTACGGTCACGTATGACAAGGCTTCCCGGGTCTACCCGGGAAGTGAGAAGCCCGCCGTCGATCAGCTCGACATCGAGATCGAGGACGGCGAGTTCCTCGTCCTCGTCGGCCCCTCCGGATGCGGCAAGTCCACCTCCCTGCGGATGCTCGCGGGGCTGGAGGACGTCGATGGGGGCGCCATCCGCATCGGTGACCGGGACGTCACCCACCTGCCGCCCAAGGACCGGGACATCGCCATGGTGTTCCAGAACTACGCGCTCTACCCGCACATGTCCGTCGCCCAGAACATGGGCTTCGCGCTGAAGATCGCGGGCGTGCCGAAGGCGGAGATCCGGCAGAAGGTGGAGGACGCGGCGAAGATCCTCGACCTCACCGACTACCTGGAGCGCAAGCCGAAGGCGCTGTCGGGTGGTCAGCGGCAGCGGGTGGCGATGGGCCGCGCGATCGTGCGCGAGCCGCAGGTGTTCCTCATGGACGAGCCGCTGTCGAACCTGGACGCGAAGCTGCGCGTGCAGACCCGCACCCAGATCGCGGGCCTCCAGCGCCGGCTGGGCATCACCACGGTGTACGTGACGCACGACCAGGTGGAGGCCATGACCATGGGCGACCGCGTGGCGGTGCTCAAGGACGGTCTCCTCCAGCAGGTGGACTCACCCCGGCGCATGTACGACAAGCCCGCCAACCTGTTCGTGGCCGGGTTCATCGGCTCGCCCGCGATGAACCTGGTCGAGGTGCCCATCACCGACGGCGGGGTGAAGTTCGGCAACAGCGTGGTGCCGGTGGACCGCGAGGCCGTCGCGGGCGCCGCGGACAAGGGCGACAAGACGGTGACCGTGGGGGTGCGGCCCGAGCACTTCGATCTGGTGGACGGGGACCCGGCCCGCGCGCTGTCCAAGGACGAGCCCGCTGGCCTGGCGGTGACGGTGAACGTGGTCGAGGAGCTGGGCGCGGACGCCTTCGTCTACGGCACCGCGCACGTGGGCGGCACGGACAAGGACCTGGTGGTCCGCGTGGGCGGGCGCGGCGCGCCGGAGAAGGGCGCGGAGATCCACGTCGTCCCGCGCCCGGGTGAGGCGCACGTGTTCGCCACCTCCTCGGGCGAGCGCCTGAGCGACTGAGCGGGCCACGGGAGCAAGGACCTGCGGTGAGGGGCCGGGCACGCGTCCGGCCCCTTGCGCTGCTCGGGGCACGTTGCGTCAACGTTCGTCCGGCTAAACCTGGAAAGTCTTCACTCATCAGGGTGACTTAATGTTGTCGCGGCACTACGACTCGCTACCATCGTGGCGGTTGCCCTCCCTAGGGGGCCTGTTCCGCCCTGGCACCGCCGGGGACGTTCCGTTGCGAGGAAGACACCAGTGAATCAGGCAGTACGCCGTATCGGCAGATCTCTCGCCCTCGTCCTTCCGGTCGTCCTGGTCCTGTCCGGGACGCTCGCAGTGGCCAGCGTGCCGTGGTCAGGGGCCATGCCGGAGTCCCAGGTCCTGACGGCCTCCACCGAGCGCTCAAAGACGCCGCTCAAGGCCCCCGAGCCCGCCCCGCACCAGGTGCTGGAGGAGGAGCTGGTGGCCGAGCTGGAGGCGAAGGACCCGGACGCGGCGCTCACCAGTCTCCAGCGCGCGATGCGGGAGAAGCCGGAGCTGGCCGAGCACTGCGAGGACCTGGCACGGGCACTCGGACACGCGGCCGTGGTGAAGTACGGCTCCCCCGAGCGGGCGCAGCAGTTCTCCCGCCCGGTGTGCGACACCGCGTTCGCCGCGGGCGTGGCCGACTTCCGCTGACGCCGGGGCCGCGCCGGGGTGACGCCGGGGTGACGCCGAGATGGCCAGCCCGGGCCAGCCCCCGCGCGGCAGTGGCTCACGGCCGTCGTGACGGGGCGCTCCCGCGCCGGGGCGGCTACCGTGCGGGCCATGGCAGACGATCCCCGCGTCCACCCCACGCAGGCGGTGATCCTGGCCGGAGGTCAGGGCACCCGCCTGCGGCCGTACACCGACGACCGGCCGAAGCCGATGATCGAGATCCCCGGCACGGGGACCCCGATCATCGGCTTCCAGCTGTCCTGGCTCGCGCACGAGGGCGTCACGGACGTCGTCGTCTCCTGCGGCCACCTCGCGGAGGTGCTGCAGGCGTGGCTGGAGTCGGCGGAGCTGCCGGTGGTCGGCGAAGAACCCGGGGCGGGACCGCTGCGGGTGACGACGGTGGTGGAGAAGGAACCACTGGGCCGGGGCGGCGGGCTGCGGTTCGCCGCCCGTGCCCTCCCGCGCACCGGTGAACCCTGGTACGCGACCAACGGCGACATCTGGACGCGCTTCCCGCTGCGCGACATGGCCGCCTTCCACGCCGAGCGCGCGGCCGTGGCTACCCTCGCGCTCGCCCGCCCCCGCCTGCCCTGGGGCGCCGTCCGCACCGACGGTTTCGGCCACGTCGTGGACTTCATCGAGTCCCCGCCGACGACGTACGAGGTCAACGCGGGTGTCTACGTCTGCGGCCCGGAGTTCACCGAGCTCCTCCCCGAACGCGGCGACCACGAGCGCACCACCTTCCCCCACCTCGCCCGCGACGGCCGCCTCGCCGGGTACCCACTCCCCCAGGGCGCCTACTGGCGCGCTATCGACACCGCGAAGGATCTCTCCGAGGCCGCGAGGGAACTCGCCACGTCCACGAAGTGACCCGTGTGATGGTGGCCGGGTGGTCTTCTCGCCCGTCGGTGTGGGGCACGGGCGACGCGATGGGCCGCGAAGCCACCCGGGCGCGGCCTCACGTCACCCGGCCGCTTCCCGCACGGCCGCCGCGCCGCCACCGGCGAGACGCCGCCCGGCTGCCTCACGGCAGAACACCACCCGAATGGCTCAGTGGCAACGAGCGATCACTAGAGTCGGCAGGACAGCTGGGAGGAGTGCGCATGATGAGTGTCGCAAGTACGGGGCAATGGACCGCCAGGCACAGGGATTCGGGGCGCCACGCGCGTGACGTGGCCGGCCCCGGGCCGCTGGCGTCGATGCGGCTGGGGGGCGCGCGATGAGCGGGCCGGTCGTGGTCGGCGTGGACGGCTCGCAGTCCAGCCTGGACGCGGTGTCGGTGGCGGCCCGGGAAGCGCGGCTGCGTCAGTGCGAGCTGAAGGTGGTGCACGCGTTCATCTGGCCGGCGATGCATGTGCCGCTCGGTCCCTCCTCGCTCGGGCCCGCTGACGGCGGGTTGCGGAACATGGCGGAACAGCTGGTCGCGGAGGCGGTGGAACGGGCGCGTTCCGTGGCTCCCGAGGTGGAGGTCAGCAGCGCCGTCGTGTCAGGTGAGGCGCTGACGGTGATGGAGGCCCAGTCGCGCACGGCGTCGCTGGTCGTGGTCGGCAGCCGGGGCATGGGCGGGTTCGTGGGCCTGCTGGTGGGCTCCACGGCGGTGCACCTGGCCGCGCATGGCCGCTGCCCGGTCCTGGTGGTCCGGGGCGAGTCCGACCGGACCGGCCCCGTCCTGCTGGGGACGGACGGTTCTCCAGCGGGCGAGAGTGCGGTGGAGTTCGCCTTCGAAGAAGCCAGCCTGCGCGGCACGGGGGTCACGGCCCTGCACGCGTGGACGCCGTGGAAGGTGGCGGCCCCGCAGCCGCAGGACCCGGCGGCCCCCTACGCGCTGGAGCCGGGCATGCTCGCGGCCGGGGAGGAACGTCTGCTGGCCGAGGCCGTAGCGGGCCAGCGGGAGCGGTACCCGGAGGTCACGGTGGAGCACTCCGTGGTCCGTGGGGGCGCCCGGGAGGCGCTGATCGAGGCGAGCGAGAACGCGGGGCTGGTCGTTCTCGGTGCCCGGGGCCGCGGCGGGTTCACCGGTCTCGTCCTCGGGTCGGTCAGCCAGGCGCTGCTGCACCACGCGCACTGCCCGGTTGCCGTCGTGCGCGGGTCCGACGCCTCAGGGTGAAAGACCCGCAGCGCTGGGACGAGCCACGCCCCCAGCGGCGCGCGTGACGGGCTGAGCGCCCGCGCGCCGCGCCGCGTGGGGGTGCGGTGCCGAGCGCGCGGCCTCCGCGGGAAGAGCGGCCGCGCGGCGGCTCGCGCGGTTCGGCACCCCAGCGCTGCCCGCCGCAGCGGTAGGGCGGGGCGGGCGGCAGGTCCATGATCCGCTGACCAGCGTTCTGCGGGCCGCCGCTATGCGCCCCCGGCGGCCCCAAAGTAGCCGTGGGATGCTGGCCCGGTGACGCTTGCCGACCTGGTCCGGCTCCGCCGGGCCCGCGACACGATGGACCGCGACTACGCGGAGCCGCTGGACGTCCCGGCGCTGGCGCGGGCGGCCCACATGTCACCCGGCCACTTCTCGCGCAGCTTCCGCGCCGCCTTCGGCGAGACGCCGTACAGCTACCTGATGACGCGCCGGATCGAGCGGGCCAAGGCGCTGCTGCGGCGCGGTGACCTGTCGGTGACAGAGGTCTGCTGCGCGGTCGGGTGTACGTCGCTGGGGTCGTTCAGTTCGCGGTTCACCGAGCTGGTGGGGGAGAGCCCGAGCGCGTACCGGGCGCGTCGGTACGAGGAGGGCGCGGCCATCCCGGCGTGCGTCGCCAAGGTGTTCACCCGGCCGGTCAGAACACCGAGCCGGTCAGGAATGGAGAAGCCAAGCGGACCGGCCCGCCCGTAGCGTGAGCGCCATGGACATCAAGCTGTCACAGTGCTTCATCGCCGTAGACGACCACGACCAGGCGCTCGCCTTCTACCGCGACGCGCTCGGGCTCCAGGTACGCAACGACGTCGGGTTCGAGGGGATGCGCTGGGTGACCCTCGGCTCCCCCGCGCAGCCCGACGTCGAGATCGTGCTGGAGCCGCCGCTGGCCGACCCGAACGCCTCCCCGGCGGACCGGCAGGCCATGGCCGAGCTGCTGGCCAAGGGCATGCTGCGCGGGGTGATCTTCTCCACCGAGGACTGCGACGCCACCTTCGAACGCGTCCGGGCCTCGGGCGCCGAGGTGCTCCAGGAGCCGACGGACCAGCCCTACGGCGTCCGCGACTGTGCCTTCCGCGACCCGGCGGGCAACATGCTGCGGATCGCCCAGCGCCGGAACGCCTGACCGCCGCTCGGAGCGCCCGCGAAGGGCCGTGCCGCTGGCCCCTGTGGCCCCGGCCCGCCTTCCGGCCTCCCCGGGGCCGACCCCCAGACGGGCCGACCCCCAGGCAGGCGACGGCACAGGCAGGCGACAACACAGGCGGGCGCCGGGGGAACGCGGCCTTCGGCCCCCAAAGGGAGAGAGATGAGCAGGTCTTCGAAGCCGGACACGCGGGCCTCGGTGCCGCACGCGGCCGACAGCCACGAGATGATCCGCGTGCACGGGGCGCGGGAGAACAACCTCAAGGACGTCCACATCGAGATCCCCAAGCGCCGCCTGACGGTGTTCACCGGGGTCTCCGGCTCGGGCAAGAGCTCGCTGGTGTTCCACACGATCGCCGCCGAGTCACAGCGGCTGATCAACGAGACCTACAGCGCGTTCGTGCAGGGGTTCATGCCGACGCTGTCGCGGCCGGAGGTGGACGTCCTGGACGGGCTGACGACGGCGATCATCGTGGACCAGCAGCGGATGGGTGCCGACCCGCGCTCCACGGTCGGCACCGCCACCGACGCCAACGCGCTGCTGCGCATCCTCTTCAGCCGCCTCGGCCAGCCGCACGTCGGCCCGCCCAGCGCGTTCGCCTTCAACGTGCCCTCGGTACGGGCCAGCGGCGCGATCACCGTCGAACGCGGCAACAAGAAAGCGGTGAAGGCGACGTACACGCGCACCGGCGGCATGTGTACGCGCTGCGAGGGCCGGGGCAAGGTCTCCGACATCGACCTCACCCAGCTCTACGACGACTCCAAGTCGCTGGCCGAGGGCGCGTTCACCATTCCCGGCTGGAAGTCCGACAGCTGGTGGACGGTGCGGACCTACGCCGAGTCGGGCTTCCTCGACCCGGACAAGCCAATCCGTGAGTTCACCAAGAAGGAGATGCACGACTTCCTCCACCGGGAGCCCACCAAGGTCAAGGTGGAGGGCGTGAACCTCACCTACGAGGGACTGATCCCCAAGATCCGCAAGTCGTTCCTCGCCAAGGACCGGGAGGCGATGCAGCCGCACATCCGGGAGTTCGTGGACCGGGCGGTCACCTTCGCCACCTGCCCCGAGTGCGACGGCACCCGGCTCAGCGAAGCGGCCCGGTCGGCGCGGATCGGCGGGGTCAGCATCGCCGACGCCTGCGCGATGCAGCTCAGCGACCTGGCCGAGTGGGTCCGCGAACTGGACGAACCCTCGGTGGCGCCGCTGCTGGCCACGCTCGGGCACACCCTCGACTCGTTCGTCGAGATCGGCCTCGGCTACCTCTCGCTCGACCGCCCCTCGGGCACACTGTCGGGCGGCGAGGCGCAGCGCACCAAGATGATCCGCCAGCTCGGCTCCGCGCTGACCGACGTCACCTACGTCTTCGACGAGCCCTCCATCGGCCTGCACCCGCATGACGTCCAGCGGATGAACGACCTGCTGTTGCGGCTGCGGGACAAGGGCAACACGGTGCTGGTCGTGGAGCACAAGCCGGAGCTGATCGCGATCGCCGACCACGTGGTGGACCTCGGCCCCGGCGCCGGTACGGCGGGCGGCACCGTCTGCTTCGAGGGCACCGTCGAGGGGCTGCGCTCCGCCGGCACCCTCACTGGGCGGCACCTCGACGACCGGGCGAGCCTGAAGGAGACCGTGCGGGGGCGCACCGGGGCGCTGGAGATCCGTGGCGCGCGGACGCACAACCTGCGCGAGGTGGACGTCGATATCCCGCTCGGCGTGCTCACCGTCGTCACCGGAGTCGCCGGTTCCGGCAAGAGCTCGCTGGTGCACGGCTCGCTTCCGGCCGGCGCGGGGGTGGTGTCGGTGGACCAGGCCCCCATCCGGGGCTCGCGGCGCAGCAACCCGGCCACCTACACCGGGCTGCTCGACCCGGTCCGCAAGGCGTTCGCCAAGGCGTGCGGCGTCAAACCCGGCCTGTTCAGCGCCAACTCCGAAGGCGCCTGCCCTGCCTGCAACGGTGCGGGCGTCATCTACACGGACCTGGCGATGATGAGCGGCGTCGCCAGCACCTGCGAGGAGTGCGAGGGCAAGCGGTTCCAGGCGTCGGTGCTGGAGTACCGCCTCGGGGGCCGGGACATCAGCGAGGTGCTGGCGATGTCGGTGGCCGAGGCCGGGGAGTTCTTCGGCTCGGGTGCGGCGCGCACACCGGCCGCGCACCGCGTCCTGGTCCGCCTCGCCGACGTCGGGCTCGGCTACCTCCGCCTCGGGCAGCCGCTCACCACGCTGTCCGGCGGGGAGCGGCAGCGGCTGAAGCTGGCCACCCACCTGGGTGACCAGGGCGGGGGCCGGTCCGTCTACGTGCTGGACGAGCCCACCACCGGCCTCCACCTCGCCGACGTCGAGCAGTTGCTCGGGCTGCTGGACCGGCTGGTGGACTCCGGTACGTCGGTCATCGTCGTCGAGCACCACCAGGCGGTCATGGCGCACGCGGACTGGATCATCGACCTCGGGCCCGGCGCGGGCCACGACGGGGGCCGGGTCGTCTTCGAGGGCACGCCCGCCGACCTCGTGGCCGCCCGTTCCACCCTCACCGGCGAGCACCTGGCGGCCTACGTCGGCGCCTGACCCGGCCGGTGGGTCCGGCGGCGACCCGGCCGGTGGGAACCGGCGGCGCGCTGCCACCGGTCCCACCGGGCCGCCAGCCACCGGCCGCCGCCGCGCGAGGGGACGCGGCGGCGGGCGGTGACCCGGCCGGGCCGAACGCCTGCCGCCCGGCGGGTTCAGCCCAGGAGGCCGCCCAGGGCGCCGCCGCCGGAGCCGCCGGACCCCGGCTCCGGTTCGGCGGGGGCCGAGTCTCCGCCGGTGGAGCCGCCGGTGGAGCCGCCCGTGCTGCCGCCCGCGGTGGGCTGCGGCGCGGCCGGGGGCTCCGGGGCGGGCGGGGGCTCGGGAGCGGCCGGGGG
>NZ_JAEVFI010000022.1 GCF_019303495.1 Streptomyces sp. JJ66 | reverse complement strand
AGGAACGGACGCTTCCTTCGGACACCCTTCCAGGCGATCCTCCGGGCGCTTCCCTTCGGTGTCTCCACTCTAACCAATTTCCCAGCCGAGTCATAATCGGCCTTTTGGGAGACTTTCGGCATCGCCAAAAGGATCCCGTGCGGGAGATCGTCGAAGTGGATGGCCACCCTACGCGGCGTCCACGCGATCCGTTGCTGAATGATCTTTGTGAATGCTCTGCCTGCGTCCAGCGGCTCGGACTACATTAGGCGTCCGGCCGCCCGGCGTCAAGTGGCTTCTGGCGGCGGCGCGGTTGGTGGGGCCGGTAGGGGCTCACCGTGGGGTCGCCCTCGATCCAGAAGCGGTACGGATGGTGAGCGCCGTCGCCGCCGACGCCCGTGCGGGGACCGGTGCGGATGCTGCTGGACACCGGCGGCTCCCCGCCCGTCAGGCTGAGCGCGGCAGCACCGTCGGGGGCACACAGGTCGGTGCCGTTGAGTCGGCGGTCCACGTCGAGGGCAGTGGCCAGGCGGGCGGGGCCCTTGGCCAGCTCGCTGTCGCGCCGCGCGGTGTGGCGCCGGGGGCGGGCGAGTTCGGCGCCCGTCACGACCTCGCCGGCGCGCAGGAGAACCCCGGCGGCCGTGCCCGGCGTCTCACACACCAGGTTCAGGCAGTGCCACATGCCATAGGTGAAGTAGACGTACGCGTGCCCGGGAGGTCCGAACATCGAGGCGTTCCGCTCGGTTTGGCCACGGTAGGCGTGGGAGCCCGGGTCGCGTTCACCCTCATACGCCTCCACCTCGGTCAGCCGGACCTCGATCGGTCCGTGCGGGGTGTGCCGTACGAGGACCCGGCCGAGCAGGTCCTCAGCGACCTCTAGTACGGGACGGTCAAAGAACGTTCGGGGCAGGGCGGTACGGTCACGGGCGACGAACATGCCAGTCGAGGGTAGTCGAGTGGCAGGAAAGGACGAGATGGCGTTCAAGAAGCTGTTCGCGAGTGTGGGCATCGGCGGCGCGTCGGTGGAGACCGTTCTCTCCGACCCGAACGTGCTGCCCGGTGGGGTCGTGCACGGAGAGGTGCGCATCGAGGGCGGTTCGGTCGATCAGGAGGTCCAGGGGCTGTCGGTGGGCCTCCAGGGCAAGGTGGAGGTGGAGAGCCAGGACCAGGAGATGCTGCGGGACATCGAGTTCCACACGCAGCAGCTCGGCGGCGCGTTCGACCTGCGGGCCGGGGCGTCTCACGTCGTGCCGTTCGCGCTGGAGATCCCGTGGGAGACGCCGATCACCACGTTCCTGGGGCACCAGCTGACCGGGATGCACATCGGCGTGAGCACGGAGCTGGCGATCGCCCGGGCGGTGGACTCCTCGGACCTCGACCCGGTGCACGTCCACCCGCTGCCCGCGCAGCAGGCGATTCTCGACTCCTTCGGGGAGCTCGGTTTCCGCTTCAAGAGTGCGGACCTGGAGCAGGGCGCGATCCGCGGCACCCGGCAGCGTCTGCCCTTCTACCAGGAGATCGAGTTCTACGCGCCGCCGCAGTACCGGGGGCTGAGCGAGGTGGAGCTGTCCTTCGTCGCCGACGGCCGGGGGATGGACGTCGTACTGGAGATGGACAAGAAGGGCGGCATCCTCACCGGCGGCAGCGACTCCTACCGGTGTTTCCAGGTGGACCTGGAGCGGTTCGGCGAGACCGACTGGACGGCCCACCTCAACCAGTGGCTGGCCGAGGTGGGCAGCAAGCGCAACTGGTTCTGAGCCCGCCCGCGCCGTGCCCGCCTGGCCAACCCGGCCGGACCTGTTCTGCCCGGCTCAGCTCAGCAGGACGGACATCAGCAGGACGGACAGGGGCGTGGCGCGCGCATCCCAGAAGGCGGCGGCCGCGGTCAGCAGGTCCCGCGGCCGTCGCCGCATCCTCGGGTGTCGCCTCTGGTTAGGCTGGCCAGTGGATCACATGCCAGCGATACAGGAGGTTCTGACGTGCCCGAGCAGAAGCGGCGCCCGCTCCCCCACGACTTCCATCCTCCGGTGGCGTCCTTCACGGTGGTCAGTGACGACGTCAGCGACGGGCAGCCACTCGGCGCGGCCCAGGTGCAGTCCGGCGGCAACGCCTCGCCGCACCTGCGCTGGGAAGGCTTTCCGGAGGGCACGAAGAGTTTCGCGGTGACCTGCTTCGATCCGGACGCCCCGACCGGCAGCGGTTTCTGGCACTGGACGGTCTTCGACATCCCCGCCTCGGTCACCGAGCTTCCCGCCGGTGCGGGCAGCGGGGACGGCGCCGGGCTGCCGCAGGGCGCCGTGCAGGTGCGCAACGACTACGGCGCCAAGGAGTTCGGTGGCGCCGCGCCGCCGCCCGGCGACGGGCCGCACCGGTACGTGTTCACCGTGTACGCAGTCGGTGAGGAGAAGCTGGGGCCGGACGCGGAGGCGACTCCGGCCGTCGTCGGCTTCAACCTGCGGTTCAAGGCGATCGGACGCGCGCACCTCATCGGCGAGTACGAGGTCCCAGCCGAAGGCTGAGCCGTGAAGCCGGGACGGGGACACGCTGCCGGAGTGGCTTGCGGTTCCGGCCGCGTGAGGCGGTTCCCGGTCTCACGCCTTCCCCGGCGAGTAACTGGGGCTACCCCCGCGCCCCGCTGCTGCGGCTCCCGCATCTCCTCCGCCGGAAGCGCTGAGTTCAGCCCGTTCTGGCGCATCCCCCAACGGTATTGCTGGGGGATGCGCCAGGACAGGGTCAAGCTGTGCAGGGGCAGCCTTGCCGGTTTCGGACAGAGCGGGGCCACTTCGCGCCCCGCGCACGAGCCCCGGCCCGGGCTGCGGAGTCAGTCGATCGGGGGGCGTTCCGGAGAGCGCTGGGGGGCGGGGACGCTGGGCGCGGTAGCACTGTTGCCGTGTCCCTTGAAGCTGTCGAGCGCGCCGCCGAGGCCCTTGAGCGCGTCGCCGATCTCGCTGGGCACGATCCACAGCTTGTTCGCGTCGCCCTCGGCGATCTTCGGCAGCATTTGCAGGTACTGGTAGGACAGCAGCTTCTGGTCCGGGTCCCCGGCGTGGATGGACTCGAAGACGGTGCGGATGGCCTGGGCCTCGCCTTCGGCGCGCAGGGCGGCGGCCTTGGCGTCACCTTCGGCGCGCAGGATCTCGGACTGCTTGTGGCCCTCGGCCTGGAGGATCTCGGACTGCCGGACACCTTCGGCCTGGAGGATGGCGGCGCGCTTGTCGCGGTCGGCGCGCATCTGCTTCTCCATCGAGTCCTGGATGGACGTGGGCGGCTCGATGGCCTTCAGCTCCACGCGGTTGACGCGGATGCCCCACTTGCCGGTGGCCTCGTCCAGCACGCCGCGCAGGGCGGCGTTGATCTCCTCCCGGGAGGTGAGGGTGCGCTCCAGGTCCATGCCGCCGATGATGTTGCGCAGCGTGGTGACGGTGAGCTGTTCGATCGCCTGGATGTAGCTGGAGACCTCGTACGTGGCGGCGCGCGCGTCGGTGACCTGGTAGTAGATGACGGTGTCGATGTTCACGACCAGGTTGTCCTGGGTGATCACCGGCTGGGGCGGGAAGGGCACGACCTGTTCGCGCAGGTCGATGCGGTTGCGGACCGTGTCGATGAACGGCACGACGATGTTGAGGCCCGCGTTGAGCGTGCGCGTGTAGCGGCCGAAGCGCTCGACGATGGCGGCGCTGGCCTGCGGAATGACCTGAATCGTCTTGATGAGTGCGATGAAGACCAGCACCACCAAAATGATCAGGACGATGATGACGGCGTCCATCGCGTCCCCCTGGAGTGAGTTGCTGACGTGAGAAGTTGGCCGGCAGCCACCGGCCGGGCGGTCCTCGGCATCACATCACGACAGCGGTGGCGCCGTCGATTTCGACCACGTCAACGCGGTGACCCGGCTCGTAGGCGGTCTCGGCCTCCAGCGCCCGGGCGGACCAGACCTCACCGCCGATCTTGACCCGGCCGCCGCTGCCATCGACGCGTTCGAGCACGATGGCCTGGCGGCCCTTGATCGCATCGACACCGCTGGCCAGTTCGGGGCGCTCGGCCCGCATGCGGCGGGCCACGGGCTGGATGACGAGGATCAGTGCCGTGGAGACCACGGCGAAGACGACGACCTGCGCGACGATCCCTCCCCCGAGCGCCGCGACGAGTGAGCCCGCTCCGGCGCCCACCGCGAGCATGCCCAGTTCGGGCATGGCGGTGAGCACGAGCGGAATGCAAAGCCCCACGGTGGCGATCAGCCACCACACCCATGCGTCCACCTACTCATCATAGGCGCCCGGCCAGGCTCCGGGACAGGGCACAACCTCAGCTCAGCGGCAGGCCATTGGCCGTCCAGCGGTCGCCGACGTGCTCGACGACGAGCGGGAGGCCGAAACAGCGCGAGAGGTTGGCGGAGGTCATCTCCATCTCCAGCGGGCCGGCGGTGAGCACCTTGCCCTGACGGACCATCAGCACGTGGGTGAAGCCGGGCGGGATCTCCTCGACGTGGTGGGTGACCATGATCATGGACGGTGCGTAGGGGTCGCGGGCGAGGCGGCCGAGGCGCCGCACGAGGTCCTCGCGGCCTCCGAGGTCGAGTCCGGCGGCGGGTTCGTCCAGGAGCAGTAGTTCGGGGTCGGCCATCATCGAGCGGGCGATCTGGGTGCGCTTGCGCTCGCCCTCGGAGAGGGTGCCGAACTGTCGGTGCAGGTAGTCGTTCATGCCCAGCCGGTCGAGGAAGGCGCGGGCCCGGTCCTCGTCCACGGCTTCATAGTGCTCCTGCCAGCCGGCGGTCATGCCGTAGGCGGCGGTCAGCACGGTCTGGAGCACGGTCTGGCCGGGGGGCAGCTTGTCGGCGAGTCCGCTGCTGGAGACGCCGATGCGGGGGCGCAGTTCGAAGACGTCCACGGCGCCGAGGCGGTCCCCGAGGATGGTGGCGTGGCCCGCGGTGGGGAACAGGTAGGTCGAGGCGAGGTTCAACAGGGTGGTCTTGCCCGCGCCGTTGGGGCCGAGGATGATCCAGCGCTCGCCCTCCTTGACCGACCAGGAGACGTCGTCCACCAGAGCCCGACCGTCGCGGACCACGGATACGTCCACCAGCTCCAGTACATCGCTCATGAGCGCGTTGTCTCCCATTACAGTCGCTTTCGCCCGTGCCGGTGGGCACAGTCCCCAGGGAAAACCTACGCCACGTGCCGCCGCTGGCGGCGGCCAGGCTGGTGCGCGCCGGGTCCTAGGCTGGAGGGATGCTGGAAGAACCACGGTCGGGGCGGTTGGCCGCCTGGGGGAACGCGCTGCTGGCGGGTGCGGTGGCGCCGGACGACGCGGCACCGCGCATCGTCGCGCAGGACGCCGTGCACCGGGTAGCGGGCATATCCGGAGAGCCGGATGCGGTGGGGTTGACGCTGGCGCTGGGGCGGCTGCGGGCCTTGGGCGCGGTGGGGCTGCGGGTGGCGCTGCCGGTGCCGGGGCATCCGCTGGGGCTGAGCGGTCCGCCGGAGTTCAACGCGGTGGCGCTGGAGGCCGGTGAGGCGGTGGTGGTGTCGGGGGCGGCGCTGGGGCTGGTGCCGGAGGTCACGGAGGCCGGTCCGGCGGGGGACACGCACGTGGAGGTGGTGTGGCGCTGCCACCCGGTGCGGGAGGGGCCGCCGGCGGATGTGCCGTCGCTGGGTGAGGCGGAGCGCGAGTTGCAGCAGGCGTTGCGGGAGGCGACGGGGGCACTGACCCGGCTGGACGTCGCGGGCTCCGGTCCGGTGGCACAGGCCGCGCTGGCGGCGTACCAGGCTCGGGCGGAGGCCGGACGGCAGCTGCTGGCGCCGGGCTATCCGCCGCGCGCGGTACGGGTGTTGGAGCTGGCCCAGCGGGTGGACGCGCTGGTGGGCATCGCACAGGCCACGGAGCCGGGCGCGGCGGTCAGCGCCGGGCAGCAGGCGGCCCGGGCGGAGCTGCTGCGTCCGGTGGCGCGGATGGCGCGCCGGGCGCAGGTGGCGGCGTACAACGCGTACGCGGAGGAACGCGAGCGGCGCGGCGCGTGAGGCGTGCCGCTCCGGCGGGTGCGGGTGCGCGGAACGCGCTGCGGGCCGCCGCCGGAAGTCGGCGGCGGCCCGCGAGGGTCGGGTCCGGCGTCAGTCGTTGATGCAGACGTTCCCGAAGGTGGGGTTGAGCACGCCGATGACGTTGACCGAGTTCCCGCAGAAGTTGATCGGGATGTGCAGCGGAACCTGGATCACGTTGCCCGAGATGACACCGGGCGAGTTGACCGCAGCGCCGTCGGCGTCCGCGTCGGCGACGGCAGTGCCGGCGATGGTGCCCACAGCGGCCCCCGCGGTGGCGAGGACGACGGCGACCTTCTTGCCTGCGTGCATGTGTTTCTCCTGGAACTGCTCGGGGTGTGTCGGCCCGCCGCGTCGCTTGGCACGCGGGCCCCGCGGCCTGAGCCGCACGCTGAGCAACGCGCCGGGTCGGGCGGCGACACGGGGGCGACCCTCACGTCGCTCGTTCGGAGCAGTTGTGCTCGCCGGGCGACGGGGGTCCCCCGAAAGAGTTCCCCGCCGGAGCGCCGGGCCGGTGCCGGAGAACCACCTGTTCAGGGGCCGTGCGGGCGCCAGGCTGGGCCCCGGGTCACGGCGTGAGGCCGTGGCGGACGGCCCACAGGGCGGCCTGGGTGCGGTCGGCGAGGTCCAGCTTCATGAGGATGTTCGACACGTGCGTCTTGACGGTCTTCTCTGACAGCACGAGTGCGCGGGCGATCTCGCGGTTGGAGCGGCCGTCCGCGATCAGGCCGAGCACCTCGCGTTCCCGTTCGGTCAGGCCCGCGCTACGAGCCGCTCCTGGGGCCCGGCCCTCCTCGGTGAGCAGCGCCCCGGCCACCGTGGGGTCGAGGAGGACGTGACCGGCGTGCACGGAGCGGATGGCGTCGGCGAGGGCGTCGGGGTCGATGTCCTTGTAGAGGCACCCGGCGGCGCCCGCGCGCAGGGCGGGGACGGCGGTGCGCTGTTCGGTGAAGCTGGTGACGACGAGGACCCGGGCGGGGTGCTGGAGTTCCTTCAGGCGGCGCAGGGCCTCGATGCCGTCGGCGCCGGGCATCTTGACGTCGAGGAGGATCACGTCGGGGGTGAGCCGCTGGGCCAGTTCGACGCCCTCGGCGCCGTCCCCGGCCTCGCCGGTGACCTCGATGTCGTCCAGCACCTCCAAAAACGTGCGCAGCCCCCGGCGGACCACCTGGTGGTCATCGACGAGCAGGACCCGGATGCGGTCACTCACCGGGCACCTCCATGGTGATCTCGGTGCCCTGGCCGGGCGCGGAGCGGACGGTGAGGTGGCCGCCGACGGAACCGGCGCGGTCCCGCATGGAGACCAGGCCCAGGTGGCGTCCGGCGCGGCGGACGGCGGTGGGGTCGAAGCCGCGTCCGTCATCGGTGACGCGCAGGATGACGCCGCGTCCGTCCCGGCCCAGGGCGACGCGGACGCGGGCGGCGCCGGAGTGGCGCAGCGCGTTGTGCAACGCCTCCTGCGCCACCCGGTACAGGGCCGCTTCCTGGGTGGCGGGCAGCGCCCGGACACCGGCTGTCTCGAAGCTCACGGCGGCGGTGTGGGCGCGGTCCAGCACCTGGGTCTGGGTGCGCAGGGTGGCGACGAGGCCGTCGTCCTCCAGCCCGGCGGGGCGCAGCTCGACGACGGCGGCGCGCAGCTCGTCGGCGGCGTCGGCGGCCAGCGTGGCGATCTGGCGCAGTTCCTCCTTGGCGCGCGGCGGGTCGCGGTCCACGAGGGCGGTGGCCGCCTGGGCGGTCAGGCGCAGGGAGAACAGTTTCTGCGCGACGGCGTCGTGCAGGTCGTGGGCGATGCGGGCGCGCTCTTCGGCGATCGTCAGTTCCCGGGCGCGTTCGTAGAGGCGGGCGTTGGTCAGCGCTAGGGCCGCGTGCTCGGCGAGCAGGCGCAGCAGGTCCTCGTCCTCCTGGGTGAAGCCGCAGCCGCCGCCGGGGTGGGCCGTGCGCTTGTTGGCGAGGAAGAGGGCGCCCAGGATCTCGTCGCCGTCGGCCACCGGCATGCCGAGGAAGTCCACTAGCTCGGGGTGGGCCTCGGGCCAGCCCTCGAAGCGCGGGTCGTGCCGCACGTCGGCCAGGCGCTGCGGGGTGGCGTCGTCCAGCATCGCGGCGAGGACGCCGTGCTGCCGGGGCAGCGGGCCGATGGCCTTCCACTGCTGCTCGCTGACGCCGGCGACGACGAACTGGGCGAAGCCGCCACGGTCGTCGGGGACGCCGAGGGCCGCGTACTCGGCGTCGAGCAGTTCGCGGGCGGAGTGCACGATCGTCTGGAGGACCTCGCGGGCTTCCAGCTGCCGGTTCATGGCGAGCAGGGCCGCGCTGACGGCGGCGAGCCCGGTGCGGATCATGCGTCTTACCGTACGCCGGGCGGGCCGCACCCCGCGCACGCGGTAGCGCCGGGGCGGGCGCTGCCCGGGGTGCCGGGAGCGCCCGCCGGTGCGAAGCCGCCTACTTGCGCATGACCTCCGGTTCGTGGCGGCGCAGCAGGCGGGCGACGGCCACGCCGCACAGCACGGCCATGGTGAGCAGGACGCCCATGCTGACCAGCCACTGGCTCAGCTCGTGGTCCCACAGCGGGTCGGGGTTGCCCGGTTCCCAGGGCACCAGGACGTTGAGGTCGGCGGTGTTGCCCATGCCCGCGATCGTCCACCGCGCGGGCATCAGCCAGGCCAGCTGTTCGATGCCCGCGGTGCCGTGGATCTGGAAGACCACGCCGGTGAACACGACCTGGACGATGGTGAACATCACCAGCAGCGGCATCGTCTTCTCGGACGTCTTGACCAGTGAGGAGATGACGAGGCCGAACATCATCGAGGCCAGGCCCAGGCCGATGACGACGAGGGTCATCTCCACGCCCGGCGAGCCGGTGAACAGGACGCCCTCGGCGGGCATCGCGCGCGGCAGGAAGCCGACGAGGCAGATGATCACGCCCTGGAGGGCGGTGATGAGGCCGAGGACGATCACCTTCGACATCAGGTAGGCCGAGCGGGACAGGCCGGTGGCGCGTTCCCGCTCGTAGATGACGCGTTCCTTGATCAGCTCCCGGACGGAGTTGGCCGCGGCCGAGAAACACATGCCGATGACCAGGATCAGCATGATCATGCTGGCGTCGCGGTTGGTGCGGCCGCTGCCTTCGGGGCCGTAGCCCAGCCCGTGGTCGGAGGGGATGACGATGCTGACGACGCCGAGGACGGCCGGGAGGGCGAGCATCAGCAGCATGAAGCCCCGGTCGGAGGCGATGACGGAGGCGTAGCGGCGCATGAGCGTCCACAGCTGCGAGCCCCAGCTCTGCGGCTTCCGCAGCCGTTGCTGCTGCTGGTGCCAGTCCATCCGGACCGGCTGCGGGGCGACGGCGTCGATGTCGGCGGCGTAGAGCTGGTAGTGCTGGGAGCCGCGCCAGCGGCCCATCCAGTCGTAGTCACGGTAGTTCTCGAAGGCGGAGAAGACGTCCGCCCAGGAGTCGTAGCCGAAGAAGTTCAGCGCTTCCTCGGGCGGGCCGAAGTAGGCGACGCCGCCCCCGGGCGCCATGACGAGCAGCTTGTCGCACAGCTGAAGTTCGGCGACCGAGTGGGTGACAACAAGCACGGTGCGGCCGTCGTCGGCCAGGCCGCGCAGCAGCTGCATGACGTCGCGGTCCATGCCCGGGTCGAGGCCGGAGGTGGGCTCGTCCAGGAAGATCAGCGACGGCTTGGTCAGCAGCTCCAGGGCGACCGAGACGCGCTTGCGCTGGCCGCCGGAGAGTGCGGTGATCCGTTTGTCCGCGTGGATGTCGAGCTTCAGCTCGGCAAGGACCTCCTCCACCCGGGCGTTGCGCTCGGCCTCGGCCACGTCGCCGGGGAAGCGCAGCTTGGCCGCGTAGCGCAGGGCGGTGCGCACCGGCAGCGCGGTGTGCAGGATGTCATCCTGCGGGACGAGCCCGATGCGGTGCCGCAGCTCGGCGAAGTGGGTGTAGAGGTCGCGGTTGTCGTACAGCACCTCGCCGTGGTTGGCGGGGCGGTAGCCGGTGAGTGCCTTCAGCAGCGTCGATTTCCCGGAGCCGGACGGCCCGATGACGGCGATGAGTGACTTCTCCGGGACGCCGAAGGAGACGTCGTTGAGGATCGTCTTGCCGCCATCGACCTGCACGGTGAGGTGCCGCGCGGCGAAGGAGACCTCGCCGGTGTCGACGAACTCCTCCAGCCGGTCGCCGACCAGGCGGAACGTGGAGTGGCCGACGGCGACGGTGTCGCCGGGGCCGATCCGGTGCCGCCCGTTCTTCGGCAGCGGCCGCCCGTTGACGTAGGTGCCGTTGTGGCTGCCGAGGTCGTGGATCTCGAACAGGCCGTCCGGGCCCGCGAGGAATTCCGCGTGGTGCCGGGAGACCTGGAGGTCGGAGACGACCAGTTCGTTCTCCAGGGCACGGCCGATGCGCATCACGCGGCCGAGGGAGAGCTGGTGGAACGTCGTCGGGCTGCGGTCCGCGCCGCCCGTGCCCCCGCCGCCCCCGGCCTGCGCGGGCGCACCGCTGTGCGGGGGCTGGCCCGCGTACGGGGGCTGACCGGCGTGCTGGGCGGGGACGGCCGCCGCCTGCTGGTGCTGCGGGGCGTGCTGCCAGTGGCCCTGCTGCGCGTACTGCGGCTGCGGCTGCTGGTGCGGCGCGGCGGGGTGCGGGCTGGCGGACGGCGGGGCGGCGGCGGGCTGGTTCCAGCTCGCGGGCGCGCCCTGCTGGTGCTGGGGTGTGGCCTGCGGGGCCGCCTGCTGGGCCAGCGCGGGCGGTCCGGTGAACGTCAGCCGCGGGCCGTCGGTGGCGTTACCCAGATGGAGTACGGTGCCGGGGCCGATGTCCAGCTGCTGGACGCGCTGTCCCCGCGCGTACGTCCCGTTGGTGCTCCCCTGGTCTTCCAGGACCCAGGCGCGTCCGCCCCAGCGCAGCGTGGCGTGCCGCCACGAGACGCGGGCGTCGTCCAGCACCAGATCCCCCTGCGGGTCCCGGCCCAGCGAGTACGACCGGGACGGGTCGAGCGTCCAGGTCCTTCCGTTCAGTTCCAGTACGAGTTCTGGCACTCCATGCCCCACAGACTTTTCCCCCGAGCTGCCCCCACGTGGAGGGTTTAGGGACGGCGAACATCGGGGGGCACTATTCCAGGCGGGGCCCCGGAACAGGAAGCCGGGCCACGCCAACCGCCCGGGCACGGCGCGGGAGATCAGGGGAAAGCCGCATGCGCGCCCCAGACGCGGCCCGGCGGCGGGCGGCCGTCCCGGGGACCGGACGGCGCTGCGAGCCGGTCACCGCCGGCGGATACGGTGGGAAGACCATGAGTGCCACCGAGACTCCCCCGCTCCCGCCCGGCATGCCCGGCGAGGACGCCCCCACCCTGCTGGTCAAGATCTTCGGCAAGGACCGTCCCGGCATCACCGCAGGTCTCTTCGACACCCTCGCCGCCTACGAGCTCACCGTCGTGGACATCGAGCAGGTCGTCACCCGGGGCCGCATCACGCTGTGCGCCCTGGTCACGGCACCGGACGGCACGCATCCGGGCGCGACCGAAGGCGAGCTGCGCGCGACGGTGCACAGCTGGGCGGAGTCGCTGAAGCTCCAGGCCGAGATCATCTCCGGGCACGGCGACAACCGTCCGCGCGGTGTCGGCCGCTCCCACGTGACGGTGCTCGGGCAGCCGCTGTCCGCCCGGTCCACGGCCGCGATCGCCGCGTGCATCACCGGCACCGGGGGCAACATCGACCGCGTCTTCCGGCTCGCCAAGTATCCGGTGACGGCGGTGGAGTTCGAGGTGTCCGGCGCGCTGACGGAGCCGCTGCGGACCGCGCTGGCCACCCAGTCGGCCGCGCTGGGGGTGGACGTCGCCGTCATCGCGTCCGGGTTGCAGCGGCGGGCGCAGCGGCTGGTGGTCATGGACGTGGACTCCACGCTGATCCAGGACGAGGTCATCGAGCTGTTCGCCGGGCACGCGGGCTGCGCGGACCAGGTCGCCGAGGTGACGGCCGCTGCGATGCGCGGCGAGCTGGACTTCGAGCAGTCGCTGCACGCCCGGGTGAAGCTGCTGGCCGGGCTGGACGCGTCGGTGGTGGACGCGGTGCGCGCCCAGGTCCGGCTCACCCCGGGCGCGCGCACGCTGGTCCGCACGCTCAAGCGGCTCGGCTACCAGGTGGGCGTGGTCTCCGGCGGCTTCACCCAGGTCACCGACGAGCTGCAAGAACGGCTCGGGCTGGACTTCGCCTCGGCCAACACGCTGGAGATCGCGGACGGCAAGCTCACCGGCCGGGTGACCGGGGAGATCGTGGACCGGGCGGGCAAGGCGCGGCTGCTGCGCCGGTTCGCCGCCGAGGCCGGGGTGCCGCTGTCGCAGACCATGGCCATTGGCGACGGGGCCAACGACCTCGACATGCTGAACGCGGCCGGGCTGGGGGTGGCGTTCAACGCCAAGCCGGTCGTCCAGGAGGCGGCGCACACGGCCGTCAACGTGCCGTTCCTGGACACGGTGCTGTACCTGCTGGGCATCACGCGCGAAGAGGTCGAGCTGGCGGAGACGGCCGCGCCGGAGTAGGCCGCAGGCGGTGACTGTGCCCGCCGGGGTGGTGCCCGCCGGGGTGGTGCCGCCGCACGCTCACCGCCGGTGCTCCCCGTCCCGGGGGTGCGGGAGGCTGCCTCCCGCACCCCGTTCAGGAGCACCCGGCACCCGGCGTTGCCCTGGCGCCCCCGGGACGGCCGGGAACTACGGTGCCCAGAAGTGGGTGAGGTGGGCGGTGCCGGGTTCCACGGACTTCCAGGAGCCGTTCACGGTGAGGACGGCCATCGCGGAGGTGGGGAAGCCGCGCTCGGCCATCAGGCGTCCGGCGTCCTCGTCAAAGGTGGCGGTGAGGATTTCGGCCAGGCCGTGAATGCCGGGGTTGTGCCCGATGAGGATCACCTCACGTACGGCGTCCTCGACCTCGTTGAGCACGGTGATCAGCTCGCCGGGCGTCGCCTCGTAGACGCGCTCGTCGTAGACCGTCTTCGGCCGGTGCGGGAGCTGTGGGGCGGCGAGCTTCCACGTCTCACGGCAGCGGGCGGCGGTGGAGCACAGGGCGAGTTCCGGATGGATGCCCTGGGTGGCGAGCCAGCCACCCGCGACGGGCGCGTCCTTGCGGCCCCGGTCGGCGAGCGGGCGCTCGTGGTCGGGGACGTCGGGCCAGTCGGCTTTGGCGTGTCGGAGTAGGACCATCCTGCGGGGCTGATCGACGCTCATGGCCCCAGCTTCGCACGAAACGGACCGCAGGGCTCGGGGTGTTGACGAGCTGGCCCGCGCGGGCGCCCGTCAGCCCCGGGTGAGGCGGCTGAGCAGCTCCCACAGGGCGGTGGCGGCCTGCCCGAGACCGTCGGCGGACTCGGCGTGGGCGTCGCCGCCACCGAGGACGACGAGCGACAGCAGGGCGAGGAAGACCGTCAGCGGCAGCGGGAGGGCCCACCAGCGCAGCCGCAGCCCCGCGCCACCGGCCGAGGAGTGGTGGGTGCGCGGGCGGGGAGCGGAAAGGCGGGGGCGGGGGGCGGGATGGGCGGCCATCGGCTCGCCTTTCGTCGTAGCGTCGAGCGGTACTTCCGACGCTACGGAGGGCGCGGCCCGTGGCCTACCCGGGAAGCCACCCACCCAACCCTGAACCCAGCCCCCTAAGGGACGGCGAGGCTGCCCCCACCCATCCGGTGCCGACCGGGGACCGGACACCTTCTCCCGACTGGAGCCACCTCCGCCCCCGTGAAGACCCCACGCCGTGCGCCCTGCCCTGCCTGAATGTGTACAGCGTCAACGCGCGAGGTGGCCGCGCACCTGGCAGGCACGGACCAGCCCGGCGGGCTGCCGGTGGGGAGCGGAACGAAACGGGTACGAGCTCGTACTTCCGTGGGGACGAGCCGCTTGGTCTGGCCGCTCAGTGCGGCTTCGCAGCGCACTCCGCCCAGACCGTCTTGCCGCTGGGCGGATAGGGCTCGGTGCCCCAGCGGTCGGCGAGGGCGGAGACGAGCAGCAGGCCCCGGCCCGACTCCGCGCCGGGAGCTCCGTCCTGGCCTGGGGCGGACGCCGGAACGGGGACGCGGGCACCGTTCGCGTCGGTGACCTCGATGCGGACGGTGCCCGTCTGCGGGATCAGCCGGAGTCCGAGCCGGAAGTCGCGGCCCGCGACGCGGCCGTGCGAGATGGCGTTGGCGGCCAGCTCGGCCACGACGTGCTCGGCGCGCTCGGTGACGGACGGCGGTACCCGCCACGTGCGCAGCTGTTCCACCGCGAGCAGCCGGGCGAGCCGGGCACCGCGCCGGGTGGAGGACAGCAGGAGCAGGAAGGCGTGGTCGGCGCCGGAGCGGGGTGACGTGCGTGAGTGCATGGCCGTCACGTTGGCGGGTGCGCGGGGAGGTTGACCAGCGATCAGCCTCGTACGCTCAGTCAGCGTACGGGCACTCGCGGTAGACGGTACGGGGTGACAGGCGTCACCCTGGGAGGTGGTGAGCGGGAGCGTTCGGGCTCACGCACGGTGGCAAAGGAGCCGCGTATGTGGACTGGGGATGTTGTCGGGTCAGAGCCGGAGAACGAGCGGGAGCCGGACCCGTCGGACAGTCTGCGGACGTTCGGCGCCGTCGTCCAGGCGCTGCGCGAACACGCGGGCCTCACCCGTACCGAGCTCGCCGCCCAAGTCCGGTTCTCCAAACACACGGTGGAGTCCGTGGAACTGGGCCGCCGCATGCCGGACGACCAGTTCGTCGCACGCGCGGAGCCCGCTCTCGGCAACACCGGCGCCCTGCGGCGCGCCTCCCGCCACCTCACGCGCGGCGAGGCGGGCCTCGCCGCCTGGTTCCGCCGCTGGGCAGGGCTGGAGCGCAAGGCGGTGAGCCTGTGCACGTACGAGTGCCGGTTGGTGCCGGGGCTATTGCAGTCGGAGGGGTACATGCGCACCTTGTGCGACGAAGAGGTCCCACCTATGTCGGACAAGGCGGTGGCAGACACCATTGATGCCCGCTGGGAACGACAGCGACTGCTTCGTGAACGTCCCACTGTGGCCTTCGACTTCATCGTGGAAGAGAGCGTCTTCCGGCGCGGGCTCGGGGGGCCGGACGTGACGCGCGAGCTTCTGGACCACGTCCTCCAACTGGTCACACCGAGGAACGTGACTCTCCAGATCATGCCGTCGTACAGCGAGCATCACGCCTGCCTGTCGGGGCCAATCCAGCTGCTGGAGACCCGTGACGGGCGCTGGCACGCATACTCCGAGGGGCAGGAGAACGGCCGTCTGATCGCTGACCCCAAGGAAGTCAGCAAGCTACAGATGCGCTATGCAAGACTGCGCTCACAGGCCCTCACGCCAATGGACTCCGTGGGCCTGCTTGAGCAGATGCGAGGAGACCTATGAGCACGGCCGAACTTAACTGGTTCAAGTCCAGCTACAGCAGCGCACAAGGGGATAGCTGCGTCGAGGTTGCGGTCACCGACGCAGCCGTCCACGTGCGGGACTCGAAGGACTTGACGCACCGCGACTTCATCGTAGGCCGTAAAAGCTGGGCTCGGTTCGTGCACTACGCCGCACGCGGCTGAGCCCAACCAGGCTCAGCCGGGCTGCGAAACCTCAGTCCGCCCCGGGGCCGCGCCGGACGACGCGGCCGCGGTTTGAACCATCTGCGAGGAGACTTGTGAACAAGAGCGAACTCAACTGGTTCAAGTCCAGCTACAGCGGCAGCCAGGGGGACGACTGCGTGGAGGTCGCCACCACGGACGGCGCCGTCCACGTACGGGACTCCAAGGACGTGACACGAACCGACTTCGCCGTTGGACGTGAAGGCTGGACGCAGTTCGTACGGTACGCCGCAGGCAGCTGAGCCCAACCCAGGCTCAGCCGGGCTGCGAAACCTCAGTCGGCCCCGGGCCGCGCCGGACGACGCGGCCCGGGGCTGAGGGGCCGCTGGGGTGGCACGCGGGAGCCAGCCGGGGTCAGGGCGCGAGGAGGGAGGCGATGACGCCGATGACGAGGCAGACGCCGAGCATGGCGGCGAGGACGAGCAGCAGCTTTTTCTGACCGTTGCCGGGGTTGGGTTCGAGCACTGGCATGGATTCAGTCTCGCACTCAGCCGCCGTCCTCGACGCACCGGTTCCGGCCCGCCAGCAGGCCCACGGCCATCTGCACCACCAGGAGGGTAGCCATCAGCGCGAGCGGGGCGCGCCAGCCGCCGCTGACGCCGTGCAGGACGCCGACGAGCAGCGGGCCCGGGATGGACAGGAGATAGCCGGTGCTCTGGACGAACGCGGAGAGCTGGGCGACGCCCGCGCTGGTGCGCGAGCGCATGCCGATCATGGTGAGCACCAGCGGGAAGGCGCAGTTGGAGACGCCGAGCAGCACCGCCCAGGCCCAGGCCCCGGCGGCCGGGGCGAGCATCAGCCCGGTGTAGCCGCCCAGGCCGCACAGGCCGAGCAGCAGCACGAGCGGGCCCTGGTGGTGCAGGCGGGCGGCCAGCGGGGGCAGCACGAAGGACAGCGGGATGCCCAGGCCCATCGTGACGCCGAGGAGCACGCCCGCGGTGGACGCGGACAGCCCGGCGTCCCGGAAGATCTGCGGCAGCCAGCCGAGCGTGACGTAGGCAGCGGTGGCCTGGAGGCCGAAGAAGCAGCCCAGCGCCCAGGCGATGCGGGAGCGGGTGATGCGCAGGGGCGCGGCGGGCGCGCTGGGGGTACCGGGGGCCGGGTCCTGCGCGCGGGCCGGGTTCTGCGCGGCGCGGCGGCTGCCCCGGTCGCGGGCGAAGACGGCGGCCCAGGGCAGCACGGCCAGGGCGCCGAGCGCGGCCCAGATCCCCAGGCCGGTGCGCCAGTCGCCGTCGAGGGCCTGCACCGCTGGCACGGTAAGCGCGGCGGGGGCGGAGGTGCCCAGGGCGAGCGCCATGGAGTACAGGCCGGTCATGCTGCCGACGCGGTGGGGGAACCAGCGCTTGACGACGACCGGCATCAGCACGTTGCTGACGGCGATGCCCGCGAGCGCGAGCGCGGTGGTGAGCAGGAAGACGGTGGTGTTCCCGGCCAGCGGGCGCAGCGCGAGTCCGGCGGTGATGGCCACCATGCCGCCGAGGATGACGGCGGCCGGACCAATGCGGCGGGCCAGGCGGGGGGCGAGGCTGCCGAAGACGGCGAAGCACAGGGCCGGGACGGAGGTGAGCAGCCCGGCGACGGTGCCGTTCATCGCCAGAGTGGCGCGCACCTCCTCCAGCAGCGGCCCGAGGCCGGAGACGGCGGGCCGCAGGTTCAGGGCGGTGAGGACCAGACCGGCGGTGACGAGTCGCAGCGTCCACGGTGAGCGGGCGGCGCGGGGCCGCGCGGCGGAAGTGGGGGCCGTGGAGCGGGGAGCGGTGTCGAGCGCGAGCCGGTTTTCCTGGTGCATGCGCCCATCATAGAATCATGGGATGAATGCTTGGTACCCCGCGTATCCGCCTCTCGCTCCCCCGGCAGGCGTGCCATGCCGCTGAACTCGCCCCGGCGGTCGGCCCTCGCCGACCAGGTCATCAACGCCCTGCGGGACCAGATCACCTCCGGTGAGTGGCCGGTGGGCTCGCGCATCCCGACCGAGCCGGAGCTCGTCGAGCGGTTGCAGGTCGCCCGCAACACCGTGCGCGAGGCGATCCGGGCGCTCGCGCACAACGGTCTGCTGGACATCCGGCAGGGATCGGGCACCTACGTGGTGGCCACCAGCGAGCTGGCGGGCGTCATGCACCGGCGGTTCGCGGACGCCGACCCGCTGCACGTCGCGGAGCTGCGCTCGACGCTGGAGGCGGAGGGTGCGCGGCTGGCGGCGCACCGGCGCACCGAGGAGGACGTCCGGCAGCTGGAACTACTGCTGGAACGGCGCGAGCAGGCGTGGGACTCGGGCGAGGTGGAGCGGTTCGTGCAGGCCGACGCGACCCTGCACCTGGCGGTGGTGAAGGCTTCGCACAACGAGGTGCTGACAGCGCTGTACGCGGACCTCGGTTCGGTGCTGCGGGCGTATCTGCGGCACGACATGGGGTCTCAGCTGCGGGCCGAGGACCGTCTGGACCACGCGCGGATGGTCCAGGCCATCCGGGACCGCGACGCGGAGCTCGCCGCGCGCGAGGCCGCGTCCTACACGGAGATCTGCCGGGCACGGGGCGCGTAGGGAGGTCCGGCGTGCTGCCGGACCTCCCTACGCGAAGACAGCTCAGTCCGTGCGGGTCAGGCCCCCATCATGTGGACGCCGCCGTCCACGTGGACGATCTCACCGGTCGTCTTGGGGAACCAGTCGGACAGCAGGGCCACCACGCCCCGGGCGGCGGGCTCGGGGTCGGTGAGGTCCCAGCTGATCGGGGCGCGGGTGTTCCACACGTCCGCCAGCTCCTCGAAGCCCGGGATGGACTTCGCGGCCATGGACTTGATCGGCCCGGCCGAGATCAGGTTGCAGCGGATGTTCTGCTCGCCCAGGTCGCGGGCGAGGTAGCGGGAGGTGGACTCCAGCGCCGCCTTGGCCACACCCATCCAGTCGTACTTGGGCCAGGCCACCTGCGCGTCGAAGTCCATGCCGACGACCGAGCCGCCCCGGCCCGGGCCCTCCCCGGAGGCCGCGAGCAGCGGCAACAGGGCCATGGTCAGCGACTTCAGCGAGTACGCGGAGACCTCGACGGCCGTGGCCACCGACTCCCAGCCGGTGTTCAGGAAGTTGCCGCCGAGGGCGTCCTGCGGGGCGAAGGCGATCGAGTGCACCACGCCGTCCAGGCCGACGCCCGCACCGAGGTGCTCGGCCACGCGGTCGGCGAGGGTGTCCAGGTGCTCGGCGTTCTGCACGTCCAGCTCGATGACCGGCGCCTCCTTGGGCAGCCGCTTGGCGATGCGCTGGACCAGCGACATCCGTCCGAAGCCGGTGAGCAGGACCTCGGCGCCCTCCTCCTGGGCGAGCTTGGCGACGTGGAAGGCGATCGAGGCGTCGGTCAGCACTCCGGTGACCAGGACGCGCTTGCCAGCGAGAAGTCCACTCATAGCGTTCAGTGCCCCATACCCAATCCGCCGTCAACGGGGATGACGGCTCCAGTGATGTACGCGGCCTCCTCGGAGGCCAGGAAGCGCACCGTGGCGGCGATCTCCTCGGGCGCGGCGTACCGGCCGAGCGGCACCTGCCCGGTGATGTTCGCGCGCTGCTCGTCGGTCAGCACCCGGGTCATGTCGGTGTCCACGAAACCGGGGGCGACGACGTTGCAGGTGATGTTCCGCGAACCCAGCTCGCGGGCCAGCGAGCGGGCGAAGCCGACCAGCCCGGCCTTGGACGCGGCGTAGTTAGCCTGCCCGGCCGAGCCCAGCAGGCCGACGACGGAGGAGATGAGCACGACGCGTCCGCTGCGGGCGCGCAGCATGCCACGGGTGGCGCGCTTGACGACGCGGAAGGTGCCGGTGAGGTTGGTCTCCAGGACCGAGGTGAAGTCCTCGTCGGACATGCGCAGCAGCAGCTGGTCGCGGGTCACGCCCGCGTTGGCGACGAGCACCTCAACCCGGCCCTGCTTCTCCTCGACCTCCTTGTACGCCTGCTCCACCTGCTCGGGGTCGGTGATGTCGCACTTGACGGCGAGGAAACCGGCCGGTGGCTCGCCCGAGCGGTAGGTGACGGCGACCTGGTCGCCCGCGTCGGCGAGCGCGCGGGCGATGGCGAGGCCGATGCCGCGGTTGCCTCCGGTGACGAGAACCGAGCGGCTCAAGGGACCACACTCCAAATCTTTCGGACCAGCCGGGCCGCGTCGTGCCGCGCGTCGGACTGTGCCGTGCTGTGTTCGTCGCGTCTGGTGCACCCAGCAACCTATCGGTTTGGCGGGTGCCGCCCGGACCGGGGCGTCCACAGGGGGCTCGGTGGCCCGCTGTGGAATCCCTACAGAAAGTCCGCTGGTCCCGGCTTCGGGACGCTGGCCCCCGCTTCGGGAACCGCCCTCGCCTCGCGGGCGCGGGCGGCCCTCGCGGCCCCGGCGACACCGGGTCCGGGAAAGCGCCGTGCGGATCGGTGGCCGAGCAGGCATGATCGGGTGCCGACCACGGGAGGTTGTCTTGCCACCATCCGCACCGTCCACCGGGCGTTTCCCCGACGAGAGCTTCACCGCGCTGCCGCTGCGGCAGCTGGCGGACGCGGCGCTGGCGCGGGCCCGGGCACTGGGCGCCGAGCACGCGGACTTCCGGTACGAGCGGGTGCGCAGCGCCTCGTGGTCGCTGCGGGACGCGCGCCCGGCGGGGTCGGCGGACACCACGGACGCCGGGTACGCGGTGCGGGTGGTGCACGGCGGCGCGTGGGGCTTCGCGGCCGGGGTGGACCTGAGCATGGACGCCGCCGCGCGGGTGGCCTCGCAGGCGGTGGCGATGGCGAAGCTGTCGGCGCGGGTGATCCAGGCGGCCGGGACGCGGGAGTGGGTGGAGCTGGCCGAGGAGCCCGCGCACGGTGAGCAGACGTGGATCTCGGCGTACGAGATCAACCCGTTCGACGTCCCGGACGAGGAGAAGACGGGGCTGCTGACGGCGTGGAGCGAGCGGCTGCTGGCGGCGGACGGCGTCGCGCACGTGGACGCCGCGCTGCTGGCGGTGCAGGAGAACAAGTTCTACGCCGATACGGCGGGCACCGTCACCACGCAGCAGCGGGTGCGGCTGCATCCGCAGCTGACGGCCGTGGCGGTGGCGGACTCCGGCGAGTTCGACACGCTGCGCACCCTCGCCCCGCCGGTGGGCCGGGGCTGGGAGTACCTGCACGGCACCGGCTGGGACTGGGACGCGGAGCTGGCCGAGCTGCCGGAGCTGCTGGCGCAGAAGATGGCCGCGCCCAGCGTGGAGGCGGGCTCCTACGATCTGGTGATCCACCCGTCGAACCTGTGGCTGACGCTTCACGAGTCGGTCGGTCACGCCACGGAGCTGGACCGGGCGCTGGGTTACGAAGCGGCGTACGCGGGAACGTCGTTCGCCACGTTCGACCAGCTGGGCACGCTGCGGTACGGCTCGCCGGTCATGAACGTCACCGGGGACCGCACGGCCGAGCACGGGCTGGCCACCATCGGCTACGACGACGAGGGCGTGCGGGCGCAGGAGTGGGACCTGGTCCGGGACGGCACGCTGGTGGGCTACCAGCTGGACCGGCGCATCGCCAAGCTCACCGGGCTCGGACGCTCCAACGGCTGCGCCTACGCCGACTCCCCCGCGCACGTGCCGGTGCAGCGCATGGCGAACGTCTCGCTCCAGCCCGCACCGGACGGACCGTCCACCGAGGAGCTGATCGCGGGCGTGGAGCGCGGCATCTACGTCGTCGGGGACCGCTCGTGGTCGATCGATATGCAGCGCTACAACTTCCAGTTCACCGCGCAGCGGTTCTTCCGCATCGAGGGCGGCCGGCTGACCGGGCAGCTGCGGGACGTGGCCTACCAGGCGACGACGACGGACTTCTGGGGGTCGATGGAGGCGGTCGGCGGGCCGCAGACGTACCTGCTGGCGGGCGCGTTCAACTGCGGCAAGGCCCAGCCGGGCCAGGTCGCCGCCGTCTCGCACGGCTGCCCCTCGGCGCTGTTCCGTGGCGTCAACATCCTCAACACCACCCAGGAGGCCGGGCGATGAGCAAGCCGACCGCACCGCACGAGATCGTCGAGCGGGCCCTGGCGCTGTCGCGGGCTGACGGGTGCGTGGTGATCGCTGAGGAGAGCTCGTCGGCGAACCTGCGCTGGGCGGGCAACGCGCTGACGACCAACGGCGTCACCCGGGGCCGCACCCTGACGGTGATCGCCACCGTGGACGGCGCGCGGGGCACGGCCTCCGGCGTCGTCTCCCGGTCGGGGGTGACGGCCGGGGAGCTGGAGCCGCTGGTGCGGGCGGCCGAGGACGCGGCGCGCACGGCGGGCCCGGCCGAGGACGCGCAGCCGCTGGTGACCGGCGGTGAGGCGGCCACCGCGTTCGAGGAGCCGCCCGCCGAGACCTCCGCGGAGGTGTTCGACGCGTTCGCGCCCGCGCTCGGTGAGTGCTTCGCCAGCGCGGGCGCGGGAAGCCGCACGCTGTACGGCTTCGCCTACCACGAGGTCGTCTCCACCTACCTGGGCACCTCGACAGGGCTGCGGCTGCGGCACGACCAGCCGACGGGGACGCTGGAGCTGAACGCCAAGTCCGCCGACGGGTCGGCATCCGCGTGGGCGGGCCGCGCCACCCGGGACTTCGCCGACGTGGACCCGGCCGCGCTGGACGCCGAGCTGGCGCGGCGGCTGGCCTGGTCACGGCGGCGGGTGGAGCTGCCCGCCGGGCGGTACGAGACGCTGCTGCCGCCCACGGCCGTCGCGGACCTGCTCATCTACCAGCAGTGGACGTCCTCGGCCCGGGACGCCGCCGAGGGCCGCACGGTGTTCAGCGCGCCGGGCGGTGCCACCCGGGTCGGCGAGCAGCTGGCCGCCCTGCCGCTGACCCTGCGCAGCGACCCGCACGCGCCGGGCCTGGAATGCGCCCCGTTCACGGTCGCGCACGCCTCGGGGGGTGCGGCGTCGGCGTTCGACAACGGCCTGCCGCTCCAGGTCACCGACTGGGTGCGCGAGGGCAGGCTGGAGCACCTGATGACCACCCGGCACTCCGCTCAGCTGACCGGGCTGCCGCTCACGCCCGGCGTGGACAACCTGATCCTGGACGGCGGCGGGGAGCGCGGCCTGGAGGAGATGGTCGCCGCCTGTGGGCACGACGGGCCCGCCCTGCTGCTGACCTGCCTGTGGTACATCCGCGAGGTGGACCCGGCCACGCTGCTGCTCACCGGCCTCACCCGCGACGGCGTCTACCTGGTCGAGGGCGGCGAGGTGACGGCGGCGGTGAACAACTTCCGGTTCAACGAGTCACCGGTGAGCCTGCTGGGCCGCGCGACGGAGGCCGGGCGCACCGAGCAGACCCTCTCCCGCGAGTGGGGCGACTACTTCCCGCGCACCGCGATGCCGCCGCTGCGCGTCCCGGACTTCAACATGAGCTCGGTCAGCCAGGGCGTGTGACCGGCATAGACTCGTCTCCGCCCCCCTATCCCTTCGATCTTTGGACGCAACGTGACACGCCTCGGCGAATCCGTGCGGCGCGCGAGCGCGCTGCTGGCACAGGACCTCTCCTGCGACGCGACGGTGGAGCAGCTGCTCACCGAGACGGGTTCGCGGCGCTCCATGGACCTCAGCGACCTGAGCGCCACGGAACAGGCCGAGCTCATCGCCTCCCGGTCGGTGGAGGTGCTGCCCGGGGTGGAGCGGATGGCCGAGCGGATCGAGCAGCGCGGCGCACAGGGCCGGGGGCTGCACGTCAAGCTCGGCATCGACCCGACGGGCACCGACATCCACCTGGGGCACGCGGTGCCGTTCATCGTGCTCAGCCGCTTCCAGCGGATGGGCCACGACGTCACGGTGCTGATCGGCGACATCACCGCCAAGATCGGCGACCCCTCGGGCCGCACGGCGGAGCGCCCGCCGCTCACCGACGAGGACATCGCCCGCAACCTGGCGGGCTACCGCGAGCAGGTGCGGCCGTTCTTCGACTTCGACCGGGTGCGGTTCGTGCACAACAGCGAGTGGCTGGGCGGGCTGACGTTCCCGCGGCTGATCGGCATCCTCGCGCAGGTGCCCGCCTCCCAGCTGCTCCAGCGCGAGGACTTCCGCAACCGGCTCGCGGCCGGTTCGGGGCTGACCATGTCCGAGCTGATCTACCCCGTCGCCATGGCCATCGACTCCGCGGAGCTGGACTGCGACCTGGAGCTCGGCGGCGTGGACCAGCTGCTGAACATGCAGATGGGCCGCAAGGTGATGGAGATCTACGGGCTGACGCCGCAGCTGATCGCGGCGATGCCGCTGATCGAGGGCACCGACGGCTCGGGCGCGAAGATGTCGAAGTCCAAGGGCAACTACATCGCGCTGACCGCCCCGGCCGACGACGTCTTCGGCAAGGTCATGTCCATCCCGGACCGGCTCATGGTGCCCTACCTGCGGGCCTGGACCGAGTGGACGGACGCCGAGATCGACGCGGCCCGCGCGCGCGTCGAGGAACGCTCACTGCACCCGATGGACCTGAAGAAGGTCCTGGCCGGTGAGGTGGTCATGGCGCTGCACGGCCGCAAGGCCGCGATGGCGGCGCGGGCCGGGTTCGTCGCGCAGTTCTCCCGGAAGTCCTTCACCGACGTCGGCACACTGCCGGTAGTGGATGCGGGCGAGCACGGCGGCGAGGGCATCGCGGCGGTGCTGACCCGGGTGCTGGAGTTCGCCCCGAGCGCGTCGGCCGCGCGGCGGGTGGCCAAGCAGAACGGACTGCGGCTGATCGTCGAGCCTTCCGGGGGCGAGCAGCGGGCGCTGGTGCTCTCCGAGGCCGACGCGCTGCGCCCGCTGGCCGAGGTGGCGGCCGAGAAGCTGGCGGAGGCCGGGGTCACCGGCACGGTGTACCTGAAGGCGGGCCGGAAGGTCGCCGAGGTCACCGGGCTGTAGGGCCAGCCGGGCGCGCGGCGTACCGGCCAGGCGGCGGCGTGGGCCGGGTGCGGTCCGGCGTCCCGGCCGAGTGCGCGGCACCGGCCACGCGGCGGCGTGGGCCGGGTGCAGACTCCCGGCCCACGCCGCTCCCCCGGCCGCCCGGTGCGCGTGGGTCACCCGGGCGGCGGCTTACCTTCGGTGGGTTCTGCTGCCGCGCCTGATCGAGGCCCACAGCGGGGCGCCGATGGCGACGATCAGGACGGCGCCGGCCAGCTGGAGCAGGTGCCTGATCCAGTCGATGCCGCTGGTGCTTTCCACGCCCATCCATCCGGCCACGGCGTTGCCCAGCAAACTGCCGAGGATGCCGAAGATGATCGTCAGCCAGATGGGGATGTCCTGCTTGCCGGGGAGGATGGCGCGGGCCAGCACACCCAGGATCAGACCCACGATGATTGCCCACAACCAACTCATGTCGCCTCCTAGTGCGGCGCTGTGGACGGACCTTCCCAGGGTGCGCACACCCGGGCGTGCCGCTCATCCGGTGCTCGGCCGTACGGGTGAAAGGGGCGGTTTCCCCCGGCCCACGGCCGGGCCGGGTACGGGCGTACCGTGGAGGCGTCGGGGGACACAGGCGGGTACGGCCACGGCCGGGGTGCGAGCAGGTGGTGCAGCGTGAGGCGGAAGCAGCACGACGACTCCGAGGTCTTCCGGATCACCGGGGCCCGGCAGGGGCTGTCCGACGATGTGCGGGGGCGGCAGCGGCGCTACGTGATCTCGATGCTGGTCCGCACCCTCTCCGTCCTGCTCACCGTGGCGCTGTGGAACGTCTCGCGGCCCCTGGCGGTGGTGACGCTGGTGCTGGGCGGAGTGCTGCCGTACGTGGCGGTGGTCATCGCCAACGCGGGCCGGGAGAACGCCGCCCAGCTGCCGTCCACCCTGATCCAGCCGGGGCGCCCGGAGCTGGGCCCGGCACCGGATGCCCCGCAGCCGCCGCCTGACGTGCGGCCGCCGCGTGACGTGCGGCCGCCGGACGGCGTACGTCCGCCGCACCGCGCGGAGCACGAGTGAGCGCCGGGTGAGAAGCGGCGCGCCCGCCAGCGCCCGGTCTACCGCAAGAAAGGCTCAAACCCGCCTGCCATTCGGGTCACACGGAGCGTCCCCGCGTGCCATACTGCGGTACACGCTCCGTATCCCCCGTCGGAGCGTTTGATCGACGCCGGGCGGCTCCCCCCGTGGCCGCCCGGCGTCATCGCGTCTTAAGGGGGCGTGTTTGGATGGGCGGATGAGTGAGGACGCCCCGATCTGCTCCGCCAAGGGCTGCCGGGCCCCGGCCGTGTGGGTGCTGGCCTGGAACAACCCGAAGCTGCACGCGCCGGAGCGCCGCAAGACGTGGCTGGCGTGCGCCGAACACCGTGAGCACCTGTCCCAGTTCCTCGGCGTGCGCGGGTTCCTGAAGGACGTCGTCACCCTGGCGGAATGGGAGGCGCGCCCGTCAGCTCCCGGGGAGAGCGCGGAGGGCTGACCTGCCGGACGGCGGGCGGTCAGATCCTGTCCGGCGGATCGTGGCGGGACTAACCGCCGATCGCGGACATGGGGCGGTCGGGCTGGATGAAGGACGGGTCGTCGATCCCCGCGCCCGCCTTCTTGCCCCACATCGCGGTGCGCCACAGCCCGGCCACCGTCGCGTCGTCCGCGCCTGCGCGCAGCGCGCCGCGCAGGTCGGACTCCTCGGTGGCGAACAGGCAGGTGCGCACCTGGCCGTCGGCCGTCAGGCGCGTGCGGTCGCAGGCGCGGCAGAACGGGCGGGTGACGGAGGCGATGACGCCGACGCGGTGCGGGCCGCCGTCAACAATCCAGCGCTCGGCGGGGGCGGAGCCGCGCTTCTGCTGCCCCTCGGGGGTCAGCTCGAAGCGGGTACGCAGGGCGGCCAGGATGTCCCCGGCGGTGATCATGCCCTCGCGCTTCCAGCCGTGCTGGGCGTCCAGGGGCATCTGCTCGATGAACCGCAGCTCGTAGTCGTGCTCGACGGCCCAGGCCAGCAGGTCGGGCGCCTCGCCCTCGTTGAAGCCCGGCATGAGCACGGCGTTGACCTTGACCGGGGTGAGCCCGGCGGTACGGGCGGCGGCCAGGCCGCGCAGCACGTCGGCGTGGCGCTTGCGGCGGGTCAGGCGCTGGAAGACCTCCGCGTCGAGTGTGTCCAGCGAGACGTTGACGCGGTCCAGCCCGGCGTCCCGCAGTGCCGTGGCCGTGCGCTCCAGGCCGATGCCGTTGGTGGTCAGCGAGAGCTTCGGGCGGGGGGTGAGCGCGGCGCAGCGCTCCACGATGGAGACGAGCCCGGGACGCAGCAGGGGCTCACCACCGGTGAACCGCACCTCGGTGACGCCCAGCTCGGTGACCGCGATGCGCACCAGGCGCACGATCTCGTCGTCGGTGAGCAGCTCGGGCTTGGCGAGCCACTGAAGGCCCTCTTCGGGCATGCAGTAGGTGCACCGCAGGTTGCAGCGGTCGGTCAGCGAGACTCGCAGGTCGGTGGCGACCCGGCCGTACGTGTCGATCAGCATGCGCGCCAGTCCTCACACGGTCGTTTCTCTGCTGTCAGCGTACGTGAGGACCCCGACATTCAACAGTTCGTTGAAGTGATCACATGAATACCGTGTGTTAACTTTTCACGATCATCTGATGAATGCATTGCCGCACGATATTGATCAGCGATAGCTTCGCTCCGCCCCCCGGATGGTCAAGTCCGCATACCGAACAGGGGGTTGAGTCGCTGTGCCCCGCCCCGGGAGCTCAGCCGCGCACCATCCCGAGCTCCGCAGACCCCAAGAAGCCCGAGACCCCCGAGACCCCCGAGAACATGGAGACCCCATGGCCTTGAGCCCCCTGTCCAGACGGCGGCGCCTGCTCGCGGTACCGGCCGGAGTGGCCCTGACCGTCTCGCTCGGGCTGCTGCCCGGCACGAGCACCGCGCTCGCGAAGGGGAAGCCCACCACCGAGGACGGTCCCACGCTGTCGTACGTGGTGAACACCGACGCCTCCAAGAAGGCCGTCCGGAAGGCCAAGAAGGCCATCAAGAAGGCGGACGGCAAGGTCGTCACCGCGTGGGAGGAGATCGGCGTCGTCATCGCGCACTCCGCGAACCCGCGGTTCGGCGCCGAACTGCGCGCGAAGAAGAACATCGACTCCGCCGGTGCCACCCGCACCGCCCCGCTCACCCCGGTGGCCACCACCGACATCGGTGACCCGGAGTACGTCAAGCCGCCCAAGCCGGGCCTGGCCGCCTCCTCCGCCGCCGAGGGCGGGGTGACGAACGAGCCGCTGGAGTCCCTGCAGTGGCCGCTGCCGCAGATCAACGCCGCCGAGGCACACGAGATCAGCGAGGGCAGCCGCGACGTGACCGTCGCCGTCATCGACACCGGTGTGGACGACACCCACCCCGACCTCGCGCCGAACTTCTCCGCGAAGCAGTCCGCCAACTGCGTGGGCGGCGTCGCCGACACCTCCGAGGGCGCCTGGCGGCCCTACCCGGGGGGCAGCTACCACGGCACCCACGTGGCCGGGATCGTCGCCGCCGACCGCAACGGCATCGGGGTGGCCGGGGCCGCGCCGGGCGTCTCGGTGTCCTCCATCAAGGTGAGCGCCCCGGACAGCGGCCTGTTCTACACCGAGGCCGTGGTGTGCGCGTTCATGTTCGCCGCCGAGCAGGGTGTGGAGATCACCAACAACAGCTACTACATCGACCCGTGGCTGTTCACCTGCAAGAACGACCCCGACCAGGGCGCCTTGGTGGACGCGGTGACCCGTGCCCTGAAGTACACGCGGGACGAGGGAGTCGCGCACATCACCTCGGCCGGGAACTCCAACATGGACCTGGCCGCCGACGAGCTGACCGACACCACCAGCCCGAACGACTCCACGCCCGTCGAGCGCACGATCGACCCGAGCGTGTGTCCCGACATGCCGACCCAGCTGCCGGGCGTGACCTCGGTCGCCTCCACCGGCGCACACGGCGTCAAGTCGTACTTCTCCAACTACGGCCGGGGCCAGGTGGACATCGCCGCGCCCGGCGGTGACGCGCGCTACCAGATCCCGGACGCCCCGGCCAAGAGCGGTGGTGTGCTGTCCACCATGCCCGACGGGGAGTACGCCTTCCTCCAGGGCACCTCGATGGCCGGTCCCTACGTCGCCGGGGTCGCCGCGCTCATCAAGAGCGAGGACCCGCGGGTCACCCCGCAGGGGCTGGCCTGGCGGCTGAAGGCGCAGGCGCAGAGCACCCCCTGCCCCGAGGGCGAGTTCGACCCGAGCGGTGACGGCCGCTACGCCGCCACCTGCACCGGCACCCAGCACATCAACAGCTTCTACGGCTACGGCATCGTGGACGCCCTCGCCGCCGTGAAGTGACGCGGTAACAGCCGCACCGGCCGTTACCGCACGCAGGACAGCTCCTTGACCGCAGGGGCCGGGCGACCTCCGCCCGGCCCCTGCTGGGTGTCCGCGTCCCACCGGACGGCGGGCACGTGCACGCCGTCCGCGAGGCCGCCTGACTCCCACTCCGGCGTGCCACAGGACGGGCGGGTACCGACACCGGACAAGTGGGGCTTAACGCGGGTTATCGGGGCGTCAGATCGGTTGGCTGCGCGCGGGCTTGCGGGGCAGGGGCGGCAGGCGGGTGTGTCAGCCGTGGACCGTATCCTCTGTGACCATGCTCGAAGACCAGACGGCACCGGACCAGGCGGCGGCCACCCCGCTCATTCCCGCGCAGCACGCCACCGGGCTCGTCTGGCCGTCCGGCTATCCGCAGGGGTACGCCGTGGTGGACGTCGAGACGACGGGGCTCGCCCGGCATGACCGCATCGTGTCGGCGGCCGTCTACCGGCTGGACGCCCGCGGCAACGTGGAGGACCACTGGTACACCCCCGTCAACCCGCAGCGCGACCCGGGCCCCACGTGGATTCACGGGCTGACGAGCGAGATGCTGGCCGACGCCCCGCTGTTCCCCGACATCGCCGAGGAGTTCGGCACGCGCCTTGCCGACCGGGTGCTCGTCGCCCACAACGCGGCGTTCGACTGGGCGATGATCGCGCGCGAGTTCGCCCGCACCGAGCACACCGTGCCGGTGCGGCAGCGGCTGTGCACCATCGCCCTGTCCAAGGCGATCGGGCTGACGCTGCCCAATCACAAGCTGGAGTCGCTGGCCGCGCACTACGGCGTCACCCAGCGGCGCGCGCACCACGCGCTGGACGACGCCCGGGTGCTGGCCGAGACGTTCCGGCCCAGCCTGTACCACGCCGCCCGGCAGGGCGTGCCGCTGCCGGTGCTCGCGTGCACCCAGCTCACCGAGTGGTCGGCGGCCCCCGGCAGCGGCGGGTACCGCTCGCCGCGCCCGTACGGCTCCGCGAGCTGGCGGCCCGCCCGCCGTCGGCCCGCCTGCCCCTACCCCAACCCCGGCCGCTACGAGCCGGGCGGGGTGCTGGTGCAGGGCATGCGGGTGGCGATCTCCGGCGACACCGCGACCGAACGCGAGCTGCTGGAGGACCGGGCGACGGAAGCGGGCCTGCACATCGCCACCAGCGTCTCGCGGCTGACGAGCCTGCTGGTGACCAACGACCCGGAGGCGGCCACCGCCAAGGTCGCCCGCGCCCGGACGTTCGGGACGCCGGTGGTGGACGAGGCGGCCTTCACCCACCTGCTGCGCGACGTGGCCCCGGCCCCGGGAAGGTGACGCGGGCCCGGTACCGTCGATAGGCGTGTACCGCTTCCTGTTGTCCCGGCAGTGGGTCGTTCTGACGCTGCTCGCGCTCGTGCTGATCCCGGTGATGGTTCAGCTCGGCTTCTGGCAGCTGCACCGGCACCAGGACCGCGTCGCCCACAACGAGCTGATCGCCGCCAGCCTGGCGGCCGAGCCGGTCCCGGTCACCGAGCTGACGGGCGTGGGGCGGCAGCCTGAGCGGGACGACCTGTACCGCCGGGTGACGGCCACCGGCGCCTACGACACCGGCGGTGAGGTCGTCGTCCGCCGCCGCACCGCGGCCGACGACCGCTCGATCGGCTACTTCGTGCTCACGCCGCTCGTCCGTGCGGACGGGTCGGTGCTGCTGGTCAACCGTGGCTGGGTGCCCAGCGGCGCCAGCCAGCGCACGTACCCCGACGTCCCGCCCGCCCCCGGGGGCACGGTGACGGTCACCGGGCGGCTGCTGCCGGACGAGACGACCGACTCGACCGGCATCACGGTGCGCGACGGGCTGCCGGACCGCCAGGTGATGCTGATCAACAGCGAGCAGCGGGCCCAGGCGCTGGACCGCCCGGTGCTCGGCGGCTTCGTCGAGCTGACCGCGACGCGGCCCGAGCCCCCGGCCGCCCAGCTGGCCGAGCAGGTACCGGAGCCCGACCACAGCGGCATCGGCGCCCACCTCGCCTACGCGGTCCAGTGGTGGCTGTTCGCCGCCGCCGTGCCGGTGGGCTGGGTGGTCCTGCTGCGCCGCGAGGCGCGGGACCGGCGGCAGCAGCGGGCCACGGCCGCCGAGGCGCGCCCGGGCGGCGACGCGCCGTCCGGTGCCCCCGCCCTCGCGGGCTCCGGGAGCGGCCAGGCAGACTGACGCCCATGGATCTTGGGCTCAAGGACACGGTGTATCTGGTCACCGGCGGCACCCGCGGACTCGGCTTCGCCGCCGCCCGGGAGCTGACGGCCGACGGGGCGCGGGTGCTGGTCACCGGCCGCAGCCGGGACAGCACGGAGGCGGCCGCCCGGCGGCTGGGACCGAACGCGGAGGGCATGGCCGCCGACAACGCCGACCCCGGGGCAGCCGAAGGGCTGGTCGAAGCCGCCATCGCCCGGTTCGGCCACCTCGACGGCGTCCTCATCAGCGTGGGCGGGCCGCCGGCGGGCACCACCGAGCAGGCCACCGACGCGCAGTGGCGGGCGGCGTTCGAGTCGGTCTTCCTCGGCGCGGTGCGGCTGGCCCGGTGCGCGGCCGCGCGGCTGGGCTCCGGCGGCGTCATCGGGTTCGTGCTCTCCACCTCGGTGGCCGAGCCGATTCCGGGGCTGACCCTCTCCAACGGGCTGCGGCCGGGACTGGCCGGGTTCGCCAAGTCGCTGTCGCTGGAGCTGGGGCCGCGCGGCATCCGCGTCGTCGGGCTGCTGCCGTCGCGCATCGACACCGACCGGGTGCGCGAGCTGGACGCGCTGTCCGGGGACGCCGACGCCGCGCGCGAGCGCAACTGTGCGGCGATTCCGCTGGGCCGCTACGGCACTCCGGAGGAGTTCGGCCGGGCGGCGGCGTTCCTGCTCTCCCCCGCCGCGTCCTACCTCACCGGCACGATGCTCCCCGTGGACGGCGGCGCCCAGCACCGGTTCTGACGCGCGCCGGGCCGGTGCCGGAGCCGCTGGCCGGGACGCGGGCGGCGGGTGCGTGCGCGGGGTCCGCCGTCAGCTGATGCGGCCCGGGTCCTGGCGGGCCGCGCGGAGGCGGGCCTCGGCAGGGAGCGTCGCCAGCCCCGCTGAGGTCCGCGCGTGTTCCAGCGGCCCGTCCCGCAGCTCCCTGACGACGTGGGCGGGGCGGGCGTCGGGGTCGAGCAGCAGACCCACCCGGGCCCGGGGCGCGCGCTGCCGTCCGCCCAGGCCCACCCGGGTCCGGCGCACGCCCCGCAGGCCGTCGGCCTCGGCGGCCATCGCGTCCTCCAGCGTCGCGCCGCGCACGTGGGCCCCGGCGCCGTCGCCGCTGTCCACGAGCACGGTACGCACCCGGCGCGACCGCAGCTGCGCGCCCAGCCACCACAGCAGGAGCAGCACGAGCACGCCGAGCACGGCGAAGACCGCCCACCACCACCAGCTCTCGTCGCGCCACTGGGTGCGGTCGGCATCGGTGAGCGGCACCTCGTCGGGGCCGGTCCAGGAGTAGCCCTCGGGCGGGGTGACGCCCAGGCGGCGCGGCAGGTCGGCCGCGGCGGCCAGCGCGGCGAGGCCGAGCGCCAGCAGGAGGAGCCCGGCCAGCGCGAGCAGCAGGCGGTTGACGGTCTTCAGCACGGCACCTCAGTCCTTCTTCGGCCTGCTCACGCGCACGGACAGCTTGGGGCGGCGGGCCAGGCCGAGGTCCACCAGGGTGTCGGCCAGTACGCCGGTGAGGTCGTGGCGTACGTCGTCCACCTCGCGGAAGTGGGCGACGGCGCGGACCGTGGCCTTGCGGCGCCGCACCTTCGTCTTCACCGTCTGGACGCCGGGCACGCGGCTGGCCTCCTCGCGCAGGATGACCGCCGCGGCCCCACGGTCCAGCCCGGCCCGCAGCTGGGGAGCGCCGGACAGGGGCAGCAGGGAACGCAGCCCCGGGGTGAGGGCGAGCAGCAGCAGCCACAGGCCCAGCAGCGCGGCGACCACGGCTGCCGCCACCACCCACACGTCCCCGAGACGGCGGGTGGCGAGCTGGTCGGCGAGCCACCGCCGCCAGGCCATGGCCGGTTCTCCGGTGCGCACGGCGATGAGGTCAACCAGCAGCACGATCAGGGCGGTGAGCAGGACGACGGCCAGCAGCGCGGCGGGCACGCGGCGCGGGGACCAAAAGCGCCTGGCCCGAGGCGTCTGGCCCTGGTCCGCACCGGGGTCGGGCGGCGGGGGGCCGTCCAGCCCGTGGTCCGGGTCGCGCTTCTCCAGGGTGGGCTGGTGCCGGGTGTCCGCGTCGCTCATCGCACGCGTCCTTTCCGGGTGCCGCCCGCGTCGGCGGACCGGGGCGGGCCGAGCTGTTCGACGTCCACGGCCACGTCCGGGACGGCAAAGCCGACCAGCTCGCGGACCCGGGTAGCGACCTGGCGCCGCACCGCGCGCGCCTGGGCGCCGATGTCGCTGGGGTAGGGCAGCTCGACGGCCACCCGCAGGCGCGCCGAGCCCAGCTCACCGCCCGGCCCCGGGCCACGGCGTCCGAAGACGCTGGCATGCCGGGAGCGGGCGCCGACCGGGCTGGGGTCCCGGTCGGCGCCCGTGCTCAGCGCCTCGTGGGCGGCCTGGGCGGCGACCTTGGCGATCACCTTGTCGGAGATGCGGGTGGCGCCTCGGTCCGCCGGGGGCACGCGCTCCAGCTCCACGGCTCACCGCCGCCGTTCGCCACGGCCCCGGGTCTGGAAGAACTCACCCGGGTCGAGGTCCCCGTCGAGGAACCGGCCGGCGACCAGACCCACTGCTCCCAGGGCCGCCACCAGGAGAAAGGCCCCGAAACCGCCGAAGTATCCGGCGAAACCCAGCGCCATACCGGCGATCAGACCGACGACAGCCATGCTCATCTGGCACTCCTCGTTGCGTGTGGTGGGCGTGCGTCAGCGCAGCCTGGGCTGCTCCGGCTCTTCCTCGTCCTCGTCTTCCTCGTCGGGAAGCTTCACGTCGCTCACCGCGATGTTGACCTCGACGACTTCCAGACCGGTCATCCGCTCGACGCCCTGCACGACCGACGTGCGCACGTCGGCGGCCACCTCGTGGATGGGGTAGCCGTACTCCACGACGATCTCCAGGTCCAGTGCGGCCTGGACCTCGCCGACCTCGGCCTTCACACCACGGGTGACCGAGCCACGGCCACCGGGCACCCGGTCGCGCATGGCGCCGAAGGTGCGGGCCATGCCGCCGCCCATGGCGTGCACGCCCTCGACGTCGCGCGCCGCCATACCGGCGATCTTGGCCACCACACCATCGGCGATGGTCGTCTTGCCCCGGGAAGAGGGGTCGCCCCCACCCCGGTTGGCCGGGGACTTTCCGGTGTCGGACTGCCCGCCGACGGCTGACGTTGTCTCGCTCATCGCCTTCGCCCCTTTCGAGAAGATTGTGGGGAGGCGGAGCGGTACGCCCCGCTCCGCGCTCACCTTACGTCCGTGAACGTCGAGTACCCGGGAGATAGCAGTCCGAACGGGTGGCGGGGTGTTGACGCGGGGCTGGGGTGGCTGGGTTAGCCGGGTGGCGGCGCGGGCTGGACGCCGGAGCGCCCGGCCCGCGCCGACACCCGCCCGAAGGGCCGGCTGCGGTGACCGGGCGGTCCGGGCGGTCCGGGCGCTACTCCCCGAGACCGGCGAGATCGCGCAGGCGGCGGCCCTGGGCGGCGCGTTCGGCTACCCGCTGGTCCTCGTAGTCACGCTCGATGGCGCCGCGCAGCAGCGCCTTGGTCTCGATCACCGCGTCCCGGGGCGCCTCCAGCATGGCGGCGGCGAGGTCGGCGGTGGCGTCGGCCAGTTCGGCCCCGGGCACCACCAGGTTGGCCAGGCCGCAGCGCTCGGCCTCGGCGGCGCGCACATACCGGCCGGTGGCGCAGATCTCCAGCGCCCGTGCGTAGCCGACCAGATGCACCAGCGGGTGCGTCCCGGCGAGGTCGGGGACCAGTCCGAGGCTGGTCTCGCGCATGGCGAACTGGACGTCCTCAGCACACACCCGCAGGTCGCAGGCGAGTGCCAGCTGGAAGCCCGCGCCAATCGCGTGCCCCTGCACGGCCGCGATGGAGACGACGTCGGGCCGCCGCCACCAGGTGAACGCCTCCTGGTAGGCGGCGATCGTGGCGTCCAGCTCGGCCGCCGGGCCGCGCGCCATATCCAGGAACGACGGCTCGCCCGCGAACCCCTCGGGGGTGAACGCCTGCCGGTCCAGCCCCGCGGAAAACGACTTGCCCTCACCGCGCAGCACGACGACGCGGACGGAGCCGGGGAGCCGCCGGCCGGCCTCGGTCAGCGCGCGCCACAGCGCCGGGGACTGGGCGTTGCGCTTGCCCGGATTCGCGAGCGTGACCGTGGCCAGCGTGCCGTGGTCCGGATCGACGGTGAGGCGGACGCCGTCGGTGTCGAGCAGGGTCATGCGAGTCCTCCGGTGGCTCGTCACGTCACAAGTGACTGAAGAGTAACCACCAGGGGACTGGCGTGACGGGGCCGGGTGGCGCGCCCGCCCCGGCGCATGGTGGCGCCGGGGCGCGGCGTCACCCGGTCTTCTTGCCCCGCGTGGCGCCGCCGCGACCGCGCAGGGTCACGCCAGCCTCGCTGAGCATGCGGTGCACGAACCCGTAGGAGCGGCCGGTTTCCTCGGCCAGCGCCCGGATGCTCGCACCGGAGTCGTATTTCTTCTTGAGGTCCGCCGCGAGCTGTTCGCGCGCGGTGCCGGTCACCCGGCTGCCCTTCTTCAGAGTCTCGGCCACCCGTGCCTCCTCATGGGAAGTGCGCTCTGAGTTCTCATGATCACCCCTCCCGGTCCTTCTGGCCACCCATTCGGCAAGGTCGATCCGAGCCGGTTGCCCGGCGTGGCGGCCGGACCCGGTGGGCCTGCCGGGCGGTACGCGGGGTCCGCCTGCCTCCGCCGAACGGGTGAGGCAGGGGAAAGTGGCAGGTCAGCAGCCCGGGCCAGACGCGCAGCGGCCGCGCCCATACGGGCGCGGGGACGGCCCGGGCGGTGCTGCCTGCCCGTCGGCGTCACTCGCACGAAGGACGGCCTTGGGCGCCGTGGCGCACGCTCCACCCGTTCGGCTAGTCGCCGGGCGGAGAGTCCGGCCCGTATGCGGCTGGGCAGGCCGCTGCGCCGTTCGGCCCGGTCCGCCGGGCGGGACCGCAGGCCCCACCCGGCGCTGCCAGCGTTACGCCAGAGCGACCAGGTCGGCGTAGTCGGCGCCCCACAGGTCCTCGACGCCGTCGGGGAGCAGGATGATCCGCTCCGGCTGGAGCGCCTCGACCGCGCCCTCGTCGTGCGTCACCAGCACGACCGCGCCCGTGAAGGTGCGCAGCGCGCCGAGGATCTCCTCGCGGCTGGCCGGGTCGAGGTTGTTCGTCGGCTCGTCCAGCAGCAGCACGTTGGCCGAGGAGACGACGAGGGTGGCCAGCGCCAGCCGCGTCTTCTCCCCGCCGGAGAGCACTCCGGCGGGCTTGTCCACGTCGTCGCCGGAGAACAGGAACGAGCCCAGTACCTTGCGGACGTGCACCAGGTCCAGGTCGGGCGCGGCGGAGCGCATGTTCTCCAGCACCGTGCGGCCGGGGTCCAGCGTCTCGTGCTCCTGGGCGTAGTAGCCCAGCTTGAGGCCGTGCCCGGGCACGACGCCGCCGGTGTCCGGGGTCTCGATGCCCGCCAGCAGCCGCAGCAACGTCGTCTTGCCCGCGCCGTTGAGGCCGAGGATGACGACGCGCGAGCCCCGGTCCACCGCCAGGCTGACGTCGGTGAAGATCTCCAGCGAACCGTAGGACTTGGACAGGTTTTCGGCGGTCAGCGGCGTCTTGCCGCACGGCGCCGGGTCGGGGAAGCGCAGCTTGGCGACCTTGTCCGACTGGCGCTCGGCCTCCAGCCCGGACAGCATGCGCTCCGCGCGGCGCGCCATGTTCTGTGCCGCGACGGCCTTGGTGGCCTTCGCCCGCATCTTGTCGGCCTGGGCGTTGAGCAGGGCGGCCTTCTTCTCCGCGTTCGCCCGCTCCCGGCGGCGCCGCTTCTCGTCCGCCTCGCGCTGGGTGAGGTACTGCTTCCAGCCCATGTTGTACTGGTCGATCTGCGCGCGGTTGGCGTCCAGGTAGAACACCTTGTTGACGACCGTCTCCACGAGGTTGATGTCGTGGGAGATGACGACGAGGCCACCACGGTAGGTCTTCAGGAAGTCACGCAGCCACACGATCGAGTCGGCGTCGAGGTGGTTGGTGGGCTCGTCCAGCAGCAGGGTGTCGGCGTCCGAGAACAGGATGCGGGCCAGCTCGACCCGGCGGCGCTGACCGCCGGAGAGGGTGTGCAGCGGCTGGCCGAGCACCCGGTCAGGCAGGCCCAGGCTGGCGGCGATGGTGGCCGCCTCGGCCTCGGCCGCGTAACCGCCCTTGGTCAGGAACTCCGTCTCCAGGCGCTCGTACTTCTTCATCGCCCGCTCCCGGGTGGCGCCCTTGCCTGAGGCGATGCGCTCCTCGTTCTCCCGCATCCCGCGCAGCACCGTGTCCAGGCCCCGGGCGGAGAGGATGCGGTCACGGGCGAGGGAGTCGAGGTCGCCGGTGCGCGGGTCCTGCGGCAGGTAGCCGATCTCGCCGCCGCGCGAGATGGTGCCCGCGGCGGGCTGTCCCTCTCCGGCGAGACACTTGGTGAGGGTGGTCTTGCCCGCGCCGTTGCGGCCGACCAGGCCGACGCGGTCGCCGCGCGCGATGCGGAAGGTGGCGGACTCGATGAGGACGCGGGCACCGGCGCGCAGTTCAAGGCCGGAGGCGGTGATCACGAGAGGACTCCTGGACGAAGACGGCGTACGTACGAATCTGGTCGCTGAACGTGTGCGGCGCTCCCCGCGCGGGAGGCTGACCGGAGCCGGTCAGCCGCGAGGCGGGTGGGCACGCGGACGTACGCCGTCGCTAATGCGTGGGAGGAGTTGCCATGCCTGGCAGTCTACCGGCGCCGCGCAACCGGTTTTCCCGCCCCGGGTCCCGCACGCGGCTCCATACGGCGTCCCCTGTCTCCGGGCTGCCCACGGTGCCGCGCGGGCAGCCCGGAGACAGGGGACGGGCGGCGGGTGGAGCGGCGGGCGGTGGTCGGACGCGGTCAGCCTTCGCCGGAGTGGACCTGGAAGGCGGCGCGGCGGACGGTGCGGGCCAGCGCCGGGTCGGGGTGGGCGGCGGCGAGCGCCACCAGCACTTGCACGGTGCGCGGGTGGCCGGTGGCGCGCACCTCCTCCAGCAGCCGGGGCACCGACTCCCGCACCGCCGACTCCAGGTGGTCCACCAGCAGTTGTGCCTCCCCGTGGTCGGCGACCGCGGCGGCGGTGTCCACCCACAGCCAGGCGGCCTCGGCCCGGGTAAGGACGCCGGGGGCGCCGCCCGCCAGGTCGTCGGGGTCGGCGCCCTCGTGTTCGGCGAGCCACAGCAGGGCGTAGGGACGCAGCGCCGGAGCGTCGGCGGCCTCGCGGACCGCGGACTCGGCCGGGGTGCCCACGACGCGCAGCGCCTCGAAGGCCAGCGCCCGGATCAGCGCGTCCGCACCGTGCGCGGCGTCGAGGAGTTCGGTGACGGCCGGGCCGGTGGGGCGGGCGGCGAGCCAGGCGCGGTACTCGTCCCGGGCCGGGCCCGGGGACAGGCGGGCGCAGCCGCGCAGCATGTCGGCGGCCGACTGCTCGATGTTGCCCGCCGGGCTGAGCGCGGCCACGCAGATCTGCTCCAGCTTCACCCACACCGCCCAGTCGCCGAGCGGCGTCAGCACGGCCTGTCCGGGGCCGCCGGGGTCGGCGCAGCGGGTGAGGGCGCCGACGGCCGCCAGTCCGTCCAGCGCCCAGCCCAGCAGGCCGGTCAGCTCCGCCTCGCTCGGTTTCGGTACGGGCTTGTTGGCCTCGGCCCGCTCGGTGTGCAGCTCCGCGACACGCTGGGTGAGCAGTTCGAGCAGCGCCGGTTCGGTGACGGCGCCGGAGGACAGGTGCATCACCGACAGCAGCTGCGGGGCGGCCACCACCACGTCGCCGACGAGCGCGGTGCTGGCCGCGTCCGGTGCCGGGAAGGCCAGGGACCAGGCGTCGAAGAGCGCGACCCAGCCGCGCAGGACGGCGGAGTCGTCGCGGTCCCAGGCGCGCAGCCGCCAGCCCGCGCGGACGCTCCCGGCATGCAGTTCGACCAGTCCGGCCAGCCGTGCCCGGTCCCAGTGGGCGGGAAGCTGCGCGGGCGGCATCCGCAGGGCCCGCGCGGCCCGCTGCGGGTCGGTGAGGGGAGAGACGCCCTCCGCGTCGGCCCAGCGGGCCAGGCGGACGGCGTCGTCCAGCGCGGCGCGGGCCTGCCGGGCCAGGTGCTCGCGCGGAGCGAGCCGGGCGGGCGGGCGCGGCGCCGGGCGGGCGCGGCGCACGGACACCGAGCGGCGTGCTGTGGCCAGCGCCTGGGCGGGGACGATGCTCAGTCGGGTGCCTCGCGGGGTACGGGACGTCACGGGTGCAGTCTTCCTGGTGACCCCCGGAAAGCCCAAACCGTCGCACCGCCTGCTCAGATGGGCACGCCCGCGTCCCCGCTCAGCGCGGTGGCCACGAGCGCGCCGGGGACCCCCGGTGACGCTCCGGCACGGCCCGCGTGAGGCTTCCGTCACACCAGCGGGGTGACGAAACGGCGCAGTGCCTCGTCCACGCCCATCGGGTCGGCGTTCCAGCAGCCCGCGTGCCGGGCGTGCGGCACCTCGCGCAGGGTCACCAGGCGCGGCCGGGCCTCGGCGTAGGCGGCGGAGGCGGCGAAGGAGGCGATGGTGTCGCCCGGGCCGTGCAGGATCAGCGCCGGGCACGCCAGCCGTCCCGCGTCGGCGGCCTCGTCCAGCCGGTCGGGACGCAGCCCGGCGCGGCCCTGGGCGGCGCGCACCGCGAGGGGCAGCAGCGGCCCGGGTGCCCGGCGGGCGGCCAGGGCCCGCAGGGTGTGGCGCCAGTCCAGCACGGGTGAGTCCAGCACCAGGCCCGCGACGTGGGCGCGCACCGCGGAGCGGGCGGCGGCCAGCAGCGCGGCGGTGGCACCGGTGGACCAGCCGAACAGCACCACGCGTTCGGCGCCGTGCCGCAGGGCGTAACGCATCGCGGCGTCCACGTCGCGCCACTCGTCGTCGCCGAAGCGGCCGAGCCCGTCGTGCGCGGGCGGTGCGCCGAGGTCACCTCGGTAGGCCAGGGAGAGCACCGGGAACTGCATCCGGTGCAGCAGCGGCATCACCACCATCGGGTGGTCCCGGGTGGTGCCCAGGCCGTGCACGGCGATGATCCAGGTGTCCCGCGCGCCGGGCACGAACCAGCCGGGCAGCGGGCCCAGCTCGCCGGGCACATCGACGTCGGCACAGGGAAGGTCCAGCGCGCCGTGCGGGCTGCCGGTGTACACCTGCGGGGTGAGGCGGACGCGGGTGCCCGGGCGCAGGTCGCCCTCGGTGACGCGGACCAGGCGGCGCACCACGGTGTCGGGTGAGCCACCGGCGTCCTGGCGGGCGCGGGTGCCGGACTCCAGCACGTTGCCCACGACGGCGTGCAGGCCGTTGCCGGTGAGCCCGTAGATGCCGGGCAGCCGGGAGACCAGCGCGCGGGTGAGCGAGACCTGGCCCGGGCCGGTGCCGTGCACGGTGAGCGCGGGTCCGTCGAAGCCGGGCGGCGCCTGGCCGGCCGGTTTCAGGGCGGCACCGGCCGCGTACCGGCCGACCGCCACGGCGGCTCCGGCACCCAGCACGGTGGTGGAGGCGGCCACAGCCGCCACGGTTCCCGGTCGCATCCCGCCCAGTGTGGGGTGTGCGGGCGGGTGTGACCAGTGGGCGGGGGCGGTCGGGTGAGGTGCGCGGCGTCAGCGGAACGCGTCAGGAGGCCGCGTCCGCCGGTCCGCTGAGGGGCGACGGCGGTGCCGGGTCCGCGCCGGTGGACGATGCCGCTCCCCCGTCCGCGCCGGCGGGTGACGGCGGTGGCGGGTCCGACTGGCCGTAGCCGCGCAGGCGTTCGGCCACCACCTCCAGCTCCTGCGGCGGGAGCAGCGCGGGGGTGCGCCCGGGTACGGAGGCGGCGGCCAGCCACACCCGGCACATCCACTCCAGCTGCGCGGTGTTCGCGTACGCCTGGGCGAGGTCGCGGCCGTGCACGACGGTGCCGTGGTTGCGCAGCAGGCAGCCGCTGCGTCCCGCCAGCGCCGCCACCGCGTGCGCGGCCAGTTCCGGGCTGCCGTAGGTGGCGTACGGGGCCACCCGTACCGGGCCGCCCAGCGCCGCGGCCATGTAGTGCACGGCGGGCAGTTCGTCCACGAGCGTGGAGACGGCGGTGGCGTGCACCGCGTGGGTGTGCACGACCGCCGAGGCGTCGGTGGCGCGGTAGGCGGCCAGATGCAGCGGCAGCTCACTGGTCGGGATCAGGTGGCCCGTGGCGCGGCTGCCGTCGAGGTGGACGGCGCACAGGTCGGCGTCGGTGAGCCGCTCGTAGGGCACACCACTCGGCGTCACCAGCACGACATCGCCGACGCGGGCGGAGACGTTGCCGGAGGTGCCGACGACCAGTCCGTCCGCGACGCTGCGCCGGGCGGTGGCGACCACCTCGCGCCAGGCAGTGAGCCATGCCTCTGGCGGGGTGGCGGGCGGCGGGGTCTGGGTCATGCTGGCTCCTGTGCGGTGGTCGGTGGCGGCGGGTGGTGCGGGGCGGGGCGTTCGGGTCGGGAGGGTGCGGGGCGTTCGGGCCGGGAGGGTGCGGGGCGGAGAGCGTGCGGGGCGACCCCGCGCGGTGCCTGTCAGCCAGCGGGCCACGCGTGCCCCTGCGGAGTCCGGAAGATCTCGATCCGGTCTCGGCACCCTGAGTGCCGGAAGCGGCCAGAACCTCCCGCCCGCCTGACGGAAACACGCCGCAAACACCCGCCGGGCAGCGGCCAGCTGAGATGTGACACGCGTTACTGCGCACCCGCGAACGCCCTGGTTACGCGGGCGCGCCCCGGCGTGCGCGCGCCTTCCCGGGGCACGACACCCCCACGCCCGCCTCAGTTCACCTTCCGTTCATTCGACGTCCTTACGTTCGCCGGGCTACCTGACCGCCCAACTGATTGCCGGGTAATGGAACACTTCACGCTGCTGATCGGGATCGTGATCGTCACGGCCCTGGTGTTCGACTTTACGAACGGCTTCCACGACACCGCCAACGCGATGGCCACCACCATCTCCACCGGGGCCATGAAGCCGAAGGCGGCGGTGACCATGTCGGCGATCCTCAACCTGGTCGGAGCGTTCCTCTCCGTCGAGGTCGCCACCACCATCTCGAAAGGCATCGTTGACGAGACCTCGGGCATCCGCCCCGAAGTGATCTTCGCCGGACTCGTCGGCGCGATCCTGTGGAACCTGCTGACCTGGCTGGGCGGCATCCCCTCCAGCTCCTCCATGGCGCTCATCGGAGGTCTCGTCGGTGCCACCGTTGCCGCAGTGGGCATCGGCGCCATCCACGTGGACGCGCTTCTCAGCAAGATCATCATCCCGGCTTTCGTGGCTCCCGTCGTGGCCGGTCTGGCCGCACTGTTCGCTACCAAGCTGACTTACCGGCTGGCCCGGAAGTCCGACGCCGAGCGCACCGGACGCGGCTACCGCACCGGCCAGATCACCTCCGCCGCGCTGGTCTCGCTCGCGCACGGCACCAACGACGCGCAGAAGACCATGGGCGTGATGACCCTGGCGCTCATCACCGGCGGCGTGCTCGCCCCGGACGCCGACCCCCCGCTGTGGGTCATCGCCTCCGCCGGTCTCGCGATCGCGCTCGGCACCTACCTGGGTGGCTGGCGCATCATCCGCACCATGGGCCGGGGGCTGACCGACATCCACGCCCCGCAGGGCTTCGCCGCGCAGACCAGCTCGGCCGTCACCATCCTGGCCTCCTCGCACCTGGGCTTCTCGCTGTCCACCACGCAGGTTTGCTCCGGCTCGGTGATGGGCTCCGGCTACGGCCGCAAGGGCGGCGTCGTCCGCTGGAACACCGCCTACCGCATGTTCGCCGCCTGGGGTCTGACCATCCCGGCCGCCGGCATCGTCGCCGCGCTCGCCGCGCTGCTGGCGCAGCAGGGCAACTGGGGCGTGACCGTCGTCGCCGTCCTCTTCGTGGTGGCCTGCGGCGCGATCTGGGCCGCGTCCCGCCGCGAGGTCGTGGACCACAACAACGTCAACGACCCGCACGAGCACGAGACCGGCGTGATGACCGACGCCATCCAGGCCGTCAGCCCGCCCCCGGCTGGCGTGACCGCCACCGAAGCGGACGCCGACGCCGACGAGCCGCGCGAGCGCACCGTCAGCACGGTCTGACCCCACCCGCCCAAACACCCTCCCCCACCCACGCAAGGACACACCGCGATGGACATCGACTGGGCAGCACTCGGCCAGGTCTTCGGCGTCAGCCTGCTGGCGACCGTCGCCCTGGTAGGCGTCTTCACCCTCGGCATCGTCGGCGGCTCCGCCCGCAAGCCCGACGGCACCGTCTCCACCGCGGGCAAGGCAGGCTCCTACCTCGCCTACGCCCTCTGCGCCGCAGCCGTCGCCTACGGCATCTACACGATCGCGGCATAGGCGGGCCAGAGCCCACCCGGCCGCCTCACCGCCACCGGAACGCCGCGCCCCTCCTCAGCGGTACACATTCCGCCGGTGATCGACTTCGATCACCGTGATCGTCACCACCGCGTTGTCGATCTCGTACACCACTCGGTAGTCCCCCACCCGCAGCCGATACGAGGGGGCTCCTCGTAGCTTCTTGACATCCAGACCGGGAGCGAAGGGGTCCTGGGTCAGCTTCTCCAGAGCCATCCTGAGCCGCCGCTTCGTGCTCCCGTCCAGACGGTCTAGTTGGCGTCGCGCGTGCGAAGTGAAGGTCAGGCTGTAACTCATCGGCCGCCCTCGGAGCTTTCGTCTCCGAAGACCTCGGCCATGGAGTAGCGCCCGCCATCATCGTCGTACGTCCTGGCTGCGAGCGCCTCATCGATCACGCTCTCGGCGGCTTCGTAGTCCTGCATGGACACGATGGCCGCGATCGGCTCCCCGTGGCGAGTGACTACCGTTGCCCCGCCGCCCTCTGCTCGCTTCAGCAATTCACCCAACAGCTGGGAAGCCTCGGATTCCTCAACGCTGTCGGGAAGCTCAGGACCATTCATGCTCGTCACCGTAACGCCAACAAGAAGAGCGCGCAGAGGCCCTGGGGATACCTCAGCGGCAACCCCTACTACGTCGTTAACTTTGACCCCCACAGTCACGGGAAACGATGACTTCGGCATGGTCGGTGTACTCGGCACGCTCCCGCAGGTGACGGAGACGCCCCGCCTCAGCACGGCCGGGGCGGTGGCTCTCTCAGAGGACACACCGCACTTCCTGTCGCCCCCGTGAAGGCGAAGCAACGCACGCTTACGCGATCGGTGAGGCGTCGGCGTCCGGTTGACGCATCTAAACCTGCGGCGGCAAAGGACCACCCCCGCAGGCGCGGGGAGCACGACCCGCGCGGCCCCGGTCTGAGCGCGGGTGAGGGACCACCCCCGCAGGCGCGGGGAGCACATGAGCCGGTGGGCACGTGAGGGCATCACGTCGGGACCACCCCCGCAGGCGCGGGGAGCACCTCGTGCAGTAGCGCGCGAAGTGGCCCGGCCAGGGACCACCCCCGCAGGCGCGGGGAGCACAGGACGTGAGCTGCGATTTTATCGCGTCGCCTTGCGGTTTTTACTCACTTCCCGAGAAACCGGCATTCAGCTCCTGTGGGGCATAGGCGCCAAAGAGTTCTCATGTATCCCTAACCGTCGTGGCCACTCACACTCCAGCCGCGCGGTGTTTCGCGCCGGATTCAGGGGGCTGAGGCGGCCGGGGCGGGGCGCGGTGGGGGTCTCAGAGCCAGGGTGTGAGTCTGGCAACTTGGTGGTGTCGCAGGTCAGCGGGGAGTTGACGGCCTCTGCCGGGCGTGGTGGACTGCCCGGTGCCAAACGGCGGCAGGAGAGGAAGCCGGTGCGAGTCCGGCGCGGTCCCGCCACTGTCACCGGGGAGCACACCCCCACCCGATGTCACGGCCTCACGCGAGGCTGGAAGGCCGGGGGACGTGTAGATCCGGGAGCCAGGAGACTTTCACCGCCGGTTACGTCGAGCCAGGGCGAGGACCCTGAGTGAGGACATATCGCCATGCCCGGCATTCCGCTGCCGCCCGTGCCGCCTGACCCTTCCGTGCTGCCCACGTTCCGGGGTGCGACGGCCTGCTGACGACGTCATGGGCTTCTCCGTATCCGGGGCCGTGCTGGGCTACCTGGGTGACGCGCTCGCCGGCGATCCGCGCCGTGGGCATCCTGTGGCCGCGTTCGGCCGGGCGGCCGGTGCCGTCGAAGGCAGGGTGTGGCGGGACGACAAGGCCGCCGGTGTGCTGTACACCGCGCTGTGCGCCGGGCCGGTGGCGGCGGGCGCGGCGGTGCTCGGCCGCGCCGGGCTCGGGCGTTTCCGTTCGCGGGCGTATGACGCCGCGCTGACCGGCGCTGTCACCTGGTCCGTGCTGGGCGGCACCTCGCTGGGCCGGGAGGCGCGGGCGATCGGTGCCGCGCTCGCCGCCGGTGACGTGGACGGCGCCCGCGCGCGGCTGCCGCATCTGTGCGGGCGCGACCCGCAGGCGCTGGACGCGGACGGCATCGCACGCGCCGTGGTGGAGTCGGTCGCCGAGAACACCTCTGACGCCGTGGTGGGCGCCCTGGTGTGGGGCGCGCTGGCGGGGGTGCCCGGGATGGCGGCGTTCCGCGCGGTCAACACCCTCGACGCGATGGTGGGGCACCGTTCGCCGCGCTACCGGAACTTCGGCTGGGCCGCCGCCCGGCTGGACGACGTCGCGGGCTGGCCGGGGTCGCGGCTGACCGCCGCGCTCGCCGTGGCTCTGGGGGACGACACCCGCGCCGCCGTGACCGCCTGGCGGGCGGACGCGCACCGGCACCCCTCCCCCAACGCGGGTCCGGTAGAAGCCGCGTTCGCCGGAGCGCTGGGCGTGCGGCTGGGCGGCACGCTGTCCTACGGCGGCCGGGTCGAGCACCGGCCGACGCTGAACGGAGCCGGGCGCGCGGTCGCCGTCGCCGACATCGAGCGGGCGGTGCGGCTGTCGCGCCGGGTGGGCGTGGCCGCGCTCGCGGTCGCGGTGACCGTGCGCGGAGGCGTCCGGGCAGCCCGCGCGGCCCGGGTCCTCCGGGCCGTCCCGGGGAAGGGGGCGCGGCATGGCGGACGCTGAACACCGGGGCGGCGCGCTGCTCGTGGCGGGGACGACGTCGGACGCGGGCAAGAGCGTCGTGACGGCGGGGATCTGCCGCTGGCTGGCGCGGCGCGGGCTGAAGGTCGCCCCGTTCAAGGGGCAGAACATGTCGCTCAACTCCTTCGTCACCCGCGAGGGCGCGGAGATCGGCCGCGCGCAGGCCATGCAGGCCGCCGCCGCCCGGGTCGAGCCCAGCGCGCTGATGAACCCGGTGCTGCTCAAGCCGGGCGGCGACCGTACGAGCCAGGTCGTGCTGCTGGGCCGGCCGGTGGGCGAGCTGAGCGCGCGCGGCTACCACGGCGGGCGCGGCGCCGAGTTGCTGGGCACCGTCACCGACTGCCTGGCCGAGCTGCGGCGCACGCACGATGCGGTGATCTGCGAGGGTGCGGGCAGCCCGGCGGAGATCAACCTGCGCCGCACCGACATCGTCAACATGGCGCTCGCCCGCGCCGCCCGGCTGCCGGTCGTCGTCGTCGGGGACATCGACCGTGGCGGGGTGTTCGCCTCGTTCTTCGGCACGACGGCGCTGCTGTCGCCCGGGGACCAGGCGCTGGTGGCGGGCTACCTCGTCAACAAGTTCCGTGGCGACGTCTCACTCCTGGAGCCTGGCCTGGACATGCTCCAGCAGCTCACCGGGCGCCCCACGCTGGGCGTGCTGCCGCACCGGCACGGTCTGGGCATCGACGAGGAGGACGGGCTGCGCGTCTCGCTGCGCGGCACCGTGCGCGAGTCGGCGACGGCGCCACCGCATGGCGCTGACGTGCTGCGGGTATCGGTGCTTCCGGTGCCGCTGATGTCGAACTTCACCGACATCGACGCCCTGGCCGCGGAGCCCGGGGTGATCGTGCGCTTCAGCGACCGCCCGCAGGAGCTGGCCGACGCCGATCTCGTCGTCGTCCCCGGCACCCGGGGCACGGTCGGCGCGCTGGGCTGGCTGCACGCGCGCGGGCTGGCCGCCGAGCTGGGCCGGCGGGCGGCGTCCGGTCGCCCGGTGCTGGGCCTGTGCGGCGGGTTCCAGCTGCTGGGCGAGCGCATCGAGGACGACGTGGAGTCCCGCGCCGGAGTGGTGGACGGGCTCGGCCTGCTGCCCGTGCGGGTGCGCTTCCACCGCGAGAAGACCCTCGCCCGCCCCACCGGGCAGGCGCTCGGCGAGCCGGTGACGGGCTACGAGATCCACCACGGCGTGGCGGATGTGCGCGGCGGCGAACCCTTCCTGGACGGCTGCCGGGTGGGCGCGGTGTGGGGCACGCACTGGCACGGCTCGCTGGAGTCGGACGCGTTCCGCCGCGCGTTCCTGCGCCGGGTGGCCGCCGACGCCGGGCGCGCCTTCGTCCCCGCCCCCGACACCGCCTTCGCAGCCCTGCGCGAGGAACAGCTCGACCGGCTGGGCGATCTGATCGAAGAACATGCCGACACCGCGGCCCTGCTGCGGCTCATCGAGGACGGCGCCCCGGCCGGGCTGCCGTTCGTACCGCCGGGAGCACCTGCATGAGCACCGTACTGCTGTTGTCCACCGCTGACACCGACCTGCTGGCGGCCCGGGCCTCGGGCGCGCCGTACCGCATCGCCAACCCGACCCGCGTGGACGCCGCCGAGGACCTGCCCGCGCTGCTGGACGGCGCCGACCTCGCCGTCGTGCGCCTGCTGGGCGGCAAGCGCGCGTGGGAGGACGGGCTGGCGGCGCTGCGCGCGGCGCGGATTCCCACCGTGCTGCTGGGCGGCGAGTCGGTGCCGGACGCGGAGCTGATGGCCGACTCCAGCGTGCCCGCCGGTGTCGTCGCCGAGGCGCTGCGCTACCTGGTGGAGGGCGGGCCGGGGAACCTGGCGGAGCTGGCCCGGTTCCTGTCCGACACCGTGCTGCTGACCGGCGAGGGGTTCGAGCCGCCGACGCCGATGCCCGAGTTCGGGGTGCGCGGTGAGCGGCGCCGGGTGGCGGGGCGGCCCACGGTCGGCGTGCTGTTCTACCGCGCCCACCAGCTGTCGGGGAACACCGCGTTCGTGGACGCCCTGTGTGACGCGATCGAGGAGCGCGGCGGCAACGCGCTGCCGGTGTTCTGCGGTTCGCTGCGCGGCGCCGATGCGGGGCTGTACGAGCTGCTGGGCGGCGTGGACGCGCTGGTCACCACCGTGCTCGCGGCGGGCGGCACCCGGGCCTCGGACGCCAGCGCGGGCGGGGACGACGAGACGTGGGACATCGGCGCGCTGGCCGAGCTGGACGTGCCGCTGCTCCAGGGGCTGTGCCTGACGACCTCGCGCGCGGTGTGGGAGGAGTCCGACGCGGCCCTGTCGCCGATGGACGCCGCGATGCAGGTGGCCATCCCCGAGTTCGACGGCCGCGTCATCACGGTGCCGTTCTCCTTCAAGGAGGAGGGGCCCGAGGGCATCCCGCTGTATGTGCCGGACGCCGAGCGGGCGCGCCGCGTCGCCGGGATCGCGGTGCGGCACGCCGCGCTGCGGCACAAGCCGAACGCGCACAAGAAGCTCGCGCTGGTCTTCACCGCCTACCCGACGAAGCACTCACGGGTCGGCAACGCGGTGGGCCTGGACACCCCCGCGTCGGCGGTCAGGCTGCTGGACGCGCTGCGGGAGGCCGGATACGCCGTGGACGGCTACCCGGACAACGGGGACGAGCTGATCCACCGGCTGATCAACGCGGGCGGCCACGACGTCGAGTGGCTGACGGAGGAACAGCTGGCCGCCGCCCCGGCCCGCGTCCCGCTCGCGGACTACCAGCGGTGGTTCGCCACCCTCGACCCCGAGTTGCGCGACGCCATGCTGGAGCACTGGGGCGAGCCCCCGGGGTCGCTGTACGTGGACGGTGCGGACATCGTGCTCGCCTCACTGGAGTTCGGCAATGTCGTCGTCATGATCCAGCCGCCGCGCGGTTTCGGCGAGAACCCCATCGCCATCTACCACGACCCCGACATGCCGCCGTCCCACCACTATCTGGCCGCCTACCGCTGGCTGGAGCACAGCTATGGCGCCGACGCGATCGTGCACCTGGGCAAGCACGGCACGATGGAGTGGCTGCCGGGCAAGGGGCTGGGCCTGTCCGGGGGCTGCGCGCCGGACGCGGTGCTGGGCGACCTGCCGCTGGTGTACCCGTTCATCGTCAACGACCCGGGTGAGGGCACGCAGGCCAAGCGGCGCGGGCACGCCACCGTCGTGGACCACCTGGTGCCGCCCATGGCGCGCGCCGACTCCTACGGCGACCTGGCCAAGCTGGAACAGCTCCTGGACGAGTACGCCCTCGTCTGCGACCTGGACCCGGCCAAGGCCCCGGCCGTCCGGGGGCAGATCTGGACGCTGGTGCGGGCCGCCGAACTCCACCACGACCTGCACGTGGACGAGCAGCCGGACGAGGACGAGTTCGACGAGTTCGTCATGCACATCGACGGCTGGCTGTGCGAGATCAAGGACGTGCAGATCCGCGACGGCCTGCACATCCTCGGCGGCGCCCCGGCCGGTGAGCCCCGGGTGAACCTGGCGCTGGCGGTGCTGCGCTCGGCGCAGGTGTGGGGCGGCGTCGGCGGTGCGCTGCCCGGACTGCGGGCGGCGCTGGCCGCGCACGTCGGGCTGCACGAACAGACGCTGCTGGCGCAGCCGGGGGCGCGGGTGGAGGTGCCGTCCGCGCTGACCGCCCTGGCCGAAGGCCCGGCGCGTACCGCGTCCGACGCGATCGACCTGCTGGAGCAGCTGGCGCGGCGGCTGGCGGAGGCGATGGAGGCCGCTGGCTGGGCGCGCCAGGCGGCGCTTCCGGCCGTCCGCGAGGTGCTGGGCACGGAACTGCCGGACGCCGTGCGGGTACTGGAGTTCGCCGCCGAGGAGGTCGCGCCCCGGCTGGCGCGGACCACGGACGAGATCGGCAACGTGCTGCACGCGCTGGAGGGCGGCTACGTCCCGGCGGGCCCGTCCGGCTCGCCCACCCGCGGACTGGTCAACGTGCTGCCGACCGGGCGCAACTTCTACTCCGTGGACCCGAAGGCGATTCCGTCCAAGCTGTCCTGGGAAGTGGGCAGCGCGCTGGCCGACTCGCTGCTCGCGCGCCACCTCGCCGACCAGGGCGCGTACCCGGCGTCGGTGGGGCTGACGGTGTGGGGCACGTCCTGCATGCGCACGCAGGGCGACGACATCGCGGAGATCCTCGCCCTGCTGGGCTGCCGCCCGGTGTGGGACGACGCCTCGCGCCGGGTGACCGGGTTCGAGATCGTGCCGCTGAAGGAGCTGGGCCGTCCGCGCATCGACGTCACCGTGCGCATCTCCGGCTTCTTCCGCGACGCGTTCCCGCACGTGGTGGGCCTGGTGGACGACGCGGTGCGAGCCGTCGCGGAGCTGGAGGAGCCCGCCGAGTCCAACTACGTGCGCGCCCACGCGGATGCCGACACCGCCGAGCACGGCGACCGGCGCCGCGCCACCGCCCGCATCTTCGGCTCCAAGCCCGGTGCGTACGGCGCGGGCCTGCTGCCGCTCATCGACGCCCGCAACTGGCGCTCGGACGCCGACCTCGCCGAGGTGTACGCGGTGTGGGGTGGCTACGCCTACGGGCGCGGCCTGGACGGGCGGGCGGCACGCGGCGACATGGAGACGGCGTTCCGGCGCATCCAGGTGGCGGCCAAGAACGTGGACACCCGCGAACACGATCTGGTGGACGCCGACGACTACTTCCAGTACCACGGCGGCATGGTGGCCATGGTCCGCCACCTGACGGGCGCCTCACCGCAGGCGTACGTCGGCGACAGCGCGGTGCCCGAGCAGGTCAAGACGCGCACGCTGGGCGAGGAGACGCACCGGGTGTTCCGGGCCCGGGTGGTGAACCCGCGCTGGATGGCGGCCATGCGCCGGCACGGCTACAAGGGCGCGTTCGAGATGGCCGCCACCGTGGACTACCTGTTCGGCTACGACGCCACGGCCGGGGTGGTGGACGACTGGATGTACGAGAAGCTGGCGTCCGAGTACGTGTTCGATCCGGAGAACCGGGACTTCATGAAGAAGTCCAACCCCTGGGCGCTGCGCGGCGTGACCGAGCGCCTGCTGGAGGCCGCCGACCGCGAGCTGTGGGCGGAGCCGGACGCGGGGACCCTGGAGCGGCTGCGCCAGACGTACCTGGAGCTTGAAGGCGACCTGGAAGGAGACGACGCATGAGCACGCCCTACCCGTTCACCGGCATCGTCGGGATGGCCGACCTGCGGCTCGGCTTGCTGCTCAACGCCGTGTCACCCGCGATCGGCGGCGTACTCGTCCGGGGTGAGAAGGGCACCGCCAAGTCCACGGCGGTGCGGGCGCTGGCCTCCCTGCTGCCTCAGCTGGACGTCGTGCGCGGCTGCCGGTTCTCCTGCGACCCGGTCGCGCCGGACCCGGCGTGCCCGGACGGGCCGCACGAGGCGGGCTCCGGCCAGCAGCGGCCCGCGCGCATGGTGGAGCTGCCCGTCGGCGCGTCCGAGGACCGGCTCGTGGGGGCGCTGGACATCGAGCGGGCGCTCGCGGAGGGCGTGAAGGCGTTCGAACCCGGCCTGCTCGCGGACGCGCACCGGGGCGTGCTGTACGTGGACGAGGTCAACCTCCTCCACGATCACCTCGTGGACCTGCTGCTCGACGCCGCCGCGATGGGCGCGTCCTACGTCGAGCGTGAGGGCGTGTCCGTGCGGCACGCGGCGCGGTTCCTGCTCGTCGGCACGATGAACCCCGAAGAGGGCGAGCTGCGGCCGCAGCTGCTGGACCGGTTCGGGCTGACCGTGGAGGTGGCCGCGTCCCGGGAGACCGACGAGCGGGTGGAGGTCGTGCGCCGTCGCCTCGCCTACGACGCCGCCCCGGCCGCCTTCGCCGCGCGCTGGGCCGCCGAGGAGCGGGCCCTGCGCGAGCGCATCGCCGCCGCCCGGGCGCTGCTGCCCGAGGTGGTGCTCGGTGACGCCGCCCTGCGCCAGATCGCCGCCACCTGCGCGGCGTTCGAGGTGGACGGCATGCGGGCCGACATCGTGATGGCCCGCACCGCCAGCGCGCTAGCCGCCTGGGCGGGCCGGACCGGCGTGCTGGCCGAGGACGTGCGCCAGGCCGCGCTGCTGGCCCTCCCCCACCGCAGGCGCCGCAACCCGTTCGACGCGCCGGGCCTGGACGAGGACAAGCTCGACCAGACGCTGGAGCAGAACGCCGGTACCGAGGACGACCCCGACCCCGACGGCCCGGACGGCGGCCCGGGCGGCGGTGGCCCGGACGGCGGCGGGCAGCCCCCACCGGGCGACGGCGACCTTGGTGACGGCGACCCCGGCAACCCCGGCAACCCCAGCGGCGGCGAGCAGGCACCGGGCGAGGCCCCCGAGCCGTCCGTGCCGCAGCAGGGCGAGAGCCAGGAGCAGCCCGGCGCGGGCGGCGGCGCGGGCGAACGCGCCCCGGCTGAGGCGGCCGAGCCGTTCCGGGCGCGCACCCTGCACGTGCCCGGCGTCGGCGAGGGCACGGCCGGGCGGCGGTCGCGGGCCCGCACCGCGCAGGGCCGCACCAC
>NZ_JAEVFI010000021.1 GCF_019303495.1 Streptomyces sp. JJ66 | reverse complement strand
AAGACGAGTCAGCACCAGTGGTGGGGAAACCCGAACATCTCGATGACCTCCTCCCCGAACCTCACACCTGCCACTCAGCCTCTGTCATGTCCAAGACGTAGCACGGACACGGCCCGGATGATCCGCCGCGTTTCCGAACCGGTGCGCGAAGCAAGCACACAGCGAAACACGGGAGTTGGACACGACAGACATACTCACGCAAGACTGCGGCAACAGAGCCTCCGGAAGCTTTGGCTGACTCGCATTGCCGAGCTACCAGGAAGCCCTGCCTTCATGCGCCGACGACGCCACGATCACCCGAGCAGGAACCCTGTTCGACACCCGCTCACGCCCGGAATGCGGATGGCTTCTGACACACCCTGCTCAGGAGGGGGTGAAGGTGATGGTGATGTTCTGGAAGCCCAGGGAGGTGAGGAGGCCGGTGAGCATGGTGCGGGTGTTGTCCTCGGCGCGGGCGGTCAGGTCGCTCTCCTTCGCGGCAGCCGCGATGTGGTCGACAGCCAGAGCGCGTACGGCCCGTTCATCGCCAGGATTGTCGGAGAACAGGTCACCCAGCCGGTCCAGAAGCCCTCGTTCCTTGGTGACAGCGTAGGAGCGCTCAGCGTCCAAAGACGGGGCGGCCAGCTGGGCCGGTGGGAGGGTGAGGGTCGCGGCGGTGCGGTCCTCGTTGACGGAAACGTGCTCGCCGCTCAGTGAGCCGAGGTCGACGTGGGCGTCGACGGTGCCTGCGCCGACGTAGAGGGTGCGGGTGCCGCGGATCGCGTCGGGCAGGTACTTGGCGTCCTTCTCCAGGTCCACGACGACCTGGAAGTTGCCGGTGGCGGCCTGGTAGCGGCTCATGTCCTGGATGGACTGCAGCAGGGTGGGGCCGGAACGGTCATGGGTCTCCTCAGCGAAAAGGTCACTGACCCCGGGGAGCAGGTCGGTGCGGGTGAGGAGGGCGAAGCCGGCGGCGAGGGCCAGGAGAGCGGCCAGGGGTTTCCACCAGCGCACGCGGCGGTCTGGCGCGGGCGGGGCGGGCTGGGATCGGGTGTCAGTGGACTGGGTGTGTTCGGCCATGCGGGGCTCCTCCCGGATCGATGCTCGGCCCTCCCCCTTGGCCCTTATGCCCGGCCGAGAGAGCGTCAGGCGTGCTACGGGGGTGATGGCATACGGGTGGCGCGGGGCGCGGGGTGGGGTCTGCCGGGGGTGCGAGCGGGAACAGGGTGGGTGTGTCCCAGGTAGTGCCCGAACCCATGGTGAAACTCGTTCAGCGGCGGAACGAACCGGTGGTGGTGCAGACGGTGCGGTCGGCTACCGCCGCCACACTGGCCTACGTCGCCGCGCTGTGGCTGCTGGGGAACCAGCCACCGCCGCTGCTGGCGCCGCTGACGGCCCTGCTGGTGGTGCAGGTGACGCTGTACGCGACGCTGACCAGCGGGGTGCGGCGGGTGAACGCGGTGGTGGCCGGCGTGCTGATCGCGGTGGGGTTCAGCGCCCTGGTGGGGTTGAGCTGGTGGAGTCTGGGGCTGCTGATCATCTCGGCGCTGGTGCTGGGGCATGTGGTGCGGGCGGGTGAGTTCGTCCCTGAGGTAGCGATCTCGGCGATGCTGGTGCTCGGGGTCTCGCACGCGACGGATCTGGCGCTGTCGCGGGTGCTGGAGACGGTGATCGGGGCGGCGGTAGGGCTGCTGTTCAACACGGTGTTCCTGCCTCCGGTGTGGGTGGAGACGGCCGGTGAGTCGATTGAGGAGCTGGCGGCGCGTATGCGGACGCTGTTGCTGGACCTCGGGGACGAGCTCGGCGGTCACACGCCGGTCGAGCGGGCGGCGGCGAAACTGCACGAGGCGCGGCGGCTGGATCAGGACATCGTGCGAGTAGACGCCTCACTAGCCCGCGCCGAGGAGAGCATTCGGCTCAACCCGCGGGTGAAGGAAGGGCTGCTGTCGCGGATCGTACTGCGCACCGGGCTGGACACGCTGGAGATCTGCGCGGTGGTGCTGCGGGTGACGGCCCGGACGCTGACGGATCTGGCCAAGGAGCGGCGCGAGGAGGAGCTGCTCCCGCCAGCGGTGGCCTCCGCGCTGAAAGAGCTGTTCTTGAACATGGCCGGAGCGGTGGAGAGCTACGCGGTGCTGATCACGACGCAGATCAGCACCAGTGCGGAGGAGGCGGAGACGTTCTTGGTGGCGGAGCTGTCGGCGGCGCGGGCGAGCCGGGAGCACGTGGCGCACCTGTTGCTGGCGACAGTGCAGGAGCATCCCCGGCAGTGGCAGCTGCACGGGGCGCTGCTGGCGGAGATCGACCGGGTGCTGGATGAGCTGGACGTGGAGAAGCGGTCGATGCGGCTGGCGGAGGAGCTGGACCGGTATTCCCGGCAGCGGCGGGAGCGGTATCCGCGGCTGGACCGGTGGCAGCGGCGGGCGCGGCGACTGGGGCGCCGGGTGGCCGGGGCATGGTGGGGCCGGGAGGCGGCGTGAGCGGGGAGCTGGTGACGTTCGGACACGGGGCGGCGCGGCGGGGGGAGCTGACGGAGCTGTTGCTGGGCGCGGGGTGGGGCCGGGCGCGGGGGTGGGGCCGGGCGCGGGGTGGGGCCGGTTTCGTGGACGACGGCCAGGCGCAGGCCGGCCAGCTGGGTGCGGGCGACTTCGGGGAGGCGGGCGCGCGGTTCCGGGCCGTCGTTGTTGCCGTGGACGCGATCAGGCGGCGGGCACGGGTGGAACAGGCTGAGGGTGGCGGAGTCCGTTCAGTCGCCCGCGTGGACGACGATGGCGGTCTCCTCGACGTGGGCCAGCAGCTCATCGGGCAGGCGGCGGGCGCGGTGAGGGACGTGGGTGTCGGAGGTGAGCAGGAGCGGTACCCGCGCCACGGTAGCGCGGTGGCGGGCGGCGCGCGGGAGGGTGAACTTCGGTTTCCGTGCCACGGGCGGGGTTACCCGGGCACGCGAGTGCGTCTGCACGCAGCGGTGGGCGCGGTAGCCGGTGGAAGGAGTGGACGATGGCGCGACACCGTGACGACGGCGACCGGGCGGCGGGGGCGGGTCAGGAGCGAGGGCGGGAGCCGTACGGCCAGCCGGAGCGGCAGCCGTACGGCGAGCCGGGACCGGAGGCGTACGGCGAGCCGGAACGAGGTCCGGACAGCGAGCCGGAGCGCGGGCCGGGCGGGGAGGCCGGGCGCGCTCCGGACAAGCCCACAGACCTGTCCAAGCGGTCGTGGAAGGGTGTGCTGAAGAAGACGGTCAAAGAGTTCAAGGATGACAATCTGACGGACTGGGCGGCAGCCCTCACCTACTACGGGGTGCTGTCGATCTTCCCGGCGCTGCTCGCCCTGGTGTCGATCCTCGGCCTGGTGGGCAGTTCGGCAATCCAGCCCCTGATCGACAACGTGAGCTCGATGGCGCCGGGCTCGGTACGCGACCTGCTGACGAGCATGCTCGAACAGCTGCAGAACAACCAGGGCCGGGCCGGACTGGCGCTGATCATCGGTATCGCCGTGGCACTGTGGTCCGCGTCCGGGTACATCGCGGCGTTTATGCGGGCGGGCAACGCGGTCTACGACATCCCTGAGGGCCGCCCGGTGTGGAAGACGATTCCCACGCGGCTGGGTATCACGCTGGTGACGGTGCTGCTGCTGGCGCTGATCTCCATCGGTGTGGTGTTCACCGGCGGGCTGGCGCAGCGGGCCGGGGACGTCCTGGGTGTGGGCGATACGGCGCTGACGGTGTGGGGTATCGCGAAGTGGCCGGTGCTGGTACTGCTGGTGAGTTTCGTGTTCTCGGTGCTGTACTGGGCGGCGCCGAACGTCAAGCGGAAATTCCGGTGGGTGACGCTGGGCGGGCTGGTGGCGGTCCTGGTGTGGCTGGTGGCATCGGCACTGTTCGCCCTGTATGTGGCGAACTTCAGCAACTACAGCGCGACCTACGGCAGCCTGGCGGGCATCATCATCTTCCTGGTGTGGCTGTGGGTCTCCAATATCGCGATCCTGCTGGGGCTGGAGCTGAACGCGGAGTTGGAGCGGGGCCGGGCGATTGAGGGCGGGCATCCGCCGGAGGAGGAGCCGTACGTGGAGCCGCGCGACACCCGGAAGTTCGAGGACTGACATGGGGTGGGGCCGCCGGTGTGGTGGGTCAGGGCCATAGGACGGTCAGTGCGGGCATGGGCGGGCCGGGAGTCAGGGGCCGGAGGGCCTGCGGAACAGGTTGTGCCCGGCCTGGGTGGGCCGGCACGGCGGCTCGGCCGGAAGGGTGGCGCTGGCAGCGACCGGCGCGTGGCCCGTCCGGCCGGGTGCGGGGGCGTGCTCAGCGCCTCGGAGCCGGGGTGAAGGGCTCAGGGCGCTGGAGGGTGGTGGACGCTGACGGAGAGGTCGCCTTCGCCGGTGTAGGCAAAGCCGGTGGTGGTGCCGTCGGGCAGGGTCAGGGGCGGGTAGCGGTAGACGGTGCGCTTGTCGGGGACGTCGTCGAGGATGCGGGCGACGCGGACGGACGGTGTGGCGGCGCCGGGGCGCAGCCACAGCTCCCACTCGGTGGGCTCGCCGGTGCGGGGCGATTGGTGCGCCAGGTCGGCGAGCGGGACGGTGGCGGTGAAGTGCGGTCCCCGGTGGCGGACGGGCCCGGTGACCGGTGGAGTGGTGCTGTGGAGGGCGTGGGCTTCCAGGCGGGCGTCGTCGGTGAGGCAGGCGCCCAGCAGCAGGCCGTCGAGGGTGCCGTCGGCGTCGGCGAGGTGGACGGCGGTGGCCTCGGCGTGCGGCCAGCGCAGCCAGGTGCGCAGGGAAAGGTTGCCGTAGGTCGTGGTGTAGGGGATGCACACGGCCCCCTGGGTGTGGCGGCCGCGGGTGGCGGCGCGGGCCTCGTCGGCGAGGGTGCGCAGGTCGCCCACGCCGGGGCGCAGCCGGGTGCGGGGAGCGCCGGGTGCGGTGGCGCGGGCGACGTAGACGTCCCAGCGGCCTTCGGTCAGACGCAGGGCCGCGGTGGTCAGGGTGGCGGTGCTGTGACCGGCGTTGGGGTCGGTGAGGGGCAGGTGCACGGTGTCAGTGGCCTGATGGCCGCCGCGGCGCTGGAGCAGCACGGCGTACCAGGGGGGAGCGGTGGCGGGCTGGGGAACGGTGAGGGTGAGGGTGCCGTCCGCGTGGGCGGTGCAGTGGGCGTGCGGGGTGAGCGGCTGGGGGGTGTGGTGGGGTGCGGGGTCCGGGCCGGAGGCGTCGTGGGCGGTAACGGGGAGGGTCATGCCGCGGGTCCTTTGCTGCCGTGCGGTGCCTCTGACCGGCGGGCGGTGCTGGTGCCACGGTGGGCGGGGTGGATCTGGCGCAGGGTGTCGCGGGTGGTGAGGGCGGTGCTCAGCAGGGCGCCGCGGGTGCGGTGCGCGGTGGCGCGCAGGGTGCCGATGCGGGTGCCGCGGCCGCGCCGGGTGACGAGGTCGGTGAACAGGCCGGTGTAGCGCTCGGCGATGACGGACGGGTCGTAGCGGCGGGTGTGCTCGCGGGCCGCCTCGGCCATGCGGCGGCGCAGCTCGTCGTCGCTGACGAGTTCGAGCAGGCCGGTGGCGATGGCGTCCACGTCGTTCATGGTGACCAGGCGGCCGTCGACGCCGTCGTGGATGATCTCGGCGGGTCCGTGGGGACAGCGGGTGGCGACGACGGGCAGGCCGCAGCGCATGGCCTCGACGATGCTCATGCCGAACGCTTCGAGGCTGGAGGTGGAGGCGGCGACAGAGCCCTTGATCCATTCGGACTCGATCGGGTGGGCCGGGCCCATGAGGAAGGCATGGTTGTACAGGCCGAGGGCGTCGATGACCGTGCGCAGCCGGTCGCGTTGCGGGCCGCCGCCGTAGATGCGCAGCCGCCAGTCGGGGCGCTGCTGGATCACCTGGGCGAAGGCGCGCAGGAGGAGGTCGTAGCGCTTGGCGGGTGCCAGACGTCCGGCGGCGATCACCCAGCGGGCGTCGGGGTCGGCCGGGGCGGTGGCGGGGGCGGGGACGCCGTTGGGCACGGCCTCCACGCGCACCCCGGGCAGGCGCATGCGGCTGCGGTAGTCGCGGGCGTCGGTTTCGGTGACGGTGGTGAGGGCGTCCAGGCGCGGGTAGGCATCGCGCAGCGTCAGGCGAAGGCGGCGGGAGTGGCAGGAGAGCGTGAGGTGTTCCTGGCCGACGAGGACGGGCCCGCGCGGTGCCCGCAGGGCGAGCTGGGTGTTCAGTCCGGGCCGGGTGCCGAGGATGACGTCGGCGCGGTTCTGCCGCAGGTAGGCGTCGATGCGCTGGTCGGTGAGGCGGCTGTAGCGGGTGAAGTGGCCGTCGGGGCGGGGGTAGTGACGGGCGGGGCGCTGGTGGTCGGGGTGGTCGCCGTCGTATTCGGGGCTGTCGGGCCGCAGGTCGATCAGGTGGCGCAGCCGGACGCCCGGCCCGGGGGCGAAGACGGGCCGGTCACGGTGGCGGAAGACGGAGACCACCTCCACGTCGTGGTGGGCGGCCAGGGCCGCGGCCGAGTTGAGGGTGGTGCGGATCGTGCCACCGATGCCGTAGGCGTGGTGGAGGAGGAAGGAGATCTGCATCGCGAAGTCCTCGGGGCGCGGCGCGTTATTCCGTTTTGACACCTTAGTGAGTTTTGGGTGGTTTGTTGCGGCGGCAGGCGGTACGGAGTGCTGGTGTCGCTGCGCGGAGTGCGTCTATCAGTCTTCGCTGGCCTCGCGGACGGCTTTGACGGCCTTGCGAGCGGCGGCGAGCACCGGGTCCCACACGGGTGAGAAGGGCGGCGCGTAACCGAGGTCGAGCGCGATGAGCTGCTCGACGGTCATGCGGGCGGTGAGGGCGACAGCGGCGATGTCGACCCGTTTGCCCGCGCCTTCCCGGCCGACGATCTGGGTGCCCAGCAGGCGTCCGGTGCGGTGCTCGGCGATCATCTTCACGTGCATGGGCGCCGCGCCGGGATAGTAGCCAGCGCGGCTGGTGGACTCCACGGTGACGGTCACATAGCGCAGGCCCAGCGCGGCGGCCTGCCGCTCCAGCAGGCCGGTGCGGGCGATCTCCAGGTCGCAGACTTTGGAGACGGCGGTGCCGACGACGCCGGGGAAGGTGGCGTAGTCGCCGCCGATGTTGGTGCCGATGATCTGGCCGTGCTTGTTGGCATGGGTGCCCAGCGCGATGTGCTGGTTGCGGCCGCCGACGAGATCGAGGACTTCGACGCAGTCGCCACCCGCCCAGAGGGTCTCGTGGCCGCGTACGCGCAGCGCCTGGTCGGTCAGCAGCCCGCCGGACTCCCCCAGCGGCAGACCGGCGTCGCGGGCGAGGGTCGTCTCCGGCTGGACACCCAGGCCCAGGATGACGATCTCGGCGGGGAACTCGGCGTCGTCGGTGGCCACGGCCCGGACGTGGCCGTCGGCGTCGGTGTGGATGGCGGTGACGGCGGTGCCGGTGCGGGTGTCGATGCCCATGGCGTCCATCGCCTCGTGCACCAGGGCGCCCATGTCCGGGTCGAGGGTGGTCATCGGCTGCTCGGACTGGTCCAGCACGGTGACCTGGTAGCCGCGGCGCACCAGTGCCTCGGACATCTCCACGCCGATGTATCCGGCGCCGACGACGACGGCGCGCCGCCGCGCGCCACCGGGTGCACCCGTCTCGGCTCTCTCCAGGGCGTGGAGCAGGGCCCGGCCGTCGTCCAGGGTCTGTACGCCGTGCACGCCGGGCGCGTCGATGCCCGGCAGCGGCGGGCGCGTGGGGCGCGCGCCGGTGGCCAGGACCAGGTGGTCGTAGGGGAGCCACTCCCCCGCGGTGCCGGGCTCCCCGGTCGGGCGGAGGCACACGCGCCGGGCCTCCGCGTCCAGGGCGACGGCTTCGGTGCCCGTGCGCACGTCGATGCCGCGTTCGCGGTGCTGCTGGGGGGTGCGCACCACGAGGGCGGCTTCGCCGGTGACGTCGCCCGCGATCCAGTAGGGGATGCCGCAGGAGGAGTAGGAGGTGACGTCGCCGCGTTCGGCGACGACGATCTCCAGCTCGTCCGGCCCCTTGAGGCGGCGGGCCTGGGACGCGGCCGCCATGCCCGTCGCGTTGCCGCCGATAACCACCATGCGTGTAACCGCCGCCATGGGTGTGCGCTCCCTTCGTCTGCTGCCGCCTACGTCTTCCCGGCCGCACCGCTGCCCATGCGGGCCGTGAAACCCGGGCGGGCGAGGTGTTTACAGTTCGGGTATGGCTTCTGCTTCTGAGGGCAGCGTGCGGGTGGACAGCTGGATCTGGGCGGTGCGGCTGATCAAGACACGTTCGCTGGCGGCGACGGCGTGCCGTGCGGGGCACGTGCGGGTCAACGGCGACCGGGCGAAGGCCGCCCAGGCGGTGCGTCCCGGTGACGAGGTGCGGGTGTGGCACGCGGGCCGGGAGCGGATCGTGGAGGTGGTGAAGCTGGTCCGCAAGCGGGTCGGCGCGCCCGAGGCGGTGACGTGCTACGCCGACAACTCGCCGCCTCCGCCCGCGCCGCTGGAAGCCGCTGTCGTCCCCCGGCGGGACCGCGGCGCGGGGCGGCCGACCAAGCGGGACCGGCGGGAGCTGGACCGGCTGCGGCGCACGGCCGGGCCCGGCACGGAGCGCTGAGCGGCAGCGGCCGGGCGGCTCAGCCGCAGCGGCCTGGGCCCCGGGGGTCGCCCGGGGGCGCGGACATCTCCGCCTCCACCTCGCGGCGGATGCGCTGGCAGGTGGAGCTGATGAGACGGGAGACGTGCATCTGGGAGATGCCGACCTCGGCGGCGATCCGGCTCTGCGACATGTCGCAGAAGAACCGCAGGTAGAGAATGCGCCGCTCCCGCTCGGGCAGTCGGCGCAGGCGCGGCTTGACGGACTCGCGGTAGATGACGCGGTCATAGCCGGGCTCGAAGTCCCCGAGGGTGTCGGCGCGGGTGAAGGCGTCTTCGGCATGCGGGTAGGGCGAGTCCAGGGACAGGGTGCGGTAGCTCTCCAGCGCCTCCATGCCCAGCTGTACGTCCTCCTCGGACAGCCCGGTGTGCTCCGCGATCTGCGCGACGGTGGGGCTGCGCCGGTCCAGGGTCAGGCTCAGTTCCCGGCGGCTGGTGCGCACCTTGTTGCGCAGTTCCTGCACCCGGCGCGGGACGTGCAGGTCCCACAGGTTGTCGCGGAAGTGGCGGCGCAGCTCGCCGACGATGGTGGGGACGGCGTAGCTCTCGAAGGCGCAGCCGCGGGCGGGGTCGTACCGGTCAACGGCCTTGACCAGGCCGAGGGCCGCTACCTGCTGGAGGTCCTCGATGCTCTCGCTGCGGTTGCGGTAGCGGTGGGCGAGCCGGTAGGCCATCGGCATCCAGGCCCGCACGACATCCTGCTGCAGCCGTTCGCGTTCGGGTCCGGGCGGCAGGGTGGCGAGCCGCTGGAGGTCGGCGGCGGTGTCGGGGGCGTCGTCGTGGGGATGGCGGGCACGTTTGGTGCGGGAAACTACGGCGCTCATCTGCTTCGCTCTCCCAGAACACGCTTGTCGACGGTGGAAGCGGTGACCGCGGGAGCAGGCACGCGCGGGGTCCCTCCAGGCGAAAGGGGTGGGCGGGTCGCGGCCGCACCGGCTCATACGGTGGCTGGCGGCTGTGCCTCCTGGCCGAAGCACGGGGAATCGCCCCATCGGCAGCCCGTGACCGAGCTGGGATGCGGGCCATCTCTTCTTCAACTCTGCGTCCGGGCGCCGCCGACCGCAAACGCAGCCGACGCCTCGTGCGCCGCGGCCGGTGCGGCTCACCCGGACGGGCGCGGAGAGCAGCCGCGGTGCGTACGTCTGGGCGGGAAGCCGGGCGCGGCCGACAGCACGCGAGATCACGTCGCCGGCGGAAATGGTCTGGGAGCACAGGCATGGAAACCGCTGTTCGAGGTAAGAAGGAGGGCGAGCCCGCCCGGTGCGCATCCCCCGTCGCACCGGGCGGGCCTTGTGGTACTCGGACCTTCGGGGGCGGGGCTGGGCTGGGCAGGTCGGGTGCTTGGGCGCGGGTCAGTGCGGTGCACCGCGGCGGGCGGTGCGGGCCGTGGTCGGGGCCCGGCGGGAAGCGGGCGCGCGGTGGGCTGGTGCCGAAAGGCTGCCGGGTCTCAGCGGGCGGGCACGGCGCGGCCGGGTGCCGATCGCTGCGCGGCTGCCGTTCGTGTTCCGGCCCCGGCGCGGGCTTTGCGGTAAGCGGGCGCGAAGCCCGGTGGGCGCTGGCGGCTGCTGTGGCGCGAGCTGGTAGGCCCGTGAGGGGTGCGGTGCCAGAGGTTGCGCCTTTACCACGGGCCCTCACGGACGTCCGGCCAACGGTGTGCGGTCATCCCTGCGTATCCCCTCTTCGAGTGGCTTCCTCAACCGCCCTTGTACCTGGCTACCATGAGGCCGAGTGTGGAGCGGAAGATCGCCGTCAGCTTCTGCCGGTGCCGTCCACCTGTCCGGCCTGCCTGCGCCGGTTCAGCCCGCGTCCCTCGCACCACCTTCAGCCCCTGAGGACCGATTGCATGTCAGTGCCAGTGACCACTCACCAGCCGGCGATACCGTCGGCGCGTCCGGGACTTCTCGCGCTGGCGGGTACCGTCCTGGCGACCGCGGCGGCGTGCGCGGGAGTGACGATCCTCGCTCCGGAGCCGGGGCGCGTGTGGGTAACGGCGACGGCCGTCGCCGCAGGCGTGGCCATCGTGGTGTCCGCCAGCGTCGTTACGGTCACGCTGCGCCGGGCCAGACTGCGGGAGGTGTCCGCCGGGCAGCAGGTCGAACAGCTGCGCTCCCAGCTCGGGCAGGCGGGCGCGGAACTCGCGCACGCCCGGGCCGAGGCGGGCCAGCTCGCCGAGGTGACGCTGCCCTCGGTGCTGGGCCACTTGCGCGACGGCGCTTCGGCCGACACCGCGCTGGACCGGGTGCCCACGCCGCACGACCCGCAACTGGCGCGGCTGCTGGAGTGGTGCGCGCGCGAGATCGCCGTCGGTGAGCGGCGCAGCATGGCGGCGATGGCCGCGAGCGCCAAGGGCGTTGACCGGGTCCAGGCGCAGGCGAACACGATCCTGGCGCACCTGCGGGACATGCAGGACCGCTACGACGAGGACGTGCTCGGCGACCTGCTGACGCTGGACCACAACACCTCGCAGCTGAGCCTGCTGGCCGACCGGCTGGCGGTGCTCATGGGCGGTCGCTCCAGCCGCCAGTGGAACAAGCCGATCGTCATGGAGTCCATTCTGCGCGGCGCGTCCGGGCGGATCGCGGCGTATCAGCGGGTGCGGCTGCACTGCACCAGCACGGTGGCGATCGCCGGGCACGCGGCCGAGGGCGTCATGCACCTGCTGGCCGAGCTGATGGACAACGCCACCACCTTCTCCCCGCCGACCGACGAGGTGCACGTCTACGTCGAGGAACGCACCGCGGGCATCGTGGTCACCATCGAGGACAGCGGGCTGAAGATGGCGGACGCGGCGCTGCGCCGGGCCGAGGAGACGGTCGCGGGCGCGGCCAACGACCTGGCCACGCTCCAGGGCACCCGGCTGGGACTGGCCGTGGTGGGGCGGCTGGCGACCAAGTACCAGATGACGGTGAGCTTCCGGCCGTCCTCACGCGGCGGCACCGGGGTCGTCGTGCTCATCCCGCAGCACCTGATCGCCCAGCACCGCACGCCCGTGCCGGCGGCCCAGCCGCCGCGTGAACAGGCGCCGCAGGTCTCACAGGCCCCGCAGGCCCCGCAGGTCGCCTCGCCACCAGCGGCCGCCGTACCCGCGCCGACGGAGACACGGGCCACCGAACGCACCGCCGAACTGCCGCCCGTCCCTGCCCGCGTTGACGGGGACCTGGGCAGCGCCCCAGCCGGGGCGCTGCCCAAACGGCCACGGGGCCGTACGCTGGCGTCGGCCGAGCGGCAGCCGCTTACCCCGCCGGCGTCCGCGCCGCCGCCCCGGGCGCCGGGCGAGGCGGGCAGCCGGTTCAGCGCCTTCCGGCAGGCGAGCCGCGGCCGCACGGATGGCCCGTCCGATCCGCTTGGCGGCCTGACCGACCCGCTCGGCGGTGCCTCCGACCCGCTCGGTGGGCCGGATCCCTACCAACGCGCCCAGGACCGCGACACGCCGGAGCCGCCCCCCACGCCGTAAGCAGGGCTTCCGTCGGCAGCAGTCCTCCGCGCCGGAACGGTGACGTCGCCGTCCGGTGCACCACCCGTCCCCCCGCACCAGATTGGAGGCACGGGCTGACGCAAACCGGGACTCCGGTCCCGTTCAGCCCCACGACCACGATGCAGACCACTGACCGCAGCCTCGACTGGCTCCTGGAGAACCTGCTGGCCAGGACCCCCGGCACCCGGCACGCACTGGTGCTCTCCCGGGACGGCCTCAAACTGTGCTGGAGCGAGCAGCTGACCGTGGACAAGGCGGACCAGCTGGCCGCGATCGCCTCGGGCATCCAGAGCCTGTCGCACGGCGCGTCCATCGAGTTCGGCGACGGCACCGGAGGAGTGCGCCAGTCGATGACGGAGTTCCACGGCGGGCTGCTGTTCATCGTCGAAGCCGGTGAGGGCGCGCACCTGGCCGTGCTGGCCGCCGACGACGCCGACCCCGGCCTGATCGGGCACCACATGGCGGAGCTGGTCGAACAGCTCAGCGACCACCTGAGCGCGGCGCCCCGGATGCCGCAGCAGGAGAGCCGGCCCGCATGACCAGGCGGCCCGTCGATCTCGGCGACCCCGACCGGCTCTACACCGTCACCGGTGGGCGGCACCGCACCGACGGCGACTCCTTCGACCTGGTGACGCTCATCGTCGCCGAGTGCGAGCCGACGCCGGGAATGCAGTCCGAGCACGTGCGCATCCTGAAGCTGTGCCGCCGTCCGACGGCGGTGGTGGAGGTCTCCGCGGAACTGAAGCTCCCGGTGACGGTGACGCGCATCCTGCTCGGCGACCTGCTGGCCACCGGCCGTATCACCGCCCGCCACCCGCGCCCGGCCCCCGCCCACCACGTGCTCCCCGACTCCGCACTGCTGAAACAGGTACTCGATGGACTCCACAATCTCTGAGCCGGACGCCGACGCCCGGGTTCCGCTGGGCGCGGCGGCCGACACCGGACTGAAGATAGTGATCGTCGGCGGGTTCGGCGTGGGCAAGACCACGCTGGTGCGATCGGTCAGCGAAATCCGCCCGCTGAACACCGAGGAGGTGATGACCCAGGCCAGCGTCGGCATAGACGAGAACGCGAAGGTGAGCGACAAACACACCACCACCGTGGCGTTCGACTTCGGCCGGATCAGCCTCAACGAGCGCATGGTGCTGTACCTGTTCGGCGCGCCGGGCCAGGAGCGGTTCTGGTTCCTGTGGGACCGCCTGTTCAGCGGAACGCTGGGCGCGGTGGTCCTCGTCGACACCCGCCGGGTGGAGGACTCCTGGTACGCCATCGACCGGCTGGAGCACCACGGGACGCCGTTCGTGGTGGCCGTCAACCGTTTCTCGGACGCCGCCTCGCACAGCCTTGAGGAGGTGCGCGAGGCGCTGTCCCTCTCCGAGGACGTGCCGATGCTGGACTGTGACGCGCGGCAGCGCCGGTCCAGCAAGTCGGTGCTGATCGGACTCGTCAACCATCTGTACGACCTGTCCATGGCCCGGGAGATGACGCCGTGACCGACCCACTGACCGCCGACGCACCCGCTTCCGGCTGCCCCGCGCACCCCGAGGCCACCACGCTGAGCGGCCTGGAGTACCAGCAGTCGCCCGCCGAGCTGTACCGGTCGCTGCGGCACCGGCACGGCCCGGTGGCGCCGGTCCTGCTCGACGGCGGCATTCCGGCGTGGCTGGTGCTCGGCTACCGCGAGGTGCGCTACGTCACCGCTCATGACGAGCTGTTCGCGCGCGATTCGCGGCGCTGGCACGCCTGGGATTCGATTCCCGCTAACTGGCCGCTGCTGCCGTTCGTCGGCTACCAGCCCTCGGTGCTGTTCACCGAAGGCGCGGAGCACCAGCGCCGGGCCGGGGTGATCAGTGAGGCACTGGGCGCGATGGACCAGTTCGAGCTGGCCGTCACCTGCCGGCGCATCGCGGACACGCTGATCGACTCCTTCGCCGGGCGCGGCGAGGCGGATCTGAAGGCCGCGTACGCGCATCCGCTGGCGATGCTGGCGGCGGTCGGTCTGGCGGGCATGCCGATGGGCAGCGCGGACACCGACGAGCTGGTGCGTGACCTGGGGATCTCGCTGGACGCGCGGGAGGGCGAGGACCCGGTGGCCGCCTATGGGCGCGTGGGCCAGCGCCTCACGGCACTCGTGCGGGACAAGCGCGCTCAGCCGGGTTCGGACATCACCTCGCGGATGCTGGCGCACCCGGCGGCCCTGACGGAGGAGGAGATCGTCCAGGACCTCATCTCGGTGATCGCGGCGGCCCAGCAGCCGACGGCGAACTGGATCGGCAACGCGCTGCGGCTGATGCTGACCGACGACCGGTTCGCGCTGAACGTGGCGGGCGGACGGCTGAGCGTGGCGCAGGCGCTGACCGAGGTGCTGTGGCTGGACACGCCGACGCAGAACTTCATCGGCCGCTGGGCGGTGCGCGACACCCAGCTGGGCGGGCGGCTGATCCGGGAGGGAGACTGCCTGGTGCTGGGGTTCGCCGCCGCCAACACCGATCCGCAGATCTGGCCGCAGGGGCACGTGGGCGCGGCCGGGAACTCCGCGCACCTGTCGTTCAGCCACGGCGAGCACCGCTGCCCCTACCCGGCGCCGCAGCTGGCCGAGGTGATCGCGCGGACCGCGGTCGAGGCGCTGCTGGAGCGGCTGCCGGACGTGGTGCTGGCGGTGGATCCAGGCGAGCTGCGCTGGCGCCCGTCGGTGTGGATGCGCGGGCTGACGGAGCTTCCGGTGACCTACACCCCGTCCTACGTCGGGTAAACGCGGACGGTCACCGCCCGGCGTTGCGGCGGAACGCGGCTCCGCCGCAACGCCAGCGGGTCAGCCCCGCACAGGGGTGAACTCGACCGGCAGGCTAGCGGGTCCTCGGGTGAAGACGCCCTCCTCGCGTGGGTGGAAGCCTTCAGCGAGCCGCAGGCCGGGCAGCGCGTCGAGCAGTTGGCTGACACCGACCTCCACCTCGGCCTTGGCCAGCAGGGCGCCCACGCAGAAGTGGCGGCCCAGCGCGAAGGCGAGGTGGTCGGCGGCGGCGGAGAACGCGCGCGTCGTGGTGAGGTCGTCCCGGAAGATGTTGAAGGTGTCCGGGTCCTGGTACCGGTCGCGGTCGCGGTTCGCGGCACCGATCAGGCAGGTGACGGTGGCTCCGGCGGGTATGGTGCCGCCGCTGAGTTCGACCTCCTCGGCGGTCTCCCGCATGATCATGTGCACCGGCGGGGTATAGCGCAGCGTCTCGGCAAAGGCCCGGTCGATCAGGGTCCGGTCCTCGCGGACAGCGGCGAGCTGCTCAGGGTGGGTGAGCAGATTGGCGAAGATGCTGGCGATGGCCTTGTCGGTGGTCTCACCACCGGCCGCGAGCAGCAGACTGCAGAACGCCTTGATGTCCTCATCGCTCATCTTTGTGCCGTCGACCTCGGCGGCACACAGCACGGAGAGCAGGTCATCTCCCGGGTTCTCCCGGCGCCGCTGGATGATCGGGATCATGTACTCGGCGAACTCCACCCGGGTGCGCTCACCGGCCGCGGTGACCTCGGGGTCCCCGGAGAGGTTGCCGAGGAAGTTGATGACCGAGGTGTACCAGCCGTGGAAGCGGCCATGGTCGGCCTTGTCCAGGCCAAGCATGTCGGCGATGACGTTGACCGGGAACCGGGTGGCGTACTGGGCCACCAGGTCGGCGCGGCCCGCATCCCGGAAGGCGTCGATGAGGTCGCGGGAGTTGCTCTCGATGACGGGGAGGAACTTCTCCTGTAGTTCGATGCCACGGAAGGCGGGGGCCACCAGGGCGCGACGCACGGCGTGTTCGCGGCCGCTGAGCTGGAGGATCGTCCTGCCGTGCACGGGCTCGACCTGCCAGGCGTAATTGTCGGTGGTGAAGAGTGAGTCCTTGAAGGCCCGTTCGACGTCGGCGTAACGGGAGATGATGTAGCTGTTCATGGCTTCGTGCCAGATCAGGGGGGCGTGCTCGCGTATCTCCCGGTAGGCGGGGTAGGGGTCTGCCGCGAACTCGGGCGAGAGAATGTCGGGGACCTGCCGTGCCGTGGCCATCGTGCTCCCTGAAAGTCAGTAACGTACGTACTGCTACAGGTTATTGATCATTTGTGAGCTCGACCAGACCGCCTTCGTACCTGGAGCTGAATACTGGGTGCGCAGAGTGACGGTTACGATCGCTGTTGGCACGGGTTCCCATACAAGGAGCGATCATGGGCGGGACAGCACATCCGCACGGCAGCGGCGGTGGCGGGCACCGGGTCCGGGTTGAGCAGGGTGAGCGGCACGTTCGCGCGGCGGTGGGCGGGCAGGTGCTGGCCGAGAGCCACCGGCCGGTGCTGCTGCACGAGACCGGGCTGCCGGTGCGGTACTACCTTCCGCCTCAGGACGTGCGCATGGACCTGCTGGTGCCCTCGGCGACGACCACGAGCTGCCCGTTCAAGGGAACGGCCTCGTACTGGTCACTGCCGGACAGCCCCGCCGACGTCGCCTGGGCGTACCGGGAGCCACGGGCGGAGGTGGCCGCGATCGCGGGTCACCTGTGTTTCTACGCGACCGAAGTCCTGCGCGGCTGAGCCCGTCCGGTGCCGGGGCAGTGTCAGCGCGGGTGGCACGTGCGCATGCGGCGTCGCCCCCCGGCGTTCCGCCCGCTCGGTACGTGGACCGGCCAGGCACAAAACAGCCGCGCCCAGGCCGTGACGACCGCCGCGCCGATCGGTCAGCCGCCGAGCACGTCGGCGGGCTGGCTGCGCACAAGCTGCCGCTTGGTGAACGTTACGCCCGACGGGTGACAGTCCGCCGGGCGTAACGCCGTGCCCGGGCCTGGCCCGTGGCACGTACCACCCCGTGGGCCGGCCACCGGCCGCTGGGGAGCGGCGACGGCTGGCGTGGCCCCCGTGCCCGCCAGCCGCGCCGCGCTACCGGGACCGCCCGGGCGGCGTCACCCCTGCTGCGCGCGCATGGCCTCCAGGTCCAGGGTGATGACCTCCCACAGGTGGCCGTCCAGATCCTGGAAGCTGCGGGCGTACATGAAGCCCTCGTCCATCGGCTCCCGGGTGGCCGTGCCGCCCGCTGCCAGGGCCTTGTCCACGAGTTCGTCCACCCGCTCACGGCTGTCCACGCCCAGGGCGAGGATCGCCTCGGCGGTCCTGCCGGTGTCCGGGATCTCCTTCTTGGAGAAGCTCCGGAAGAAGTCCTCGGTCAGCAGCATCACGTAGATGTTGTCCTCGATGACGAGGCAGGCGGCGTTGTCGTCGGTGAACTCGGCTTCGAAGGCGTAACCGAGTTCGGCGAAGAACTTCTTGGCGGCGGGCAAGTCCTTCACGGGCAGGTTGACGTGAATCTGGGTAGCCATGGGGTCCTCTTCTCTCTCCTGGGCCGGTGAGTGCCACGCGTTCACAGCGGGCAGCCGCCCGGCGGGCTGGTGCGGCCTTCGGTCAGGCTGGCCTGTTGGGGCCGTCATCCCTACAGACGCCGGCCGGCACGCGAACTCATCGCCGGGCGCGGAAAATTCTCGCGGGAGCGGCGGCGCGGTGTACGCGAGGCCCTCCGCCATCCGGTCCTGCCGGTTTGCGGGGTGTGCGGCGGCTGGTGAACCTGGGGAAACCCGCTGGCCATCCCCTTTCCGGAGCCCTTCATGGACCTGTCCATCTCGAGCGTCCTCCTCCTCGGGATCATCATCTTCCTGCTCTCCCGCAAGGGCGGGCTGAAGTTCTCGCACGCCCTCGTGTGCGCCCTGTTCGGCTTCTACCTGGCGGGGTCCACGATGGCCCCGGGGATCGCGGCGGGCGGGAGCATGATCGCCTCGCTGGTGTCCGGACTGACGTTCTGACAGAAGCCGGTGGTCTACGGCCCCGAGGACGGCTGGCCTGTCACGCGATCAGAGTGATGAAATGCCGATTCACCCTTTTGCCTGTTGGACGACCCGGTGCTTTCTGTGAAGCTGTCATCACAGAAAGTGATGCACGCCTCCACTCCAGGAGAACTCATGGTCCTGTCCATCTCCGGCGTCGTCCTGTTCGGAGTGATCGGCTTCCTGCTCTTCCGCAAACACGGCCTCAAGCCGTCCCACGCCCTGGTCTGCGCGCTGTTCGGCTTCTACCTGGCCGGAACCGCCATCGGCCCCGGCATTCAGGCGGGCAGCGACAAGCTGGCCAGCCTGCTCGGCGGAATCGCCCTCTAGCGGCCGGGAGGTTCACGTGGCGTGGCGCTCACTCACCCAGGTCCGCGTCCCGTTCCGCCCCTTCGGCCACGGCGCGGGTGACCCGCTCCAGCCGGTGCGCGTGCTGGGGCGCGGCGGAGGCCGTCTGATCGCGCTGGCCCGCGACTGGTGGGGCCGTACCCCCAGGGAGCAGCGCGGCCCGGCGCTGTTCCTGGCCGGGGCCTGCGCCCTGTTCCTGTGGCTCATGCCGTACGGCCTGTGGCTGGCCGGTGCGGGCCTGCTCGGGGCCGCCGCCTGGTACGGGCGGGAGCGGGAGCAGGAGGCACCGGCGGTGGCGGAGGCCGCACCGCCCGAGGAGCAGACGAGGCGGCTGCAAGCGCTGTACGAGGCTTTGGTGCCGGTGTTCACCGTGGCCGGTGACCCGCACCCGGAACCGCTGTACGCGCCCGGCGGCTCCTTCGAGCGGGCCTTCACCGGGCAGGAGTTCGACGCGGATGGGCGGATCACCCGGCTGGTGCTGCGCTACCCGCCCTGCTTCCCCGACGGCGAGCTGGAGGCGCGACTGCGGGTGCAGCGTGTGCTGTGCGCGAAGGCCGGGCGAAGTCGCGAGTTCCGGTTCGACTGGGACGAGGAGGCGGGCGAGCTGGCCTTCACCGCCCTCGCCCCGCTGCCGACCGGAATCCACGCCCAGCGGTTCGTCGTCGCGCCCGGGGAGATGGTGCTGGGGTTCACCGACGGTGACTCGGTGCAGCGCACGCTGCCGGTGCGCGACGGCGAGGTATCCCGCGATGTGCCGCCGGTGGTGTGGCGCACCGGTCCCCGCTCCACCGAGCCGCACCTGCTGGCCCTGGGCCAGCCGGGCGCGGGCGCGACGACGCTGCTGCGGTCGGTGGCTCTGCAGGCGCTGCGCCACGGGGACGTGCTCGTCGTCGACGGGTCCGGCTTGGGCGAGTACGCGAGCCTGGCGGGGCGCCGGGGCGTGCTGTCAGTGGAAACGACGCTGGTGGGGGCGCTCGCCTCGTTGCAGTGGGCCGCGCACGAGACCGAGCGGCGGCTGCTGGCGGCCGTCCGCGCCCGGCAGGCCGGGACACCGGCCGATGAGGTGCGCCGACCGCTGTGGGTGCTGGTGGACCGCCCCGCGGTGCTCAGCCACCTGGCGCGCGGCGAGGGGCGCGGTGATCCACAGGAGCTGCTGCAGGTGGCCCTGCGGCATGGCCGGGCGGCGCGGGTGTCCGTCGCAGTGGCCGAACAGTTCGAGGGCGCGGAGGCGCTGGCGCAGGTGGTGCGGGCCTACACCAGGGCGCGGGTGGTGCTGGGGTCGGCCACGCCCGAGCAGGTGCGCGCGGTGCTCGGTGAACCGCCGCAGACCACGCCGGTGCGGGAGGTGCCGCCCGGACGCGGCTTTGCCCGGCTCGGCACGGGCCCCGTGCTGCGGCTCCAGGTGCCCGCCACTCCGGACCCCTGCGACGAGCTGGCCGGTGAGGCGGAACGGGAGGCGGTGGCCGCCCTGCTGCCGGGCCCCGTGGTGGGCGTCGAGGAGCACGGTGACGCGGAGGGCGCGGAGGGCGGACCCGGTACGGCCGACGGCGCGCGGCAGGGGGCCGGCCCGGTGGACCCGGTGCGGGAGGAACGGCGGGCGGCGGCCCGGTAACCGCCGCGCCGGGCTGGCCGTGCCCGGCCGGTGCCGCGCCCCGGCGGTAGTCTCGGGTGCCGCGCCTGGTTGGGGCCCCGGGTTGTTGCCTCCGCCAGGATGCGGCGCCGCCTGAGCGAAGTGGCTCCGGCGCCCGGTAGCGCGTCCGGCGGGCCCGGGGCCGCCGCTCCCCCGGGCCTCAGGCGACGAAGCTGCGCGGGATGTCGGGCTCGGTGTGGGGGCCGCCCACGACGAGCCGGGCCGCGGTGGCGAGCCGGGTGGCCGCCTCGGTGGCCACCGGGCCCGACACGGTGAACGGCAGCCGCACGTAACCCTCGAACGCGCCGTCGATGCCGAAGCGCGGCCCGGACGGCACCCGGACCCCGAGCCGCTCCCCCGCCTCGGCGATGCGCGAGCCGGAGAGCCCTCCGGTGCGCACCCACAGCGTGAGGCCGCCGCGCGGGACGGTGAACTCCCACTCCGGCAGGTGCTCGGTGACGGCGGCGACCAGGGCATCCCGGTTGGCGCGGGCCTCCGCGCGGCGCACGGCCACCGCGCGCTCCCAGCCGCCGTCGGTCAGCAGCCGGGTGACGGCGAGCTGTTCGAGCACGGGGCTGCCCAGGTCGGCCCAGGCACGGGCGGCGGTGAGGTGGCGGATGACGTCGGGCGCGGCCCGCACCCAGCCGATGCGCAGGCCCGCCCACACCGCCTTGCTGACCGAGCCGATGGTGATGACGGTGGCGCCGCCGGGGTCGAAGGCGGCCACCGGACGGGGCGGTGCGGCCACGGTGGTCTCGTCCAGCGCGAGGTCGGCCATGGTCTCGTCGACGACGAGGGTGGTACCGGCGGTGCGCGCGGCGGCCACCAGGTCACGGCGCTGTCCCTCGTCGGCGAGCGCGCCGGTGGGGTTGTGGAAGTCGGCGACGACGTAGGCCATGCGGGGCGCCGCCGCCCGCAGCGCCTGCTGCCAGGCGGGCAGCTCCCAGCCGCCGAGTCGGTCGGCCATCGCCACCGGTACCAGGCGCATGCCCGCGTCGCGCATCAGGTGCAGCACGTTGGCGTAGGAGGGGTGCTCGACGGCTACCCGCTCGCCGCGCGGGACGAGCAGACGGCAGATCGAGGCGACGGCGCCCATCGCGCCGGTGGTGATCATGATCTGTTCGGGCCGCGTGGGCAGGCCGCGCGCGGTGTAGCGCCGGGCGACGGCGCGGCGCAGATCGGGCAGGCCGGCCGGGTAGTCGCCGTGTGTGCTCGCGTAGGGCGGCAGGTCGGCCAGGGCGCTGGTGAACGCCTGGCTCAGGTGCGGTTCGGGGGCGGGAAGCGCGGCGCAGGCGAGATCGATGACGCCTCCCGCCGACTCCGGCGGCAGCGGCTTGAGGCCACGGGACGGCGGCGGGCTGCCCGCGGGCACCGCCGTCCAGCTTCCGGCGCCCCGGCGGGAGGCCAGGAAGCCCTCGGCGCGCAGCGCCTCGAAGGCGGCGGCCACGGTGGTGCGGCTCACCGACAGGGCGGCGGCCAGTTCGCGTTCGGCGGGCAGCCGGGCACCGACGGGGACGCGGCCTTCGAGGACGAGGAGCCGTACGCCGTCGGCCAGCGCGCGGTAGGCGGGAGTGCCGCCGCGGGGTGCGGGCCGCGTGGTGCGCTGCGAGCGCAGGAGCCGCACGAGTTGCGGAGCACCCACCACTGAGGTCCACTCGGGCATCGCAGAAGGCCACCTTCCCTGATTGGCCATCGTATTGGCCTTGCCAGTGGCTCCAGGATGTCACCCGGCTGGCGCGGCGCGTCAAGTGGCTATCGGCCGGGTGGGCTGCCGCGGGAGCACGGCGCCGCGGCGGGACGGTGCCGGGCGGTGGCGCAGCACCGGTGTCCGGGTGGCGCCGGTTCCGGGGTGCGCGAGCGGGCACGCGATACTGCGGCGGTGACGACTGCGGCGCATCCCTACTTCGACCATCCCCGCCCGCTCGCCTTCGCTCACCGGGGCGGCACGGCCGAGGGCCTGGAGAACACCCGGTTCGCGTTCGCCCGGGCGGTGGACCTGGGCTACCGCTACCTGGAGACGGACGTGCACGCCACCGCCGACGGTGTGCTGGCGGCCTTCCACGACGCCACCTTGGACCGGGTGACCGACGCCCGGGGCCGCATCGCCGACCTGCCCTGGTCCGAGGTGGCCCGGGCCCGGGTGGGCGGCCGGGAGCCGGTGCCGCTCTTCGCGGAGCTGCTGCGGGAGTTCCCGCGCGCCCGGTGGAACATCGACGTCAAGGCCGATGCGGCGCTAGTGCCGCTGTTGCGGGTGCTGGCGGAGCAGGACGCCTGGGACCGGGTGTGTGTGGGCTCCTTCGACGAGCGGCGGGTGGTGCGGGCGCGGGCGCTGGCGGGGGCGCGGCTGGCGACGTCGCTGGGCACGTCCGGCGTCCTGGCCCTGCGGCTGCGCTCATGGCGGCTGCCGGTGCCGGTGCGGCCGAGCGCGCTGGCGGCGCAGGTGCCGGTGCGGCACGGGCGGATACCCGTGGCCGACCGGGCCTTCGTGCGGGCCGCGCACCGGGCGGGGATGCAGGTGCACGTGTGGACGGTGAACGATGCCGACCAGATGCGGGAGCTGCTGGACCTGGGCGTGGACGGACTGATGACCGACCACCTGGTGCGGCTGCGCGAGGTGCTGGCCGAACGCGGGGCCTGGACGGGGTGAGCGGGAGCCGGGATACGGTTTCGGCCACAGCCGGTGCGGCACTCGGCCGGGCGGGCGCGGCGAGGAGGGGGCCAGGTGAAGTCCAAGGCGGTGAGTGAGCCCGCGGACGGCGCGGGCGACGCGGGGGCACGCCGTCGCGAGCAGCGGGGCTGGTACTGGTACGACTGGGCGAACTCGGTCTTCCAGACCAGTGTGCTCACCGTGTTCCTGGGCCCGTACCTGACGGAGGTCGCCAAGAGCGCGGCGGACGCCGACGGGTACGTTTACCCGCTGGGTATCCCGGTGCGTGACGGCTCGTACTTCGCGTACGTCATCTCCGTGTCGGTCCTGCTGTCGGTCCTGGTGATGCCCCTGGTGGGCGCGGTCGCCGACCGGACCGGACGCAAGAAGCCACTGCTGGGCGTGTTCGCCTACACCGGCGCCGCGGCGACGCTGGGCATGTTCTTCCTGGACGGCGACCGTTACCTGCTGGGCGGCTTCCTGCTGATCGCCGCGAACGTGGCGTACGCGGCGTCGATCGTCGTCTACCACGCCTATCTGCCGCAGATCGCCGAGCCGCACGAGCGCGACGCGGTCTCCTCACGCGGGTGGGCCTTCGGGTACGCGGCGGGCGCGCTGGTGCTGGTGGCGAACCTGGGTCTGTTCCTCGGGCACGAGTCGCTGGGGGTGAGCGAGGGGACGGCGGTACGCATCTGCCTGTCGTCGGCCGGTCTGTGGTGGGCGCTGTTCACGCTGGTGCCGCTGGCGCGCCTGCGGGACCGGCCAGGGACCGTGGCCGGGGCCCGGATGTCGCTGGGCGGCGGCTTCCGGCAGCTCGGCCAGACGGTGCGGGAGCTGCGCCGCTACCCGCTCACGCTGATGTTCCTGCTGGCGTATCTGCTCTACAACGACGGCGTGCAGACGGTGATCACGCAGGCGTCGGTGTTCGGGGCGGAGGAGCTGGGGATGGCCCAGGAGACACTGATCGGCGCGATCCTGCTGGTACAGGTGCTGGCGATCTTCGGGGCGCTGGGACTGGGCCGACTGGCCGAGCGCCACGGCACCAAGCGGACGATCCTCGGCTCACTGGTGGCGTGGACGGCGGTGGTGGCGTGCGGCTACTTCCTGCCAGCCGGGCAGCCGGCGTGGTTCTTCTGCCTGGCAGCGGCGATCGGCATGGTGCTGGGCGGCACGCAGGCGCTGTCCCGCTCGCTGTACGCCCAGCTCGTGCCGCGCGGCAAGGAGGCGGAGTACTTCTCGCTGTACGAGGTCAGCGACCGCGGCACGAGCTGGCTGGGGCCGCTGCTGTTCGGTCTGACCTACCAGATCACCGGCAGCTACCGGGACGCGATCATCTCGCTGGTGGTCTTCTTCGTCCTGGGTTTCCTGCTCCTGCTGCGGGTACCGGTTCGACGGGCGGCGGCCGCGGTGGGCAACACCGACCCCGGCCGGATTTAGCCCCGGCGCGGCGGGAGCGGTAGTGTACGCCTTCAGCCCGCCACGTCCGACCGTAACCGCGTGTCCACCAGGAAGAAACACCGGGTGACATCCGCCCCTCAGATGTGACAAAGCGGGCACCGGCGGGTACAACAAGGGGCGGCTACGACGGGCCGGGTACGTTGACGCATGTCCCGATTCGGGAATCTTCACCGCCGACCGGACGTTGACCGGTATGACGACGACAGCGACACCTGTCCTGTGGGCGACAAGCCCGGGAGGCACGATTCATGAGTGAGCGAGCTCTGCGCGGCACGCGACTCGTGGTGACCAGCTACGAGACGGACCGCGGCATCGACCTGGCACCCCGCCAGGCCGTGGAGTACGCATGCGAGAGCGGACATCGGTTCGAGATGCCGTTCTCGGTTGAGGCGGAGATCCCGCCGGAGTGGGAATGCAAGGTCTGCGGCTCCCAGGCTCTGCTGGTAGACGGCGAGGGCCCGGAGGAGAAGAAGACCAAGCCCGCGCGTACGCACTGGGACATGCTGATGGAGCGGCGTACCCGCGAGGAGCTGGAGGAGGTGCTGGCCGAGCGGCTGGCCGTCCTGCGCTCCGGCGCGATGAACATCGCGGTGCATCCGCGCGACAGCCGCAAGTCGGCGTAAGCGCCGCCGGGGTCGGCCAGCGCTGACCTGACTCGGCACGATACGGCGCGGAGGCCGGTGAGTCAGCCCTGAGGGGCTGCCACCGGCCTCCGCGCCGTTGTGCGTACGGCCGCGAGCGCGGTCAGGCGCCAGGGCGGCGGGGGTCGGTGGCTCCGTCGCGGGGGCCGGGGTCGCGGGGACGCTCCGTGTGGGGATCATGGTCGCGGATGACCTCACCCTGGACGACCTTGCCGTCCGGGCGGTGGATGCGGGCCTGATCGCCGGCGGTGCGCGCCTGGTGCAGGGCCTCCCCCAGCGTGCCGGCGCCGGCTGCGGGCGCGTGCCGCCGCACCCAGCGGTCAGCGGCGCGGCGCAGGAGGGAGGCGGTGGGCGGGAAGAGGCACAGCAGGCCGGCGGCGTCCGAGAGCAGGCCGGGCAGCATCAGCAGCATCCCGCCGAGCATGGCCGGGGCGTTGCCGCCCGAGGGGGTGCGGGCGGGCTCCCGCTGCGTGGTACCGGGCGGCTGAAGGGTCCGGGCCAGGGCCTGCCAGGCGCGGCGTCCGGCTCGCTTGATGACGGCGGCACCCAGCACGAACCCGGCGGCCAGCAGCAGGAAGACGGTCAGCCCACCGGCGGCGTCACCGAGCAGGAGCAGCAGCCACAGCTCCAGGACCACCCAGGCCGCGACGGCCAGCGGCAGGAGCGTGCGCAGCCGGGGGCGCACGGTGCGGGCGCGGCGGCGGGGACCGGCCGAGCCGGACCGGCCGCCGGTGTGCTCGGAGGGTGGCTCGTAGCGGCTCGGATCACGCGTGGTCATGGTTCCCAGTGTGCCTGGGCCGGGTCACCTGCTCGAAACGGGACCGCAGGCCCCATACCGTCACCCGCCACAGGGCCTCGATGACGATGTCCCGGCTCATCTTGCTGTCCCCCAGCTCTCGCTCGACGAAGGTGATGGGCACCTCGACGACGTGATAGCCCGCGCGCACGGCACGGTTCGCGAGGTCAACCTGGAAGCAGTAGCCCTGCGAGGCCACGGTGTCGATGCCGAGGCCGCGCAGCGTGTCGGCGCGGAAGGCGCGGAAGCCGCCGGTGACGTCGCGGACCGGGATGCCGAGGATCATCCGCGAGTAGGTGCTGCCGCCACGGGAGAGGAACACCCGCCCGGCGGGCCAGTTCACCACGCGGCCCCCGGGCACCCAGCGCGACCCGAGCACCAGGTCGGCGCCGCGCAAGGCGGTCAGCAGCCGGGGCAGTTCCTCCGGCTGGTGGGAGCCGTCGGCGTCCATCTCCACCAGCACGTCGTAGCCGTGCTCCATGCCCCAGCGGAAACCGGCCAGGTAGGCGGCGCCCAGGCCCTCCTTGCCGCGCCGGTGCAACACCCGCACGTGGTCGTCACCGGCGGCGAGTTCGTCGGCGAGCTTTCCGGTGCCGTCGGGGCTGTTGTCGTCGGCGACCAGGACATGCGCCTCGGGCACGGCCGCGCGGGTGCGGCGCACGATCGCGGCGAGGTTGTCCACCTCGTTGTACGTCGGGATGATCACCAGGGCCGGTCCCAGCGGGCCGAAGCGCCGCTCCTTCGCGCGCTCGCGGTCAGTCACGGCTGGTCCCCTTTTCGTCCGGACGGCGCAGGCGGCCGTGGAGGATCGCGGCGGCCCAGGAGAAGAGGCCCACCATAGCGAGCGTCCACTCCGGTGCCGAGCCGACGCGGTCAGCGAGAGTGCGGCCGTCGCGCAGCGGCAGCTCGGCGGAGAGCACGTCCTGCGTGAACTCCTCGGTACGCTGCTCGATCGTCCCGTCCGGCGCGACGACGGCGCTGATGCCGCTGGGTGCGGCGGTGACGATGGCGCGGCCGTGCTCCATCGCCCGCAGCCGGGACATGGCCAGCTGCTGCTCGGGCTGGCCGGTGTTGCCGTAGGTGGCGTTGTTGGTCTGGATCACCAGGGCGCGGGCACCGGCGGTGACGGTGTCGCGGACAATCTCGTCGTAGGCGACCTCGAAGCAGATCACGTCGCCCAGCCGGGCCGGTCCCACCGTCAGGACGCCGGGCTCGTCACCGGCCAGGAAGTCACGCGGAACCCGGTCAAGGCGGGTGATGACCTGGCTCAGCTGCTCCCGGAAGGGCACGTACTCGCCGAAGGGCACCGGGTGCTGCTTGGTGTAGGAATCACCCGGGCCGGTCCGCGGGTCCCACACGATGCCCTGGTTTTCGACGTAGCGCTCGTTGGTGGGGTGGTTCACCAGGGCACCGACGAGGATAGGGACCTGAACGGCGGCGGCCGCCCGGTCGATCGCGGCGTACGCCTCGGCGGACTGGTACGGATCGAGGTCGGAGGCGTTCTCCGGCCAGATCACCAGATCCGGCCGCGGGACGCGGCCCGCCTCCACCTCGGCGGCCAGGTCGAGGGTGGCTTCGACATGGTTGCCCAGGATCAGCATCGGGCGGCCGAGGAAGTTCATCCCGGGCTGCTGCACATTGCCCTGGACGACCGCGATCCGCACCGTGTCGGCGGCGGTGGTGGGGAGGGGTACGGCGTACCCGGCCAGGGTGAGGGCGGCGGCGAGCGAGGCGGCGCCGAGCAGGGTGCGCCGCGCGCGGACGCGCTGGGCCGGGGCGGGCACCGGCTCGTCGGTGCTGGCCGTCCGGGGGCGGCGCAGGCGGTGCGCGGCCAGGACCACGGCGGCCAGCAGGGTGCCGGTCAGCGCGACGGCGAAGGTGACCAGCGGCGCCCCTCCCAGCGCGGCCAGCGGCGTGAAGGGCGAGCCGGTGTTGGCGAAGGCGAGCCGCCCCCACGGGAAGCCGCCGAACGGCACCCGGTCCCTGGCCCACTCCTCGGCGACCCACAGGCAGGCACCCCACAACGGCCACAGCGGCAGCCGGGAGACCCGGGCGAGCCCGGCGCCCAGGGCGGCGAGGAAGAGCGCCTGGAGCAGGGAGAGGCCGATGACGGCGTCCCAGCCGATGACGCGGAGCCACTGGAGCAGGCCGGTGAAGAAGGCGAAGCCGAAGACGAGCCCGGTCGCGGCGCCCTGGCGGGCGGTGCGGTGCCGGGTCAGCAGCGCGAGGGCGGCGACGGCGAGGACCGACAGGGGCCACAGGCCGACCGGGGGAAAGGCGGCGGCCAGGGCGAGACCGCTGAGCGCGGCGGCGCCGACGCGCAGGACGGCGGGGCGGGCCGGGCGGGTGGGCCAGAGGCGGCGGGTGCGGCGGCCCGGCGGCTCGGTGGGGTCCTGCGCCGGGGGCGGGTCCGGGTCGCGCCGGTTCCGCCGTGGGGAGTTCGGGTGGCGTTCCGGCACGGCGGCGGCCGCGGACGCGTCGGCCGCCGGGCTGGCGGTGTTCCGGCGTGCGGTGCTGGGCGCGGGCTCACCGGCGTCTCGCTCCGCCGCCCCATCCGGGTGCGCAGTGCGCACGGGGCGGGCGGAGGCGGGTTCTGCGCAGTGGGGTCCACGGGTCGTGTCGGGGCCCGGTGCCACGGTGGCGGCCTTCCTGCAGGGAGGGGGATCTGAGGTGACCGTACAACGACGGGCGGGCGTTGCGGGCCTCAGGTAGACAACGGATCGCCGGGCACGGGAAAGCCCCCGGACCCCCGCCACCTCCCCGGGCAAGCCCTCCCCGGCGAGACCGCGAACACTGCGGTCGGGGCCCGGCGCCCTTCGGGCCGACCTGGGACCCGCTGGCTGCGGATCAACCGAAAGCCGTTGTCTACTGAGCGACCGGGCCCCACCCGGGTCACACCTGCCGGTCAGACGAAACCTTCCGCCCCGTGCCGCGGGCGCTGGCCCTGGCTCCGCTGGCGCGGGGGAACCCCCGACCGGACGTCCTGTGGTGGACTCCGCCGAACCTACCGGGCTCCGACGCCCGCCTGTCAACAGCCGTTTGACCTGTGTCTTAGTCCCGCACCGCGTCAAACCAGCAGTTCAGGCGCATGGTCCGGGGGCGGCGGCCCCGTGCGGCGGCCGCACCTTTCGGCGTAGGGACGACGCTCGCAGATCACTCGTTCGGCCGCGTAAAGACCGTCCGGCCGCCGACCACGGTCCGCAGGCACAGCGGCAGTTGGGCGCCCGGGCTGAGGTCGGGCAGGCCCGGGGTGCCCGAGCGCGGGTCGGTGGACCAGTCCGCGACGCGGGTGTCGGGGGTCTGCACGAGGAGTTCGCCGGTGCGCCACACCGCGTAGTCGGCCGGGGCGCCGGGCACGAGGACACCGGCATCGTCGCGGCCCAGCGCCCGCCAGCCGCCACGGGTGTGGGCGGTGAAACCGGCGCGCGCGGAGATGCGGTGCCCGGGGGTGCGGTGGAAGGCGGCGGCCCGCACCCCGGCCCAGGGGGCGAGTGGCGTCACCGGGCTGTCGGAGCCGAAGGCGAGCGGGACACCGGCCCGGCTGAGGGCGGCGAAGGGGTTGAGGGTGCGGGCCCGCTCGGCCCCCAGGCGCTGGGCGTACATGCCGTGTTCCCCGCCCCAGGCCGCGTCGAAGCCGGGCTGGACGGAGGCGATGAGGGCCAGTTCAGCGAAGGCGGCGACGTGGGCGGAGGTGAGCATCTCGGCGTGCTCGACGCGGTGCCGCAGGGCGCGGACGGGGCCGGTGCCCAGACGGTCCGCGGCGGCGCGGACGCCCTGGGTGACGGCGGTGAGCGCGGCGTCGCCGATCGCGTGGAACCCCGCCTGGAGCCCGGCCTTGGTGCACGCGGTGACATGCGCGGCGACGGCGTCGGCGTCCAGGTGGGCGGCGCCGGTGTGCGGCGCGTCGGCGTAGGGGGTATGCAGGTGGGCGGTGTGCGAGCCGAGGGAGCCGTCGGCGAAGAGGTCTCCGGCCGCGCCCACGGCACCGAGTTCGCGGACGCGCTGGGCGTCCCTCGCGCCGGTGACGGTCTCGGCCCAGTAGCCGTAGACGCGGGGCCCGGGCGTCTGGGCGGCGAGGGCGAGCAGGGCGGTCAGGTCGTCGGCGCCGGAGATGTCGGGCCCCGCGCACTCGTGCAGCGCGCCGATGCCCAGCTCGGCGGCGCGGGCCAGGGTGGCGCGCTGGGCGTCGGTGCGCTGGGCGGGGGTGACGGCGGCGTGGGCGGCCGCGCGGACGGCGTGGTGGGCGGCGCCGGTCAGCGGGGCGTCGGCGGCGAAGCCGGGCAGTTCGCGGACGCCGGTGACCTGGTCCAGCAGGGCGGTGGTGGCCAGCGCCGAGTGGACATCGACACGGGTGAGGTAGAGGGGGCGGTGACCGGTGGCCTCGTCCAGCTCGGCCCGGGAGGGTGGACGCTGCTCGGGCCAGGCGGTGGCGTCCCAGCCGTGACCGAGCAGCACGCGGTCGCCGGGGCGGGCGGTGGCATGGGCCCGGACGCGGGCCAGGGCGTCGGCCAGCGAGGGGCACGCGGTCAGGTCGAGGCCGGTGAGCGCGAGACCGGTGGCGGTGGTGTGCACGTGTGCGTCGGTGAACGCGGGGGTGACCAGCGCGCCGTCGAGCCGCACCACCTCGTCTACGCCGTCGGCGAAGGAGTCCGCGGCGCCCTCGGAGCCGATCCAGGCGACGCGCTCGCCCTCGACCACCATCGCGGTGGCGAACGGGTCGGCCGGGCTGTAGACGTTCCCGCCGCGCAGCAGGACGGTGCGGGAGTTCTCACGGGGGTTGGCGCGCTCAGTCATGGGCCAAGTCTCGCGCCTGGACGCGGACGGGCGCCGCGCGGGGTGGGGGCGCGGGGCGCCCGGCCGGACGCGCGCGCCGGAGGCCGGGCGAAGACGCCCCCGGTGGTACCGGCGAGGTGGGCCGGGATGCCCGAAGGAGGCTGCGGAAGGCACCGGCCGCGCGGGGGCGGGCGGGCGGCCCGCCCGGTCAGACGCGAGGCGGGCGGGCCTCGTACGGCGTGGAGAGGACCACCGTGGTGCGGGTCGAAACTCCGGCCAGGGTACGGACGCGGGCCAGGAGGTGTTCCAGCTCGATGGGCGTGCCCACCCGCACCTTGAGAATGTAGTTCTCCTCACCGGCCACGCTGTGGCACGCCTCAATCTCCGGTACGTCGGCGAGGCGCTCGGCGATGTCGTCGGGGGCGCTGGGGTCGAAGGGGGCGACGGAGATGAACGCGGTCATGGGCAGGCCGACGGCCTCGGCGTCCACGATGGCGGCGTAGCCACGGATGACGCCGCGCTGCTCCAGCCGCCGTACCCGCTGGTGCACCGCCGACGTGGACAGGCCCGTGGCCTTGCCCAGGTCGGTGTAGCTCATCCGCCCGTCCTTGACGAGCAACTGCACGATCTGCCGGTCCAGCTCCTCCACAGCAGCTCAACCTACTCTGCCCGGCGCACTCCGGCACAGGGAACGCCCGGGGGGAAGCCCCCGTGCACGCCGGGTGTGAGCAAGGACACATCACGTGCCGCGCAGCGCTCGGGGTGGCGGAGATTACGCGCGGGCCCCTATGGGAAATGCTTGCTGTGGCCGAGAAACCAGCCGTTTCAGGGCGTGGTCCGGCCGGTCCATCCGAGGGGGATGCATGCCGAAGACCAACCCGCTCCGTTCCGATGCCGCGCCGCTCGGGCCCGCCGCGGGCGACGGTGTCGAACCAGCCGCCGAGGAGGCGGACGAACCCTACGACTCCGTGGAGATCTACCGGGTGCGCTGCCCGCGGTGCGCGCAGCCGATCGCGCTGCTGGCGGAGGAGGAGAGCCTGCCGGAGCACGCGCTGTGCGCCACGCCGTGGAACCCGTTCGGGCTGACGGTGTGCCAGGGCTCAGGGCTCCCGGTGACGGACGCCGAACTCGACGCCGGCACGGCTCAGGAGGCCGACGCCGCCGCGCTGTTGACGCTGCCAGCCGGTCTCGACTGGCGTACGCAGCCGTTCTCCCACGCGGTGGGCCCGGCTTCGATCACGCGGTAGGCCCGGTTACGCGGCAGGGGGCGAGCGGCGGGAAGCCGACGGCGGCGGGTCCCGGCCCGGAGCGGTGACCTCCGGGGCGGCGCCGGGCCGCCGCCCGCGGCCAACTGGCCCGCGCGGAACGTAACAGGCTCCCGGCACGGCCCACCGGTCTTTGTCGGCTCCGGATGAAGCCGGCCGGCGGCCTCCTCCCCGCGCGCTAGCGTCCCGGTGCACCAAGGGCGCCCGTGCACCGAGGAGGACGTATGCGCCACGTCAACGGCCCGCCTCTCGCGTCCGGCCGATCGCTGGGCACGATGCTGGTGATCGCCGCGCTCGCGGCCACGCTCGTGGCACTGCTCTTCCCGGTGCAGAAGTTCGGCGGCGTCGAAGCGGCCGCCGCGTCCGCCCAGGGCTGGGAGGACGACGGCCAGGGCACGGTGAGCACCGAGTACGGACCGCTCACTCCGCTCGACCGGGACTTCGTGCGCAAGGTCCGGCTGGCCGGGCTGTGGGAACTGCCTGCCGGGCGCCAGGCCCAGGAGCGCAGCGCCCGGGAGTCGGTGCGCACGGCCGGGGACCATCTCGTCGAGGGCCATACCGAGCTGGACGAGAGGGCCATCGAAACCGGGCGCGCGCTCGGCGTCGAGCTGGCCAATCAGCCCACCGAGGAACAGCGGGGCTGGCTCACGCAGCTGAACGCCGCGAGCGGCGACGCGTTCGACCGGCTTTTCGCCAACCTGACGCGCCGTGCGCACGGTCAGGTGTTCGCCCTGGTCGCCCAGGTGCGGGCTCAGACCCGCAACTCCCTGGTCCGCTCCCTGGCTACGCAGGCCAACACCGTCGTGCTGGACCACATCACGGTCCTGGAGAACACCGGACTGGTGGACTTCGAGTCCCTCGCCGCCACGGCGCCGCCCGCCCCGCCACCTGCCGGGACGCCCAGGGCCCACGCCGGTCCTGCCCGGTCCAACGAAGTGGAGTCACCCCATGAGAAAACAGGCGCATAAACGCTCCCGCAAGACGACGCGGACGGTGGCGGCGCTGGCCGCCCTGGCCCTCGGCGCGGGCGGAACGGCCCTCGTGGCGACCAACGCATCGGCCGGATTCAGCTCCGGGGAGCAGGAGCGGGAGCAGGTACGCCCGGTGGCACAGACCATCGACTGCCCGGACGTCAGCCTGGCCCTGCGGGACGTGCCCCAAGAGGCCAAGGTGCCGGTGGGCCAGGGTCTGGCGGAGCTAGACGCTCAGGTGGCGACCGCCTACGAGCGGTTGCACTCCGGCCGGTGGGCCACGTCTTCGGTGCTTTCGGAGCTGGCGGGGGACCGGACGGGAAGCATCGAGGAGATCACGAGCAGTATCCGCACGGCGGGCGGTTCCCCCCAGGAGCTGGAGCAGCTGAACCGCTGCGAGGTGCGCGAGGACGACTCCGCCGGGCAGGTGCGCGACGGCGAGGTGCTGGGCCAGCGGATGGAGCCGTGGGAGGGGGTGGAGAAGTTCGGCGGACCGGTGGTCGAGGACTTCGTGGACATCACCGTCGTCCAGCCGAACGTGCGTCAGCCAGCGCTGGGGCGGAACGCGTCTACGGGCACCTTCATCAACGAGTGCGGCACGAACGAGGAGGAGCATTTCAACTCCGACAACGTCATCGTCAACCCGGGAGTGAGCAACGGCGCCCACCATGTGCACGATTACGTCGGCAACCTGGCCACGGACGCCTTCACCGGCGACCGGGACCTGGCCCGGGCCCGGACGACCTGTCAAAACGGTGACCAGTCCAGCCACTACTGGCCGGTGCTGCGCCAGCTGGACGGCCGCAAGGACTTCCGGGGCACCGAGAACGGCGGGGCCGGCGGGCACCTGGACGGCAACCTCGGCACCATCCTCCAGCCAGCCGACGTGGACCTGATCTTCCGGGGCAGCCCGGTCTCCCAGGTCACCGAGATGCCACGGTTCCTGCGCATCATCACCGGCGACGCGAAGGCGTTCACCAACGGCCTGGACAACGCCAACGCCTCCTGGAGCTGCACCGGGTTCGAGGACCGGCAGCTGACCGACAAGTACCCGATCTGCCCCCAGGGCAGCCAGGTGGTGCGCACGTTCGAGTTCCAAAGCTGCTGGGACGGCCGGAACACCGACAGCGCCAACCACCGTGACCACGTGGCCTTCGCCCAGCGGGACGGCTCGTGTCCGAGGGGCTTCACCGCCATTCCGCAGCTGGTGCAGCGCATCGTCTACGACGTGCCGCAGGGCATGGCCTTCGCGGTGGACAGCTTTCCCGAGCAGTTGCACAAGCCGGTCACCGACCACGGTGACTTCATCAACGTCATGGACGAGAACCTGATGCGGCAGGTGGTGGAGTGCGTCAACGAAGGCCGCTCGTGCCGGTAAGGAGGTGACACCAGGCGTCCGCACGTGAAGGGCCCGTCCCGGCCTGGCTGGGACGGGCCCTTGGCGTGCGACGGTGGCGGAGACGTCTCCGGGGGCACCGCCCGGGCGGCGGGCTCGCGGGGGCCGGGCTTGACGGTGGGACCGCAGCGGGCTTGAGGGTGGGACCGCGGGGGCGCGCCCGGGGGCACGATGACGGGGCATGGAGGCCCGGGCGGGCAGGGGCGGCACGACACGGCGACGCGGAAGGCCGGGTGGTGCGGACGCCGGGCGCGGACCTCGGCGGCGGGGGCGAGCGGGCTGGCGAGTCCGGTTTCGGCTGCCCGGCCAGCGGGGTGCGCTGGCAACGGGGTGGGTGTATCCGCCCTCGGGCATGCCGCAGCGGCCCCGGAGCCGGGTGAGGGCTTTGGGGCCGCTGCGGTTGGGGGGCGGCGTCAGGCTGTGGTGCTCACAGCCCGTTCACCCGCGCCTCGCGGGCCACGCCCAGGGGGCGCATGCCGACGGCGACGGCCCGGGCGCGTCGTACGGCCCGCGACTGACGGCGCTGCAGCTGGGCCAGCAGACGGCGGCTGCGCAGGGTCATCTCCAGCTCGAAGCGGGTGCGCGGGTCACGCAGGGCGGGCCCGAACAGCTTCTCTATCTGCCGGAGCCGGTACCGGACCGTCTGCGGGTGCACCTGGAGCGTGCGTGCCGCCTCCGGCGCGCCGCCGCCCTCCAGCCAGGCGAGCAGGGTGGCTTCCAGCCGTTCGCTCTGGCGCGGCGTCAACTCGTCGAGTGGGCTGAGCCAGCGGCAGCTGAGGGCCCGGGTCAGCGACTCGTCCTGGAGCATCAGCAGCAGGGTGAGGTGGTCGTCGACGAACGCGGGGTCGGGGGCCGGGCCGGTGCGGCCGAGGGCCAGCAGGTGGCGCGCCCAGCGCAGCGAGGACGCCGCCTCCGCCAGTGGTACCGGGTGCCCGACGGCGACGAGCCGGCCGCGCAGCACGTGTTCGAGCAGGCTGCGGGTGGAGGCACCCTTGTCGGGCACCAGCAGGCAGGTCTCGGCGTCGGCCCGGCTGAGCAGGGTGTCGCCGAGTGCGACGGCGAGCTGGGTGGCGTCACCGGGTGAGGTGAGGACGACGGCGCGCACCCGCTCGGGCAGCGGCCACCGGGCGGACCGGGCCAGGTCGCTCAGTGCCGTCTCCGGGGCGCAGGGGTCGCCGGTGAGGGCGGCGAACAGGTTGCGCCGGGCGCGGTCGATGGGCACGGGGGCGGAGACGGCTCCCCCGGCCGCCGCCGGTGGCCCCTCGTCCTTCTCACGGTACCCCAGGACGGTCAAAAGGGCGTCTTCAACAGCCCGTTTCGCATCATCCCGGTCACTTACCGAGGGAAGGGTGGAAAATTCCGGAATGCTTCGCTGGAGCACTTTTACGACCTCGTCCGCGATCGCGGGAAGTTCCTTTCTCAGAACGCGGGTCCACTCGCCGCGAGGGCGGGCCCAGATGCGGTTGATCAGGTCACACATCTTTACCTCGTTCCTGCCGGGGCGGGTCCTACCGGAAGTAACCAGTAGGACCTGTGGCGCTTGACTCCTTGCCAGCTCCCCGGTCTGGCAGAGAAGTTGACCGTTGAACAAAGCCGTCCGCCGGACGGCGTCTGCGGTCGTGGCGAGCCGCGTGCTCCCTGGGGAGCGGTGCACGACCGCCTTGGAGGGGCATCATCCGCAGCTCCGGGCGCGGCGGCGACGTCGCTGCCGGAATTTGTCACAGCACGATAAACCTTAGGAGGTTCGGAGGGTGTTCGGCGATGCTGCTGGCGCCCGTTCCCACGGTTTTCGCTGCGCAAAGCGGAGAAAGCGGTACCTCTCGCCACGGGTTAACTTCAGTAACACCGCGCTTTACCAGCGCCACTGAATTAGCGTCAAAAGCGTGACCCGTAACGCCCCCGGAGGGGAGGCGGTCGAGGGGTTCGTGCGGGCGGGCAGCAGGTCCGTCGCACGTACCGGAGGTCCCGTTGTCGCCACTGCCCCCTTCGACCACGCCCCCGCGCGCCCCGAACCGGGCCAGGCCCAAAGGGCGCCCCGTGCGGGACGGGTGGCCGGCCGGCACGCTGCCCCGCCAGCGCGACCGCCGCCACGCCGACGGGTACCACGCCGGCCGGCGGCAGCGTGACCGGCGGCACGGCGAGCGCTACGGCGCCGGCCGGCGCGCGCCCGACCGGCGCCGGCACGCGGACCCGCTGCCCTGGCGGCGCGTCCTGCGTCCCGCACTCGGCCTGACGGCGGTGCTGTCGCTGTCCGTGGCCTTCAACGCGGGTGCCTTCCACCGCACCCGCGAGTTCCTGGACTTCGGCGCCGGTGTCCTGGCCCTGGTGTCGCTGACCGCCACGGTGCTGTGGGGGCTGGCGGCCACCGACCGGCTGCTGCTCAGTTCGCCGCACCGGCTGCTCGCCCAGGGCGTGCACCGGGGAACGGCGGTGGCCGGGCTGGGCTTTCTGTCGCTGCACATCTGGGTGAAGATCGCCGAGAGCCGGGTGAGCGGGACGGCCGCCCTCGTGCCGTTCTGGGACGACGCGCGACCGGTGCTCATCGGGCTGGGGACCGTGGCCGCGTACCTGTTCCTGGCCGTCGCCATCACCGGCGCGGTGCGCAGCGTCTTCGCCGCGGGCGGCCGGTCGCGGTACTGGCGGGCCCTGCACATGTGTGCCTACCCCGCCTGGGGAGCGGCGCTGGTGCACGGGCTGAAGGCCGGGCGCGCCGCGAGTGGCTGGGTGACGGCCGGTTACGTGCTGTGCCTGCTCGGGGTGGCCACGGCGCTGGCCCTGCGGCTGCTGCCGCACCTGGGACCGGCGTGGCGCGGCCGGCAGCGGCGCGCGGGCGGCGGGTGGCGGTCATGGCTGAGGTGACTCCCACCCTGGTCTCGGTGGGCCCGCCACGGCTGCTGGCCGGGCTGGACCGGACGGCGCGGCTGGACCGCGTCTCCCACCTGACCGTGCACGGCTCGGTGCCTGATCTGCGTCCGGTGGAGCTGATCGACCTGGCGGAGAACATCGATCTGCGGGGCAAGGGCGGCGCCGGGTTCCCGTTCGCGCGCAAGGTGCGGGCGGTGCTGACCGCCGCGCGAAAGCGGGATGGGCGGTGCGTGGTCGTCGTCAATGGCAGCGAGGGGGAGCCCAGTTGCCTCAAGGACACCGCCCTGTGGCTGCACACCCCGCACCTGGTGCTGGACGGGGCGGCGCTGGCCGCGCGGGCGCTGGGAGCGGACGAGGTGTGGGTCGGGGTGACGCGCGTGGATGTGGAGCGCTCGGTGGCCGCCGCGATCGCCGAGCGCGGACCCTACGCGCCCCGGTTGCGGGTGGCGCTGCTGCGCGAGCGGTTCGTCACCGGCGAGGGTTCGGCGCTGATCAGCGGCATCGCGCAGGGTACCGGGCTGCCGTCGGGACGCCGGGTGCGCTCCAGTGACAGCGGGCTGGGCGGCCTGCCCACGCTGCTGTCCAACACCGAGACGTACGCGCAGCTCGCGGTCGCCGCGCGGCTCGGCGCGCTGGAGTACCGGTCGGTGGGTCTGCCGGACGAACCGGGCACGGTGCTGCTGACGGTAGCCGGGTCGAAGGTGGTGGAGACGCCGAGCGGGGTGCCCCTGCCCTACGTGCTCCAGGTCTGCGGCAGCACACCGGGGCAGGGTGTGCTCGTCGGCGGCTACCACGGGGGCTGGCTGGGGCCCCGTGCGGCGTGGGGGGCGCTGGTCTCGCGCGGTTCGTTCGCCGACGCCGGGGCGTCCTTCGGCGCGGGCGCCGTGCTGCCGGTGCCGGAAAGCACGTGCGCGGCGGCCGAGACGGCGCGGGTGGCCCGGTGGATGGCGGACGAGTCGGCCGGGCAGTGCGGGCCGTGCTTCATCGGCCTGCCCGGGCTCGCGGACGACCTTGACCGGGTGGTCGCGGGGGGCGGCGAGAGCGCGCTGGCCGCCGTGACCGCGCGGCTGGAGGCGGTCGTCGGGCGCGGGGCGTGCAGCCATCCCGACGGCACGGCGCGGTTCGTGACGTCGGCGCTGACGGTGTTCGCGGACCACTTCGCCGAGCACGCGCGCGGTGGGCCGTGCGGACTGCCGGTGCTGGGTGTGCTGCCCGTCAGCAAGGAAGCGGGCGGTGCGGCACCGGTGGCGCTGCCGCCGGGACCCGGGCCGGAGGGCGGTGCCGCCAAGGAGAGCGCGGAGCGTTTGGTCGTGGACTGGACGCTGTGCCAGGGCCACGGGTTGTGCGCGGACATCGTGCCCGGCGTGCTGCGGCTGGGGCCAGATGGTTACCCCGAGCGTGCCGTCTCGCCCGTTCCGGCCCGGCTGCGGCAAGACGCGCTGCGTGCGGTGCGCCGCTGCCCCGCGCTGGCGCTGCGCATCCAGGAGTGAGCTGCCGCTTGTCGCGGCGTGCCATTTGTCGCGGCGTGACAACTTCTGGCCGCGGTGAGCGCCTGCCCCATGGGGGCCGTACCCACCGATGACAGACCCTGAGGTTGCCTTGAGTGAGGAGCGGTCATGAGGAACGGGCGTCAGCGGGTGGCGGTGGGGGCGGCGGTCGCGGTGGTTCTCGCGGTCACCGCGGGTTGCGGCAGCGGTGACGAGGCACAGGAGGACCGCGTCGCTCCAGCCGGGGAGAGCTCCTCGCTGTCCCCGCAGTACGGCGGCGGGTACGGCAGCGACACCGCCGGCGGCGAGGACCGCAGCGGACCCGCGGGCACGCTGGCGCTGCGGGAGGACGCCGAGCTGGGCAAGGTCGTCACCGACAGCGAAGGCTGGACGCTGTACCGCTTCGAGGAAGACTCCGCGAAGCCGCCCAAGGCCACCTGCGAGGGCGACTGCGCCTCGGCGTGGCCACCGGTCCCGGCGGACGACGCGAAGGCCGCGTCCGGGATGGACGCCGCGCTGGTCGGCTCGGTGGAGCGGGCCGACGGGTCGAAGCAGCTCACCCTGGGCGGCTGGCCGGTCTACCGGTACGCCAAGGACACCAAGCCCGGCGACGCCAGCGGACACGGTGTGGGCGGCACGTGGAACGCGCTGGCGCCGGACGGCGGCAAGGCGGGCGCGGACGCGGGCGGCGGCGCTGAGGCGGCGGGCTCCGGCGGCAGCGAACCGGCGGGCAGCGCGCCCGCGGGCAGCTCCCCGGCCGGGAGCAGCGGTGACGCTGGCGAGAGCGCGGGCAAGGAGGAGGGCGGCGGCGCGGACCTGACCGCCGTGACGGACGCGGAACTCGGGGAGATCGTGCGGGACGCGGAGGGCCGCACCCTGTACCGGTTCGACAAGGACACCGCGTGGCCGATGAAGTCCAACTGCAACGACGACTGCGCGGAGGTGTGGAAGCCCGCGGGGGCGGTGGACCTGGGGGCGCTGGAAGGCGTCGATCCGGAGCTGGTGACGACGTTCACCCGCGACGACGGCTCCGAGCAGCTGTCCATCGACTGCTGGCCGGTGTACACGTACACCGGTGACAAGGCCCCCGGGGACACCAACGGTCACGGCGTCGGCGGCACCTGGCACGCGGTGACACCGAGCGGCACCAAGGCTGCCGCGAGCTGACACCAGGGGCCGCGGACTCCGGCTGACCCCCGGGCCACAGGGGCCGCGCTCCTCGCGGGGAGCCCGCCACGGCGGCGGGCCGTCAGGAGCCAAGCTCTGACGCGGCCCCTCCCGCCGCGGCAGGTGCGGTATCGGTCACCGGCTCCCCGGTGAGGGTGATCCGCGGGGTCTTCGAGGGCCGGTGGCGGTGGTAGAGCGTGCTCTTCCCCCGCCACCGGCCCTCGTGGGTCAGCCGCTTTCTGGGCCCAGGAGGTGGCGGGAGATGACCACGCGCTGGATCTGGTTGGTGCCCTCCACGATCTGGAGCATCTTCGACTCCCGCAGGTAGCGCTCGGCGGGGAAGTCGGCGGTGTAGCCGTAGCCGCCGAGGACCTGCACGGCGTCGGTGGTCACCCGCATGGCCGTGTCGGTGCACACGAGCTTGGCCATCGCCGCCTCCTTGCTGAACGGCAGGCCCGCGTCGCGGCGGCGGGCGGCGGCCAGGTAGAGCGCGCGGCCGGCCTCGACGCGGGAGGCCATGTCGGCCAGCAGGAAGCGCAGCCCCTGGAAGTCGGCGATGGGGCGGCCGAACTGCTCACGGCCCTTGGCGTAGGCCAGCGCCTCGTCCAGCGCGGCCTGGGCCAGGCCGACCGCGCAGGCGGCGATGCCCAGACGGCCGGAGTCCAGTGCGGCCAGCGCGATGGCGAAGCCCTGGCCCTCCTCGCCGATGCGCCGGGCGTCGGACACACGGACGCCGTCGAAGTGCACCTGCGCCGTGGGCGAGCCCTTCATGCCCATCTTGCGCTCCGGCGCGGCGGCGCTCAGGCCCTCGGCGTCGCCGGGCACGAGAAACGCGGTGATGCCGCGCGGCCCCGCGACGCCGGTACGGGCCAGGACGGTGTAGAAGTCGGCGATGCCACCGTGGGTGATCCACGCCTTGGTGCCGTCGATGATCCAGTCGTCGCCGTCGCGGACGGCGCGGGTGCGCAGCGAGGCGGCGTCGGAGCCCGCGGCGGGTTCGGACAGGCAGTAGGCGCCGAGCAGCCCGCCGCCGAGCATGCCGGGCAGGTACTCGGCGTGCTGCTCCTTGGAACCGAAGGCGGCCAGCCCGTGACAGGCGAGGCTGTGCACGCTGACACCGAGACCCACGGTCAGGCGGGCGGCGGCCAGCTCCTCCAGCATCTGGAGGTAGACCTCATACGGCTGCTCACCGCCGCCGTACTCCTCCGGGTAGGGCAGGCCGAGCAGCCCGGAGCGGGAGAGCAGGGCGAAGGTCTGGCGGGGGAAGCGGCCCGCGTCCTCTTCCTGGGCGGCCACGGGGCGGATCTCCCGCTGCACCAGGTCGCGGACCAAAGTCAGCAGGTCCTCGGATTCCTCGGTGGGCAGCCTGCGGTCCACCGGCGGGGGGACGTACTCGGACATCGCGGCGCTCTCCTCCCTGTAGGGCGCGGCGGCGGCGACACCGGGGTTGGGGCATCGGCACCGGGTTGGTACGAACCAGTCGTGGTGCGCCCCTCCGGGTTTCCGAGGCGGCTGACCAGCGACTGTGCGGAGTGGAGTATGCCTGATCGACCGCTTCGGCGTCACTGGTGTCACAGCTGACGGTGCTGGCAGGAGTGTTAGGGGCGCGGAGACCGGGGGAACCGACGACAGGGCCCGTCGTACCCGTCGTATCCCCTCGGGAGTGCCGATGCAAGCGCTGACCGTCGCCCCGCAGCAGCGGAACTCGCTGCGAGTGGAGAGCCTGCCCGACCCCGAGCCCGGTGCCGGGGAGCTGCTGGTGGAGGGGCTGATGCTCGGCGTCTGCGGCACGGACCGGGAGATCGTCGGCGGGGAGTACGGCTGGGCGCCCGTGGGAGGGGAGCGGCTGGTGCTGGGGCACGAGTCGCTGGGCCGGGTCCGGCAGGCACCGGCTGGCAGCGGCTTCTTCGCCGGGGACCTGGTGGCCGGGGTGGTGCGGCGCCCGGACCCGGTGCCGTGCGGGGCGTGCGCGCACGGCCAGTTCGACATGTGCCGCAACGGCCGCTACACCGAGCGCGGCATCAAGGAGCGCCACGGCTACGGCTCCACGCTGTGGACGGTGGAGGCCGGCTACGCCGTCCGGGTGGACCCGGCGCTGGAGCACGTGGGCGCGCTGCTGGAGCCCACCACGGTCGTGGCCAAGGCCTGGGACCAGGTGCTGGACATCGGCAACCGGGCCTGGTTCGCGCCGCGCTCGGTGCTGGTGACCGGTGCCGGACCGGTCGGCCTGCTGGCGGCCCTGCTGGGGCAGCAGCGCGGGCTTGAGGTGCACGTGCTGGACCGGGTCACCGGGGGCCGCAAGCCGGAGCTGGTGCGGCGACTGGGCGGGACGTACCACAGTGACGACGTGGAGAGCGTGTTGCGCGCGGTACGGCCGGACATCGTCATCGAGGCGACCGGCGCGCCCCGGTGGCGTTCGGCGCGATGCTCGGCCTTCCGGCCTACGGGGTGCTGTGCCTGACCGGCGTCTCCCCCGCCGGGCGCCCGCTGAAGGTGGACGCCGGGGCCATCAACCGCGAGCTGGTGCTGGAGAACTCGGTCGTGGTGGGGTCGGTGAACGCGGGCAAGCACCACTACGAGGCGGCGGCCGCCGCGCTGGCCGCAGCGGACCCGGGCTGGCTGGACGCCATGATCACCCGCCGGGTCCCGCTCGCCCGCTTCCAGGAGGCGTTCGAGCCGGACTCCGGCGGGGTGAAGACGGTGCTGGAGCTGGGCGGCTGACGCCGGTCAGCGGCGCGGGCGGCGGGCGGTGGCCAGCGCGGCGAGGGTGGCTGCGAGGCACGCCCCGGGGCGGCTGGGCGCGGGACTCCGTAGGGGCGAGGGGTAAGCCGGTGTGTCGGATCGGCCCCCGTGGCCGCGGGTGGCGCAGGGTTGAGGCGCGGGCCCGTGGGTTACGGGACGGCGCGGTACCCGTGGAGGAATGAGGCGTTGATGGCCGCTCAGGACAGCGACACCCGGGTACGGCAGCCCCGGCACCCCGGCCCGGCCGGGCACCCCGGCGGGGGCGGCCCGGGGCTCGGCATCCGGCTGCACGGCTGGCTGCGGACGACCGACCACAAGGTCATCGGCAACCTGTACCTGGTGACGTCCTTCGGGTTCTTCCTGTCCGGCGGTCTGCTGGCGCTGCTCATGCGCACCGAACTGGCCGCCCCCGGGCTGCAGCTGACCACACCGGACCAGTACCACGAGTTCGTCACGATCCACGGCACGATCATGATGCTGCTGTTCGCGACGCCGCTGTTCGCCGGGTTCGCCAACGCGATCATGCCGTTGCAGATCGGTGCGCCGGACATGGCGTTCCCCCGGCTGAACGCGTTCACCTACTGGGTGTACCTGTTCGGCGGGCTGATGGTGGTCTCCGGGTTTCTCACCCCGGGCGGTGCGGCCTCGTTCGGATGGTTCGCCTACGCGCCGCTGAACAGCGCGGCGTTCTCCCCCGGCTACGGCGCCGACCTGTGGACCATGGGCCTGGTGGTCGCCGGTACCAGCACCATCCTGGGCGCCGTCAACTTCATCACCACGATCATCTGTCTGCGCGCCCCGGGCATGACCATGTTCCGGATGCCGATCTTCACCTGGAACGTGCTGTTCACCTCGATCCTGGCGCTGCTGGCCTTCCCGGTGCTGACGGCCGCGCTGCTCGCGCTCCAGTCGGACCGCACCTTCGGCTCGCACGTCTTCGACGCGGCGAACGGCGGCGCCATCCTGTGGCAGCACCTGTTCTGGTTCTTCGGTCACCCCGAGGTCTACATCGTCGCGCTGCCGTTCTTCGGCATCGTCACCGAGATCCTGCCCGTCTTCAGCCGCAAACCGGTCTTCGGCTACTTCGGGCTGATCGGCGCGACGATCGCGATCACCATGCTGTCGGCGGTGGTCTGGGCGCACCACATGTTCGCCACCGGCGCGGTGCTGCTGCCCTTCTTCTCGCTGATGTCCTTCCTCATCGCGGTGCCCACCGGGGTGAAGTTCTTCAACTGGATCGGCACCCTGTGGAAGGGCTCCTTGAGCTTCGAGCCGCCGATACTGTGGGCCACCGGCTTTCTGGTGACGTTCCTGCTCGGCGGGCTCAGCGGCGTCGTCGTCGCCTCCCCGCCGCTGGACTTCCACCTGACGGACAGCTACTTCGTCGTCGCCCACCTGCACTACGTGCTGTTCGGCACGGTGGTGTTCGCCATGTTCGGCGGCTTCTACTTCTGGTGGCCGAAGCTCACCGGCCGCATGCTGAACGAGCGGCTGGGCAAGGTGCACTTCTGGACGACGCTGGTGGGCTTCCAGACCACGTTCCTGGTGCAGCACTGGCTGGGTGAGCAGGGCATGCCACGCCGCGTCGTGGACTATCTGGAGGCCGACGGCTTCACCGCCCTCAACACCCTCTCGACCGTCGGCGCCTTCGCCCTCGGCGCCTCGACGCTGGTGTTCCTCTACAACGTGTGGTGGACCTCCCAGTACGCCGAGCGGGTCACGGCCGACGATCCGTGGGGCTTCGGCAGGTCACTGGAATGGGCGACCTCATGCCCGCCGCCACGGCACAACTTCACCGCCCTCCCCCGGGTGCGGTCCCACGATCCCGCCTTCGCGCTGCGCCATCCGCTGGTGGTGTCCTCAAAGAGGAGGCCCGGGTGAGGGCGGAGGCGTGGTACTTCACGGGGGTCTCGGCGTTCTTCGCCCTGGTCACAGTGCCGTACGCGGTCTGGGGTGACGATCCGGCCGGGCGCGCGATCCTCGTCGTCGCGTGCCTGATGTCCGCGCTGATCGCGTTCTTCCTGTGGACCCAGTTCCGCAGGCGCGGCCGGCGGCCCGAGGACCGGCGCGAGGGCGAGATCGCGGACCGGGCGGGGCCGCTGGACTTCTTCCCGCCGCACAGCTTGGCCCCGGTGGTCACCGCGGCCGGTTTCGCGCTGGTGGGCACCGGCGTGGTGTTCGGGCTGTGGCTGGCGCTGATCGGCTTCGCGGTGCTGGCGGGTGGCGTATTCGGTTTCGTCTTCCAGTACGCGCGCGGCGTGCGGTGAGCGCCCCGCGCGTGAGACCGCGCGGTTCGCGTGGCTCCCTCGCGGGCGCCCGGCCGGGGCCGCGTTCGCGCTGCCCGTCCGGCACCCGCGTTCTCGCCCGGCCGGGCCACCGGCGTCAGGGCTCCGGCGGCCCGTCGGGCTCGCGGTCCGGGGCGGGCCGGTCCGGGGTGGCGGTGCGGGAGGCGATCTCCCGGCGCTGGGGCGGCGTGGTCGGCATCTCGACGCGGTGGCGGTAGAACCAGCGGCTGAGCGCGGTGCGCAGCCGCTCGCGGCGCGGGGCGCGCTCCCGGGGCGCGGGCGGCGGGGGCGCCGGATCGTCGCGGACGAGCAGCGGGTAGCTCTCCTCAGACGGCAGCGGCGTGTGCGCTGCGGTGAAGCCACCGGCCACCGACTGCCGGACCTCGCCCGTCTCCTCCCCCTCGGCCAGCCGTTGCCGGTCGTGCTCCTGGAGCGCGAGGCAGACCCGCTTGGTGACGAGGAACGCCAGGAGGGGCCCGGCGAAGACCGTCACCCGGAAGAACCACGCCACCGACTCCACCGGCGGCCCGAACAGGTAGGCGATCATGTCCTGGCCGCCGGCGAGGAGCAGGACGCCGTAGCAGGTGAGGCCCGCGACGCCCAGCCCGGTGCGGGTGGGCCGGTTGCGCGGGCGGTCGCACAGGTGGTGCTCACCGCGGTCACCGGTCACCCAGCGTTCGAAAAGCGGGTACAGGTACAGCACGGCGAACAGCGCCCCGGGCAGCAGCACCGCCGGGACGAACACGTTCCACATGAGCGTGTGGCCCCACAACGTCGTCTCCCACGGCGGCATCAGCCGCAGCGCGCCCTCCAGGAAACCGACGTACCAGTCCGGCTGCGCGAAGGTGGAGACCTGGTCGGTGCGGTAGGGGCCGTAGGCCCACACCGGGTTGATCTGGGCCACGGCGCCGAGGAGGGTGAGCACGCCGAAGACGCACAGGAACAGGCCGGTGGACTTGGCGACGAAGTGCGGCACCATCGGCTCGCCCACCACGTTGCGGTTGGTGTGGCCCCTGGCCGCCCACTGGGTGTGCCTCAGGCGGAACACCAGCAGCAGGTGCACGGTGATCAGCGCCAGCAGCAGGCCGGGCACCAGCAGGATGTGGACGGAGTACAGCCGCGAGATGACGTCGTCACCGGGGTACTCGCCGCCGAACACGAAGAAGCTGACGTAGCCGCCCAGGACGGGGATGGACAGCATGATGCCCTGCGCGATGCGCAGCCCGGTGCCGGAGAGCAGGTCGTCGGGGAGCGAGTAGCCGGCGAACCCCTCCAGCAGGGCGAGCACGAACAGCGTCACCCCCACCATCCAGTTGAGCTCGCGCGGCCTGCGGAAGGCGCCGGTGAAGAACACCCGCAGCAGGTGCACGCCGATCGCGGCGACGAAGAGCAGGGCCGCCCAGTGGTGGACCTGCCGGATCAGCAGTCCCCCGCGCACGTCGAAGCTGATCCGCACCGTGGCCGCGTACGCCTCGGACATCCGCACGCCGCGCAGCGGCGCGTAGGAGCCCTGGTAGACCACCTCGGCCATGCCGGGCGTGAAGAAGAACGTCAGCCAGACGCCGGTCAGCAGCAGGACGACGAAGCTGTAGAGCGCCAGCTCGCCCAGCAGGAACGACCAGTGCTGGGGGAACGCCTTGCGCAGCGTCCCCTTGGCGCCCTCGGCCACCGGCAGCCGCGCGTCCAGGGCATCGAAGGCGCGCTCCGCGCTCCGCTGGGCCCGCTGGCGGGCTCTCGCCTTGATCCGCGACGGCAACAGCACCGGCGCCTGCCTCCTCGTTCACGTGAGCGGTGGATCGGGACAGCTGACGCTGGGCCAGGCGGCGGGCAGCCCGCTGGTCAGCGCGCCGGGCACGGCGGTACCCGCGAGCGCCACGGCGGGGCTGGCGCCACGGTGCCGGGAGGCGCGGTCACTCCACGCCGACGGACGCCAGCGCGCGCAGCTGGGAGTGGCCCAGGCGGGTGGGGAAGAACAGGTAGCACACGCCGCCGGTGCCGCTGCCGGTGCTGCCGTCGGCCAGCTTCCGCCGGGTGCGCAGCCACACGTTCTCGAACTGCCGCCGCCGGTAGACGCGGCGGACGGAGGCGTTGTCCTCGGCGTTGGGGTCGTTCGCGATGACGTCGCCGTCCCCGGTGAAGCCGACGACCGTCATCAGGTGTCCGGACGTGCCGTATCCGGCGCCGTCCAGCTCGTCGGCACGGAAGGACTGGGAGGTGACGAGCGGGATGCCCGCCCGGATGAGCAGCTCGGCGTCGTGCAGGGAGCCCAGGCGGGTGACAAGGCCCTGCAGGTCGCGGTAGGTGGCGGCGTAGGCGGCGTTGAACGCCCAGTTGCCGCAGCCCTCGTACTGGTAGTCGTAGGTGGCGCGGGCGGCATGGCACACCTGCGGGTCGTCGTAGGAGGGCTCGACCCACGCGTAGTCCTCGGGTGCGGGGCGGCGGCCCCAGGACTCGATGATCATCTGTGCCGAGGTGGGGCTGCACCACGCCTCACCGCCGTTGTCGTACTCCGGGTACCGGCCGATGTGGATGTTCTGCGAGTAGGACGGCACGCTGAGCTCGACGCCTGCCGCGGCAGCCGGTTCGGTGGCGGGAACCTCGAAGCGGTCGGGCACCGCGGAGGTCATCGCGCCGAGCCGCCACATCGTGGGGGTGGCGCGGCTGCCGGGCGCGCGGTGCAACGTGGCGCGCAGCTGGTACTCCGTCAGGCGGGCACCGTCCTCGGTGAGCGCCAGGGTGTCCGTCCACACCCTGCTGCGGCCGTCGCCCTGTCCGTCCACCGAGGTGCGGCGCGGGACGTCGGGGCCGTCGCCCTCGGCCCACACGCCCAGGGTGTACCAGGGGGTGTGGGTGCCGTCGGTGTAGGTGCCGCGGGCTTCTACCCGGACCCAGGTGCCGGGCGGGGTGTGCGCGTTCCAGGAGGCGATCAGCTCGCGGGCACCGCTGTGCGGGCGGTAGACGGGTGAGGTCCACGTGGCGTACTCCCACGCGGTGCGCTCGGTGCCGCCGTGCGGGTCGCGGTAGTCGAGGGTGCCCCGCGCGGCGCCGATGACGATGCCGGGGCGGCGTCCGGCGGCGACGCGGGTGCCCTCGGCGCGGCCCGCACGCCAGTCGGCGGCGGTGGTCCACGCCTGGTAGTCCACCGAGCCGCCGGGGCCGCCAGCGGGCTTGCCGGGCGCGGCGCGGCCGGTGGCCGACGCGGTGGAGATCCCGGGGGCGGCGCCCGTGGCCGTCGCGGCGGCGGCGAGCGAGGCGGCGAGCAGGGTGCGGCGGGTGGGCACGGAACGGCTCATGCGGAGGTCCCCCTGTCGGGTGGTGGTACGGCGTGGTCGGCGGTGTCCGGCCGTGGTGCCCGGCCGGGATGGTGGGTGGCGCGCTGTCTACTATCGCGGCACGAAGGGGCGGCAGACCAGCGACCTGGCCCGGCGCGGTCCGGCGGTGTCGCCCGGACGGGCCGGGTGGCGGAAGGGGCGGCGGGCGCCCGTAGGCTGGCCGGGTGACACAGCACTCCCCCCGCGCGGTGCCCCCAGCGCCCGGGCCCCCGTCCGCCCCGGCCGGTGGAGCCGATGGCGGCGGGGCCGACGCGGAGAGCGCCGGGCTGGCGCGGCTGGCCGGGTGGTTGCGCGGGCGGGAGCCGTCGTGCGGCCCGGTGCGGGTCATCGGCGTGGACGGGCACGCCGGGTCGGGCAAGAGCACGCTGGCCGGTCTGCTGGCGGATGCGCTGGACGGTGCCCCGGTGCTGCACCTGGACGACCTCGCCTCCCACGACGCCCCGTTCGGCTGGACGCGCCGTCTGACCACCGATGTGCTGACGCCCCTGTCCCACGGGGAGACGGCCCGCTTTCCCGGCTACGACTGGGAGCGGCGGGCCTTTCACCGCCCGCTTGAGGTGCCCCCGGCCCCGGTACTGCTGGTGGAAGGCGTCGGTGCGGGCCGCCGGGCGCTGCGCCCGGCGCTGTCGGCCGTGCTGTGGCTGGACGTGCCCGCAGCGGTGGCGTGGCCGAGAGGGCGGCGACGGGACGGGCCAGCCCTGGCCGCCTTCTGGGACGGCTGGACGGTTGCGGAGAGCGCGCACTTCGCCTCGGACCCGACACGTCCGCACGCCGACGCCCTGGTACGGCCGTGCGAGAACGGGTTTCCGGGATGCGTGTGCTACGAGGTGCTTGAGGGACCCGAGGGGCACTGAGGGACGAAAGTTCACCCCTTTCGTAGCGTTGAGTAGTCGTACGCCCCCGGGGTGCCGCCGGTCTCGGGGGACTCCGCCCACGGCCTTGACAAGCTCTTGACCAGCGGCGCGAGAGCGGCTTACGTTCTGGGCATGCGGTCTGGTCAGGCCGTATGTGAGCGCGAAGCCCTCGGTTGTTCCCCCGTGACCGAGGGCTTCGTTCTGTCCGGGGCCGGTCGGCCCTGCCGGGGTCTCCGGTCCGTGCCTCCCCACGGCTCCCAGAAGGCGCGGGACGCGCACCGAGTGTGACGGAGGCGTCGGACGTGCCCTGAAGGCAGTCGGCACGGTGCGTACGGCGGTCTTCGACGCAGCGTGCCGCGCGGGTACCATGCGAGCGTCGCGAGGCGCCGGGTGATTGCCGACCACGATCAGCAACGCGCATTTATGACACGGCAGTTGACCGGACGGGGCGGGTCCGGCGGGATCGACGGGCACGGCTGGGGGCGGGATGGACTTCGGCACGCGGGACACCCGGGGGCCGCGCGCACCGGCCGACCTGGCGTGGCTGCGCGGCCTGGACGCCTACACCATGGGCGACTACCCGCAGGCCGAGGAGGAGTTCCGCGCCTGCGTCCAGCTCGACCCGGGGATGGCCGACGCCTGGCTCGGCCTGCACGCCCTGCGCGTGGACACCACCACCGCGCTGCTGCGCATGCTCGAGTACCGCGACCGGTTCGGCGAGCAGCGCTCCCGGCACGGCCGCAGCCTCAACTCCTGGTACTGGCTCGGCTGGTGGGTGCAGCCGGTGCTGGAGTCCGGCCGGGACCTGCTGCTCGCGCACGCCTCGCACTGGCTGGACGGCCGCCACGTCGCGGAGCTGGACCGTGCGCTGGCCGGCTGCCCGCCGCCGGACACCGATCCGCAGGTGCGGTTCCTGCATGCCTGCCGCGCCTACCTGGCCAAGGACTGGGACGGCCTCGTCGTCCACACCGAGCCGCTGGTAGACGATCCGCTGCTGGGCATCGAGGCCGGGCTGTTCGCCGGGATGGCCCGGGTGCGGCTGGAGATGTACGGGCAGGCCGAGCCGCTGCTCAGCCGCGCGCTGATGCGCTGCCGCAGCGAACAGCCGCAGCGCAAGGAGCTGCGCTACTGGCTGGCCCGGGCGCGCGAGGGCACCGGGCGCAGTGCCGCGGCGCTGCCGCTGTACCGGGCCGTGTACCGCGCGGACCCGGCGTTCATGGACACCGCTGCGCGGCTGACGGCCATCACCGACGCGGACGGCACGGCCGACCCCATGGTCTCCTCCTGGACCGGTCCGCTCGCGGCCTCGTTCGCGGGCGCCGGGCCAGCCGGTGACGTGCCGCCGGACGCCGAGGGCCTGGACACCGGCGATCCCGCCTTCGCGGAGGGGCGGCCCGGGGAACCGGGCCCGGGCGGGCCTTCCGCGCCGGTGGAGCCCGACGCGGCTCCCGCCCGGGCCGCCCGGCACGGGCCGCGCGGCACCGGGGCGGACGGCGCGGCGGGCCGGGGCGAGCCGGCCGACCGGTGGCCGCAGGGGCCAGCCGATCCGGTGCTGCTCGCCCAGGCGCTGGACGAGCTGGAGCGCATGGTGGGCCTGGAGCCCGTCAAGCGTCAGGTGCGGGCGCTGTCCGCGCAGTTGCACATGGCGCGGCTGCGGGCCCGGCAGGGGCTTGTGGTGCAGCCGCCGAAGCGCCACTTCGTCTTCTCCGGCCCGTCCGGCACCGGGAAGACGACGGTGGCGCGCATACTCGGCCGGGTCTTCTACGCGCTCGGCCTGCTCGGCGGCGACCACCTGGTGGAGGCGCAGCGCGCGGACCTGGTGGGCGAGTTCCTCGGGCAGACGGCGGTGAAGGCCAACGAGCTGATCGACTCCGCGCTCGGTGGGGTGCTGTTCGTCGACGAGGCGTACAGCCTGTCCAACTCCGGGTACGCCAAGGGCGACGCGTACGGCGACGAGGCCCTGCAGGTGCTGCTCAAGCGCGCCGAGGACAACCGCGACCGGCTGGTGGTGATCCTGGCGGGGTACCCCGAGGGCATGGACCGCCTGCTGGCCGTCAACCCCGGTCTCAGCTCGCGCTTCACCACGCGGATCGACTTCCCCAGCTACCGGCCGCTGGAACTGACCGCCATCGGGGAGGCACTGGCCGCCGACAACGACGATGTCTGGGACGGGGAAGCGCTGGAGGAGCTGCGCAGCATCAGCGGGCACGTGGTGGACCAGGGCTGGATCGACGAGCTGGGCAACGGCCGGTTCCTGCGCACGCTGTACGAGAAGAGCTGCGCCTACCGGGACCTGCGGCTGTCGGGCTGGCCCGGGGACCCTTCGCGCGAGGACCTGTCCACGCTGCGGCTGCCGGATCTGATGCAGGCGTACGGCGAGGTCCTGTCTGGACGCGGTGGCCCGGGGCCGCGTCCTCAGCCGCCGCTGTAGCGTGCGGTCAGCCCGTGCCGTGGAGGTCGGCCAGGGCCCGCAGGGCGGTGGCGTCGCGGATGGCCTGGGCGCGGGAGATGCCGGGCTGGATGCCCATCGCGGGCAGGCTGGTCCCGTCGGAGAGGTCGAGGTAGACCCACGGGTCGCCGGGGCGCAGGTTGACCTTGACCAGCTCCGCCCACTGCAGGCGCCGGGAGCGGGTCAGGTTGACGACGGTGACCCCGTCCTCGTCGGCCGTGACGTGCGGGCGGGCCAGCAGCACCAGCACGCCGAGGAAGAGCACACCGGTGCCGATGAAGCTGGCCCGCTCCCCCACCGTCAGCGTCGGCAGCATCAGCGCGATCACCGTGAGCACGGCGAGGATCGCGACGCCGGTGGTCAGCAGCACTGCCCGGGTGCGGGTCGGGCGGAAGGTGACCGGCAGACTGGGCAGCGGGGCGGGGCTGGGGGCGGCGGGGGGCACGGGGGTGCTTCTTCCTCGGCTGGTGGGGGCTTACACGCGACAGGCGTGGATGTTGGTGGTGAGGATCGCGCGGGCGCCCAGGTCGTAGAGGTCGTCCATGATGCGCTGCGCGTCCCGCGCGGGCACCATCGAGCGGACGGCGACCCAGCCCTTGTCGTGCAGCGGGGAGACCGTCGGCGACTCCAGGCCCGGCGTCAGCCGCACGGCCTGTTCGACGTGCTCGGCGCGGATGTCGTAGTCCATCATCACGTACCTGCGCGCGACGAGGACGCCCTGCATGCGGCGCAGGAACTGCCGCACCTTGGGGTCGTCGCCGGGCGTGTCCTTGCCCCGGATGACCACGGCCTCGGAGACGAGGATGGGCTCGCTGATGATCTCCAGGCCCGCGTTGCGCAAGGTGGTTCCGGTCTCCACCACGTCGGCGATCACCTGGGCGACGCCGAGTTTGATCGCCGTCTCCACCGCGCCGTCGAGGCGGACGACGGCGGCGTCCACGCCGTGCTCGGCCAGGTGCTGGGTGACCAGGCCCGGGAAGGACGTGGCCACCGTCATGCCGCCGAACTCGGTGACGTGCCCGGCGGTGCCGGGGAGGGTGGCGTAGCGGAAGGTGGACCCGGCGAAGCCGAGCTGAAGGATTTCCTCGGCCTCGGCGCCGGAGTCCAGCAGCAGGTCGCGCCCGGTGATGCCGATGTCCAGCTTCCCGGAGCCGACGTAGACCGCGATGTCGCGGGGGCGCAGGAAGAAGAACTCCACGTCGTTGGCGGAGTCGACGAGGACGAGTTCGCGGCGGTCCTTGCGCTGGCGGTATCCGGCCTCATGCAGCATCGCCGACGCAGGCTCGGACAGTGAACCCTTGTTGGGGACGGCGATGCGCAGCATGGTGCGGTCTTCTTTCACTCGTGCGACGGGTTGCGAAGTAAGTGGCGGAGTAACTCGGGTGACGCGCGGCGCCCGTGCGGACGCCGTGGTCCGGTCAGGGGCGGGCGTATCAGAGGTGGGCGTAGACGTCGTCCAGGGAGATGCCGCGGGCCACCATCATCACCTGAAGGTGGTACAGCAGCTGGGAGATCTCCTCGGCGGTGCGCTCGGTGCCCTCGTGCTCGGCGGCCATCCAGACCTCGGCGGCCTCCTCGACGACCTTCTTGCCGATCGCGTGCACCCCGGAATGGACCAGTTCGGCGGTGCGGGAGGTGGACGGGTCGCCGTGGGCGGCCTTGTGCTGGAGCTCGGTGAAGAGCTCGTCGAAAGTCTTGTTGGCCATGGTGGTGCCCACCTTACGGGGTGCCGTGGCAGGGTGTGCCGGGGCGTCCGCGTAGTGGGCCGCGCAGGCGGGTGCCGCGCGTGAGGCCGGGGCCTCAGCGCCAGGGCTCGGCCAGGGTGCGCAGGGTCGCGGCGGTGGCGACGGCGGCGGTGACGGCCTCGTGGCCCTTGTCCTCACGGGAGCCTTCCAGACCCGCGCGGTCCAGTGCCTGCTCCTCGGTGTCGCAGGTCAGCACGCCGAACCCGACGGGCACCCCGGTCTCCACGGACACCTGCACCAGGCCCTGGGTGACGCCCTGGCACACGTAGTCGAAGTGCGGGGTGCCGCCGCGGATGACGACGCCGAGGGCGACGATGGCGTCGTACCCGCGCTGGGCCAGTGCCTTGGCCACCACGGGCAGTTCGAAGCTGCCCGGCACCCGCAGCAGGGTGGGCTCGACGATGCCGAGTTCACGCAGGGCGCGCAGGGCTCCCTCGGTCAGGCCGTCCATGATCGTGTCGTGCCACTGCGCGGACACCACGGCCACCCGCAGGTTCTCGCAGTTCTTGACGGTCAGCTCGGGTGCGCCCTTGCCGCTCACGGTGTGCTCCTCGGGTCTCGGGTCTCGGATGGATCGGGGAGGGGTTTCTACTGGGTGACGCAGGCCGGGACGGCGGCGTCCTCCAGCCAGGGCAGGTCGTGGCCCATGCGGTCGCGCTTGGTGCGCAGGTAGCGGAGGTTGTGCTCGCCCGCCTGGACGGGCATGGGCTCGCGTCCGGTGACGGGCATGCCGTACCGGGCCAGCGCGTCGGACTTGGCCGGGTTGTTCGTCATCAGCCGGACCGAGCGCACGCCGAGATCGGCGAGCATCTGGGCGCCCGCCGCGTAGTCACGGGCGTCGGCGGGCAGGCCGAGTTCGAGGTTGGCGTCCAGGGTGTCGCGGCCGCGTTCTTGCAGTTCGTAGGCGCGCAGCTTGGACAGCAGGCCGATGCCGCGGCCCTCGTGGCCGCGCAGGTAGATCACCACGCCGCGGCCCTCGCGGGCGACGCGGCGCAGTGACTCCTGCAACTGCGGTCCGCAGTCACAGCGCTGGGAGGCGAAGATGTCGCCGGTCAGGCACTCGGAGTGGACGCGCACGAGCACGTCCTCGCCGTCCCCGAGGTCACCGGCGACCAGGGCGAGGTGTTCCACGCCGTCGAGCGTCGAGCGGTAGCCGTGAGCGCGGAACTCGCCGTGCGCGGTAGGCAGCCCGGTGACGGCCTCGTGGCGCACGGTGGGGGTGGGCCCGCCCGGGGCGGCGGCGCCCCGCCGGTAGGCGATCAGGTCCTCGATGGAGATGATCGCCAGGCCGTGCTTGCGGGCGAAGGGCACCAGTTCGGGCAGGCGCAGCATGGTGCCGTCCTCGCCCGCGATCTCCACGATCGCGGCGGCCGGACGCAGGCCCGCCAGGCGGGCGAGGTCCACCCCGGCCTCGGTGTGCCCGGGGCGGGTGAGGACACCACCAGGGCGGGCCCGCAGCGGGAAGACGTGGCCAGGGCGGACGAAGTCCTCCGGTGCGCTCGCGCCGTTCGCGAGCAGGCGGATCGTGGTCGCGCGGTCGGCGGCGCTGATGCCCGTGGTGACGCCGTGCCGGGGACCGGCGTCCACCGAGACGGTGAACGCGGTGCCCATCGACTCGGTGTTGCGCGTGACCATCTGCGGCAGTTCGAGCCGGTCCAGTTCGTCGCCCTCCATGGGCACGCAGATCAGGCCCCGGCACTCGCTCATCATGAACGCGACGATCTCGTCGGTGATCAGCTCGGCGGCGACGATGAGGTCACCCTCGTTCTCGCGGTCGGCGTCGTCCACCACGACCACCGGGCGGCCGGCGGCCAGGTCGGCGACCGCCCGTTCCACCGGGTCGAGGACGATCTCCCCGGTGACGGCGAGGTCGTGGTGCCGGGTCTCCAGTGCGGTCATGCGGCCGTTCCTTCCAGTTGCGTGGGACGCCCGGCGGACGCGGCGGCGCGGGAACGCAGCCACCAGGCCCGCAGGCCCCACAGGACCAGGACGAGGTAGACGAGGTAGACCAGGCCGGAGAAGGCCAGGCCGCTGGCGAAGGCGAGCGGCACGCCGACGAGGTCAACCAGCAGCCAGGCGAACCAGAACTCGACCAGTCCGCGGGCCTGGGCGTACATGGCGGCGAGCGTGCCGGTGAAGATGTAGGCGTCCGGCCAGGGGTTCCAGGACAGCGACGGCACGGCGGTGAACAGCCCGCCGACGGCCAGCGTGCCGAGCGCGGTGGCGGCGAGCAGCAGCAGGCGCTCGCGGCCGGTGGCGAAGCGGACGGCGACGTGGCCGTCCCCCGCGTCGCGGCGGCCGGTGTGCCACTGCCGCCAGCCCCACAGGCCGACGGCGATGACCAGCACCTGCTTGCCGACGCCGCCGGTCAGGGACGCGGAGTGGTAGGCGGCGACCAGGATCAGCCCGGCGAGCACCTGCACGGGCCAGGTGAGCACCGAGCGGCGCCAGCCGAGGGCGAGGGCGGCGAGGCCGAAGAGGTTGCCGACCATGTCGGACCAGATCACGCTCTGGCCGAACGCCTCGAAGGCGGGGGCGTTGAGGGTGTCGAGGGCGCTCACCGGCCGGACTCCGCGCCGGGCCGCGCCGCCGGTCCGGGCTGCGCGGGCGTGGCGTGCTGCGCGGGCGGGCCCGGGTGGGGCGCCGTGCCGGTGGTGAGCAGGCGTTCGACGTACTTGGCCAGGACGTCGGCCTCCAGGTTGACCGGGTCGCCGGGCTGCTTGGTGCCGAGCGTGGTGAGGTCGAGCGTGGTGGGGATGAGGCTGACGGTGAACCAGTCGGCACCGGTCTCGACGACGGTGAGGCTCACGCCGTCCACCGTGATGGAGCCCTTCTCCACCACGTACCGGGCCAGTTCGCCCGGAAGGGTGATGCGCACCAGCTCCCAGTGCTCGCCCGGCGTGCGCTGGGCGACCGTTCCGGTGCCGTCCACGTGACCCTGCACGAGGTGGCCACCGAGCCGTCCGCCGAGCGCCATGGGCCGCTCCAGGTTGACCCGGGAACCGGCTCGCAGCGCGCCCAGGCTGGAGCGGCGCAGCGTCTCGGCCATGACGTCGGCGGTGAACTCCCCGGCGCCCACGGTCACCACCGTCAGACACACGCCGTTGACGGCGATGGAGTCCCCGCGCGCGGCGTCCTTGGTGACCAGCGGGCCGCGCAGGGTCAGGCGGGAGGAGTCACCGAGCGGCTCGATGGCGGTGACCTCGCCCAGTTCTTCGACGATTCCGGTGAACACTCAGCGCTCCTCGGTGCGGGTGGTGGACAGGGGGGCGGCGGACGGGACGGCGGTGGGAACGGCGGTGACCCGCAGGTCCGGGCCGACGGACACGGCTTCGGTGACGCGCAGGCGCAGGGCCTGGGCGATCGTGGTGATGCCCGCACCGCCCAGCACCTGGGGGCCCGCGCCGAGCAGGGCGGGAGCCAGGTAGCCGGTGACGCGGTCGATGAGGCCCGCGGCGACGAAGGCACCGGCGAGCGTGGCGCCGCCCTCCAGCAGCACCGAGCGCACTTCGCGGGCGTGCAGCGCGGCGAGCAGCGCGGCCAGGTCCAGCCCGCCGCCGGGGTACGCGCGGGGCAGGCGGACGACGTCGGCGAACGGTTCGAGCGCGGCGGCGTCGGCGTCCTCGGCGACGGCCACCAGGGTGGGGGCGGCGTCGTCCAGAACGCGGGCGCCGGGCACGACGGCACGGGCGGCGGAGTCGAGGACCACGCGCAGCGGCTGGACGGCGCCGGGCACGCCGCGCACCGCGAGGTGCGGGTCGTCGGCGCGGGCGGTGCCGGAGCCGACGAGCACGGCGTCGCACCGCGCGCGCAGCCGGTGCACGTCGGCGCGGGCTTCCGGAGAGGTGATCCAGCGGCTGCTGCCGTCGGCGGCGGCGGTGCGGCCGTCGAGGGTGGCGGCGTACTTCCAGTGGACGAACGGGCGGCCGAGCCGGACGGCGGTCAGCCAGGCGGCGTTCACTTCGGCGGCCTCGTCGGCGAGCGGGCCGCCGAGGACGTCCAGACCGGCGGCCGAGAGCGTGGTGGCGCCGCCGCGCGCGGCGGCCGTGGGGTCGGCGACGGCGTAGACGACGCGGGCGACCCCGGCGTCGATCAGCGCCTGCGCGCAGGGGCCGGTGCGGCCGGTGTGGTTACAGGGTTCGAGGGTGACGACGGCGGTGCCGCCGCGGGCGTCCTCCCCTGCCTCGGCGAGGGCGTGCACCTCGGCGTGCGGGCCGCCAGCGCGCTGGTGCCAGCCTTCGCCGACGGTGCGCCCGCCCGCGTCCAGCACGACACAGCCCACGACCGGGTTCGGGCTGGTGCGGCCCAGCCCCCGGGCGGAGAGCGCGATCGCGCGGCGCATCGCGTCCCGCTCGTGCGGTACGGCGAGTGCGGTGGCGGCCACCGGGTCCTCCTGCCTCTTCGGGCGCGGACTCCGGGGCGTGGCGGGACTGGCGGACACCGGGGCTGACGTGGGTGGGCTTCCGTGAGAACACGGAAGCGACAGCACGTGGCCTCGTGGTCCGCCGCGCACTGCCTCCCATCCGGACTTTCACCGTCGGTCCAGGAATTTCACCTGGTCAACCGGCCGCTGGCGGCGGACGGGTCGCGGACTGTAACCGCCGGTTCGGACTTTCACCGACCCCGGAGTGCGCTGACGTCACTTCTGCGCCCAGTGTGCCACGGTCTCGCCGGTGCTGGCTGTGGGGTCGGCCACGTTCCCGGTAACCCGGGCGGGCCAGCGGCGCTCAACCGGCCCTTTCGCGCGGCCGGGACGGCGGGCGCCTGGGTGTCGGCGGCTCTCGCCCGGTGGGCGCGGGGCCACCGGGCCGGTGGTACGTCCGGGAATGGGCGGCGTCATCCGGTGCGCGGGGCAGCTGAGTTGACCCGCCGATCTATTGGTACAGACCTATTGACCGACTGGTCTAGTCCTCCTACGCTCACCGCGCACCCACCCCCCATGTTCCACCTGCCGTTCCCAGGAGGACCCCACCGTGTTCCCCCACCGAAACCGCGCGAGAGCGCAGCTCACGGCGGCCGCGACGGCCGTCGCCGGGCTGCTGCTCGGCGCGCTGGCCACCTCGCCCGCGCAGGCCGCACCGGTCGGCGCACCCACGGCACAGGCCGCCGTGGACCACTCCTCGTGCCGCCCCGACGGGCTCTACGCCACCGCGGGCGTGGACGTGCCGTACTGCACCGTCTACGACAGCGCCGGACGCGAGCGGATGGGCGCGGACCACCAGCGCCGCGTCATCGGCTACTTCACCAGCTGGCGCACCGGCAAGGACGGCCGCGACGGCTACCTCGCCTCCGACATCCCGTGGGACAAGGTCACGCACCTGAACTACGCGTTCGCCCACGTGGACCAGAACAACGAGCTGTCCGTAGGCCCGGACAGCCCCGGCAACCCGGCCACCGGCATGACCTGGCCCGGCGTCGAGGGCGCGGAGATGGACCCGTCCTTCACCTACCAGGGCCACTTCAACCTGCTGAACAAGTTCAAGAAGCAGCACCCGGACGTCAAAACGCTGGTGTCCGTGGGCGGCTGGGCCGAGACGGGCGGGTACTTCGAGCCCGGCGGCGACCGGGTGGCGTCCGGCGGTTTCTACACCATGGCCACCCACGCCGACGGCTCGGTCAACCACGCCGGCATCGAGACGTTCGCCGACTCGGCGGTGGAGTTCCTCCGCGCCTACGGCTTCAACGGCGTGGACATCGACTACGAGTACGCGACGTCGATGAAGGACGCGGGCAACCCGCTGGACTGGCACATCGCCAACCCCCGCCGGGCCGGGCTCAACGCCGGGTACGCGGAGCTGATGAAGGTGCTGCGGGAGAAGCTGGACCGGGCCGGGGCGGCGGACGGCCAGCACTACCTGCTCACCGTGGCGGCGCCCTCCTCCGGCTACCTGCTGCGCGGCATGGAGACGTACGAGACGGCCAAGTACCTCGACTACGTCAACATCATGTCCTACGACCTGCACGGCGCGTGGAACGAGTACGCCGGGCCCAACGCCGCGCTGTTCGACGACGGCAAGGACGCCGAGCTGGCCGCCGCGGGCGTCTACGGCGCCTCGCAGTACGGCGGCATCGGCTACCTGAACGCCGACTGGGCCTACCACTACTTCCGGGGCTCCCTGCCCGCCGGGCGCATCAACATCGGCCTGCCCTACTACACGCGCGGCTGGAAGAACGTCACCGGCGGCACGAACGGGCTGTGGGGCAAGGCTCCGTCGGCGGACTGCCCGGCCGGGTCGGGGCTGACCACGTGCGGTGACGGGGCCTCGGGCATCGACAACCTGTGGCACGACCTGGACACCGAGGGCAAGGAGTCCCCCGCCGGGTCCAACCCGATGTGGCACGCGAAGAACCTGGAGCGCGGCATCGTGGGCGACTACGTCACCCAGTACGGCTTCCCGGCTGGCTTCGAGCTGACCGGCTCCTACGCGCGCCACTACGACTCCACGCTCACCTCACCGTGGCTGTGGAACGCGCGGAAGAAGGTGTTCCTGTCCACCGAGGACGAGCAGTCGGTGCGGGCCAAGGCCCAGTACGTGGTGGACGAGGGCATCGGCGGGACCATGATGTGGGAGCTGGCCGGGGACTACGCCTGGAACGAGGCCAAGGGCCAGTACGAGCCGGGCGAGACGCTCACCACGCTCCTGCACGAGGCGTTCACGGACGCGTCCCCCTACGGTGCGAAGCGCGCCACGACGGACCTTCCGGCGGAGACGATCGATGTGGACGTGGCGTTCACCGACTTCCCGCTCGGTGACTCCAACTACCCGATCAGCCCGAAGCTGCGCATCACCAACAACGCGGACGTGACGCTGCCGGGCGGCACGGAGTTCCAGTTCGACTACGCCACCTCGGCACCGGGCAACGCACGCGACCAGTCCGGGTTCGGCTCGACGATCGTCCGCAGCGACCACACCGGGAACAACATCGGCGGGCTGGACGGCCCGTACCACCGGGTGTCGCTGAAGCTGCCCGGCTGGCAGTCGCTGGCCCCGGGCGCCACGGTGGCGGTGGACTTCGTCTACTACCTGCCCGTCTCGACGCCGTCGAACTGGACGGTGACGGTCGGCGGAAAACCGTACGCGATCCCCGGCGACCTGGCCCGCGGCACGGCGCCGGGCGACCCCGGTGACCCGGGCGACCCGGGCGACCCCGGCGAGCCGGGGCCGTGCACCGCGCCCGGGTGGGCCTCCGGTGAGGTCTACACCGGCGGCGACACCGTCTCCTGGGAGGGCCACACCTGGCGCGCCAAGTGGTGGACGCAGGGTGACGAGCCCGGCACCACCGGCCAGTGGGGCGTCTGGGAGGACCTCGGCGCCTGCTGACCCACTCCCCCGAACCGGCCCTGGCGGGCACCCCACGCCGCCCATCGGGGCCGTTCCTCCGCACCCGGCCCGGGAGCCGGGTGCGGAGGATTTCGTGCTGCCTCGGAGTGACTACTCAGCGGGTCGTGTGACCTGTCGCTGATCGGATCGTTGGTCTGTTTGTGGGCCTGTCG
>NZ_JAEVFI010000020.1:2141-102739 GCF_019303495.1 Streptomyces sp. JJ66 | reverse complement strand
ACTACGTGGCCGCCACCTCGGACAAGCAAGGCCTGCCGCTGCGCGAGCACGCCCAGGCCGTCGCCCTGCGGCGGTCAACTGATAGGCGCCGACGAGTGCAAGCACATACCAGGGCCATTCAAGCCCCACGAGGTCCTCCCTGCATACGAGTGGGGTACCGCCGACCGCGTACTGCGGGCAGCGGCGGAACGTGCGTTCCCACCCACATCACCGAAATCGCCACCCCCCAGGGTTAACTCAGCGACACACGTTCTGAGCGGAATGTGATGTTCCGATAGCAGACAGTCCCATGACCTGCGCAAGCCCCCGTTAATGTGGCGCAGATCACAGCATTTTGGTGTTTTGGTCGCCACCGTTCACCACCCACACCCCCCTCCCCGCGGCACCTGCGCCAGGATGACGGCACAGTTCTGCACACACCCGCGTACGCACGCCGGGCATGGCGGTCGCCTGCCAGCACCACGTAAACCGCCCGCCGATCCCGCCATGGGCCCTCCACGTGTCGCTGGGTTGTGGCATTCTGAGGTCAGCTCTCGTCCGGGATCGCCCGGCAGGCGGCTCGTGACCGCCGGAGGGTACGCAGCGATGGCGTCCTGCCTAGCCGATAGGGGCGGGTGGAACCGGCCGACGATTCAAGATCGTTGGATCGGGCGCTGGATGCTGCGGTAAGCCGCCCCGTCAGTGCGGAGATTGACCAAGTACTGATGGAGCTGCTGTGGCGGCGATACTGCCGTTTTTCGCCGAGGTCCCGGCCCTTGTCTGGATGCTGCTCGCGGCCCTTGTGACCTATCTACTGTTCATCGGGGTCTTCGCGGTCACCGCGGTGTACTCCGCCAAGCCTGCCCGTCGTCGGGCGGCGGTTGAGATGGTGCGGGTTCTGTGGATCGGTCACCGCCGGAACGAGTAGAGACCGCTCCACAGAACGCCGGTCAGGGCGTTGTCCTCGCGGTAGCCGGTGGGGGTGGCCTCGCGTGCCATCGCGAGGCGGACGGTACTGTTCATCGGGCATCCCCGTTCTGTTCGGCGGTGGCGCGGGCGGCGTGCTGGGGGGCCAGGGCAGCGGCAGATCGTCACCGTGATGCGCAGGGTGTGGGGCGAACAGTCAGCGGCCCTTGCCCGAGCACACCGAGAGGGCGGTATCTGTGCCCGATGTGCGCGAAGGTCGCCCGCACGCTGGCGGTGTCCAACTCGCGGCGGAGGGCAGCAGTCAGCTGACTGTCCTTCCATCCGAGGTCTCGTCCTTACCGTACCCGCCCTTCGCGGCGAGTCCGCCTGGAGGCGGCCGGATTCAAGAACGCTGGGGTAGGTTGGCCGGTGCCGACAGGAGGTCGGCATCTTCTTTCTGGGGTGGGAATGGACCGTAGACATCTGTTGAGGAGTGCGGCTGCCACTGCTGTGGGTGCGCCGTTCGCGTCGTTGGCGCTGCCGGGCGACGCGTACGCCGCCGGCACTTACCACGTGGCCGTCTGTGAGCAAGCGGCGAACGAAATTCTCATCCATCCGGTGAACAAACCCTGGACTCCGGCCAACCGGATATGGCGCTGGTCGCCGCCCGTAGCCATCGACGAGGAGGGGAAGAACACGTGGAGGCATCTGTCGGACATCAGATTCCGTGACACCGGTGCTTTCGGATGGGTTGCCCTGGTCGCCGCGTCGGAGGGCAAGGTCGGTATCGTCGACATGCCCAACGAGGATCCGGCAGGTGCACTTCTGTGGTCCGCCAGGCCCTACGGAAAGCCGCACGCGATCGAGCGCATACCCGGGATCGGTGCCGTCGTGACCGCGTCCTCGGGGCACTCCGACCGAGTGAACTGGCCGGGTTTCCTCACCGTGTACGGGCCCACCGACGTCCATGACCCGGGCAGCCTCCGGAGGGTCCAGGAAATCAGGTTCCAGGGAGCGCACGGGCTCTGGTACGACGGGAGCCACTTGTGGGCACTCGGCACCTGGACCCTCGCCAAGTACCGGGTCGCGGGAGACCACCTCGACACCAGGCTCGAACTAGTGTGGAAACACTCCTGGCCCGAGCGGCCGTACAACGGGCACAGCCTCGATACAGATTACGGGAATTCCGCCTACCTGCTCATCACCGGAGGCGGAATCGTCCAGCGGGTCCACAAGGCGACCGGACTGATCCAGGGTTGGAACCCGACCGGAGTCGGAGTGAAGTCCTATTCCAGAGTCGCCTCCGGAAACTCCTTCTGGGTGCAGGCGAGCGAGCAGTGGTGGAGCAAGTACGTGCAGTTCTTCGACAGCACCGGAAAACCGTCCTTCAGGAGGCAACTGGAAGGCTATGGGCGTGATGCCCGGTTCTACAAGGCACGTGTTTCCAGCGTCGCCTTCTCGTGAGCCCCCGGATTCGCTTCGAGCCGGTGAGGTAACGAGCGAGGGCGGATCCGACCACGTCGGCCGAGGCGCAACGTAGGTCGCCCCCGCGCCCGCGGGGGTGGTCCACCCCCGGCTGGTGTCCACCCAACCCGGCGGGGTCGTCCTCGCAGGGTTGCTCCGTGCGCCGGGCCCCGGGGCGAGCGGTAGCCTCACCCGCACTAACCACCCCAAAAGCAATCGAACGAAAAACCACTGCCACACCCGACAAACCCCAGGCCAAGAAGCGTGGTCCCCGCGCGAGCGGGGGTGGTCCGCCCGAGGCTGGGCACAGCGGCGATGGCCGCCCGTACCCGATCAGGCCCTGGGCCCCGGCCACTGGCCCAGATCCAGGGACGGCGGCTACGAGAAGGCGGTCCCGCTACGACTGCCACAGCCGCTGGCACGCCGGGTGTACGCCGCCTGCTGGCACACCTCCACCCGCTCCATCCAGACCCGGCGCGACTGGCGTGACAGCAACCCGGGTGTGGTGCCGACGCGGGGCTGGAACAGCGCCGACGAACTGGTCGACCCCCTACGGGACGGGGTTGCTCCCCCTATACGGCGGCTGGCGCCGTAGCCGGTCCGTCGTCCCCACGCCTGCGGGGTTGGTCCGGTGCCGCGTCCAGCTCGTCCTCGGTGAGGACGTCGCCCCCGCGCGAGCGGGGGTGGTCCGGGTAAGGACGGGACGCCGGTCCTGGACGAGCAGTCGTTCCCCGCCCGAGCGGGGCGGGCCCTCCCGGACGCGGCAGGAGAGCACGAGAGGACTTACCGAGGAGTGTGAGGGGGGAGCGGTGACCTGCGCGCTGCTCGCGGCGAGATAGCCGGGCACACACCGCAGCTGTGTGCCGCTGCCCCCTGCCTTCTGTATGGCATGTGCCGTACAGTGCCGGGTATGGGCGAGAAGACAGAGAAGATCACTATCCGGGTGAGCCCGGAGACGGCCGAGCGGCTCAAGCTGCGCGCCGAGGCGGAACAGACGACGGTCACGGCGCTGCTCACGGAAGCTGCCGAGCGCGATCCGCGTCTGGAACTGGCGGCGGCCCGCTTCCGGGAGCTGACCAAGTCCGGGCTGGTGCAGGAGTTCGCGGCCGCGTTCCCCGACGAGGAACCCGACGCTACCGGCCGCCCCGGGGCGAAGGCCGCCTGAGCGATGCCGCCCGAGCTCTACATCGATGTGGCGTGGCTGCTTGAGCAGCAGGCCGAGTTCCTTCCCAAGGCGCTCGAAGTGAGCGACTTCTCAGGTCTGCTGGCCGCGGTGGCCCGCCACCGGGTCAACACTCCCCGGCTCGGGTACCTGCCCGACGCCTCATGGCGTGCGGCCGCGCTGTTCCACGAAATCGTCAGTATCCGCCCGCTGCCCGCGCGCAACCCCACCTTCGCCGCCCTCGTGGCGATCTCCTACATGCAGGCATCCGGCGAAGGCCTCGCCGAACCGTACGGCGGCTTCATCGACCTCGCCCACGCCGTCCGGACCGGCCAAGCGGACGTGTTCACCTGCGCCGAACACATCCGACACTGGCGCATCTGACCCCGCTCGTGATGGGGGGCAACTAACTTGACTCTACGTCGCGTTGATGCGACTGGTATGCGGTCAACGAAGCCGACGATGTGATCACGAACTAGCGGGGAAGATCTTGGAAGCCGCCTATCCGATTCTCGTTGCTGCTGGCGTGGGCTCACTGATCATGCTTGCCGGTGTATCCGGTGGGGTGTTCCTCGTTCTGGCGCTACAGCGAAGCACTCGTCCCGTGCAAGGTGGGGGGCTCCCCGGGGTCCTGCCCGGCGACGCGATGGCGGATGCAGCGGTGGGCCGCAGCCAGGACCCTATGCTTCACCCGACCCCCGCAGTTCAACCCCTACGAAGAGAGAGGCCGGGAATGATGGAGGGCACCCCACAGGAAACGACAGAACGGGTAAATCGCCTAATTGAGCACAAAAAGTTCATATCTGAAATCCGGGTCGCCTTACGGATCAGAACCGCCCAGACGGTAATCCGCTGGCTATCCGGCATCCTTGCCGTTGCTTTGCTCTTCACCTTCATCGTTGCGAACGTGGCCGTTGGGTGGTCTGCAATCGCCCTCGCGAACAAGATTGCCATCCCCATATTCGCGCTCAGTGCGGGAACCTTTTTGGTAATCCGTTCCGTAGAGGAGCGCGCAGAGGGGCACTACGAAAAGAAGGCGCGCGAGCTCAAAATCGAACTTGAGGCAGCGGAGGAACTGCGCCTCCTAGACGCCGCTCGCCTCGGACTTCCAGTCCCAGACCGCCAGTACTCGTACAAGGACTCAATCCCGGCGGAGCTTGACGGTCTACGCAAGGACGGAAGGAAGTACAGGAGGAAGCACAACGTCGCCCAAGCCATCATTGAGGTTTTCTCAATGAAATGATCTTCGCGTTACGGGGTGATCCCGGCGGTTGGGGATGGAACGGGCAGGCGGACCCCGGTTGTGGGCAGACGTAAAGCCCCTGGTAGGACGGTTCTCACCACAAGATCGTCCGTTGAACCAGAGGCTTCACGTTGGTCACCTATGTTGCCATGCTCGATGTCCCGCGCCACGTGGTGGAGTACCTGTCGCGGCTGCTGGCCGCGCACCGGCGCCAGATCGGTACTCCCCAGGGCTCGCGGGCGCTGGGCACCTTCCGCCAGGCCATCCTGGTGCTGCGCTGGTTCCGCACACGCGGCTGCGTGCACTGCCTGGCCCGGGATGCCGGTATCTCCCAGGCCACCGGCTACCGCTACCTGCACGAAGGCATCGACGTCCTGGCCGCCCAGGCCCCCAGCCTGCACGAAGTGCTGGAACGCTGCCGCCAGGAGGGGATGAGCCACGTGATCCTGGACGGCACCCTGATCGCCACCGACCGCCTCGCCGGGACCGCGCTGAGCGTGAAGGGCAAGGAGATCGACGCCTGGTACTCCGGCAAGCACAAGCGCTTCGGCGCAAACGTGCAGTTCCTCGCCGCCCCGGACGGCACCCCGCTGTGGACATCCGACGCCGAACCCGGCTCCACCCACAATCTGACCGCCGCCCGTACCCACGTCCTGCCCGCCCTGTACGCGGCGGCCCGCCAGGGCCTACGCACCCTCGCCGACTCCGGCTACGAAGGCGCCGGCATCGGCGTCCACACCCCCGTCAAGAAGCCCGCCGGGCAGACCACCGGCCATCTACACACCGACAACCGCACCTACAACTCACTCCTGCGCGGCATGCGCGCCCTGGGAGAACGAGCCATCGCTGAACTCAAGGAGCGCTGGCGAACGCTGAAGTACGTCACCCTCAGCCCCAGCAGGATCGGCGACATCACACGCGCAGTCCTCATCCTCAACAGGCACTGGAAATGATCTCCGTTGAGAAAACCTCATTATTCTGGGGTCTTTGGGGGGAACCTCCGTATCTGCCCTCGCTGACACTCCGGCCCCGCTCAAGTACTGGGCCATGGGCATCACCTTCGCCGTAGCTGCAGCAGCAGGTTTCGCCGGATACTACAAGTGGCGTGAGCGAGCCTTCTACCTCCAGCAGACGGCGGACGAAATTGAACGCCACGCTACGGCTTTCGACCTGGGCATTCACCCCTATGACGAGGGTGGGGAGCACTCCAGGCTGGCTAAGCTCGCCCGGGAGATCGAAATGCTACGAGTCGAGCAGCGCAAACGCGAGCAGCAACTTGACCAGCCGCATGAAGGGAACAGTGAAGCTGTCTAGGACGTCGCGAGTCAGCGGGAATCGCCGTAAGTCGCTGGTTGCTTTCCTCCGTTACGACCTGCCGCGCTCTCCGTATGACCACGAGTCGCCAGGGCTTACTCGCGGGCAGCGGGAACAAAAACTGAGCCTGCGGGAGATGGCAGCCCGGCTCGTCATCACCAGCGGCAAGAAGAAGGGCCAGCATCCCTCACCGGAAACTGTCTTGCGGATGCTGCACGAGCACGATGAGCAGACGGCCGGCCGCTGATGCTCCAGCCCGGGACGACCATCCAGTACATCGCCCCGTACGAGGACTGGGGCGCGCACGGCACCGTCACCGGCGTGCTCGACAGCGAGAAGTACACCGTTGACCTCCTCCCGCCCCGCACCGGCACCGCCGTGTGGGGCCGCAATCACGTGACCCGCGTCTGGGACGGCGCGGACGTCGTGGACGCCGTGCCGCACGCCCACCCGGGCGGAACGCTCCCGATTCCCGGGCTGCGGCCGACGCTTCGGGTACGGTGCCCGCTGCCCCGCTCCGTCGTCGGCTCCTTCAACGAGGCCCAGACCGTGGCCGACTGGCGCCCGGAATGCAGCCCGTATGACGACCCGAAGGGTTGGGAACCGGTCGGTGAAGGCGCCCACCGAGCCGTCATCCTCAACCCCGCCCGTACCACCGTCTACAAGGTCGAGACGGAGGCCGGCCGCAATCGGCGCGAGCACCGCACCCTCCGCGGACTCCGGGACCAGGGGTTCGCCCACGCTCCGCCCACCACGCTGTGGACCATGCCCCGCCCGTACGGCACCGGCGCCGACATCGAGGTCCTGGCGATGCCGTACCTGCCCAACGACGGCACCGCGCCGCGCGCCCCGTACCCCCGGGCCGGAGTGGTCGACCTCAACCCCACGAACATCACCGTCTGCCACCACCGGTACTGGCTGATCGACGCCAGCGGCCTCTGACCGGGGGATCAGCCCTCAGCACTAACCGCTGTTCCGTTGTTCCCCGAGGCCGACGGCAGCGCCTCCGCCGGGCCCTCTCCGTCACCGCTCGCCGATCGACGCCAGCTCCGGATCTGCATCGGCGGCCCGCGTCATGGCGGGGATCAACGCGGAGAGGTCATCAACGGAGGGCTCGGACCCGGGGAGGTCACTCACGCACTCCTGTAGGGGTGGGGCAGAGACGCTTGTGGCCCAGCACGGGGCGGGCTGCTGGCAGCCGGTAGCGCATAGCCGGCTCACCGGGTGCGCGGCGAGACATTCTGGGCCGCCCGGCGGGACCGGCCGGCCGGGCCGGACCAGCATCTCCGCGTGGCCCTCGCGGGGGTGTCCGCAGGCCACGAGCGGAAAGGGCCTCCCTCGGGGTGCCACGGGCCTGCTCCCACTGTCTTGCCACCCTCTGTAGTGATGCCGGTACGCTGCATTGCGCGGGGTGTTTGTGGGAGGAGAGCCGGTGAGCCGCAAGCCGCCACGCCGAGGGCACCAGGAAGTCGGGCGGGATACGGAGGATCAGATTCCCCTCTTCGCCACCCCGGAGAAGAAGGTGAGGAAGCAGCCGAGGGAGTTGTCGCTGGCTGGCCAGCTGTCCCGCCTCGTCTCGCAGATCGCCCGCCTCTCGGGGCTCCCTCATGCTGAGATCAACCGGCGGCTCAACAGCAAGCTCGGTGTGAGCACCCGGGCTGGAGCTTCCGATGCGCTGAACCAGCGCGCCCTTCAGCTGGCCGAGGACTACTTGCGCTACCTGGCCACCACTTCGGAAGGCGGCGCGGTGCCCTGGCCGCCTGCTCAGGCGGCCGGGGCACCGCGTAGGGCACCGGTTCCGCGGAAGGGGCCGCCGCCGACGCCGGAGCAGGACCTCGCGGTGGAGGTGAAGCGCCGCGGGGAACACTTCGCTTTGCAGGCCGGGGCCGGTACAGGCAAGACCACCACGCTGGTGATGCTCGCTCACGCTGACCGCCGCCGCGGGATGTTCCTTGCCTTCAACCGGTCGGTCGTCAACGACGCGGCACGCCGCTTTCCCCGGAATGTGCGCTGTCAGACCCCGCATTCGATCGCCATGAAGGCGCTCGCCTCTCGCTACGGCGAGCGCTACGAGGCGCCGCGTGAACCGGCCTGGCGAGCCGGAGAGCGTCTTGGCATCGCCCGCACGATGCGGGTGACCTTCGGCGAGCGGGTGATGACCCACAAGGCGCTGTCGTCTGCCGCGCTCGGCATGGTGGAGAAGTTCTGCCACTCCAGCGACACCGGGCTGCTGCCCAAGCACCTGCCCTACATCCGCGGCCTCGACGCCGGACAGCGCCCCAAGGTCGCCCTCTTCCTGCTGCCGTATGCCAAGCGGGCCTGGGATGACCTCCAGGACCCCGGCGGGCGCAAGGTGCGGTTCAACCCGAACCACGCCCTGAAGATCTGGTCCATGACCCAGCCGGTGCTTCCCGGCGACTTCCTGCTGCTGGACGAGGCGCAGGACACCAACCCGGTGCTGGAGGAAGTCTTCAACGCCCAGCGCTCACACGCCCAGCTCATCATGGTCGGTGACTCCGCTCAGGCCATCTACGGCTGGCGCGGCGCACGGGACGTCATGACCGGGTTCGAGGGCAGGCAGCTGGTGCTCTCGCAGTCCTTCCGGTTCGGCCCGTCCCTGGCCGGGGAGGCTAACCGGTGGCTCGACGCCGCGGGATCACCGATCCGCCTGCGGGGAAACCCGGCCATCGACACCACCATCGGCCCTCTCGACCATCCCCGGGCCATCTTGTGCCGGACGAACGCGGGCACCATCACCGAGATCTTCAGCCTGCTGGAGGACGGGATGCGCGTCGCGCTCGTTGGAAGCGCCAGAGCGCTGGAAGAACTCGCCCGCGCCGCTGGCGAGCTGAAGGCCGGCCGACGCACCGCCCACCCCGAGCTGGTGCTCTTCCAGACCTGGGGCGAGCTGCAGGAGTACGCGGAAGAGGACCCCATGGGCGGTGACCTGCTGCCGCTGGTGGACATCATCGACACGCACGGAGCGGAGACCGTGCTCAGCGCGGTGGGACAGCTTACCGAGGAGAATGAGGCTGATGTCGTGGTCTCCACCGCGCACAAGGCCAAGGGCCGGGAGTGGCCGTCTGTCAGGATCGCTGAGGACTTCGAACCGCAGCCCAGCAGCGACGTCGACGAGCACGGACAGCCAGTACCCCGCCCCTACACCGTGGACGACTACCGCCTCGCCTACGTCTCGGTGACCCGGGCCCGGCACCACCTGGACCGCGGCGGCCTGCGATGGATCGACAAGCACCCCGATCTCCTGGCCGCCCCCACCGCGGCGGCCACCGCCCCGGCCGCTTGGGAGCCCGCGCCCTCGCCTGCCGTTTCCGGCTGGGAACGCTTGGGAGCACCGCCACCCGAGTGAGCCGAAGGCCGCCAGGGAGTCCCGGTAGTACTCGCCGAAAGAGCAACGAAGTAGCCCCTGCGAGGGTGATCCGGCCCGGTGTGGTCACGTTGCTGGAGAAGGTCGGCACCGCCCGTCAGGCCGCCGAGCGGGAGACCCACGCCCGAGTGGCGCACCTGCTGACCGGTGAGCGCGCTCGCAGTCTGGACAACCTGCTGGTCGTCGATCCGGCCCTGCGGGCCTCGCGGCTGCACTGGCTGGGGACCGGGCCGGTGCAGGCGTCGCCCAATAGCGTGGGTGGCGAGGTGGAGAAGCTGTTGTTCCTGCACGGCCTGGACGCGCACGCCCTCGACCTGTCCGCGCTGCCCGCCGAACGACGCCGCCACCTCGCCCAGATCGGCCGACGCCTCACCGCGCATGCCTTGGAGCTGCGGGAGGCGAACCGGCGCCATCCGATCCTGCTCACGCTGCTGGCGCAGTCCGCAGTCGATGTCCTGGACTCCGTCGTGCAGCTCTTCAACCAGACCCTGTCGGGTTCAGAATCGCGGGCACGGATCAGCTGCGCGACGAACTCGCTGAGCGGGCCAAGCTGTCGGAGGACCGGCTGACCCTGCTGGACGAGATCCTGCCGGTGCTCGCCGATGCCGGCATCCCGGACGAGGCAGTCGGGACGCTGCTGCGCGGGAAGATCGGCATGTCGAGGCTGATCGCGGCCAACGCGGGGCCACCGTGCGGCTGCCGAAGGACCACGGGCATCTACGGCTGCTGGAGGGCTCCTACACCTACATCCGCCAGTTCGCGCCGAAGGTGCTCGCGGCGGTGCGGTCCAAGGGCGGCACCGAAGCCGCGCCGCTGATCGAGGCCCTTCAGATCCTCCGAGAGCTGAACGCGAGTGGTGCCCGCACCGTCCCTGAGACGGCGCCCACGCTGTTCGTGCCGACCCGCTGGCAGGGCTACCTGGACGAGGCCGCGGCCAGGGGGACGCGACCGCCTACCGGCACTACTGGGAGCTGTGCGTGCTGCTCGCGCTGCGCGACGGCCTGCGTTCGGGGGATGTGTACGTGCCGGGCTCGCGCCGCTACGACAACCCGGCCGCCTACCTGTTCAAGCCCGCCCAGTGGGCCACGCACCGGGCGGAGTTCTGCCGCCTGGTCGGCAAGAGCCCCGATGCGTCGGAGGCGCTGTCACTGGTGATGGACGAGCTGGACGAGGCCCTGACCGATTTGGAGGACACCCTCAAGAGCGGAGATGGGCCGGTCCGCCTCAACGACGCGGGCGAGCTGGTGATCTCCCCGCTCACCGCGGAGGACATTCCGCCGAGGCCGATGAGTTGCACGGTGAGCTGGAGCGGACGTTGCCGAACGTGCCGATCGCCTCGCTGCTGGTGGAGATGGACCGGCACACGTCCTTCCTGGACTGCTTCACCCACGTCGGCCGCGAGGTGGACGCCGAGGTCCTGGCCCACATCTCCCCGGCCCGCAGCTCAGCGGTCAACTACTACGGCTCCATCACCGTCGACTACGACCACGAACTCGCCCAGCTCGACGACCAGGGCCACCGGCCCCTACGGATCGTGGCCACCGACGACCTGTGAGCCGGACTGTCAAGCGGTGGTCGGCCCCGGTCGCCGCAGAGGGGTCACGCTTCCAGGAGCGGTGTCAGGTAGTCGCGTTCAGCGTCGCTGAGCCGGGCGGGCCGCTGCTGCACGGTGTTAAAGGAGACCAGGGTGGACGAGGCCGTCGCATAGACGTCCTCACCGTCCTTGATCTCGTACGCCAGGACGAGTGAGGCTCCGGCGATCTTCGTAACCCAGGTCTCTATGGTGACTGGCTCGGGACGGTACAGCAGGGGTCGACGGAAGGCGATCTCCTGACGGGCCACGATGTAGGCCGTGTCCTTGGGCGCGCGGTCGGCAAGGGCGCGCGTCATGTCGTACTGGAGATGGACGCGCGCCTCTTCGAGGTAGCGTGCGAAGGCGACGTTATTGATGTGCTGGTTGGTGTCGGAGTCCGACCAGCGCAGCGGGCAGTGAAAGGTGTACCGGGCCATCCGGGGCGTCCTTGAAGGTTCAGATGCTGGTGAAGACGACGGTCGCGTTCTGGCCGCCGAAGCCGAAGGAGTTGCTCAGGGCCGCCAGCGGACCCGGACCCAGAGGGCGGGGAACGTGCCGGACGATGTCGAGCTGTATCTGGTCGTCGGGGTCGTCGATGTTGATCGTCACCGGCGCGGTGCGGTGGTGGACGGCAAGCACGGTGGCCACCGCCTCCACGGCGCCGACCGCGCCTTGCAGGTGTCCGGTCATCGACTTGGTCGCCGAGACCGGGATGTGGTCGATCGCCCCGGCGAGCGTGCGGTGCAGAGCACGGGCCTCGGCCAGATCGCCCAGAGGAGTCGCGGTGGCATGGGCGTTGATGTGGCCTATGTCCACTGGCGCGAGTTGGGCATCGCGCAGGGCCCGCGTGAGGGCGACGCTGGCGCCGAGTCCTTCGGGCTGCGGCTGGGCGATGTGGTGCGCGTCGACCGATATCCCGGTCCCGGCGAAGCGGCAGTAGCTACGGGCGCCGCGAGCACGGGCGTGGGCCTCGTCCTCCAGGATGAGCATGCCCGCGCCTTCCCCGAGGACAAAGCCGTCGCGGTTCTTGTCGTAGGGGCGGGAGGCGTGTGCGGGGTCGTCATTGCGCTGGGAGAGCGCGCGCATGGCAGCGAAACCGGCCAGCGCGACGGGGTGGATCGGGGCCTCCGCGCCTCCGGCGATCACGAGGTCCGCGCGCCCCAGGCGGATCATGTCGGCAGCCAGGATGAGTGCCTCGGTGCTGGAGGCGCAGGCGCTGACCGTGGTGTGGACGCTGGCCTGCGCCCCGTAGGTGATGCCGATGTGGGCCGCGGGGCTGTTCGGGATCATCGTGGTCGGCATGTGCGGCGAAACGCCGCGCGCACCGCGCTCCATCAGCGCCGTGTGACCGTCCAGCAGGCTGGTCACCCCGCCCACCGCAGTGCCGATCACCACGCCCAGATACTCCGGGTCCACGACCGCTCCGAGGCGCTCCATGCCGTCCGAGGGGGCGGGCAGGTCCGCGTCCTTCCAGGCTTCGTCCGCGGCCAGCAGTGCGAACTGCGCCGCCCGGTCCAGCCGACGGGCACGGGCCGGCGGGAACGCTCCGCCCGGGTCCCCGGCAGCACGCGCGGCGACGCGCACCGGAAGATCACTCGCCCACTCGTCGGTGAGCGCCCGGGTACCGGAGCGGCCCGCCAGGAAGGCATCCCACATGGCGGGCACGCTCGTACCCACTGGGGTGTAGGCCCCGAGCCCGGTGACGACGATGCTCTTCCCGGCTGGCACAGCACACTCCCTGGGTCGGCCCAGCCGACCACAAGGCGACAGCAGGCATAGAAAAGACATCCGGATGGATGTCGGCCTAAAATCATACCTTCACCGCAAAGGATCAAGTGAGGTACAACGAGCATGTGGACCGTGAGGGACGCCCCCGCCGGGCTGGCGCAGCACATCGGTACGGCGATCGCAGTCCTTGGCGACGGGGCCGAGGCCGTCCCCGGCGACTTCTCCCGGGCCGGCTCCGTGGCGTTGCGCGCCGCCTGCAACTGCGGCTGGCGCGCCTCCGCCGACTGTCCCCTGCTGGACGGAGAGGCACAGGCTGAGCGGCTCTGGCGCAGCGAGCACATGCTTCCGCTGTGCGCCCTGGGCGAGGAGCCCGCCAGCGAACGCATCGGCCGCGACCTCGTCGACCGGATGCTCAACTTCCAGCACAACCTGCCTTTCGCCGAGACCAGCCCGCTGGAAGGGCTGCGTGCCGCGGCGCGAATCCGCCAGATCGCCGACCTGAGCGTCCACCAACTGCTCGCCGTGGCCCTGCGCCAGAACCTGCCCCTCCAGCAGGTTGCCGACGCGCTCGGCACGGACCCCAGCGCACTCCAGGCAGACACGGGCTACCCGGACCACCCCAGCCGCCCCTGACTGTGGACAGCCAGGTACCAGGCCGGTCTCGACGGGGACTGTTTCATAGGTGGTCGCTCGTAAAACACCCGCCCGCCCGCGGGGTTGATCGCTGGATGACGGGTGGTGGCGTGGGCCGGTGCCTTGCGGGAGCGGAGAGCAGGTTCTTCGCGCGGACGAAGAGGTTGTGCTCACGCGGCGGCTCCCCCAGTCTCCTCGTCGTCTAGGAGGTCGTCGTGGTCGGTGTCGCAGTCGTGACTGGCGTGGGCGGTGGTGCCATCCTCGAACAGGTTCGCCGCCACCCGCGCCGCAGGCCTCCCACTCCCACTCGGCGTGCCAGGTCACCGGCCCGCCCTGGCCGCAGCCGTGGCCGGAGTCGGCGGGCCACACGTCGTCCACCCACTCATCCTCACTGATGGCGCCGCACTCCTGGTGCTCCCAGATGCCCCACCACACGATCGCCTCACTGGTCACCGTGCTGGGTGTCGGCTGCGCAGGCATGCCTGCGCGGAATGGTTCGACAAACGCCCCGACCTACTGCTCGCGGCACCAGCCGGAGACGCCATGGCCCCAGTCGTGTGAGCCCGAAGCCGCCAGGTGCGTACGCCCTCTCGGGCCCGGCGGGGTGAGGATTCCACGAGCCCTTGCACCGGACAAGCAGCGGCACGGTGGCTACGCCATGTCGAGGAACCGGCCGTAGGCGCCTTGGTGGCCGAGGGTGATCTTTGCCAGGGGCCCGAAGCGGTGCTTGGCGATGATCAGGTCGGCTTCACCTGCGCGCGGAGTTTCCCGTTCGTAGGCGTCCTCGCGGTGGAGGAGGATGACAAGGTCGGCGTTGTCTTCCAGAGCACCGGAGTCCCGCAGGTCGCTGAGGTGGGGCTTCTTGTCGGAGCGTTGTTCTGGTCCGCGGTTGAGCTGGGAGACCGCGACAACGGGAACTTCGAGTTGCTTCGCCAGGAGTTTCAGGCCGCGGGAGATCTCGGAGATCTCTTCGTAGCGGGAGGCGAAGGGGCGGGTGCCGTAGGTGAGCATGTGAAGGTCGTCAACGACGATGAGCTGGATGTTGTGTTGAGCGACCAGGCGTCGGCAGCGGGCGCGCAGGTCGGTGAGGTTTGCGTATGCGCCGTCTTGGATGTAGAGCGGCGCGTTAGTGACGTGGGCGATGTGTCGGGCCAGAGTGTTCCAGTGCCCGTCGGTCAGCGAACCGGAACGCATGTTATGCAGCGGGATACGGGCTTCGGCAGCGAGCACGCGCATGGCGACTTCGGTGCGGCTCGATTCCAGGGTGAACAGGACCGAGGGAAGCTGATGGTGCACGCTGGCAGCGCGCAGGAAGTCGCTGGCGAGGGTGGACTTCCCCATCGCCGGCCGACCAGCGATGACGATGAGCTGGCCGGGACGCCAGCCGTTGGTGAGGGAGTCCAGGTCGGCGAAGCCGGTGGGGACTCCAACGATCTGGCCGCCGCTACTGCCGACGGCCTCGAGCTCATCGAGGGTTACCTCCAGGACCTCAGGGAATGGATAGGCGGGCGGCAGGCCCCCCGGATGGCTGGTGGCTGCGAAGATCTCCGCTTGGGCCGTATCGGCGATGCGCTCCACGTTCTCGGCTGTGCCGTCGGCGACCAGGTCCTCGATGTGCTCCGCTGCGGCCTTGGTGCGCCGCAGCACGGCCATAGCCCGCACGCTTTGAGCCTCTTTGGCGCGGATCTTCCCCCGAGAGGTAGTGGTGGCCAGGGTGATGAGGTAGCCCTGACCACCAGCTTTGTCTATATCACCCTGCCGGGTCAGCTCCGCGCTGACGGTGGCAGCGTCCACCTGCTCGCCCTTGGCGTACAGGCCGAGAATCGCGGTGTAGATCAGGATGTGCCCAGGGCGGTAGAAGTCATCGGGTTCGACCAGCTCGACAAGGTCGGCGATCGCCTCAGGGGAGTTGAGCATCGCGGCCAAGACCGCCTTCTCCGCGCTCAGGTCCTGGTGAGGCTGTACCGGCTGCGTCGTGGACTCGGGCACGCGGCTCCCACTGCGTTCGTTGAACTCGTTGTTCAGGTCGGCATGTCGTTTGTAGAGGGCCATGCGGTGGACGCCGGCCTGGGCGGCGAGGGCGGCGGTGGTGCGCTGTGCTTGGCGGGCTCCTGGCGGTGCCCGGACGGGTGACCGGGCCAGCCTACCCAGCGTGCTCACGCTGCTGGTCCCGCTCGCGTTGCGCGCGGTCGGCTCGAGCCCGTGCCAGCGCCCGGGCGTGGAGCGCCGCGGTGGCTGTCCGAGGGGTCTCTTGGAGCAGTCCCGTCGTTGGCTCACGGGCCATGCTGGCTTGCCTGGTGCGAGCGGCCTCCACCTCCGGCTCTGCGGGCCCCGCGTTCCTCTTTGGCACGGGGCGGCGCGGCAGCGGCGGGCAAGGGCGTTCCATAAGCTGGCGCGGCCGTGGGGCGTGAGGCGGTGGCAAAAGGCGGATGGAGGTAATGGGCCGGGTGCCCAGGCGCTGGTTGAGCGCGCGGACGAGCGTGTCGGCCAGCCCTCGCCCTTCCGCGGCCCACGCCGGTGAGGCTGGTGCCAGGGTCAGCACACCGGTGCGTTCGTCGAGGTCTACGGCAGCAAGGTTGGGGGCCACCCGCTCGCCCACGATGGTCGGCCACTTGCAGAGCAGGGTGAAGTTCGAGGCGGTGATCCAGCCCGGCCTCACGAGCACTTCCTCCACGGCAGTGCTCAGCACCGCGAGCCAGGGCGTGGTTCGGAGCGGGGGCCTGACCTGCCGGGGGCGGTAGCGAGCGTCCTCCTTCGCCCAGCGCAACGCCACGCCGGCCAAGTCGCTCATGGGCTCCGGACAGTTCATCCTCCCGCTCCTTTCACTGCCGTGGGTTCTTGTTGTTGGGCTGGCCGGACTGCCATTTGCGGTGCGTGTCGTGGCGTCGTCTGGCGCGGCGGGTGCACAGGTAGCAGAGCCAGTCAGCCGGGGTGTTTTTGATGACCGTGGAGTTGTGGCATCCGTCGGTTGCGCATTGTCGGGTCTGTAGTGGTGCGTCCGGTTCTGGTGTGGGGGATAGTGGCTGGTAGTCGTAGCCGGTGGGGCGGCGTGCGAGGACAAAGTCGCCGTGGCGCTTGGGGTCGAAAGTGACCAGTTCGTTGTCGCGGGCGTCGGGAGCTGTCGCGTGGGTGGCGTGGTCGGGGCAGCGCTGGCGCATCCATCGTGCGCTGTTTTGGTAGTCGAGGGCGTCCAGGGCCCACACCCACATGTAGCCGCCGGTGATGTTGAGAATGGTCTGGCCGGCGCGGCTTTTGTCTTCGGGGATCTCGACCTTCGTCCAGGCGCCTTCTGCTGCGTCGAAGACGAAGTTCTTGCAGCGCTCTGCGGTGGTGCTGGCGGTGGCAAGACAGCGCAGGTCTTCGATACGGCCTGGGGCGATGCGCAGGGTGCGGCAGTAGGCGATGATGTGCCGCTGGCCGCCGGCGCGGGCGGCGCTGGGCGGGTCGGGTTCCTGTACCTCTGCCTCGCTGGCTGCGGGAGGGGCGGGGACGAATCCCCGGGCGATGAACTTCTGCTGTGCGACGCCGAGTGCGGAGACGATCTGCAGCATCACCGGATCGGTCAGATCCTCGTGTTCGATCGCGGGGCACACCGTCGAGTGCTTGACGCGGCAGCGTCCCAGGTCGTTGGGGTGTGCTCCCAGGAAGGCGATGCCGGTCTCGACATGCCAGCGATACCGTGGGGGAATCTTGCGGGCCGGGAACCACTGGGGCATGAGGGGGACCCTGCCCTGGTCGAAGGAGTCGCGCCATTCCACGGGGTTCCCACACCAGCGGCATCTGCCACGGGTGTTCCGCACCAGAGTGTGGGAGGCGTTACCGGGACCGATTCGCATGGGCATGGCGACCCCTTCGGCGAAAGGCGCCGAGTCCGGCGCATCCAACCGTTAGATGAGTGCTCGTCAGCATAGGCAGCGCCCCGCCTCGGTGTGCGCTAAACGTTGCATCCCGTCCTGAACAGCTCAGTGCCGCCGATGTGCCATCGGAGATGAGATTGTGCCGCGAAATCTGAGACCCTACACACGCGCTCATCAGACGCGGGCCATGTCGACGAAGCGGCTGTAGTGGAGCTGACTGGCGACGGTCACGGTCGCCAGCGGTCCGAACCGGTTCTTGTCGAGTACGAGGTCGACTTCACCGGCACGCGCTGATTCGGGCTCAACCACGTCGGGCCGGTTGACCTTGATCACGACGCTCGCGTCGTTCTTGATGGCCCGCGACTCGCGCATCAGGCCGTCGTCGTTGAGCTGGGACAGGGCGATGACATGGCTGTCGAGTTCGACCGCCAGGTTCTTCAGGCCGCGGGAGACGGATGCGACGGCCTGTTCGCGGGTGATGTTGCGGCGCTGCTCGACTTCGACGAGCTGCAGGTAGTCGACCACCAGGAGCTGAAGGCCGGCGTCGCGTGCGCAGGCGCGCGCCGCCGACGCGATGTCTGCCAGCGACGCGCCGTCGGGCCGGTAGATCCGCAGCGGCAGCGTCCTGAACAGCTCCGGGCCCAGCCGGTGGACGGTTTCCCAGCCCTGGGAGGTGAGGCCACCCTGGTGGGTGAGGTGGTGCAGCGCGATCTTTCCTTCAGCGGCGGTGATCTTCTGCATCAGCTCGGTGGCGCTCATCTCCAGGGAGGAGAACAGCACGTGGGCGCCGGTCTTGGCGGCGGCGACGGCGGCGTTCAGTGCCAGTGTGGACTTGCCGACGCCGGACTGTGCCGCGATGACCGTCACGTTGCCCGGGTGCATTCCCGAGGTCGCGGTGTCCAGGTCGGCGAAGCCGTAGGTCAGGCCCATGCGCTTGCCGTCCTGGACGGCCTCCAGCTCCTCCACGAACTCCAGATAGAGGTCGCGGACGAAAGGCGGCGCCTCATGCAAGCCGGGGGTCCCCGCGATGATCTCGGTGAGCTGCTGCTCGACCAGCGCGCGCACCTCCTCTTCTTCGCCTTCCTCGCTGTAGGCGTACTGCAGGATGCGCTGCGCCGACTCGATCACCCCACGCCGGTAGGCCTTGGCCCGCACGATCTCGGCGTAGTCCGGGCCGTGCGCGACGGTGGGGGCGGCCTGGACGCAGTGGTGGAGGTAGCCGGGGCCTCCAACGCGGGTGAGTTCCCCGCGCCGGGTCAGCTCATCCGCGACGGTCAGGGCGTCGACGGGCTCACCGGCCTCGTGCAGCGCGTAGATGGCGTGGTGGATGGTGGCGTGTGCGGGCCGGTAGTAGTCCTCCGCGCTGAGGCCGGTCTCCAGCGTTTCGGCGAAGTACCGGTGGCCGCCGGTACTGCCCGCCAGGAGCAACGCGCCGATCACGGCCTGCTCGGCCTCGAGGTTCTGCGGAGGCGTGCGGGTGAACGAGCCGTCAGCGGTCTGCTGCTGCGGGATGGTGGACACTAGTGGTCTCCTGTCCAGTAGAGCGTGCAGGGGATTTAGCGGGCCGCTCCCGGGCGTGGGAGCGGCCCGCACGTCGTTGATCAGTCATCGGGGACGGCCATAGCGCACTCCAGGCAGCCCTTGCGGTAGCGGCGCGGGTGCTCCGGGCACATCTCACGCCCGCCAGCGCCGTGCGATTCACCGCTGCCACCGGCGGCATGCGAGACCTTGCCGTACAGCCGCAAGTCCTCCACCCAGCCCGGCAAGCACCTCGTCCACGACTTCGCACGGTCGGTGTTCTTGAGGATCTCGGTCTCCAGCAGGGCCCGCTGCGCGTCGGCCATGTCGGCCAGCGTCGGCCAGCCCTGCTCGCGCATCGCCCGCAGCAGGCGAGGGGCGCACTTGCGTGCGGTGGCGGCTCCCGGCTGCCACCGCTCCATGCCCTGGAGGAACCGAGCGGCAGCGGTCGTCTCCTCGGAGGAAAACTCCGCCTCCGCCTCCTCCCGCTGTGACGGAAGCGACCCCTTGGTGCTGGAGGGGGTAGGGGGAGGAGGAGGTTTTACCTCCTCCTCCGGGGGGTGTGGGGGGGGAACGGCATTGCCGGAAGTGGCTCCGACCTGCGGAAACACCTCTTCCAGGGTGCCACTTCCGGCAATGCCGGATCCGGTATTGCCGGAAGTGGCGTTGACCTGCGCAGATCGAGTTTTTGTCCTTTTCTGCTTCCTGCTTCCGGCATTGCCGGATCCGGTATTGCCGGAAGTGGCGTTGACCTGCGTGTCTTCGGTAGACGGCTCAGGCGTCCAGTCGGGGTTCCAGGTCGGCCACTCGTAGAACTCGTAGCTGACCGGACCGACGCGCTTGCCCCGCTCCCGCGGCTCGATCCGTCGCAGATAGCCCTTCTCCCGCAGCCGAGCGAAGGACTCGTAAACCGCGTCCCGGCCCACGACCTTCCCGTTGCCGCTGACCACGCCCAGCTCCTGCAAGCGCTTCATCACCGATGCGGGGGTAACCGTCAGTGGCTCGTCCTCCGCCCCCTGGCGAGCCTTCTCACCGAGCATGAACATCACCTCGATCACCACCCTCAGGTCCAGCTGCACAGGCAGCGCCTGTGGGCCGTACACCATGTGGTGGTGCACGTGGACACCACTCACCGGGCCCTTCGCCGTGATCTGTCCGTGCTCCACGACTGCCGTACTCACAGCACACCGCCGATCAGCAAACCGGCGTCCGTAAGATGGCCGAACGCCTCGTAGACCTCGTTCCTGCCGACCAGCTCCTTCGCGTCCTTCGCAGAGCGGATGCCTCGCTGCTGGAGCTGCTGCCACACCGCCACAGGCGTGCACTCGATACCGGACGCGAGGTTGAACATCACCTGCAACATCACGACGTAGTCCAGAGAATGGGCCAGGTCAGATCCCGCCCCCAGATGCCGGGGAACCGACACGCCGGACGCGGGCGCCCGGCTCTGGACGATCCGGCTTGCGCCGTCCACGATGCCGTCGCGTTTCTCGGTGCTCACTGCTCACCCCCGAAGCGAGCAGCGGCCTGCTCGACAGCCTGCTCTGCCTCGAGTCCGGTGAAGTCGAACCACTCGCCGTTGAGGCGACGGTCCGCGAACACGGTGTGCAGATACTCCTCCAGCGCTACGCCGCCTTCTGTCTGCCAGACCAGCCTCAGTGGCTCCGGCGAGCTCGTGCTGAGGACCTTCAGGCGCCTTGCAGGGTCCTGGCTATGGCCGATCTTCACGCGGCCGGAAAGGGTCTGCTGGATGGCGTAGACCCAGCTCGTCTTCTTCAAGGCTGGGGCAGCCTGGGCGGGCAGGGAGGAGGGAACCTCGGCCCAGGGCCGCTGACGGAGCACAAGGCGCCGGGCGCTCTGGCCAGTGGCCGGACTGTCGTCCGTAACGGTCTCCAGGTGGCCGGCCTGCTGCAACCGGTCGAACACCTCACGTAGGCGCACACGGTCGATATCCCAGCCGAGGTCCCGCATGACCGATAGAAGCGCTGCGACGGACGGGCACTCTTGGTGAGGCTGCAGGAAAAGCAACGCGAGAACACCAAGGTCTTCGGGCTGAAGCCCCCGCGTGCAAACCAGGCGACGGGGGAAGACGGCGTAGTCTGGCGGCTCAGGTGCGACGTGGACGGCGTCGCCAAGGGGCGAAGAGCTCATCGGCGCGCCTCCGTCAGCATCGCGGCGGAAGGGCTGGGAGCAGCGTGCGGGCTGACCGGCAGGTCAGCGCACGAGGGCGTACGGGCAGGGAGGCAGGCTGTGGAGGGTGCTTCGTTCACACCTGCTACAGGCGTCGAGAACGCCTTCGGTGTGACAGCTGCGGCCAGGTCAATTTCGGAACACGTCTGGCCGTTGGACGCGGAGGCGGGCGTAGAGCGGTACATGGGCGCAAGCCGACCGGAGTCTGCCTGTGGACAGAGTCCTGTGCGCGCGGCGGTCTGGGACGAGCTGGAGTCCACTGCGGCCCGGAGGCACTGGCGGTGGCGGACGGTGTGCACGGTGTGTTCTCTCCCCGAGAGGGTGGTGGTGTGACCCCACCTCGCCCCCGCATAGGTGACCTTCGTCACGTGATAGGCCCCGACACGGCCCTTACGGGCCTGCCGGGGCTGACAGATGTCAGCCCTCTCGTGCATGATGAGCACGGCTCCTCTCGAAAGGGAGGGCACGACAAAGGCCCTCGTGGTGCTTTGTGGTTCCGTCCAAGAACCTGAAGATCGAACTGTTCGAAACCGGGTGGCACCGGGTCGAACAACTCCTCCGGGAGGCTGTGGCAGGCCGAACCGGAGAGCAGATGGGGCGCTGAGCCGTGGTGAGTGCTGTCACCGCGAGTGCACAGGCCCCGGGCGGCAGAGGCCGCCCCTACACCTACGTCATCCCAACCCCCTCGGCAGAGGGCTGGTTGGGTGCGCTCGAAAACACGAACGCCCCGTCGACGGGCCAGCGCTCAAGGCATCGCTGACCCCACGGCGGGGTGCTGTATGTGTGGAGCCGGGTACGGGTACCCTGAATCACGTCGATCACCTAACTGTCTTCTAAAGGGTGGTCGCTGGCCTCGGGGACTGACCGCCAAGAAAGTCCCCCGGCCACCATGTGGCCCCGTCCGGCAAGCCGGGAGGGGCCACATCAGTTTTCTGATCAAGCTTGGGCGTCACCCTACCCCCCCTCCGCGCCGCGTGGGGCGCCTGGGGGCAACGTGTCGTTACGGCTAGTGAGAACCGAGACCCCGTCAGCCCCGAGGCAGAGATGGGTCGTACCGCGTCACGAGACACCGCTACCCCGGCCGGCGATGTCCGGTAGGGGGCGGGCCTGCTGCGGGTTGAGGACGCGCTCACTGGCCACTCCGCAATTCGCGGAGCCACAGCGAGGCCAGCCTCCGCAGCCGCGATAACACCGCGGTAGTCGCCCCGGGTCAGGGAGAACCAGGCACGCATCTCGTGCGCCCAGCCCTGCACGCTCACCTCCCCCGCCTCCTCACCCAGCATCAGCGCGGCCTGCCGAGTCGCCTCCGCGTCGCGCGGGCGCCCGGAGTCGTACTCGACACAGCCAACCAGGAGCGACAACTTCCCGGCCAGCGCGATGATCTCGCGATGCTGCGCCAGGTTCACTCGCTGGTGCTGGAGTCCGACGACCCGGGCCAGCCACGCTTTGCCTTCAACGAGCAGCTGGTCGGTGGGCATGTACGCGTACTCGCAGCACAGCCGGTCCGCCGTGATCCGCAGCGCATCCAGGGTGGCCACGTCAACGTCGGAGGCCCGCAGTCGGGCGATGATGTCCACGGTGTCCATGCCGCTGGCCTGCAAAGTCTCGGCACGCCCGTCGCGGCGAGACCGCTCAGGGAAGAAAGCACCCGTCGTCGTGCCGAAGGTCTGAGCGATAGCTGACTTGTACTTGAGGGGCTGCGCGTCCCCCGAATCCCAGCGCTTCCACTGCCGGAGCAAGTCCTGCTCGCTCACGGCCTGGTCGTCGGGGAGCCGGACCATCAGTGCACGCACCGCATCGGTCTGCGTCACCGGTGATCGTCACTTTGCGAAGCGTCCCAGGTGGCGCACGGTGAGTGCCGTTCACGAGTTGATCCCCGTACCAGTGGAAGAGGAACGGTCCATGCTGAGTCCCGTCCGACAGCCGCGAGCGACGAACGCAACGGGTGCTTCACGGCTCCTCCTTCGCGATGGTTGCGGGGTTCGGAATCAGCTGGTGGTGACGTCGCCAGCGGCGCGATGCGCCTGGATCACGTATGCGTACGCGGCTCCCAGGTGGCCGTACGCCGTGGTGGAGTCCGCGGAGATCGCGGCGGCGGCCGACTCCCCGGCCCGGCGCAGCTGCTCGGTAACGGCGGGGAGCAGGGTCGGCGTGTCCGCGAACTCGTCCAAGCGCCGCGCGATCTCGGAGAGGGGAGCGTCCTCGAGTACGCCGACCGGACCGTCCGGGCCCGAGAGTGCGGGGATCCACCCGTTGGTCACGGTGAGGGAGCTGCGGATCTCGTCCACGAGCTCGGAGGCAGTGAGCCGCTTCTCGGTGTTCATGCGGGGATCGGTCTCCAAGGACTCGAAGGGGCCAGTGGTACGGGCGCCCCGGCGAGACCGGGGCGCCCGAGGCACTTCGTCAGGCGAGCGGAGCGGCGTAGCGCAGCTTCCAGTCCCTGCCCAGGACGTGCTGGGTCACCTCGACCACGCGCCCGTCGGCGATGCCAACGTGATTGATGGTGAGGATGTCCGCTCCCTCGGGAAGACCGAGGCGAGCCGACTCCTCCGAGGTGGCGGGACGGAGTTCGACGTCCTCCACGGCGGTGTCGCCCTGGTCGAACCCGGCCTCCTTCATGCGGCTGATGATGCCGCCGACGCCGGTGTCCACCTGCTCGATGCCTGCGGCCTCGGCGACGTCGACCGGGATGTACGTGGTGACGAGCTGGATGACTCGCTCACCATCGAACATCTCTCGGGCACGCACGACGACGTCACCGTCGACGCCCAGGAGCTGAGCCACATCCGTCGGCGCAGTGGTGCGGCTGACAGCGACCTCGGTGCGCGGGGTGCGGCCGGATCGGCGCAGTTCGGCGTCGAACGCACCGTGCGCCCCGTTCTCTTCGCGCTGGTCGGCGGTGTACCGAGTGCGCGCGTCCCGCAGGATCACGCCGCTGTCGTCGATTCGGTTGCTAGCCATGTGCTGGATGCTCCTTGCTGGTGTTATGTCGGAAGATTGGGTGTCTCTTGCTGGTCAGCCGGTTCCCGGCGTGTCTATGGCCCACTCGTAGGACAGGCGCCACTTGGCACGAGGCAGCACGTGCAGGCAGATCTCCACGACCCGGCCTTCGGCCGTCAGTCCCATGTGGGTGATCTCCATGACGGCCTGCTCGGCGGCGATGCCGAGAGCTGCCGCCTCTTTTCGGGTGGGGGAACGTACTTCGATCTCCTCCCGGAGGCGGACCTGCGCGAATCCGGCCTCAGCCATGCGGGACTTGCTGCCGCCCGTGCCGGTCTTGACGGCGGCGAGCGCGGGACAGGCGTCGGCGACATCCGCAGGGATCCAGGATGTCGCCACCTGGACGACCTCCAGCGCTTCAGCGTTGCCGGGTACAAACACGGACATGATTCGCTCGCGCTTCAAGGTCTTCGCCCGGTGATGCATCTCGAAGATGCCGGCGACCTTCTTGGGCGGTACGTCCCTGGCGATGGTGACGGTGTTCTTGAAGTCGAACCCCTTTGCCCGCATCTCGGCCTCGAACGCGCCGACAGCGCCGTCGGCCTCGCGGAAGCCGGGCTGGTATCGACTGGTTCGATCCGACATGATCTTGTCGATCACAAGCGAGACGTAGGTTCCCTTGCCGCGACGAGAGAAGACAAGACCTTCGTCTTCGAGCAGGCCGTAGATGTCGCGCGCAGTTTGATAGGCGATGCCGTGTTCCTGCTGGAGCTGAGGCACGCCAAGCAGGCGCGACCCAGGCGCGAGCGCGCCCCGCTCGATCTTCGCCCGGATCTCGGATGCGATCCGTTCGACCTTCCCAGGTTCCTTCTGCTTGGTAGCCACTACTCCCCCTCCCATGCGCGTCGTGAGGACAGCGGATCTCGCTGCCCGGTGCTCACAGCATCGCATGTCTAGTTCTTCCCCGAAAGCCGGGACGCACAGGCGGCTCGATCTGCTTTAACTACGCCCAGAAAAGGCCAGCTCAAGTGGGGTTCAGGAAAGAAATTAGCTAGACATGTTGACTGCGGGGCAATAGCAGGGTTCTAATCGAGGTGCCCCAGCATGCGGTGAGTAGCCGGATGCGGGGCGTAGCCGGTGCTGCACCTGCACCTTTGGTGCACCTTGCCGGCCGTAAGACCGCAGTAGTCGTCCGCCCTCCGGGGCGGCCGGGGTAGCCCACAGCTCGCCTGAGGGCACGTCCTCAGGCGAGCTGAGGACGCGAGAGCACCACCGAACTCCCCCGGAGCCTGACGGCCGCGACGACTGTGTGCACGTCACAGCGCTGTGCGCTGTCTGTCCTGCGGGACGCCGGCCTAGTGCCGTGCGGCCCGCAGGGCGGAGAGAGCACCGCGACCCGCATCTCCGCAACTCCGCCCCATGAGGAGTCCAGATGTCTCCCTCCACCCTTGAGCGCACCGCCCGTCCCCGGGTGTTAGCCGATGATCTCCATCGTGACGCGATGGTGAAGGGGGGCCGTGGTCACCGTGGCGTAGACGACACTGTCGGCCCCATCTCGGGAGACGTTGACGACCCGAAAGCCCGGGGAGCCTTCTGGCATGAGCAGCGCCGTGCATGCATCGGCTGCCATCGGTTCGGCCGTAATCGCGCAGTCGGTCTTCTGTACGTCCCATCCCAGCCAGTCAGCGACTCGGGTCCCGCGCGGTGGCTTCATCGGTGCCGCCCCTACGGGGGCCAGCATCGGGGGCACCCCTTCATAGCCCTCAGGCCGCCGAGAGGCGAGATCGTAGGGCACCACGGTGATCTTGTGCTGTACCGGGATCCCCTCCAGCGATCGGATTCGCGTCCGCTCAACTACGTCGCTGCCCGACGGGATACCCCACTCGGCCATCTCGTCGGTGGCGACGATCTGGCGGACCAGCGTCGTCTCCTCCGTGGCTGTGGCTCCTTCGTTGGTTGCTCGCCATGCCTGCGCCCCAGGCGCATCGAGGTCTGGAGGGGTGTAGGTGCCGAGGTAGGCATCCGCAGCCGGTCCTGCCGCCACAGTCGTACCGCTTCCTCGTTCGCTGCGGGCCAGCCCGAGAGCGGCAAGTACCGCGTAGGCGGCAGCCGCGGTCTGCTGACTCACTCCGTACTGATCGGCCAGGTCGCGCACGCTCGGCAGGCGGGTGCCATGACGGTATTGCCCGTCGGCGATGCCCTGGCGGATGTCCGCCACGATCCTGCTGGCAGTCATAGTCGATCTCCTTCCTGTCCGTCACGTGTCTCCAGGCTAGACGCGTCAACTCTTCAAGGCCCCATCCTGACATTAGTCAAGATGAGTAGCAAGTGTCTTGACACTTGGGTTAGGCGTCTCTACCTTCGAGGTTGTGCGGCTGCCCACCACGGTTGAGCAGCAGCTCCTCGGTGATCCTCCGGGAGCACCGAGTAAACACCCCCTTAACCGCAGTAGTCGTCCGCCTCTCGGGGGCGGCCGGAGTAGTCCTCAGCGAGCTGAGGACGCGAGAGCACCACCGAACTCCTCCGGAGCCTGACGGCCGCGACGACTGTGTGCACGTCACAGCGCTGTGCGCTGTCTGTCCTGCGGGACGCCGGCCCCGTGCCGTGCAGCCCGCAGGGCGGAGAGAGCACCGCAACCCGCACCCCCGCAACTCCGCCCCATGAGGAGTCCAGATGTCTCCCTCCACCCTCGAGCCCACCGCCCGCCCCCGCCGGAGCCGGACCCGCTCCCGCACCGTCAACGCACGCCCCGCGCTCGTCCTCTCCACCCTCCGGCCCCACCAGTACGACCTGCGCCCCGCCTGCGCGTCGCTGGTCTGCCCCGACTGCGGGACGTGGGTGCCGATCACCGGTTTGCAGACCAGGAAACCGAAGGTGGTGCCGCACGGCCCCATCACCGCAGGCCAGGCCCCGGCTGTCCGCTGCCGCCTGGGCAGCAACCGCCTGGTCAGCGTCGACATCACGGTCCGGACGTGGCAGGAGCGTCTGGAGACCGGACACGCCGAGACCGTCCACCGCTGCCGCACCACCGTGCGCCGCAAGCCCAGCGTCGCGGTTGCCCCGGCCGTCAGCCAGATCGCCGCGCAACAGCACACGCCCATGATCGACCAGCCTGGCGACGGCCAGCCCGAGTGGCTGCGGCGCAAGGGGCAGTGGGCGTCGAGCGAGACGGCGGTCCGCGACGCCGACACCCGACGCGCGCAGCTGCCCGACGGCGATGCGCCGCAGGGCGCGCCGCCGGTCCCGCTCACCACGCTGCACCCAAAGCGCCGCACGGGCTGACCCGCTCCGCACACGAACGACCACGGCCGCTCCCACCCGCAACATCGGGCTGGGGGCGGCCGTGGCTGCTCGTACAGCAGTCAGATGAGGATGCGTCGCCCGGGATTGCGCCCCGGGCGACGCGCACAGGCACCACTACAAGGAGACACCTGTGACCACCACGATCTCACGGCCGGTGCTCGGCTCCGAGCCCGAGCCCCAGCACGACCGAATCCCCGACAACCCGCCCGCGCTGCCGCCGCTGCCGCAGCGCGAGCCCGGCCGGTCGCTCCAACACCGCGCCGACGACCGCGCCGACGCGCTGAACGAACTGCTAGCCCGCCTGGTGGCCGAGGGGGACCGCCGCGCGGCCGCCGCCGGGCGGTGCGCGCCCCGCACGGTGGCGCAGATGCGCGCCCGCCTCGCCGCCCCCGCTACCGCGGGTGGTGCGCGGTGACCCCGGAAGCGGCGGCCATGGAAGCCGCTCGTCAGCAAGCGGCCGCCGATCTCGCCGCCGCGCAGGAAGCAGCCGCCCGCCTGGCCGAAGCACAGCGGGCCGCGCAGCAAGCCGCCCAGAAGTAGTAGCTGCCTTGCGGGCCCCGGAAGGTCATTGCCCAGCGCCGTCGGGCGGGGCGGGATCACCGGTGCCCGCCCCGCCATGCCTTCACACCGCTACACCTCGTCGAAGGGAACTCCTGTCGTGACCGTGACACCGCTCGCGTTGCTGTCCGCTGTCTGCCGCCCGCATGAACCCGCCCTGCTCGCCTACATCAACAACCGCCTCCAGCCGACCGAATGGCGCCGCTGCGACCAGCTCGCCCGGCGGGTGTGGGAGTACGCCCTGGCCCACGCCGACATGTCCGCACCCGGCTGGGACACCGACGCAGGGCTGCCGGTGTGGCTGGCCGCCGCCGCCCGCACCGTCATCCGCCGCCACCTCACCCCCGGCCCGGACCCGGCCGCCGTGGACTGGGCGGCGCTGGAACAGCAGCTGGGCCGCGCCCACACCTGGCCGCCGCACTGGGGCCGCCTGCTCGCCGCCGCCGGGCAGGCCGCGCTCCTCGCCCAGGCCGCCGAGGACCTGCACGCGATGCCGTCGTCGATGGCGGCCTGATGCCCCGGCCCGCCGACGATCTGTTCGACCGTTACATGCAGGCATTCCAGGCATCCGAGACCCACACCGCCGACTGCCACACCTGCCAGAGGGGCCAGCCCTGTGAGAGCGGGACACCCCTGCACCAGCGCTTCGCCCGGCTCCAGGACGCCTGGACGCACCGGCAGTCCCGCAAACAACCCTGACCAGGCCCGCCTCTGGAGGCCCTTCATGTCCCGATCACACCTCATCCCCACCCCTCCCTCCCCCGCCACACGGCCCGCCGGCGACTGGCGCCACCACGCCGTCTGCCGCGCGGTGGAAGACCCCGAACTGTTCTTCCCGCTCGGCAACACTGGACTGGCGCTGCTTCAGCTCGAGGAAGCCAAGACGTTCTGCCGCAGTTGTCCCGTGCAGGAGATGTGTCTGCAGTGGGCGTTGGAGACGCGTCAGGACTTCGGTGTCTGGGGCGGCCTGAGCGAGGACGAGCGCCGCGCGATGAAGCGTCGCGCCGCCCGCCGCCGCGCTCGCGAGTCCGGCTCGGCCTGATCCGGTGTCCCATCTCCTGCCGCACCCGTGCCGCCTTCAGGCGTGTGGGCAGGCGCCGGATCGTCCGGACGGTGCGACGGGGCACATGGTCCGTGCCGTCACCGGCGGCACCGCGACGCCTGGCCCAGCCAGATCCGGCGGGTCGGGTTCTGCGGACCGCCGCCGCCAGGCCCGCCTTGTGACCGTATGAGACGCGTCAGCTCTGCACACCATGTACACACCATCGCCCGCGCGGCGCCCCTGGGGAAGACACGGGGCGCCGCGCGGGTCTGTTTGAAGGGAGGGCGCGGCGTGGCTCGCGCATCGACGAAGAAGAGGCAGCCGCCGCAGCGCCGTCCGGCGCGGCGGACGGCTCCGGTGGCCGCGATCATCGCGCCGCGCACCGAACCCGCACCGGCCGCCCCCGTCCCGGAGCCGGTCACGGATGTGGGTGTGCAGGTGCGGACGGAGGCCGACGCTGCCCTGGCCGATGCCCGCGACCGTGCCGCCGACGTCACCGATCTGGCCCGCGACCGTGCCGTGCACCTGACCGCGCAGGCCCGCCTGGAGGCCGCCCGCGCGGTGCGCACCGGCCGGGAGGCCGACGCCCACGCCGCCCGCGTTCGCGCGGACGCCGACGAGCTGCTGGCCGAGGCCGCCGTCCGCGCCGAGTCCGTCGTATCCGACGCCGCCGACCGTGCCGCCGATCTCCGGGACCAGGCCGCCGACGGCGTTGCCCGCATCCTTGCCGACGGCGAGACCCGCGCTACCGCGCTGCTGGAGGACGCGCGCACCGAGGCGGCCTCGATCACCGAGGCGGCTACCGCCGAGCAGGCCCGTGTCCTGGCCGCCGCCCAGGCCGACGCCGACCAGATCCGCACGGAGGCCGCGAGCACCGCGGCCTCCGACGCCGACCAGGTCCTGGCCGGCGTCGACGCGACGGCTAAGCAGCTGCTCGCCGACGCCCGCGCGGAGGCCGACACCGTCACGGCAGCCGCGGCCGGCGAGGCCGACCAGGCCCTCACCGACGCCCGCACGGCTGCCGAGCAGTTGGTCGCCGACGCGCGCCGCCAGGCCGAAGGGGTCGCCGCCACGGCGGCCGCGCAGGCGGAGCAGGTCCGCACCGAGGCCGCTCAGGCCGCGGCGAAGGCCCTCGCTGACGCGGAGAGCGTGCGTACCGAGCTGCTCGCGGCGGCGGAGCGTACCGCGGTGGAGACCCGCACCCGCGCCACCTCCGACGCCGAACAGCTCCTGGAGCGGGCGCGGGGCGAGGCCGGCGGGCTGCGCGAGAGCGCGGACGCCCAGGCCGCGCAGGTGAAGGCGGGGGCCAAGAGGGCGGCGGCCGAGCTGCGTGAGGACGCGGCCCGCGAGCGGGAGGCGTCCCGCGCGGATGCGGCGCGTACGCGTGCGCTGGCCAGGGAGGACATCGGCCGGCTGCGGGCGACGGCGGCCGAGGACGCTGACCGTGTGACTCGCACCGCCCGCGAGGAGGCCGACCGCATCCTGGCGGCGGCCCGCACCACGCGGGATACGCAGCTTGAGGAAGCCGAGCAGGTGCTGGAGCGGGCCCGGGTGCGGGAAGCGGACGCGGAGGTCGCGTTGAAGGCCGCCGACGACAGGGTGGCCGAGGCCGCCGCCCGGATGAAGCGCGCCACCGACCGCACCGAGCGCCGCATCGAGCGTAAGCGCCTCAAGGCCGAAGCCCGCCAGGAGCGCGAGGACGCCCGGGCCGCCCGCAAGGCCAGGGTCCGGGAGCTGCGGGCCGCTGCCCGTGCAGGGAAGCCCACCCGTACCGAGCGGGTGAAGCGGTTCGTGCTCGTCAACGCCGAACGGCTGCTGGTGGTCCTGCCGATCACCGCGCCGATGGCGGTCGCCTGGACCGGGCAGGCCGGATTCGCCAAGGACATCCTCGGCTGGGTCGTCCCCTTCACGATCCTGTTCGCCGCAGCCTGGGAGCTGTCGACCGCGTTCGTGGGCTGGATGTACCACCAGGCCCGCCAGAGCGGCGATGCCGGAACCCTTTACCGCGTCTCCACCTGGGTCTTCGCTCTCGGGGCGGCGGTCATGAACTTCTGGCACGCCTCCGGGATGCCAAAGGAGGGCAGCCGGGTCTGGGACGCGAAGGCGGAGATCTGGACGGAGCAGATCACCTACTGGCACTTCACCCCGAAGGCGGTGGCGTTCGCTGCCATGAGCATCGTGGGCATGGTGCTGTGGGAGCTGTACGCCTCACTGATCCACCGCCGCAAGCTCCGTGAGGACGGCAAGGTCGCCAGGGCCCGCCCGTCCATCGGGGCGGTCCGCTGGTTCCGCTACCCGGTCCACTCCTTCACCGCCTGGTCCCTGGCGATCACCGATCCGGGTCTGACCACGCTGGACCGGGCCTGGACCGTGGCCGGGGCACAGCTCGCGGACCGCAAGGCGGTCCGGACCGGCCGGGCCCTGCACCGGGTCGTCGTCCCCCGCCTCGCGGCCGACGACCACGGACCGGCCGCCATCCCCACCGTGCTCACCCTGATGCGCACGGACCGGAACGGACCGCTGGAAAGCACCACTGCGGTCCGCCCGGTCCAGCACGACGGTTACGCGGTCCGGTCCGGTCCGGCCGACCGGAAGGCGGTCCACGGCCCGGTCCGGACCGCAGGAGCGGCGGACCGGACCGGCGGACCGGCGCTTGCCCTTCAGGCCGGTCCGGCCGGACCGCAGAGCGCTGACCTGCCGACCGGCCCCGGTCCGGATCGTGGACCCCGGACCGTGCCCGCCACCCAGAACGGGGCGGCCACGCGCAAGGTGACGGTCCAGACCGCCGACGCCGCTCCCGGACCACGGGGCGCGGACCGCACCGGACCGGCCGACCAGGAAACACCGCACAGCGCAAACGGTCCGGACCGGGGCGAGGGAGACGGTCCGGACCGCACGGTCATCACGCTCACGGGCCTGGAGCGGACCGCACTGGACCGGCTCCGGACCGTGAAGGAGCCGCTGAACCGGACCAACATCGCCAAGGCGGTCCGGGCCGAGGGCGGCTCCATCGCCACGGACCGCGCCGGACAGATCGCCGTCGCACTCAAGCAGCACACGGTCCGCTGACCGGACCACCCGCACAACCGTCCTGCCGCTCATGGTCGCCACCGGACCGGCGCTCGCCCACCGAGCGCGGACCGGTGACGGCCACGGCCGGCAGGCCGCTCGCCCGCGCCCCCACGCAAGAAAGGAGCACAGCATGGCACCCACGACGACCGGGCCAGCCCCCGCGCTGGCACCGCCCGCGGTGATTCCGTCGGCCTTGGAGATCTGGGCGCCTGACCCCCCGACCTGGGGCCAGCGCCTGATCCCCAAGGGGGTCCGGTCCGCGATGGCTGACCTGGGGCTGTGGCAGGAGCCCCGGCCCCTCAAGCCCTCGTTCCACCTGGTCCAGGTGATCGAAGTCCTTATCCGCTACGGCTGGTGCCAGAGCTTCGATTTCTCCCCCACCGGACGTATGTGCATCCGGGGTGCCCAGACCTTTCTGGAATCCACCGGGCACGTCACCGCGATCGACCGGGGGAAGGCCGTGCATTACCTCCAGACCCAGCTGGCCCGCCAGGGCGTGCACCTGCGGTTCTGGGAATGGAACGACCTTTCCAGCAACACCTTCCGGGGTGTGGAGGCCACCATCTCGGCGGCCTCTGACCTAGCGCGTGAGAACGGAGACTAAAAATGACACCCGACGAAGAGAAGGCATTTGAAGGAATCCAGGCCGGAATGGCGGCCGGAATGACCTTCGGAAACAGCGCTCCGGACGCCTCCCCGTACGCCGATGAAGGGCCGTACGGAACCCCGGTCGTCACGCAGAAGAAGGCCGGTCTGACCCGCCGTGGGAAGGTCGCCGTCGCGGTGGCCGGGGTGGCGATCGTCGGCGGCGGAACCATCTGGTTCCAGGTTCATTCGGCGGCCGTCGCGAAAGACGAGAAGGAGGCCGCCGCGCTCCAGATCCAGATGAAGACGCTGGAACTGGAGGAAATGCGGCTCCGGAACGAGCAGGCGCGCACCGACAAGAAGGCCGCGGCCGCGGCCGCCGACAAGACCCAGGCGGCCGTCGACCAGTGCGTGAAGGACTCCTCCGACCTGATCGGCAAGGGGTTCGGAGCGCCCTCGCGGAGCGACGTCGTGGCGGACTGCAAGCAGCAGTACGAGGCCGTCGACGGGTCCGACATGGCGGCCGCCAGCCACGCCCGGGACGCCGGTGACGGCGGCGGCGGTGGTGGGATCAACTCCTCCGCCCTGCTGGGTCTGGTCGCCGGTGGCGGCCTGGTCATCGCGGTGTTCGCACGCAAGGGCAAGCAGGCCCACACGTAGTCACGCACGGTAGTCGAGGTGGTTACTCCTTACCTACTCATGACCGCCTGAACAGCGAAAACACGCCTTCTGGGGCGTCCCGGGCGCTCTTCTCGGCTGGGAAGTAGGTAGGGAGTAACCACCCTTAGTAACGATCGAGGAAGCAGATGCGGCATGACAGAGTCGGCCGGAGCAACGCGCACGGTGTGGTGTACGTGGTCGGATCCGCAGCTGACCGACGAGTAAAGATCGGCTCTGCGGGCAACGCGCGCAACCGCCTAGTGGAGCTGCAGTCAGGTAGCCCGAACCCTCTCCGGATCCTGGTGACCATCGAGGGCGGGCGCCTTCTGGAGGGACTGATCCACGATCACCTGAAGCGGTTCCGGGTGATCGGCGAATGGTTCGACTTCGGTGAAGCGAACCCCGTCCATATCGTGACCGACGCGGTTCAGGTCCTCCGGAGCAAAGGGCTGTTCCCATCCCCGGAAGGTCTGGAGGAACTCCGGGAAAGCCAGAAGCGAGACCCTTCAATGCCCACGGTCAAGGAGAAGATCCTGGCCGCTTTGAAGGCTGGTATCGCGCCGATGACGGTGCATGAGGTAGCTGCGGCGACAAATTTTTCTGTGCCCCATCTGGCCGTGAAACTGTCCGAGCTCAAGAGCGCCGGGCTGGTCAGCAATTCACAGCGCCAATGGTCACTGGTAGTACACGAGAAGGGGGAATGAGACATGGCGACCGATACGGCGCCCCCGGTCCCCGCGGGACCGCCCGATCCGCCCGCTTCGCCGGCCGCCCCCGCCGCGCCGGCACCCACTGGAGACACCGGCATCATGGCCGCCCTGATGGCCGCGGTGGAGCCCGCCCGACCGGTCACCGCCACCGCCGGGGCCCGGCCGGACGGTGACGACCCGGCCGCGAAGGCGGACGCCGACGGCGTGGTGGACCGCTCCTCCCCGGGCGTCACCAGCGAGTCGTTCAAGGCCCCGGAGGACCTGACCGGAGCCGGATCCGACGCGGCCGGTGCCCGGCACAAGGAGGGCGTGTTTAAAACCCTGCTCCGGGCGGGCGCGACCCGCTGGGCAAAAGGCGGAGGAACTGCGAACAAGCGGCTGGATCTGGAAAAGGCCAGGGCCAGTGCGCACCAGGTGAAAGAGGCCCGGACCACCACGGTCATGAAGTCGCCTGGGCTTCCTACCCGAAACGGCTCCGGAGGGGCCGGTGGAGGGGGCCGTAATTCCGGCGGAAACAGCGGCGGAAACTCAGGCCGCAATTCCACGGGGAACGGCTCAGCGGGCACCGGACGCGGCGGAAGCGGCGGCGCCACCGGAGGCGGCGGGCGTGGCTCGTCCGGCTCGAATGGCAGCGGTGGATCCGGCGGCGGGCGCGGCACCAGCGGAAATGGTGGCGGCGGCTCGTCGAAGGACACCAGCCCCAAGGGTGCGAAGGACTCCGGGAGCAAGGGGAAGGACGGCTCCTCGGGAAACACCGGTGCTGGCGGAAAGGCGGGCAAGGACGGAAGGTCCGGTGCCTCCGGAAGCGGCGGCGGATCGTCCTCGGGCGGCTCGTCCGGCGGTCATTCCGGCACCTCAAAGGACAAGGCCGACAAGGACAAGGGCTCGAAGGTCGACCTGAAGAAGGGCGGCGGCAGCGGCCAGGGCTCGGGCGGCTCCTCCGGGAGCAGCGGCGGATCCGGCAAGAACGGCGGATCCGGGAAGAGCGGCTCCTCCGGGAGCGGCGGCGGGTCCGGCAAGAACGGCGGGTCCGGGAGCGCCGGCGGATCCGGGAAGAGCGGCAGCTCCGGCAAGAACGGTGGATCCGGGCACAGCGCGAACGGGACCGACAACCGGACCCCGCTCCAGCGGTCGCGGGAGACGGGCCACGGCGACGGCTCCGCGGTCCGCAACGCGGTCGACCACGTGAAGGCGTACGCGCAGGGCGCGAAGGACGGCTACCAGGACAAGAAGGAGGAGAACGGCAAGGAGCACGCGCGGCTGGACAAGGCGCGCACCGATCACAAGGCGAAGCAGCAGGACCCGAAGAAGGACGACCCGAAGCAGCAGGGGACGACGGTGACCGGGCCCAGCGGCCAGACGATCGTCATCGCCCCGCCGGACGAAGGAGACGACGGAGTGAGCACGGACGTGAAGCCCCTCCTGGTCAAGGAGATCGACGCGAACACGCTGACCCTGGGCACAGACGGTGCTCGTGGGGCGGTCAGCCGCAAGGAGCTCCGCAACTTCAAGCAGTACGAACGCAAGCTGGAGGCCAAGGAGAACCACCTGATCAAGGTGGCCGACGCGTGCAAGTCGCTCGAGGCCGCGGCGGAAGACGAGGCGAAGGACTGCCAGGAGCTGGCCGACCAGGCCAAGGCCGTCGAAGGCGGGGAGAAGCTGGCCGCGAAGCTGACCAAGCTGTCCGACAGCGCGAAGGCCCAGGCGACGGAGGCCGCCGAGCTCCACAAGCGCGCCAAGCGGGCGGCGGAGATGTGCAAGGTCGTCCTGACCAACATCGGGACCCGGTACGCGCCGCTGTACAAGGCCGTGGTCGACAGCGACGAGACGAAGCCGGCCGAGCTGCGCTTCTACAACGACAAGGGCTCTTACGCGCCCGCCGCGTAAGAGAAGACGGGAGAGCCGACCATGGCGGAGCTGACGTACAAGGTCCTCGTCCGTAAGACCGAGGCCAAGGAGAAGGCCCTGGCCCGGAACGCGGAGGGCGTCAAGAAGGCCGCGGAGAACATCAAGGAGCTGGCCGACGACACGGCCTCCGACGCGGACGCGCTGGGGGCCAAGAGCGTGGACCGTGACTCCCTGGCGGAGTGCCAGGAGCTGTCGAAAATCATCCGCGGAGTGTCGGACGGCGCGATGACCTACGCGTCGAAGACGGCCGACACCGCGAAGACCGCGAAGGCGGCCGGGGACCAGGCCCGCACCACCCACGCCGGGTTCCAGGAAGCCTTCGACCGCTCGGACGTGACGGACCTGGAGAAGGTCAGCCGCGACTGGTTCGAGCAGGAGTAGCACCACCCACCACCGGCACGGCCGGCCCCGGGGTCCACATCCCTGCGGGCCGGCCGCACCTTTGCGGATCCTCCGTAACCAGACAGGAGATTCCCCCGATGTCCACCATCACCAAGACCGTGCCGAACGCGGAGCCTGCGGAGCGCGCTGCCGCGGCGCTCCAGATCGTCCTCCCCGTCGGGGTGGGCATCCTGGCCCCTTACCTGGACCCGAACGCGGCGGCCTACGCCGGGGCCGGGTTCCTGGTCGGTGCGACGTTCGCCGGAGCCAACTACATGAACCGCCTGGGCCGCTGGGCGAACCAGCTCCCCGGCATCGACATCGCGCGGGCGCACCGCGACACCATGGGGATCTCCACGATCACCACCGGCATGGGCCTGGCCCTGGGTCAGCTGGGCGGAGCCGAGGCGTCCGACGCGCTGATGGCCGGCGCCCTCGAGCCGACCACCATCCCCGGCATCCTGTCGCTGGGCTGGTGGGCCGCGGTGGTCTTCACCGGCTGGCGCCTGCGCCGCGTCTTCGGCAGGCAGAAGATCGAGGTGGAGCAGGCGCCTCAGCCGGTGCAGGCCGCCCCGGCCAACACCGGCACCCCGGGCCCAATGTCCCTGGCCGACAAGATGATCGCGGCCTGGGGGCGCGTGATCAGCGACCCGGAGAACGGCCGCTACCGCAACCAGGTCCTCTCCGACGTCGTGATCTACGCCGACCGCTGGGAGGGGCGGATCACCGCAGCCCTGGGCGACTCCGTGAACGTCTCCAAGGAGGCCGTCTCCAGCCTCTTCGGCCGCTCGGTCGACGACATCACCATGAACTACGGGGCGCACTCCGGGGAGGCGTTCATCACCGTCTGGTACACCCAGCGCCCGGAGCTGGATCCCTCCACCCTCCAGGGCGCCTGGAAGCGGGTGCGGGCGCGGGTCCTGTCGAAGACCCACCTGGAGGAGGTCGGCGACGACGTGAACACCGGCGGCCAGGTCGCGCGCGTGGTGGCCGACGACGACCTGGACGCACTCCCCCGCGTCGTCAACCTCGGGGAGCTGGCCGGGGCGCTGCGCCGCTCCATCGACCTCGTCTCCTACGAGCCGGGACGGCGCGACCCCCGGCGCGCGGTCATCCGCGTCATGGACCACAACCCGCTGGAGGCCGGCCACGACTTCCCGGGCCTCGACTCCCTGGTGGCCACCCCGGGCGGCTGGGTCAACATCGGAAAGATCGTCTCCGGCTTCCCCGCGAAGATCCAGCTGTTCGACCCCAAGCTCGGCGCCCTCCACGTCGTGATCGCCGGTACCACCGGCTCCGGCAAGGGCGGCACGGGCCAGATGATCAGCCTGGCCTACCACGCCAACAAGATGGCCCAGCTCTACGGCGACCCCAAGGGCGCCTCCAACCCCGCGATCCCGAAGATGGCCGTATACAGCGGCCTGACGCAGCACGGCGCCCTGGGCGCCATGCGGATCTCCTGGTGGGTCCTCCAGCACCGGATCGAAGAGGCCGCCCGCCTGGAGCTGAAGAACTTCGAGCCGACCGCGATGCGGCCGTACTGCGCCACGATCCTGGACGAGGCCGCCCAGATGCTGGCCCCGGGCGCACCGAACCGCAAGGAGGCCGTGAAGATCGTCAAGGACGGCGCCTCCCTGACCCGCTCCATGGGCATGCCCTGGGTCCTGATCAACCAGACCGTCAACCTGGACCAGCTGGGCGGCGAGCAGGCCATCCGCGCCAACCTCCTGGCCGGCGGAACCTGGATCATCCTGCGCACCGACAGCGACCAGATCAACCTGGGCGACCTTCCCCCCGGCTTCGACGGGATCGACCCCTCCCTCATCCCGCCGGTATGGGTGGAGGAGGACGACGCGCTGGTCTACGACCCGACCATCGAAGAGTCGGACCCGCGCCGCACCTTCGGCCTCGGCTACGTCGCGGCCCCGGGCGGGCGCGCGGGCATGATGCGCATCGACAACCTGGAGGACGCCACCGAGCACATCCGGCCGGAGAACATCATGGCCCCGGCCGACGTGCCCTGGTGGGGCGACCAGGCGTACATGGAGGAGCTGGCCATGACGCCTATCCCCGGCTTCGAGGAGAAGGACGGCGAAGGCGGGACCGGCGAGGCCGGGACCTCGTTCCCCGGTGTCGACCTCCCGAGGGCCAAGGAGCTCACCTCGGAGGAGAAGGTCCTGGCCGCCCTCCGCGACGAGTCCGACCCCATGTACGTCGACATGCTCGACCAGGGCGACGACATCGACCCCGACGATATCGACTACGTGGAACGGGGCAAGCTGCAGGCCGCTTGCGGGGTCGCGGAGTCGACCTTCGCGAACGTGCTGAACAAGCTGGAGAAAGCCCGGAGGATCCACCGGATCAAGGAAGGAAAGACCTCGAAGGTGGCCCTGGGCCCCCGGCCGGAGAACACCAGCGAAGAGGCCGCCTGACCGCTGCCACACCACGGCGCGCATCCCACACGGGAGGCGCGCCGTTCCCGTCCCGCTCAAGCACCGCCCGCCGCTGACCTGACGCTCTGCCTGGCTCTCGCCCGCCCCGCTTCGGGGCCGGGCGAGGACCGGACAGGCCGCCTGGCCGCACGCCTCACCCCTTCCGCCCCGCCGGCAGTGCTGCGCCCCGCCGGCAGTGCTGCGCCCCGCCGGCAGTGCTGCGCCCCGCCGGCAGTGCTGCGCCCTGCCNGCAGCACTGCCCGCCATAACCCCTGTTGGAGGACACCCGTGCTCATCCCTCGCCCGCGCCGCCGGATCGGCCGGCCCCGCCCGCAGCGCCCCAAACCCCGCTACCCGCAGCGCCCCGACCGGCTGCCCGGCGCCTTGAGCAGGTGATGGCCGGCCAGGACGAGGACCTGGTCGAAGTCGACCCCTACGACCCCGGCGACGGCTCTCTACCGGTCTACCGGTGGAAGCAGGCCGGACGCGCGACCCTTGCCACCCGCCGCCAGCTACGCCAGATGGGACTGCGCCCCGCAGGAGCCGAGCCGGTCGCCCGGATCGCATGCCGCGGCGGCAAGCGGTGGGCGTGGCTGTACCGGATCGACCTGGCCAAGCCCAAGTTCCGATGACCCTCGCGAAGGAGGCCGCGCTCGACGCCGCGATGGCCAAGCGCCAGACCTGCGGCGCCTGTGGCCGGCGCTACTTCCACTGCATCCCCTTGAAGACCTTGGGGTCCTGTCTGGAGTGCCACGACGGCACGCCCGCCGACCCCAACTCCTACATCGCTCCCCCGGCGCCGGATCACCGGCTCGCCGCATGACCTGAGAGGACCACCGCCATGAGCACAACTGTCCGCGTCTCCGCCTTCACCGAGCCTGAGCGGCCCAAGAACCTCCAGATCCGGTTCGTCACGATCGGCGGGTCCTTCGTCGACGTCACCGGCCTCGGTGAGCACCCTAAGAACCGGTGGAAGTGCCACGGCTGCAAGGCCACTTCGCAGTTCCCGGAAGAGGACTACCTGTTCAGCATCCGCGAGAACGCCAACGACCACGCCGCCGCCTGCCGCGCCATCCCGCTGACATGATCGCCCGCGACAACGAGGTCCTGGTCCTCGCCTGCGAGGACGACCCCCGTGCCGAAGGCCGCGTCGGATACGTCCTGGACGAAGTCCCGCCCGGCGAACTCACCGACTACCGCTGGACCGTGGCCGGGCTCGGCCTGTTCATCGGCAACGTCCTGTGCCACGACGACGAACTCGAATGGCTCTGACCAGCACCACCGCGCACACCCCGGCCCCGCCCATGGGCGGGGCCGACCCATTCCGTCTTCGAAATCAGGAGTACCCCGCATGCAGCGTCGCGTCGTCGTCGCCGCCCTGCTCGGCTTGACCCGCGCCGCCAGCGCCGCTGGCGACTACTGGGTCAACGCGACAAAGGCCGTGCTTACCATTCGAAGTGTCTTGGTCTCCTGGCGCTCGCGCAGTAGCACCGGTTTCCCGTCGCAGGGCGCCGGTGTCGCGGTCGTCCGGCGTCGCGGTCTCGCCTCGCGATTCGCTCTGGTGGGTGGTCGCTGATGACCTCCATCGATCAGATCGCCACCCTGGCGACGTTCGGCTCGGTGTGGGCCGTGCTTGCTGTCGGCCACAACCTCGCGGACCACGTCATCGGACAGACCGACCGCCAGGCCGAGGGGAAGGCGGCGCCGTCGGCGGCAGAGATCGCCGACGGCGCGAGCCCGCGACGGGGCTGGGATACGTGCCTGCGACACGTCGCCCAGTACCACCTGGTGATGGCCGTGATACTGGCGCTGGTCTGGGGCGTCCTGCCGCTGCAGATGTCCTGGTCCGGCCTGGTGGCGGGCCTTGCCGTGTCGGCCGCGACCCATGCCTTCTTCGATCGGCGATGGCCGGTCCGCTGGCTCCTGGAACACGTCGGCTCCAAGGGGTTCGCCGAGCTGAAGGCGGCCGGGATGAACGGCATGTACCTCACCGACCAAGCCCTCCACCAGACCGCGCTGCTGGTCTCCGCCCTGCTGATCACGTTGCTGTGACGGAACTTTGACTGCTCGCCGTCGGCCCGCTAGTGCTGTGACCGCATAGGTTCGCCGGGTTGCGGTTGGCGCTCGTGGTGGCTGGGCCGGTTGGATGTCGGGAGACGTTCAACGCAGTGTCGGGAGGCGTGGTGGCAGAGCCGGTCAAGGTCCGCAGACTGACCGATCAGGAGGGCCAGCAGTTACGGCGGATCGTGCGGCGGGGCAGTACCAGCTCGGTGCGCTACCGGCGGGCGATGATGTTGCTGGCCTCGGCTGGCGGCAACCGGGTGCCGGTCATCGCCCGGCTGGTGCAGGCCGACGAGGACACTGTGCGGGACGTGATCCACCGTTTCAACGAGATCGGCTTGGCCTGTCTGGACCCTCGCTGGGCGGGAGGCCGTCCCCGCCTGCTCTGTCCTGACGACGAGGACTTCGTCATCAAGACGGCCACCACCCGCCCGGCCAAGCTCGGCCAGCCCTTCACCCGCTGGTCGATCCGCAAACTGCTCGCCTACCTCCGTCGAGTTCATGGCCGGGTGATCTGCATCGGGCGCGAGGCCCTGCGCTGCCTGCTCGCCCGACGCGGCGTCACCTTCCAGCGCACCAAGACGTGGAAGGAGTCCACCGACCCCGAGCGGGACGCCAAGCTCGACCGGATCGAGCATGTCCTGGAACGCTTCCCCGACCGGACGTTCGCGTTCGACGAGTTCGGCCCGCTCGGCATCCGTCCCACCGGCGGCAGCTGCTGGGCCGAACAGAGTCGCCCCGACCGCCTGCCGGCCACCTACCACCGCACCCACGGCGTGACCTACTTCCACGGCTGCTACTCGGTGGGCGACGACACACTGTGGGGTGTCAACCGCCGCCGCAAGGGCGCCGCGAACAGCCTGGCCGCGCTCCGGTCGATCCGCGAGGCCCGTCCCGACGGCGCCCCGATCTACGTGATCCTGGACAACCTGTCCGCCCACAAGGGCGCCAAGATCCGCCAGTGGGCCAGGCGCAACAACGTCGAGCTGTGCTTCACCCCGACCAACGCCTCCTGGGCCAACCCCATCGAGGCGCACTTCGGACCGCTGAGGCAGTTCACCCTCGCTAACTCCCACCACCCGAACCATACGGTCCAGACTCGCGCGCTGCACGGCTACCTGCGTTGGCGCAACGCCAACGCCCGCCATCCCGACGTCCTGGCCGCCAAACGCAGGGAAATCGCCCGCATCCGCAGCGAGAAGGGCATCCGCTGGGGCGGACGCCCCCTTCAAGCCGCAGCTTGACCGAATCCGGCTAAACCTGTGCGTTCACAGCAGGGCTGCGGATCATCGACATCAGCAGCCCATGGGTCTCGGCGTCAGCGGCCACCACAAGCCCACGGCCTGCCTGCCCGACAGGGGCGCCGTCGATGCCGGTGACTACGCAGCCGGCAGCCCGGCACAGAGCGATGCCGGCGGCGAAATGCACGCTACCGGACAGGTCGCCGCCGTCAGTGACGTACGCGGCGCGCTTGCCGGCCGCGACCCAGGCCAACGCCAGCGTCGTGGACACGACCCGCGGCCGGAACCGCTCGACGAACTCAGGGTGGGCCAGCAGGTCCACGGCTCGGAATCCGGGCGCGCTCGGGAACGGCGGATCCAGGTTGACGTCCACCAGCCGGGTGGCGGGCGTGGGTGCCAGTTGCTCATCGATCCCGTCGTGCCGCACCCAGGCGGTCTCGCCGTCGGTGAAGAAGACCTCGCCGCTGGACGGGTCGGCCACCGCCGCCGCCCCGTCGCGCAGCGCCACGTTGACGGCCACCAGCATGTTGCCGACGGCGTAGTTCAGAGTGCCGCACAAAGGATCCACCAACCACTGGCGCACAGTGTCGGCCGCACCCTGCTGCCCGCCTTCCTCGCCGAGAACCGCGTCATCGGGCCGAGCGGTACGGATGACGCCGAGGATCGTCTCCTCGGCTTCCACGTCGGCCGCGGTGGCGAAGTCACCGGCGCCCTTGTCAATGCGGGTGAGCCGCTGGCCGTACATGTTGCGCACCACGTCCGCTCCGGCACGTGCCCCAGCTATCGCAACCTCAGCATCGTCCGAACTCGCGTATGAGTTGATCACGCCGTGCAGAATATCGGGGCGAAGCCACCAACCCGGCGAACCTATGCGGTCACAGCACTAGCTGCGGTCCGGGCGGCGGACCACCGGACCGACCCGAACCGCCAGTTAGGGTCGGTCGGGAGTGGCGCCGAACAGGGGGTCGAGCGGATCGCCCTCGTACCCGAGGACGAGGCAGGCCGCGGCGACCGGTCCTCGGGAGAGCTCTGCGAGCCGGGCCAGGGCAGCCGCGTCAGTCGGCAGTCCAGCCGGATCGAGACCGAGCGCCCGGGCCGCAAGGTCGCGTCGCCGGTCGAGGTCGGGCACGTTCTGCCGATACTCGTCGGCGACCGCCTGGAGTTCTCTGGCTGTCCGTCCGGGAGCATCCCGCCACCACGGTGCCACCAGACACAGCCGCACCAAATCCGGCAGTCCGACCGCAAGCGGTCCGGCCTCACCGTCAAGGCTGACGTACACCACGGGGCGTTCCTCACCGCCCTCACCAACGAAACAGAACGCGTCCCCTGAGCCCGCCCGCGCGAACTGCTCCAGCCGGGCCCCGGAGGCGAGCCGGACCCCGTCCTCCAACTCGTGATCGGCTGGATTCGTCACGTCGAGGTCCGCGACCCCGGCAAAGAAGCCGACGACGCGCCCGTCGCTAGCCAGGAGAGGCAGCAACGCGCCCGGGTGGGCGGGCACGTCGGCTGACGCATTTGACCTGTGCATCCGACAACCGTAACCAGGTCATCCGACACCGCTGCGGCCTGGTCCTCCGCGACGTCCTGGCCATCGCCAGCGTCGGCTACCCGCAGGAAGCCAGCGAGGACCTGGACTCCGCCGTCACGTACCTCACCGACGCGCTGATCAGCCCCGAGGGTGACCAGCGCTCGCTCGCTCCTGGCATGGGCGCGCACCCACCTGCGCATCGGCATCGAAGCGACCCGCTGACCCGTGCGCTGAGCACACTCTGTACCGCCCCGGCCCGTTCCGCCGGGACGGTCGCAGTGGCCCCTAAGCCCGACACCACAAGGAGGAACACCTCGTGCACCACCAGCCGACCACCGCGTACCCGGACGCCTACCGGCCCGCCCCCTCCATCTCCCGCCTGATCACCGAGATCACCCAGGAGACCTTCTGGGCTCGCCACGGCTTCGTGCGCGGCGACCGCGTGTTCAGCTCGGAGTACCTATGGCGGCGGGAACGCACCGCGCTGCTGCTCCGCGCTGTCGTGAGCGACTTGTTCGCCCTCGAGCGGCCGGGCGATGAGCAGGCCGCGAACGACGCCGTCCGGGCCGCGCTCGCCGTCCGTGACGCGGACGGACTCCGGCCGTGCGACCGGGAAGAAGTACGCGCCTGGCTGCGGAGTGAGTTCACCAAGCACGAGACCAGCGAGGCGCCGCACCCGCCGAACTGCCCCGGCGGGTGCGGCGGATGCGGCGAGGTGATGGCGATCCTCACCTACGACGCCGAGGGCGCGCCGGTGCACCAGGAGCCCGTGCAGTGCGATCGGGGCGAGCCAGCGGACCCGCACCCCGAGGACTGCCGCTGCGGCGGCACCGGCCGCTACCGGCCCTACGGGGAGCGGGGGGACCGGGAGGTGTGCTTGGGCTACGTCCCCGGCCCCCACTGCGAACGCTGCGGCTGCACCGAGGAGGCACCCTGCCCGGGCGGCTGCTGGTGGGTTCCCAGCGATGGGATGTTCGACCTGTGCAGTGCCTGCACCCCCGCCCGCGACGACGGCCAGACGGTGCCGGCCGCAGCGTGCTTCGACGAGGCGCCGTTCTAGACCCGCCCATACCTCTCCGGCGGCCCACAGGCATCCGGCCTGCGGGCCGCCACCGTGTTCCCGCCCACCATCCACTCTCAGGAAGGGTTTTGTGAATCTCAGCATCTCCACTTTCACGCCGGGAAGCGTGACCGCGCTGGTCGACCTCTCCGACAGCGGCAAGTCGACCTCCGCCCGTCGCTTCCCCGCACCGTGGCGGATCCACCTGGACACCTACCGCGAGATGGCCACCGACTCCTTCTCTGTCAAGTCCTGCGTTTTGAACGAACCCGCCTCAGATTCAGACACTCCTATTCAGTCGTGACCAGCGTCGATGACTCCGACCTGACGTCAGCATTGCCGCCGTTGGCGGGACGTCGAAGGTGACCCGGCCTGGCACCCCCACTCGCCGCACATCGACCTCGAGCACGACGACGGCGTCCAGGAGCACGAGGTGGACCTCACTCAGCTCGCGGTCTACCAGCTCACCGGATGGAACCGCCAGGAGCCTCCCTGATGGTGCTGTACGTCGACGGCCTGGCCGACTACGGGCAGCCCGCCCTCGACCGCGGCCTGCCCGACCGACACTCGTGCCACCTGCTCGCTCACCCCCGCCGCCCGCACGGCGGCCCGCCGGGCAGCTCGGACTGCTCCCCGAAACCGACCTCGTCCGTATCGAGCCGCCTACCCCACCGCGCCCAGCACAGAACCGCGCCCGAACGTCCGCGCTGCACCAACCCCCCTTCCCCGAATCTGAAGAGGATGGCGATGCTCCTCCTTGTACGTCACGCCGAATCGATTGAGAACGCCACCAAGTACACCGGCTTCTACGCGAACCCCCGCCCGTGGACCGGGCCGGCCGCGCATGCCCTGTCCCGGGATGTCGTCGGTCTGACGCCCCGTGGCTTCCTCCAGTGCCTGTGGCTGCGGCAGACCCTGGCGGATCTGACCGGCCCCGACCCCGTTGTCCGCACCTCGCAGTACCGTCGCGCCCTCGATACCGCCGAACTCGCTCTGCCCGGTCTGTCCTACGAGGTGACCGCGCTCCTCAACGAGCAGCACTACGGCGCGGCCACCTACATGACCAAGCACGAGCTGTACGCCACCTATCCCGAAGGGGCGGAGGACCGGCAGACCCGTAAGCACCTGTGGACGCCTCCCGGTGACGGCGGGGAGTCCCTCGCTGGCGGCGTTCTGCGGCGGGCCTCGGCGTTCGTCGACGGACTGCACACCGCGCCGGCGGCGGATGTCGTGGCGGTCACCCACCACACCGCGATCCTCGCGCTGCGCGCGGTTCTGGAGCGCCGGCCGGTGACCGAACTGGTAGACGAGGCCCGGGAGCACAAGACGCCCAACGCCGCCGTCCTGGTCTACGAGCAGTCCGACGGCCTGTTCCACGCCCGCGGCACCATCCCACCGGACTGCTGAGGAGCTCCGAGCTGTGAACTTCCTGTACCTCAACGGGCCCGTGCAGAACGGCCCCTTCACCCTCGCCGAACGGCCGGGCAAGGCTGCCGGCATCCGCGCGTCCGACGCGCTCAACAACCTCCTCGATGTGGGGCCGGCCCCGCACCTGTGGAACACCGCCACCTTGGCCGGAGACCTGCGCCACCGTGACGCCCCCGACCGGGACACCATCGGCCGGCACGAGCGGGAAGAGCGTGCGATCGCCGCCAAGTACGCACCGGGCGCGGCTCCGGCCGGTGGCGTCCTCACCGACACCGCGCCCGCCGTGGCCGCCCTCGCGCTGGAGATGACCGAACACCTCCTGCAGGACGGCGTCCTGACCCTCACTCCCGTCGCGGTTCAGCTCTGCACCCTCTGCGGCCACATGACCGGCACCGTTCCCCACGCCTGCCGCGCGTGCGGGCACCCCGGCTCCCGGCCGCTCACCCGGAACCTGCTGGTCTGGGACCGGCCTCACGATACGCCGGTGCTCGCACGTGACGACGTCCACGCCCACCAGGCCAAGCCACCAGGGCATCTGCTGACCATCGCCTCGAACGTCCCGGATCGGCTGATCCTGTCCCGCACCCGCGACCACGGCATCAGCCTCGCGCCGCTCGGGCTCGACGGCCTGGTCCTGGACCCGCGGGCCGGCGTGCACGTCGCCGTACTGGCCGCAGCCGCCCGGCACGGCGCGGAGCGGCCGGTGATGACGGTCACCGAGAACGCCGCGGCGAACGTCGCCGCCTACGGAGCCCTGTTCCGGCGGCACAACGGAACGCGGCTGCGGTACGCGCTGCACGGGCGCATCCCGTACGACGACACCACGGCGCTGCAGCGACTGTGCGAGGTACACCGCGTCAGCCCGCCGCAACGGGAACGGTTCCTCACCTGGTTCCTCCCCCTGTGCTCACTGCACATCCGGGCGGGCATCACCGCGGCCCAGCTCCCCGCCCTGCTGAAATTCTGGCGCCGCGCCCACCTGGCCCGGCCGGACACACCCGGGAGTGACGACCTCGCCGAACTGCGCCGCCGCGTCGCGGCGGGTGATATGCGCTGGGTCATGGACGTGAGAACCCTGTCCCGCGCCATCCCCGAGCCCCCGGCCACTGACGCCTTCACCAAGGAGCCGGAAGGAGCGAGCAGATGAACGACAACAACAACTCCTGGCGGTTCGTCAAGAAGCGGACCGCCGCCGACGGCGCGGTCTACGTCTCCGCCGACGGAACACGCTACCGGCGCACCGGCGGCACCGAACTCCAGGCCGAGGCCGCCTTCCAGCGCCGGATCGCAGACCTGGACTACCCGGTCCCGCACCTCCTGGAGGAGGGCGTCACCGACGACGGCCACTACTACGTCGTGGAGGAGTCCCTGGGCGACCAGACCCTGCACGACCGCGCGCTGGCGTCACTGGACGGCGGCCGCGCCCTGCACGACGACGTCACCGACACCGCCGCACAGGTCGCAGCCCGGCTGCTGCGCGCCCAGGCCGCCCACCGTGTCGAGCCCACGCCCGGCGCACTGCGGCAGTGGCTGGAGAGTGCCGGGTTCACCCAGAACGTCTTCCAGGAGAACCCCGACCTGGACAACACCCGCACGCATACCGCGCTCGACCGTGCGCTGGACCGCCTGGCCACGGCTCCGCTGGCGGCTGGCCACCTCGACTACGGCCTGCCCAACGTCCTGCCGGCCGGAGTCATCGACTGGCAGCACCACGGCCTGGTCCCCCTCGGATACGACGTCCTCCCGGCCCTGGAGATCATCGCCTTCAAGGGCGGCACCAAGGGCTACATGGCCAGCCCCAGCCAGCGGCACCGCTACCTCGCCGTGCTGGACGACGCGGCCCGCAACACCACCGGGCAGCCCATCAGCCAGAACCTGGGCGCATACCTGCTCGTCAAGGCCCTGTTCTTCCTCGCCCTGATGCGGCCCACCGACCCCTCCCGCACGGACAAGCACCTGAAGTGGCAGTACCGCCGGCACCTCTTCACGAAGGGACTCGAGCAGTATGAGCACACCGGGACGGTCGATACCGCCCTCTTCCCCGGACTCGAAGAGTTCGCCGCTGGGCACCGCGCTGGCGACCATCCGTGACCGCGACTACCTCCTGGACCGCGCCGGGGTGATCTTCAAGGTCATCGGCGATGTCCACCCCGGCACGCACTTCCTGGGGTACGTCAAGTACTACCCGGACGTCCGCGGTGACCGGGTGCTGTTCGGCCGGACGTACCGGCAGAACAGCGTGGTCTCCAAGGCGTTCGGGCTCCTCGCTGACCGGCCCGAGTGCTACATCTACTCCCCCGCCGTGGGGTGCGTCATCACCGGCGTTCCCCGCGAGGACATCGTCACCCACTACTCCTGCCGCCAGACCCTCGCCGCACTGCACCAGGACCCTGGCCTCCTGGACCAGACGGCGGTCAGCGAGGACCTGCTCGCCATCATCGACTGGATCGTCGCGGCCGGTGCCGCGGACGTCATCGGGGTGACCGGGTCCTTCCTGGTCGGTGCCTGCAACGCCCGCTCCGACATCGACCTGGTCTGCTACGGTCCGCGCGGCTACGAGGCGGCACAGGCCCTGTTCGCCGAACGCACCCTCATTCGCCCGTACGAGGGTGAGTCCCTGACCCGGCTGTACGTGCGGCGAGCCAAGTACATGGTGGGGGGAAGTTTCGACGCGCTCATGCGGCAGGAGGCCCGCAAGCTGCAGGGCCTGACGGCCGGTGCGGGGGCGCACATCAACTGTGAGCCGCTGAGGGCCGACGGCGACAAGACGTTCGCCGGGGTGGTCGCCAAAGAGGTAGGGGCGATCTCCGTCCTGGCCCGGATCACGGATCACTCCGAGGGGCTGGTCACGCCGGCGCTCTATGGGATCGAGGTGGACACGGTCACGGAGTCCACGGTCGAGGAGCCGTCCGTGTTCGCCCGCCGGATCACCCACCTGCGCAGCTACCTCGGTGCGTACACCGGGGCGTTCCGCACCGGCGACGTCGTCTACGTGTCCGGTCGGCTGGTCCACATCCAAGGACCCGACGCACACCGCGGCTTCGGCATCGAGCTGACCCCGTGGTCGGCAGCCGAGTCCTTCCTCGCCAACCTGACCCGCTGAGCCGCACGTACAGCGTCCATGACCCGCCGACGAATACGCCGCTGCCCAGCGCGCCCAGGGCACCAACGCCCGCGCCGCGATGGACCTGTCCAGCGACCAGTTCCTCGTCATCACCGACACCACCCACTGAGAGGCCCACATGACCGACACCGAGACGCCCGAGGCCATCCGCTACACCGCCGACGTGGTGGCCCTCACGCCCGACGGCAGCGTGCTGCTGATCGAACGCGACTGGCCGCCGTACGAGGGCACCTGGGCACTGCCCGGCGGGCACGTCGACTCCGGCGAGACCAGCCGCGCCGCCGCCGCCCGCGAACTGGAAGAGGAGACCGGCGTCCGGGTGGCTCCCGGCGACCTGCGCCCCATCGGCGTCTGGGACGCACCCGACCGCGACCCGCGCGGCCGGTACGTCACCGTCGCCTTCGCGGCCGTCGTCCCTGCCAGCACCCGGATCATCGCCGGGGACGACGCCCGCACCGCCCGCTGGTGGCCCCTGAGCAACCTGCCGGAGCGCCTGGCGTTCGACCACGCCGACATCCTCCGCGCGGCCACGACCTCCTGACACTCCCGCACGAGACACTGCGGCGCCGCGCCCCGAACGGAAGGCCGGGGCGTGCACCCACCTGCGTGACGGCATCGAGACAGCCAGCTGATTTCGCCCCCGAGTTGAGCACACTGTGCCGTTCCGGACCCGCGCCCGCGGGCCGGGGCGGTCGCCGCGGCCCCCAACCCATGGACATCGAGAGGAGATGGACGTCATGCACCGCACCGGTCAACCCGGCCTGAGCCGCGTGCACCTCTTCACCGGCCGCACTCCCTGCAGGCGCGCGAGAACCAGGCCGACGAGCTCAAGCCCCGCCTCGGCGCCCTCCACCCGCTGCACCGCCGACCCCGTGCCGGCGAGCACCTGCACGACCCCGAGCCGTGCCACCCCGGCCACCACGGCTACTGCCAGGCCCACTACTGGACGGACACCGACTGCCCGCACGGCCGGGCAGCCGCACTCCTGCGCCAGGTCAACACCACCGAGGAAAGGCCCGCCCAGTGAAGCTCTTCCGCCGCAACCACACCACACCCAACATCGACACCGAGGACCAGACATCGCCGTGAGGGTCGGCCCGTTCATCGAGCGCGCCGACCCCAGCGCCCAGTCCACCTGACCCACCGCGACCTGCACCGGCCCGTCGTCCACCGCTGACCATGGCAAAGGCGCCCGTACCCTCGCGTAGGGGGTACGGGCGCCTTTTTGTGTTCTGCAGGAAGCGCGGCCTTCCCGCCTCGGCCATGTTGTCCGCGGACAACACTCGGGGCTGACTATGCGCGGATGCTCAGGGCTTCCAGCAGCGCGGTCAGTTCCTCAGCGGAGAACGCCTCAGCCAGGGCAGCGGCCTGATCGGCCGCGGTCTCACCCAGGAGCTGCCGCAGAAGCAGCACGTTGGAGCTCTCCCCACCGGCCCCATCGGTTGCCTCGCTCCCTTGGTGCGGGATCGCGCCGCTGGTGGAGGGCTCACTGGTCTCCGTGTTGTCCGCGGACAACACATCCGCGTTGTCCTTCGCCGGCTCATCTGTGTTGTCCGCGGACAACACGGTGTCGGGGGAGGAACGGGCGTGGCTCGGCTCCTGCGTGGTCGTCGTGTTGTCCGCGGACAACATCTGAGCCTCTCTGGCCGCGCGGAGCAGCTCCTTGTTCTCCTCGCGCTGGGCAGCTTCCTGGGCCTTGATCTCCTTCCAGAGCGAGACCAGGTCGGCGGCATCAAGCGCCGGGTTCTCCTTGAGCCTGCGGGCGAGCTGCCGCCCATCGCGCTCAGCCATCTCTCCCGCGCTGAGGAGGGCCTGAACCTCCTCAGGGAGGGTGAGAAGGGCGAGCTGATTGGTCACCCAGGAGCGGTCCTTGCCGAGACGAGTAGCAGCTGCACTCTGGTTGCCGTGGCAGACCGCAACGAGCTCCTGGACGCCGCGAGCGCGCTCGATGGCGTCGAAGTCCTCGCGGTCCAGGTTCTCCTTCAGCAGGTTGTCGATGAACTCCTCACGTGAGACGGCGAGCTCGTCACGGACGACGAAGTCCAGGGCCTCCAGGCCCACCTGCAGGGCTGCGCGGTAGCGGCGCTCCCCGTTGACCAGCACGAACTGGGCAGATCCGATCCGGTCCTCGTGGTCGGGCCACAGCTTGAGGTACACGGCGCGGGTGACGGCCGTACAGGCGGCGAGCTGCACCTTGCGGAGCTTCTCGCCGAACTCGGTCAGTTCGGCCTCGCTGCCGAAGTTTCGCCGCGGGTTCAGCGGTGTGGGGGAGACCTCGGCAAGGGGCAGGCGTACGAGCTCGTACTCGGGGATGTCGCCCTGCGCGACGGCCTTGGCGCGGCCGCGCTCGCTGCGCTGCCCGCTGCGGGGGATCCGCCCGAAGGAGGAACCGGATCCGAGCTTGTCGGCGACGCTCATGCGACGCTCCTTGCGATGGTGCGCATGGCGGAGGCCTGATCGCAGGTGGGTGCGTAGGAGAGCAGCGGCTGCTTAAGCCGCACCGCCTCGAGCTGGTCCTTCATCTGCGGGATGACCGCGATGACGGGCGGGTCCCCGACCTGCTTCCAGTTGTCCAGGGACGATGTGGCGACGTAGCCGCGGCGGGCGTCGTAGAGGGTGACGATGAACCCGAGCAGCGCGATGTCGAGGTCGAGGTCGTTGCTCAGGTCCTGGATCTGGTCGTAGAGCATGTCGAAGGCGTCGGCGGAGGAATCCTCGGCCTGTACAGGGATGAAGATCCCGGAGGTGCCTTCCTCTTCGCCGTCGCGGGTGCGGGCGTAGTAGATGGCGGTGTCCATCGTGTAGCCCAGGCTCGGAGGGCAGTCGATGATGATGTAGTCGAAGTCCTGCTCGATCGGCTCCAGCGCTTTCTCCAGGGCCGTCTCCTTCACCCGGACGTGGCGGGTGGTCGCGAGTTTCGCATCGAGCAGGAAAGCGTCCTTGCAGCCGGGGAGGACGAAGAGCCGCCCGCCGAACGTCTCGGCTTCGATCGGAACCAGGAGGTCGGCAAGCTCGCCCTTGGCCTCCCCCAGCATGTGCTTGGCGACGCTCGGTTCGTCAATGCCGATCATCTTCAAGCCGAGCTGCTGGGTCAGGTGGCACTGCGCGTCGAAGTCGACGACGCAGACCCGGTAGCCCATCTCCGCCAAGGCCTCTGCGACGCCGGCCGCCGTCGTGGACTTGCCGACACCGCCCTTCTGGTTGCCCATGATGATCCGGCGGGCACCGGTGGGCCGCTTCTGTCGGCGGTTCGTCGAATACGGATGCGTGTCGAGCCACAGGCGGATGGCCTGAGCGATGCCCTGCGTGTAGGACAGGCCATGGCTCGCGCAGTCCGCCTTGAAGTCGGCGTTCAAGCCGGTGGGGATGTAGGTCGAGAAGGGCGTGCCGCCGGAGGTGTCGACAGTGGCGAGCGGCTCCGTCGTGGAGCGCCAGGCTTGGATGCCCTCGGTCACGGCATCCTTGATATCCACCGAGAGTTGAGCGGCGCGTACCTTGAGCTCCTGACGGAGCATGGGTGGCAGCTTGGAAACTACCTTTTCCCGCTCACCGGGGCCGTAGGGTGCAGTCATGGCGGTACTTTACTAACTTCATGGCTGGTTGTAAGGAACCCGGGCACGTCGTGTTGCATCCCGCGCGTCGCGGCGGCCGGCACCGGCGTTGTGGCGCCAGGCACGGCTGAGGTCGTGCTCCAGGAGAGCGGCGGGGGGATGGTCGCCCTGCCGTCGACATCGACGGGCGGCTGGACGGCGTGTGCACCGCTGCGATCCTCATGATCGGCCACGGCCCGCGTATCAACCGGTAGCGGGGCCAACCCAGGGCCGGACGTTATGGGTCTTGGGGATCAGCCAGGACATCCCCAGGGCTCGGCTTTGTGGAGTCGCGTTGTCCCACGACGGCGCGACTCCGGTGCCACGGCTCCACTGGACCCGCGAGCCTGGCCTGATCCGCCCTCAGCGGAGGGCCTTGATGGCGAAGCCGCACTACTGCGGCTGCCGGATGTGAACCGCCCCGGGTTTGTTGGAGGCATCGAAGACCCGGAAGGATCCCGGCCATGGCTGCACCCAGGAAGTACTCCGACGAACTGCGCGAGCGTGCGACGCGGATGGCGATTGAGGCCCGCAAGGACGCTGCCGGCCGGGCGGGAGCGATCAGGCGCATCGCCGATCAGCTCGATGTGCACCCCGAGGCCCTGCGGACGTGGGTGAAGCGGGCCGAGACCGACGAGGGGCTGCGCGAGGGCGCTACGAGCCAGGAGGCGGCCCGGATCGCCGAGCTGGAACGCGAGGTCAAAGAGCTGCGCAGGGCGAACGCGATCCTGAAGTCCGCCTCGGCTTTCTTCGCCGCGGAGCTGGACCGCCCACAGCGTTGAAGGTCGCCTACATCGACCAGCACAAAGAGGAGTTCGGCGTCCAGCCGATCTGCACGGCCCTGAAGGACACCGAGGCCGAGATCGCGCCGAGCACCTACTACGCCGCCATCAACCGTCCGCCCTCGGACCGCAGCGTGCGCGACGCCGAGCTCACCGAGGAGATCCGCGTGATCCACGCCGCGAACTACGGCGTCTACGGCGTCCGGAAAGTCCACGCCGCCCTGCGCCGAGCCGGCCGGAAGGTGGCTCGCTGCACCGTGGAGCGGCTCATGCGCGAGGCTGGGCTGCGCGGCGTCAGCAGAGCCAAAGGGCCACGCACCACCCGGCCCGCTCCCGAGACGAGCAGGCCCACTGACCTGGTGAAACGCGAGTTCACCGCAAGCGGACCCAACCAGCTGTGGGTGGCGGACATCACCTACATTCGCACCTTCTCCGGCTGGGTGTACGCCGCGTTCGTCATCGACGTCTTCTCCCGCATGGTGGTCGGCTGGCAGGTCGCCACCAGCCTCTACACCGACCTCGCCCTCGACGCACTCGACATGGCCCTGTGGCGCCGCCGCCGCGACGGCGCGGACCTGACCGGGCTCATCCACCACTTTGACCGCGGCGTGCAATACCGCGCTGTGCGCTACACCGACCGTCTTGCTGATGCTGCCGCCGTGGCATCGGTCGGCTCACGCGGCGACTCCTACGACAACGCCCTCGCCGAGGCGTTCAACAGCCTGTTCAAGGCCGAGCTGATCCGCAACAAGGGGCCCTGGACATCCATCAATGACGTCGAGATCGCCGTCGCCGAGTACACCGACTGGTTCAACCGCAGGCGCCTCCACGGCGAGCTCGGCCACCTCCCACCCGCCGAACTCGAGGCCCTCCACACGACAACACCCACACCAGAACCCGCCCTCAAAACCAGCTAACCCACCGTCCACCAAACCCAGGGCTTGACAACGTGGTCGACGTGCCCTCGACCCTGTCGGCCCGGGCCCGGCTGCTGGCCACCGGCGGCGACCGCAAGACTGGCGCCAAGGATGCCCTCCATGTCGCCCAGGTCGCGCTCTTCCGCCACGACCTGCGACCCGTGGTCCCCGAAGATCAGACCACGATCCTGCGGCTGCTGACCGAGCGGCGGGACGACCTGGTCCACGAACGCACTCGCGTCCTGAACCGGCTTCATGCCGTCCTGCGCGATCTCCTGCCCGGCGGAGCACCCGCCGGCCTGTCGGCCGACAAGGCCGCCGCCTTGATGAAGGGCATCCGGCCGGTCACGGCCACCGACAACTGCCGCCGGGACATAGCCCGTGACCTGCTGGCCGACCTGCGCAGACTGGACCGGCAGGTCAAGGACAACGAAGCCGAGATGCGCGAGGCCCTCGCCGCGACCCGCACCACACTGACCACCCTGCCGGGCCTGGGCACCGTGCTGGCCGCCAAGGTCATCGGCCACATCGGGGACGTCAGCCGGTTCCCCACCGAGCACCACTTCGCCAGCTACACCGGCAGCGCACCCCTGGACGCCTCCAGCGGCAACAACGTCCGCCACCGGCTCAACACCAGCGGCAACCGCGCGCTGAACTCGGTGCTGCACACCATCGCCGTCTGCAAGATACGCGACGGCGGACGCGGACAGGACTACTACCTGCGCAAGATCAGCGAGGGGAAGACGCCTTCGGAGGCCCGCCGGGCCCTGAAACGACGGCTGTCCAACGTGGTCTACCGGATCATGAAACGAGATCAACGGAACCGCCTTGCTCAGGCCGCTTGACACACAGAGGCGCTATAAGGTCACAAACGCCCGTCCGGCCGCGTGCGTGGTGACGCCACCCGGTGGGCCGACAAATCCCAAACAGGACAGTCGAGACGTCAGTCAGGCGGAGGGTCAGTCCCACCAGCAGCGTCACCACGTCACATCCTCACTGTCAGGCGTGCGGCACGGCCGTGGCCGCGAGGACCGTACCCGCGGGCGGGTCGCTGACCGGGTCCCCCGGCGCGGGCGGGGTCGGCGTGAACGCGGTGCCGCGCCCCTTCGAGATCTCGATCAGGACCTGCCGGGCCGACTCGCAGTCGCCGGCGGCGCGGTGACTGCCGCCGAGCCGGAGCCACCGGCGGGAGCCGAGCCACTGGGCGTACGCCTCCATCAGGCAGTACCAGCTGTCCCAGGGCTCCAGGCGCATCGGCCTCTTCCCGGCCCGGGCGATGTCGCGGAGCACGGTGGACCTGTCGAACTCGGCGTTGTACGCGAGAACGACGCGCCTCTTGGTGACCTTGCGGAGCCGGGGTAGCACCTTCTCGAACGGCCGCTTGTCGGCGACCATCTCGTCCGTGATGCCGTGCACCCAGCGGGCCCCGTCGCTGATCTCGGCGTCGCCGGGGTTGACCAGGGTGTCCACCAGCTTCTTGCCGGTGGCCGCGTCGATCACGGCGATCTCGACGGTGTAGCCGGACAGGTCGGTGGTCTCGGTGTCGAGCACGACCGCACGGCCCGGCTCCAGCAGGTCCCGCGCCTCCCGGGTGATCTCGCCCCACGCCGGGCACAGCTCGATCTCGCCTGCGTACGCGCCTGCCTCGGGATCGTCGGCCAGCTCCCGCCGCACCGTGGCCTCGGTGGGCAGGTCCTCGATCCGCTCCCAGTCCAGCTCCCAGCGGTCGGAGTACGGCGAGTGCCAGGCCCAGACGGTCACGCCGTGCCGGTCGGCGAGGCCCTGCGCGAAGCCGCGGACGGCGGCGGCCCGGGTGGGGGCGAGCCGGGCGTACTCGCGCAGCGGAGACGGCTTCCCCCTCGGCAGGCCGCGGACCGCCTCCCAGTCGACGCCGGGCAGCTCCAGCAGTGCGCGGACGTCACCGAGCCGGTAGAGCGAGACGGTGACCGTGCGGTAGCGGCCGACCTCCTTCTCGTAAACGTGCGCCGGGCGGACCCACCCGGCGGCCTCGACGTACTTCCAGTCGCTCGCCCGGATCTCCAGCACGTCCGTGGCGGCGGCCTGCGCGGTGACGTACTGCTCGCCGTCGGCCTCGGCGGCCATCGTGTCCAGGTCGGTGATCAGGTACCGGCCGCCGCGACCGGTGGTGATGCGGCCCTCCTCCCCCATCCGCACCAGGTCGCTCCAGTGCCAGCCGATCCGGTCGGCCGCCGCGTCCCGCGGCAGGCTCGCCGCCTCCCACGCCAACCGGTCGGCGACCACCGACCGCACCAGGTCGACATCGAGGGCGAGCGCGGCCGCCGTGGAGTACATCGGCCAGCCCTTGTAGTGGTCGTTCTCTGTCAAGTTCTGCTTGTTGAACCGACCGGAAAGATCAGGGGACAGGGCGACGCTTGGTGCAGACTCGGCTCAGCGCCCAGGAATGAGGGAGTTGAGTCGGGTGAACAGCTGATCGGCTCGCGCGATCGTTGCCGGGTCGATCAGCGGTGTCAGGGCTGCCTGCTCGCGAAGGAGAACGGCCGCCGGCTTGTAGTGGTTGAAGCGCGCGGTGATGTTCCGCTTCTTGAACTCGGCCTCGATCTGGCGAACAACGCGGGGATCCTTGGCGTTGAGGTCCGCTGCCGTGATCGGGGTGGTGAGATCGGTGGCGTAGGCGCGGTTGACCAGGTCCAGGTAGAAGTCACGGTCGAAGAGATCCTCAACGTCCGCGTCAGCCGCGCTGGTGAACTCGCTGATCTCGACGAGTCCGTTCCTGGCGAGCTGATCGTTGTCCCGGAGCCGCTGGATGGCCCCGACGTCCTTGGTGCTGGAGTCGACGAGGACCGCAACGTTCAGCTTGTTCGCACCCAGGAGGGTCACGAAGGTGGACAGCTTCCCCGATCCGCCGATGGGGGTCTTCACCCAGCAGGGGTCAAGCCCGGTGGAGCCGTTCGCCTCAGCGATCTCCGTGAGGACGTCCAGGTAGATCAGGTCACTCGGGCCTTCGAGAAGCAAGACGTGCTCGCCCACGAACAGCGTCTGGGTCATCTCGATCCCCATCGCGGTCAGCAGGGGGAACACAGTGTCCTCGTCGGCCTTGAAGATCTCCGAGGAGACCTTCGCACCGCCGCGTTCCATGTCGATGACCGTCCGGACCCTCTGGATGTGGTCGGGATCGACCATGAACGGGGAGTGCGTGGTGTAGAGGACCTGGTGCTTGGGAGCCAGCCGCTCGTCGATCAGACGGAGCAGGTCCGCCTGGGCTCGGCCGTGCAGGGACAGACCCGGCTCGTCCAGCAGCAGGATCAGGTCCGTGGTGCCGGCGTCCTCCAGCTCATTGAAGTAGGCCAGGAAGCTGAAGAACCAGACGAAGCCGCGGGAACGGTCGTCGAAGGGGACCGATGCCTTGTGGCGGGTGTTGAAGACGCGAACCTGGAGGATCGGCCCCTCGTTGAAGGGCGGCTGGGCCCCGGTTTCGGGGGTCAGGACCTTCAGCTGGACTTCCAGCTCCTGGTTCTGCGACCAGTAGTCGAAGACCTCCTCCGAGATGACGTTGCCCGCGTTCTCCAGCTCACGGATGAGCCGTTCGTGCTGATCGGAGTCCTGGAAGTCCTCTGGTGCGACTCCCGCCATGTCCAGCAAGCTCAGCAGAGCGCGCTCACCGCGCTTGAGGTCTCCCGAGTCCCTTCGCCGGACCAGATCGGGCAACGAGACCTTGCCGGGCATCGTGTCGTAGTCCGCGAAGTAGACGAACTTCGGCATGAGCGGGCTGGCGTACTTGTCGATCAAGTACAAGCCGAGATCGCAGTCGCGCCAACCTCGGATGCGGTCGGCCAGCGCGGACGCGGCGGACGGGGGCTCCTCCAGCGCGTCGAGAGCATCGAGGAGGTCCCCGATCGTCTTCGCGTCGCTGATGGCCTTGGCGGCCGCGGCCGGCAGGTCCAGAGCGGAACGCAGGTGATCGACGACCGCCGCCTCGTTGTAGTGGAGCTCGAAGGTCTCGTCGTCGTCCCGGTAGCCGATGACGACCTCGAATTCGGGGCTCCTCATGGCCTTCGGGCCGAGGTCCTCCTCGATGGTCTTGATCTCGGTGTCGTCGAAGCGGAAGGTCGCCCGGACCACCGGGATCTTCTGGTTGGCCGGGAGCTTCTTGCGGTCGCGAGTCTTGCGGGCAGGGAAATCGACCACTTCGTCGAAGGCGGCGGGCTCCACGGGGTTGAGCCGGAAGAGCGCCTGGAGGAGCGTCGTCTTGCCCGACTCGTTCTTCCCGACGAAGCAGGTGACGTCCTCCTCGACGTCGAATATGGAGGAGTCCTCGACGGAGCGGTAGTCGGTAATACGTGCCTTGATCAACTGCACTGTGCTGGGGTCCTTCCTCGTTTTCAGCGAGGTGGCCCGGCGTGCCAGATCGAGAGGCAATGATCACAACGACATGACACTGGGTGCCTTAGGCGCTGTGTTCGAGGTATGTTCCAGATGCCAATCAGGAGAGACCCCGGTGCCCGTCGACCTCGACGCCGCCGGGGTCCTCTTTGAGCTAGATCTGAGGGTAACGCCCGGCACCGACAGTGCCGCACGAATCGTCTTCGAGCGTGATCACTGCGCCGACGGCCGCGGCTGCGTCGGAAGGACGCGCAGGCTCCCCGGCTGTTCGGTCAGCTGGAGCCGGAGCTGACGGTTCTCCATCACCACCTGATGCAGTGCGCCGACCAGCGCCTCGTTGTCGGCCTTGAGGCGGTCGATCTCCTTCAGCGCCTCGGCCCGCAGCTCCTTGGCCCTGACCAGCTGCCGCCGGAGTCGCTTCTCGCTGTCGGGCATCTCACCGCGGGTCCGGACCTTCTCGTAGAACTCGTTCTTAAGGTCCAGGTGCCGCTGGGTGAGGGCATTGCGGGGGACGTCGGCCTCCATCGCGAGGGCGACGATGGTCAGGGCTCCGTTCGACCGCTGCGGGATTCCGCCGAGAATGCGGTCCATGGCCGCGCGGATGCGATCGCGTTCGTCGGCTGCGGGGCTCATGCGGGTGCCTCCAAGAGGGTGATCCGTTCGCGGTAGTGCTTGTCCACGAGGTCACGCAGGCCCGCGGCATGGTCCCGAAGCCGTTCGGCCAGGGGGCCGGGGACGAGTTCACCGTTGGCCTGCTTGTCGAGCTCGTCGGCCTTGAGGACGAGCTGGACCGCTTGCTGGTCGGTGCGGGCGATGTTCGCGCAGGTCGACACGCAACGCTCAAGACTGGGGGTTTCCTGGCTCCCCCGGAGCTGACAGAGCGCCTTGTCAGGGTTATAGACGCAGGTCAGGAACGCGTTCGGGTTGTCGTGAACGGCCAGGATGGGGTTCGTCAGGAGCTTGCGGGCCTGTCGGGCGGTGAAGAGGATGCCTTCGAAGGCGGGGGCCTGGCCAGCGGCGAGGATGGCCCGCCGTGCGGCCGGTCCGGAGATCCCACCTCCGGCGGCCCGGTCTGCGGCGAGGGCCGCGAGGGTGTCGGCGGTTGCCCTGGCGGTTTCGATGTCGAGCAGGTCGTGGATGCCGTCACGGCTGCGGGAGGCATAGCCGACGCTGACCGCGGTTCGCATGTGGCCGTACTGAATCGCCAGGGCGATCAGTCCTCCCGGTCGTCGGGCGATGTGCCAGGCCAGGGTGCGGCGGAAGCGGCCCGTGCCGATCGCGCCGTGCGGGTCCGGCGGGATGGCCTCGTGCGGACGGTCCAGGCGGTGGGCCAGCTGCGAGGCCCAGCTGACGAAGTGCTCGACCCGTTCGCGCAGGGTCTCGGCGCGAAGCGCGACCTTGGTCCGCTGGCCGAAGCCGCCGAACTGGTGGAACTGGCTGCCGAAGAGGAGTTCCCCGGCGGGGACCATCTGCTCCAGCACGCGTATGGCGGAGACGACCGGGGCGATGGCGACCCAGGGAACGTCTCGCTGTTCACCCGTGGAGAGGTGGTTGCCGTCCTCGTCGACGGCCGTCTTGTAGACGTACCCGTGGATCACGTGCCGCTGGCCGGGTTCGTCCGGTTCGGGGCAGCACCCCGACCGCAGGCCGAGTACTTCGCCGGGCCGCATCCCGGTCAGGTAGGTCAGGACGATGAAGCAGGCTGTGCCCAGGTGGCGCATGAGCAACGGCGCCTCGTCGAAGTCGATGTCCTCGGTCCATCTCGCCTCACCGACCGTGCCGTTGATGGGCGAGGGCAGCGGACATCCCCCCGGGTGGGCGGCCAGATACTCCTTCCACCGCTTCCGCTTGCTGGTGGCGATGTTGATCTGGGCCAGGGCCGAGCCGGTGAGGCCGGCGATGTAGAGGGACGCGGCCAGCCTCCGCCCGTTGACGTTGATCGTGGGCATCGGCCGACCGTGCTCGGCCAGCTCGGCGAGGTAGGTGTTCAGCCGGGCCAGGCCTTCCTTGGTCCGCGGGGCCGTCTTCGCGGCCGTGGTCAGCCGCCGGTTCTCGTCCCAGGCGGCGAGGATGTCCTCGGCGAAGTCGTCGACCACCCGCAGGGCCCAGGTCAGCAGCGGGCCCATCGTCTCCGGGCTGATCGCCTCGGTGAGGTTCTCCCCGCCGACCGACGCGGCCGGGAGAAAGTCGTCGATCCCCTCACGTTCCCAGGGAGGTTCGGGGATGTTCAGCGGGAACGGGCTGGTCCGGTCGAACATCCACAGCCGTGTGAGACCGATCAGGTCGGCGCTGACCGTGTTGCGGTTGGCCTTCTTCTTGCGGTTCAGCGACAGCGCATAGTCGCGGAAGTGCTCGTCGGTGCAGGCCGCCAAACTCGTGACGTCGTGCTTGTTCAGCCAGATCGCGAACCGTCTCCACTGCAGAACCGTGCGATAGACCGTGGCCGCCGACTGTCTTGTCCGCATCGAGGGAGCACGCCCCTCCAGGAAGATGTCGGGCAGCGCGATGTTGATCATCAGCCAGGCCAGGTAGCGGAACTCCTCGCGCATCGAGGCCGGGAAGGGTTTCCAGAGGACGCGGACCCGTTCCGTACTCGGATTGGCGTTGATCGGGTCTGTCGACCAGGCGTCATCGCCGTAGCGGGACACCGGCCCGGTGTAGCCGTCGACGAACAGCTCCTCGGGGATGACGGGGGTGTCGGAGGCCGGGATGGTCAGGGGAATCTCGGCGGTCAGCGTGCTCACGAGTCGAAATGTCCGTTCAGAAGGTCGTCGATGATCTGCCGGTCCCAGTCGCTGACCCGCTGCTGTGCCTGCTTCCAGACCTCGGTGCCGAGCCGCTGCCGCAGGTCTTCCAGCCGGGCATGGGCGTCGTACCAGTCCGCCATCCAGGTTGCCGGGTCCAGGACACTGCGCAGGTTTTCCAGGGCGGCGTGCAGATGGGCGAGCCGGGGGTGGTGGCTCGGGGTGACCCGGGCGTTCGGGCAGGCGGTGCAGAGCAGGAACGATGCCCCGCAGCCCGCGCCGGGCGGCGTGAACGGACTGTGCTCGAAGTCCGAGCACGACGCCGTTGCCGTCTCCTGGTCGCCAGCCTGCGGAGCGTCGGCGAGCTGGGCCTGCAGCACGGTCCGGCGGGCCGCTTCGACAGCGTCGGTCACGCCGTCCGCGATGATGTCGGCTGCGGCCTCCTGGGCCTGAGGCTCGGGCAGCACATAGACACGGTCGTGGGTGTCCTGGGTGTTCTGGCCGGGCTCGCGGCGGTGCACCACATTCACGGTCTTGCGGCCCCGCCGAAGCACCTTGCCCGGCAGCCCCTGCTCTTGTGCCCAGAGGGCGGCAGCGTCGGTGCCGGCGCCGAGCCCGAACGGGCCCACCCGGATCAGTTCGCCGACCGAGTTGGTCGCCGCCTCGCTCCTGTTGCCCTTGCTCCTCCAGACCAGCAGGCGGTCGATCTCGGGGGCCCGGTCCGCGACGTAGGCGCGGGCATTCGCCGTGGCCTCCAGGGCGTCCGAGATCAGTCGCCCGGCAGAGTCGGCTCCGTGGTCGGTGATGTTGCGCGACTCGAAGTGGTGTCCGGCATGACGCCGACGCTTCTCCAGCTCAAGCCGGTAGACCTTCGCTCCGCTCTTCTCCCCGGAGTCGGGCACGGCCCGCGGGACCGGTATCTCGGACATGGTGGTGCCGTTGAAACCGAACTCCGTGACCAGCAGAACTCCGAGCGCAGCCGCCTCCAGCCGCGTCAGGAACAGCCGTTTCCAGGTGTGCTCCGGCCTCCCGCCGCCCAGCACGTTCACGTAGTGGGAGACGACGGTCCGTGTCCTGCCGGTCGCGCTGGTCCGGCGGGGCAGGTCCCCGGTCCGTGCCAGCACGTCCAGGGCCTCGCCGACCGCCCACTCCTTGCTGCCCCGCACGAACTTGCCTTGGCGCCAGGCGTTCAGGTGCTCGGTGTTCTCACGGATCCGCAGCAGCGCGGACCGGAAGGTCCGCCTGGCCGCGGCCTTGATCTGGCGGAACTCGTCCGGCTCGAAGGCTCTCTCCTGCACCTTCGGCTCCGGCAGCCGCCGGGCCATCACCGCCCTGACCTCCTGCGGCAGGCGGCTGTCGGCCCGCAGGAGCAGCTGCGTGACCATGATCTGGTCGTAGCCGGTCTGTGCCTTGGTCCGTCGGCTCAGCCGCCAGGCCGACCACATCGCGGCTGTCAGATCCGGGACGTCCGTCGGCGGATTCTCCTGACCGGACAGGAACTCGCCCAGGGCATGCAGGTGCCTCCACGTGTGCTCACTCGACCTCAGCGACGTCCAGGCGCCGCTGGTGCACTTCGCCGCGAAGAGCACCGCCAGCGAGCGCTGCATCGCCGCAGCCGTCGGCAGCCGCCCGAAGTCGTAGGCGCGTGTGGCGCCCCGCTTGGTCGTGTGGCGTACCACCACGTCGCTCGGGTCCTCGCCGAGAACCGGGGGACGGCGAAAGGGTGTCGTGGGCAGGGCGGCCTTGCGGCCGCGGCGGCTCATGCCGGCCCCGCCGGGATGAGCTTGGCGTCGATGTCCTGGATGCCCTCGCTCTCCTCGGCGATCCGCGCCAGCAGCGAGGTGACCCGGTCCTGGGACCACCCCTCGCCGCCGCCCTCCACCGGCTCGGGATCCGCTATGAGCGACCGCATCTGGAGGTCCGAGACGGGTGCGAGGTAGATCTCCCGCGTCGTCTCCAACTGGGCATGTCCCAGCAGGTCCTGGACCATCCTCCACGGGTCTCCATAGAGCAGCCGGAAGTCCCTCCTCTCCTCCGGTGTCAGCCCCATCCGCAGGTCAACGACGTGGTGCAGGACCACCAGCATGAACAGGGCGAAGGAGTGCCTGGCCATGTGCGGGGTGCAATACGGCGGTTCGGCGACGACGCCGTCCAGCACCTCGGCGCATCTCAGCGAAGCGGTGCGAAAGACGTTCTCCCACGACGCCGGGCGAAACGGCAGACCGGACTCGTTCAACCACAACCACAGCGGTTCCGGCCCCGCCAGACCCTCGATGAACAGCGTCATCCGCTCGGCCACGTCCGCATCGGACAGCGGCGTCCGCCCCTCGACTCCGTCCTGGTCCCGCCAGTGCAGCACCTTCTTGCGCAAACCCGCGACCTTCGTGACCAGCCGCATCCGCGGCAGACGCTCGTAGCGTCCCTTGGCCTGGGCCCGGCGGACCGCGTCCGCCCGCGACGACTCCATATAGCCCTCGACTCCGCCGACCACGGGCGCCGCGGCGTAGAAGGTGCGGGCCCGCTTCGACTTCGTCACCACAGGCGCCAGGCGCCCCGAGTAGTAGCGGGCACCGCCCAGCCGCGTGCGCGGCATCTCGATGGTCAGCAGCGACGCCGCCTCGGTCAGCCGCATTCCCGACGACAGCAGCAGGTCCGCGAAGGCCGAGTTGCGGTCCTCCAGCCGCCCCACCCAGTCCGCCGCCGGCACCCCCTGGGCCGTGTAGCCACGCAGACCGACGTTCACCCAAAGCCGGAACGTCCGCGGCGTCAGCCAGTGGACATCGCTGGCCTTGGCGTCCTTCGCCCGTGCCTGCGGGACCCGGATCACCTTGCCGGTGCGGCCGATGACGTCGCGCATCAGCACCGGATTCCGTACGACGTGCTCGCGCCGCTCGGCCCACTCGTAGAGGCGGGTGAGCGCGGCCAGTCCCCGGTTCCAGCGGGACCCGCCGACCTTTCCCGGGTTCGAGCTGGCCCGGGTCCGCCAGTACTCGAAGTCCGCGAGGTCGTCGTCCGTGGCCTGGTTCCAGACCTTCCCCCGGTCCCACAGGAAGTCGAAGAACAGGCAGTAATCGTCCGTGTAGTTGCGCTTGGTCTCCGGCGCCAACTTCGCGAACCCCGACCGGCACAGGTACAGGCTCAGCAGCTCGTCGATCCGGTAGTCCGGCGACAGCATGATCGGGTCTCCCGGATGGATCCCGAGCCGGTCCTCACGGTCGGACAGGTCCTCCATCCCCACGAGTACGGGCATCCGATCCGCTGGTATCGATCGCCGCTCGGGTACCCAATACACCTGCCACCCCACGTGCTCCACCTGTCAGTCGTGCCGTATCAACACGCTGATCCAACAGGGAATGGTCGACCGCCTTCATGTGCTCCTGGGCGACCAGGTCGTCGACGTCGGCGGCGGTGACCGGCTCACCGGTGTGGTCGGCGAGCAGGCCCGCGATCCGCCGGGCGCCCAAGGCCGGGGGCAAAGACGGTTCCTGCTGTGGGACCACCAAAGTGGTCTCGGTCGTGGCGGTCTCGATCGTCGTGTCCTGCATGGTCTCCGTCACGGGCGGTGCTCCTTCTCGGTGGTCGTGGCGCGGTGGTCTTTCTGGGCGCCGAGTCGGGCGACGGTGTCGATCTCGGCGGTGAGTCGGGCGCGGGCACCGGCGAGCCTTTCGCCGGCCGCACGCTTGGCGGCCCGGGTGCGGGCCAGGGCCTGGGCCTGGCGCTTCTCTCGCTCGGTCAGGGTCCGCACCACCTCCTCGTAGTGCGCCGCCTTCTCGGCGGCGATCTGCGCGCCGGGGCGCTGCGGGCTCTTGCGGCCGGTCCTGGGCTTCCTCGCACGCTGGAGGCGGGCGAAGTCGACCAGCTCCGTCGCGACGACCCACTTGGTCCGCTTGTGCAACGAGCCGGTGAGGAGCACGAGCCGGGGGAAGTTCGCGTGGCGCTTCTGCCAGTTCGAGATCGCAAACTTGCTGACGCCGACGAGCCGGGCGCCGTCGGCCAGGGTGACCAGCTCGCCGTGACGGCCCTGATACTCGGGCCGGAGCCAGACCACACCGTCGGCGCTGGCTTCGGGCGGGGACTCGGGGGGTTTCACTTCCTGGTGCATCTGCGGGTCTCCTCGATGCGCCCGGGGCCGGGGCCGGTGGCTGCTGGGGGCTTCGCCGCCCCCAGGCCCCCGCTCCCCCGGCACCGCCCGGCGCGGTCAGCGCTCCCGTGGTGCGGGTGCGTGCGCGCCGGACGGCACCGGGACTGCGTGTCCCTGGCCTGGGCAAGTTCCTGTTTTCCGAACGGAGATGAGGCGGGTCAGTCGTCGTCCGGGTCCGCCGCGGTGTTGCCGGTGTCGAGCCGGAGGTAGCTGTATCCGCTGTCGTACGGCTCGGGTTCGGTGATGTTGAACTCCCGGCGCAGGACTGCGACGACCAGGGCAGTGGTGGCCTCGTCGGCTGCGATGCGGAGGTCGGTGATCCCGGACAGGTGCTGACGGGGGCGGCGCTCACGGCGGGCCATCAGTGGAAGCTCACTCGCGCGATGACGGCGAGCAGCTCACCCGCGTCGCCGGCGGCCTGGAGCGCCTGGTGGTCGGCTTCCTTGACGGGGCCGACGACCAGGACGTGCTGGGCCCCGTCGAGTAGGGCCCACCAGTCCGCGGGCAGGCTCACGGTCTGCGCCGCCCGCCACAGCTCGATGTCGTCCTGGCCGTCGTCGCCGACGTGGACCAGGCCGCTCAGGGAGCGGTCGGCGATGGTGGCGCGCAGTCGCCAGGACGGGTCCACGTCCGGCATGCCGTGCAGCCCCCAGTGGTCCCAGTCGGTGCGGGCCTCCAGGTCCTCGATCCCGGCACCCTCGCTCTCCGGGTGCAGCGTGAGCATCGGCAGGGGCTGGCCTTCGGGAGTCGTCGTCTGCCCGACGAACACCCCGTAGTTCTCCGCGAGGTGGTAGGCGTCGACGTCACCCAGGTCCAGATCGTCCAGGGTGAAGACGTCGATCCCGGCCGCCCGGAAGGCGTCCATCGGGTCGGTGGTCCCGCGCCGTGAGGCACCCTCGGCGACCTTCCGGACGGCTTCCGCCAGGACGGGGCCGTCCCCCATCGCCCAGTGGTCGAGCGCGTCGTCCAGCAGCGCGGCCGCGGCGGACTCGTCCATCGCATCGACGGCGGCGAACGCCTCGTCACCGCTCCCGGCCTGCATGGCCGTACGGGCCAGGGGGGCCCACTGCCGGGTCGTGTCGGAGGCGGCGAACCCGACGGCGGGGACCGCGCCGTAGACGGCTCCGGCGAGCGCGGCGAGCGTCACCCGGTCCTCCTTCACGACCTTCGGGATCAACGTCTGCTGGCACGGCTGGCACCCGGCCCGGCAGGCGGCGACCAGCCGGGCGGCGAGGTCGAGATCCAGGACCCTCCAGCTGCCGTGCGGCACGAGCGGCAGGGCGCTGAGGTCGGGGAGCGGGGTGTGCGTGTGGGTGGTGCCGGCGGCCGCGGAGCTGTACGCGGCTCCCGTGCGCTGCGCCTTCTTCTTGGCGCGCTGCTTCTTCCCGTGCTTCTTGACCACGAGTTCTCCTCGTCGGCGTGCAGCGGTTACCCATGACCCGATGCACGCGAGCAAGAACGTGGTGAGCTGCGCGGGCATACGGAAGATCCGTCGGGACGGACCGGTGGTGCTCTCTTCGCACTGATGCGCTGGGACCGTGTGGTCCTGGCACCTTCGCCTCAGATCGCTCCCAGTCATGGGCTGAGGCTGGCTTGGGCCTGTGCGTGGCCTTGCTCGAAAACGATACCCACCGCAACTGACAAAAACGGTGAATTCGGCCAAGGCGCGGCCAAAGACAGTGTTCGGAAACACCCGCATTCACCGAACTGGCCCCGGCGTATCTGGATCGAGGTTTTTGACCTTGATCGGTAGGGTCCGGTGGGGAGAAGGTGGCGTGTGCTTGCTGACGTGCCACGGGAGTACGGCACGGGGAGAAAGCGCATGGGGGAACGGTTCGCGACACCGGAAGACGTGCATCGCCACTGGTACCTTGAATCAGGCGACCCCTACCGGATCGCGGAGACGAAGGACGAGGCGGCCAACCGTAAGGCCACCGTCTGGCGCCGCGCAGAACGCGCGAGCGAAGTCGAACTGGTCGGCGAGCACTTGGTCATCGCCCGTATGGGCTACACCGACTCCGGACGGTACCGGTGGGGCGTCTTCCACGCAGGGACCGCCCAGCCGGTGCTGATGCTGGAGTATGAGGACCGCAACCCCGAGGACAACGGGGCGCGGGCCCGTGCCCTGGCGGAGGCACTCGACCTGTGGCGGGACACGGCGACCGGCGAGCCGTTCGACTGGACCAGCGAGGGCCTGATCGACAGACTCCGCTCGCCGTACGGGTACGGCATGCTCGATCAGGTCCGTGGCCGGGACCCGGAAGCCCGCTGGGCGGGCACGGCGCCGGCGGACGTGACGGCCTGGCCGACCGACGATGGGCAGGAGTACGCCTACGACAGCTCCCTGGACAAGGTCACGGTCTACGACCCTGACGGGCTGTTGATCGCCCGGGGAGAGCGCAAGTTCGACCCGAAGACTCGGAAGAGCGCGTTCCTCGGCGAGATGCGCGACGGGCGGCGCATCTCCGGGCAGCGCTCAGACCACTTCGTGCAGAACGCGGTGTGGCAGCACCGGATCGCCCAACTGGAGCCCGGAGCCCGGGACGGGCTGTGGATCTACTACTTGGACCACCGTCCGATCGTGCACGGCACCGACAGGTCCGCCGACGACTGGCCCGACATGAAAGCTCTCCTGCGGTCGGCGGGGTTCACCTACAGCAGCTTCGCCAAGGCGTACGTCACGGCGGGCACCACCCGGGCCATCGCCCGGGCACAGAGCGTCGACCGGCTGGCTCGGGCCCTGTACGCGCAGGGGCGCATGGTAGAGATCCGAGCGGACGAGGACCGGCTGCGCGGCGTCCTCGCGCCCGCTGCCCCCGCCGCGGCCCGCACCGCCGTCCTGGTCCCGGCGCGGGCTGCGGAGGCCCCGCCCGCACCGGAGGCTCCGGCCGCATCGGCGCCGACGGCCGTGCCGGTGCTGAGCCCGCCGGACCTGACGGACGACCAGCTCGCCGCCGAACTCCAGCGGCTGGAAGAGGAGCGCCGGGGCGCGGCGTACGGCAGCGCGCGGTACAAGCAGCTCGACGAACGGATCGCCCCGCTGAAGCAGGAGACCGAGCAGCGCCAGGTGGCGCAGGTGGAGAACCGGCCCGATCCGGCCGGGATGGAGGACGGCGAGATCGCCGCCGAGCGGGAGGCCCTGGCGCCCACCCTGGGGCGTCGCGTCATCGGCCACGAGAACCGCACGCCCCTGGCGGTGGCCCGCCGGGAGCGGGACGAACTGCTGCGCGTCGAACAGGCCCGGCGCACGGCGACGGAGCTGGAGGCCCGGCCGCCGGTCGTGCAGCTGACGGACGAGGAACTCCAGGCGGAGGGCGCGCAGCTGGTCAAGGACCGTCACCAGCGGCCGCCGGAGGCCGCTGACGCCTTCGGTGACCGGGTGGCGGCGGTCGGGGCGGAGATCGCCGACCGCAGGCTGCACGCCTGGGGGGAGCAGCCGCCGGCGGAAGGCCTCGACGACGTCGAGCTGACGGAGTCCTTGGAGGCGCTGCGCGGGCTGCGCCTGTCCGACACCGAGTTCGCGGGCTCGATCAAGGCCAAGGACCGCGTGGAGAAGGTGTTCAAGGCCCGCCGCCACGTTCTACAGGAGGAGATCAAGCAGCGCGACGAGAAGGCGTTCCGGGCGCTGCTGGAGACGGACGGCCGGATTCGGCTGGAGACCTACAGCCACAGCAGCACCGTCAAGGTCCGGATCGACAACCGCTACTACGGCGAACTCACCGACAACTACTCAAGCTGTCGGGCGCGGCTGTGGCGTGGCAGGGACAGTACCCGCGAGGAAGCGTGGCGCACCGATGCGCTGCGCTGGCTGATCGGGGAGTACGAGAAGGACCCCGAGACCCGCGATACCCGCACCTGGGGCGCCTACGTGCCGGTCGAGCTGCCCCCGGCGTTCGTCGACCACCTCACCATCCGCTTCAGCTCCCTGACGCTGTCGGGTGAGGCGGAGAAGTACCTGATCACGCAGGTCACCGAGTCCTCGCGGACCCAGTCGTGGGACGAGACCGGCAAGAAGATCATGGTGCACGCCCTTGACGTGCCGGAACGGGCGCTGCCGGTCCTGGAGCGGATGGGGCGACGCCTGGCCGACCGGCTCGACGACGATCTGGACTCCGACGACAGGAAGACCCGGGACCGGGCCAAGCGAGCCCGCCCGAACGTGCTGCGCGCCCTGGACGACATCGTGGCGCTGACGGAGGACCGCGGTCTGAAGCCGCTGGGCCCGGATAATGCGAGTGCAGGGGCACCGCAGGACGGAGAGGCAGACAGTGAGCGAGTACGCGAAGACGGCCCGCCGGCACTGGGAGACGTTCCGGCCGCGGGAGCTGTCGCAGATGGAGGACCCGGAGGCGTTCTTCCAGGCGCTGGCGACGGACGTGCAGGAACGGATCGCGGAGCTGACCGAGGAGAAGATGGGCGAAGCGATGCGGGAGACGGACCACCAGCGGCGGGCGGGCAAGCTCAAGGCGGCCCAGCAGATGGCCCGGGAGCAGGCGCTGAGGGAGATCGTCTTCCTGGAGCCGGAGGAGGAAAGCCGGGACGCGGAGCTGCCCCGCTAGTCTTCCGGACCGCCTCCCAGGAGGACCTGGCCCCGGCGGGCGAGCGGGCCAAGGCTGCCGCCAACCTGGAGACGGTCCGCGTCCTCAAGCGGGCACAGGAGGAGAAGCGGGCGGCCACCGCCGCCGAGCAGCAGGTGTTGGCCCGCTGGTCGGGCTGGGGCTCGGTCCCCGAGATCTTCGCCGCCCGCCCCCGTGAAGACGATCCGGTCTTCGGGCCAGGCGGTGAGCGGGAGGGCGGCTACGCGGCCGCCGTAGCCCGCTGGGAGTCCTTCGCGGACGTGCGTGACCCGCTGCGCGTGCTGCTGGACGATGAGGAGTGGCGGGCGGCCGCCGCCTCGACCCTCAGCGCCCACTACACCCCGCCGGAGGTCACCTCCGCCCTGTGGCAGGCGCTGGCCGACCTCGGGTTCGACGGCGGTGAGGTGCTGGAACCCGGCAGCGGCGCGGGCGTCACCTTCGGCACCGCGCCGGAGTCGGCCCGGCTGACCGGTGTCGAGATCGACCCGACGTCCGCGGCCATCTCGCGGCTGCTGGCGCCCGGCGTGACGGTCCTGAACGAGTCGTTCGCCGACACCGTGGCGCCCGACGGCTCGTTCGACGGCGTGGTGGGCAACGTCCCCTTCGCCCGGGTCTCGCTGTACGACCCGAAGCACAACCGCGGCCGCCATCGCCTGCACAACCACTTCCTGATCAAGTCGGTGGCGTTGACCCGGCCGGGCGGCGTGGTCGCGCTGATCACCTCCCGGCACACCCTGGACGCCGAGAGCGCCGGGGCCCGCAACGAGCTGTTCGAGATGGCCGACCTGCTGGGCGCCGTACGTCTGCCGAACAAGGCCTTCGCCCGCTCCGCCGGCACCGACGTGGTCACCGACATCGTCGTCCTGCGCCGCCGGATGGACGGCGAGGAACCCCTTGACCGGTCCTGGCTGACCTCCAGCAAGCGGGCGGTCGGCGAGCACCAGCTGCCGGTCAACGACTACTTCGCCGCCCACCCCGAGCACGTGCTGGGCACCCTGACCAGCCGCATGGGCGCGTACGGGCCGGAGGTCGCCGTCGAGGGCGACCCGGACGTTGGGGAGGCACTGCGTACTGCTCTGCGGCAGGTTACCGACAGCGCGGTCCTGGCGCGGCGCTGGTACGCGCCGCATCCCGAGGGGCCGTACCGGCCGCGCCTGCGGCTGAAGCCCGCAGCTGACCTCCAGGACTTCACCGGCCGCTTGTCAGCCGACGTGGAGGGCAAGCTGTGGCGCACCTCCGGCGACGGCGAGCTGGTGGCCGTCGAGCTGCCCGCCAAGCAGCACGCCCAGCTCGCCGCGCTGATCGAACTCAAGGACCTGGTGCGTGGGCTGAACGAGCTGGACCGCTCCGGCTCCGACCTCGCCCTGGCCGACGCCCACCGCCGTCTCACCAAGGAGACCTACGAGCGGTACGTCGCCGCCCACGGGCCGCTGTCCCGGCCAGGGCAGCAGCAGAACGTCACGACGCGGACGGACGACGGCGAGAGCGTCGCCGGGCTGACCGCCTGGGGCTACTTCCTCAACGATCCGCAGGCCTATGAGGTCCTGGCGCTGGAGATGTGGGAGGCGGGCTCCGAGACGGTGCACGTCTCGGAGATCCTCGACCGCGCTCCTGCCGCCCGCCGCAGCATCCTCGGGCAGCACACCGACGACCCGCAGCAGGCGCTGGACGCGGTCGTCGCCGAGCGCGGCCACGTCGACCTCCCCCACATCGCCTGGATGCTCCAGGTCGACGAGGACGAGGCCCGCCGGCGGCTGGCCCGCTCGGTGTTCACCGACCCGCTCACCGGGGATCTGCTCTACAGCGCCGACTATCTCTCCGGAGACGTCCGCACCAAGCTGGAGATCGCCCGGCAGGCCGCCCAGCGCGATGCGGCCTTCAAGGTCAACGTCGCCGAACTCGAACGCGTCCAGCCGCGCGAGATGCTGCCCGGCCAGTTCGCCGTCCGCCTGGGCGCCGCCTGGCTCCCCGACGACCTGGTGCAGCAGTTCTTCCGGGAGTACCTGGGAGACGCACACCTGACCATCCAGCACTCCGGCAACGGCAACTGGCACATCCTCAAGGGCCGCGGCCTGAGCGAAGAGGACGAGGTCAAGCACAGCGCGGGCGGCCTGCACCCGCTCGCTCTGCTGAACCGGGTCCTCAACGGCGGCTCGATGGCCGGGCGGCCTGCCGACGATGAGGAAGCCGCCCGCGCGGTGCGGGTCAAGGCTGAGGAGTGGCGCGACGCCTTCGAGGCGTGGGTGCTCGACGACTCCGTGCGGGCCGCCCGGGTCGCGGACGTCTACAACCGGCAGATGAACAACCGGGTGGTCCGGGACTTCACCGGCACCCGCCCCTCCCTGGCCGGGCTCGATCCCGACTTCACGCCGTACGACCACCAGCTGTCGGCCGCAGCCCGGATGGCGCACGAACGCTGCCTCGTGCTCTCCCACGTGGTCGGCGCGGGCAAGACGGGGGCGCTGGCCATCGGCATGATGGCCATGAAGAACACCGGCCAGATCGAAAAGCCGCTGGTGGCGGTCCCGAACTACCTGGTCGAGCAGTGGGAGGGGGAAGTGCGACGCCTCTTCCCGGCCGCCCGCATCCTCACGCTGACCAGTGCCGACCTCGCCGACGGCAAGCGCGACCAAATGCTCCAGTACGTCCGCGCGAACAGCTTCGACCTGATCATCATGTCGCACTCGCTGTTCGACTCGATCTCGCTGAGCCCGGAGTTCTACGAGTTCTACAACGACGAAGAACTGCGCAAACTGGACGCGCAGATCCTTCACGAGCGGCGGCGTGAGGGAAAGTCGATCAGCCTCAAGCAGCTCCAGGAACGGCGCCAGCAGCACGAGGAGAGCCTCAAGGAGAAGGCGGCCGCCGTCCGCACCCCCGGACAGGTCTACATCGACGACCTCGGCCTGGACTTCTTCGCGATCGACGAGGCCCACGAGTACAAGAACCTCGCCGTCCGCTCCAAGATCCCCGGCGCCCGAGTCGCCGGGTCCGCCAAGGCTCAGCACCTGCACGCGGTGCTGGAGTGGGCTCGCCGCAACAAGCCCACCGGCCCGATGGGCTGCCTCGCGACCGGCACCCCGTTGTCGAACGCCATCGGCGAACTGCACACGCTGTTGCTGCTGGCCAACCCGGACCTGCTGCGCGACCTCGGCATCGAGGAGTTCGACGCCTTCGCCACCATGTACGGGAAGATGGTGGAGCGGCTGGAGATGACCGTCGACGGCAAGGGCTTCAAGTCCGTCGAACGGTTCGCGTCCTTCCACAGCGTCAACTCGCTGCTGCGGCAGCTGTGGCTGCCGGTGGTCGACTACAAGGACGAGGAAGACCTCGGGCTGCCACTGCCGGGTATCAAGGGCGGGGAGCCTGAGCTGATGCTCGTGCCGGCTACCGCCGAGCAGCAGGCGCTCATGCGGGAGCTGGGCGAGCGGTACGAGGCCTATCACCTGGGCGAGGTCGACAAGAGCGAGGACAACCCGCTCTCGATCAACACCGACGCGCGGGTCATCGCCCTCGACCCGCGGCTGATCGACGCGCAGGCGGAGCCCGGCAACAAACTCCGGATGCTCGCCGACCGCATCGCCGCGAAATACCATGAGACCAAGGGCAACCAGTACACCTACAGCACGAAGGACCGGCGACCCCACCCTGTGCCCGGTGCCCTCCAGATGGTCTTCCTCAACCAGGGCACCCCGGGCGGCAAGAACCGCGGCAACTTCAACGCCTACCAGGAACTGAAGGACCTCCTGGCGGAGCGTGACGTACCCGCCGAGAAGATCGACTTCATTCATGACGCGTCCCGCGCCGACCAGCGGCGCAAGCTGACCGCACGCGCCAACCACGGCGGCAGCAACGTCCTGATCGGCTCCACCCAGCGCATGGGCAAAGGCCTGAACGCGCAGAACCGCGCCGTCGCCCTGTACCACGCCGATCCGGACTTCCGGCCCGCCGACATGAAGCAGAAGGACGGCCGGGCCCTGCGACAGGGCAACCAGAACAAGGTCGTCGAGATCGTCTGGGCGGCCACGGAGAACACCTTCGACTCGCGGATGTACGGCATCCTCGCCACGAAGGCCAAGGGCTTCGACCAGCTCTACAAGGCCCGGCTGGACACCGGAACGGACGAGATCCAGGAAGTCGACGAGGCGATCGTTCCCTACGAGGAAGCGATGGCGATCATCTCCGGCAACCCGTACCTGATCGCCCAGGAGGAACTGCGTAAGCAGCTGCGCACCCTCACCCTGGACCAGAACAACCGGGCCACCCAGCGGGCCATCGTCCACAAGAAGGTCCAGCAGCTCGACAAGGACATGGCAGCCCTGGCCCAGGACATCAACCAGCGCGGCGCCGTCCTGCCGTCTCTTCGCCCGGTCCTGGGCAACGACTTCGAGATCACCTTGGGCGGCGTCACCTACACCAAGCACAAAAACGCCGCCGCACCCCTCACCGACGCGCTCGCCAGCGTCCTTGAGGGCTTGCCGGAGGAGCGCGCCTTCACCCCCGACACCGTCCTCGGACGGCTCGGGGGGCGCGACCTCGTCGCCGTGGCCTCTCGTGAGGACGGCCAGGAGGTGCCCTTCGTCCGCGTCCACCTGGACGGCCTGCCGGGCTCTCTCCAGCGCTTCGACGCAGTCGAGCTGAGCATGCTCAAGGGCGAGACACTGCTTCGGCGGCTGACCAAGACCATCGCGGAGGCACCCGAGCGGCAGATTGAGAACGAGGGCAACCTGACGGCCAAGCGGGCCACCCGTGACGAGCTGCTGGTGTACTCCGAGCAGCTGCGCGGACAGGTGCCCGGCCTCGGGCGAGCGCGTGAGCGCCTGAGCCTGGTCGATGCCCTGGTCGCCGCGCAGATCGCGGTGAACAAGGCGGGCGAGCCCACCAAGGACGAGTCGGCCGCCGAGACGGAGAAGCGCAAGCAGGCCATCGAACGGCGCGACGGACTGCAACGGCAGCTGGACCAGCTCGACGCCACTCCCCCGGCAGAGACCTCTCCGGAGGCTGGCGAGGCCCTGCTCTCCCCTCAGCAGAGGGAGAGGGAGGCGGAGACCGCGGGGAGCACGGAGGCCGGGCCCGCCGGTTCCGGAGGCACTTTGCAGGAGCTGATCGACGGCTTCGGCGACCGTGTGATGGTCGGGCACATCGGTGGTCAGCAACCGGCACCCGGATCGCCCGGCGAAAGCAACGAGCAGCCGAGCAAGCAACCAGCGGAGCAGCCGGAGGGCCCTGCCGAGACGGCGGCCGCGCCGCCCGTCGACGAGGCCCTGGACGACGAAGAGGCCGGCGCCCCGGCGCCGGACGGCGACGGGTACGGGACGGCCGATCTGTACGAGTCGTTCGGCCTCACGCAGCCCGAACGCGTGCCGGTGCCCGATACTGGGCCCGAGGCGCAGCCGGAGGCGGAGGAGGCAGCCGGCGTCTCGGACGGGCAGATGACCGTGGAGGAGGTACAGCCCGAAGCCGCACCGGACAGCCCGGGCGACGTCGCTTCGCGGGGGGACGGGCGGGTCCGCCTCACCAGCACGGACGGGCGGCTGACGTTCACCCTGCTCGAAGTCCCTGCGGACGCGGGGCTTGCCCCGGAGGCGGTGGACGGGTATCAGCGGCGGCTCAGCGAACTCATGGCGGTCGTCGAGACCAAGAACGAGCAGACGGCGCAGACCCCCGACGAGCAGGCCAAACATCTGGCCCGGTGGCGCCGCACACACAAGGGGGACAACCGCCTGGAGCCGTTCCGGCCGCTGCCCTCCCTGCGGTTGACCCCGCAGGCGGACGCTCCCGGCCTGACCCCTGCGGAGTACGGCATCGGCTCGTGGGTGACCTGGCGGGACGGGCAAAGCGGCGAGCAGGTGACCGGTCAGGTGATGGGTCCGGGTCCGGCCGGTAACACCTGGTTCGTCAGCACGGACCGGACCGGCCACACCGGCGAGTACCACGTGCTGTCCCGCAGCGGGAAGAAGGCGACCGGCTACACCTACTCCCTCAACGGCGCGGCCACGGATCTTCGGCCCGCAGACGGGCCCGGGCAACAGCTGCCGCTGGAGAACCTTCCGGGGGTGGACGCGGTGCCTGCCAGGCCGGTCACGTCGTACGCCGACTGGCTGCCGACAAACGGACTGGCCCCGGTACGCGAACCGATCCCGGTGACGGTTGGGGAGATGGGTCCCCGATTCGATCCGGCGGAAGTGGCCTTCGACGTCGTCGCCGACGGCATCCCCTTCCTGGTCAGGCTGAGCCAGGACGACGAGACGCTGACCTCGACCTTCGTGCCGCGCATCGAGTCCGACGGCAAGGTCGTCGTCGAGTTCGGCCCCCTGGACAGCCGGGGGGAGGCCGTGGACTTCTGCGTACGGGTGGCCCGTGAGGCGCGGGAGATGGCCGACAAGCCGCTGTACGCGCAGAACCGCTACTACAACTTCGACCTGGCGGGCGAGGGAGTCTGCGGCCGGTGCAGTCTCCACCTCGACGACAACGACGTGAAGCCGCTGTACCGGGTGGACGGCGGCGACGCCGACTGCGTCGCCCACCTTCACCTCCGCTTCCGGGCGGCAGAGGACGACATCGCCGAGCTGGCCCGGGCCCGTCGCATCTGGGCGGTCCGTACGGACACCGAGCCCGAGACCGCCGACGCGGCACCGCCAGCCGACACGGTGGAGTCCGCGGAAGCGACCGCCGCTCCGGAGGCGGTCGTAGCGTCGCAGGACCCGCCCGAGGTCGCCCGTGAGGCACTGCAAGGCGGCAACCGGATCACGGCCGTCATGAGCGGCCGGAGCATCGAATGGGACGCGGACGCCTGGGGGGTGCCCGTGCCGGAGACGGTCACCCTCACCGGCACCGTCTATCCCGGGCATCGCGACTACCGCCAGAACACCACGCTGCTCGACGCCGAGATCCGCGGCCAGGCCGGGCAGGAGGTGATCGCCACGGCCAGTGTCTTCGTCCGGCTGCTGCCTGCACAGGTGCAGCTCATCCCGGCCGAACACCGTGAGGACCTACGGCCGGAGACTCGCACCGTGGCGCAGGTCCGCCTCGGTGACCTCATCGCCGAGGGCGGCACGCGCGGCGAGTCCGTCACCGAGCTGCGGTTCGCGGACGGCAATCGCCGTGGCAGCGTCATGGCGTTCTCCACCCAGGACGTAGCCACCGGCGGCAGCAACAGCTTCGCCCTGAACCTCACGGAAGAGGTCATGGTGGTGCCCCGCGAGCGGCGGGCACCGCAGGACGTCGCCGCGGTGTTCGGCCGCCACGGCAGCCACGAGCATGTGGCGTCCGAGACCCAGCGGACCTACGACCTGCACGCCGCCGTCGCGGAGGTCGCCTCACGCGTCTGGCCGGACGGCAGCGGCCCCCAGGACGAGGTCCAGGCACTGAGCACAGCAATCGGGGCGATCGACGCCACCGCGAGGGGCGCAGATGCCTACCGGGCCAACGCCGCGGCAATGGAGACTGCGGCGGCCACCGCCGCAGCACTGTTCGCCGCCACCGACGACGACATGCTCAGTCGCTACGTCGGCCAATCCCTGCACCGGCTGCGTCAGCACCTGGACGTTCAGGCCCACCGGCTGAGCGCGTCCGCCGCACACCTCGACGAGCGCGCGGCCGCCGCCCCGGCGGCGAACCCGAGCACGGCCGACGAGCCCACCCCGCCCGCCCCTGAGGAACAGGGAGCACCGGACCAGCCAGTCGAGCGCCCCCAGGAAGCGGAAGACGTGGCCTCGCAGGGCACCGGCGAGATGGAACAGCTCGGGCTGTTCGGTGATACGGCAGAGGGCCCGGCGGAGCCGGAGACGGCTCCGGGCAGCGAGGCCGTTCCTGCTGATGAACTGCCTGCCCAGTCAGTGTTGACCGAGGACAGGCGAGGGGCACAGCTTCGGGCGGCGCTCATCGAGGGCGAGACGATCGCCCCGGCGTCGTTCACCGACCGGGGCCAACCGGCGGCGGGCTGGGTCCTGACAACAGCGGGCGGGCACACGTTCCGGCTGCGCTCCGTGACGTACTCCCGTCCGGATGAGGACAAGTGGGAGGCCGGACACGAGGCTGACGGCTCCCACTGGTGGAACGGGGACCCGGAGGACCGGCCCCTCAAGGCCGTGCTGGCGCGGGTCCGTGAGGACACCGCGACCCGTACCCGATTTGCCTCCCTGTGGGCCCAGTACGGACACCTGACAGAGCAGCCAACGCAGTTCGAGACGACCACAGACCGTATCCAGCTCGAAGAGGGCGTATACCTGATCCGGCGGTTCGGCCGCACCGGCCTCATCGCTTCGTGCCGGTGGGGTTGGGAGCACCTGACCGACCCGGACGGCGCGCAGGGCCACACCGGTGAGAACTGGGCCCGGACGGGCCCGGACAATCGGCAGTACGTCGCCGAGTGGAAAGTCTGGAACTCGGCCCAGGGCGCCATTCCGACTGCGCGGCTACGCGTCGTGGCCCAGCTCACAGATGACATGGCCGACACGCCGGACGCCTACTGCGACGCGTCCGAGCCGTACGTCGGCAAGTGCAGCGCGAAGCGCTCCGGAGCCCGGTACACGGTCGCCGTCGACACGGACCAGGGCAGTGAGCTTGGCTGCTACACCGTGTGCGCGCGGTGCCTGTCTCACCGGCTCCTGGGCGACGAGGACAGGCAGATCGGCCACCGCGACGTTGAGAGCTTCGCTCAGGCCCTGGCCAAGGGTGATCCAAGGGTGGGCGACCTGCACTGGAAGCAGTGGCCCGACCGAGCCGCTGAGCTTGCCGGACAGATGCTGTCGACCGCGCTGGAGGCCGGAGAGACCGCCCCATGGCCCGCCCAGGCTCTGACGAGCCAGATCCTCACCGAGGCATGCGAAGCCGGTGACGGCCGCGCCATGCGTGAAGCGCGAGCGGAGGTGAAGGCTGCGGGCGGGGACGCGAAGGCACAGAAGCGGGCAGCGGATGAGGCTTTGGCAGCCCGCCAGGACCGGGCCGCGCTGGTCGCCCGGCGTGGCGCGACCCACACGGATGCGGCGATCGAGGCCGACCGCGTGGCCGTCGCGATCCTCGGACTCGCCGGCTGGGGGGCGGCGGGTAGCGACACGGTGCCGGAGCCTGCTGAGGATGCGGCGCCCCAGCTCATCGACGTCGAGTCGCTGACCGTCAGCCCGCAGGTCCGCAATGGCGAGCCGTCCTCGCGCGAGTTCACCGTCACCGGGCCCGGGCTGACCGTCGGCGAGTACGGGATCTCCCACGACGCCCAGGGCAGGGACGCGCGGGGGATCGTGTGGAGGGCGACCTGGCACGGTGTAGAGCCGTCGGGCCGGTGGGGCGTGATCAGTATCGGTTCCGGCGAGGGCCAGAGCGCGGCCCTGGCGGCAGTCGCTGAGCATGCGGCCAAGGCTGGCGGGGATGTGGCCGCCGGGTTCTCCGTCGCCCGCCGCATGCACTATGACGCCGGGCTGTGGGTGCTGCCGAAGGTCGGGGAGTCGGAGGCGATCCAGTACCACCCTGACGGCTCGTGGACGATCACCGCCGAGACCGGCGCCCCGTACACGGTCCGCCGGGAGTGGCGAGGCCGCACCGCCTCCGGTGACCTGGCACCGCTCCTGATCGAGGACCAGGCGGGGACCCTGATCGCGTCCTGCACCGCCGTCGACAGCTACATGTCCGCATGGGCGCCGATGCTCGACCGCCTCCGCCTCCACGCCACGGCGGTCGCTGACGGGGTGCAGCACGCGACGGCCGTCACCATCGGCGGCCCGACCCAGGAGTGGGTTGAGGCATGGTGTGTGTGCAGCTGGACCGAGCGCGCCGACGTCGCCGGGTACGCCGACCGCGTCCCCGCCGGCGAGGCAATGGCCCTGGCGCACCGTCAGGAGATGTCGGCGGTGGCTGAGGCACCGGCCGCCGCCGAACTGCCGGAACTCGACGTGGTGCTCCTGGACGTGGACGTGCCGCCGCTCGACCCCGCCGAGCCGTACGACACCGACGAGGAAGCGCAGGCAGACATCGGGCGCCTGGGCGAGGCGTTCGCACGGTGGGACGCCCTGACCACGGTCCAGCGCTACTACGAGGCCGACCGGCAGCAGCGTCCCGACGGCGCCGGGACCCCGACCAACTCCGTCGCGCAGCTGGCGGCGGCATACCGGGACGCCGAGCAGTCCCGGCATGACGGCCCGGCGGGCTCGCCGGACGACCTGGTACGTCAGGTCCACACGGTGGCGGTCTGGAGCGACGCCCTGGAGCCCGTGGTCGACGAAGAACTGCGCGGTCCGCTGAGAGAGGTGCGGGCGGCCGCCACCCTGCTGGCCTCCCGTTCGCAGGCGACGGTGGAGGCCTTCGAGGCGGAGCTGGCCGCCCTCTCCGAGAACCCCGCAGAGGAGAGCGCGGCCGCCGAGACGGCGCCTGCCGAACAGGTCTCCGTGGCCGTCGACGACGAGCCGGAGGCCCCGGCGGACACCACCGAACCGGGTCCCGGCGAACCGGCCGCCGACACCGGAGCTGCGGAGTCTCCCGCGCCCGCACAGTCCACGACGGCCCCCGAGACGGACGGCGTCACGGACGACGATCCCGCGCCGGTCGCCCAGGAAGCCCCGGAGCCGCCGGCCGCCGCCGGTCCCCCGGAGAACACCGCGGCGGACAGCGCTCCGGAGCCGGATCGCGCGCCGGACCCCCAGGAACCCGCAGTCGCGGTCCCGGATGAGGGGATGCACGAGGCACGGCGCGAAGCGTCGTTCCTCGAGCAGGACCGACCCCAGCCGACGGACAGCGACCAGCAGACGCCGGAGCCCGGCACGGCGGCCGCACCGCCGGAGCCGGACCCGGACCCGACCCCGGCGAGCGAGGACGCCCCCGGTGACGAGACGGCGCGAGACGCTTCGGAGGAACCGACCATGACCACCCCGCCGATCCCGGAGACCACCGACGCACCGGCGCCGGACGAGCAGATCACCGAGGAACCGCCCGCACCCCAGCGGTACTTCGACACCGTCGCACTGGCCGGGGACCTGGACTACCGGATGCGCCTGTCCGGGCTGGACGGTCAGCCGGTCGACTCCGGAGACGTACTGCGGGGCGACCTCGTCATCGCCACGCTTCACCCGGGCCCCGAGGGCGGATGGTTCGCCCGGCTGGACGCCGTACGCCTGCCCAATGACGTCACGTACCTGGTCGACACACCGCAGGACGCAGCGGCCCAAGCGGCGGTCATGCACTCCGCGTTCACCGGCGCTCCGTACGGTCCGGCGCCCGGGGCGGCCGTCGGCGACGAGACCCGGCAGCGGGTGGACGTGCTGCGGGCCGACCTGCGCGACGCCGCCGTACGGCACCGCGACGCGGTGGCCGGTGCGGCCGCCCGGGCCTACCCCGACCTCGGGCAGAACGAGCACTTCCGGGCGCTGGTCGGCCACCTCGACGGCCTGGCGGCCGCGGTCTCCGACGCCCACGGATCGCAGCAGATGACGCAGCACCTCGACGACGTCCAGGGGGCCGTCAACGCCTGGGGCGGCGCACTACCGAACGACCCCGGGCACCCGGAGCGCCGTCAACTCGCCTTCCCGCTGGCCCATCTGCTGTACGACGCCCGGCGCATGCAGGACCAGGTGCAGGCCACGCTCGCCGTGATGCAGGCAGAGCGGGAGGCCGCCCGGGCCGAAGAGGCCGCGGCCGCCGTCGCGCTCAACGAGAGCTATCTCGCCGACTACCGGGCCGGGCGGCCGCCTCGCGACGAGGCGGCCGCGGCGACCTACCGCGAGTGGCAGCAGCTGGACGCGGAGGACCAGCAAGCGGCCCTCGACTCGCAGGGCGAGGAGGACGAGCACCGGTCGGCCGACGTCGGCGAGTGGACCGCCGCGGCGACGGACACCGGGCCCCGGCAGGAAGGCACGGAGTCCCAGAGTCCCGAAGTCCCGGACTCACAGAGCACGGACACGGCCCGCGAGGAAGCACCAGCGGCCCCAGCAGGGACGGCAGCGGACGCACCGGCCCCGGAGAACGCGGAGAAGGATGCCGCTCCCGAGGACGGCGGCCCGGCTCCCGAGGACGCCGTCGACGCCGTTCGCCAAGCGCTGGAAGACGCCCTGCGGGCCGCCGATCAGCCGGGGCCTGCCGCGCCGGAGTCCGGTGAGCTGCCGCTGTGGACCGGCCCGGAGGCCTCGCCCGGGGACACCGCGGCGACGGCTCCTACGGCCGGGCCGATGGACGTACGTGCCGAGTTCCAGGCGGTGCTGGGTGCCTGGGACGAGCACGTGCCTGCGGTGAACGGCACGGCCCAGGACCTGGTCGCCGACCTCGACGCCGACCTCGCCACGTTGCGGCGGGCGTTCGCTGAGGCGGTCGCCCCGCCCGCGCCGGCGGAACCGTCCACCCCTGCGGCCCCGGCGGCCAGCACCACGGAAGGGGCGGCGGCCGCGCCCGTCCCGCAGCAGGCCTCGGACGTCAACTTCGCACTCCAGCAGGCCGATACGCACGGCGCCGCGCTCCAGGACCTCCCGGAGTGGCAGAAGATCCAGACGGTGCGCGGTGCGGTCGGTCACCTGTTCCGCGTCATGCGGGAGCGGGCCGGGGAGCACTTTGAGCGCCTGTTGGGGGACAACCGCGTCGGCGAGTTCTTCCGCAAGGTCTCGATCAACGCCTGCGAGAAGGTCGCCGGGTGGGCGCAGGCGGGGGCCGACCGGCTCCGGCGCCGGGGCGAGGAGCGGGGGGCGGACGCCGCGGCCGCCAACTCGCTGGGGGACGTCGCCGATGCCGCCTCCGCCTATAGCTCCTCCGGCGGCGGACGTGTCGGGACACCGCCGGCGGAGCGGGGCGCCACGGCGACCACGGTGCACATCCCGGAGATGCGGAAGCTCGGGGCTGCGTTGTCCCGGCCTCTCCCCGGCGCCAGAGACGGGCGCGGTGCGCGCGTCTCCACGGCGGCCGCGCGGGGCAAGTCGACTACGCGCGGCGCGGTAAAGAAGCCGGGCGGCTCCGGGAAGAAGAAGGAGGGTGGCTCTGCGGAGGAGGCGGGGCACCTGCGCCGTGGCGGTACCGACCCGCAGCAGCAGAACCCCAAGCCGTCCCAGCGGTAGGGACACGAACGACACTGCGCTGGTGGCCCCGGTAGACTCACAGGTCCACCGCCACGGGGGCAGTCAGCCGCGCACGGGAGGGTTGCACATCTGACGGGCTGGCTGCGTATCCCGCGAAGGACCGTCCGTCTACGGCAATGATCAGCATCGTTCTGAAGGGGGAAGTCATGGCCACGCCCGGCAGCAACGGGGTCTCCGTCACACACGCGCTGGAGCCGCACCACTGGTCGAACGAGGAGACGGCCGCGTACGAGGCCGCGGTCGAAGCGGTGAACGGCGCGGTCGGTGCCTACAGCGCCCTGATCGCCGCAGAGGAGGCCAAGCCGGAGCTCGACCGGCAGACAGTCCAGAAAGCACGTACAGCTCAGGCAAGACTCGCCCGGGAGCGTGAGGAGCTGCGCTCCAGCGACCGGGAGCAGATCGCCGCAGCCCGGCAGCGCTACTCGCAGCTCGCCCGCGAAGTACGGGGAAGCCTCGCGTGATCGACCCGGCTGAAGTCCAGCGGCACCGGTTACCGGAGACAGAGAACCAGCGCATCTTCCATGAACGGATCGTTCCCGACCTGCTGGCAGGGTGCGCCCCGCAGGAGACGTCTACCGTGGTGTTCCTCATCGGCCAACCCGGTGCCGGCAAGAGCCGGGTCACCGAGGTCGTCGCCGCCACGCTCAACCAGCATGGCGGCTTCGTGGACATCGACAGCGACCTCTACAAGCCCTACCACCCCGCCTACGACGCCCTGATGGCGCAGGACGACACCCTCATGGCCGCTTACACCCGAGCCGACGGCCGGGCGTGGATGGCACAGGCCGAGGACTACGTCCGCTCCCATGGACTCCACGCGATCATCCAGGAGACGTCCCAGAACGCGCAGGCCGTGGAAGACAAGATGCGGGCCTATCGTCAGTCCGGTGCCCGCGTCGAGGCGCTGTTCATGGGAGTGCCCAAGGCGCTGAGCGACCAGGGGATCGTGAACCGGTACTTCGAGCAGCTCGCCGATCGAGGCCAGGGCCGTCTAACTGTCCAGGCCAACGCCGACGAGTCCTTCGAGGGCATCCTCGACCTGGCCGACCGGGTCGACCGCGGCGCCCTTGCCGACCTGGCAAGCGTCTACCGCCGCGGCGAGAACAAGCCCCGCTACGCCAACAGCCTGGACGAGACCGGGCAGTGGGTCGCACCGCCGGCCTGCCGTGACGGGGTCGAGGCCGAGCGCACCCGTCCCCTTTCAGCACCCGAGAGCAAGGGTTTCGTCGATACCCAGCTGCGGCTGCGTGAGGCCAGCCGTGGACTTGGCCTAGAGTGGCCCCAGCGACTGGCTCGGATCGAGCGGAGCGCGGTCCCGATTCTGCGGCCCGCTGACGCGCAGCGGCTTGCGTCGGCGGCGCGGCCGTCCTCCGCTGCCGCCCGGCTCCGGAGTACCACCTCCTCCCGGAAGCCGGACCAACCTGGGCGCGGCCCCGCCCACGACACCGGCTCCACGCGCCAGCCGCCTCGGTACCGGCCGGATGGCCCCGAAAGTGGACGTGGCCGCAGCAGGTAGCCCTGGTGCCAAAACGGCGGCGGCCTACGGGACTCCCTAGGCCGCCGCCGTAGCCGAAGGCCGTGGCTCCCTTCTCCCTCCTTGCCTGCCCAGTTCCCTCGTCACAGGCCCATCCCTTCGGTTGCGACGCCCGGCCGGGCAGCTCTACACCGGCTCCCTGCACACCCACGCCCGGTGCACCGCCGACGCCCTCACCCCCGTTGGACCAGGTCATCGAGCCGTATGACCACACATGGAAGGGCGCCGGCAGCGTCAAGAGGCCACCAAGGCAACGGCCGCCGCGAGACGCGGGCTGGGGAAGCCCACGGTGTGGGGCTGCGTCAGTTCTCGGCGTGCATCCAGGCGCTGGGCACCAAACTGGGCATGCGGTGCTCGATCTGATGCTCACCCTTGACGCAGCCACCGAACGGTCCGGTGGACGCGCGCAGCTCCCGCATGGCGGGGTCCAGGTGGTCGCGGTGCCACACCGAGGGGCCGGTGTACCCGCAGGACGCCGGGTCTGTCAGCTCCTGCCAGGCGAGCCACACGGCGTGGAGGCGGGCGATGGCGACGGGGTGCTCCCACCACAGGTGGCACCACCGGGCATCGGCTGACGGCTCCGCGAGGTAGCCGGGTACCAGCACCCCCTCCACCCACTCGATCAGGGCGCGCAGCTCGTCGTCGTACTCCGGCGGGTCCAGTAGCAGAATGAACGGCGGGTACTGCCACTCCTCGTCGTCGCCGTCCTCGTCGGGGGTGGCCTCCGTGCCGGCCGTCTCCTCCGCAGCGCCCGCGTCGGCGGATTGTTCCGCGGGCTCGGTGTCCTCGTCCTCGCTAGCCGTGAGCGTCTTTACCAGGGCGGACAGGCTCGCCACCTGGGTCTTGAGGTCTTCTATGTCCTCGAACATGCCGATCGGCACGTTCAGCTCTGGCTCATCGGGCATGGCGGGCCGCCTTCCGTTCCTCGTATGCCGCTACGGCCCGTTTGGTGATGGCGGCCTCCTCGTCGCGCATCTGGGGGCCGATGTGGGCCATCACCTTCTCCGCGTACCAGGGGCGCAGGGCGATCTGAGCGACGGGCATGCCGGTGGACAGCAGCAGGGCCGTGCCCTTCTTCATGGCGCGGATCTCGGCCGGATCGAGGACCTGCTCGCGCTGCTCGGAGACGCTGCGGCTGTAGCCTTCCTTGCTCTTGGAGTAGGAGCCGCGGTCTACGTAGTGCGCGCCGGTCAGGGTGCTGACGTCACCCGCGAACTTGGCATCGTCCAGGCCAACGCCGATCAGTTTCTTGGTGGCCGCGCTCCACATCGCGTCCATGCCCACTTCGCCCCACGCCTTCACGCCCTGGCGGTAGGACTGGAGGATGACGAAGGGGGTGATGCCGCGGCTGCCGAGGTGGCTGTAGAGGTCGGGCAGGTCCGCGATCCGGCAGATGTTCGCCGCCTCGTCCAGGACTGCGCGCATCGGCTCGGGAAGGCGTCCGCCGTGCCGCTCTCCGGCCTCGGCTCCGGCGGTGAATACCGCGTCGGCGAGGGCGGCCACGACGGCGCTGGCCGGGCCGCCCTTCTTGCTCAGCAGGTACAGGGTGTCCTTGCTGGTGGCGAAGTGTTCGGGGTCGAACCGCGGGTGGCGCCGGTCCGGGGTGACCCACGCCAGCACCTTCTCGTCCCGCAGGGCGCTGACGGCGGTACGCGCGTTCTGGTAGATGCCGGACTGGGTTTCCTCGGCGATGTTGATGGAGGAGTCCACCTGCTCGGCGAGCACGGGTTCGCGCTCATAGAGCACGCGCAGCGGCGCCTTCTCCTTCGGGTCGGCCAGCCACTTCATGACGTCGCGGACGGTGCCGCCCTCCCACCAGGCGGCCCGGAACAGACCGACCAGGAGGTCCCCGGCGGCCTGGGACCAAAACGGGTCGGCTTGCTCGCTGGTGATCTGGGTGACGAAGTGGGAGGCGAGGCGTTCAGCGCCCTCCAGGGTGTCCGCCTGGGCGATCATGTCCCACCACATCTGCCGCTCGGCCTGGGCCACGCCCTGGGTGTCCAAGATCCATGCCTGTCCCAGGCGGGAGCGGCTGGCGAGGGTCGCGGCGTAGACGTCGGCCTTGTTGGACGTCATCAGCAAGCTGCCCGGGGCCTCTTCGGCAACCGGAATGGCCAGGGAGGTGGACTTGCCCGCGCGCGGGGCCATGATCGCCACGTAGGTGTCCTCGTCCGAGCCGCGCAGCTCCACTTTCGAGGGCAGGTGGTCCCCCAGCAGCACACCGCGGTCGGCCGGTGCCACGTCCTTGGGTGCCACGTCCTTGAGGGAGGCCCGCAGCCGGGTCGCGGTGCGGGCCGCGGGTTTGGGGGTTAGCTCGCGCACCTGGTGCAAGCCAGCCAGGCTGGCGGGGTTGCGGAACCAGCGCAGGCCCCAGCGCAGGCCCCAGATCACGGCAGCGAGCACCAGGACGTTGGCGGTGATGGCACCGGCCAGGGACTCCGTGGGCGACTGCGCCCACACCGCGTCCCAGTCGCTCACCATCCGCGCTACGGTCAGCGGGGACGGTGGCGCGGCCTCGGCGCCGGTCACGGCGGCGCCGGCAGCCGCCCCGGCCCAGGTGGCGGCCGACAGCAGCGCCGCCCCGCCCACCAGGGTGCCGCCGACCAGCCAGTGGCGGTCATTCTCCGTCATCATCAGCCCTGAAGCCCCCTTCGTGGTCTGCTGGTCGGTTTAGTCGGACGCGGTGTTGTGGTCGGTGTGGTAGAGCCTGGCCTCAACGGTTGTCAGCTCGGTGGCGGCCGCGATGCCGGGCCGGGTGCCGATTTTGATGAGGTATTTGCCGCGCCCGGGGTGCACCTGGTCGCTGGTGTCCAGGCCGGTGCTGGTAGCTGAGGACCAGGACTGGATCATCAGCCGTTCCTGCTCGGTCAGGGCCCGCTTACCGGTGACGCGAGTCAGTTCCTCGGAGGTGGAGGCGCCGATCACCCAGGTGTCGCAGCGGTCCATCAGTCCGCGGGCTTTGGCGCGGTCTTCCTCGGTGGGCAGGGACTCGCTGTCCAGCAGGGAGTGGGTGACGTAGACGGTAACGTCGTCGGTGGTGCGGTTCAGGCGGCTGATCGCGTCCATGGCGTCCACCAGGCCTGGGCCCGAGCGCAGAGCGCGCCACATCTCGTCCATGGGCAGGACCAGTTTGCGGCGCATCATGCCGATGCTGCGGGCGCTGTCGATGGAGGAGTAGGCATACGCCCAGGTGGCGATCATTCCGGCGGAGATGACGTCGTTTCCGCGGGCGCGCAGCCCGGAGATGTCCACCGACACCGCAGGGGCGTCCAGGTCCATCGGGGCGGTCGTCGGCCCGTCAAAGAGCCCTTTGAGCGGCCCGTCGCACAGGTTGTCCAGCCCGGCGATGACCGAGCGGGTCAGGGTTTTGTAGGCGTCGCCGTCGGCGGCGAGCTTGGCCCGCAGCGGTTCGGGGGCCTGCCGCAGCACCGTGATCACGTCGGGGATGATCGGGTCGGCGCCCGGGTGTGCGTCGGCGGCCAGCTGCACGGCGGTGTTCAGCGCGCTGCGCTCGATCTCGTTCGGCGCCCGTCCAAGGCCGTTCTTGGTGGACAGCAGCGCGCCGAGGGTCTCCAGGCGGCGGCCGGTCAGGACGTCCAGCAGTGCGTCGCGTTCGGCCGCGGGAAGGGTTTGCGAGCGGCCCTTGAGCGGACCGGAGTCCAGCGGGTTGATGCGCCCGGCGCCGTCGCCGATGCGCACCACGCTGCCTCCCAGCTCGCTGACCAGCGAGCTGTACTCTCCCTTGACGTCGCCGGGCACACACACCATGTAGCCGTAGGCGCAGTAGACCAGGCACACCCGTTTGACCAGGGCGGACTTGCCCGCGCCCGGCTGCGACATCACCCACACGCCGGGGTTGGTGGTCAGCCGCCCGGTCCAGCCTGAGGGGTCGATGCACACCAGCTCGCCAGTGAGCACGTCCCGGCCCACCGGCACTCCCCTGGGCGGCAGTCCCGCCCCCAGCAAGAAGGGGTAGACGCCGCCGACCTGGCTGGACGGCCCGGTGTAGACGGTGCCGGAATCCTCGGCCGGGGCTCGGCCGCTGAACCGCCCGCCCCAGCCCAGCCGTCCGGCGAAGGTGCGCCGCCGCCGCTGCGTCTCCTGCTTCTCGGCCCGCGCGGCGGTCTTGTCGACGGCCCCGGGGACCGCCATACGCCGTGGGGTGGTCACCTGAGAGGGTTTGCGCGCCATCGGCCTCAGTCCTTCACCAGCGGGTTGTAGCCCAGCGGCAGACCGGCGGCGAAGACGGCCGCCTGGGCCCCGAAAGCTGGCCGCATCCGGATACCGCGGGTGGCCTTCACCGCGCGCTCGGTCTCCTGGCGGGCGGCGGGCAACTCGACCGTGCTGCGCGCGGTGGTGGTCACCATCAGCGTCCAGTCCACGACCTGCGCGCCACTGGCGGCCTGCACCGCGGCCTTCTCCGCCCGGGCGTAGTCGGCCTTCTGCGACCACTTGGCCCGGCCTTTCACCTGCGCGGTGGCCTGCGCGCGCTGCTCGGCGTTGCTGATCTCGCGCTCCAAGACCGCCTCTCCCTCGTGCGGGTCGAGTACCCGGTAGGCCAGGGTGACGCGCCGCTGGTAGCGGCCAGGGCTGAGCAGCGGCAGCAGCACGCTGTAGGGGATGGGGCGGCGCGGCATCTCCCGCAGCACCCAGGAGAACGACACGCCCCCGTCGTGGGCGTACTCCTCCCAGCCGTCATCGGCGGCCTGCGGCCCGCACTCCGACCAGCCCAGCTCGGCGAACTCCTCATCGCGCGCGTGGAAGGCGTCAGGGTCGTAGGCGGAGCGCACCAGGCGGCGCACGTCCACGTCGGTGGCGCGGCGGTAGATGTCGGTGCCGGTGCCGCTCAGGTCGAGCGAGTCCACCACCCGCAGCGCCTCGGCGACCTGCTCGTGCAAGTCGCTGGGCGGGTTCGCGGCCGCGCCCGGATCGACGGTGACGCTCATCCACGGCGCCACCGACGCGGTCGCGTGCGGCGTGGTCCTCACCAATTCGTCGATGGTGGTCCGCGCCAGCGCTGGAGCCTCAGGCCGCTTGCGCCGCTTGACGTCATCCCCGAGTGCTTCCCCGGCTCCAGGGGTCACCTGGATGGTGACCGATGCGCCCTTGATCTGCTCATCGGTGCTCATGGCGTCCAGCACGCTGCCCCAGGTGCGGATGTTGCCCTGCACCGCGTTGGTCGGGGCCATCAAACTGCCGCCGGGAGCCAGCAGCGTGGAGACCGTCATACGGCCCGTCGCCCGGTCGTGCACGACTCCGACCGTCTTGCCGCTGGTCGGGTCGTGGGCCTTGATCAACGTCGAAGACGCGCCCACGCCCGGCAGGTCCAGCGCAAATGGGTGGGGCAGCAGCACCCGCCGGTAGGCGGTCGCCTCCGACCGTGTCGCCCGCCGCCAGGAGAACTTCGCCCAGTAGTACGACATCGCTGACATCCCGTGCCGCCGCGCGGCCGCCAGCCCGATCACCCCCAGCGTCAGCGGCAAGGTGACCACCAAGGTCAGCGGCTCGGTGGAAGCGATGATGCCGTCCGCCGCCAGGGCGAGGGCGGCGAGCATCGTCCCGCCCTTGGACAGGTTGCCGAATCCGAAGTCGCGGCGCGTGCGGAACCCGTCCACCCGCAGCGCGCCCGGCACCTCATGTGTGCTCACAGTTTGCCCCCGTTGCCCAACTCATCCGAGCCTTTCTGCATGGTGTCGTTGACCCCGTCGAGTACCTCGATCGCCAGTCCGGCCGCACCGGCAGCTGTCGAGGCCCCCGCGCTCGCGGTGCCCGCGCCCACCGCGCCGGTGCCCGACTTGGCCGAACCTCCCACGCTCACGCCCACATCCACGCCGGGGTCGGTGGTACGGCCCTGGGCGGGCACCTTGGCGCCCGCCCAGGTGCGGGTGGCGTGGGCCACGGCTTCTCGACCGCCGGCGGAATCATCACTGCCGCCGTGGCCCCCGTCGCCGTTCTTGCTGTAGCCGCCCATGGTCTTCTCCACGTACTGGGCGTGCTTGACCGCGTCAGTGATCTCCGAGGAGTCCTCGCGGGACTCGGTGGTCTCGGTGGTCTCGCTACTGCGGCGCTCGAAGTAGGAGCCGACGCTGGCGGCCGCACCCAGCGCCCCGCCAGCCCCCATGCCCGCTCCCACTTCCGCCCCGATCGGGGCGAACAGCCGGGTCAGCGGGCCCGGAGCCAGCACGCCCAGGACCAGCGTGGCCAGGCCGCGCAGCCACTCCGCCAGCGTGCTGGAGTGCCCGAACTCGGCAAAGCCGGTGCAGATGATGATCGCCAGGATCGGCTTGTAGGCGATCACCACCAAAATGGAGGTGATCAGCCGAGGAGCCCACTGCCGCGTCGCCTCCCCGCCCATGCGTCCGGCGCCGGCGATCGGCAGCAGCAGGCACTGGATCGGGATGGCTGACTGGCGCAGGAACACCAGCACCATCTGAATGAAGCCGACCAGCAGCAAGGCGATGACGATGCCCAGCACGAGCATCGGGTTGGCGACCGAGGGAGGCATCAGCACCGTGATGAACCGATCGTAGGCCGGGCCGCCGGTGCCGAACACGGCGTCAACCAGCCCGTTGGTAAAGGCGTCCCCCAAGGCCAGCAGGGACGCGACGATCGTCAGCCCGATGCCGGTCAGCAGCGCGTTTTGCACCCAGCCGACCATCGCCTGCCCGGCGTACTTCAACTGGCCGGTCAGGGCCATCTTGCCCAGCTGCCACATCAGCCCGAACGTGGCCAGAACCCAGCCCAGCCACACCAGCATGCCCGCCAAAGACACCTGGCTGTCCTCGCCGAACAGCCCGGTGGCCTCCAGGTCCAAGGACGGGCCGATCAGCGCCACGGTGAACATTTTCCGCAGCAGCCACGTCACCGCGTCCTCAGCCGAGCGGATCACATCACCAAAGATCGAGTCCCATACCGCGTCCCATGCCTCATCAACCTTCTTCTGCGCGACCTTGCCCACAGCTTCGCAATAGTCAATATCGAAGTCGAGGTCATCAACAGCATCAAGAAGCCAACCGGCACCGGAGGCCTCGCACGCAAACTCGGTCACGTCACCGGTGATGCCGTCATCCGCAACCGCGAGCGGCGCGGACACCAGGCACAACACCGCCATGAGCCCAAACAGCAGCGCCAGCAGACGCCGCCTCACGACGCCTCCCGAAGCGCAGTCCACCCGGCCTCGTTGAACGCGGCATCGCCGGGAGCGGCAATCCCGGGTTCCTCTCCCTTCGCCTGCTGCGCGGCGCGCGCCGTCCCGTCCAGCGACAGCTTCCAATCCCCGCCCTCCCACACAGCAGCCATGAGGGTACGCGTATAGGTCGTACTTTCCTGAGCCCGCTCGTTGCCCCTGGCCACGGTGCGGCCCAGCAGCCACCCGCTGACCTCCCCCGGCGACTCCTCAACGACCTGAAACCCCACCACATAGCTGCGCAGGTACGCCCCCTGGGGCAGCGGCCCGTCCACGTCAGCGCCCATACGTCGGCGCAGATCCTTCTCCCGCTCCCGGGCCTGGAGTTCGATCCGCTCGGCGTAATCCTCGCTTCGGCGCGCCGCAGACAGGTAAGAGTCGTAGATGCCCAGCTGCTCCTCGACAAGCGTCCGGTCACCCTCCACAACGGTGGTGTTGACGCTGGCCAGCATCGCCACCGCACCCTCGGTGCTGCGGGGGAAGCCGACCTCGTTACCGTTGCCGTCCGTCTCCTTCCCCCGGGGCAAAACAGCCCACCGCTCCGGCTCGGTCCACTCCTGCGGCGTGCTGTAGCTCGGCCCGGGAGAGGGCCCGGCGGAGGGGCTGCCGCCAGCCTCGTCCGGCGGGGCGGCAGAGCCGTCACCACCGTCGAAAACGGCGTAGCCGGTCAGGGCGAGCACGGCGATGGCCGTGCCGCCCGCGGCCCACATCGCCGCCCGGTTCAGCTTCGTCCTGCTCATCCTCGCCATAACCCCTGCCTCAGCTCGCGATGCCGTTGATGATGGCGATCAGCGACCCGGACAGCAGCACGGCCGCGATCCCGCCCCCCATCCATTTGAACGGCTCGGACCCGCCACCGTGCCGCGACTTGTCGGCCACCGCAAGCTTGTAAACGCCGAAGCCGGTTGCCGCAGCACCGGCGAGCACCAGCAGCCACAGCGCATAGCCGAACAGCTCCGAGACGGTGCCGTCCATACCAGGGATCGGGGTGGGGTCGGCCCCGGGAACGATGTCGGCCAACATGATCAGATCCATCGCGGGTCACTTTCCTTCGAGTTGGCGGCGCAGCTTGGCGGCCGCGATCTGTACGTCCTTGTGCTCCAGGGCGGCCTCGGCGTCCTCGACCGTGCGCAGACTCGGCAGGTACGGGATGCGCGCCACGCCCACCACACGCTCATGCAAAGCGCGGAACCGGTAGCGGGCCGGGGCCGCTGGCCGCGCGGGAGCATCCGAGACCAGCACCAGCCACGGCTTAGGCGGGCGATGCACAGCCGACCCCCACGCCTGGAGCAGGCGCTCCACGCACACCGCGCCGTACACGGTGGTCTCCGCCAGCAGCACCGGCTGGGCCCCGTACGGAATCGCCTCGTTGGGAGCCAGCACGCGGGCCACGCCGTTGCCCTCCACATCGAGCATGCGGGCGACCGTGGCCACCGCGATGCCGTATCCGTGCACAGGGATCAGCACATACCTCGGGCCGAGCCCGGCGCCGTGTGGAACCGACGGCGCCGTCGGTTCAGCGATCATCAAACCTCCCCCGGTTACAGACACCACCTTTGGACGGTGGGACCACTGAGGGTAGCGTGATCAGGCGGTCACAAGTGAGTAGCATTTTCTGGACGCGGAGGTCAGGTGTCCTGGTTCGACGGAACGCGCGTGCGCACACTGCGGTGCCAAGCCGGTATCTGCGTCGAGGACTTAGCCGCCGCAGCGGGCGTCAGCCCCAACACGGTCCGCGCGGCCGAGTCCGGCCGCCACCAGCCACACCCCCGCGTTGCCGCCGCCCTGGCCACCGCCCTCGGCGTCGAAATCGCTGATCTCTCCACCCCATGCCCCATTCTGACCCTCCGGGAGGTCAGAGCCCGCATGGGGCTCACCCAAACGGAGATGGCCGCCCGCATCGGGGTTGCTCGGCAGATGGTCTCCCGCGTCGAACGGGGTGTGGGCGGAGTGGGCGCCCCTACGGCCTGGGCGGCCGCCTACGGACTGGCGGCTGAGCAATGGAAGCGCGCGTTCCGGGCCTCCCGTGATGTAGTACGCGCGAAGGTCACAGCGCGAACCAGTCGGGGGGAAAGCGGGTGAAGGTCCTCAAGGCCTGCACACTGGCCGTCGCCACCACCATGGCGACGGCCTTCGGCTTGCTGGTCCTGGCCCTGACCGACGCCGACGCCGAGGCTTTCGAGTTCACGCCCGCAGGCGGCGAGCTGGCCGCAGTGCCCGACGCGTTCCGGGAGTGGATCGCGAAGGCCTCTGAGGAGTGCCACCACCCTGAGCTGTCTCCCGCTCTGCTGGCAGCCCAGCTCCAGCAGGAATCCGGATTCCGTACCGACCGCAACACCGTCTCCAGCGCCGACGCCCAAGGACCGGCCCAATTCATCCCCAGCACGTGGGCGACCTGGGGCCGCGACGAAGACGGCAACGGTGTCGCCGACCCCTTCGACATCGGCGACGCCGTAATGGCCCAGGGCCGCTACATGTGCTCGCTGCTGAGCGACGCGAAGACATCCGGCTACGGCGGCGATGTCCGCGCCCTGGCCCTGGCCGGATACAACGCTGGCTGGGGCGCCGTAGAAGACTACAAAGGCGTCCCGCCCTACACCGAGACGCAAAACTACGTGCGGATCATTCTGGCCAGCATCAAAGACTTCCAGGGCCCCGCCCCGCTGGACGTCCACGGCTCGGGCACCGGCCCCAACGCCCTGCGCAAGGCCGCCACCCAACTCGGCCTGCCCTACGCCTACGGCGGCGGCACCCCCAACGGCCCCTCCACCGGATTCTGCGACGGCGTCAACGGCTACACCAGCGGCACGTGCGTCGCCGACGACACCGTCGGCTGGGACTGCTCATCACTGGTGCAGTACGCCCTCTGGCCCGCCACACAACTCCCCCGCACCGCAGCCGCCCAGTACGGAGCCACCTCCAGCCGACCCGTCGCCCGCGCCGACCTCCAGCCCGGCGACCTGATGTTCTGGCGCGACAGCTCCGGTTTCATCTACCACGTCGCCCTCTACGCCGACGACGGCAACGTCCTGCACGCACCACGCACCGGACAGAACGTCAAGATCGAAGCCATCGACACCGCCATGCCCGCCGCCGACTACCTCGGCGCCACCCGGCCGTAAGGCCACCGCAACACGAGGTGCCGCAGCCCGGGCTTCCGCCCGGGCTGCGGCACCTCGCTTCGTCGACCAGCGTGCTACCGGGTCTTGCCACTCTTCGAAGCAGGCCCGGACTCCCGGTGCGCGGTCACTGCGGGGTCGGCCGGCGCCGACCCCTTCGCGGCCGCCTTAGTAGGGCCCAGACTCGGCGATGTCGACCGGGCCGCCGCAGTGTTCACCTTCGGACCCGGAACCGCCGGTGCACCCACCGGCTTACGCAACGCGTCATTGGCAGCCTGGACCAGCCGCCGTCCCATCTGCGACTGCGGACCCGCCTGCCATGAGGGGTCCTTCGACAACCGCGCCAGGTGCTCCGCGACCGGCTGCCCCTTGCTCTCCATGTCCGCCATCCTCGCGGCAACCAGCGGCCACTGGCGAGCCGACACCAAAAGGTCCGCCTCCCGCTCCGCCCCAGACATCACCTCGCGCACCATCCGCGCAAACCGCTGATTCTCCGACGGTGAGACAGCCAGCTGCCGAAGCGCCCGCTCCCGCACCCCCAAATCCAAATCCTTGGGGATATCCAGCCCAATCGTCAGCGGCCCATACGACAGCTTCGCGTCCCGGCTCGTGGTCGGCCCCTCCGCCGCCGCCAGCACCTTAGCGACGGTTTGGTCGACCCCGACGCCCTCCTGGTGCGCGGACGCAAGGATCGCCCGCACATTGACTCCCCGCTCCTCCAGCGTCGCCATGGTCCGCGCCATCTCCGGCCACGCGGGGGAGGACAAGATCGCCTCACGCACCGGCCCCGCCGGCAGCGTCTCCCGCAGTGCCTTCGCCCACTCCTCGGTGCCCTCGCGGGTCACCTTCTCCGCGTTCGCAGCGACCTGGTCCCGTACCTCCACAGTGATCTCACCGACGCGCGGAAGCATCGCCTCCAGATCGACCCCGGCGTCCTGGAGCGCCATAAGCTGCTGGGCGAGGTGGGGCCAGTCCGCGCCCCCCACCAGCGCCGTGGCAATGTCGTCCGGAAGGAACTTTCTGACCTCCTTCGCGGCCCCGGTTGCCGACTTCCCGGCGTCCGGAAGGTGCTCTACTTTCCCTGCCTTCTTCTGCTGCTGACGGCGCACCGCATCCGCCATGGCCGTTACCAGACGGAACGCCATCGCGGAGGTCTGCACCGCCTCAGCGGCGGCCTGCGCGAAGGCATCCCCTTCCGGCATCGGTGTTGCCATGTTCGCTCCCCTCGTTAGCGGGCCCGTCGCGGACCCTTACGCTGCTCATCACCCGGCGGCCGACGTGCCGCTCCGGGCGCCCCCGTCTTGCGCGGCCCACCGCTGCGGCCAGTGAAACCCGTGGACGTCGGCGACGAGATCTTGCCGGTGGTTGTCGCTGTCGCACCGCGCTGACGACTCCACCCGTCCAGTCGCCATGTAAGCACCTCGGCGACCGAGTCCGCTGAGTTCAACTCCCTGCGGGCCGCGACCGTCGCCAGGACGTCGCCCGGATCGTCGCCCGCCTTCTCGACCTCGACCAGACGGGCTTTCAGGGTCGGCCACGCCGGATCGGCCAGGACCTCCCGGGCGTGATCGGGGATGGCCATCTGGACCGTGCCGACCATCGGCCGGGTGCCCGGCGCCGTGACCGCGCGCCGTCCGGTCCCCGCCCGGGCCGCGGTGCGCCTGGACCGGGGCTTGTATTCGCGTGCCGCGTTGACGCCGACGGTCACCTCGACGGCCTCGTGCAGCAGTCGTCCGGCCCGTCCGGCGGCCTCCGCCTGGACCCGGTGCTCCTGTGTCTGATGCCAGCGCCGCGAGGCCTCCACGGCGGTCACCAGGGCGAGCAGCAGACCGAGGGCGGCGACCGTGTCGTTGCGGCCGACGGCCGACACAGACCGGGCGAGGACCTGGTTCGACTCCCGGTAGAGCTGGCGTGCCTGACCCTCCATCTGGCGGGCGGCCGGGGCACGGGATGCCCGCTCGTACTCGTACGCGGCCCTCCGCATCTGGCTGCGTACCAGGTATGGGGACACGACGGCGGCCGTCACGATCAGGTCTCCGAGTGCGGCCACGTCTCCGGCACCGTCGTGCAGTCCTCCGGCCCCGAGCTGGTCGGCGGCGGCACGGACCTTCTCCGCCGCCGTACGCCACGCATCCGCCGGCGCGGCCGCAAGGTTCACCGGCGGTCCGCTCCAGCGTTCGCGCACGCGCGGCAGGGACAGGTCCGGGGCGAGCTTCGTGCCCGGAAAGAACACCGGCTTCTGTCCGCTGTCGCGATCTCCGGGCAGCGCCACGGAGTAGCCGGTCGTGTTGCCGTCCGGGGCGATCCGCTGTTTCACGCGCAGCCCGGCCGCGGCGAGCCGGGCGAAGAAGTCGGCGTCGCTGACGGCGGCGGCCGCCGCCTCGCGCACGGTGCGCTGGAGCGTCTCGCGGACCGGTTCGGATAGTCCCCGGCGCGTTGCCTTGTCGGCCTCTCCGGTCTTCGACCACCTGCGGGCGGTTCCGTCGGCGTGGGCCAGGCGGCGCAGACCGAACTCGATCTCGAACCCGCGCGCGGCTTCCTGCATCCGGAGCTTGCTCCAGCTCGTGTCCGGCTGACGGTCGTCCTCGCGGGCACGGGTCGCCACGATGTGAATGTGGTCGTCGGCGTGGCGCACGGCCACCCACCGGCAACCCTGGTCGTCGGTGTACGGGGCGATGCCGGCGGCGTGCATCATCTCGCGCGCCACCCGGGCCCATTCCTCGTCGGCGAGGAGTCTGTCCTCGGGCGGGTTGCGCACCGCCACATGGAAGACGTGCAACGGCGGCTTCCTGCCCGTCAGGGCGCGTACGGGTGCGTCCAGCAGCATCGCGAGATCGGGGATTGAGAAGTCCTTCGACTTCACCGAATCGGCTACGGAGGGGTCCCACGCGGCGACCATGTGCGGGTCCACGTGTTCGTCCCGCTTGCCCGGCCCGTACAGGTAGTAAAGCAGTCCGGCGGTGTCGTCGCCGGGCGCTGCTTCCTTCGGGATCACGAGCGCGGCCGCCGCTCTCTCATCACCTGGAGGGTGGCCTCGTCGACGTGCCGGACGGTCTCCTGGACCAGTGCCAGTACCGCCCTGATCTGAGCGTTGTCCACCTCGCACTCGGCGTGCAGCCCGTGGGCCACCTGGTTGAGGTTGTTGCCGACACGGCGCAGCTGCGCGCGCTGCCGGATGAGTTCCTGCAAGACCACCTTGGAGTCCGCCGAGACGGGGACCACCTGTTCCGTGGCGACGGCCAGTGACGCCTTGCCGACCCACGCGGCCAGTGCCTGGTTTTCCCGGTCGGCGGCCTCCTGCACGATCGCCAGTTCGGCGTCGTTGAAGGAGACCTTGAAGCGGTGCGACCGGGTCCCGCCCGGCTCGCGCCCACGGCGCCGCACCGGAGGACGCGACGCCCCCTCATCCGCCGGCGACTCGTCCACGCTGGCGCCCCCTCTCCTACCCCTCCCGGCCCATCCCTGGACCAAGTCGACGACATCCAACCTAGTGCAGACCGGCGAGCGATATCCGATTACTGGCCCCAGTAACCTACAACTCGCTTCGGGTGGCTGAGGCCATGGGGAGGCGCACACGGTGCGTATGGCCACCCGTCAAAGGCCGCCGTGGCCTGCGGTGATGGGGCCGTCCCCGCGGCCGCTATCCGGCCGGTTGCCAGTACGATCACGGCATGGCGAGCGCGCACGACATCATGCAGCGAATGAGGGAAGTTCAGGCGGCCCGGGAGGAGGCGTTCAAGCCGCTGGCGGAGATCCTGGGACAGCGCAAGGAACTCCAGCGTCAGTTGGCGGAGACGGACACGCCGTACGGCGAGGCGTTCGCCGCCGCCGAGGCAGCGGGCTGGACCGCAGAGGAGCTGAAGGCGATCGGCGCGGAGGAACCCGCGAGGCGTCCGAAGGCCCGCACGCGCGCGCGGCGGGCGCCGAAGAAGGAGACTGGGAGCGGAGCGTCAGGGCCGTCCGTGCCGGAGCCTTCGGCGGCCCCGCCGGCGGTTGTGATCCCCGGCCAGGAAGGTGCCGCTGAGTCTGCGGCGACGACCGCCGGGAGCACGTCCGACTGACCACGGCAGTCAGAGAGGGGTGCCCGTTGCGCGGGGCCCGTTCGCGTTGCGCACGTATCCCTTTCTGGCCTCTCCCGTGTCCGGCTGGGGCCGCCTTCGAGCCGGTAGCGCCAGGTGAACCGGACCGTTGCAGATTTCTGGAACAAGCGGCGGCTCGCCGAGCCGCCGCTGTTGCCATCGGCTCGTTACAGCAGCAGGCCGCTGCTGCGTGAGCGCGTCGGTCTGCTGTACGAGCAGCAGCCGTGTCCGCCTGGTCTATGCGAATGCTGTGCTGCCCCCGGAGCCGGTCGTGGCGCAGACCGCGAGCACGACCTGGACCACGGGCAGCATCGACTACAGCACTGTCCCGGCCAGGGCCCGGCGGTCCCTGGGCAGGGCGTAGTGGCGGGCAGCGAGGCCGTTCTCGACGGTCTCCGGTCTCGTCGCACAGGAGTGCCGGGACGTCGGCGGCCTCGGTGTCGGAGAGGGTGGGCGGGGGCGACTTTGAGCATCGGCTCACGGAGCTGGTGCGAGCACGCGGCCAGGTCGTCGACGATGGCGCGTAGCGCGGCGACGGCCGGGTTTGCCGGTGGTTCGTCGGGTGCCGGGGGTGGTGCGGTGCGGACGTCGCGGATGGCCTGGCGGACCACGGCGCGTACCGCGGCGGTGTCGCGGGCCTGGGGGCCGCTGTGGGTGAGCGCGGCGAGTCGGCGGGTGATGATCTCCGCGACGGCGTTTGTACGGCCAAAGACGGCGATCAGGGCCCGCTGGGACAGGCCGTGGTCGAGCGCGGCCGCGGCGCCGGGGTCGGTGTCTCGCGTGCGGGACGTCTCGGGGCTGGTGATGCCGCGTCGTGGATCGCGGCGAGCGCGTGGGCGACATCGAGGAGCCGGTACGCCTGGGCGCGGCTGATGCCGAACTCCGCACGGCAGTACGACTCCCAGCTGCTGTGCCCGAGCGACATCCAAACGCGGGCGGTGTGCACGTCGCGGACCCGGGCGGCGAGAACCGTCACGGAGCGCCGGACGTCGTCCATCGCCTCGCGCAGCCCGGCCGTCATCTCCCGGGCGCGAGTCTCGCTCGGCGGCGGCCGCGCCGGTTCGACGCCGTGCTCCTGGCCCTCGTGCTGCTCGCCCACGACTCCATCGTCCTCCGCGCCGGCGGGCGCCACCAGGGCGTGCGGGAGCACGGGGCGCGAGCTCCACCTCACAGGCTCACAGTTCACCCCGCCCACCCGGGGAAACGGCCTGTGAGTCTCCTAGCCTCACAGCATGACACCGCGCGCGGGGCGGGTCTGTCACGCTGATCCGCGACGGCGGGCGCGGGCCTGCCGCACGGCGCGAGAGGGGGCCCGGTGGCGGGGATCGAGCGGGAGCCGGCGGAGGTGCGGATACCCAAGGCGGCGCTGGACGCCTTCGCCGCGGCGCTGAGCGTGCGCACGGTGGCGATGCGGACCTGGCCCGACGGCATTGAGTGGATGTACCCGGTGGGCACGTGGGAGGAGGCGCACCTGGAGGTCGCGCTCATGCCCGGCGGCGAGGAGGTGTGGCTGCGGATGTCCACCGACCGCTCCAG
>NZ_JAEVFI010000020.1:0-2104 GCF_019303495.1 Streptomyces sp. JJ66 | reverse complement strand
TCTCCGGGGAGCTGCCCGGAGCGACGCCGCCGCCAGCCTGAGCCGCGGGCGGTCGGCGCGCGGACGGCGGAAGCAGGCGTGGCCCTGGCGAGCCCGGGTCGTTGAACACCCGGCCGCCGTGGCCGCTGACCGCCGAGCGAACGAGGACCGATGCCGAACAGGCCGCCGTACGACACAACCTACGGCTTCGACCACGCCACCCGGACGGTGCGCGTCCATCATCACGACCTGGCCCGGCTGCTGCTGATGTTCCGCTCGCTGATGCGCGAGACGCAGAAGCCGGACTCGTGGGAGCACATGCACGACTACGACCTGTCCTTCGAGCGCCTCGCGGACGCGGCCGACGCCGCTGCGGAGATCGTCTGTGGCGAGAAGTGGCAGGGGCCTGATCTGCGGATGCGCTGCACGACCACCGAGCCGGTCTATGACTGGCCCGAGGGCGGCCCGTACGACGGGGAGGCGACGTTCACCTGGAAGGTGCCGGGCTACGGCTCACACGCCTCCGACGACGACCAGGTCCAGCACCACTCGAACACGGGCCGCGCCGGGTGGAGGGGCTGCCTGAGTGCCCGGAGTGCCGGCGTGAGGTGCAGCTCGGTGCCGACCGCCCGCGCGGCGCCTGGTGACAACTGCCGGGCGGCTACGCGTTGCCGCCGGGTGGCAACGAGTGGATACGGCGGTGGCTACGACGCGCAACGGCCCGGCCCCGGCAGCTGCAATGCCGGGGCCGGGCCGTTGCCAGGGGCGGCTACCCGAGCCAGACGATGTTCAGGACGGTCAGGCTGTTCAGGGGCCGGTTGACCCAGTAGGTGACGGAGAGCTGGCCGACGGCCGCGTAGCGGACGTCCTCACCTTCGTCGTCGTCGGTGTCGAACTGCCGGAAGCCGAACGGATCGTCGGCGGCCGCGGCGAGGATGTCCCACACGGTGTCCGCCGCGTGCTCGGGCAGCGCGTCGAGGACCTTGGCGGCCGGGGCGGAGACGCGGACCGCGTACGGCGACGGGCTCACCGGCGCCGTCGGCGGAGCTCCGCCAGGTCGACGGCGTCGCTGTCGTCGTAGCCGGAGGCGACGAACGCGTCGACGGCCGGGGCGTGCGCGATGCGGCCCTGCCAGTCCTGGACGACCTCGTAGAGCCCGGCCAGGGAGAAGGTGCGGCGGGATTCCTCGAGGACGGCAGACCACTCGCGCTCGAAGGCCGGCACCCAGGTCTCCGCGCGCTTGTCGGCGCGCAGCTGGGCGAGGAGTTCGGCCGGCGCCCCGGGCGCGGGGGCGTACGGCGTGAGGGGGGCGTGGTCGGGCTGGGCGCTCATCTGGTCCTCCCGGCAGGTCCTCCCCTCACGGTACGCGCGTCGGGCGGTGGTGGATGCGGGCATGGGCAGATCCCTTCTGCCAGGTCAGAAAACGGGGGTGAGCTCGGGCGCCTCGCTGGCCGACTGCTCGAGGAACCGTCCGTACGCGGTCTCCGCGAACCACCAGGCCGCGGAGGTGGGGGTGTGCCGCCGGATCGGCTTCCACGGGCGCGGCTCCACGAGAGTCTCCAGCTCTCCACTGTCGTGTTGGAGGCACACGCCGATCCCATAGAAGCCGAAGTCCAGCAGTTCCTCCGGGGCCATCAGGCGGTTCAGCGGCCTGGTGATGATCACCCGGCGGGCGCAGAACGGTGCGAACTGCGACGCCGCGTCCAGCACCAACTTGCTGGGGCTCGTGGTCCGTACCGTGGCCACCGTCACCCGGCAGGGCCAGGCGACATGCCGCGTGACGGCCCCGCCCTCGACCGAGCAGATCCCGGCCGGGGCCCGCGTCACGTACGCGCGCTGATGGTCGGTGAGGTCCGCGACGGGGACGGGGAGGCCGTGCGGGAGCGCCATAAGGATGTCCAGGCCGCCGAAGCCGTGGCCGGTGGCGACTCCCAGCCCGGCGGCGCGACGACGCTCGTGCTCGGCATCGTCGATGTCGAGCTGCAGCTCGGCCGTACCGAATCCGGCGGAGGCACCAACGGTGGCTATCCCCCCTCGCTCCGCTGCTGGGGCAGGGCGCGGGCGACGGCCTGGGCGTGCTCGCGCAGCGGCAGGCCTTGCTTGTCCGAGGTGGCGGCCACGTAGT
>NZ_JAEVFI010000001.1 GCF_019303495.1 Streptomyces sp. JJ66 | reverse complement strand
TAAGCCTTTCAGCGCCGATGGTACTGCATGCGGGAGCGTGTGGGAGAGTAGGACACCGCCGAACAACTTGTGGCCCGAGGCCCTGAACTTCAGTTCAGGGCCTCGGGCTTTTTCTGGTTCCGTCACCGGTCGTTCATGTCGCGTGGCGAGCATCATGCCTATGGGAACCTCAGAGTTGGCCGCGATCGGTGTGCGGACCGGAGACGAGGTGGTGCTGCCGTCGTTCGGCGGGATGGCGGTGGCCGATGCGGTGCGGGCGCTGGGCGCCGTGCCCGTGTTCGCGGACATCGAACCTGCCAGCTTCTGCCTTGACCCCGCAGCCGCTGACGGCGCCGTCACCGCTCGCACTGCTGCTGTCGTCTCCCTGGCGCTCTTCGGCCAGGCACCGGATCGGGCGGGCTTCGCACGGCTGGCGCGGCGCCGGGGGATCGCGGTGGCCGAACTGGGCGGGGCGTCGGAGAGCACGGTGTCGCTCGCGGCTGCCCGGCGTCGTCAGGTGGCGGCGTACCTTAACTCCCGCCTGAGCGGCGTCGTCACACCGCAGCCGGTGCCCGGCCGGGACCACGCCTACACGGCCTATGTAATCCGGGTGCCCGGCAACGGGCGTCCGGACCGGGACGCGTTCCGCCGGGCGCTGCGCAGCCGGGGCGTGTGTGCGGAGGTACCGGTTCCGACACCGGCGCACCGGATGCCCGCGCACCGGAGCGCGGTGTGGCTGCCGGAGACGGAGCGGGCGGTGGCTCAGACGCTGGCGCTGCCGCTGCACGGGGCCATGACGCGGCGTGAGGTGAACCGCGTGGTCGCCGCGTGCCGTGCGCTCGGCGGTCTCGTCCTCGAACCTGCCTGCTGAACTGGGCGAACGGCACCGTAGCGGGTGGGCGACCGTGGTCGGAACGCCCGTCAGCGTCAGGTATGATCGATGCCGTCGGCGCGCCCCAATAGCTCAGTCGGCAGAGCGTCTCCATGGTAAGGAGAAGGTCAACGGTTCGATTCCGTTTTGGGGCTCAGACGGCGAAGGCCCCCACCGATCGGTGGGGGCCTTCGCCGTCTGAGCAGGCGGATCGCTTACTCCGGTACGCGCATGGCCAGAATCGCCATGTCGTCTGACGGGGCGTCGGCGGCGAAGCGTTCGACAGCGCGCAGGATGCGGGCGGCGACGGCACCGGCGTTGAGGCCCGTGCACGTCGTGAGAACTTCGGCGAGGCCGTCGTCGCCCAGCATGCGTGTGCCCTCGCGGCGCTCGGTGACGCCGTCGGTGACGCAGAGCAGGACGTCGCCCGGATCGAGTGTCAGCTCCTGCTCGTGCAGCTCCAGGTCCTCCATGACGCCGAGCAGGGGCTGCGGTTCGGCGGCCGGTTCGACGCTGCCGTCCTGCCGCAGGCGCAGCGGCAGCGGGTGTCCGGCGCACACCACCTTCAGCCGGGCGCCGCCTTCCTCACGCGGCCACACCTCGCCATACAGCAGCGTCAAAAAGCGGCTGCGGGCGCCCTCGTCGAGGATCGCGGCGTTGAGCCGTTCCAGCACCGCGGGGCCGGTGAAGCCCTCGCGGGCGAGTAGCCGCAGGGCGTGCCGGGCCAGGCCGGTGACGGCGGCCGCTTCCGGACCGGTGCCGCAGACGTCGCCGATCGCGAAGCCGTAGGCGCCTTCGCGGATGGGGAACAGATCGTAGAAGTCGCCGCCCACCTCGTTGCCCTCGCCGGCGGCGCGGTAGATGACCTCCACCTCGACGCCGGGCACCTTGGGCAGTTCCGGCGGGAGCAGGCTGCGCTGCAGGGACTGGCTGATCGCGGTGCGCTCGGAGTACAGGCGGGCGTTGTCCAGGGCGAGGGCGGCCCGGCGGGAGAGATCCTCGGCCAGTTCGAGGATTTCCTGGCGGAACCGTTCGTCGGTGGGCTTGCCGAGGGTGAGCATGCCGATGACGCGGTTGCGGGCCACCAGCGGCAGGACGACGGTCTCGCCACCGACGGCGGAAGCGGTGGCCAGGGTAGCGCCGGGCGCGGTGATGGTGTCGTCGTCCAGGAGCAGACTGCGCAGCGAGGTACGCATGGCGGTGGAGTGGGCGGCCTCGGCGGGGCCCTCCAGGGGCGGGCGCCGGGGGAGAGGACGGGCTCGGGCGGCGCCACCTTGGTCAGCAGCGCCTTCAACCCGTCGATGCGGTCTTCGTCTTCGTGCAGGACGTAGGACAGCTCTGGCTCGGCGCTCGGTTCGGCGATGGTGTAGACGGCGCACCAGGTGGCCAGCGTCGGCACGGTCATCTGCGCCATGAGAGCCAGCGTCTGGTCGCGGTCGAGGGTTCCGGCGAGCAGGTCGGAGGCTTCGACGAGGAAGGACAGCGAGCCGCGGCGCAGCCGTTCCAGCTCGGTGAGGCGGGCAGACTCGACGGCGAGCGCGATGCGGTCGGCGGCGAACTGCAGCCGCAGCGCCTCCTCGTTGCTGTAGCGTCCGGCGGTTTCGGCGGCGACGCCGAGTGAGCCGGTGAGGCGGCCCTCGACCTTCAGCGGCACGGTGACCACCGCGCGCATGCCCGTGCTGTCGAGCAGCGGGACGGCGCCGGGGACGGCGGTGACGTCGTCGTGGACGGAGGGCATGCGGGCGCTGCCGTAGCGGCCGCTGCCGGCTTCGACGGGAACGCGGGCGAAGCGCTGGCGGGCAGCGGGCAGGCCGGTGGAGGCGCGGACTTCCAGCTCCGTCTCGTCGTCGGTGGCCAGCAGCAGGAACGCGGCGTCGCCGTCGAGCATGTCGCGGGCCCGCTCGACGGTGCGCCGGAGCAGGCCGTCGAGGTCTTCGGGGGCGGGGGAGCCGATGAAGGTCTCGAAGGAGTCGGCGCTGCGTGCGCGCCTTTCGGCGGAGCCGGAGCCCGCCCTGGACCGGGTACCTGAGTCGGTGGCGGGGCGCAGCGGGCTCGCCAGTACGGCGCGCTCGTGGTCGCGTACGAGCAGGCAGACGGTGGACGGTTCGCCCTCGGCGTCCCGGACGCGCAGGTGGGAGGCGTAGACGGGGATGGTGCGCCCGTCAGCTCCGCGCAGGCCGTAGGTGCCCTCCCAGCGGGACAGGAGCAGGGCCTCGGCGATGCCGGTGCCGGTGCCGGGGGTGTGGGGCCAGGCGACGTAGTCGGTGAGCGGCTTGCCGACGACTTGCTCGCTGGGGTGGCCGGTGAGGGCGGCGGCGTCGTCGTTCCAGGCGGTGACGGCGCCGGTGCGGTTGATCTGGACGACGGCGACACGCACCCGGCGGTCGGCGACGGGCAGCGCCTCGTCGGGCAGCGCGGGCCCTGCGGCGCGGGTGCCCACGGGGCGCTGGGGCAGGTCAAGGCGAAACCAGACGTGCTTGTCGCGCGCGGTGTAGTCCACGCCCCAGCGGGCGGCGAGCGCCGCGCACAGCAGCAGGCCGCGGCCGCCCTCGCGGTCGGGGCCGGGCAGGGCGTGCGTCTCGTCCCGCAGGGGCACTTCCCGCTCGGGGTACCGGTCGACGACCTCGACGCGGACGCCGTTGCCATCGCGCAGGCAGCGCACCTCGGCGGAGGTGCCGGCGTGGACGACGGCGTTGGTGACGAGCTCGCTGGTCAGGACCACGGCGTCGTCCACGACGTCGGCCAGCCCCCAGCCCTGGAGGGTGTCGCGCACGAAGCCGCGGGCGGCAGCGACCGATCGTCCGACCGGTTCGAAGGTGGCTGCGGCCCGTGCCGTGATCACTGCGCTCCCCGGAGGTTGGTAGGTGTCGGTGGCCCGCTGTGGGCCGGTGCCCGGGGTACCGGCGGTTCGCTGCGGGCCCACGTGCGCCGCCCGTCCCGGCCTGGCGCCTTGCTGGTTCACCCCGGCCCCTTCTGTGCCCGTCGCGGTGGCCGTCTGCGCGGCCGTTCCTGTGCCCGTGTTCGTACCCGTCATCGTGCCCGTCGTACTCGCTTGGCTGCCGGAGGCCAGGGTACTGAGGTTGCCCGGGTTGGCGGGTGCGGGTTGCACGTGTTCCCCCTCGTGGTGGCCTGCCCCGGTGCCATCCCCTGGCGGCCCGGCGCGGGCATGGTGTGCGATGCTGCCGAACTGTTATCGCCTCCAGGGGCCGAGGTGAAACACTAGGAAAGTTGGCCCAGGCCAGCGGGCGGAACGTCGAACCTGCAGGAGGGACACGGTGGACTCTGGCGGAGCGGCGCGCGTGAGCGCCGGTACGCGACCGAAGGGCGGTCGGGCCCGTAAGGGGGGGACCGTCGAGGTAGACAGGGCTGCGCTGGACCGGCTCCGCACCGCGCTGATGGCGATGCGGGACGGCAACTTCCGCAAGCGGCTCACTGTCGCGGGCGAGGGGCCGATGGCCGAGGTGGCGGCGATCTTCAACGAGGTCGCCGACCGCAATCTGCACCTGACGAACGAGCTGTCGCGGGTACGCCGCGTGGTGGGGCGCGAGGGCAAGCTGACGGAGCGGCTGGAGGCAGGGGGCTGCGAGGGCTCGTGGGCCGCGGCCGTGGACGCCTCCAACGCGCTGGTGGAGGACCTGGTGCGGCCGGTGTCCGAGGTGGGGCGGGTGCTGACCGCCGTCGCCGAGGGTGACCTGGGCCAGCGCATGGACCTGCGGGTGCAAGGGGTGGACGGGTCGCCGCCGCACGCGCTGCGCGGGGAGTTCCTGAAGGTCGCCCGCACGGTGAACGGGCTGGTGGACCAGCTGTCGGTGTTCACCGACGAGGTGACGCGGGTGGCCAGCGAGGTCGGCACCGAGGGCAAGCTGGGCGGTCAGGCGCAGGTGCGCGGCATGTCCGGTTCCTGGAAGGATCTGACCGACTCGGTCAACACGATGGCGTCCCGGCTGACGGCGCAGGTGCGTGACATCGCGCTGGTGACGACGGCGGTGGCCAAGGGCGATCTCTCCCGCAAGGTCACCGTGCACGTGGCTGGGGAGATGCTGGAGCTGAAGAACACCGTCAATACGATGGTGGACCAGCTGTCCTCCTTCCAGTCCGAGGTGACGCGCGTCGCCCGTGAGGTGGGCACCGAGGGCCAGCTGGGCGGCCAGGCCCGGGTCGAGGGCGTCGGCGGCGTCTGGCAGGACCTGACGGACTCGGTGAACCTGATGGCGGGCAACCTCACCTCGCAGGTGCGGGAGATCGCCCGGGTGACGACGGCGGTCGCGGGCGGCGACCTGTCGCAGCAGGTCACGGTGAACGCGCGCGGCGAGGTCGCGCAGCTGGCCAGGACGATCAACACGATGACGGAGACCCTGCGCACGTTCGCCGACGAGGTGACGCGGGCGGCCAGCGAGGTCGGCACCGAGGGCATCCTGGGCGGTCAGGCGCAGGTGCCGGGCGTGGCCGGCACGTGGAAGGACCTCACGGACTCGGTCAACACCGCATTTCGCAACCTCACGGCGCAGGTGCGTGACATCGCGCAGGTCACGACGGCGGTGGCCAATGGTGATCTGTCGCAGAAGGTCACCGTGGATGTCTCCGGCGAGATGCTGGAGTTGAAGAACACCGTTAACACGATGGTCGATCAGCTGTCGTCCTTTGGTGCCGAGGTGACGCGGGTGGCCCGCGAGATCGGCGTGGAGGGCAGCCTCGGCGGTCAGGCCGAGGTGCCGGGCGCGGCCGGGACGTGGAAGGACCTCACGGACTCCGTCAACACCGCGTTCCGTAACCTCACCGGCCAGGTGCGCAACATCGCGCAGGTGACGACGGCGGTGGCCAATGGTGATCTGTCGCAGAAGGTCACCGTGGATGTCTCCGGCGAGATGCTGGAGTTGAAGAACACCGTCAACACCATGGTGGCGCAACTGTCGGCGTTCGCCGAGCAGGTCACCCGCATGGCGCGGGACGTGGGCACCGAGGGCCGGCTGGGCGGTCAGGCCCGGGTGGACGGCGTCTCCGGTACGTGGAAGGACCTCACCGACTCCGTCAACTCGATGGCGAGCAACCTCACCGATCAGGTGCGCCAGATCGCCCAGGTGACGACGGCGGTGGCGCGCGGCGACCTGTCGCAGAAGATCCAGGTGGACGCGCGCGGGGAGATCCTGGAGCTGAAGAACACCATCAACACGATGGTCGATCAGCTCTCCGCGTTCGCCGACCAGGTGACACAGGTCGCCGTCGAGGTGGGCAACGAGGGCCGGCTGGGCGGTCAGGCGCAGGTGCCGGGCGTCGCCGGGGTGTGGCGCGAGCTGACCGACTCCGTCAACGGCATGGCCGGGAACCTCACCTCGCAGGTGCGCAACATCTCCCAGGTGGCCACGGCGGTGGCGCGCGGCGATCTGTCGCAGAAGATCGCGGTGGACGCGCGCGGGGAGATCCTGGAGCTGAAGACCACAATCAACACGATGGTGGACCAGCTGTCGTCGTTCGCGGAGCAGGTGACGCGAGTGGCGCGTGAGGTGGGCACCGAGGGCATCCTCGGCGGCCAGGCCGAGGTCAAGGGGCTCTCGGGCACCTGGAAGGACCTCACCCAGTCGGTGAACGGGATGGCCAACAACCTGACCTCCCAGGTCCGCAACATCGCCGAGGTGACCACTGCCGTCGCCCAGGGGGACCTGTCGAAGAAGATCACCGTGGACGCCAAGGGCGAGATCCTGGCGCTGGTGACGACGGTGAACACGATGGTGGACCAGCTGTCGTCGTTCGCGGAACAGGTGACGCGGGTGGCCCGCGAAGTGGGCACCGAGGGCCAGCTCGGCGGGCAGGCGCAGGTGCGCGACGTCTCCGGGATCTGGAAGAACCTGACCGACAACGTCAACCTGATGGCGAACAACCTCACCGGTCAGGTGCGCAACATCTCCGAGGTGGCCACGGCGGTCGCCAACGGCGACCTGACCAAGAAGGTGACGGTCGAGGCGAGCGGCGAGGTCGCGCAGCTGGCGGACACCGTCAACACGATGGTGACGACGCTGTCGTCGTTCGCCGCCGAGGTCACGCGGGTGGCCCGCGAGGTGGGCACCGACGGCATCCTGGGCGGCCAGGCCCGGGTGCCGGGCGTGGCGGGGACGTGGAAGGATCTCACCGAGTCCGTCAACATGATGGCCAACAACCTCACCGGTCAGGTGCGCAACATCGCCCAGGTGACGACGGCCATCGCCAAGGGCGACCTGACGAAGAAGATCGACATCGAGGCGCGCGGGGAGATCCTGGCGCTGAAGACGACGATCAACACGATGGTGGACCAGCTGTCCTCCTTCGCCGAGCAGGTGACGCGGGTGGCCCGGGAGGTGGGCACCGACGGCATTCTCGGCGGCCAGGCCCGGGTGCGTGACGTGGCCGGGACGTGGAAGGACCTCACCGAGTCGGTGAACGAGATGGCCGGGAACCTCACCCGCCAGGTCCGCGCCATCGCGGACGTGGCCACGGCGGTGACCCGTGGTGACCAGAGCGTCAAGATCGACGTGGACGCGGCCGGGGAGATCCTGGAGTTGCAGGGGTTCATCAACGAGATGATCCGCAACCTGCGCGAGACCACGCTCGCCAACCAAGACCAGGACTGGCTCAAGGGCAACCTGGCCCGCATCTCCGGTCTGATGCAGGGCCGCCGTGACCTCAAGGACGTCGCACAGCTGATCATGAGCGAACTGGCGCCCGCGGTCTCCGCGCAGCACGGGGCGTTCTTCCTGGCGGCACCCACCGGCGGGGCGGCCGAGATGGCCGGCGTCGGGGAGGGCGACGGGACGTACGAACTGCGGCTGCTGGGCCAGTACGGGTACGCGCCCGGCAACATGCCGGCGGTCTTCGCGCCCGGTGAGTCGCTGGTGGGCACGGCGGCGGCCGAGAAGCGTCCGATCATGATGGAGTCGGTGCCGCCGGAGTACCTGAAGATCAGCTCCGGCCTTGGGGAGGCGCCGCCCGCCGACGTCATCCTCATCCCCGTCGTCTTCGAGGGGCAGACGCTCGGGGTGGTGGAGCTGGCGGCGTTCCAGCCGTTCACCAAGATCCAGAAGGACTTCCTCATCCAGATCGCCGAGATGATCGCCACGAGCGTCAACACGATCAGCGTCAACACCCGTACCGAGATGCTGCTGGGGCAGTCGCAGGAGCTGGCCGAGCAGTTGCAGGAGCGCTCGAAGGAGCTGGAGAACCGGCAGAAGGCGCTGGAGAACTCCAACGCCCAGCTGGAGGAGAAGGCCCAGCAGCTGGCCCGGACCAACCAGGACATCGAGATCAAGAACACCGAGATCGAGCAGGCCCGGCAGGTGCTGGAAGAGCGCGCCGAGCAGCTGGCGGTCTCGATGCGCTACAAGTCGGAGTTCCTGGCGAACATGTCGCACGAGCTGCGCACACCGCTGAACTCGCTGCTGATCCTCGCCAAACTGCTGGCTGACAACGGCGAGGGCAACCTCAGCCCGAAGCAGGTGGAGTTCGCCGAGACGATCCACGGCGCCGGTTCCGACCTGCTCCAGCTGATCAACGACATTCTGGACCTGTCAAAGGTTGAAGCGGGCAAGATGGACGTCAGCCCCGCCCGCATCGCGCTGGTGCAGCTGGTGGATTACGTCGAGGCGCACTTCAGGCCGCTGACGGCGGAGAAGAACCTCGACTTCTCCGTGCGCGTCTCCCCCGAGCTGCCGCCGACCCTGCACACCGACGAGCAGCGGCTGCTCCAGGTGCTGCGGAACCTGCTGTCGAACGCGGTGAAGTTCACCGACACCGGCGCGGTGGAACTGGTGATCCGTCCGGCCCGCGCCGATGTCCCGGTCGCCATCCGGGAACAGATGCTGGAACAGGGCGCGCTGCGGGACGCCGACGCTGAGCTGATCGCGTTCTCGGTGGCGGACACCGGCATCGGCATCGCCTCCAGCAAGATGCGGGTGATCTTCGAGGCGTTCAAGCAGGCCGACGGCACCACGAGCCGCAAGTACGGCGGCACCGGTCTGGGCCTGTCGATCAGCCGGGAGATCGCCCGCCTGCTGGGCGGCGAGATCGGCGCCGTCAGCGAGCCCGGACGCGGTTCGACGTTCACGCTCTACCTGCCGCTGTACCCCACCGAGCTGCCGCCGCCGGGGTTCGAGCAGCCCGACGGGGCGCCGCTGGCCCTGCCGGGCGTCTTTGAGCCGGGCCACTCCACCGCGGCCGCCGCATCGTCTGAACCGGCCGCCCCGGTGGCCGCCGCACCGCGGGCGCCCGAGCTGGCCCCCGCGGAGCCGTCCGCACCCCGGCAGGACCCCCAGGCCCCTCAGGCGCCCGCGGAACCCGCACAGCACCAGGAAGCGCCGCAGGCCGTGGACGGCGCCGCGCGCGCGGACGCCCCGGCCGTCGCCGAGGAGCGGCCGGTGCCGTCCCCGGAGGCGGTGCCGCCGGACCGAAGCACCCTCCAGGGCCGCAAGGTGCTCATCGTGGACGACGACGTGCGCAACGTGTTCGCGCTGACCAGCGTGCTGGAGCACAACGGGCTCCAGGTGCTGTACGCGGAGAACGGACGCGAGGGCATCGAGGTGCTGGAGCAGCATGACGACGTCGCCCTGGTCCTGATGGACATCATGATGCCGGAGATGGACGGTTACGCCACGACGCAGGCCATCCGCAGGATGCCGCAGTTCGCCGGTCTGCCGATCATCGCGCTGACGGCGAAGGCGATGCAGGGCGACCAGAAGAAGAGCATCGACGCCGGTGCCTCGGACCACGTCACCAAGCCCGTCGAGCCAGGCCACCTGCTGTCGGTGATGTCCCAGTGGATGGGGCACTGAGGGCAGGGCGGCAGCGCAGCCGCGCGGGCCAGGGCAGGCGGCCAAGGAGCAGCCGAGGACACCACGGCCAGGGCCGATATGTGAGGCTTCCCCGAAGGGAGGTATGTTGACTGACCGTGGCCGGTTCCGGGTGGAACTGTGGCGTTCGGGAACCTCCCGGTTGTACGGGGCGTTCCCGCTGCGTGCACAGTGACATCTCGGTAACAGGGTGTGGTGCCCCGCAGGGTGCGGCTACCATGACCGGCACAAGGACGGGCGGCGCAAAGGAGTCGTCCCCACACGTGGTGCCCCAGGTGCCACCGGGGCGAGGAGGACGGGCCATGGTGCAGAAGGCCAAGATCCTCCTGGTCGATGACCGGCCGGAGAATCTGCTGGCGCTGGAGGCGATCCTCTCCGCGCTCGATCAGACGCTGGTGCGGGCATCGTCAGGGGAGGAAGCGCTCAAGGCATTGCTCACGGACGATTTCGCCGTGATCCTGCTGGACGTTCAGATGCCGGGCATGGACGGCTTCGAGACGGCCGCGCACATCAAGCGCCGTGAACGCACCCGGGACATCCCGATTATCTTCCTCACCGCCATCAACCACGGCCCGCACCACACCTTCCGCGGCTACGCGGCCGGTGCGGTCGATTACATCTCCAAGCCGTTCGACCCCTGGGTGCTGCGTGCCAAGGTGTCGGTGTTCGTCGAGCTGTACATGAAGAACGTCCAGCTGCGCGAGCAGGCGTCACTGCTGCGGCTCCAGCTGGAGTCGGGCGCTGGCGCTGAGGAGGCGCAGGACCCGGCGGGTGTGCTCGCCGAACTGTCCGCGCGGCTCGCGGCGGTCGAGGAGCAGGCCGAGGCCCTCTCCAAGCAGCTGGGCGACGACGCGGACGCCGGTGCGGTGGCCACCGCCGCCCACCTGGAACGCAAACTCACCGGGCTGCGCCGGGCACTTGACGCGCTGGAGCCGGGCACCGACGGCCATCCCGCCTCGGTGCCGTCCCAGCAGTGAGCTGACGCCGCACGGCTGAGGCCGCGTCACGGGTGGCGCCCCGCCCCCTTCGGCACGGGCACCCCGTCCGGCCCGGCGGTCCGTCCGTGCCTCACGCGGCCCGCGGCGGTAACCTCACCACCATGGCCTCACGTACGTCCGGCAGCGGTGCCGCGGGAAAGGCGCCCGCGAAGAAGGCAGCGGCGAGGCCGCCGGCGAAGGCGGCCGGTGCGAAGAAGGCCACCCCGAAGAGGCCGCCGGCGAAGAAGGCGGCCGCGAGGAAGGCGCCGCCCAAGCCCGCGCCGTCGCCGACCGGCGGCATCTTCCGGCTGCTGCGCGCGATCTGGCTGGGCATCGCCCATACCGTCGGTGCGGTGCTGCGCGGCATAGTGGGCGGCGCCAAGGGGCTGGACCCGGCCCACCGCAAGGACGGCCTGGCGCTGCTGCTGCTCGGCCTCGCCCTCGTCATCGCCGCCGGCACCTGGTCAGACCTGCGCGGCCCGGTCGGTGAACTCATCACCATGCTCGTCACCGGCGCGTTCGGACGGCTTGACCTGCTGGTGCCGGTACTGCTCGGCGCGCTGGTGGTCCGGCTCATCCGGCACCCCGAGCAGCCCGAGGCCAACGGACGCATCGTCATCGGACTGTCCGCGCTAGTCGTCGGCGTACTGGGGCTGGTGCACATCGCGTGCGGGGCCCCCGGGCGCGGTGGGGGAGATGAGGCGCTGCGGGACGCCGGCGGGCTCATCGGCTGGGGCGCGGCCATGCCGCTGATCTACACCGTCACCGAAGTGCTCGCCGTACCGCTGCTCGTCCTGGTGACGGTGTTCGGCCTGCTGGTGGTCACCGCGACGCCGGTCAACGCCATCCCGCAGCGGTTGCGGCAACTCGGGGAGCGGCTGGGCGTCGTCGCCGCGCCGGAACCGGGGGAGGAGTCGGACACCGGCGCCCGGCAGGCCCCGCCGCGCCAGCGCCGCGCCGACCCGCGCGGGGAGACCGTGCCCGAGGAGGGCGGGCAGGGGGCCTTGGACCCGCGTCGCCGGGGCGGTCGGCGCACGCGCGGCGGGGAGCGGCGGCCCGCGTTCGCCACCGGCTCCGGAACGCGCCGCGACGGCAGCTCGCTGGACGCCGTGGACCTCGCCGCCGCTGCCGCCGCCGACCTCGACGGTGCTCTGCTGCACGGCGTGCAGCCCTCGCCGCTGGTCGCCGGGATCAGCTCGACCGTCTCCGCCGAGCGCGCGGAGGAGGACGAGCACTCGGGGGAGGTGGACGCCGCACCCGTCCGGCGCCGCGCCGGTAGCGGCCGTGGGGAGGGGGGAGGCACCTCGCGTGCGACGGGCTCGGTGCCGGACCTCACCAAGCCCGCGCCCGAGCCCGCGGGGGACCTGCCGGCGCGGGCCGAGCAGCTCCAGCTCTCCGGGGACATCACCTACGCCCTGCCCGCACTGGACCTGCTGGAGCGCGGCGGCCCCGGGCGCACCCGCAGCGCCGCCAATGACGCCGTCGTCGACTCGCTCACCACCGTGTTCACCGAGTTCAAGGTGGACGCTTCGGTCACCGGCTTCACCCGCGGCCCGACCGTCACCCGCTACGTGGTGGAGCTGGGGCCCGCGGTGAAGGTGGAGAAGATCACCGCGCTGACCAAGAACATCGCCTACGCCGTCGCCAGCCCCGACGTGCGCATCATCTCGCCGATCCCGGGCAAGTCGGCCGTCGGCATCGAGATCCCCAACACCGACCGCGAGATGGTCAACGTCGGGGACGTGCTGCGCTCGGCGCACGCCCAGGGCGAGGAGCACCCGATGGTCGTGGCGCTCGGCAAGGACGTCGAGGGCGGCTACGTCAACGCCAACCTCACCCGCATGCCGCACGTCCTCATCGCGGGCGCCACCGGCTCCGGCAAGTCCTCCTGCATCAACTGCCTGATCACCTCGGTCCTCATGCGGGCGACCCCGGAGGACGTGCGCATGGTGCTGGTGGACCCCAAGCGGGTGGAGCTGACCGCATACGAGGGCATCCCGCACCTGATCACGCCCATCATCACCAACCCCAAGAAGGCCGCCGAGGCCCTGCAGTGGGTGGTGCGCGAGATGGACCTGCGCTACGACGACCTCGCGGCGTTCGGCTTCCGGCACATCGACGACTTCAACCACGCTGTCCGCGCCGGGAAGGTCAGCGCGCCCGAGGGCAGCGAGCGGGAACTGTCGCCCTACCCGTACCTGCTGGTCATCGTGGATGAGCTGGCGGACCTGATGATGGTGGCTCCGCGCGATGTGGAGGACGCCGTGGTGCGCATCACCCAGCTCGCCCGCGCCGCCGGCATCCACCTGGTGCTCGCCACCCAGCGCCCCTCGGTGGACGTCGTCACCGGGCTCATCAAGGCCAACGTGCCCTCCCGGCTGGCGTTCGCCACGTCCTCGCTCGCCGACAGCCGCGTCATCCTCGACCAGGCGGGCGCGGAGAAACTGATCGGCAAGGGTGACGGGCTGTTCCTGCCCATGGGCGCGGGCAAGCCCACCCGTATGCAGGGGTCCTTCGTCACCGAGGACGAGATCCGCGCCGTCGTGGCGCACTGCAAGGAGCAGATGGCGCCCGTCTTCCGGGACGACGTGACCACGGGGCAGAAGCAGAAGAAGGAGATCGACGAGGAGATCGGCGACGACCTGGACCTGCTGTGCCAGGCGGCCGAGCTGGTCGTCTCCACCCAGTTCGGCTCCACCTCGATGCTCCAGCGCAAGCTGCGCGTCGGCTTCGCCAAGGCCGGGCGGCTGATGGACCTGATGGAAAGCCGCGAGATCGTCGGACCCAGTGAGGGCTCCAAGGCCCGCGACGTCCTGGTGAAGCCCGAAGACCTGGACGGCGTGCTGGCCACGATCCGCGGTGAGGCGTGACGTGCGGGGGCGGGAGCACGGGGGAGACGGGCAGGCGAGTCCAGGCCGTGACCGGGACGAAGCCCAACCGTAAGGAACACCCGGGCAACCGTTTCGTTATGCCATACGTCACGTTAAGCGGGTAAGCGGAACATCACCTTGTCCGTCGCGCTTCCCGCGTGGCGGTACGGGGCAGCCCTTCGGGTGGCAGGCCCTCCCGATGGCCCACACAGTCCGTACGCCCGCTTGCCCGCTCCGCTCCTGACACCTCTAGACTGAATGCCCAGCAGGTGGCTACACGCTCGAAAGGCGCCCTCGTGTCCATCGGCACTCCCGGAAGCCCCGGCAACTCACCCGAAGAGGACCGCACTTCAGCCCTGCCCGAGGAGGAACGGCCCACTCTCGGCCGCTTTCTCAGCCAGGCCCGCGTGGACGCCGGTCTGACCGTCGAACAGGTCAGCTCCGCGACCCGCGTGCGTGTCCCCATCGTGCACGCGATCGAGCAGGACGACTTCTCCCGCTGCGGCGGCGACGTGTACGCCCGCGGCCACATCCGCTCCCTGGCCAAGGCCGTCGGCGCCGACCCGGACCCCCTGGTGGCGCGGTACGACGCCGAGCACGGCGGGCGCCCCCAGCCCACCGAGGCCGCACCACTGTTCGAAGCCGAACGCCTCAAGCCCGAACGCCGCCGCCCCAACTGGACGGCGGCCATGGTCGCGGCGATCGTCGTAGTCGTCGGCTTCGTCGGCTTCACCTTCTTCGGCGGCGGTGACAACGGCGGCGACACCGTGGCCACCGACCAGCAAACCGCCTCCGCCTCCCCGAGCGCGCCCGCCGAGGAGAAGGAACCCGAGCCCGAACCGGAGCCGACTCAGAGCCCCATCGCCGCGGCCCCGGCCGACAAGGTGACCGTCAAGCTCGTCGCGGACGGCGGCAACAGCTGGATCTCCGCTAAGGACCACACCGGCCGCTACCTGCATGAGGGTGTGCTCAAGGACGGCGAGAGCGAGACCTTCACCGACGACGAGAAGATCGACCTGGTGCTCGGCAACGCTGGCGCCGTGCAGATCTTCGTCAACGGCAAGCAGGTCGAGCCGGTCGGGGAGGTCGGCCAGGTCCAGCGCGTCAGCTACACCAAGGGGGACCCGGCCCAGGGGTGAGCCCACGGCTCTTGTGCGTGCCCCTGCGCGTGCCCCCGTCGTCCGTTGTCGTCCCTCCGGCCGGGTTTCCGCACCAGCGGGGCCCGGCCGTCGCGCGGGGCGGAACGAAGTAGGGTGAGCGCATGCCCGATCGCCGTACCGTCGCCCTGGTCACTCTCGGCTGCGCCCGAAACGAAGTGGACTCCGAGGAGCTGGCGGGCCGGCTGGCAGCGGACGGCTGGCAGCTCGTGCCCGACGCCACCGACGCCGACGTGGCCGTCGTCAACACCTGCGGCTTCGTCGAGGCCGCCAAGAAGGACTCCGTCGACGCACTGCTGGAAGCCGGTGACCTCAAGAGCTCCGGCCGCACCCAGGCCGTCGTCGCCGTCGGCTGCATGGCCGAGCGGTACGGCAAGGAGCTGGCCGAGGCGCTGCCCGAGGCCGACGGCGTGCTCGGCTTCGACGACTACACCGACATCTCCGAGCGGCTCCAGACCATCCTCTCCGGCGGTGTGCACACCCCGCACGTCCCGCGCGACCGGCGCAAGCTGCTGCCCATCAGCCCCGCCGAGCGGCAGGACTCAGGCGTGGCGCTGCCCGGTCACGGCGAGGCCCCGCACTCCGTTCCGGCCGACCTGCCCGACGGGCTGGCGCCCGCCTCCGGCCCCCGCGCCCCGCTGCGCCGCCGCCTGGAGACCAGCCCCGTCGCGTCCGTCAAGCTCGCTTCGGGCTGCGACCGGCGCTGTACCTTCTGCGCCATCCCCTCCTTCCGGGGCTCCTTCGTCTCCCGCCGCCCCGCTGACGTGCTGGGCGAAACCCGCTGGCTGGCCGGGCAGGGCGTGAAGGAGATCATGCTGGTCTCGGAGAACAACACCTCCTACGGCAAGGACCTCGGCGACATCCGGCTGCTGGAGACGCTGCTGCCCGAACTGGCCGCCGTCGAGGGCATCGAACGCGTCCGCGTCAGCTACCTGCAGCCCGCCGAGCTGCGGCCCGGCCTGATCGACGTGCTCGCCGGCACCGAAAACGTCGCGCCCTACTTCGACCTGTCCTTCCAGCACGCCGCGCCCACCGTGCTGCGCGCCATGCGCCGCTTCGGGGACACCGAGCGCTTCTGGGAGCTGCTGGAGACCATCCGGGCCAAGGCGCCGCAGGCCGGAGTGCGCTCCAACTTCATCGTCGGCTTCCCCGGTGAGCGCGAGGCCGACTTCGCCGAACTGGAGCGCTTCCTGACCGGGGCGCGACTGGACGCCATCGGGGTCTTCGGCTACTCCGACGAGGACGGCACCGAGGCCGCCGGCTACGCCGACAAGCTGGCACCGGAAGCCGTCGCCGAGCGGCTGGCGCACCTCACACCGCTCGCCGAGGAGCTGACCGCGCAGCGTGCCGAGGAACGGGTGGGCGAGCGGCTGTCGGTGCTGGTGGAGAGCGTCGACGCGGACGAGGGCGTACTCGGCCGCGCCGCCCACCAGGCACCCGAGACCGACGGCCAGGTACGCCTGACCGGTCCCGGCTGCGCCGGGCTCACCCCCGGACGTATGGTCGAAGCGAAGGCGCTGGCGGCCGAGGGCGTTGACCTGGTCGCTGAGCCGGCAACCGTGGAGGAGGCGTCCCCATGACAGGCATCCCGGCCTCCACGGCCGGGAGCGGTCCCCTGGCACCGGCGCACCGGACCGCCGCCCGGAACGTGAGCCTGTGGAACATCGCCAACCTCCTGACCATGCTCCGGCTGGCCCTGGTGCCGGTCTTCGTCCTGCTCATGGTCGCCGACGGCGGCCATGACCCCGGCTGGCGCTCACTGGCCTGGGCCACGTTCACCGTCGCCATGATCACCGACCTGTTCGACGGTGAGCTGGCGCGCCGTTACGACCTCGTCACCGACTTCGGCAAAATCGCCGACCCCATCGCGGACAAGGCGATCATGGGCGCCGCGCTGGTGTGCCTGTCCGTACTGGGCGACCTGCCCTGGTGGGTGACCGGCGTCATCGTGGGCCGCGAGCTGGGCATCACGCTGATGCGGTTCTGGGTCATCCGCTACGGGGTGATCCCCGCCTCCCGGGGCGGCAAGCTCAAGACGCTGTTCCAGGGCGTCGCCGTCGGCATGTACATCCTCGTGCTGGACGGGCCGCTGGCCTCACTGCGCTGGTGGGTCATGGCCGCCGCCGTGGTGCTGACCGTCGCCAGCGCGGTGGAGTACGTACACCAGGCCGCCCGGCTGCGCCGGGCCGGGCGGGCCGCGGAGCAGGCGTCATGACCGACGACAGCGCGGCAGCGGCGATCGGGCTCCTCGTGGCGCGCGGGGAGACGGTCAGCGCGGCGGAATCTCTCACCGGGGGGCTGGTCGCCGCCGCCCTCACCGCCGTCCCCGGCGCCTCCCGGGCCTTCGCGGGCTCGGTGACCGCCTACGCCACCGAGCTGAAGTCGCGCCTGCTGGGCGTAGACGGCACGCTGCTCGCCGAGCGCGGCGCGGTGAACGCCGACGTCGCGCGGCAGATGGCGGGTGGAGTGCGGGAGCTGCTGGGTACCCACTGGAGCGTGGCCACCACCGGAGTCGCCGGGCCCGATCCGCAGGACGGGCAGCCGGTCGGCCGGGTCCACGTGGCCGTCGCCGGACCAGGCGGCGAGGTGAGTGCCCGCAGCCTGGACTTCGACGGTGACCGCGCGCGGATCCGGCGGGACAGCGTTCAGGCCGCTCTCCGCCTCCTGCGCGCGGAAGTTCTGGGGAAGGCCGGGGGACAGGGTACGGAACACCGAGGGGAGAAAGGATGTTTGCAGCCCTGAGTGAACACGAGATAGCTCCCCGCACGGCCACGGTTGTAGGCGGTACGGTGGGGCATGAAGGATTCAGGTCCACGGTCCGAGGAGGGAGCCACCGATGATTCTGCTCCGTCGCCTGCTGGGTGACGTGCTGCGTCGGCAGCGCCAGCGTCAGGGCCGTACCCTGCGCGAAGTCTCCGCATCCGCGCGCGTCTCACTCGGCTACCTGTCCGAGGTGGAACGGGGGCAGAAGGAGGCTTCCTCCGAGCTGCTGTCGTCTATCTGTGACGCGCTGGACGTCCCGATGTCCGAGCTGATGCGTGAGGTCAGCGACGAACTGGCCCTGGCCGAGCTGGCTCAGTCGGCCGCCAGCGATGCGGTACCCGCGCCGATGCGGCCCATGCTCAACCCGGTGTCGGTCACCTCCGTCACCGGTCGGCCGGACGAGCGCGTGACGATCAAGCGGCCCCAGGAGGCCGTGGACGTCGTCGCCGCCTGACCACCCTTACGTTCGACACCGCGTGCCGAGGCCCCCGGGCCTCGGCACCGTGCGTTTCAGCCCCGAGGCGGCCACCCGTGCAGGCACGCGAAGCCACCGGCAGGCCCGGGACGGCCCCAGACGTGCACGGTGTCCACCTTGGGGACACCGTGCCCAGATCTCGCCTTCGCTCCCCTCACCGCTGACAGTGGGCGCACCAGTACAGCGGGCGGGAGGAGCCGTGGGGGCCGGGGGCTTCGGCGCGGCGAACGGGCGTGCCGCAGCGCAGGCAGGGTTTGCGGTGGCGGCCGTAGACCCACAGCATGCGGCCGCGGCGGCGGTCCCCGGTGGTGCAGCGCTCAGCCCGGGTCTTGTTCACCTCCAGCAGGCGCTGCGCCAGCCGTAGCAGGCGCTCGGGGTGCGGCACGTCCGCGACCGGCGTCCAGGGCAGGACGCGGGTCAGGAAGCACAGCTCGGAGCGGTAGACGTTGCCCACCCCGGCGAGGTTGCGCTGGTCCAGCAGGGCCTCACCGATCGCGCGCTCCGGGACGGTGCGCAGCCGTCGCAGCGCTTCGGCGGCGTCCCAGTCGGGGCCGAGGAGGTCCGGGCCAAGGTGCCCGACGGCGTCCGGCTCAGCCGGGGTGGGCAGCAGCTCCAGCACCGGCAGCCGGTAGCCGACCGCCGCGGTGGTGGCCGAGGCGAGCACCGCGCGGATCTCGTGGCCCGGTCCGCCCGTCCAGCGGTCGCCCGCCGGGTAGAGGCGCCAGGCGCCGTCCATCCGCAGGTGCGAGTGCAGAGTGAGGCCACCGCTGAGCCGCGTCAGCAGGTGCTTGCCGCGCGGCAGGGTCTCCAGCACCACCCGGCCAGCCAGCTCCGCCGCCGCGAACGCCGGAACCCGCAGCTCACCGTGCTCCAGCCGGGCGCCGGACAGCGCCTCGTCCAGGCGTCGCGCGGTGCGCCAGACCGTATCTCCCTCGGGCATGGGACCAGCTTCTCAGGCCCCCGCCCGGTGCGGCCCGGTATCACGGCCGCAGCCGCAGACCGCGCGGGGTGGCGTGGAAACCGGCGGCTTCCAGCACCCGGCCCAGCGGCGCCGTCAGCACCGATGCGCCGTTAGCCCGCTCCACGGTGAGGGAACCCAGCATCCCGGCCCGCACGGCCTCGGCCAGGGCCGCCGTGGCCGCCTCCAGCGCCGCCCCCGCTCCCCAGCCCAGCAGCGACTTGCCGCCGCGCTCCAGGTACAGCACCAGCTCGCCGTCCACCAGCACCACCAGTGCGCCCGCCTTGCGGCCCGGCTTGTGCCCGGCACCCTCAGGCGGCTCCGGCCAGGGCAGCGCGGCACCGTAGGCGTTCGCCGGGTCGGCCGCCGCGAGCACCACGGCCCGTGGCGCACGCTCCCGCTCGCGGGCGGTGTGCAGGGCGCGCAGCCGGTCCACCGCACCCTCCATCGCGAACTGGGCGGCGCCCAGGTGCTCCACCACGTAGCCGCGCCGGGCCTGCCCGCTCTCCTCGAACGCCGACAGCACCCGGTAGACGGCCGCGAAGCCGCCGGGCACCCCCTCGGCGGCGACGGCGCCGCGAGTGACGACGCCGTGCCGGTCCAGCAGGGTGCGCGCGGTGGCGTGGGCGCGGACGGTGGCGTCCTCCGGCGCGCTTGCGCGGGGCGGCAGCAGCGACCAGCGGCCGGCGACCGTAGGCGGTCCGCCGCGCGCCGCCCCCTGCCCGCCCGGATTACCCGCCCCGGCGGTACGCAGGGCGAGGGAACCGTACCGGCCGCGCGGCGCCGGACGCCGGGCCCGGTGCGCGGTGGAACCAGCGGTACGCCCCGAGCCGAGCAGGCTGCGCAGCGGGGCCAGACTGTCGTTGGTCAGGCGGCCGGACCAGGCCAGCTCCCACACGGCGTCGGCGAGTTGTGCGTCGGTGGCCTCCGGCTCCCCCGCCCGGACCCGCTCGGCGAGCTGCCGGAAGAACAACCCGTATCCGCCCGCCAGCGCGTCCAGCACGGCGCGGTGGTACGGGCCGAGCTCCAGCGGGTGCGGCTCGGGCAGCAGCAGCGGCGCGACGTCAGCCGGGCAGAGCGCCACCCAGCCGTCCTTGCCCGGCAGCGCACCAGCCCCGGCCCACACCACCTCACCGGCCGTCGTCAGCTCGTCCAGCAGCGCGGGCGTGTAGCCCGCCACCCGGCTCGGCAGCACCAGCCGCTCCAGCGCGGAGGCGGGCACAGCCGCCCCTTGCAGCTGTTCGACGGCGCGGGCCAGCCCGTCAATCCCGCGCAGCCCGCCGCCGTCCACGTGCTGCCAGCGCGGCAGGAACGCCGCGAGCGCCGTGGCCGGAACCGGCTCCAGCTCCTCGCGCAGCGCGGCCAGCGAGCGGCGCCGCAGCCTGCGCAGCACCACCGGATCACACCACTCCTGCCCGGCCCCCGCAGGGTGGAACTCGCCCCGGACGAGCCGGCCCTCCGCCGTCATGCGGTGCAGCGCGCCGTCCGCCACGGCCTGCCCGAGCCCGAACCGGGCCGCGGCCTGCTCCGTGGTGAACGGGCCGTGGGTGCGGGCGAAGCGGGCGAGGAGATCACCCAGCGGGTCGGGCACCGGCTCGGTGAACGCCTCCGGGACGCCCACGGGCAGCGCCGCGCCCAGCGCGTCCCGCAACCGGCCCGCGTCCTCGACCGCCGCCCAGTGCTCGACTCCGGCGACGCGCACGGCGATGGCCCGGCGGGACGCCACCAGCTGGGGCGCCCACCCCGGGTCGGCGCCGCGCTCGGCCAGCTCGCCGCCCGTCAGCGGCCCGAGCAGCCGCAGCGCGTCGGCCACCCCCTCGACATCCTTCACGCGGCGCTCCCCGGTGCGCCACTGCAGCTCGGCCTCCAGCTCCGCCAGCACCTCGGCATCCAGCAGCTCGCGCAGCTCGGCGCGGCCCAGCAGCTCCGCCAGCAGGCGCGAGTCCAGCGAGAGGGCGGCGGCGCGGCGCTCAGCGAGCGGAGTGTCACCCTCGTAGAGGAACTGGGCGACGTAGCCGAACAGCAGGGAGCGCGCGAAGGGCGAGGGCTCGCGCGTGGTGACCTCCACCAGCCGCACCCGGCGCGCCGCCACGTCGCCCATTAGCTCGGCGAGGCCGGGCACGTCGAACACGTCCTGCAAACATTCGCGCACCGCCTCCAGCACGATCGGGAACGAACCGAACTCGCTCGCCACCTGAAGCAGCTGCGAGGCGCGACGACGCTGCTGCCACAGCGGCGTACGCCGGCCCGGATCGCGGCGCGGCAGCAGCAGGGCCCGCGCCGCGCACTCGCGGAAACGGGCGGCGAACAGGGCCGAACCGCCGACCTGATCGGTGACGAGCTGGTCCACCTCGGCCTGCTCGAACAGCACATCCCGCGCACCGACGGGCGCCTGTTCGTCGTCGAAGGCGCTGCCCGCCTCCAGCGCGCCCTCCGGGGCGTCCAGCCCCAGCAGGTCGGCGTCGGGCAGGCGCAGCACGATGCCGTCGTCAGCGTGCATCACCTGCGCGTCCAGCCCGTACCGCTCGGTCAGCCGCGCGCCGAGCGCCAGCGCCCACGGCGCGTGCACCTGGGCGCCGAAGGGAGAGTGCACGACGACGCGCCAGTCACCCAGCTCGTCCCGGAAGCGTTCCACGACGATCGTCCGGTCATCCGGGATGTGGCCGCACGCCTGCCGCTGCTCGGCCAGGTACGCCAGCAGGTTGCCCACCGCCAGCTCGTCCAGACCGGCATCGGCCAGCCGGGCCCGGGCGGCGTCCTCCTCCAGTGCGCCCACCTCGCGCAGAAACCCGCCCAGCGCCCGGCCCAGCTCCAGCGGGCGCCCCAGCTGATCCCCCTTCCAGAACGGCAGCCGCCCCGGGACGCCGGGGGCGGGCGAGACCAGCACCCGGTCCCGTGTGATGTCCTCGATGCGCCAGGAAGTGGTGCCGAGCGTGAAGACATCCCCCACCCGCGACTCGTACACCATCTCCTCATCCAGCTCGCCCACCCGGCCGCCGCCGCGTTTGGGGTCCGCCCCCGCGAGGAAGACGCCGAACAGGCCACGGTCGGGAATGGTCCCGCCGGAGGTGACCGCGAGCCGCTGCGCACCAGGCCGGGCGGTGACGGTGTGCGCCACCCGGTCCCACACCACGCGCGGGCGCAGCTCGGCGAACGCGTCGGAGGGGTAGCGGCCCGCCAGCATGTCCAGCACCCCGGTGTACGCGGACTCCGGCAGTGCGGCGAACGGCGCGGCCCGCCGCACCAGCGCCAGCAGCTCGTCCACGTCCCAGCTGTCCATCGCGGTGATCGCCACCAGCTGCTGCGCCAGCACGTCCAGCGGGTTCGCCGGAACGCGCAGCGCCTCGATGGCCCCCTGCCGCATCCGCTCCGTCACCACCGCCGACTGCACCAGGTCACCCCGGTACTTGGGGAAGACGACGCCCGCCGAGACCGCCCCCACCTGATGCCCGGCCCGCCCTACCCGCTGCAATCCGCTGGCCACCGACGGCGGCGACTCGACCTGCACCACCAGGTCCACCGCACCCATGTCGATGCCCAGCTCCAGTGAGGAGGTGGCGACCACGGCCCGCAGACGCCCCGCCTTCAACTCCTCCTCGACCTGCGCGCGCTGCTCCTTGGACACCGAGCCGTGGTGCGCGCGGGCCAGCACCGGCGGCGCACCCCCCGCCGCGCCGGAACCGCCCATCAACTCGGCGGGGGACTGGTCCCGTGGCAGCGGCTCACCCGTCGCCCGCTCGTGGGCGATCTCGTTCAGCCGGTTGCACAGCCGCTCGGCCAGCCGCCGGGAGTTGACGAACACGATCGTGGAACGGTGCGCCTGCACCAGATCGGTGATGCGCTCCTCGACGGACGGCCAGATCGACGGCTTGGCGCTCATCTCCTCCGCGTCCGGCGCCGGGGAACCGCCCAGCTCGCCCATGTCCTCCACCGGGACGACCACCGAGAGCGCGAACTCCTTCCCGGCGGGCGGCTGCACGATCTTCACCGGGCGCTGCGGGGACAGGAAGCGGGCGACTTCTTCCACCGGGCGCACCGTCGCGGACAAGCCCACCCGGCGCGCCGGACGCTCCAGCAGCGCGTCCAGCCGCTCCAGCGACAGGGCCAGGTGGGCGCCGCGCTTGGTACCCGCCACCGCGTGCACCTCGTCCAGGATCACCGTCTCCACGCCGCTCAGCGCCTCGCGGGCCTGCGAGGTCAGCATCAGGAACAGCGACTCGGGCGTGGTGATCAGGATGTCCGGCGGGCGACGGGAGATCGAGCGGCGCTCAGCGGCCGGGGTGTCACCGGAGCGGAGCGCCACCCGCACGTCAGGCTCGGGCAGGCCCAGACGCAGCGCCTCGTGCCGGATGCCCGTCAGCGGGCTGCGCAGGTTCCGCTCGACGTCCACGGCCAGTGCCTTCAGCGGTGAGACGTACAGGACACGGCAGCGCCTGAGCGCGTCGGCGGGCGGCGGCTCGGCTGTCAGCCGGTCCAGCGAGGCCAGAAACGCGGCCAGCGTCTTTCCGGAACCCGTGGGCGCCACCACCAGCGCGTCCGCGCCCTCGCGCAGTGCCTGCCACGCGCCTTCCTGGGCGGCGGTGGGCGTGCGGAAGGCCCCCGCGAACCAGGCGCGCGTCGCGGGGGAGAAGCCGTCCAGGGCTGGGTGAGCCGTCGGGTGACCCATGCCCCCATCGTGCACCGGACCACTGACAACGGCTCCGCGCCCGGCTGCCGCGCCCGCCTGCGTGATACTGGAAGGCATGCGGCTGACGGACTTCTGGGAGCGGATGGCGGCGCACTTCGGCGGTGCGTACGCCGACTCCTTCGCGCGCGACCACGTGATGTCCGAACTGGGCGGTCGCACGGTCCACGAGGCGCTGGACGCGGGGTGGAGCGCGAAGGAGGTCTGGCGCGGAGTGTGCCGGGCGGTGGACGTGCCCGCAGAGCTGCGCTGACCAGCCGCTGAGCAGCACCAGCGCCCCTCCCCAACGCCTCTGACCAGCCTTTTTGTCGTTCTCCACAGGGTCGGCGCGGCAACTTGACACACAAATCGAACATCGATTCCCATGGGTGGCGGCGGAAACGGGCCGGGGGCTGCCCGGGCCGCTTGTCAGTGGCAGCCGCTAGCGTCGGCGGACGTGAAGCGAACGAACCAGAAACCGGTGGCACCCATGGCAGGAACCGACCGTGAGAAGGCGCTCGACGCCGCGCTCGCGCAGATTGAACGGCAGTTCGGCAAGGGCGCCGTGATGCGCCTGGGCGAGCGGCCGAACGAGCCCATCGAGGTCATCCCCACCGGATCGACCGCGCTGGACGTCGCGCTCGGCGTCGGCGGCCTGCCACGCGGGCGCGTGGTGGAGGTCTACGGCCCGGAGTCCTCGGGCAAGACGACACTCACGCTCCACGCGGTGGCCAACGCCCAGAAGGCCGGCGGCACGGTCGCCTTCGTCGACGCTGAACACGCGCTGGACCCGGAGTACGCCAAGAAGCTCGGAGTGAACGTCGATCAGCTGATCCTCTCCCAGCCGGACAACGGCGAGCAGGCGCTGGAGATCACCGACATGCTGATCAGGTCCGGCGCGCTGGACCTGATCGTGGTCGACTCGGTGGCGGCCCTGGTGCCGCGCGCGGAGATCGAGGGCGAGATGGGTGACTCCCACGTCGGTCTCCAGGCCCGCCTGATGAGCCAGGCGCTGCGCAAGATCACCGGTGCCCTGAGCCAGTCGAAGACGACAGCGATCTTCATCAACCAGCTCCGCGAGAAGGTCGGCGTCATGTTCGGGTGCATGTCCTACGGGACAAAGGTCACCCTCGCGGACGGCACTCAAGAGAAGATCGGCAAAATCGTCCGTCAAAAGATGGACGTGGAGGTCTTGTCTTACGACCCCGAGGCCGACCGGATCGTGCCGCGCCGCATCACCAACTGGTTCGACAACGGCGATGCCGAGCGGTTCCTGCAGTTCACCGTGGCCAGGTCCGGGGGCAACGGCAGGGCGCGGTTCGCGGCCACCGAGAACCACCTCGTTCGCACGCCAGGGGGCTGGCGTGAGGCCGGTGAGCTCCTTGCCGGAGACCGGGTGCTGCTGGCCGAGAAGAAGCTGCTCAGCACCCAGCAGGAACAGATGATTCTCGGTTCCGTGATGGGGGACGGCAGCCTGTCGCCCGACCGGCGCGAGCGCTCAGGTGTGCGCTTCCGGATGGGGCATGGCGCTGAGCAGGCCGCTTACCTTGACTGGAAGGTGTCACTGCTCGGCAACATCGGGTGCACCCGCAGCACGAATGCCAAGGGAGCGGTCTTCGCCGACTTCACACCCCTCCCCGAGCTGGAGGAGCTGCGGCAGGTCGTCTACTTCGGGGACGGCAAGAAGCACATCACCTGGGAACATCTCAAGGCCATGACGCCGCTCGCGCTGGCGGTCTGGTACATGGACGACGGCTGCTTCACCGTGCGTTCCCAGGGCCTCCAGGCGCGTACCGAGGGCGGCAGCGGGCGGGTCGAAATCTGCGTGGAGGCGATGAGCGAGGGCTCGCGTGACCGTATCGTCGACTATCTGCGTGACACCCACGGTCTTGATGTGAAGCTGCGCCTCTCCGGAGCACGGCAGGTGGCCGTGCTCCAGTTCTCCACCGAGGCGTCCGCTGCTTTCCAGAAGCTGGTGGCGCCCTACATCCACCCTTCGATGGAATACAAGCTTCTCCCCCGCTTCCGTGGCCAGTTCACCGTCGAGCCACAGTTCTCGGCAGAGGCCCAGCGGCTCGTCGCCTCCCGTGTGCTGGACATTCACGTCAAGCCGCCGACCCGGTCCATGCGCAAGTTCGACATCGAAGTGGAGGGCACCCACAATTACTTCGTCGACGGCGTGATGGTGCACAACAGCCCCGAGACCACGACCGGTGGCCGCGCGCTGAAGTTCTATTCGTCGGTGCGGCTGGACATCCGCCGCATTGAGACGCTGAAGGACGGCACGGACGCGGTGGGCAACCGCACCCGGGTCAAGGTCGTGAAGAACAAGGTCGCTCCGCCTTTCAAGCAAGCGGAGTTCGACATTCTCTACGGCATGGGCATCAGCCGTGAGGGCGGCCTGATCGATATGGGCGTGGAGAACGGCTTCATCCGCAAGTCCGGAGCCTGGTACACCTACGAGGGCGACCAGCTGGGCCAGGGCAAGGAGAACGCCCGCAACTTCCTGCGCGACAACCCGGATCTGGCCAACGAGATCGAGAAGAAGATCAAGGACAAGCTGGGCATCGGCGTGCGGCCACAGGAACCCGTGGTCGAGCCGGGCCCGGACGCGGCCACAGGCACGGCACCGGCCGCTGAGCCCGCCGCCAAGTCCGCACCGGCGACGGCTGCCAAGGGGAGGGCCGCCAAGTCCGCCAGCCCGGCCAAGAGCTGACCCGGGCACGGTATGACACGGCGTACCGACTGGCCGGAGCACAGCGCCCCGAGCAGCCCGCCACCCCAAGACGGCGGTGCCGTCTCCTCGTCGAGGGCCGAGGAGACGGCACCGCCCACGCCCCAGGGCTCAAAGGACCCGCCGCAGGACCCGGTGGAGCGGGCGCGCGCTGTCTGCCTGCGGCTGCTGACGGGCACGCCCCGCACCCGGGCCCAGCTCGCCGAAGCCCTGCGCAAGCGGGAGATCCCGGACGAGGCAGCCGAGGAGGTGCTGTCCCGCTTCGAGGAGGTGGGGCTGATCGACGACGCGAGCTTCGCCGACGCCTGGGTGGAATCCCGGCACCACAGCCGGGGCCTGGCCCGCCGGGCGCTGGCCCGCGAGCTGCGCACCCGGGGCGTGGACGCGGCGGTCATCGACGACGCGCTGGGCCAGCTCGGCTCCGCGCAGGAGGAGGAGACAGCCCGCGCGCTGGTTGACCGCAAGCTCCGCTCCACCCGGGGCCTGCCCCCAGACAAGCGGGTGCGCCGCCTCGCTGGCCTGCTCGCCCGCCGTGGCTATCCCGAGGGTCTGGCGCTGCGCGTCGTCCGCCAGGCCCTGGAGGCGGAGGACGAGGAGGATACGGAGCTGCTGGAGGAGTACCTGCCGGAGGCTTAGGTGATCGCAGGTCCCGATCCCAGCGTGCCGGGACAACACGCTGAAGCTCCGGGCTGGGACGACTGCGGGAGCCGTGTCCTGGCTGGGGCGGCGAGGCGTGCTGCGGCGGGAGGCATCCCGTCGGGGTGGCACCCGCGCTGGCCACGTTGCGGCAGGCGTTGGGCGGCCAAGGGCCGCGCGAGGCGACGTGCGTGGGTCCTGGCGTCGGAGACCGGGGGTGTGATCAGGGTGCCGTTCGGGGGAGGGTGAGTGTCGCGCGGAGGCCGTTCGGGTCGCCGGGTGTGTGGGCCAGGGTGGCGTCGCCTGCGGCGAGCAGGGCGCGGGCGATGGACAGGCCCAGGCCGGAGCCGGAGACGTTCTGGTGGCGGCTGCTGCGCCAGAAGCGGTCACCGATGCGTTCCAGCTCGTCCGGGGTCAGGCCCGGCCCGCCGTCGGCGACCTCGATGGTGACCTGGTCGCCCGCCGCCGCGACGGACACGGTGACGGCCGCGCCCCCGGGCGTGAACTTCACCGCGTTGTCCACCACGGCGTCCAGCGCGCTGGACAGGGCCACCGGGTCCGCCCAGGCGGTGACGGCGGTGGCCCCGGCGGAGTTCAGCGTGACGCCTTTGCGTTCGGCCACCGGGCGCCAGGCGGCGACGCGTTCGGCGGCGATCTCGCCCACGTCCGTCAGCCGCAGGTCGGTGCGGCTGTGCTCGGCCGTCGCCAGCCCGAGCAGGTCGTCGAGCACCCGGGCCAGCCGCTTGCCCTCGCTCTGTACGGAGGCGAAGTCCGCGCTGCCCTCCGGCAGCTGAAGGCCCAGCAGTTCGATCCGCAGCAACAGCGCGGACAGCGGGTTGCGCAACTGGTGCGAGGCGTCGGCGACGAATGCCCGCTGCTGCTCCAGGATGTCCTCGACGTGGTCGGCCATCTCGTTGAAGGAGTGCGCCAGCCGCCGCAGTTCCGGCGGCCCGCCGGCCGCGGCGACGCGCGAGGTGAGCCGCCCGGTGCTGATGTCGTGCGCGGCCTTGTCCAGGTCGCGCACCGGCCGCAGCACCCACCCGGCCAGCCGGGAGGCCGCGCCCAGCGCCAGCAGCATCGCGGCTGCCTCACCCGCCGCCAGCGGCAGCCAGGCGCGCAGGATGCGGGAACGCAGTGGTCCGGTGGGCGAGTCGGTCAGCACGACGGCTACCACGTCGCCGTCCCGGATGACCGGTGAGGCGACGGCGATGCGGCTGGTCTGCCACGGCCACACCTGCGGCGGGTCGTGGCTGCGCCGCCCGGCCAGCGCCTCGGCGAACGCTGCCGCCCCCTGGCCCGCGCGGGGTATCCGCCATCCGTCGGGTGCGGCGGCCATCGCCCGCCCGTCGCGGTAGAAGACAGCCGCGCGGATGCCGTAGAGCTCGTGGTAGCGGGCCAGTTCCTGGGTGAGTGTGGCCAGCCGCTCGTCCTGCGCCTCCTCGGCGACCCGCCGCTCGGCGTTCGCGCGACCCTCGGGGGGCGGACGTTCGGTGACGAACTGCGCGAGGGCGGCGAACCGCGCGGTGTCGTCGATGCGGTCGATCACCAGGCGCTGCTGCTGGGCGGCGGCCATGCTCGCGGCTAGCGGAAAGCCGAGCGCGAGGAGCACACCGGCCATCAGGACGATGAGCAGCGGCAGCAGGCGGGCACGCACCGCGGCAGGCTACCGGCTCAGACGGCCGGGGCGGACAGCCGGTAGCCGACGCCGCGCACGGTCTCGATCAGGGCGGGCAGCCCGAGTTTCGCGCGCAGCGAGGCGACGTGGACCTCCAGCGTGCGCCCCGTGCCTTCCCAGCTGGTGCGCCACACCTCGCTGATGATCTGTTCGCGCCGGTAGACGACGCCGGGCCGCTGGGCGAGGAGGGCGAGCAGGTCGAACTCCTTACGGGTCAGCGCCACGTCCTGGCCGCCGACGCTCACCCGGCGCCCGGCGGGTTCGATCAGCACCGGGCCGATGCGCAGGCCCGGCTCGGCGGCCTGACCGCCCGCGTCCACACGGTCGGCATCAGGCCGCTCCGGCGCGCCTGCGGAACCGGCTGCCTCCCCAGCGCCCGTTTCGGGAGCGGGCGAGCGCCGGCTGACGGCGTGGATGCGGGCCAGCAGCTCGCCGGTGTCATAGGGCTTGACCACGTAGTCGTCGGCGCCGAGGTTGAGCCCGTGGATGCGGGAGCGCACATCCGCCCGCGCCGTCACCATGATTACCGGTGTGCCGCTCTGGCGTCGGATGCGGCCGCAGACCTCGAAACCGTTCTGGTCGGGCAGGCCGATGTCGAGGAGCACCACCGAGAACGGGGCACGGTCGGCGTCGGGCAGCAGGTGCTCCAGCGCCTCCTCGCCGCTGCGGGCGTGCACGACCCGGAACCCGTGCCGGGTGAGCACGGCGGACAGGGCGGCGGCGACGTGGTCGTCGTCCTCCACCAGCAGCAGCCGCATGCCGCCTCCCGTCCGCGCGCGGCGCCCACCGCCGCTGGTCGCCGTCCTCGTTCCGCCGGTCTTACGCCGCTCGCCAGCGTGCCGTTACCTAGCATCCACGCCGATCGCACGCCCGCACGTCAAGGCAGCCCGGACCAGCTCGGGCCACCGTTATGCAGCCGGAACGCGCCCGGAACCTCCTGTTACGCACCGTGGTTGCCGGTGTCCAGATCGTTATGCTCAATTTCCCCTCAGATGTGATGACGCCGGTTCGGGCACCTCATTAAGGTCCCCTCAACCGATGAGGACGGAGCGAGTGACGCCGATGAGCGCAGTATCGGTGACGAAGGACGAGGGCGCCGCATCCGCGGGCGAGCCGCTGGTCGTCCTGGACCAGGTCAACAAGCACTTCGGTGCGCTGCACGTGCTCCAGGACATCGACCTGACGATCGCCCGGGGCGAGGTGGTCGTCGTGATCGGTCCCTCGGGGTCCGGCAAGTCCACGTTGTGCCGCACCATCAACCGGCTGGAGACGATCGACTCCGGCACGATCTCCATCGACGGGCACCCGCTGCCCGCCGAGGGCAGGGAACTGGCCAGACTGCGTGCCGACGTCGGCATGGTCTTCCAGTCCTTCAACCTGTTCGCGCACAAGACGGTGCTGGAGAACGTGACGCTCGGCCAGCTCAAGGTGCGCAAGAAGCCCAAGAAGGAGGCCGACGAACGCGCCCGCGCCCTGCTGGACCGGGTGGGCGTCGGCAACCAGGCGGACAAGTACCCCGCGCAGCTCTCCGGCGGCCAGCAGCAGCGCGTGGCGATCGCCCGGGCGCTGGCGATGGAGCCGAAGGTCATGCTCTTCGACGAGCCGACCTCCGCGCTGGACCCGGAGATGATCAACGAGGTCCTGGAGGTCATGCAGCAGCTGGCACGTGACGGGATGACGATGGTTGTCGTCACCCACGAGATGGGCTTCGCCCGCTCGGCCGCGAACCGCGTCGTCTTCATGGCTGACGGCCGGATCGTCGAAGAGGCCACCCCGGACCAGTTCTTCAACAACCCGCGCAGTGACCGGGCCAAGGACTTCCTGTCGAAGATCCTCGCGCACTGACACGCTTCTTTGGGCGCCGCATCCGACGGGCCGGCCCGCTCGCCATTTCACCTAGTTCACCAAGGGAAACGCATCATGAGACTCCGTACCACTGGTGCCGCCGCCGCGGCCGTCCTCGCCCTCTCCCTCACCGCTACCGCGTGCGGCGGCGGCAGCGGTGACGGCGGGGATGGCGGCGATGGCGACAAGATCGCGATCGGCATCAAGTTCGACCAGCCCGGTCTGGGCCTGAAGGCCAAGGACGGCGGCTATGAGGGATTCGACGTCGATGTCGCCACCTACATCGCCGGCGAACTGGGCTACGAGCCCGGCCAGATCGACTGGGTCGAGGCGCCCAGCGCGGAGCGCGAGAACCTCATCTCCCGCGGTGACGTGGACCTCGTCGTCGCGACGTACTCGATCACTCCGGAGCGCAAGGAGAAGGTCAACTTTGCCGGGCCCTACATGATCGCCCACCAGGACCTGCTGATCCGGGCGGACGAGGAAGGCATCACCGAGGCGACGGACCTCAACGATAAAAAGCTGTGCTCAGTCAAGGGCTCCACCTCCGCGCAGAACATCAAGGAGAAGCTGGCTTCCGACACGAACCTGCAGACCTACGGCACCTACTCCGAGTGCCTGACCGGCCTGACGAACGGCGCCGTGGACGCGATCACCACCGATGACGCCATCCTCGCCGGATACGCCGCGCAGTCGCAGCACGAAGGCAAGTTCAAGCTCGCCGGGCTGAGCCTCAAAGACGAGCACTACGGCGTCGGCATGAAGAAGGGCGACACCGAGCTCCAGAGCGACGTCAACGCCGCCCTCGAGAAGATGGTCGAGGACGGCACCTGGAAGGAGTCGGTGGAGGAGCACTTCGGCCCGGCGGGTTACGACCCGGGTGAGGCTCCGGAGATCACCGAGAAGAGCTGACCCACAGGCGGCAGACGACCACCGGGCGCGCCGGGGCCACCTGGCGCGCCCGCTTTCCTTGAGGTGAGAGCGCGGTAGACAGTGTTCGACTTTCTTGATCTGGAACGGTACGACCTTTTCGGGGCGTTCTGGGTGACGGTGCAGCTCACCGTCTTCTCCGGCATCGGCGCGCTGGTGTGGGGCACCATCCTCGCGGGCATGCGGGTCAGCCCGGTACCGGTGATGCGGGCCTTCGGCACCGGGTACGTCAACGTCGTCCGGAACACACCGCTGACGCTCATCATCGTGTTCTGCTCCCTGGGGCTGAACCAGACGCTTGGTATCGCGTTGCTGGGCGAGGACTTCGAGGTCATCAACTTCCGCCTGGCGATCCTGGGGCTGGCCGCCTACACCGCCAGCTTCGTCTGTGAGGCCGTGCGGTCGGGCATCAACACGGTGCCAATGGGACAGGCGGAGGCGGCACGGGCGCTGGGCCTCGGGTTCGGGCAGGTGCTGCGGCTCATCGTGCTGCCGCAAGCCTTCCGCAGCGTGATCGCGCCGCTGGCGAATGTCTTGATCGCTCTCACCAAGAACACCACGGTCGCCTCGGCGATCGGCGTGGCGGAAGCCGCGTTCCTCATGAGCGAGATGATCGAAAACGAGTCCGACGCGGTGCTGCTGGTCTTCAGCACCTTCGCCCTGGGCTTCATCCTCCTGACCCTGCCGACGGGGCTGCTCCTCGGCCGGCTCAGCAAGCGCGTGGCGGTGAAGCGATGAGTTCCGTCCTCTACGACACCCCCGGACCACGCGCACGGGTGCGCAACGTCCTCTACACGATCGGTTTCCTGGCTCTGGCGGCACTGGGACTGTGGTGGGTGCTGTCCACCATGGGCGATAAGGGCCAGTTGGAAGCCGACAAGTGGCTGCCGTTCGTCGACGACTCGCGGGTGTGGACGACGTACTTCCTGCCGGGTCTGGTCAACACCCTCAAGGCCGCCGCGCTGGCCATGGTCATCGCGCTCCCGCTGGGCGCCGGGCTCGGCATCGCCCGTCTCTCCGCCCACGCCTGGGTGCGGGGACCGGCAGGCGCCGTCGTGGAGTTCTTCCGCGCCATCCCGGTGCTGCTGCTGATGTTCTTCGCCAACACCGGCTACGCGATGTGGACCGACATCGACCGCGAGGTCCGGCCGCTGTACGCCGTCGTCACGGGCCTGGTGCTCTACAACGCCTCCGTCCTCGCCGAGGTGGTGCGCGCGGGCATCCTGTCCCTGCCGCGGGGCCAGACCGACGCGGCGCAGGCGATCGGTATGCGCAGGTGGCAGATCCTGGCCTTTGTCCTGCTGCCGCAGGCGGTCACCGCGATGCTGCCCGCCATCGTCAGCCAGCTCGTGGTCATCGTGAAGGACACCGCACTCGGCGGCGCCCTGCTCGGCTTCAGCGAGCTGCTGCGCGCGGCTGGCCTGATCAGCGCCAACTATGGCAACACCATCGCCGCCTACGCCGTGTGCGCTCTGCTCTTCGTCCTGCTCAACTTTCTGCTCACCAGCTTCGCCAGCTGGCTGGAGGGACGCCTGCGCCGGGCCAAGCGCTCCTCCGGTGCCGTGGTGGGCACCGAGCAGCTGGAGGAGCTGGAGAACGCCGGGCCCGAGCCGGTGACCGAGGGCGGGGACGGGCAGGTCCGCAAGACCTGACGGGCGAACGCCCGCAGCCCACTGCCCGTACGGCCGTCACTTGACGGGCGAACGGGCAGTGGGTTGCATACCGGTGTGATCACGCACCACTCCCGGCCCTGTGGCCCACTTCCCTCCTCCAGCGGGGCCCGCCAGCCGGGCGTGGGGAGCCGGAAGCCGCTGTCGTGGAGCCGGTGATCGTGGTCGGCGCGGGCCCGGTGGGGCTCGCGCTGACGCTTGCCCTGGCCCGGCACGAGGTGCCCTCGGTGCTGCTGGACGCCGGTGACGGCCCAAGCGAGCCCCGTCCCGCGCGGACCTGCGTGCTGCGGCCCGACACCACCGCGCTCGCACACCGCCTCGCGGGCGGAGCTGAGTCGGCGGAATCCTCCGGGTTGTCCGGCACCCACTGGCGGGCGTGGCGCACGCTGCGGCGTCGGCAGACGGTGCGCCACGTCGAGTTCGCCCCCGGTGCCGCGCCCTTCCACCTCGCGCAGCACACACTGACCGGGGCGCTGGCCGCCGCCGCGCACCGCAGCGAGCTGATCGACGTCGTACCGCACCGGCGGCTGACGGAGCTGGAGCAGCACCCCGGCGGGGTCCGCGCGCGCACGGCGGGCGGGCTGGGCGTCACCTGGTCGGGCAGCTACCTGGTGGGCTGCGACGGCGCCCGCTCCACCGTCCGCAAGCTGCTCGGCGTCCGCTTTCCGGGCCGCACCTCGGTGGAGCGGCGGGCGGTGGCGACGGTGCGCTGCGCCCTGCCGTGGCCCCAGGAGGCGCTGCTGCACCGCGAGCTCCCCGGGGCCGGGGGCGAGGTGAGCGCCCGCTCGCTGCCGGGCGGCCGGTGGCGGCTGGACTGGCGGCTGCCGCCGCGCGGCGACCTCGTCACCCCGGACGTGCTCATCGAACGCGTCCAGCGCACGCTGACCGCCTGGTCGGACCCGGACGCGCCGCCCGCCTACGAACTGCTCGACACCGGCGTGCACACCGCGCACCAGCGCATCGCGCGGCGCTGGCGCCAGGGCCGGGTGTTCCTCGCCGGGGACGCGGCCCGGCTGCTGGGCGCGCTGGGCACGCAGAGCGTGGACGAGGGCTTGCGCGACGCCGACAACCTGGCGTGGAAGCTGGCCCTGGCCTGGCACGGCGGTGCCGGTGACGCCCTGCTGGACAGCTACGAATCCGAGCGGCGCGGTGCGTCGGTGGCCCGGCTGCGCGCGCTGGACCAGGCGCTGCCGCTGGTGCAGGACACGAGTCCGCTGCGCTCGCTGCTCCCCGGCGGCCGTGGTCCGCTCGGCCTGCTCACCGACGGCCACGTCGGCGAGGGCACGCTGGGCGCGCCCGGCGGCTACGCGCACTCCCCGCTGACGTCGGATTCCGCCGCCTTCGGGGTGGCCACCGCGCCGGGCGGCGTCGTGGACGACGTTCCCGTCACCCCACCCGGCGGGGAACGCTGCCCGCTGCGGCGGCGGCTGGGGCGCGGACTGCTGGTGGTGCTCGTGGCGCCCGGGGCGCGGGTGTGGGAAAGCCGCCACTGGATGCACGCCGGGGTCATGCCGCAGCTGGCCGCCGCCGTGCGCGCGCTGCCGCTGCCCGCCGAGCTGCTGGTCGCCGAGGCGTACCCGGGCGCCGCCCCGCACACCTGCTTGGTGGTGCGGCCCGATGGCCACCTGGCCGCCGTCCTGCCCGGGGTGGACGCCGAGGCGCTGGCCGCCTGCGCGGTGGCCCTCGGCGGTGGCCCTGTCGATGGCGCCGTCAGGGCTTGACGGCGCGGTAGTAGCGCTGCGCGCCCAGGTGCAGCGGCACCGGGTCGGTGTAGATCGCGGTGCGCAGGTCCACGCGCTGGGCAGCGTGCACCTGCCGGGCGATGCCGTCCCGGCTGTTGATCAGCACCCGGGTCAGAGCTTCGGCGACGTCGGCGTCCACCCGCTCGGCCGTCACCAGCAGGTTGGCCACCGCGATCGTCTCGATGCCCTCCCCGCGCTGCACGGACGGGTAGGCGTCGGCGGGCATCACCGCCGCCCGGTAGTGCCGCGCCTGCCGCCCCTGTGCGTGCAGCGCCGGTACCAGGTCGCCCAGTTCGACCAGGCGGATCTCGCTGCGCCCGGCCAGCCGCTGGATCGCGGTGGTGGGCAGCCCGCCCGTCCAGAAGAACGCGTCCAGCCGGTCCGACTCCAGCATCCCGGGCAGGGTGTCGATGCCCTCGTAGGCGGCGGTGATGTCCTCGTCCGGGTCCAGTCCGGCGGCGGCCAGCACCCGGCGGGCGATGGGGCGCACCCCGGACTCCGGCTCGCCCACGCCCACCCGGAGCCCGGCCAGGTCGGCCGCGTGCCGTACGGGGGAGTCGGCGGGGACGACGAGCTGCACGTAGTCGTCGTACAGCCGGGCGCAGGCCCGCAGTCCTGCGGCCTCGGCGCCGGAGCGGGCCAGGCGGGCGGCGACCGCGTCAGCCTGCGCGATGGTGAAGTCGGCCTCGCCGGACAGCACGCGGTCGATGTTCTCCCCCGAGCCCTGGCTCGGCAGCAGCTCGATGTCCACCTCCGGCAGCTGCCCGGCCGCCCGCTCCCGCAGCAGCGCCCCGTACCGCTCGTAGACGCCGGTGGGCGCGCCGGTGGAGAAGACGATCCGCCCACCGGGACGTGGCCCGGAGTCCGCCGCCATCCACCAGCCGAGCAGGGCGAGCGCCAGCACGACGGCCACGGCGGCGCCGAACGCGCGGCGTCCGCCGGGCCGGACGCCGAAGGAGGTGCCGCGGGCGGAGAGCATGGGCCGATCCTGTCACCCCCGGCCGGGGGAACGGGAGGGGCGGGCCGGCCCCGGGAGGCGAAGGCAGCGGGAGGGGCACAGCCCGGGGGAGGCGGGGGAGCGGGACGGGCGGGCGCGGGGCCCAGGCGAACGCGTACCCTGGTCGACTGAGATGACTGCTGAGATGACCGCGAAGACCTATGAGCTGCGCACCTTCGGCTGCCAGATGAACGTCCACGACTCCGAGCGGATGGCCGGTCTGCTGGAGGACGCCGGTTACGTGCGCGCGCCAGGCGACGCCGACGGCGCGGACGTCGTCGTCTTCAACACCTGCGCGGTGCGGGAGAACGCCGACAACCGGCTGTACGGAAACCTGGGGCAGCTGGCGCCGAAGAAGGCCGCGCGGCCCGGGATGCAGATCGCGGTCGGCGGCTGCCTGGCGCAGAAGGACCGGGACACCATCGTCGCGAAGGCCCCCTGGGTCGATGTCGTCTTCGGCACCCACAACGTGGGCAAGCTGCCGGTGCTGCTGGAGCGGGCGCGGGTGCGAGCCGAGGCGCAGGTGGAGATCGCCGAGTCCCTGGAGGCGTTCCCCTCGACGCTGCCCACCCGGCGCGAGTCCGCCTACGCCGCCTGGGTCTCCGTCTCCGTCGGCTGCAACAACACCTGTACCTTCTGCATCGTCCCGCAGCTGCGCGGCAAGGAGAAGGACCGCAGGACGGGCGACATCCTCGCCGAGATCGAGGCGCTGGTCGCCGAGGGCGTCATCGAGATCACCCTGCTCGGCCAGAACGTCAACGCCTACGGCAGCGACATCGGCGACCGGCAGGCGTTCAGCAAGCTGCTGCGCGCCTGCGGTGAGATCGACGGCCTGGAGCGGGTGCGCTTCACCTCACCCCACCCGCGCGACTTCACCGACGACGTCATCGCCGCCATGGCCGAGACGCCGAACGTCATGCCGCAGCTGCACATGCCGCTGCAGTCCGGCTCCTCGCGGGTGCTGAAGGAGATGCGCCGCTCCTACCGCCAGGAGCGCTTTATGAGCATCATCGACAAGGTGCGCGCCGCCCTGCCGGACGCGGCCATCTCCACCGACATCATCGTCGGCTTCCCCGGGGAGACCGAAGAGGACTTCCTGCAGACGCTGCACGTGGTGCGCGAGGCCCGCTTCGCGCAGGCGTTCACCTTCCAGTACTCCAAGCGCCCCGGGACCCCGGCCGCCGAGATGGACGGCCAGATCCCCAAGGCCGTGGTGCAGGAGCGCTATGAGCGGCTCGTCGCACTGCAGGAGGAGATCTCCTGGGCGGAGAACAAGCGGCAGGTCGGCCGCACCCTGGAGGTGCTGGTCGCCGAGGGCGAGGGGCGCAAGGACGAGGCCACGCGCCGCCTGTCGGGCCGGGCGCCGGACAACCGGCTGGTGCACTTCACCCGGCCCGCGGAGCCGGTGCGTCCCGGAGACATGGTGCGCGTCGAGGTCACCTACGCCGCGCCGCACCACCTGCTGGCCGAGGGTCCCGCGCTCGGCGTGCGCCGCACCCGGGCCGGTGACGCCTGGGAGGCCCGTACCCCCGCCCCGGCCGGTGCCGCGGGCCCGGGGGTGCTGCTGGGGCTGCCGAAGGTCGGCGTCCCCGAGCCGCTGCCCGCGCAGCCTGGCGGGTGCGGCGTCTGCTGACCGGGGAGAGGCCGGGCGTCCGCAAGCCGGGGCGGCCGGTCGTGCCCGGACCGGGGTGGCCGGGCTATCCGGACGGTGAACCGGGGGACCGTCCGCACCCGTTGCCGAATTCACGGGACCGGGCCGGATAGGGGGTCACAGCCGCCGGGCGGCGCTAGGCTGCGCCCCATGCTTGCCGCTGCCGCTGCCTGCCCCTGCCCCCCACTGCTGGTGCCCGAGGTCGCGCGGGGCGCCGCCCACGAGATGGACGACGCCCGGGCCGCCTGCGCCGAAGCACTGGACGTTCTGGCCGCCGCCCGCCCCGACCGGCTCGTCGTCGTCGGCCCCGCCGATCCCGCTACTCGCGGCACCTTCCCGCCCGGAAGCCACGGCTCCTTCCGCGGCTTCGGCGTGGACCTCGACGTCACCCTCGGACACGGTCCGGGCGGTGACCGGCCGCTGCCCTCCTCCCTCGCCGTCGCCGCCTGGCTGCTGGCCCGCGCGGACTGGGACGCGGCGCCGGTGCGGGGAGTAGGCGTGGCGGAGACCCTGGCCCCCGAACGCTGCGCGGCCACCGGCCGTGAGCTGGCCGCCGACGGCGAGCGCATCGCCGTCCTGGCGATGGGTGACGGCAGCGCCTGCCGCACCCTGAAAGCCCCCGGGTACTTCGACGAGCGCGCCGCCGCCTTCGACGCGGAGACCGCACGTGCGCTGGGCACGGCCGACGCGGCGGTGCTGGGCGCGCTGGACGCCGAGCTTGGCTATGAGCTCCAGGTATCGGGCCGGGCGAGCTGGCAGGTGCTGGCCGCTGCTGTGGGCAACGCGCGCCTGTCCGGCAAGCTGCTGTACGACAGCGCGCCCTACGGTGTCGGCTACTTCGTGGCCTGCTGGTCCTGACGCCGCCCCTCCGGGCGGTCACGGGCTCCGGACCCCGGGTGGGGCGCATTGGCCATGGCCCTGGCGCCGGTGACGACAGAGTGGGTGGGGCGGTCAGTACCCCTGGCCGCCCGGTGGCCGCTGCCCGTCCTGGCCTCCCGGACCCTCCGGCCCACGGTAGCCCTGCGGGCCACCGCCAGGTCCGCCCTGGCTGGGCGGACCGCCCGGACTCGCGGGACCACCGTGCGTCCTGCGGTGCTCGTCGGCCATCCGGGCCGCGGCCTGCTTGGCCTTCGTGCTGCCCGTCCTGAGCTGGCGGCTGTACTTGCCCTTGGTCCTTTTGTCGGCTGTCCGGGCGGCCGCGTCTACTGCCTTGCCGACCTTGCTCTCGTGCTTGACGAGCAGGGCCTTGAACTTGTCCAGCATGCTCATGGCGGTCACTTTCCTGGGGATGGGGACTCAGGTGGTTCGGGTGCCGTCGCCGCTTTCGGTGTTCGCGGCTTCGCCGGCCGACTGCTGCTCGGAATCTGCCCCTCAGAGCTCTTCCCACTCCCCCAGAACTCGAGTGGCGCCACGCGGCGCGACCTTTGATGGGCCAACGACGGTGACCCCGGCGCGTCACGTCGCCCGTTCGTGCGTTCACCCGCTCGTCTCACTCAGCGCGTGCTCCCTCCAGTCGTCGGAGGGTGGCGCCGTTTGCGAAACTGGCCGGTGTGAACAGCCCCGCCTCTCCCTCTCCCCTCCCCGTACCGCAGGTCATCGCCGTCGTCGGCCCGACCGCGGCCGGAAAGTCCGACCTCGGTGTGGTCCTCGCCCGGGAGCTGGGCGGCGAGGTGATCAACGCCGACTCGATGCAGCTCTACCGGGGCATGGACATCGGCACCGCCAAGCTGTCGCGCGCCGAGCGGCAGGGGGTGCCGCACCGGCTGCTGGACATCTGGGACGTCACCGAGGCCGCCAGCGTCGCCGAGTACCAGCGCCTGGCGCGGGCGGAGATCGACCGACTGCTGGCGGCGGGCCGGGTGCCGGTGCTCGTCGGCGGCTCGGGCCTGTACGTGCGCGGCGCGCTGGACGCCCTGGAGTTCCCCGGCACCGACCCGGCCGTGCGTGCGCGCCTGGAGGCGGAGCTGGCCGACGCCGGGTCCGGCGAGCTGCACCGCAGGCTCGCCGCGGCCGACCCCGACGCGGCGCGGGCCATCCTGCCCGGCAACGGACGCCGCATTGTGCGGGCGCTGGAAGTCATCGAACTCACCGGCCGCCCCTTTACCGCCCACCTGCCCGACCCGGACGCCCGGCGCGACGTCTACGACACCCTCTACCTCGGCGTGGACGTCGCCCGCCGTGAACTGGATGAGCGCATCAGCCGCCGGGTGGACCTCATGTGGGAGGCCGGGCTCGTCGAAGAGGTGCGTGCCCTGGAGGCCGTCGGCCTGCGCGAAGGACGCACCGCGTCCCGCGCGCTCGGCTACCAGCAGGTGCTCGCGGCGTTCGCGGGGGAGTGCACGCTGGACGAGGCCCGGGCCGAGACCGTCCGTGCCACCAAGCGCTTCGCCCGCCGCCAGGACTCCTGGTTCCGCCGCGACGCGCGGGTGCACTGGCTGAGCGGCGCGGCCGAGCACCGGGACCGGCTGCCGGGACACGCGCTGGCGCTCCTCGAACGAGCGGTCACAGCCTGATCACGTCCTCGCATCGGGTGGCCCTAAGCGCCGTGAGCAGCCGTACGGGCGTGCCATTATCGACGCTCTGAGCCGCACATGCCGTGAAGTGGGGAGGGCGCGTGGCAATGGAGGCTGGCCCTCGCAGCAGTGACGACCAGACGGTGGAGCAGACCCACCGTGCGGCCCTCCCGGACCCCGACGAGCCAGCGGCCACGGCGCCAGCCGAACCCGTCGAGTCCTACGCCGAGCTGCGCCCGCCGCGCCGTCTGCGCCTGTGGCAGATCGCGCCCATCGTCGGCCTGGCCGTGCTCGGCTCCCTGATGTTCGCCTTCCCGCTGGCCTTCGAGTTCGGCGACGGCGGCGCGGTCGTGGCGATGCTGGGCCTGCTGATCACCGGCTGTGCGGCGGGCTGGGGCATGATGGCCGCCCGCCGGGTGGGCCACACCTGGCCGGGCCTGCCAGCCCGGGGCTCCGGCCGCACCGCCGACTGGCGCGTCATCGCCCTCTACGCCGTCGTCTGCGGCACCCTGATCGCCCTGGCCCTGTGGCGCGTAGCCCGGCTCCGCTGACCCGGCAACCTCCGGGAAGCCAGGTCGCGGTCGGTACAATCGCAGCGTGAACGCGCAGCCCGCCCAGGCCGTGACCTTCCTCAAGGGGCACGGGACCGAGAACGACTTCGTCATCCTCCCCGACGCCGACGGGCGGCTGGAGCTGTCCGGGCAGGCTGTGGCGCGGCTGTGCGACCGCCGGGCCGGGATCGGCGCCGACGGCGTGCTGCGCGTCGTCCGGTCCGCCGCGCACCCGCAGGGGAGCGCGCTCGCCGAGAGCGCCGAGTGGTTCATGGACTACCGCAACGCGGACGGCGGCATCGCGGAGATGTGCGGCAACGGCGTCCGCGTCTTCGCCCACTACCTGCACCGCGCTGGCCTGGTGAAGGACACGGAGTTCGCCGTGGCCACCCGGGCGGGCCTGCGCCGGGTACGGCTGGCCGGGGGCGGACTGGTCACCGTCGGGATGGGGCGCGCGGTGCTGCCGGAGCTGGACGAGGTGACCGTCACCGTCGGCGAGCGCAGCTGGCCCGCGCGGAACGTCAGCATGGGCAACCCGCACGCGGTGGCGTTCGTGGAGAGCCTGGAGGACGCGGGCAGCCTGCTCCACGCTCCGCTGGTCACCCCGGCGAGCGCGTACCCGGAGGGCACCAACGTGGAGTTCGTCGTGGACCGGGGTCCGGGCCACGTCGCCCTGCGGGTGCACGAGCGCGGTTCCGGCGAGACGCGGTCGTGCGGCACCGGCGCCTGTGCGGTGATGGTCGCCGCCGCCCGCCGGGACGGCGCCGACCCAGCGGACGGCGGTCATCCGGTCACGTACACCGTGGACGTGCCCGGCGGACGGCTGGAGATCACCGAACACCCGGACGGCGAGATCGAGATGACCGGTCCCGCCGTGATCGTCGCGGAGGGCACGTTCGAGCCCGCGTGGCTGAGCCTGGCCTGAACCCCGTCGCTCGATGGAGTGATCCCACCCACCCTCGGTCCGCACCCTGGCGATGGTGCGTGCTGGGGTCGGTAATATCGAGCAACTGACGGTGCGACACGTGTACAGGGGGCTGCCATGAGCGCGGTTCGGAGCCTCAGGAAGCTGAGCCGGGCCGCGGTAAGCGGCTCCGCCCCACGCGGTAGCCTGCCCGACGCCCTGGAGCACGTGGCCCAGGCACACCGCGCGCACCATCCCGGCGTCCCGCTCGAACCGCTGCGCCGCGCCTACGTGTTGGCCGAGGCATCGCACCGCGGGCAGCTGCGCAAGAGTGGCGAGCCGTACATCACCCACCCGCTCGCCGTCACCCTGATCCTCGCCCAGCTCGGCGCCGGGATGACGACGCTGACCGCCTCCCTCCTCCACGACACCGTCGAGGACACCGAGGTGACGCTGGGCCAGGTGCGCGAGGAGTTCGGCGCGGAGGTGGCTTACCTCGTCGATGGCGTCACCAAACTCGAAAAGGTGGACTACGGCGCCGCCGCCGAGCCGGAGACGTTCCGCAAGATGCTCGTCGCCACCGGTGATGACGTGCGGGTGATGTCGATCAAGCTCGCCGACCGCCTGCACAACATGCGCACCCTGGGGGTGATGCGCCCGGAGAAGCAAGCCCGCATCGCGCGCGTCACCCGCGAGGTGCTGATCCCGCTGGCCGAACGCCTCGGGGTCCAGGCACTGAAGACGGAGCTGGAGGACCTCACCTTCGCCATCCTGCACCCGCGGGAGTACGAGCACACCCAGCAGCTCATCCGCCAGCACGCCGCCGGGCCGGACCCGCTGCGCGAGGTGGCCGACGCCGTGCGGGCCGTGCTGCGGGACGCGCCGGTCGGCGCGGAGGTGCAGATCCGGCCGCGGCACGCCCTGTCCGTGCACCGGGTGGAGAAGAAGCGCGGCCCGCTGGGGCCGTGCGACTTCGGGCGCCTGCTGATCCTCGTCGGGGACGACGCCGACTGCTACGCGGTGCTCGGTGAGCTGCACACCTGCTTCACGCCGCTGATCGCGGAGTTCAAGGACTTCATCGCGGTTCCGAAGTTCAACCTGTACCAATCGCTGCACACCGCGTTCGCCGACGCTCAGGGGCGGGTGGCGGAGGTGCTGATCCGCTCGCGGCGCATGCACCGCGTCGCCGAGGCCGGAGTCGTGGCGCTGGGGGACCCGCACCGCCCGGCGGGGGACGCCGCGCCGCCCGCCGGGGCCGACGGCGACCGGGAGGCCGACGGTGACCGGGATGCGGAGGGCAGCCGGAACGCGGACGGGGAGCGGGAAACCGGTGCCCAGCGGGAGGCTGACGGCGAGCGGGACGACCCCACGCGTCCGGGCTGGCTGTCCCGCCTGCTGGAATGGCAGAGCCACGCCCCGGACCCGGACACCTTCTGGGCCCACCTGCGCGACGAGCTCGCCCAGGATCGCGAGATCACCGTCTTCTGCGCCGACCCCGGCTCCCTCGGCGACCCCGGCGTGCTGCACCTGCCCGGCGGCGCCACCTGCGTCGACGCGGCCTACGCGCGCTACGGCGCCCGGGCGCACGCCTGCATCGGCGCCCGCGTGGACGGCCGCCTCACCACCCTGGGCACCGTGCTCCGCGACGGCGACGCGCTGCAACTCCTCCTCGCCCCCGAAGGAGCCTCAGGCCCGGCTCCCCAGTGGCTGGAGCACGCCCGGACGCCCGCCGCCCGCATCGCCATCCGCCGCTGGCTGGACGCCCACCCCGAGGACGCCGCGCCCGCCGAGTCCGCCGCGGGCCCCGCCGCCGACGAGCGGCAAGCCGCTCCGCCGAGCCCGCCGCGCGGCGGACAGAGCGCGGCGGTGGCCGTGGAGCTGCCGGACCGCCCGGTGCGGCTCGCCCGCTGCTGCACGCCGGTGCCGCCGGACCGGGTCACCGGTTTCGCGGTGCGCGGCGGCGCCGTCACTGCGCACCGCGAGGGGTGTGCGGCGGTGCTGCGCATGGCCCGGGCCGGACGCGTCGCCGTGCCGGTGCGGTGGCGGCCGGAAGCGGGCGGGTGCCGGGTGACGCTGCTGGCCGAGGCGTTCGGCCGCCCACGCCTGCTGGCCGACCTGACCGAGACGATCGCCGTCCAGGGCGCCGCCGTCATCGCCGCCGACGTCGCGCCCCCGCGCGAGCAGCGGGTGCGGCACACCTACACCCTGCACCTGCCTGACGCCACCGGGCTTCCCGCGCTGATGCGGGCCATGCGTGCCGTGCCCGGCGTGTACGACGTCGTCCGCGCCACCCGTGCGGCGGTGTAACACCTCCGATCGGGTGCGCGGCTGACGCGTCGTCAGGCGTGCCGGGTGCCCTGCTGGTAGCGGTGGACCATGACCTCCGCGCCCCTCCCCGGTCCCACCGGTCCCTCCGGCCCCAGCGGCGCCGCTGCCGCCCGTCGCGCCGCCCCGCGCCCGGACCACCGCGCCGCCGTCCGGCCGCGGGCATCCGTCCGCCGCACGGCGGTCGCCGTCACCGCCGTGGCCACCTGCCTCGCCCTCGTCGCCGCGACGCCGTATCCGGGGCCGCTGGGCGTAGGGGACCGCCTCTTCCCGGAGCTCGGCAACCCCGGCTACGACGTTCTGCGCTACGACATCACCCTGACCTACACCGGCGACAACACCGTCCCGCTCCAGGCCCGCACCCGTATCCACGCCGAGGTGACCGGCGAGCGCCTGGAGACGGTGAACCTCGACTTCGCTGGCGGCACCGTGCGGTCGGTCAGCGTCAACGGCGCCCCGGCCACCTGGCAGGCGGCCGGTGAGGACTTGGTGCTCACCCCCGCGCGTCCGCTCACCGGGGGACAGCCCCTGCACGTGGACGTGCGCCACACCAGCCCCACCAGTGGTGCCAAGCCCACCGGCTGGATCCGGACGAAGGGCGACGGGCTGGCGCTGGCCAGCCAGCCCGACGCCGCCCACCGCGTCTTCCCGTCCAACGACCACCCCTCCGACAAGGCGCACTTCACCTTCCGTGTCACCGCGCCGGAGGAGTTCACCGCCGTCACCACCGGACATGCCGTCTCCCGCACCCGGCAGGCCGAGGGCGTCACCTGGACGTACCGGACGGCGCGCCCGCTGGCCACCGAGCTGGCCCAGGTCACCATCGGCCGCTCCACCGTGCTGCGCCGCCCGGGCCCGGACGGCGTCCAGCTGCGCGATGTCGTGCCGACGCGGCACCGCGCCACGCTGGAGCCCTGGGCGCGGAAGACCTCTGGGCACCTGGAGTGGATGACGGGGCAGGTGGGGCCTTACCCGTTCGACACCTACGGCGTCCTGGTCGTTGAGGCCGCCCTCGGCTTCGCCCTGGAGACGCAAACGCTCTCCCTGTTCTCGCTCGACTTCCTGGGCAATGAGGACTACCCAGCCTGGTACCGGGAGTCGATCATGGTGCACGAGCTGGCGCACCACTGGTTCGGCAACAGCGTCAGCCCGCACCGGTGGGACGATCTGTGGCTGAACGAGGGCCACGCCACCTGGTACGAGTGGCGGTACGCCGCCGGGCACGGCGGGCCGGAGCTCACCGAGCGCGTCAAGCGGGCGTACGAGTCCTCCGATCAGTGGCGGCAGGCGTACGGCCCGCCCGCCCGGCTCACCCCGCCCCCCTCCGGCAGTGAGGACAAGCTCAACATCTTCCGTCCGATCGTGTACGACGGCGCGGCGGTCGTGTTGTACGCGCTGCGCCAGCACATCGGCGCGGAGGCGTTCGAGCGGCTGCAACGCACGTGGGTCACCCGGTACCAGCACGGCGTGGCGTCCACCGCCGACTTCATCGCCCTGGCCGGTGAGGTCGCGGGCCGGGACGTGAGCGGCTTCCTGCGCGACTGGCTGTACGGAGAGAAGACCCCCGCGATGCCCGGCCACCCGGACTGGACGGCCGGCACCCCGTGAGCGCCCGGCCCCGGCGGCTGCCAGCCCGGTCCGGGGTGGCAGCCCAGGGCGTGCGGCCGGGAGCGCGGCGGCCTCCCCGGCGGTGCCCGCGCTGGACCCGCGCGGTAAACGGGGTGACGCCAGGCCCTTCGCGTGCCACCATCGTGACGGACCACGGCGTCTCGCGGACGCGGCTGGCGCGGGAATGAACGGCGTGTGTGACGCGTTACCCCTCGCAGGTCCGTTTTCTCTCCATCGACGTAAGGACAGCATTGACCTTCTCTTCTTCTCTTCCGCACCTCGGCCCGCGCACCGAACCGGCCCCGCGCCGTGCCGACGCCCTGATGGAGGAGGACGTCGCGTGGAGTGAGGGCACCGACGCCGAGCGGGACGGAGATCAGTTCGACCGCTCTGACCGCGCCGCGCTCCGCCGCGTCGCCGGTCTGTCAACGGAACTGCAGGACGTCACCGAGGTCGAGTACCGCCAGCTGCGGCTGGAGCGGGTCGTGCTCGTCGGCGTCTGGACGTCGGGCACCGCGCGGGACGCGGAGAACTCGCTCGCCGAGCTCGCCGCGCTGGCCGAAACAGCCGGTGCCCACGTGCTCGACGGCGTGATCCAGCGCCGTGACAAGCCCGATCCGGCCACCTACATCGGCTCCGGCAAGGCCGAGGAGCTGCGGGACGTCGTGCTGCGCAGCGGTGCCGACACCGTGATCTGCGACGGTGAGCTGAGCCCCGGCCAGCTGATCCACCTCGAAGACGTCGTCAAGGTCAAGGTGGTGGACCGCACCGCGCTGATCCTCGACATCTTCGCCCAGCACGCCAAGTCCCGCGAGGGCAAGGCGCAAGTATCGCTCGCGCAGATGCAGTACATGTTGCCCCGGCTGCGCGGCTGGGGTCAGTCGCTGTCCCGGCAGATGGGCGGCGGCGGCTCCGGCTCGTCCGGGGGCGGCATGGCCACGCGTGGTCCCGGTGAGACCAAGATCGAGACCGACCGGCGGCGCATCCGCGAGAAGATGGCCAAGCTGCGCCGCGAGATCGCCGAGATGAAGACCGGCCGTGACGTCAAGCGGCAGGAGCGGCGCCGCAACCAGGTGCCGTCCGTGGCCATCGCCGGATACACCAACGCGGGCAAGTCCTCGCTGCTCAACCGGCTCACCGGGGCGGGCGTGCTGGTGGAGAACGCCCTGTTCGCCACCCTGGACCCGACGGTCCGCCGCGCCGAGACGCCCAGCGGCCGCCAGTACACCCTGGCGGACACCGTCGGCTTTGTCCGCCACCTGCCGCACCACCTGGTCGAGGCGTTCCGCTCCACGATGGAGGAAGTCGGCGACTCCGATCTGATCCTGCACGTGGTGGACGGTTCGCACCCGGTGCCCGAGGAGCAGCTGGCCGCCGTGCGCGAGGTCCTGCGGGACGTCGGCGCGGTGGACGTGCCGGAGATCGTGGTGATCAACAAGGCCGACATCGCGGACCCGCTCGTCGTCCAGCGCCTGCTGCGCGCCGAGCCGCACGCCCTGGCCGTCTCCGCCCACTCCGGCGCGGGCGTGGAGAAGCTGCTCGCCGTGATCGACACGGAGCTGCCCCGCCCCGCGGTCGAGGTGGCGGCCCTGGTGCCGTACACCGAGGGCGCGCTCGTCTCCCGCGTGCACACCGAGGGTGAGCTGCTCTCCGAGGAGCACACCGCCTCCGGCACGCTGATCAAGGCCCGCGTCCACGACGAACTGGCCGCAATCCTGCGGCCGTACGCCGCGTGACGTGCCCTCCCGGCCTGCCCTGACCTTCGCCCCCGTCGGCCTGACGGGGGCGTCCGTCGTTCCACCGGGCTTCCACCGGCTCCGGGTACGTACCCGGGTGAGCCACGGGCCGCGGGCGCTGGCCGCCGCCTGCTCCGCCGCCCGGGATGACCGGTGGCCCGGCCCGGTGTGTGATCCGCGTCAACGTCTGGGGCGGGGGAGGGCGGGAGCGCCGTAGCATGGCCGGGAACGGCGCGCATCCCGCACGCAGGGAGCGCGACCCTACGCATTCGGAGGAGTCCGGCACCGTGCTGCGCACCATGTTCAAGTCGAAGATCCACCGGGCAACGGTCACCGAGGCCGACCTGCACTACGTGGGATCGGTCACCATCGACGCCGACCTGCTCGACGCCGCCGACCTGCTTCCCGGTGAGCTGGTACACATCGTGGACATCACCAACGGAGCCCGCCTGGAGACCTACGTCATCGAGGGCCAGCGCGGCTCCGGCGTCATCGGCATCAACGGTGCCGCCGCGCACTTGGTGCATCCCGGCGACCTGGTGATCCTGATCAGCTACGGGCAGCTGGAGGACGCTGAGGCGCGCGCGTTCCGGCCTAAGGTCGTGCACGTAGACGAGGACAACCGCATCGTGGAGCTGGGCTCCGACCCGTCCGCCCCCGTCCCCGGAACGGACACGACGCGCAGCCCGCTGGCTGTCGCCTCGGCCTGAGCGGGGCAAGAAAAGGGGTGTGGGAGACCCCACACCCCTTTTCGCTTCACCGCCGCGTACGGTGCCCCCGGCGCACGTCCGGTATCGCGTCAGCCGGACAGCGCGTCGAAGACCGCCTTCGTCTCCGCGCCCAGACGCGGGCCCGCGAGCCAGGTAGCGGTGGGCGGGCCGACGGACGTCACCGAGTACAGCACGTCGTCACCGTCCGGGCCCCTCGCCACCCAGCCGCCGCCGGAGGAGCCGCCCGTCATGGTGCAGCCCATCCGGTACAGCGTCGGCTGCGCGGCGTCGATGGTCAGGCGGGAGGGGGCATCGGTGCAGCTGAACATCGCGGAGCCGTCGAACGGCGGGGCTGCGGGGTAGCCGCGGGCCGTCACTTCGCCCAGCGCATCCACCGCTGGCTGGCTGAAGTTGATCTCCACCGCCGCGCCGGCCGTCTCCTGCAGCGAGGCCGCGCCGCCGTCCTCCGGCTTGACCTCCAGCACCGCGAAGTCCTGAGCCGCGCCCGCGCCACCGGTGTTGGCGCCCGCGGTGCGCCAGTGATCGGTGGTGGCGGCCCGCGAGGCCCACCAGATGCCATGCGGGAGGACGTCCTCCTCCGGAGCCGTCGCCAGCTGCTGCGCTGGCAGGCTCTGGTTGTTGTATCCGGGCACGAAGACCACGTTGCGGAACCAGCCGCTGCCCTGGCCGCCGTGCACGCAGTGCCCCGCGGTGGCGACGAGGTTGGACTTCCCCGGGTTGGCCGGGTCCTGGACGACCGTGCCGGAGCAGACCATCTGGCCCTGCGGGGTGTCCATGAACACCTTGCCGTAGGGCGCCGCGTTGTCGGTGTAGGGCGTGCGCACCGGGGCCGCCTCGACGGGCGCGGGCTCGGGGTCGGTGACGCCCTCGTCCTCGGTGGAGCCGTCGCCGTCACCCTCGGGCGTGCCCTCGATCTCCTCCTCCTCGACCTCGCGCTCCGGCTCCTCGGCCTCCCGCATGCGCTGGCGGTCCCACAGGTCCTCGATGATCGGGTTGATGAAGTCCTTGGCGTCGCCGAGCCAGCCGTCGGGGTCCCAGTTATCCCACTCGCCCTCCTTCCAGCGTTTGAGATCGTCGAGGTCGAAGGGCAGGTCCTCGGGCAGGGCGAGCTCGTCCGGGTTCAGGCTGCCCGGGGCCGACGCGCTGGGCTTGGTGTCGTCCGGCTGCACCTCGTCGGGGCCGCAGGCGGTGGCGGCCACCGCGAACGCGGCTACCAGTGCGGCCGTGGCCAGCGCCGGACGGCGCCGCCGCGCGGCCTTGGACATGGCTGACATGTACGAACTCCCCCTGAAACGATCGTCGTGCTGAGCGGCTTGTCATGCACCGAGCCGGAGCGCGGTGACCCCCAACTATGCCGGTGCCGCGTACGACGGCGCTCGCCGGGTCCGCGGTTCCGCCTGCCCAGCCCGGGTTGGCAGCCGATCTTCCGCCCGGCCGTGATCTCCCGCCGTCCGCGTCGTTACTCCGTACGGCTGCGCAGCGGCCCACACGTTCAGGGAGGTCTTGTGGACGAACGCGCCGAATCGGCCGAACCCGAGACGAGGGATGCCCCCGTGGTGCGGCAGCGCCCCGCCGCGCTGCTGGACGACGCGACGGTGCCACGCCAGGCACGGCGGACGCCCGGGGTTCACCCACCCGGGGCCCCGGCTCCCGATCCGCTCGACGATCCGGAGCCGGCTCGCGCCGCCGACCACGCCGCGGCGGAGAACCTGCTGCGCTGCTGGCTCCGCGAGACCGGACCGGGCACCCCACCCGAAGGGGGCATGCTCGCCCTGCCGTTGACGGCCTGCGGGACGGCGGTGCACGTGCCCGTGCGGTACTGGTCCGCCACCGGCTGGCACCGTTTTGGCCCGCCCCGGCTGGCCGTCGCGCCCGCCAACGCCCCGGACCTCGACGCCCCTACCCTCGCCGCGCTGCTCGCCCGCGAAGCGACCCATCAGCACTCCAGCGGTATCGAGGACGGCACCGATCTGGTGAGCCGCGTGGCCGACTCCGTCCGCCGCACCACCCGCTTCGTGGCCGCACGCCGCGCTGCCCCCGAACCTCCGGCGGGCCACAGCCGGTTCCTGGCCGCCGAGCAGTCGCTTGTCTTTGGCCACCCGATGCACCCCGCGCCCAAGAGCCGCGAGGGGCTGTCACCGGAGGAGGCCGAACGCTACTCACCGGAGCTGCACGGCACCTTCCGGCTGCACTGGTTCGGCGTGGACCCCTCGGTGCTCGCCGCCGACTCCGCCTGGACGGAGAGCGGCCGCACCCTGCCCGCCGCCCGGCTGGCCGCCCGGCTCGCCCCCGGCCTCCGGCTGCCTACGCCCGACACGGTGCCGCTGCCGCTCCACCCGTGGCAGGCCCGCGCGGTGCGGCACCGCCCGGAGGTCCGCGCCCTGCTGGACGCCGGTCTCCTGCATGACCTCGGACCACACGGCGACCTCTGGCACCCGACGTCGTCCGTGCGCACCGTGGCCCGGCCGGATACGCCCGTCATGCTCAAACTGTCCCTGGCCCTGCGCATCACCAACTCGCGCCGGGAAAACCTGCGCAAGGAAGCACAGCGCGGCGTGGAGGTGCACCGGCTGCTGCGCAGCGGGCTCGGCGAGCAGTGGCGCGCGGCCCACCCTAGCTTCGACATCGTGCGCGACCCGGCCTGGCTCGGCGTCAACAGCCCCGACGGACAGCCGGTGCCCGGGCTGGACACCGTGCTGCGGCACCACCCGTTCGCGCCGGGCGACGACGCCGTGTGTCTCGCCGCGCTCACCTCACCGCGACCCTGGCCCGGCGTCCCCGGCCACCCGACGCGTTCCCGGCTCGCCGACGCCGTCCACGGCATCGCGGCCCGCGGCGGGCGTGCGGTGACCGCCGTCGCCGCCGAGTGGTTCCTGCGCTACCTGGACGCCGTCGTCGCCCCGGTGCTGTGGCTGGACGCGCACGCCGGCATCGCGCTGGAGGCGCACCAGCAGAACACCCTGGTCCTGCTGGACGCCGAGGGCTGGCCCAGGGGCGGAAGGTACCGCGACAACCAGGGCTACTACTTCCGCGCCTCGCACCGTGCCGCGCTCCAGGCCCGCGTCCCGGGCGTCGGCGAGACCAGCGACTCCTTCGTGCCCGACGCCGTCACCGACGAGCGGTTCGCCTACTACCTGGGCATCAATCACGTGCTCGGCCTCATCGGGGCCTTCGGCTCCCAGCTCGGCGTCGATGAGGCCCTGCTGCTCGCGGCGCTCCGGCACTTCCTCGCCGGGCGGGCGAGCAGCACCCACGGCGAGCCCTGCTCCCCGCTCCCGGCCCTCCTGCTGGACGCACCGGCGCTGCGCTGCAAGGCGAACCTGCTCACGCGGCTGCACGGGCTGGACGAGCTGGTTGGCCCGGTCGATACCCAGTCCGTGTACGTCACGCTGCCCAACCCGCTGGCTGACCGCTGACCCGCCCGCCGAGAGGAGGCGGCTGCCGTGCCGTCCACCGATCCCGTGACCCGCGTGGGCACCCCGGGGCCCGCCGCGCCGCCGTCCGGCTCGTCCGGGTTCGCGCTCGGCACGTCCGGGCCTGGCTCGGGTCCGTCCGGCTCCGGCTCCGCCCCGCCCGGACCCGCGTTCGCCCCGCCCGGCTCCGGCCCGGATGACGAGGACACGCTGGAGCTCCAGCTCCCGGCCGAGTTCGTCGCCGCCCATGGCCAGGACGCGCCCCCGGCCGGGACGCCGGACAGCGAACTGCTCGGCGCCGTGGCCGACTGGCCCCCCGTCACGTCCGCCGCCGGGGCCTTCCACCTGGTCCCCGTCCGGCTGGAGCGCGACCTGGAGCTGCTCACCGGCTGGATGAACGACCCCGCCGTCGCGGCGTTCTGGGAGCTGGCCGGTCCGGCCGAGACCACCGCGGCCCACCTGCGCACCCAGCTTGCTGGGGACGGCCGCAGCGTGCCGTGCCTGGGCGTGCTCGACGGAACACCGATGAGCTACTGGGAGCTGTACCGCGCTGATCTCGACCCGCTGGCCCGGCACTTCCCCACCCGCCCGCACGACACCGGCGTCCACCTGCTGATCGGCCCGCCCGAGCGGCGCGGACACGGCGTCGGCACCGCCCTGCTGCGCGCCGTCAGCGAACTGGTGCTCAGCCACCGGCCGTCCTGCCACCGCCTGCTGGCCGAGCCCGACGTGCGCAACGCCGCCTCCGTCGCCGCGTTCCTGCGCGCGGGATTCCGGCTGGCCGCCGAAGTGGACCTGCCGGACAAGCGGGCCGCTCTGCTCGTTCGCGACCGCACGCGGTGCCCGACGCCATAGCGTTCCGCCAGCACGTCGTTCCCAGCGGTCCTGCCCCCGCTCTCGCCACCGTCCCCGGCGCCCGGCGGCGAGCGGAAGGACCGGAGCAAGCCCCTCTGACTCCGCCGTCGCACACCGAGGAGAACGCACTTGCCCTCCATACCTCCGGCGCCCGCCGCCGCCTGGCACGCCGCCGCCCGCCGCCTGTTCGCCAAGCTGCTCGGCGAGTTCGCCTACGAAGGCGTGCTCACCCCCGAACCCGAGGACGCGGAAACCACGGCGAGTACCAGCGGCCTCCCCCGGGCAGACGCCGACCACGCCAGCGCCCCGCGGCCGTACCGGCTGGCCGTGCCCGGCAGCCACGTGTACCGGTTCAGCGCGCGGCGCGGAGCCTACGGGCACTGGGAGGTAGATCCCGACTCGATCACCCCGGCCACCGACCCGCTCGCCTTCCTCGCCGACGCCCACGGCACCCTCCTCCGGCTCCCTGGCGACACCCTCGGACACCTGCTGCGTGAGCTGACGGCCACCCTCGCCGCCGACGTCCGCCTCGCGCGGTCCGCGCCCACCGCCGCCGCCCTCGCCGACCTCGGGTACGCCGAACTGGAGGGACACCTCACCGGGCACCCCTGGCTCGTCGCCAGCAAGGGCCGCCTCGGCTTCTCCGCCACCGACGCCCGGCGGTGGACCCCGGAGGCCCGCACCCCGGCCCGGCTGCCGTGGCTCGCCGTCCACCGTTCGCTCGCCCGCTACCGGGGCACCCCGGCGCTGGCCACCGCCGACCGCCTGTACGAGGACGAGCTGCCCGCGCGCGTCCGGCAGGCGTTCGCCCGCGCCGTCACCGAACAGGACCGCGACCCCCACGACTACCTGTGGCTGCCGGTGCACCCCTGGCAGTGGGACGAGACGATCGCGCCGCTGTTCGCCGCCCAGATCGCCGACGGCCTGGTCATCGAGCTGCCCGAGGACGACGACTTGCGGGTGCCGCAGCAGTCGGTGCGCACCTTCCTCAACGTCAGCCGCCCCGCGGCCCGTACCGTCAAGCTGCCGCTGTCGGTACTCAACACGCTCGTGTGGCGCGGCCTGCCCACCGAGCGCACGCTCGCGGCCCCGGCCGTCACCTCCTGGATTCACCATCTGCGCGATGCCGACCCGTTCCTGCACGAGGAGACCCGGGTCGTCCTCCTCGGCGAGGTGGCCTCCGTGACCGTCGAACACCCGCTGTACGACCGGCTGCCCGGCGTCCCGTACCAGTACCGCGAACTGCTGGGATGTATCTGGCGCGAGCCCATCGGGCCGTACCTGGCGCCCAGGGAGCGGGCGCGCAGCCTGGCCGCCCTGCTGCACACCGACCCGGCGGGCCGCTGTCTGACCACCGAGCTGGTGCACCGCTCCGGCCTCGCACCACAGGTATGGCTGCGGCACCTGTTCCAGGCCCTGCTGCCGCCGCTGCTGCACTTCCTGTACCGCTACGGCACCGTGTTCTCGCCGCACGGGGAGAACGCCGTCGTCGTCTTCGACGAACAGGACGTCCCGGCGCGGCTGGCGGTCAAGGACTTTGTCGACGACGTCAACCTGTGCGCCCAGCCGCTGCCGGAGCTGGCCGAGGTGCCCAGCGAGGTGCGGGCGACGCTGCTCACCGAGCCGCCGGACTTCCTTCCGCAGTTCATCCACACCGGCCTGTTCGTCGGCGTCTTCCGCTACCTCGCGCCGCTGTGCGCCCGGCAGCTCGGCGTACCTCAGGCCCGGTTCTGGACGCTGGCGCGCGAAGAGGTGCTGCGCTACCAGCGGCGCTTTCCCGAGCTGAAGCGCCGCTACGAGCTGTTCGACCTGCTCACCGAGCGCATCGGACGGCTGTGCCTCAATCGCAACCGGCTGTACGCCGACGGTTACCGCGACCGCGCGGAGCGGCCGCACGCCGTCGTGGACGGCACCGTTCCCAACCCTCTGCACGCTGGGTGACCAGACGAGCGCGGTGTCAGCGGGACCCCTTAGGGTGGCTGCCCTATGAGCGCACCATCCGGCGGTCCCGCCCTCCTTGACCTCCTCCACGCCGCCGTCACCGCGGTCGGCGGCACCGAGCGGCCCGGCCAGGTCGCCATGGCCGAAGCGGTGGCGGAGGCCATCGACGAGGGCACCCACCTGCTGATCCAGGCGGGCACCGGCACCGGCAAGTCGCTCGGCTACCTGGTGCCCGCCCTCGCGCAGGGCGAGCGCGTCGTCGTCGCCACCGCCACCCTCGCACTGCAGCGGCAGCTCGTCGAGCGCGACCTGCCGCGCACGGTGGAGGCACTGCACCCGCGGCTGCGCCGCCGTCCGGAGTTCGCCATGCTCAAGGGGCGCTCCAACTACCTGTGCCTGCACCGGCTGCACGAGGGCGTACCCGCCGAGGACGAACCGGGCCTGTTCGACCCGTTCGAGGCCGCCGCCCAGTCCGCCGGGGGCGCGGGCCCCTCCAGCAAGCTGGGCAAGGACCTGCTGCGCCTGCGGGACTGGGCGGACGAGACTCAGACGGGGGACCGTGACGGCCTCACCCCCGGCGTCTCCGACCGCGCCTGGGCCCAGGTGTCGGTCTCCTCCCGTGAGTGCCTGGGCGCCTCCCGCTGCCCCTACGGCGCGGAGTGCTTCGCCGAGGCCGCCCGCGAACGCGCCAAGCTGGCCGACGTGATCGTCACCAACCACGCGCTGCTGGCGATCGACGCCATCGAGGGCGCTCCGGTACTGCCCAGCCACGAGGTGCTGATCGTGGACGAGGCGCACGAACTGGTCTCCCGGGTCACTGGCGTGGCCTCCGGCGAGCTCACCCCGGGCGGCGTCCACCGCGCGGTGAACCGGGTGGCCAAGCTGGTGGACGAGAAGGCGGCCGACCAGCTGCTGACCGCTGCCGAGGGCTTTGAGCGGGTCATGGAGCTGGCCCTGCCCGGCCGCCTGGAGACGGTGCCGGAGGACCTGGGCTACGCGCTGGCCGCCCTGCGTGACGCCGCCCGCGGCTGTCTGTCGGCGCTGGGCAACACCCGCGACCGCTCGGTGCAGGACGAGGACGCGGTGCGCAAACAGGCCGTGGCGGCGCTGGAGAACGTGCACGCGGTGGCGGAACGCGTCACACAGGGCTCGGAGTACGACGTCATCTGGTACGAACGGCACGACCGGTTCGGCGCCTCGCTGCGCGTCGCACCGCTGTCGGTGTCCGGCCTGCTGCGCGAGAAGCTGTTCCACGAGCGTTCGGTGGTGCTGACGTCGGCCACCCTGAAGCTGGGCGGGGACTTCAACGGAGTGGGCGCGTCGCTGGGCCTCGCGCCCGAGGGCTCGCACGAACAGGCCGACGGCGGTGCGGACCTGCCGCGCTGGCGCGGCCTGGATGTCGGCTCGCCGTTCGACTACCGCAAGCAGGGCATCCTCTACGTCGCCCAGCACCTCACCCCGCCCGGTCGCGACGGCAGCCGGGAGGACATGCTCAGCGAGCTGACGGAGCTGATCGAGGCCGCGGGCGGGCGCACGCTCGGGCTGTTCTCCTCGATGCGGGCCGCGCAGGCGGCGGCCGAGGAGCTGCGCGGCCGACTGCGGGCGCCGGTGCTGCTCCAGGGTGAGGAGACGCTCGGCGAGCTGATCCGGCGGTTCGCCGATGACCCGCAAACGTGCCTGTTCGGCACTCTGTCGCTGTGGCAGGGGGTGGACGTGCCGGGGGTGAACTGCCAGCTGGTGGTCATGGACCGCATCCCCTTCCCCCGGCCCGACGACCCGTTGATGAGCGCTCGGCAGAAGGCCGTCGAGGAGGGCGGCGGCAACGGTTTCATGGCGGTGGCCGCCACGCACGCGGCGCTGCTGATGGCCCAGGGCGCCGGCCGTCTGATCCGCGCCACGGGCGACCGGGGCGTCGTCGCGGTACTGGACCCGAGGCTGGCGAAAGCACGCTACGGCACCTTCCTGCGCGCCTCCATGCCGGACTTCTGGTACACCACCCACCCCGAGCAGGTACGCCGTTCGCTGCGCGCCATCGACGAGGCGGCGACGGCGGCGGAGTAGCCCGGCTGAGCCTTCTCCGGCCGCCGCAGCCGCCCGGGCCGCGACAGCAGCCCCGGCTACCCGGGGTGGCGGTACCAGGGCGGCTGCCTCCCGTGGGGTACGGCAGAACCCGCCCCGGCGGCGCCGGGACGGGCAGTCAGGGAGGGGCGGAACGTCAGATGCGGCGCATCACAGCGACGACCTTGCCGAGGATCGTCGCCTCGTCGCCCGGGATGGGCTGGTAGGCGGAGTTGTGCGGCAGCAGCCACACGTGGTTGTCCTCGCGTTTGAAGCGCTTGACGGTGGCCTCGCCGTCGAGCATGGCCGCTACGATGTCGCCGTTCTCGGCTACCGGCTGGCGGCGGACGGTGACCCAGTCCCCGTCGCAGATGGCCGCCTCGACCATCGAGTCACCCACGACCTTGAGCACGAACAGCTCGCCGTCACCCACGAGCTGGCGCGGCAGCGGGAAGACGTCTTCCACCGACTCCTCGGCGAGGATCGGGCCGCCCGCGGCGATCCGGCCGATGAGCGGTACGTAGGAGGCCGCGGGCTTGCCGGCGGTGTCGGCTGGCTGCGTGCTGGGCGCGTCCGAGCCACGCACTTCGTAGGCGCGCGGGCGGTGCGGGTCCCGGCGCAGGAAACCCTTGCGCTCCAGTGCCATGAGCTGATGTGCCACCGAGGAGGTGCTCGACAGGCCCACGGCCTGGCCGATCTCCCGCATCGACGGCGGGTAGCCTCGGCGCTGCACTGAATCCCGGATGACCTCGATGACGCGGCGCTGGCGGTCGGTGAGGCCGCTGCTGTCCGCACGGATACCGGGTGGTCGCCCGGGCAGCGCTCGCCCTGGCTTGGCCATGGCCTGCTCGCCAGCGTCGGCGGGCACCTGGGCCGCGTCCTGGCCGGGATGGGCCACGACGGCGTCCTCGGTGCGCCCGCTGCGGGCGGTGAGCGTCGCGCTGTCTGCGGTGGTGGTCACGTCCTTGGCACCCCTTTCGAACCGTTCTCCCTGTGGCACAACGGTAGTTGCTTTCGAAAGGTTGCGCCAAACACGCGTTCGAGTGAAATGGCTGGGAGTGCCTGACGTGATCACGCTCTGCGGTGTATGGGGCTGAGGCTTCCGGGGGTTCAGGGGGGTGGCACGGGGCCACCCGGGGGCCAAGGTGCTGCGGTACGCTCTCGCGGGCACTGTGCCCCATGAGAGCCGGACCCGGCGACGCGCCACGCGTTGCACGGAGTCGGTGACTGCCTCGCCCGGCGTTACCCGTCCGTCCGGTACCAGCCCCACGCGGGTGTGCCCGCGCGCTGTCCCGAGGCAGGCGCGCGGCTACGCCGTGCCCTCGACCCCTGATCCCTTCGCTACCACATCTAGTGGTTGTATGAGACATGGCCCCAACAGGTTGTGCCCCGGTGCTTTCGCCGCAGCGGGCATCGCCTATGCTGGGTGACCAGTTCCGGGGGAGCTTCCCAGCCCCCGCGGAGCTGTTCTCGCAGGCTGCGCACACCCGGGTGAGGAAGGTGGTTCCGCGATGCACTGCCCCTTCTGCAGGCACCCCGACAGCCGCGTCGTTGACAGCCGGACGACCGACGACGGCGCCGCTATCCGCCGGCGCCGCCAGTGCCAGAGCTGCTCCCGGCGCTTCACGACGCTGGAAACGGCGTCACTGACAGTAATCAAGCGGAGCGGCGTCACCGAACCCTTCAGCCGGGACAAGGTGATCGCTGGCGTGCGCAAGGCGTGCCAGGGCAGACCCGTCGGTGAGGACGCGCTCGCTCAGCTCGGCCAGCGGGTCGAGGAGGCGGTGCGGGCGACCGGCAGCGCCGAGCTGTCCACGCACGACGTCGGCCTGGCCATACTCGGCCCGCTGCGCGAGCTGGACCTCGTGGCCTACCTGCGGTTCGCCTCCGTCTACCGGGCCTTCGACAGCCTTGAGGACTTCGAGGCCGCGATCCGGGAACTGCGGGAGGCCGAGCAGGGCCGCGAGCCGGAGCCACAGCCACGGGGCGCCGCGCCGCCGACCGGGGTGAAGGCCGGGGCGGCAGCGGTCGCGGACGGCTGACCTGCCGAGCGGCACACAGCACAGATGACACCGGGCCGCCCCGCGCGATCCGGCGTCCGACAGACACCGTGCCCCGGGAAGAAACGGGACACATCGGGGCGTTATGCCCGGTACCAGGGAGGCGGAATGACAGAGACGACGAGCGGCCCGGCACGAGGTTCCCGCGCCAAGGCCGGCAAGCCGGACAAGGGGGACAAGGGGGACAAGGCCGCGAAGGCAAGCCGGGGCCTGCGCGTCGAGCGCGTCCACACCACTCCCGGGGTACACCCCTACGACGAGGTGACCTGGGAGCGCCGTGACGTCGTCATGACCAACTGGCGCGACGGTTCGGTCAACTTCGAACAGCGCGGGGTGGAGTTCCCCGACTTCTGGTCGGTCAACGCCGTCAACATCGTCACCAGCAAGTACTTCCGTGGCGCGGTGGGCACGCCGCAGCGGGAGACGAGCCTGAAACAGCTCATCGACCGCGTGGTGAAGACCTACCGCGCGGCCGGCGAGGAGCACGGCTACTTCGCCTCGCCCGCCGACGCCGAGATCTTCGAGCACGAGCTGGCCTACGCCGTCCTGCACCAGATCTTCGCGTTCAACTCCCCGGTGTGGTTCAACGTCGGCACCAAGCAGCCGCAGCAGGTCTCCGCCTGCTTCATCCTCTCCGTCGACGACTCCATGGAGTCCATCCTCGACTGGTACAAGGAAGAGGGGATGATCTTCAAGGGCGGCTCCGGCGCCGGTCTGAACCTGTCCCGCATCCGCTCCTCCAAGGAACTGCTCTCCTCCGGCGGCAACGCCTCCGGGCCTGTCTCCTTCATGCGCGGCGCCGACGCCTCCGCCGGCACCATCAAGTCCGGCGGCGCCACCCGGCGCGCGGCCAAGATGGTCGTGCTCGACGTCGATCACCCCGACATCGAGGCGTTCATCGAGACCAAGGTCAAGGAGGAGGAGAAGATCCGCGCCCTGCGGGACGCGGGCTTCGACATGGACCTGGGTGGCGATGACATCACCTCCGTCCAGTACCAGAACGCCAACAACTCCGTGCGCGTGAACGACGCCTTTATGAAAGCCGTCGAGGACGGTACGACGTTCGGGCTGCGCGGGCGCATGACCGGCGAGGTCATCGAGGAGGTTGACGCGCGCGAGCTGTTCCGCAAGATGGCCGAGGCCGCCCACGTCTGTGCTGACCCGGGCATCCAGTACGACGACACGATCAACCACTGGCACACCTCGCCGGAGTCGGGCCGCATCTCCGCCTCCAACCCGTGCAGCGAGTACATGCACCTGGACAACTCCTCGTGCAATCTCGCCTCGCTCAACCTGATGAAGTTCCTGCGGGACGACGACGAGGGCAACCAGTCCTTCGACGCTGAGCGCTTCGCCAAGGTCGTCGAACTCGTCATCACCGCGATGGACATCTCCATCTGCTTCGCCGACTTCCCCACCGAGAAGATCGGCGAGACGACGCGCGCCTTCCGCCAGCTGGGCATCGGCTACGCCAATCTCGGCGCCCTGCTCATGGCCACCGGCCACGCCTACGACTCCGACGGCGGCCGGGCGCTCGCCGGGGCCATCACCTCCCTGATGACGGGCACCTCCTACCGCCGCTCCGCCGAGCTGGCCGGGATCGTCGGCCCGTACGAGGGCTTCGCCCGCAACTCCGACGCCCATCACCGCGTCATGACCCAGCACGCCGACGCCAACGGCGCGGCCAAGCGCATGGACGACCTGGACACCCCGGTGTGGGCCGCCGCCACCGAGGCGTGGCAGGACGTGCTGCGGCTGGGCAAGAAGCACGGCTTCCGCAACGCCCAGGCCAGCGTGCTCGCGCCCACCGGCACGATCGGCCTGATGATGGACTGCGACACCACCGGCGTCGAACCGGACCTCGCGCTGGTGAAGTTCAAGAAGCTCGTCGGCGGCGGCTCGATGCAGATCGTCAACAACACGGTGCCCAAGGCGCTCAAGCGGCTGGGCTACCTCGACGAGCAGGTCGAGGCGATTGTCGTGCACATCGCCGAGCACGGGAACGTCATCGACGCGCCGGTCCTGAAGCCCGAGCACTACGAGGTCTTCGACTGCGCGATGGGCGAGCGCTCCATCTCCCCGATGGGCCACGTGCGCATGATGGCCGCCGCCCAGCCCTTCCTGTCCGGCGCCATCAGCAAGACGGTCAACATGCCGAGCACCTCCACGGTGGCCGACGTCGAAGAGATCTACCTCCAGGGCTGGAAGCTGGGCACCAAGGCGCTGGCCGTCTACGTCGAGAACAGCAAGGTCGGCCAGCCGCTGTCGGCGAAGACGAAGGGTGCCGAGGGCGCCAAGAACGCCGAGAACGCCAAAAACGCCAAAAACGCCAAAGATACTGCCGGGGAGCCTGCCGAGGCCACGGCGGAGAAGGTGGTCGAGTACCGCCCGGTCCGCCGCCGCCTGCCCAAGGGCCGTCCCGGCATCACGACCTCCTTCACCGTCGGCGGTGCCGAGGGCTACATGACGGCCAACTCCTACCCGGACGACGGGCTGGGCGAGGTCTTCCTGAAGATGTCCAAGCAGGGCTCCACGCTCGCGGGCATGATGGACGCCTTCTCCATCGCCGTCTCCGTCGGCCTGCAGTACGGCGTTCCGCTGGAGACCTACGTCTCGAAGTTCACCAACATGCGCTTTGAGCCAGCCGGTATGACCGACGACCCGGACGTGCGGATGGCCCAGTCGATCGTCGACTACATCTTCCGCCGCCTGGCGCTGGACTTCCTGCCGTTCGAGACGCGCTCCGCCCTCGGCATCCACTCCGCGGCCGAGCGTCAGCGCCACCTGGAAACGGGCTCCTACGAGCCGGACGAGGACCTCGACGTCGAGGGGCTGGCCCAGTCCGCCCCGCGCCACGCCGAACAGCCCCTCCCGGCGTCCGCCACGCCGGAGGCCGAGGCCACCGAGGCCCCCGCCCAGGCGCACAACTCCACGGAGCTGGCCGAGATGCAGCTGGGCCTGAACGCCGACGCCCCGCTGTGCTTCTCCTGCGGTACCAAGATGCGCCGCGCGGGCAGCTGCTACCTGTGCGAGGGCTGCGGCTCCACCAGCGGCTGCAGCTGACGTCACTCGCGGGACCTTCCCGGCTGACGGACCTGCCCAGTCCCGAGGAGAGGGGCACCGGTGTTCTCACCGGTGCCCCTCTCCTGTTCGGTCGCTCCCACCACAGGGAATGCGGCGGGAGCGCCGGGTGGTTGTGAGGTGTGCGCGGCGGGTCCGCGCGGTTCGGCGGGGAGACGGGCGAGGGAGAGCGGTATGTGGAGCGGTGAGAAGGTGGACCTGGAGGCGTACCTGGCGCGCACCGGGTACGCCGGTGGTGAGCCGAAGCCCGACCTGGCGACGCTGCGGGAGCTGCACCGTGCCCACGTCGCCCGGATACCGTTCGAGAACCTGGAGATCACGCTGGGCCGCCCCGTCCCGCTGGACCTGGGCGCGCTGCAGGACAAGCTCGTCCGGCGGCGGCGCGGCGGCTACTGCTACGAGCAGAATTCGCTGTTCGCGGCCATCTTGGAGCGCGTCGGCTTCTCCGTCACCGGGCTCGCGGCCCGGGTCCTGAACGGTGAGCGGGACAAGCTGCGTCCCGCCACCCACATGCTGCTCCTGGTGGAGATCGACGGCCAGCGGTGGATCATTGACGTCGGTTTCGGCGGGGACGGCCCACAGGCGCCGCTGGCTCTGTCGGGCGGCGCCGAGGTGCGGCAGGGTGCGTGGACGTTCTCGCTGATCCGGGAGCCGGACGACGCGTGGGTGCTGCGCACGCTGCGCCCGGACGGCTGGTTCGACCTGTACATGTTCACGGACCACGCCGTCTTCCCGCCCGATTACGAGGTGGCCAACTACTACGTCAGCACGCATCCCAGCTCGCCCTTCACCTCCCGTCCGGTGGTGCAGCGGGCGGAACCGCAGCGGCGCACCGCACTCCTCGGGACGCGCCTTCAGGTGGACCACCCCGACGGGGAACGGGACGTGCGCGACATCGCGGAACATGAGTTCGGTGCAGTGCTGGGACGGATTTTCGGAATTGACCTCAGTAGCGAGGAGGTCGAGGTGCTGCGTCAGCGGTATCGGCCGATCAGCGGGTGAGATGCCCGTACGATGGCGCGGTGCTGGTCAAGTGGATGCGGTGCACCGTCGTCGATCGCCGCGGGTTCGAGCGTGGACAGCGGAAGTGGGCGGGCCTGCTCGGCGAGCCCGGCTTCCGGGGGCAGGGAGGCGGCTGGAGCCGGTCGCGCGAGGCGGTGGCCCACCTCTTCGGCTTCTGGGAGAGCCGTGCCTTTTACGACTCTTTCATGGCCCGGTCGCACGACCGCCTGCACGCCGCGCAGATCGGCACCTACCGTGACATGCGCACGCTCCTGTTCGAGTACCGCTTCGACGTCAAGACCGGTTTCCGGCCGGAATTCACCGACGCCGACCTCCTCCGCGTCGCCCACTGCCACGTGCGTGCCGACCGCGTGGACCACTACGTGCTGATGCAGGAGAAGGTGTGGAACCCGGCGATGGCCGGGTCACCCGGCATGCTGCGCGGAGTGTTCGCGCAGGCGGCCTCCGAGGACGAGTTCCTGGTGCTCTCCATGTGGGACTCGGCCGCCGAACACGGCAAGTACCGCTCCGAGCGCATCGAGCGCCTGTCTCTGCGCGCCCAGACGGGCGCCGACATCACCGCCGTCGCCGGCGACGTCATCGACCTCCAGCCGAGCTGGACGGTATGACGCGGGTGCCGTCGGCGCGGGAACTGCTGGAGCGGGTGCCGCCGGAGCGGTCGCGCCGGTGCGCACGGCCCAGCCGGAACCGCCTACGCTGGCCTCATGGCACGTCCCCGGCGCATCGTTCTCCTGCGGCACGGCGAGTCCGAGGGAAACGCCGACGACTCGGTCTACGCACGCGTGCCCGACCACGCCCTGCGGCTGACCGCCACCGGGCGGCAGCAGGCCGCCAGAGCCGGTGAGGAACTGCGCGCGCTCTTTGGTGACGAACGCGTGTCCGCCTATGTCTCGCCCTACCGGCGCACCCACGAGACGTTCCACGAACTGCGTCTGGACCCCACGCGCGTCCGGGTCCGCGAGGAACCCCGGCTGCGCGAGCAGGACTGGGGCAACTGGCAGGACTGGGCCGACGTGCGTCGGCAGAAGGCGGCCCGCGACGCTTACGGCCACTTCTTCTACCGCTTCTCCCAGGGCGAGTCCGGCGCTGACGTTTACGACCGGGTAGGCGCCTTTCTGGAAAGCCTGTGGCGCAGTTTCCAGGCCGACGACCACCCGCCCAACGTCCTGCTCGTGACGCACGGGCTGACGATGCGGCTCTTTTGCATGCGCTGGATGCACTGGAGCGTGGCGGAGTTCGAGTCGCTGTCCAACCCCGGCAACGGCGAGACCCGCGCGCTGCTCCTCGGTCCGGACGGCCGCTACCACCTGGACCGTCCCTTCGAGCGCTGGTGCCTGCCGGAGCCATACGGGGCGCTCTGAGTCTGGCGTGCCGCTGGCCGGACCCCGCCGGGGCGTCCCCGAATCCGGCGCCCTCGCCACGACTGCCGACACCCTCCGCCGCACCGTCTCCCGGGCGAGCCTGCGCGGGCTGTCCGTCGCAAGCGTCCTGGGCTCGCGGCTTCCCGTCCGTACCCCACCCCCTCCCCGGACGCCGGGAGCTGCGCCCGGGCCTGGCCAGCGGACCGGCTCGGCACCCCTGTCCGTGTGGGCTCCGGGGGCCGAGTAGGCTGAGATCGTGCCGTACGAACCACCCACTCACCGCGTCGAACGCTCCCTGCGGGCGACGACCTCGGCCCGGCTGATCGCCGGTGTGGACGAGGTGGGGCGCGGGGCGTGGGCGGGCCCGGTGACGGTCTGCGCGGCGATCACCGGCCTGCGCCGTCCGCCCGAGGGCCTGACCGACTCCAAGTTGCTCAGCCGCCCCCGGCGAACCGAGCTTGCCGGGGTGTTGACCGGCTGGGTCACCGCGCATGGCCTGGGCCATGCCTGGCCGGAGGAGATCGACGCGCTGGGCATGACGGCCGCGCTGCGGCTGGCCGCCGTCCGGGCCCTGGAGGCGCTGCCGGAGCGTCCGGACGCCGTGATCCTGGACGGCGCCCACGACTACCTCGGTGCGCCGTGGCAGGTGCGGACCGTCATCAAGGGCGACCGCTCCTGCGTTCCGGTGGCGGCGGCCTCGGTCATCGCCAAAGTCCAGCGCGATGAGCTGATGGGCCAACTTGGCCAGGACCACGCCCAGTTCGACTTCGCCGGGAACGCCGGTTACCCGGCGCCCGCCCACCGCGCGGCACTGCGCGATCTCGGGCCCACGTCGCACCATCGCCTGACCTGGGCGTACCTGGACGCCCTGCCGCGCTGGCGGCACCTGAAGAAGCCGCATCCCCTCGCCTCCCTTCCCGGGCCCGCCACCGGCGAACCCGCCCTGGAACAGGCTGAACTGTTCTGACCCGCCGCCGACTTCCCGGCGGTGCACCCGCCGCGTCGCCGCCCGACCGCGTTTGATAGACATCAACCATGCCGCACAGCTCCGAGGAGCCCCAGATCCGCACCAGCGTTCCCGGCCCCCGCACTCCCGCGGGCGCCGCTCTGCCTTCCCCGCCGCCTCGTCCCACCGCCCTGGACCGTCCTGGTCCGCGTCCCGCGCCGCCGCGCGGTGACCGCAGCCGTCCGCGTCCCGGCCGACCGGCCACCGCCCGCGCCGTCGCGCCCACGGCCGTCGCCACCGCTACCGCGCCGGCTCCGCCGTCGGCGGCGGAGATCCAGCTGGTGGCCGCCACGCCGGAAACCGCTGTGGCTATCGCAGACGAGACCGTCGACCGTCTGCTGGACGAGGGCCGTGCGCCGGGAGACGTCCTGGTCCTGACGACCGGCGACGCGCACCCGTGGGCGCAGCACGAACTGTCCTTCGGCGACGACGCGTACTGGAACCAGCAGGCGTCCGGCGATGACGTCTTCTGCGCCCACGCCTCCGCTGTCGCCCGCCTCACCGCGCGGCCCGTGGTGGTGCTCGCGGTCAACGGGGGCAGCGATGCCCGGATCGCGGAGGCCCTGCCCGCCGCGCTGGCCCGAGCCGCCTCCCGCCTCGTCGTCTGTGGCGACACCCAGCGCCTGAGCAGCCTGCTCTGACCGCAGACCCCGGCTAGGCCGCCTGGCCGGGGTCCGCGAGAGGTACCGCGGCTGGGCGCCGTCCCCCGCGCTCTTCCCCGAACACGCGCCAGCCGTGGGGGGTGAGGGTGATGTACGGGCCGCAGCGCAGCCCGTGCAGAGTGCAGGCGTCCCGCAGCCCCCACATCCAGGCGCCGTCTTCCTCGTTCCAGCTGTCCTCTCCCTCGCGGCAGTACAGCAGCACCGCGGTGCGTATCGGGCGGCGCAGCCGCAGGTCGTGGGGCAGGACGCGACGCAGCTGGGCCAGCAGCGCGTTGCGGTATTGCCAGCCGTCCGAGGTGAGGCGGCCGGGCCGGAAGGATGCGCTGGCTACCAGCCGTTCCTCAGGACCGAGCACCGCCACCACGGCGGTCAGCGGAGCCGGGCGGTGTCGTTCATACAAGCCGACGATTACCTCCCGTGGGTTACGCAGAAGCGGTATCCCGGCCGCCGCCCACTCGGCGGGCTCCATGGTGCGGGCCAGCCGTGAGGCAGTGCCGGTGGCAGGGACGGAGACGGCGACGGTCATGAGTTCTCCCCTTTCGCTGCCCCAGGGAGGCGCTGGTGGTGTCGGGCAGGGGCGCACGCCACGACCGGCCCAGCAGACGGTGCGGTCCGAGTTGGGATAAGGCCATTGTCGCTGGCCAACTCGGCTGCGGCAACGGTCCATTCCGCCGGGCGGCCTCGGTCGATGGGCCAGTCCACCCAGCCACGCCACCGACTGACCGGTCCGTGCCCTGAGGCGGGTCTCAGGCCTGGACCGCCAGGACGAAGGGCATCACCTCCTGGGCTCCGACTCGCCGCAACAACCGTGCCGCGACAGCCAGCGTCCACCCGGTGTCGGTGTAGTCGTCGACGAGCAGCACCGGCCCCGCGGCGGTGGCCACGTGGCTGGCGAGCGCCTCCGGTACGCGCAGCGCCTCGTGCAGGGCCCGTACCCGACGCGCGCTGTTGGCATGCTCAGTGGCGAGCTCGACACCGCCCGCGTCCGTCTCAATCGTCCCCAGCAGCGGTATCCGCCCGATAGATGCGATGCGTTCACCCAGCGAACGGACCAGCGTCGGCCGTGCCCGTGAGCTGAGTGTCACGACCCCCACGGGCCGTTGCCGGGCCTCCGCTTCCTGCGAGGACCAGCCTCCCGGCCCCTTGGCCCAGTCGGACAGCACCTCCACCACGGCGCCCACCACATCCTCCGGCACTGGTCCGTCCGGCGCCTGCGGGCCGACCAGAGGACGCAGGCGGTTACCCCAGCCCATGTCCGTGAGCCGTCCGATCGCCCGGCCCGGTGCTGCCTGCTGAGCTGTGGGAATGCGGCCGCGCAGGTCGATGCCGATGGCGGAGAGCCCGGTGGGCCACATCCGCCGGGGCTCGACCTCCACCCCGGCACGGGCCAGCTCACCGGTGGCGGCCTTGAGCGCGTCGGCGGGTATGTCGCTGGTGAAGCGCTGCCCCGCGCAGTTGTCGCAGCGGCCGCACGGCGCCGCCTCAGGATCGTCCAGCTGCTGGCGCAGGAACTCAAGGCGGCACCGGGAGGTTGTCACGTACTCGCGCATGGCCTGCTGTTCGGCCGCCCGCTGGTGGGCCACCCAGGCGTAGCGCTCAGCGTCGTAGTGCCAGGGCTGACCGGTGGCCGTCCACCCGCCGCGCACCCGGCGCACCGCGCCGTCCACGTCCAGCACTTTCAGCATCATCTCCAGCCGGGAGCGGCGCAGTTCCACGCGTGGCTCCAGGGCGGGGACCGATACCGGCCCCGTGGCCTCCGACAGCACGGCCAGGGTGCGCCGCACGTGTTCTTCGGGCGGGAAACCGAGGGAAGCGAAGTACTGCCAGATGGCCTCGTCCTCGCGCCCCGGCAGCAACAGCACCTCGGCGTGGGCGACGCCGCGCCCGGCCCGCCCCACCTGCTGGTAGTAGGCGATGGGAGAGGACGGCGAACCGAGATGTGCCACGAAGCCCAGGTCCGGCTTGTCGAACCCCATCCCGAGTGCCGACGTGGCTACCAGGGCCTTCACCCGGTTGGCGAGCAGCGCCTCTTCGGCGGCCTGGCGATCGGCGTTCTCGGTGCGGCCGGTGTAGGAGGCCACCTGGTGTCCTCGCTGCCGGAGGTAGGCGGCCACCTCTTCCGCCGCTGCCACCGTGAGCGTGTAGATGATCCCGGACCCCGGCAGTTCCGGAAGGTTGGCGTCTAGCCAGGCCATCCGGTGGGTGGCGTCTGGCAATTCCAGCACGGACAGGCTCAGCGAGGCCCGGTCCAGTGGGCCGCGCAGGACGAGGGCCTCCGTGGCCTCGTCGCCGGGCCCAGTGCCCAGCTGCTCGGCCACGTCCGCGGTCACGCGCGCGTTGGCTGTGGCCGTCGTGGCGAGGACCGGAACGCCGGGACGCAGAGTGGTCAGCATGCTGCGCAGCCGGCGGTAGTCGGGCCGGAAGTCGTGGCCCCACTCGGAGATGCAGTGTGCTTCGTCCACCACAAGCAGACCGGTCGAGGCCGCGAGAGCCGGGAGCACGTGGTCCCGGAAGTCGGGGTTGTTGAGGCGCTCGGGGGAGACGAGCAGCACGTCCACCTCGCCGTCGGCCACCGCGCGGCGTACGGCCTCCCACTCCTCGACGTTGGCCGAGTTGATCGTGCGCGCGACGATTCCGGCACGCGCGGCCGCCTCGATCTGGTTGCGCATGAGCGCCAGCAGCGGGGAGACAATGACCGTCGGACCGTTGCCCCGCTCGCGCAGCAGCGCCGTGGCCACGAAGTACACCGCCGACTTCCCCCACCCGGTGCGCTGGACGACCAGCACGCGGCGGCGTTCAGCCACCAGGGCCTGCACGGCCCGCCACTGGTCCTCCCGCAACCGGGCCTCACCGGTGGTATCCCCGACCAGCCGGGCGAGGATGGCGTCGGCGGCGGTACGCAACTGGTTCGCAGTCATGGCGTCCATGCAACCCGACGGGACGGACAGCGGCGAATCGCAGGTGTGGACAACCTGGCTACCATCCGATCAGTACGACCATAGGTCATGCGTTGTGGACGGGTGAACACGTCGGTTTGCCATCGTCGGAGCCATGACGCACAACGACCGGCCCCTCGGCCACCTGAGCCCCCTCCACCCCTCCACCGAGCCGCACGTCACGCTCCGCGGCCCTGGTGAACTCGCCGACGCTCTTCCGTACCTGCTCGGCTACCACCCGGACGACTCCATCGTGCTCGTCGCGGTACACGGTGAGTCCGGCCGCTTCGGCGGGCGCATCCGCGTGGGTATCCCCTCCGTGCGCCAGGAGTGGTCCGACACGGCACAGCAGGTTGCCGAGTGCCTGCGGGCCAACAGCACCGCACGCGGGGATCACCCGGACGGGGCGGTGCTCTACCTCTGCCGGGAGCCGGACGAGGGGGAGCCACCGCAGGACGCCAGCGAACGGCTGCGGCCGCTCGCCCGGGAGCTGCGCACCGCCTGCGAAAAGCTGGGCATGCCCGTGCATGAAGCCCTGTGTATCTCCGGCGGGCGATACTTCTCCTACTGCTGCTCCCAGCCAGCCTGCTGTCCGCCCACGGGCTCGGCCCTGGCGCCGCCGGGCGCGTCGCCCATGGCGGCGGCCGCCGCCTACGCCGGTATCCGGGTACAGGGCTCGCTCAAGGACCTGACGGCACGGCTCACCCCGCTCGGCCCGCCCCGGGCCGGCCCACAGGAGCAGGCGCTGGACGCCGCCGGTTCCGCGTTGTTGCCCCGCATGCTCGGCGAGTACACCAGGGACGGAGTGCGCTCGGAGGTACTGGGCGTCACCGAGCGCCTGCTCGCGCGGTTTCGCACGGCGCCGCCAGGTGCGGGGCCGGGCACGGCCGAGGCCGACGCCCGGGATGACGCGGCCCTGGCCGACGAGGAGGCCGCGACGCTCATTGTGGGACTGCAGGACCGTGTCACCCGGGACCGGGCCGCCGAGTGGATGGAGGGAGCGGATGCCGAACCGGCGTTGCGCCTGTGGCGGGCGGTCAGTCGTCGTTGCGTGGGCGCGTATGTGGAATACGCGGCCGCGCCCCTCACGCTCGCTGGGTGGGTTGCCTGGTCCAGCGGAGACGCTACGGGGGCGCGGGTAGCACTCGGCCAGGCCCTGCAGACCGACCCGGGCTGCGTCTTCGCCCGGCTGCTGCACTCGGCGTGCAACAGCGGTCTCGACCCGGAGCCGTTGCGGTCGTGTCTGCGGGGGCAGCGTGCGGCGAACGGAGCAGCGCACCGGGGGTGGGAGTGAGCCAAGCGCACCAGCGCGGGGCGCGGTGGAGGATGCCCCTGTTTATCGTCAGGGAGACGACTATGATCATGGCATGCCCTACGACCCGTCGGCCTACCCGCCCTTCGCCGTCACCGTCGATCTGGTCGTGCTCACCGTGCGCCAGCACGCTCTGTGTGCCCTGTCCGTGCGTCGCGGTGAGCCGCCCTTCCAGGGCCAGTGGGCGCTCCCCGGAGGCTTCGTCCTGCCGGATGAAGACCTCAGTACGGCGGCCGCCCGTGAATTGGCCGAGGAGACGGGGCTCCAGGTGCAGGAGCCGGACGGGCACAGCGCACATCTGGAACAGCTGGCCACCTACGGCGATCCGCACCGTGACCCCCGTATGCGGGTGGTCAGCGTGGCTCATCTGGTCCTGGCTCCTGACCTTCCGGCTCCCGTCTCCGGTGGTGACGCGAAGACGGCCCGGTGGGCACCGGTGGAACGGCTGTTGGTCTCTGCGGGGGCCGAGCGGGAAGACGCCTCCTCCTCGCCGCTGGCCTTTGACCACGCCCGCATCCTCGGTGACGGCGTGGAGCGGGCGCGCTCGAAGATTGAGTACTCCTCGCTCGCCACCGCCTTCTGCCCCGCTGAGTTCACCGTCGGCGAGCTGCGCCGGGTGTACGAGGCGGTGTGGGGCGTGGCGCTGGACCCGCGTAACTTTCACCGGAAGGTCACCGGGACCCCGGGCTTCCTGGTGCCGACCGGCGGGACGACGACGCGTCAAGGAGGGCGACCGGCCCAGCTGTTCCGTGCTGGCGGGGCGACACTCCTGAACCCGCCCATGCTGCGACCCGAGGTGTGAACGAGGAGCGATACATCGGTCCTCGGAAAAGCGACACATTACGCCTGGGCCGCGCGCCGCCCGTAAAGTCCGAAATGTCGCGTTACCATGCTTGGCGTCCCTCATGCGCTCAGCGGGAGAAGCGATGATTCAGGCGATTGGGCTCACCAGCGACCCCCGCCGCGGCCGGTTGCCCGCCGTCGACGACCTCACCTTCGAGGCACGGCCCGGACGCATCACCACGCTCCTCGGGCCCGCCGGGGCGGGCAAGAGTACGGCCCTGCGGTTGATGCTCCAGCTACAGAGCGGCCGGGGTGTGGCGCTGTTCCGCGGACGGCCGCTGCGCCAGATGCCGCTTCCGGTCCGTGAGGTGGGCGTGCTCCTCGGAGATGTGCCCGGCCACCCGGGCCGCACGGCGCGGGGGCACCTGCGCATGCTGGCGGCCGCTGCGGGAGTGCCGACGTCACGTGCGGACGAGCTGCTGGACGTGGTGGGGCTGAGCGGCCTCGCCGAACAGCGCCTCGGCGCCTTCTCGCTCGGCATGGACCGACGGCTGGGTCTGGCGGCGGCACTCCTGGGCGACCCGCACACACTCGTCCTGGACGACCCTGGGCACGGGCTGACGCCCAGGGAAGCCGCCTGGCTGTACAACCTGCTGCGGGGGTACGCCCAGCAGGGCGGGCTGGTCCTGGCCACTACGCGGGACCCGAAGGAGGCGGCACGCCTGGCCGACCGGGTGGTCACGCTCGAAGACGGCAGGCTCCGGGCCGACCAGGAGGTGACGGCCTTCGCGCGCACCCGGCTGCGGCCGCGGGTCGCGGTCACCACGCCGCACGCCAGGCGGCTCGCCGCGGTACTTACCCAGGAGGCTCGCAGTGCGGCGCGCGCGGAGCTCTTCGCGGTGGCGCGGCAGACGTCCGCCGTGGACTCCCGGCGGTCGAACAGCGCAGGCGGACCGGACGGCGAAGCCACCGCCGTGGAGGTGGTGCAGGAGAACGGCGGCCGGGTCTGCGTCTACAACAGCACCTGCGCGATGGTGGGGGAGACGGCTTACCGGCACGGCATCCTCGTGCACCGGCTCGCCGACGAGGTAGGGGACTGCGCAGACCCCCCGGTGCCGCTCGACCGCGCCGACGGCCACACTCCCCCGGCTCCCCGTACGCCAAAGGACGCCGTTTCGCAAACGGGCCAGGTGACCGCCACAGAAACGGGGGCCACCCCGGTGCGTCCGGCGGGGAACTGGCCACGGCTGCCCGCGGTGCCTCCAGCGGGCCCGTGCCGCCCGCTGCGGTACGAATGGCACCGGATGGTGGGTGTGCGCAGCGGCTGGCTCATCGCCGCCGTCGCGCTTGCCGGTGGTCTAGTGGCGGCGCTCGTGCTCGGCTACGGAGGCGGCGAACCCGCGAGAGTCCGCGCGCTCACCGGCTGGCCCGAGCAGTTGCCCCTGCCGCCGCTGGCGGCAGCCGCCGGGCTCCTCGGCGCCCTCGCGTTCGGCCAGGAGTTTCGCTACCCCGCCCTCGCCCCGGCCCAGGTGCCGGTGCCGCGCCGTCTCGGGCTGCTGCTCGCCAAGCTCACCGTCACCACGTGCGCCACCGTGCTGCTGACGGTGACGACGGCCGCGCTCAACGGTGCGGTCCTGACCGTCTTCTACGGCTCCGGCTTCCTGGGCCTGCCGCCCCACTGGGGGCTGGGGCTTGCCGCGACGGGCGCGCTCGCCGTGGGCTGTGCCTGGGCGGGCGTGCTGGCCGCAGCCGTGTTCCGCTCCACGCTCCTGGGTACGGCGGCGGTCCTCGCTGTGCCGCTGGGTGTGGCACCGGCCGTGCGGGCGGTGCTGGCGCGCTCCGGCGAGGGTGCGGTGGGCGCCCTCGCACAGCGGCTCGAACCGTACTTCCTGGTGCGCTGGCCCGGCGGCGCGGAGGAGTGGGCTCCGACCGCCGCGCGGATGGTCTCCCAGCCCGTCAGCGGTGCACTCGCTGTCTCGCTGGCCGTGCTGTTCTGCGCCTGCGCCTGCACGCGGCTGCGCAGTCGGGCGCGCTGGACGGGCCTGGCGGGGGCCGCTGACCAGCGTCAATCGCACACTGTCCGGTGATCACCCTTTCGTGTGCTTTTCACCAAAGCCCTCAAGGCCGACCGGAAGGCCGCCGACAAAGGATGCGTGACTACCCTTGCGCACTCCACGATGACCGCCGCCCGCACCGCCGACTCCGGCCCCGGTGAGCTGGACCGTTACTCCTACGCGGAGTCCACCGGCGTTCCGCGGGCCACCACCAGCGTCCCGGCCTGGGGCGGCGGAGACTCCGACATGGGCCGGGCTGGCCGCCGCACGCCCGGCAACCGTGGCCGTGGCCTGCACGGCCAACTGGTGCAGCAGCTGGGCCAGATGATCGTCTCCGGCGACCTGGGCGCCGACCGGCCCCTAGTGCCCGAGGAGATCGGCCAGCGGTTCGAGGTCTCCCGCACGGTGGTCCGCGAGTCGCTGCGCGTGCTGGAGGCCAAGGGCCTCGTCAGCGCGCGGCCGAACGTCGGCACCCGAGTGCGGCCGGTGACCGACTGGAACCTGCTCGACCCCGACATCATCGAGTGGCGGGCCTTCGGCCCCCAGCGCGACGACCAGCGCCGCGAACTGCGCGAGCTGCGGGCCGCCATCGAGCCGCTGGCCGCCCGGCTGGCCGTCGGACACGGCCGGGACGAGCTCCAGCAGCGGCTCGCCGACATGGTCGAGATCATGGGCCGGGCGCTCCCGCAGGGTGACGGCCTGACCTTTTCCCGGGCCGACGCCGAGTTCCACTCCCTGCTCCTGCAGGCCGCGAGTAACCGCATGCTGGAACACCTGTCGGGCATCGTCTGCGCGGCACTGCATGTCTCCGGCGGTGCGGCGACCGGGTGTGAGCGCCCGACCGAGGCCGCTGTCAGCCAGCACCGACGCATTGTCGACGCCCTTGACGCCGGGGAGCCCGCTGCCGCCGAAGCGGCGATGCGCCAGCTGCTCGCCGTGCACGCTGAGCCCACCGCCGGAGCGCCCTCCGCCGACGGTCACGTGGTGCCGGCTCCGCGCGAGCACTGAACCCCTCGCGGTCTCGTCATGCCCCTGGCGACACCGCCGCGGTCCGTTGTCGTCCTCCGCCTCACGTGCTGGCGCCAGGCTCCTGGGCAGGGTCCGGCGCCAGCACGTGAGGCCAGCCGACGTCCTCCGCCCGCACGGCCTTGGTGGCCTATCGCCCCATATGCCCTGTGACTCGGGACACGCGGGAAGTCCGTAACGCTTTTCCCCCAGAGCGCGATGGTTCTAGAGGTGGCAGCCGCAGAGGGAATACGGCCTCCCGTAACGCCGTTGTATTCCTCCCTGCACCGTTACCCCGGGCAGCCGGTTCATCTTCACCGGAGCTCGTCGGTCCCGTCCGGCTACGGACGGGGTCGAAGTCGTTTCCATCGTTTCGAGAGGTTGTTCGTGTCGGCCAGCACATCCCGTACGCTCCCCGCGGAGATCGCCGAGTCCGAGTCTGTGATGGCGCTCATCGAGCGGGGAAAGACTGAGGGGCAGATCGCCGGCGACGATGTGCGTCGGGCCTTCGAGGCTGACCAGATTCCGCCGACCCAGTGGAAGAACGTCTTGCGCAGCCTCAACCAGATCCTCGACGAGGAGGGTGTGACGCTGATGGTGAGTGCCGCCGAGGCGCCCAAGCGCACCCGCAAGAGCGTCGCGGCAAAGACACCGGCCCGGCGTACCGCGAAACCCGCCGCCAAGACCGCCGCGAAGCAGGCGGCCCCCGCCCCGGCGGCCGAGGAGCCCACCGTCGAGCCTCAGGCCGCGCCGGAGCCGGACGCGGTCGCCGCTCCGGGTGAGCCCAAGCCGGTGAAGAAGGCCGCCGCGAAGAAGACGGCGGCGAAGAAGACGACGGCGAAGAAGGCCGCCGCCAAGAAGACAGCCGCGAAGAAGACGACCGCCAAGAAGTCCGTGGTGGACGAGCTGCTGGAGGGCGGCGAGGAGACCCAGGAGGAGTCAGCGCCCAAGCCCGGCAAGAGCGGCTCCGAGGAGACCGAGCCCAAGCCCGAGGGCGAGGGCGGTGAGGGCTTCGTGCTCTCCGACGACGACGAGGACGACGCGCCCGCCCAGCAGGTGGCCGCGGCTGGCGCGACGGCCGACCCGGTCAAGGACTACCTCAAGCAGATCGGCAAGGTCCCGCTGCTCAACGCCGAGCAGGAGGTTGAGCTCGCCAAGCGCATCGAGGCCGGGCTGTTCGCCGAGGACAAGCTGGCGAACGCCGACAAGCTGGCCCCCAAGCTCAAGCGCGAGCTGGAGATCATCGCCGAGGACGGGCGCCGGGCCAAGAATCACCTGCTGGAGGCCAACCTCCGCCTGGTGGTCTCGCTGGCCAAGCGCTACACCGGCCGTGGCATGCTCTTCCTGGACCTGATCCAGGAAGGCAACCTGGGCCTGATCCGCGCGGTCGAGAAGTTCGACTACACCAAGGGCTACAAGTTCTCCACCTACGCCACCTGGTGGATTCGGCAGGCGATCACTCGCGCTATGGCTGACCAGGCGCGCACCATCCGCATCCCGGTGCACATGGTGGAGGTCATCAACAAACTGGCCCGCGTCCAGCGCCAGATGCTCCAGGACCTGGGCCGTGAGCCCACCCCGGAGGAACTGGCCAAGGAGCTGGACATGACGCCGGAGAAAGTCGTCGAGGTCCAGAAGTACGGCCGCGAGCCGATCTCCCTCCACACCCCGCTGGGTGAGGACGGCGACAGCGAGTTCGGTGATCTCATCGAGGACTCCGAGGCCGTCGTCCCGGCCGACGCCGTCAGCTTCACGCTGCTCCAGGAGCAGCTGCACTCCGTGCTCGACACTCTCAGCGAGCGTGAGGCGGGCGTGGTCTCCATGCGCTTCGGTCTGACCGACGGACAGCCCAAGACGCTGGACGAGATCGGCAAGGTCTACGGCGTCACGCGCGAACGCATCCGCCAGATCGAGTCGAAGACGATGTCCAAGCTGCGCCACCCCTCCCGCAGCCAGGTACTGCGGGACTACCTGGACTAACGCCGGACCGTTCCACCGTGGGCCGCACCTTGACGCAGGGGGCGGCCCACGGTGCGCTCTGGGTGCTGGGACCTGGGCTGGGCTGCGCGTGTCCGGGCTCAGCCGCCGGGCCGCCCCCGCCGGAGAGGACGCGGGAGGGCGCGGTGAAGGGGTGACATGCGCGCGTGGTGAAGGCTCTGTGAGCGTTTGAGTGCGTAGAGTCAGGAAGCCATATGAGAACTCTTTCGCGCCTGGTGCTCGGCGCCCTCAGCCTGGCCCTGCCCGCCACCCTCGCCGCCGCTACGCTGCCCGGCTCCGCGTCCGCTGCGCCGCCGGTGACGCAGCGGGTCATCGGCGGGAGCCCCGCCAGCACCGGAAACCATCCCTGGGCGGTTGCCCTGGCCAGCCGGGACCTGTTCGGCTCCGGCCGTTCCGGCCAGTTCTGCGGTGGTGTCCTCGTCAGCCCGCGGGCCGTGGTCACCGCGGCCCACTGCCTCGGCGTGGAGGTGCTGGGCAGGCACCACTCCCACGTGGACGACCTGCGGGTGATCAGTGGACGCGATGACTTGCGGACGCGCACGGGGCGCGAGGTGGACGTGGCCGAGGTGTGGGTCAACCCGGGGTACAACAGCCGGACGAACGCCGGCGATCTCGCCGTCCTCACCCTGGCCCGTCCGCTCCCTCGGGCTGCGGCGCTGCCCCTGGCCAGGGCCGGTGACGCCGCTTACGAGGCCGGCACTCCGGCACGTGTCTACGGCTGGGGCGACACGCAGGGAAACGGCAGCTATGCCACCAGTCTGCGCGCGGCCCGGGTTCAGGTGCTGGATGACCGCCGCTGCGCGTCGGCCTATCCCGGCGGTGTGGCGGGCACCTATCAGGCCGACACCATGGTGTGTGCCGGGCTGCCGGAGGGCGGTCAGGACGCGTGCCAGGGGGACAGCGGCGGCCCCCTGGTCGCCGGGGGACGGCTGATTGGTCTGGTCTCGTGGGGGATCGGCTGCGGCGAGAAGGGGCTGCCCGGTGTCTATACGCGGGTCGGCAAGCATCGGGCGATGATCGAGAAGCGAATGTGACCAGAATCACTTGGTGACGGCGAAGGGTGGCCACCCGGATCGGGTGGCCACCCTTCGCCGACCCTAGGGTCGGAACGCTCGTCTGGGACGGTGGCTACGTTCGGCGGGCGAACTCAGCGCTCGTCTTCGGACGCACTCGCGGGAGTGGCGGTGAGCCGCTCCGTCTCGTCCTGTATCTCAGTGGCGATCTTCTTCAGTTCCGGCTCGAACTTCCGGCCGTGATGCGCGCAGAACAGCAGCTCGCCACCGCTCTCCAGTACGACGCGCAGGTAAGCCTGGGCGCCGCAGCGGTCACAGCGGTCCGCCGCCGTCAGCGGGCTCGCGGGTGTCAGAACAGTAGTCACGTCGCCTCATCTCTAGCTCGACGAGCTGTCGTACCAGGGTCAACATCCAACCAGCCCGAGTATGTTCCTGCCCGGTGCGTTTTCCTCGGGGTCTTCCCGTTCCCGAGGGACGGATGTTGCCGGTTGGCGGCGAAAGAGCCGTAAGTGCAGGTTACTAGTTGCGTGTACGTCTCATGCAGTTCGTCCGGTCACAGCTTCAGGTTGGCCGGCCGACCACCCGTTCTTGTATCGGAGGACGTGCCCGGAGCCTAAATGGTTCATGCCTCAAAGGGAACGTGATGTGCACGTCATGCCCGGAAGTTATCGAACGTGCATGCGATGCTCCTCTAGCATAGGTTTACCCGTGGGTGGCGGCTCACCTGGGCTCTCGTCCCTCGGTACTCTCTGTGCGGCAAGTAAGCCACCCCTATGGATTCAGCGAGGAGCGAACCGCGTGACCGCCGAGACGTCTGTGCCGTCGTCCACAGCGCTGCTGACCGGAGCGGACCGGGACGGTTCCAACTACACCGCGCGGCATCTCCTCGTGCTTGAGGGGCTGGAAGCCGTCCGCAAGCGGCCCGGCATGTACATCGGCTCGACCGACAGCCGCGGCCTCATGCACTGCCTGTGGGAGATCATTGACAACGCGGTTGACGAGGCCCTGGGCGGGCACTGTGACCGTATCGACGTCCTCCTGCACGACGACGGCTCGGTGGAGGTGCGGGACAACGGGCGGGGCATCCCCGTCGACGTCGAGCCCAAGACCGGGCTGTCCGGCGTCGAGGTCGTCATGACCAAGCTGCACGCGGGCGGCAAGTTCGGCGGCGGCTCCTACGCGGCCTCCGGAGGTCTGCACGGTGTCGGTGCCTCCGTGGTCAACGCGCTGTCCGCCCGCCTGGACGTCGAGGTGGACCGGAACGCGCGCACCCACTCCGTCAGCTTCCGCCGCGGTGTGCCGGGCATCTTCACCGAGCCCGGTGCTGAGGCGCCCTTCGACCCCTCGCCGGGGCTGCTGAAGGGCAAGAAGATCCCCAAGACCCGCACCGGCACCCGGGTGCGCTACTGGGCGGACCGGCAGATCTTCCTCAAGGACGCCAGGCTCTCCCTGGAGACGCTGCACGCCCGCGCCCGGCAGACGGCGTTCCTCGTCCCCGGGCTGACGATCACCGTGCGTGACGAGCGTGGACTGGACGACACGGGGCCCGTCGCGGAGGTGTTCCGCTACGACGGCGGCATCAGCGAGTTCTGCGAGTACCTGGCCCCCGACCGCGCGCTGAGCGACGTGGTACGCCTGAAGGGGCAGGGCACCTTCAAGGAGACCGTGCCCGTCCTGAACGACCGGGGCCACATGATGCCCAAGGAGGTCACCCGTGAGCTGGCCGTGGACGTGGCCTTGCGCTGGGGCACCGGGTACGACACCACACTGCGCTCCTTCGTCAACATCATCGCCACCCCCAAGGGCGGCACCCACGTCGCCGGGTTCGAACGCTCGGTCACCCGTACGGTGAACGAGGTGCTGCGCGCCAAGAAGCTGCTGCGCGTGGCCGAGGACGACATCGTCAAGGACGATGCCCTGGAGGGCCTGACAGCCGTCGTTACCGTCCGGCTGGCCGAGCCGCAGTTCGAGGGGCAGACCAAGGAGGTGCTCGGCACCTCGGCCGCCTCCCGCATCGTCGGACAGGTGGTCGCACGCGAGCTGAAGGAGTTTTTGACCTCCACCAAGCGGGACGCCCGCCAGCAGGCCACCGCCGTGCTGGAGAAGGCCGTGGCCGCCGCGCGCACCCGCATCGCCGCGCGGCAGCACAAGGAGGCGCAGCGGCGCAAGACGGCGCTGGAGTCCTCCGCGCTGCCCGCCAAGCTCGCCGACTGCCGCAGCGACGTCGTGGACCGCAGCGAGCTGTTCATCGTCGAGGGCGACTCGGCGCTCGGCACCGCCAAGCTGGCCCGCAACTCCGAGTTCCAGGCGCTGCTGCCGATCCGGGGCAAGATCCTCAACGTCCAGAAGTCCTCGGTGTCGGACATGCTGAAGAACGCCGAGTGCGGGGCGATCATCCAGGTCATAGGAGCCGGGTCGGGGCGGACGTTCGACATCGACCAGGCCCGCTACGGCAAGGTGATCTTCCTCGCCGACGCCGATGTAGACGGCGCACACATCCGCTGCCTGCTGCTGACCCTCTTCCAGCGCTACATGCGGCCCATGGTCGAACAGGGCCGCGTCTTCTCCGCGGTGCCCCCGTTGCACCGCGTCGAGCTGGTCAATCCCAAGAAGGGCCAGGACAAGTACCTGTACACCTACTCGGACAGCGAGCTGCGCCAGACGCTGCTGGAGCTGCAGAGCCAGAACGTCCGCTTCAAGGAGTCCATTCAGCGCTACAAGGGGCTGGGCGAGATGGACGCCGACCAGCTCGCCGAAACCACGATGGACCCGCGCCGCCGCACCCTGCGCCGGATCAACATCGGGGATCTGGAGGCGGCTGAGAAGGCGTTCGACCTGCTCATGGGTAACGAGGTCGCGCCCCGCAAGGAGTTCATCACCACCTCCGCCGCCACCCTGGACCGCTCCCGCATCGACGTCTGACGCGCCCGGCGGCCGCGCCGGGTGAGTGCGCGCGGCCCGGAACCGGCGGCGGTTCCCGCTCGGCGTCACCTGAAATGGTGAAGGTCGTCCGGTTGCCGCGTTTCGGGCCGGGTGCCTCGCCATGCTGGGGCTCACCAGCGAGCGAGGAGCGTGCGGTGAGCGAGCAGGACGGGTACGACGGCCGCGGCGGGCTGCGGTACGAGGACCCCTGGTACGACGCGGTCGCCTCCGGCAGCCTTGAGCCGGAACCGCCGGGCGACGCCGCCGGTCCAGCGCGCAGGAACGCTCCTGCGCAGGGCGCCGTCCCGTGGCACGCACAGCCCCTGCCGCCTCTCGCGCCCCGGCCGGCGGACGCTGACGACGCCGTGCCCGCCCCCGGGACGCCGGGGCCGCCCGTGGCGGGCGCCGGGCACGGCCCGAGGACGCACCGCCCGGACGCGGGGCCGGACGCCGGGGCCGCCCCGGGGACGGACCGGCGCCCGCCGGCCGCCACCCTGCCGCCCGACGCGCGCGCCGCCGTCTACCTCGCGGTGCACCGCAGTTCGGCGTTCCAGCAGGTGCGGCGGAGGCACCGCGGGTTCGTCTTTCCCGTCACCGCCGCCTTCCTCCTGTGGTACCTGGCCTACATCGTCACGGCCACGACGCTGCCCGGCCTGATGGCCCGTCCGGTCGGCGGCGGGCCCGTGAACATCGGCATGCTGGCAGGACTGGCGCAGTTCCTCACCACCGCCGTGGTGACCTGCGCCTACGCCTGGCACGCCCGGCTGCGCCGCGACCGGCTCGCGCTGGAGCTGCGCTGGGAAACCCAGCAGCGCACCCGGGAGGCGGTCCAGTGAACTGGAACGACGACCGGCTGCCCGCGATCGTCCTGTTCAGCGTCTTCGTCGCCGTCACCCTGGCCATCACCACGTGGGCCGGACGGCGGCGGCAGGGCTCGCCGGAGGAGTTCTACGCGGGCGGGCGGCTGTTCTCGCCGATGGAGAACGGGTTCGCCCTGTCCGGCGACTACATGTCCGCCGCCTCCTTCCTCGGTATCGCCGGGATGATCGCGCTCTACGGCTACGACGGCATGGTGTACTCCGTCGGCTTCCTCGTCGCCTGGCTCGTCGTGCTGCTGCTCGTTGCTGAGCTGGTGCGCAACTGCGGCCGGTTCACGCTGGCCGACGTGCTGGTCTCACGACTGCGCGAACGACCCGTACGGGTGGCCTCGGGCACGGCGTCGGTGCTCGTCTCGCTGCTGTACCTGGTGGCGCAGATGGTGGGCGCCGGGACGCTCGTCACGCTGCTGCTGGGCGACACCGTCGGGGCCGCGGGCACATGGACGGTCGTCGGTGTCGGCGCGCTGATGGTCGTCTACGTCGTGTGCGGCGGCATGCGGGCCACCACCTGGATCCAGATCGTCAAGGCCGTCCTCCTCATGGGCGGTGCGCTCACCCTGACCGTCCTCGTCCTGCTGCGTTTCGGCGGCGACCCGGCTTCCCTCCTGGCCGGGGCCGCCGAACGCAGCGGGCACGGCGACGCCTTCCTCGCCCCGGGCCTGCTCTTCGGGCAGGACTGGACCTCGCGCGCCGACTTCATCAGCCTCGGCCTCGCGCTGGTGCTCGGCACGGCCGGGCTGCCGCACATCCTGTCCCGCTTCTACACCGTGCCGACGGCGCGGGCCGCGCGGCGCTCGGTCATCTGGGCGGTCGGGCTCATCGGCAGCTTCTACCTGATGACGATCGTGCTCGGCTTCGGGGCGGCCGCGCTGCTCGGTTCCGGCACCGTGCGGGCCGACAACGCGGCGGGCAACACCGCGGTGCCGCTGCTCGCGCGGTTCCTCGGCGGCGGGGCGGGCACGGCGGGCGGCACGGTGCTGTTCGCGGTGGTCGCCGCGGTGGCCTTCGCGACCATCCTCGCCGTCGTCGCGGGCATCACGCTCGCCTCCTCCGCTGCCATCGCGCACGACCTGTACGGCTCGCTCAGGCAGCGGCCCCGGCGGGGTGGACGGGGCGTGCGGCACCGGCCCAGCGAGGTGGCCGTCGCCCGGGTGGCGGCCGTGGGGATCGGCGCGCTGGCCATCGGGCTCGGGCTGCTGGCCCAGAACCTCAACGTCGCCTTCCTGGTCGGCCTCGCCTTCGCCGTCGCGGCGTCCGCGAACCTGCCGGTGCTGCTGTACACGCTGTTCTGGCGCCGGTTCACCACCCGGGGCGCGCTGTGGGCCGTGTACGGCGGGCTCGTGCCCGCGCTGGCCCTCGTGGCCCTCTCACCCGTGGTTTCCGGCCACCCGGACTCGCTGCTCCCCGGCCTCGACTTCGCGCTTTTCCCGCTGCAGAACCCCGGCATCGTCTCGATCCCGCTGGGCTTCGTGTGCGGGTGGCTGGGCACGCTGACGGACCCGGGGCGGCCGGACCCGTTCCAGCAGGCGGAGACAGAGGTCCGCGCGCTGACGGGCGCGGGCGCGGTGTAGTGCCCCCCGGTGCCGTCGCGGAGCCCGGCGCGCGCTCCCGGCCCCCGGCTTCCCGTCACGCGAGTGCGTCGTCGCCTGCCGCTCGGCCGCGCGTCATGGCCGCCTGTGCGGAGGGGGCCGGGATTCCATCCGGACGGCGCGCACGCGGGCCTGCGGGGCGGGAGGCGTCCCACAGCTCGCGGGCGTGGGCGGGCCGGGGGCGGCGGCTACGGTGACGTGCCACGTGCGGCCGTCGCGGTGGCTGACCGTTACCGTGTCGTCGGTCCCGGTGACGGACAGCGCGTCGATGTCCGTCTCACCGGTCGCCTCGCGCACCGCCAGCTCCGCGGCCTGTCCCGGTTGGTCCCACGCGGAGCGGCCCCGGCAGTGGTCCAGGACGACGCGGCCGCGCCGTACCGCCGTCAGCACGCTCTTCACCAGCGGCGCGTCGGCCCGCCCGTAGGCGTATCCGTACGGCAGCACCAGCAGCGTGGGGGAGAAGCGGTGACCGCCGATGTGGGTGATCTCCCAGACGTTCGCGCCGCCGGACGCCGCCAGCTCAGCGGCCAGCGGACGGCCCAGCACGGCACAGCAGCGGTCGCGGCGGCCGTTGGTGCACACCAGGGCGAGCGGGTCACCCCGGTACGGCTCACCGAGACCGGTGTGGTCGCCGGTGCCGAGCGCGGGGAAGTCGAGTGCGGCCAGCGCGGCGGGGTCCGTGGTGTGCCAGGCGCGCAGCCAGGAGCGGCCGGGCACGGTGTGAGCGAGGTAGACGCGGCGCCGGGTGGAACCACCGTGGTCCGCGTGCCGGCCGGGGCGGCGGATGAGTGCGACGCGCACGCCAGTGCCCTCGGCCGCCGTGGCCAGGGCGTGCGCCGCGGCGGGGTCCAGGTGGCTGTCGTGCGGCGCGTTCGCACCCCACGGGCCCGGCTGTTCCAGCAGCAGCCAGGTGCGGGCTGTCGCCGCGGTGGCCGCGAGTGGTTCGTCCCCCAGCAGGGAGGCGAGGGCGCAGGTCGTCACAGAGGCGAGCGTAACCTCCGTTACGATCGACTGCTGTTCCACGACAGGGAGGGCACCAGGTGGTCACGCAGCGCATTCCGGTCATCGTCCTCGCCGGTTTCCTCGGCTCCGGCAAGACGACTCTGCTGAACCACCTGCTGCGCAACCGGCGGGGCGTGCGCATCGGTGCCGTCGTCAACGACTTCGGCTCGATCGAGATCGACGCCATGACGGTGGCCGGACAGGTTGACTCCATGGTGTCGCTCGGCGACGGCTGCCTGTGCTGCGCGGTGGACACCGGCGACCTGGACGACACGCTGGACAAACTGGCGAGCCCGGCCGCGGGCATCGACCTCATCGTCATCGAGGCGAGCGGCCTGGCCGAGCCGCAGACACTTATCCGGATGCTGCTGGCCAGCCGTGATCCGCGCATCACCTACGGCGGCCTGGTGGAGGTGGTGGACGCGGCCGAGTTCGACGCCGTGCGCCGCCGCCACCCGGAGCTGGAGCGGCACGTGCGGGTCGCCGACCTGGTGGTGCTGAACAAGACGGACCGCGTCACCGCCGCCGAGCGTGCGGCGCTGCGGGCACGGCTCACCGAACTGGCCGACGGCACCCCCGTGGTGAGCGCCGAGCACGGGCGCCTCGACCCGGAGCTGCTGTTCGACCGGGACGCCGCGCGGCAACGTGAACAGGCCGTGCGTCAGCTCTCCTTCGAGGACCTGTGCGCTGGCGACGACGGCCATGCCCACCCGCACACCGCCTACGACACCGTGGCCTTCACCGCCGGCCCCCCGCTCGATCCGCGCCGCCTGCTGACCTTCCTCGACCAGCGCCCGCCCGGGCTGTACCGGCTGAAGGGCTACGTGCGGTTCAGCGGCGACGGCGGGCAGCAACGCTGGACGGTGCACGCCGTGGGCGGTTTCCTGCGCTTCACGCCGGAGCCGTGGCCCCGGAGCGGGAGGCGGGCGACCCAACTGGTGCTGATCGGTGCCGGAATCGACACCGACGCCCTGCACGCGGGCCTGACGGCGTGCGCCTCGCCCGATCCGGACGCCGACCGGGCGGACCCGAGCAGCATGTGGGGCGTACTGCGGTACGTGGACATGCCGGACGCGGGCGACGACGCCGGGGCCGAGACCGAGGAGCCGGACGAGACCTCCGCCCCCTGCGACACCGACTCCTACGACACCGACTCCTACGACACCGGCCCCTGCGACACCGCCCCCTACGACACCGGCCCCTGCGACGACACCGGCTCCGCCACCGACGTCGCCCCCGACACCGCCGGATACGCGGACGCCGCCCGGGACTGACCCCGGGCGGCGCCCACCGCGCTCACCGCCTACCGCGGCTCACAGCGGCCCGCCCAGCACGTCAACGGCGCCCTGGAGCGGCACGCCCGAACCGTCGCGGCGCGGGTCCAGCTCCGGGAGCTTCGCCCAAGCGCCCGTCTTCGTCGCCGCACGGGCCGGTGCGGGCCCGGCCCAGGCCAGCGTCAGGCAGTCCTCCCCCTTGAGGAACCGCTGGCAGCGGACACCGCCGGTGGCGCGGCCCTTGCGCGGGTACTGGTCGAACGGCGTGAGCTTGGCCGTGCCGAGCTCGTCGGCCAGGGTGCCCCGCGACCCGGCGGCGGTGAAGACGACGGCGTCGGCCGCCGGGTCCACCGCCGTGAACGAGATGACCCTGGCGTTTGGCCCCAGCTTCATTCCGGCCATGCCGCCCGCCGCCCGGCCCTGCGGGCGCACTTGGCCCGCCGGGTAACGCAGCAGCTGGGCCTCGTCGGTGATGAACACCAGGTCCTCCTCGCCGGTGCGCAGCTCCACCGCGCCGACCACGCGGTCACCCTCCCGGAGGGTGATGACCTCCAGTTCGTCCTTGTTGGCCGGATAGTCGGGCACCACGCGCTTGACCACGCCCTGTTCGGTGCCGAGCGCGAGGCCGGGGGAGGACTCGTCGAGCGTCATCAGGCACAGCAGCGACTCGTCGTCGGCCAGGCTGAGGAACTCCGACACCTTGGCGCCGCCCGACAGGCTGGGTGAGGCGCCCGTCTCCGGCAGCTGCGGCAGGTCCACGACGGACAGGCGCAGCAGCCGTCCGGTGGAGGTGACGGCGCCGACCTCGCCGCGCGCGGTGGCGGGGACGGCGGAGACGATCACATCGTGTTTGACGCGTTTGGCGCTCTCGTTGAACGCGGCGCCCTCCGGTGCGGTGCGGGCCAGCAGGCCAGTGGAGGACAGCAGCACGCGGCACGGGTCGTCGGCGACCTGGAGCGGCACGGTGGCGACCGGTGCGCCGCCGGACTCCAACAGCACCGTGCGCCGCTCGGTGCCGAACTTCTTCGCTACCGCGGCCAGTTCGGACGAGACCAGCTTGCGCAGCTCGGCGTCGGACTCCAGGATGCGGGTGAGCTCCTCGATCTCCTGGCCCAGCCGGTCCCGCTCGGCCTCCAGCTCCAGCCGGTCGAAGCGGGTGAGGCGGCGCAGCGGGGTGTCGAGGATGTACTGCGTCTGCACCTCCGACAGGCCGAAGCGGGCGATCAGCCCCTCCTTGGCCTCGGCGGCGTTGTCACTCGCGCGGATGATGCGGATGACCTCGTCGATGTCAACGAGCGCCACCAGAAGTCCCTCGACCAGGTGGAGCCGGTCGCTGCGCTTGCGGCGCCGGAAGGTGCTGCGCCGCCGTACCACCTCGAACCGGTGGTCAACGTAGACCTCCAGCAGCTCCTTCAGTCCGAGCGTGAGCGGCTGCCCGTCCACCAGGGCCACGTTGTTGATGCCGAAGGACTCCTCCATCGGCGTCAGCTTGTAGAGCTGTTCCAGCACGGCCTCGGGGTGGAAGCCGTTCTTGACCTCGATGACCAGCCGCAGCCCGTGCTCGCGGTCGGTGAGGTCCTTGACGTCCGCGATGCCCTGCAGACGCTTGGCGTTGACCAGGTCCTTGATCTTGGAGATGACCTTCTCCGGGCCGACGGTGAACGGCAGTTCCGTCACCACCAGGCCCTTGCGGCGCGCTGTGACCTGTTCCACCTCCGCCGTCGCCCGGATGCGGAAGGTGCCGCGGCCCTTGGTGTAGGCGTCCTTGATGCCGTCCAGACCCACGATCCGTCCGCCGGTGGGCAGATCGGGGCCCGGCACGAACCGCATCAGCGTCTCCAGGTCGGCACCCGGGTGCTTGATGAGGTGGCGGGCCGCCGCGATGATCTCGCCGAGATTGTGCGGCGGCATGTTCGTCGCCATGCCGACGGCGATGCCCGAAGCGCCGTTGACCAGCAGGTTGGGGTAGGCCGACGGCAGCGCCACCGGCTCCTGCTCGCTGCCGTCGTAGTTGGGCGCGAAGTTGACCGTCTCCTCGTCGATCGACTCGACCATGAGCCCGGCCGCCTGGGCGCTGCGGCACTCGGTGTACCGCATGGCCGCCGGCGGGTCGTCGTTGCCCAGGGAGCCGAAGTTGCCGTGCCCGTCCACCAGCGGGACCCGCATCGAGAACGGCTGCGCCATGCGCACCAGGGCGTCATAGATCGCCGAGTCACCGTGCGGGTGCAGCTTGCCCATCACCTCACCCACCACGCGGGCGCACTTGACGTAACCGCGCTCGGGCCGCAGGCCCATCTCGTGCATCTGGTAGAGGATGCGCCGGTGCACCGGCTTCAGCCCGTCCCGCGCGTCGGGCAGGGCACGGGAGTAGATCACCGAGTACGCGTACTCCAGGAAGGAGCCCTGCATCTCGTCCACGACGTCGATATCGAGGATGCGCTCCTCGAAATCCTCCGGCGGTGTCTTGGTGCTGCGGCGGGCCATCGCGGCTGCTGCTCCTTCGCTGGCTACGGTCGCGCGGCCGGACGCCGGGCCGGGAGGGACCGGGCGCCCCGAGCGGACGTGCGGGTCTGACGCGGACCATTGTGGACCCAGCCGCCGACATCGCCCGCCGCCACCCCGCCTGGCGCGTGCCCGCAGCCCCTCGGCTCACCGCCGGGACGTGCCGTCCACACCGGGGAACGGACCACCGGAGGCCCAGGTGAATCACCGGGAACTTCGCGAAGGGCCCGCGCGCTTGCATAGAGTGACAGGGGCGCCCCCGACCGGTCGGCCCGCTGCCACCCACGCCGTCACGGCCCGCGCCCCGGAGCCATCGTTCCACGCACCACCCATTACCGACCCTCCGCAACAACCCACGCAGACCGCCCGCGACACCGCACATCAACCGCCTCACTTCGCAACGCCACACCGCCAACGAAGGGACTTGCCGCCCATGGGCCCCACGGCCACACCTCCGCCCGACACGGGAGTGCTGACAGCGACCGAACACCGGCTGGCCAACGGCCTGCGCGTCGTGCTCTCGGAGGACCACCTCACGCCCGTCGCCGCCGTCTGCCTCTGGTACGACGTCGGTTCGCGCCACGAGGTCAAGGGCCGCACCGGCCTGGCGCACCTCTTCGAGCACCTGATGTTCCAGGGCTCCGCGCAGGTGCCAGGTAACGGGCACTTCGAACTCGTCCAGGGAGTCGGCGGTTCGCTCAACGGCACCACGAGCTTCGAGCGCACCAACTACTACGAGACCATGCCGGCCCACGAGTTGGAGCTGGCACTGTGGCTGGAAGCCGACCGCATGGGCTCGCTGCTGACCGCCCTGGACGAGGAGTCCATGGAGAACCAGCGCGACGTGGTGAAGAACGAGCGCCGCCAGCGGTACGACAACGTGCCGTACGGGACCGCGTTCGAGCAGCTCTTCGCTCTGGCCTACCCCGAGGGCCACCCGTACCACCACACCCCCATCGGCTCCATGGCCGACCTGGACGCGGCCTCCCTGGAGGACGCCCGCCAGTTCTTCCGCACCTACTACGCGCCGAACAACGCGGTGATCGCCGTCGTCGGCGACATCGACAGCGAGCAGACACTCGCCTGGATCGAGAAGTACTTCGGCAGCATCCCCTCCCACGACGGCAAGCAGCCGCCCCGGGACGGCTCGCTGCCCGAGGTGATGGGCGAGGAGCTGCGCCGCACCGTCGAGGAGGACGTGCCCTCCCGCGCGCTGATGGCCGCCTACCGGCTCCCGCACGACGGCACCCGCGAGGCCGACGCAGCGGACCTGGCGCTCACCGTGCTCGGCGGCGGCGAGTCCTCCCGTCTGTACAACCGCCTGGTGCGCCGCGACCGGCTGGCCGTCACCGCCGGGTTCGGGCTGCTGCGGCTGGCTGGCGCGCCGTCGATGGGCTGGCTGGATGTGAAGGCGTCCGGCGACGCCGCGTCGGCCGACATCCAGGCCGCGATCGACGACGAGCTCGCCCGGTTCGCCGCCGAGGGGCCGACACCGGAGGAGATGGAGCGCGCCCAGGCACAGCTGGAGCGCGAGTGGCTGGACCGCCTGGCCACGGTCGGTGGCCGCGCCGACGAGCTGTGCCGCTACGCCGTCCTCTTCGGCGACCCGCAGCTCGCGCTGACCGCCGTCCAGCGCGTGCTGGAGATCACCCCACAGGAGGTGCGGGCCGTGGCCGCCGCCCGGCTGCGCCCGGACAACCGTGCCGTCCTGGTCTACGAGCCAACCGGTGGCGCTCAGGCGGCCGAGGACGACACCACGCAGGAAGGGGCCGCGCAGTGAGCGACGCCACCACCACCGCCACCACGCCCGCCATGACGTTCCACCCGCGCCCCGTGGGCGGGCAGCCCACCCCGTGGAACTTCCCCGCGCCACAGCGGGACGCGCTGCCCAACGGGCTGACCGTTTTGCACTGCCACCGCCCGGGCCAGCAGGTCGTAGCCGTGGAGATCAACCTCCGCGCGCCGCTGGAGGCCGAGCCGGCCGGGCTGGACGGCGTGGCCACGATCATGGCACGGGCGCTCAGCGAGGGCACCGACAAGCACACGGCTGAGGAGTTCGCGGCGGAGCTGGAGCGCTGCGGCGCCACGCTGGACGCGTTCGCCGACCACCCTGGCATCCGGGTGTCGCTGGAGGTGCCCGCCTCCCGCCTGACGAAGGCGCTCAGCCTGCTCGCCGACGCCCTGCGCGCTCCGGCCTTTCCGGAGGCCGAGGTCGCCCGGCTGGTGGCGAACCGGCTCGACGAGATCCCGCATGAGCTCGCCAACCCCGCCCGGCGGGCGGCCATCGCCGTGTCCGCCGAACTCTTTCCGGCCGACTCGCGCATGTCCCGCCCGCGCCAGGGCACCGAGGAGACGGTCCGGGGCATCGACGCCGCCGCCGTGCGGGCCTTCTACGAGGCCCATGTGCGCCCGGCGACCGCCACCGTCGTGGTGGTCGGCGACCTCACCGGGGTAGACCTGCGCGCCGCGCTGGACGACACGCTCGGCGCCTGGACGGGCTCGCCCGCCGAGCCGCACCCGGTGACCCCGGTCACCGCCGACGACACCGGGCGCGTCGTGATCGTCGACCGGCCCGGATCGGTGCAGACGCAGCTGCTGATCAGCCGCACCGGCGCCGACCGGCATGACGCGGTGTGGCCCGCGCAGGTCCTCGGCGTCTACTGCCTGGGCGGCACGCTCACCTCCCGCCTGGACCGCGTGCTGCGCGAGGAGAAGGGCTACACCTACGGCGTCCGCGCCTACGGCCAGGTGCTGCGCTCCACCCCGGACGGCAACGGCACGGCGCTGCTGGGCATCAACGGCTCGGTGGCCACCGACGTCACCGGGCCCGCGCTGGCCGACCTGTGGCAGGTGCTGCGCACGCTGGCGGCTGAGGGCCTGACCGACGACGAGCGCGACACGGCGGTGCAGAACCTGGTCGGCGTCGCCCCGCTGCGGTACGAGACAGCGGCGGCGGTGGCGTCCACCCTGGCCGATCAGGTCGAGCAGTTCCTGCCCGACGACTACCAGGCGCGGCTCTACCAGCGGCTGGCGGACACCGGCACGGTGGAGGCGACGGCGGCTGCCGTGGCCGCCTTCCCGATGGACCGGCTGGTTACGGTGCTGGTCGGGGACGCGGCGCAGATCGAGGAGCCGGTGCGGGCGCTGGGGATCGGGCCCGTGCGGGTCGTTCGCTAGGCGGGTCCCCGTCCCGCCCCGCCCCCGTCCCGGGACCCGGGGGCTCGGGACGGGCTGTAGGTACGGGGTCGTCCGGCAGGGGTCCGGTGGAATCATTTCCGCCGGACCCCTGCCGTGTGGGGCTGCTGGCTGTTGCGGCGGCAAAGCGAGCCCCGTGCCAGCGGTGGCGCCTGGCCTGCGGCGACACCTCGAAACGGGGGGCTGCCCCGAGGCGGGTGCGGGCTCCGGGTGGGGGGGATGACCGGTGAAAGGTGGGCCGTGACGCCGTGTGCACAGGTGGGCGTGACAGCAACCACAGAAAGCACGTGGCTGCCGGTAAAACCCTCGTGACAGTGGCCACAAAGAGTCCTGGAATCCTTGGGAAGCTCGCGTGACAGCGGCCACAGAAGGGCGGCCATTTTCGTGACCGCGGTCACGAGAACGCCGTCCCACGCGTGGCTGGAATGGGGTGGTGCGGGTCACCATTCTGGTCTGTCCGGCGCGGGAAGGCCGCAGTAGTTCAGGTGCTTGAAGCCGGTGGGGCAGCGCGCTTCGGCGCGGTATCAGTGGCGTCCTGACCTGCGAAAATAATGGACAGTCCAGCTTTGTGTGCCGGGTCTGGGTGCGCCCGGCGCGCGTGTGGCGTGGGCGACAAAACGCCCGTTTTTCTTGGCCGTGCGGAGATGTCCCGTTTAGCGTCGTTCTCGCTGTTCGTCAGAAGTGACCGCACCCGCGGCCGACGTCCAGTAATCGCCGAGTCCCCGCCCAGGGGAGCCGGGGACCCACTCAGTCCCATTGGGGTGAATCGGGCCGTGTGCCCGTAGGAGACCTTCCTGCTCCGAACCCGTCAGCTAACCCGGTAGGCGAGAAGGAAGGAAAGGAGCACGCCTGCATGGCGTTCACCCGCGTTACCGGCACGATCCGCCCTGCTCACGCTGTCCGCATGGGCACCGCTGCCGCCGCCGTGGCCGTCGGCCTGGCGGGTACCCTTGCCGCACCGGCTGCCGCCGCCGAGTTCAAGAACGGCTTCTCCGAAGCCGTCTCGCTCGGGCCGTCCCTCGCCGGTCACGTCCAGGCCCAGGCCGACGCCCAGCAGACCGCTGCCGAGGCCAAGGCGGCCGAGGCGAAGAAGGCGGCGAAGGCGGAGAAGGAGGCCGAGAAGAAGGCCGAGGCCGATCGCCGCAGCGACCGCGCCGACCGTTCCGCGGCCCGCGCCGCCTTCGTCGCCCCGGTCAAGGGCGGCAACGTGACCACCCCCTACAAGAGTGGTGGCGCCATGTGGTCCTCCGGCAAGCACAGCGGCATCGACTTCGCCGCGCCCACCGGTACCCCGGTCAAGTCCATCGGTGCGGGCACTGTCGTGACCGCTGGCTGGGGCGGCGCCTACGGCAACAACATCGTCGTCAAGCACGCGGACGGCACCTTCACCCAGTACGGTCACCTCTCGAAGATCGGCGTCACCCTCGGTGAGCAGGTCGGCAAGGGCGAGGAGATCGGCAAGGTCGGTTCGACCGGCAACTCCACGGGCCCGCACCTGCACTTCGAGGCCCGCACCTCCCCGGCATACGGCTCGGACATGGACCCGGTCAGCTACCTGCGCGCCAAGGGTGTCCCGCTGTCCTGACCCCGGGCTCGGCGCCGGTGCCCCGGCGCCCGCGCACGGGAACACCCCGCGCTCCCGCGTACGCGTTCGCGAAGGCCCTCCGGCACCCGCCCGCCGGAGGGCCTTCGGCGTTTTTCCGCCGCATTTCCAGCTGAGTATCGGAATGCGCTCCCTCGTGGAATACAGTGCGCAGCATCGGCATCACGAAAACGTGGGGACGACGGCGGAGGTCGGGGCATGCGCATTTCCGCGCACACGGTATGCACAGCGGTTCGGGACGACATCGTCTCCGGCGCTTTCCCGCCGGGCACGCGCCTCACCGAGGAACTGCTGGCGCGGCGCTACGGGGTGTCGCGGGTGCCGGTCCGCGAGGCGCTGCGCACGCTGGAGTCGGAGGGGTTCGTCACCACGCGGCGGAACGCGGGAGCCTGCGTCGCGCGGCTCTCCGAGCACGAGGCGGCCGACCTGCTGGACATCCGGGCGCAGCTGGAGCCCCTGGGCGCGGCCCGGGCCGCACACCGCAGGAGTGAGGCGCACCTGAAGGTGCTGCGCGGCCTGGTCCGGCTCGGCCGTGAGCGCACCCAGCTCGGCCACACCGCTGAACTGCGGCCTTTGGGGAACTGGTTCCACGAAACGCTCGCCCAGGCGTCCGGCAGCCCCACCTTCGCCGCGCTGCTGGTGCAGCTGCGGCGCAAGGTCACCTGGCTGTACGCGGCCGAGTCCGCCTACGGGGGAGAGCCCGTGGAGCGTGCCGCGGCGGTGTGGCGGGAGCACGCCGCGATCGTGGACGCCGTTGCCCGCCAGGACGCCGAAGCCGCCCGCGCGCTGGCCGCGGCCCACGTCGAGCGGGGCGATGCCCTGCGCCGTGCGCGCCGCGCGGTCGTGGTGAGAACGGCGAAACCTGTTGTCAACACAGCGCGCGGTCCCGTTTAACACGGCGGGTATACAAAGTGTGTAGGGGAAGCGTTCGCGCTGATTTCCCCTGTCGGATTCCAGAATCCCGCGCTGATCCGCAGAGGGAAAGTGTGCCGCAGTGCGCGCCCTCACCGGAATGACCCTGCGTGCGGGAGAAGAAAAGGCGGGTACGGGTGCCCGGAAGAACACCCGTACCGCCTTTTCGCGCGCGGCCGGCGGTCAGACCGTCTCGGGCAGCTCCTCCAGGCCCTCGCCGACGAGCTGGGCCAGGCGGTCCAGTGCCGCTTCGGCACCCTCGGCGTCGGAGGCGAGAACGATCTCGTCGCCGCCCTCAGCGCCGAGCCCGAGCACGGCGAGCATCGAAGCGGCGTTGACCGGAGCGGCGTCGCCCCTGGCGATGGTGACGGGGATGCCCGCGGCGGTCACGGACCGGACGAAGATCGAGGCGGGACGGGCGTGCAGCCCCTCGGCCCAGCCGATGTTGACGCGGCGCTCAGCCATGGTGATGCCCTTCGGTGGTGATACCTGTCTAGACCATTTTGACATGCGGCCTCCGCGCCCCCGACCGCCGCACAGTGCGCACGCCAGGCCCGTGCGCCGCCCGGATCCACGCGGCCTCACACGGCCGGGCCCCGCGCCGTACGCTGGGGCGCATGCAGACGCCCACCGAGCGCGCCTACCCCACCCACTGGGAAGCCGACGTGGTCCTGCGCGACGGCGGCACGGCCCGGATCAGGCCGATCACCACCGAGGACGCGGACCGCCTGGTGAGCTTCTACGAACAGGTCTCCGACGAGTCGAAGTACTACCGCTTCTTCGCGCCCTACCCGCGCCTGTCGGACCGCGACGTGCGGCGCTTCACCCAGCACGATTACGTGGACCGGGTCGGCCTGGCCGCCATCGTGGGCGGGGAGTTCATCGCCACCGTCCGCTACGACCGCATCGACGAGCTCGGCCGCCCCGCCTCCGCGCCCGCCGACCGGGCCGAGGTCGCCTTCCTGGTGCAGGACGCCCACCAGGGCCGTGGCGTCGCCTCCGCGCTGCTGGAGCACATCGCCGCCTGCGCCCGCGAACGTGGCGTGCGCCGCTTCACCGCCGAGGTGCTGCCCGCCAACACCAAGATGGCCAAGGTCTTCACCGACGCCGGCTATTCCCAGCAGCGCAGCTTCGAGGACGGCTCGCTCCACCTCACCTTGGACCTGGAGCCCACCGAGCGGTCGCTGGCCGTCATGCGCGGCCGGGAACAGCGTGCGGAGGCCCGCTCGGTGCAGCGGCTGCTGGCGCCCGGCTCCGTCGCGGTCGTCGGCGTCCGCCGCGGTCCGGGCGGTGCCGGGCGCACCGTGCTGGAATCGCTGGTCAGCGCCGGATACACCGGCCGCCTGTACGCCGTCAACGCGCGGCTGCCGCAGGGCGCGGACCGGCTGGAGGGGCTGCCCGACGTGCCCGCGCACCGCTCGGTGGGCGACATCCCCGAGCCGGTGGACCTGGCCGTCCTGGCCGTGCGGGCCGAGACGGTGGACGACGCCGTCACCGCCTGCGGCGAACACGGTGTGCAGGGCCTGGTGGTGCTCTCCGCCGGGTTCGACCGGGCCGCGCAGCGCGACCTGGTGCGCAAGGCCCGCTCCTACGGCATGCGCATCATCGGCCCGAACGCGTTCGGCGTCATCAACACCGCGCCCGACGTCCGCCTCAACGCCACCCTGGCGGGCCAGACGCCCGCGCGGGGCCGGATCGGCCTGTTCACCCAGTCCGGCGCCATCGGCATCGCCCTGCTGGCCGGGCTGCACCGGCGCGGTACCGGGCTGTCCACCTACGTCTCCGCCGGCAACCGCGCCGACGTCTCCGGCAACGACATGCTGCAGTTCTGGGATGACGATCCGGACACCGACGTCGCGTTGATGTACCTGGAGTCCATCGGCAACCCGCGCAAGTTCACCCGCCTGGTGCGCCGCACGGCACTGCGCAAGCCGGTCGTCGTGGTGCGCGGTGCCCGGCACAGCGGCAGCGCCCCGCCGCCCGGCCACGCCGCACCCGCGATGCGCGCCTCCGACGCCACCGTCACCGACCTGCTGCGCCAGGCCGGAGTGCTGCTGGTGGACACCTACACCGAGCTGATCGACACCGGGCTCCAGCTCGCCTTCCAGCCCCTGCCCGCCGGGCCGTGCGTGGCCACACTCGGCAACGCCGAGTCGCTGGGCCTGCTCACCTACGACGCCTGCCTCGCCCAGCGCCTGACCCCGCGCGACCCGCTCGACCTCACCATCGCCGCCACCCCCGGCGACTTCCACCGTGCCCTGTCCGCCGCGCTCGCCGACCCGGGCACGGACGCCGTCGTCGTCACCGCCATCCCGTGGGTGGAGCGCGACGGGGCGCAGGAGCTGGCCGAGGCACTGCACCGCGCCGCCGCCGGTTCCGGCAAGCCCGTCGCCGTCGCGCACACCGCGATCGACGGGCTGGAGGAGGCGCTCAGCGCCCGCCGCATCCCCGCCTACCCGACGCCGGAGCGGGCGGTGCGCGCGCTCGCCGAGGCGGTGCGTTACGGCCAGTGGCGGCGCGAGGCGGCGCAGCCCGGACGCGTCCCGGTCGATGGCGTCAACGAGGCAGCGGCCGCCGTGGCGGTGGCCCGCGCCCTGTACGGGACGGGCGCACCGCCGCAGCCCGCTGGGGCCACCGTCACCGCCCGCCCGCGCAGCCTCGCCCTCACCCCCGCGGACGCCGCCGCCCTGCTCGTCCACTACGGCATCGAGGTGCTCCCCGCCCGTCCCGCGCCCGACCCGGACGCCGCCGTCCGCGCCGCGGCCCAACTGGGCTACCCGGTGGCGCTGAAAACCACCGCACCACACCTGCGGCACCGCGCCGACCTCGGCGGCGTCCGGCTGGACATCGTCACCGAGTCCCAGCTGCGCCGCGTCTACGACGAGTTGACCGCGACCCTGGGACGGCCCGAGGAACTGCGACCGGTGATACAGGCCATGGTGCCGCGCGGGGTGGACACCGTGGTCCGGGCCACCGTGGACCCCTCCATCGGCACCGTGCTCGCCTTCGGCCTGGCCGGGCCGCCGTCCGAACTGCTCGGCGACGTCGCCCACCGGCTGGTGCCCGTCACCGACCGGGACGCCGCGGCCCTGGTGCGGGCCATCCGCTCCGCGCCGATGCTCTTCGGCTGGCGCGGCGCGCAGCCGGTGGACACCGCCGCGCTGGAAGAACTGCTGCTGAAGGTCTCCCGGCTGGTGGACGACCACCCCGAGATCGTCTCCGTCGAGCTGGAGCCCGTCGTCGTCGCCCCGCGCGGACTGACCGTGCTCGGGGCCGCCGTCCGCCTCGCCCCGCCACCGGCCACCACTGACCTCGGCCCCCGCCGGCTGTCCGCCTGGTGACGCCCCGGCGCAGGCCGCCGGAGCGGCACCGCCCGGGCCGTAGGATGGGCCGCATGGCGAAGATTGGAACGACGACGCAGGGGCTGCGGACGGCCATCGAACGCAGCGGCTACTACCCCGCCCTGGTGGCCGAGGCCGTGGAGGCCGCGGTGGGCGGCGAGCCCGTCAGCTCGTTCCTCGTCCACCAGGAGACCACCTTCGACGCCAACGAGGTCCGCCGCCACGTCACCGTCCTCGTCCTCACCGCGACGCGCTTCATCGTCAGCCACACCGACGAGCAGGCCGCCGACAGCAGCTCCCCGGTGCCCTACGCCACCACCTCCACCGAGTCCGTGCGGCTGGAGCGCATCTCCTCGGTGGTGCTCAGCCGGGTCGTGGCCAACCCCGAGTCCTACCAGCCCGGCACGCTGCCGCGCGAGGTGGTGCTCACCATCGGCTGGGGCGCGGTCAGCCGCGTCGATCTCGAACCCGCCGCCTGCGGCGACCCCAACTGCGAGGCCGACCACGGCTACACCGGCTCCACCACCGCCGACGACCTCTCGCTGCGCGTCAGCGAGGCCGGTGACGGGCCCGACACCGTGCGCCAGGCGCTCCACTTCGCGCAGAGCCTGTCCGAGGCCACCGTGGCCGCCCGCTGATGGCCCAGCCCGCCCCCGCCGACGCCCACTGGCCCGAACCCGCGCCGCTGGACCCGCGCACCGCGCCCGTGCCCGCCTACGGCACCGCCTCCCTGGCCGACGTGCTGCCCGCCGTCGCCACCGGGCTCGGCATCCCCGGGCTCGCGACGCGGCTGGACCTGCCGCCCGCCGACCGGGCCTGCGTCTTCCTCGTGGACGGCCTGGGCTGGGACGTGCTGCGTGCCCATCCCGAGCACGCGCCGTTCCTCACCTCGCTCCTGCCCAGCTCCACCGGCGGCAGCGGGCAGCCGCTCACCTCCGGTTTCCCCTCCACCACCGCCACCTCGCTGGCGTCCGTCGGCACCGGCCGCGTGCCCGCCGCGCACGGCCTGCCCGGGTACGCCGTACTCGACCCGGACAGCGGCGCGCTGATGAACCAGCTGCGCTGGCAACCGTGGACCGATCCCCACGCCTGGCAGCCCTACCCGACCGTCTTCCAGCTCGCGCAGGCGGCGGGCGTGGAGACGAGTCAGGTCTCCGCGCCGCACTTCGAGCACACCCCGCTCACCAAGATCGCGCTGTCCGGCGGCACGTTCCTGGGCCGCCTGTCCGGCGAGGACCGTATGGACCTGGCCGCCCAGCGGCTGGCCGCCGCCGACCGCTCACTGGTCTACACCTACTACGCCGACCTCGACGGCAACGGCCACCGCTACGGCGTTGACTCCGGCGCCTGGCGCGGCCAGCTCGCCTACGTGGACCGGCTCGCGCAGCGCCTCGCCGGGCAGCTCCCGCCACGCAGCGTGCTCTACGTCACCGCCGACCACGGCATGGTGGACGTTCCGGCCGGGCCCGAGGCCCGCTTCGACTTCGACGAGGACTGGGAGCTGAGCGCGGGGGTGCGCACGCTCGGCGGTGAGGGCCGCGCCCGGCACCTGTACGCCGTCCCGGGTGCGGCGTCCGACGTGCACGCCGTGTGGCGCGAGGTGCTGGCCGAGCACGCCTGGGTGGCCACCCGGGACGAGGCCATCGCGCTCGGCTGGTTCGGTCCGCCCGGCGCGGGCGTTGACGACCGCGTCTACGGCCGCATCGGCGATGTGGTGGTGGCGATGAACGGCTCCGCCGCTGTCGTCGCCACCACCACCGAGCCCAAGGAGTCCGCGCTGATCGGCATGCACGGCTCGGTCACGGCCGCCGAACAGCTCGTCCCGCTGCTGGAAGTCCGCACCTGACGACGCCGGGCGCCCGCGCCCGGAACCCCCGCCCCCTCCACCCCTTGGCCCCGACGACGAAAGGGCACGCCCGCCCATGCCTGAACTGGTCTTCTTCAGCGGCACGATGGACTGCGGCAAGTCCACCCTCGCCCTGCAGATCCAGCACAACCGGACCGCGCGGGGCCTGGTCGGCATGATCTTCACCCGCGACGACCGGGCGGGCGCGGGGCGGCTCTCCTCCCGCCTGGGCCTGGTGACCGACGCCGTAGAGGCAGGCGACGGCTTCGACTTCCACGCCCACCTCGTGCGCCACCTCACCGCCGGCGGCCGTGCCGACTACGTCATCGCCGACGAGGCGCAGTTCCTCACCGAGGAGCAGATCGACCAGCTCGCGCGTGTCGTGGATGACCTGGGCATCGACGTCTACGCCTTCGGTATCACCACCGACTTCCGCACCCGCCTGTTCCCCGGCTCCCAGCGCCTCATCGAACTGGCCGACCGGGTGGAGGTGCTGCAGGTCGAGGCGCTGTGCTGGTGCGGCGCCCGGGCCACGCACAACGCCCGTACCGTCGGCGGGCGGATGGTGGTGGAAGGCGCGCAGGTCGTGGTCGGTGACGTCGCCGGGCGGGACGGCGCGGACGGCTCCGGTGGCGGCCCGGCCGGGGCGGGCGGCGGTGGAGGTGACGTCGGCTACGAGGTGCTGTGCCGCCGCCACCACCGGCGCCGCCTCACCGCCGCCGCGCGGGCGGGAGCGCTGGCCCCCGACGTGCTGCCGCTGGACACGTCCACCGCCGTGCCGGGGCCGCGCCGCTGACCGGCCGCTTCGGCTGGTCGCTCGCGGTCCGCCCGGTTCAGCGCACCGGCCGGGTGACGGCGTCGCGCGGGTCGAGCATGTCGATGAGCGAGAAGTGTGCCCCCTCGGTGTCGGTGACGTGGACGAGGCGGCCGTAGGGCGAGTCGCGCGGCCCGTGCACCACGTGGCCGCCCAGTTCCTGCACCCGGCCTGCCGCCGTGTCGGCGTCGGCCACGGCGAAGTACGTCCGCCAGTGCGGGCCGAGGTCACGCGGCAGCGAACGGCCCAGGCCGCGAATACCGCCGATGGGGCGCCCGGCCACGCTGAGCGTCCGGTAGTCGCCCTCCCCGGCCTCCGGGGAATCCAGCGCCTCCGCCCGGAGCCCGAACACCCGCGCGTAGAACGGGCTGACCGCCGAACCGTCCTGGGTGAGCAGCTCGTTCCACACCGGCGTCCCGAGGCTGCCGTCAAAGGGGGCACCGGCGTGCTCGCCCGCCTGCCACACGCCGAACGCGGCGCCGCTCGGATCGGCGGCGAGGGCCATACGCCCGTCCTGCCCGGAATCCAGCGGGCCGACCCCGACGGTGCCGCCGCAGTCGCGCACCAGCGCACAGGTGACGTCGGCGTCGTCGCTGGCCAGGTACGGCAGCCACGCCACCGGCAGCGAGCGGCCCTCGGGCATCTCCCCGAGCCCCGCGACCTGCCGGTCACCGAACCGGGCCTGGACATAGGGACCGAGTGCGGCCGGGCCCTCCTCGAACTCCCAGCCGAACAGCTCGTGGTAGAACTTCTCGCTGGCGGCCAGGTCGTGCACCATCAGGCTCACCCAGCAGGGGGTGCCCGGGGTGAACCGGTCGGCTTCCTCGGTCATCTGCGGTCGTCTCCTTTGACCATCATCGTTGCGGTCGTGCAGTGCGCGCGGTGGGCGTGCGGCCGGGCGGCGCCGCCCGTGCGGTGCGCGTGTACGGATGCGTGCGGTGGGTAGTCATCGTCGCACTCTCCGACGAGAACGGGTACCCGGGCCGCGAGGGAATCCCGGTGCCACACCTCACGTTCCCGGTACGCCAGAATGCCCGCATGACAGCCCTCATCACGGCGAAGGACCTCCAGACCGAGCTGACCGGTGACGCCCCGCCGACTCTCCTGGACGTGCGCTACGAGGTGGGCGGGCCGCCCGGACGTCCCGCGTACGACGCCGGACACCTCCCCGGCGCGGTGTACATCGACCTCGACGCCGACCTGGCCGGGCCACCCGGCGCCGGTGGCCGCCATCCGCTGCCTCACCTGGCCGAGTTCGGCGCGGCCATGCGCCGGGCCGGGGTCCGCGCCCGCCACCCCGTCGTCGTCTACGACGGCGGCCAGGGCTGGGCCGCCGCCCGTGCCTGGTGGCTCCTGCGCTACACCGGCCACCCGGCGGTGCGGGTGCTCGACGGCGGCCTCGCGGCCTGGACCGGGCCGCTGACGACCAGGGCGCCGACGCCGTCACCCGGCGACTTCGCCCCCGAGCCGGGCGGCCTGCCACTGCTCGACGCCGCCGGGGCCGTGGCGCTGGCCGGGCGCGGCGTGCTGCTCGACGCCCGGAGCGCCGAACGGTACCGGGGCGAGGTGGAACCGATCGACCCCGTGGCCGGGCACATCCCGGGCGCGGTATCGGCGCCGACGGGGGACAACCTCAACGCCGACGGCACGTTCCGCCCACCGCGCGAGCTGGCCGAGCGGTTCGCCTCGCTGGGGGCGGTCCCCGGTACGGAGGTCGGCGTCTACTGCGGCTCCGGGGTGTCGGCGGCCCAGCAGGTGCTGGCGCTGACCCTCACCGGCGTCGAGGCGGCGCTGTACGTCGGCTCCTGGTCCCAGTGGTGCGCGGACCCCTCCCGCCCGGTGGCCCGCGCCTGACCGCCCAGCACGCCTCACCCCGCCGGTCCCGGGCGGGGGAGCGGCCGTCTGCCGTGCGGTGGCGCCACGGGGAGGTGTGCCCTTGTCCGGTATCCCCGGACGCCCCGGCCGCCGAGGCGCCTTCCGTGGCGGGAGACGCCCCGGCCGCCGACAACCGGAGCGGGGTGCGGGCGGGGCGGGTTACTCCTTCTTGCGGCGGGTGCCGAAGACGATCTCGTCCCAGCTGGGGACGGCCGCGCGGCGGCCCGGGCGGACGCCGTCGGCTTCGGCCTGACGGTCCGTCGTGCCGGTCAGCCGGTCCCGGTGGCCGCCGACCGAGCGCGGCATCAGCACGTCGGCGTACGCGGCGCCCGCGCTCGCGGCCGGGGCGGGCGTCTCCAGCGGCTCGCGGTCGTCCGCCGCGTCCGCATCCTCCGGCGCCGTGGCCGATTCGCCGTCGGCGGACGCCGGTTCGGGCACCACCATGTCGCCGCGGAAACTGGGCACGGCCTCCAGCAGGCTGGTGAGCGAGTCGCGCTCCTCGCGGTCGGGGTGCTCGGCGCGCTCCGGCCGCGTGGGGCCGCCGCTCCCGGCGTCGTCCCCGCCGCGCTCGCGCGGCAGCCGGGCGATGCGCGGGATGAACGGCATGCTCGGCTCGGGGGTGTCGTCGCTCTCGCCGATCAGGCCGCGTGCCTCGTCGTCGAGGGCCTGCACGAGCCGCCGCGGCGGGTCGTACGTCCAGTTCGCCGAGTGCAGTTCGCCCGCGACGCGGTAAACGAGCAGCACCTCCCAGGTGCCGTCGTCGCGCCGCCAGGAGTCCCAGCGCACGGTGTCCTTGTCGGCGGAACGTACCAGCAGGCGTTCGGTCACCGCGTCGCCGAGGAGCGGGCCGGTGTTCTCGCCGGGGCGCCGCACCGGTGTCTTTCTGGCGCGTTCGGCCATGAACGCGCGCTCGGCCAGTACGGGGCCCTCGAAGCGGCGGACCCGCTCCACGGGGATGCCGGCGAACTGCGCGACCTCCTCGGCCGTGGCCCCGGCTCGTATGCGGGCCTGGATGTCGCGGGGGCGGAGGTGGTTTTCGACCTCGATCTCGATCTGCCCGAGCCGGGCCCGGTCGTTGCGGACGGCGGCGCGCAGCCGCTCGTCGATGGGGAGGGTGTACTCCGTGTTGTCGGCAGCCTTGAGCACCAGCCGTGTGCCGTCGTTGCTGACGGCCACGACACGCAGTTCGGGCATGGGAACCTCCCGGATGGTGCCTGCCGACGTCACGTGCGTCGCTGCTCCCGCTAGACGAGTGTGGCCTGCCCGGGGTGCAGCCTGCCACTACCTTTGCCGACTTGCCCGGCGTGTCCGGCCAGCCCACCGGCCCACTGCTGTGACACGGTGACCGTTTGGCCACCCAGGGTGACAGATCCTCTCATGTTCTGCCACACCGGCCGGGCAGGCCGAGGCCAGGATGCGACACTACTCCATTAGAGCCATCCGGGGTGGTTCGGCGCGCCGCCGGTCTCGTGGACCCGGAGGGGAGTTGGCGTGATCCAGGGATAAATCCGCCTTCCCCGTGCCGCCGTCCGGCGTGGCGGTGTTCACAGAAGCGGCGGAATCGGAACTCATGGCACCGGTCGGACGGTCCCTCATGTGTGCCCAGTGGAAAAGACGTGCGACCTGAGGCGGAGATGGACAAGAAGTCGGACACGGCAGAACGGCCCGGCGGCGTCGGGCAGCGGGACGGGGAGCCGTCCCGTGAACGCGCCATCGACCTGACGCTGCCGCAGGTGGCCGCCAGCGCGGTGGCCGCGGTGATCGCCGCGGTCGTGGCCGGCCAGCTCGGTGTCTACGGCACGTTTATCGGCGCCGGGGTGATGAGCCTCGTCGCGACGACCGGCGGGCCGCTGTTCCAGCACCTGTTCCGGCGGACCGGGCAGCAGGTGAAGCAGGTCACGGTGGTGGCGGTGCGCAAACCGGGGGCGGCCGCGCGTCCCACGTCGGTGGCGGCGGACACGACGCGGCCCGTGCCGCTGGCCGAGGGCACGGTCCCGGTGGAATCCGGCGCCTTTGAAGCTTCCGGGGCTCCCGCGTCCAGCGCCCTTCGGCGCGGCTGGAAGCGGATGCTGCTGCCCGCCGTGCTCGTGTTCGCCGTAGCCGTTACCGGACTGACGGTGTATGAACTGGTCAGCGGCGACAGCGTGTCCGGCGGCAAGGGCGCTTCCACCTCGGTCGGCCAGGTGTTCGGCTCCGGCTCGTCCGGTAGCGCCGACACCGAGCAGGAAGCCCCGCGCCAGCAGGACGACCAGCCAAAGGGCTCGCAGTCGCCACCGGAGTCACCCGGCGAGGCACCCAGTTTGGCGCCCGGCGAGACCCAGCCGACGCCGGACCCGCAGGACGGTGCGGGCACGCCCAGCACCGCACCCGGTGACCAGGAGGACGCCCCGGACGACGGCTCCGGGCAGTCCGCCACACCGGCGCCGACACCGGACCCGGGCGAGGGCGCCGCTACCGGCGACCCGGACGGCTCCACCGGCACCGGCGGCGAGAGCGCGGACACGGCGCGGCCGGACGACGGTGGCGGCACGGAGCAGGACCCGTCCGCCGGGCAGGCCCCGTAGCGTGCCCGGCAGCGGCGAGCAGTGGCCGTGACGGCGGTCCCGCCTCAGTCGCCCAGGACCCGGCGCAGGTAGTCGTTGCCGAAGCGCCGCTCAGGGTCGAGCCGGTCGCGCAGGGCCGTGAACTCGCCGAACCGGGGGTAAGCCCCCGCCAGGTACGCGGCGTCGCGGCTGTGCAGCTTGCCCCAGTGGGGCCGCCCGCCGTGTGCGGTCAGGATGCGTTCGGCGGCGGTGAAGTACGCGGCGTGCGGCGTGCCGCGGTAGACGTGCAGGGCCAGGTAGGCGGTGTCCCGGCCGGAGGCGGCGGAGAGCGTGATGTCGTCGGCGGGCGCGGTGCGCACCTCGATGGGGAAGCCGATGCGCAGCGCCGAGCGTTCCACCATGGCCTTCAGCTCGCGCAGGGCGGGCATCGCCGCCTCGCGGGGCAGCGCGTACTCCATCTCCAGGAACCGCACCCGGCGCGGACTGGTGAACACCTTGTAGGGGATGTCGGTGTACTCCCGGGCGGACAGGGCGCGGCTCGCGGCCCGGGCGAGGTACGGCACGGTGGGGGGCACCGCCTTGCCCAGGGAGCAGGCGGCCTGGAAGACGCCGTTGGACAGCAGCTCGTCGTCCACCCAGCCGCGCAGGCGGGGCAGCGGCCGCGCCGGGCCCGGCGTGCGGTTGTTGCGCTTGGTGTTGCAGTTGCCGGTGTGCGGGAACCAGTAGAACTCGAAGTGCTCGTTGACGGCCGTCAGCTCGTCGAACTCCGCGACGACGCGGTCGAGGGGCATCGGCTCCTCGCGGGCGTGCAGCCAGAACAGCGGTTCGACGCGGAACGTCAGCTCGGTGATGATGCCCAGCGCGCCGAGGCCCACCCGGGCGGCGGCGAAGACGTCGGCGTTCTCGGCGGGGGAGCAGCGCAGCACCGTCCCGTCGGCGACCACCATCTCCAGCGCCGCTATCTGCGTGGCGAGCGCGGCCGAGTCCCGGCCGGTGCCGTGGGTGCCGGTGCTCACCGCGCCGGAGACCGTCTGTTCCATGATGTCGCCCATGTTGGCCAGCGACAGACCTTCCCCGGCCAGCACCTGGTTGAGCTGCCTGAGCCGGGTACCCGCCGCGACCGTCACCGTCCCGGCCGCCCGGTCGATGGTGCGGACGCCGCTCAGTCGCTCCGGGCGCACGAGCACCCCGCCCGTCGCGGCGACCGCCGTGAAGGAGTGCCCGGAACCGACGGCCTTGACCGGCAGCCCTTCCGCCGCGGCCCGGCGCACCTGCTCGGCGAGCGCTTCGGTGGTGGACGGCGTGACGGTGCGCCGGGGCCGGGCGCTGGCGCAACCGGCCCAGTTCCGCCAGACCTCCCGCCGGCCCCGGGCCGTGCTGCTGCTGAGCGACACACTCACTTTGGTCCTCCCTGCCGGCGGCGGTGGACCGGATCATACTCGCGTGCGGCGTGCGAACGTCTTTCCCGGGTAGAGGGCTTGGCAGTCGCGGGCCGCCCGGCCCGCACGCGGGGAGAGGAAGGCCCATGGCGGTCGAGAAGACCAGCGTGCTCGTCCTGGACAGTGCGGAGCCAAAGATCCTGGCCGAGTTCTACGCCAAACTGCTCGACGCGGAAGCACAGCTGGGCCTGAACCCGGACTACATCCAGCTGACGACGCCGGCGGGGATCGCGTTGGCGATCCGCCGCGACCACGGGTTCGCGCCGCCGAGCTGGCCGCGCCCGGACGAGTCCCAGCAGGCGCATCTGCAGGTGCTCGTCGCGCAGCGGGACATGGACGAGGCCGAACGTGAGGTGGTCAGCCTCGGTGGGCGGCCCCTGGACACCAAGGACAACGGCGGCACGCACGACGTGCGGCTGTACGCGGACCCGGGCGGCCACCCCTTCGCCCTCGTCGCCCGCGAGGGCCGCGTCGCGGACTGAGCCCCACAGTCCCGGTGCCCCCCGTGACCGTCGCGCGGAGCCAGCGCCCGTGCCCGGGCCGTTCGGGGCGGCGCGCTCAGCGCGCGCCGGACGCGTCCGGCGCGCGCTGAGCGTCGGCGGACGTGCCCGGGGCCGCTTCCGCCAGCGGCGCGGACCTGGGTCCGGGGGGCTGAGGGGCGGCCTGACGCGCCGCCCCGGCCTGCGGTGGTGACGGCTGGCTCCGCGCCGGGGCGAGGCGGCGGAAACCGAGCAGGGCGACGAGTACCGCGCCCGCCCCGGCCGCCGCGGGTACCGCGTATGCCTGTTCGGCGCCGAACGCGTCCACCGCCCGCCCGCCGGCGGCCGAACCCAGGGCCATGCCGACGGTGACGCCGGCGCTGGTCCACGTCATGCCCTCGGTCAGCTGGGAGCGCGGGACCAGCCGCTCCACCAGCGTCACCGTGGTGATCATGGTGGGCGCGATGCTCAGCCCGGCCAGGAACAGCGCGAGCGCCAGCACGGGCAGGCTGTGCACGAACTGCAGCGGCACCATCCCGGCCGCGACCAGGCACACTCCCACCAGCCAGCGCCGGTGCACGGCTCCGCCCAGGTGCACCAGGCCGAACACGGCGCCCGCCGCGCACGAGCCAAGCGCGTAGCCCGCCAGCAGCAGACTGGCCGCCGCCTTGCGGCCCTGGTCCTCCGCGAACGCGACGGTGACGACGTCGATGGAGCCGAAGATCGCGCCCAGCGCGAGCCCGGTGGCGACCAGCACCTTCACGCCCGGCGTGCGCAGCGCCGTGCCGCGCGCCCGGGTTCCCGGCGCGTGCACCGGCGGTTCGGTGGCCCGCTGCGCCGTCAGCCAGAAGACGCCGGTGAGCAGGAAGCAGGCGGCGGCCAGCGGCCCGGCCTGGGGGAACCAGGCGGTGGACAGGCCGATCGCGAGGACGGGGCCGAAGATGAAGCACACCTCGTCCATGACCGACTCCCACGCGTACGCGGCGTGCAGTTCGCGCGGGCGCTCCCGGTAGATGGCCACCCACCGGGAGCGGATCATCGCCCCCAGGCTCGGCACGCATCCGGCGCCGGCCGCGCAGGCGAACAGCGTCCACACCGGCCAGCCGAGCACCGTGCTCGCCGTCACGCCCGCGACCGAGGAGACCGTCACCAGCGCCGCCGGGCGCAGCACGCGGCGCTGCCCGTACCGGTCCACCAGCCGGGACACCTGGGGCCCCAGCGTGGCCGAGGACAGCGCGACGGTCGCCGCGAGGGCGCCCGCCAGCCCGTAGGCGCCGGTGAGTTCGGAGACCATCGTCACGATGCCGATCGCGAGCATGCCGATGGGCAGCCGGCCGAGCAGACCGGCCGCGGAGAAGCCGAGGGTTCCGGGCGCGGCGAAGATCGCGCGGTATATGTGGGGCACGGGGAGGCTCGCCTACGAGGAGGAGGTAAGGCACGTGAGTTCGAATACAGCTTACGGGGTGGGCCGTCGTCCGTCCGCCCGTTTTCGGGTGGCAGGATCGAGCCCATGCCTGACGTGCGCCCCGAGCCTTACGACGCCCTGCTGCTCCTGTCCTTCGGCGGCCCGGAGGGGCCGGACGACGTCGTCCCGTTCCTGGAGAACGTCACCCGTGGGCGCGGCATCCCGCGCGAACGCCTGGAGGAGGTCGGGCAGCACTACTTCCGCTTCGGCGGTGTCTCCCCGATCAACGCGCAGAACCGTGAGCTGCTGGCCGCGCTGCGCGCGGACTTCGCCGCGCACGGGATCGACCTGCCGGTCTACTGGGGCAACCGCAACTGGGCCCCGTACCTGACGGACACGCTGCGCGAGCTGATCGCCGACGGCCGCCGCCGCGTGCTCGTCCTGGCCACCAGCGCCTACGCCTCCTACTCCGGCTGCCGCCAGTACCGGGAGAACCTGGCCGAATCGCTGGCCGCGCTCGCCGCGGAAGGTCTTGCGGTGCCGCGCGTGGACAAGCTGCGGCACTACTTCAATCACCCCGGCTTCGTCACCCCGATGACCGAGGGCGTGCTCACCGCGCTGGACGCGCTGCCCGGGGACGTCCGGGACGCGGCGCACCTGGTGTTCACCACCCACTCCATCCCGACGGCCGCAGCCGCCACCTCCGGGCCGCCCCAGGCTCACGACGGGGACGGCGGCGCGTACGTCGCCCAGCACCTGGACGTGGCCCGTCTGATCGCGGCCGCCGTGCGCGAGCGCACCGGGGTGGAGCGGCCGTGGGAGCTGGTCTACCAGTCCCGCAGCGGCGCCCCGCACATCCCGTGGCTGGAGCCGGACGTCTGCGACCACCTGCGGGAACTGCACGGCGCCGGGGCGCGGGCCGCGGTCATGGTGCCGATCGGCTTCGTCTCCGACCACATGGAGGTCCGCTACGACCTGGACACCGAGGCGATGGCCATGGCCGGGGAGCTGGGGCTGCCCGCCGTGCGTTCCGCCACCGTCGGCGCCGATCCGCGCTTCGTCGCCGGGCTGCGCGAGCTGGTGCTCGAACGGGCGGCCACCGAACGCGGCGAGTCGCCGGAGCGCCGCGCGCTGGGTGCCCTCGGCCCGTCCCACGACCTGTGCCCCGCCGGCTGCTGTCCCGCCCGCACCCCCCGGCCCGCCGCAGCGGGCGCCGACAGCCCCCACCACTGAGAGGAGCCCCGGCATGAGCGAGCCGGACCCCGCCCCGAGCCCGGACCTACCGCACCGGCTGACCGACGCCCTGCGCGCGGAGCTGCTGGACGTCGCGCTTCAGGCCGCGCGGCGGGCGGGCGCGCTGCTGCTCGAAGGCCGCCCGGCCGACCTGGGCGTGGCCGCCACCAAGACCAGCCCGATCGACGTCGTCACCGAGATGGACCTGGCGGCCGAGAAGCTGATCACTGGCTACCTCGCCGAGCGGCGGCCCGGGGACGGGCTGCTGGGGGAGGAGGGCACCAGCGCCCCGGGCACCACCGGTGTGCGCTGGGTCATCGACCCCATCGACGGCACCGTCAACTACCTGTACGAACGGCAGGACTGGGCGGTGTCGGTCGCGGCCGAGCTGGACGGGCACCCGGTCGTCGGCGTCGTCGCCGCCCCGGCCCGCGGTGAGGTGTACCACGCCGCGCTCGGGCAGGGCGCACGGCGCGACGGTCACCCGGTGCGCTGCCGCCCCGGCCCGTCCCTGGACCAGGCGCTCATCGCGACCGGTTTCAACTACGTCGAGACGACGCGGGCCGAGCAGGCCGCGATCGTGCGCGAACTCCTGCCCCGGGTGCGGGACATCCGGCGCTCCGGCTCAGCCGCGCTGGACCTGTGCGATGTGGCCTGCGGCCGCGCGGACGGCTACTACGAGCGCGGCACGCACCCGTGGGACTGGGCGGCCGGGGAGCTGATCGCCCGCGAGGCCGGGGCGCTGACCGGCGGACGCGAGCCGGGCAGCCGCCCCGACAGCGCGCTGACGCTCGCCGCCGCACCGCAGCTGTACGGGGTGCTGCGCGAGACCCTGCTGTCGCTGGGCGCGTAGCCGGTCCGGCGGGCTCGACGCACGGACGCGGCACGGCGGGCGAGAGCCCGCCCGGGTGGCCCCTGAGCGCCCGCGCCGACCGCCGGAGGCCGTGCTGGCCCGCAGAAGCCCGCGTGGCCCGCCCGGTTGGGACGAGGGCCACGCGGGCCAGGGGGCACGGCTCGTGGGCCGGGGCGCACCGGTGGGCGAGGGCCGGTCAGTGCGCGACGGAGACCTCGACGCCGTGTTCGTGGGCGATCCGGTGCAGGTCCTCCAGTTCCGCCTGTTCCACCTCGGCGAGGAAGTCGTCCCCGGCCTCGCGAGCGCGGCTCAGGTCGTGTTCCGTGCTCCTTATGCGCTGCAGCAGCCCTGCGGTGAACGCGTCCATGGTTGCGCCCCTCGTCGTGGGTCGGCGGCACGGGGGTGTGCCGGGGGTGAAGGCGATCACGGCGTGGTCCCCTTCGGCGTGCGGTGGCCGGGGAGTCGTCCGGGCGTACCGGTACGGGCCGCGGGTGGCATGCCGCCTACGGGGCGTGATCGAGGGTGTGCAGTGCTTCCTCCCCAAGCCGTTCCTCAGGGAAACCTCAAGCCGCGGAAAATCCCCTCCGAGTCCCCGCTGAATCCCCGCCGGGCTGCCCCTTACGGACGGTTTATCGGCGTTCGGGGCAGGATGGAGCCGGGCGCCCCGTGTCCCGGGCCGCCCGCAGACCTCCGTCACCCCAGGGGAAGGACCGTGCCGTGCGTGTACTCGTCGTCGAGGACGAGCAGCTGCTGGCTGACGCCGTGGCCACCGGGCTGCGCCGCGAGGCCATGGCCGTCGACGTCGTCTACGACGGGGCCGCCGCCCTGGAGCGGATCGGCCTGAACGACTACGACGTCGTCGTCCTCGACCGCGACCTGCCACTCGTCCACGGCGACGACGTGTGCCGCCAGCTGGTGGAGCTGGGCCTGCCCACGCGCGTGCTCATGCTCACCGCCTCCGGTGACGTCAGCGACCGCGTCGAGGGCCTGGAGCTGGGCGCGGACGACTACCTGCCCAAGCCGTTCGCGTTCAGCGAGCTGACCGCCCGCGTGCGCGCGCTGGGACGGCGTACCACCGTCGCGCTCCCGCCCGTGCTGGAGCGCGCCGGGACTAAGCTGGACCCGGGCCGCCGCGAGGTGTTCCGCGACGGGCGCCAGGTGCAGCTGGCGCCGAAGGAATTCGCGGTGCTGGAGGTGCTGATGCGCGCCGAGGGAGCCGTCGTCTCCGCCGAGCAACTGCTGGAGAAGGCGTGGGACGAGAACACCGACCCGTTCACCAACGTCGTGCGGGTCACCGTGATGACGCTGCGCCGCAAGCTGGGCGAGCCGCCCGTCATCATCACCGTGCCCGGTGCCGGCTACCGCCTCTGAGCGACGCACCTGAGCGTCCGCTCGCCCCCACGTTGGAGCGCAACCGCATGACCTCCTCGCCCCCACCCCACCCGACGCCGGACCCGACGCCGCCCCAGCGCCCACCGCACGGCCGCCTCTTTGGCCCGCCCGGCACGCCCCCGCGCCCCACCTGGGACCCGCCCGTGCCGCGCGGCCCGCTGCCCTGGCTGCGGCCGACCATCCGGATACGGCTCACCCTGCTGTACGGCGGCATGTTCCTCGTCGCCGGGATGCTGCTGCTGACGATCATCTACCTGCTGGCCGCCCAGGCGCTGGAGGACGGGGCCGCGCTGCCCATCCACGTGGTGCTGGGCAACGGCGGCAGCGTCCGGCTCACCTCGGAGGTGTGCGACATCCCCAGCGGCACCGACGCCAACGAGGCGGTGCGGCAGTGCCTGGCGATCCAGCGGCAGCTCGCGCTCGACACGCTGCTGAAGAACTCCCTGCTGGCGCTGCTGGGCCTGGCCGTCGCGGCGTTCGCCTTCGGGTACGTCATGGCCGGCCGGGTGCTGGCGCCGCTGGGCCGCATCACCCGCACCGCGCGCCAGGTCGCCGGGTCGGACCTGCACCGGCGCATCGAGCTGGAGGGTCCGGACGACGAGCTGCGCGAGCTGGCTGAGACCTTCGACGACATGCTCGACCGGCTGGACCGGGCCTTCACCGCGCAACAGCGCTTCGTCGCCAACGCCTCGCACGAGCTGCGCACCCCGCTGGCGATCAACCGCACGCTGCTGGAGGTGCAGCTGTCCGACCCCGGGGCGTCACCGGAGGTCCAGCAGCTGGGCAAGACGCTGCTGGCCACCAACGAGCGCAGCGAGCAGCTGGTGGAGGGCCTGTTGCTGCTCGCCCGCAGCGAGAACGAGCTCGTCGACCGCAAGCCGGTGGACCTGGCCGAGGTCGCCTCGCAGGCCGTGGAACAGGTGCGCGGCGAGGCGGCGGGCAAGGGCGTCACCCTGCGCGGTGTCCGCAAGCCCGCCTACCTCCAGGGCAACGGCGTCCTGCTGGAGCGTGTCGCGCTGAACCTGGTGCAAAACGCGGTGCGCTACAACCTGCCCGAGGACGGCTGGGTGGCGGTGAGCACGGACGTGGTGCACGGACAGGCGGTGCTGACGGTGGAGAACACCGGGCCCCTGGTACCGGCGTACGAGGTGGACAACCTGTTCGAGCCCTTCCGGCGGCTGCGTACCGAGCGCACCGGCAGCGACAAGGGCGTCGGGCTCGGCCTGTCCATCGTGCGCTCGGTGGCCCGCGCGCACGGCGGCTCGGTGACGGCGACACCCCGCGAGGACGGCGGCCTGCGCATGCGCGTCACCCTCCCGGTGTGAGGACGCCGCGTGCTGGCGGTGTGACGGATCGTCTCCGTTCAGTGAAAGGCCCCGTCCGGCATGCCCTGCCCGTCCCGCCGTGTTCGCTGCGAGCGTAATGTGCGGGTAAAGGGACGGTTTGCGGCTCTTGGCCCGCGCCCGGCCGGGTATGTGAGGCAGGACACGGGAAACCCCGGCCGGGCGCGCTCCGTGATCCGCACGTCGTCAGAAATGCCCGTAAAGTCGAGGTTTCCGCAGGTCGTGATCGCGGGAAGTACCCGAGACGGCCCGCCTGACGAGCGCCAGGAGGGACGCAGTACCCTCAGGCGGCGCCCCAGCCGGACACCCCTTCCGGGAGCCGATTGGGTGTCGTTTCAGTAACAGGACTTGATGTGAGGCAAAATCTCCGCCTCGGGACGGGCACAAAGACCGGCCCCTCACGCGTTACGTGCGCTGAGACGTCACTGAACCCAGAGGGGGAGAACAGACATGGCTACGGATTACGACACTCCACGCAAGACCGATGACGACCTCAACGAGGACAGCATCGAGGAACTGAAGGCCCGGCGGAACGACAAGTCGGCCTCGAACGTCGACGTAGACGAGTTCGAGCAGAACGAGGGCATGGAGCTGCCCGGCGCGGACCTCTCCAACGAGGAACTGGCCGTGCGCGTCATGCCCAAGCAGCAGGACGAGTTCACCTGCATGAGCTGCTTCCTGGTGCACCACCGCTCGCAGCTGGCCGCCGAGAAGAACGGCCAGCCGATCTGTCGCGACTGCGCGGCCTGACGGCGGACGGGCCGGTGACCGGCGACCACGCACGTGATGCCGGGCGAGGCCGCGCACGCGACGCCTCGCCCGTACCCCGCGATGCCCGCGCGGCGGGCGCGGCACGGCCGGGTGGCGCACTCCCCGAGCCGTCCGGACGCCGCGGGCTGCCGCGGCGACGCCGCAAGGACGCCGCCGCGCCCACGCCGTCCGGGCAGGCCGAGGCCGTGCGGGGCGACGGTACGCGCGCCGAACGCGGCACGGTGCGGGCCCTCGCGGGGATCGCCGCGGACCGTCTCATCCAGACGGCGCCCCGCATCCCCGTCCGTTCCCTGGCCACGCTGCGCGCGCAGTACCCCGGCAAGGGGCCGGAGGAGATCGCCGACGCCCTGGTGGCGACGGCGCTGAAAGGTTCCGCTACGGTCGGCGCCGGAGTGGGCGCGGCGGCGATGCTGCCGGTGCCCCCCGCGATGTCCGCCGAGCTGGCCGCGGAGACGGTCGGCGTGGCCTCCATCGAGCTGAAGCTCATCGCCGAACTGCACGAGCTCTACGGGCAGCGCCCACCCGGTAACGCCCGTCAGCGCGGCATGGCCTACCTCGCCGCGTGGACCCACCAGCGGGGCATCGACCCGATGGTCCCGGCCACGCTCAACGCCGCCCTCGGCGTGCAGCTGCGCCGCGAGCTGCGGAAGCGGCTGCTCAAACGCACCCTGCGCAACCTGCCCACCCTCACGCCGTTCCTGATCGGCGCGGTGGCGGGCGCGGCCATGAACCGCCGTGAGACGCGCAAGCTCAGCCAGGACATCCGCGCCGACCTGCGCAAGCGCCAGGTCCCGTGGGAGAAGCTGCCGCCCGCCGCTCAGCGGTCGCTGGGCGGCGGGGCGCCCAGCGACGACACCAGCCGCTGAGGCCGCCGCGTAGACAGGTAGACGTACGGAGTCGGGTCCTGCGGGTCGGTGACCTCGATCCGCACCGCCGTGGGCACATAGGCGCGCAGCACCATGAAGGCGCGCGGGTCCGCCTTGTGCGTCCGCCAGGCCCGCGCCTCCTCGGCGTCCAGCACGCTCGTCTCGCCCAGCGCGCTCAGCGGGATGCGCGCGTTGCCCGCGACCAGCGAGCCGGCGATCACGCGGATGCGCACCGACCCGTACGCGCTCACCCCCGCCGCGGCCAGCGCCGCGCCCGCCACCAGGGCCACCAGCATCGGTACCGGGCCGAGCGGCAGCACCACCAGGCCCAGGGTGAGCCCGGCCAGCAGGGGCAGCGTCAGCCACCAGGAGCGGGGTGCGGTCAGACGTTCGTCGTACGGCTGCATGCCACTAACCTTGGCACGTCACCGGCCAACCCTGGCACGTCACCGGCGCGCGGTCCGCACCGGCGATGCGAGGGCCTGCGCCCCGCGAACCCGGCACCCGTACGGGCAGCGCGGCGGCGGCGGTAGGGTCTGCTGACGTGACCTCTCAGAGAACCTCGCTGACGCCACCGGCGGACGCACGCCCACCCGTGCGCCACCCGGACGCGCCCGCGCCGGGCGAGCCGCTCGGCTCCCACTACGACCAGTGCTTCGGCTGTGGCTCCCAGCAACCACACGGCCTGCACCTGGACGCCCGGGCGGCCGAGGGGGTGGGCGTCACCGCCGAGTTCACCGTCAAGCCCGAGCACCAGGGCGCCCCCGGCCTCGCCCACGGCGGCGTGCTGGCCACCGCGCTCGACGAGACCCTCGGCGCGCTGAACTGGCTGATGCACACCATCTCCGTCACCGGCCGGCTGGAGACCGATTTCCAGCGTCCCGTGCCGGTCGGCTCGGTGCTGCACCTGGACGCCCGGGTCACCGCCGTGCACGGCCGCAAGATCTACTGCACCGCCGTCGGCCGCGTCGGTGGCGCCGACGGACCGGTGGCCGTACGGGCTGACGGCCTGTTCATCGAGGTCAAGGTCGAGCACTTCATCGACAACGGCCGCCCGGACGAGATCCAGGCCGCGATGAACGACCCCGACCAGCTGCGCCGGGCCCGCGCCTTCGAGGTCAACCCGTGAGCGCGCCGCAACAGCCCGTGGACGTCCTCATCCGCCGCCTGGACGCCCAGGTACCGCTGCCCGCCTACGCCCACCCCGGTGACGCGGGCTGCGACCTGGTCACCACCGAGGGCCGCGACCTGGCGCCCGGTGAACGCGCCGTCCTGCCCACCGGGCTGGCGCTCGCGCTGCCCGATGGCTACGCCGCCTTCGTCCACCCGCGCTCCGGGCTCGCGGCCCGCCTCGGCGTCGCCCTGGTGAACGCCCCCGGAACCGTCGATGCCGGGTACCGTGGAGAGATCAAGGTGATCGTGGTCAACCTGGACCCGCGCGAGACCGTGCGGTTCGCCCGCTTCGACCGCATCGCCCAACTCGTCGTCCAGCAGGTCGAGAAGGTGCGGTTCCACGAGGTGGCTCAGCTGCCGGGCTCGGCGCGGTCAACCGGGGGCTTCGGTTCCACGGGCGGATACAACACCAACGTTGCGGTCGACGGCAGCCAGGCCGCCGACCTGAAGGGACAGTGACGTGTTCGGACGTCGCAAGCGTGCGGAAAAGGCCGAGAACGCCGAGCAGAACGCCGGGCTCTCGGCGGACATCACCTCGGCGGACGCCGAGGAGGCCGCGGCCGACGACGCGGCTGCGGGCGGCGCGGCGGCGGGCGGCGCGGGCGATGCCGCCTCCCGCGTCAAGCTTCCCCCCGCCCCCCGCCCCGACGGCCCGTGGGACGTATCCGAGATCAGCAAGCCCGCCGAGGGCCGGGTTGACCTCGGCGGCCTGTACGTGCCCGGCGTGCAGGGCATGGAACTGCGCGTCGAGGTCGCCGGGGACGCGATCGTGGCCGCCACCGTCGTCCTGCGGGACAGCGCCATCCAGCTCCAGGCGTTCGCCGCGCCCAAACGCGAGGGCATCTGGGACGAGATCCGCGAGGAGATCGGCGCGGGCATCACCCAGCAGGGCGGTGTCGTCGACGAGGTCGAGGGACCGCTGGGCTGGGAGACGCGCGCCCAGGTGCCGGTACGGCTGCCCGACGGCAAGAACGGCGTGCAGGTCGTGCGCTTCATCGGCGTAGACGGCCCGCGCTGGTTCCTGCGCGGCGTCATCTCGGGACAGGGCGCGGTCCAGCCGCAGGCGGCCGGGGTGCTGGAGCAGATCTTCCGCGACACGGTGATCGTGCGCGGCGACGCGCCGATGGCCCCGCGCGACCCGATCGTCCTCAAGCTCCCGCAGGACGCGGAGATGGTCCCCGACGGCGTCCGCCAGGACGACGCCACCCAGGGCTCCCGCTTCGCCGGCGGCATCGACAAGCTCCAGCGCGGCCCGGAGACCACGGAAGTCCGCTGACGCGGACGCCCGGCCGACGCCTCCCGCCCGGTCTCCTTTCGCCTTCCCCGCCGAGCGGGGGCGGTGGCCGCCCGTCCGCCCCGCGCCTCTTCCCCACCGAGCCGGGCATGGGGGTACCGCTTCGAGCGGTGAATCCTCCGGCGCCCGGCGTGCCCGGACCGCTCCCGGCCCGGCACCGCAGAGGGTGAGCGGAGCACGGCTCGGCAACAGAAGCGTGAAGCTGCTCACCGGGGTTACCGCCTGCGCCGAGCGGCCCCGTACGCTGGCACGTATGAGCGGTAGTAGCAACTCCGACGTCGCCGGCAAGCGGGCCAACGGCCGGATACGGCGCCTGTTCGGCCGGTTCCAGCACCCGGACGAGCACGTTCCCGCGCCGCCGCGCGACGACACGGCGCTCAGCGGCTGCACCAAGATCTGCGACTGCTCCGACCGGCAGATCGTCAAGGTGACCGGAACGCTGCGTACCGTTACACTCCGGCCCCGGGCCGGGGTGCCCGCGCTGGAGGCCGAGCTGTTCGACGGCTCCGACTCCCTGGACGTCGTCTGGCTGGGGCGGCGCGCCATCGCGGGCATCGAACCGGGCCGTACGCTGATCGCCTCGGGACGGATCGCGATGAACCGCGGCCGCCGGGTGCTGTTCAACCCCAAGTACGAGCTACGACCCTGGGACAGGAGCAGTGAGTGACCTCACTCGACAAGCCGGCCACCGGGCCGGGGGAGCCGGAGCCGGACGGGCCGAAGGCGCCGCTCTCGCCACTCGCGGCTGAACGGTCGCCGGGGGCCGGGCAGCCGGGGCCCGCCGATCAGGAGGTCACCAAGGCGGCGTTCCTGGAGGCGTTCGGCGGCGTCCGGGGCATGATCGAGACGACCGTCCCCGGGCTGGTCTTCGTCCTCAGCTACACGGTCAACCGCGACATCCACGTCTCGGCGATCGCCGCGCTGGGGCTCTCCGCGCTCATGGCCGTCCTGCGCCTGCTCGGCCGCGACACCGTCAAGCACGCGTTCAGCGGCGTCTTCGGCGTTCTCCTCGGCGCCGTCTTCGCGATGATGTCCGGGGACGCCCGCAACTTCTACCTGCCCGGCATGCTCTACACGCTGGTGCTGGCCATCGCCTACATCGGCAGCTCCCTCGCGGGCGTACCGCTGCTCGGCGTCATCCTGGGACCGCTGTTCAAGGAGAACCTCTCCTGGCGGACGCGGAACCCGGGGCGCAAGAAGGCGTACACCAAGGCCAGCTACGCGTGGGGCTTCGTCCTCCTGGCCAAGTCGGCGATCACTTTCCCCATCTACTTGTGGGGCGACGCCACCCAGCTCGGCTGGCTGCGCGTGGCGCTGGGCATTCCGCCGTTCCTGCTGTGCGTCTACCTGACCTGGATCTTCCTGGTAAAGGCGCCGCCGCCCATCGACGTCTTCGCGGAGATGGAGGCCGAGGAGCGGCGCGAGCAGGCCGAGGCGGAGGCGCGCGAGCGCGCCGGGCGGGAGGACTTCGCCGCCCGCCCGGCGGACGGCGGACCGGTGGACGGCGCCGGGACCGTCCGCGTCGATACGCCACGGGAGGGCTGACCCCGCCGACCGCGAGGGTCCCCCGGGCGTCAGCCCCCCCGATGCCCGGCCCGCCGGGGCGGGCAGGGCCGGGGTGCGCCACCCACGCCGGGCGCCCGGGCGGCACGCCGATCGCGTGCCGCGCGTCAGAGCGCGTCGTCGTCCGCCGGGCCTCGGTGGACCGACAACAGGTCCTCCAGCTCCCGCTCACGGGCCGGGGAGGCGACGAACAGCAGCTCGTCACCGGCCTCCAGCGCGTCCTGTGGGCTCGGCGGGAGCACGCGGGTGCCACGGATGATCGTCACGAGCGTGGTGTCCTGCGGCCAGGCGACGTCACCGACCCGCGTACCGGCCAGCGCGGCCTCCGGGGCCAGCGTCAGCTCCACCAGGTTCGCGTCACCCTGGCTGAAGCGCATCAGCCGCACCAGGTCGCCCACACTGACGGCCTCCTCGACCAGCGCCGACATCAGCCGCGGTGTCGAGACGGCCACGTCCACGCCCCAGGCCTCGTTGAACAGCCACTCGTTCTTGGGGTTGTTCACCCGCGCCACCACGCGCGGCACGCCGTACTCCGTCTTGCTGAGCAGGGAGACGACGAGGTTGACCTTGTCGTCCCCCGTCGCCGCGATCACCACGTTGCAGCGCTGCAAGGCCGCCTCGTCCAGCGCGGAGATCTCGCACGCGTCCGCCAGCAGCCACTCCGCCAGCGGCACCCGCTCGACGGCGATGGCCGTGGGCGCCTTGTCGATGAGCAGCACCTCGTGCCCGTTCTCCAGCAGCTCGCCGGCGATCGACCGGCCGACGGCACCCGCTCCGGCAATGGCAACTCTCACCGCTGCTGCTCCCCTGCGTCGCCCGGGCCGCGGTCGAAGACGGCCTCCACCTCACCGACCTGGTCACTGCGCATCATCACGTGCACCAGGTCGCCCTCCTGCAGTACCGCGTGCGCATCGGGCAGCATGGCCTCGCCCAGCCGGGTGATGAAGGCGATGCGCACCCCGGACTCGGCCTCCAGCCGCGCGGCCGGCAGCCCGAACCACTCGGGCGAGACGTGCACCTCGGCGAGCTGGACGCCGCCGGTCGGATCCAGCCACAGCGGCTCGGCACCGGCGGGCAGCAGGCGGCGGAGCATCTGGTCGGCCGTCCACCGCACGGTGGCGACCGTCGGGATGCCCAGGCGCTGGTAGACCTCGGCGCGGCGCGGGTCGTAGATGCGGGCGGCGACGTTCTGCACGCCGAACATCTCGCGGGCCACGCGGGCGGCGATGATGTTGGAGTTGTCACCGCTGCTGACGGCGGCGAAGGCGCCCGCCTCCTCGATCCCGGCCTCGCGCAGGGTGTCCTGGTCGAAGCCGAAGCCGGTCACCCGCCGTCCGCCGAAGCCGGAGCCCAGGCGGCGGAACGCCGTCGGGTCGCGGTCGATCACGGCGACGGTGTGGCCCTGGTCCTCCAGGGTCTTCGAGAGTGCGGCGCCCACCCGGCCGCACCCCATGATGACGATGTGCATGAGGCCGCTACCTCACACCTTTCCCCTGCTGCGATCACCTGGATGAACACCGTAACGCTACCCGCCGACACCTGCGGCTCCGCCACCGAGGTGTGGCGGCACCCGGCGCGCCACTAGACTGGACGGCTGCCCCTCCCGCACCCCGTTTCCCTGGAGCTCTACGCCATGTCCACCGCAGCATCCCAGGGGACGAACCCCGCTTCGCCCGAGCCCGCCACCTCCGCCGAGTCCGCCGTCGGGCAGGAGTTCGAGGTGACGGTCGGGCCGGTCGCCCACGGGGGCCACTGCGTCGCCCGGTCCGAGGCGGGCCAGGTGCTGTTCGTGCGGCACACCCTCCCCGGCGAGCGCGTCATCGCCCGCGTCACCGAGGGCGACGTCGGCGCCCGTTTCCTGCGCGCCGACGCCGTCACCATCCTCGACCCGTCCAAGGACCGCATCGAGGCCCCCTGCCCCTTCTCCGGCCCGGGCCGCTGCGGCGGCTGCGACTGGCAGCACGCCAAGCCCGGTGCCCAGCGCCGCCTGAAGGCCGACGTGCTGACCGAACAGCTCGCCCGCCTGGCCGGGCTGACGCCCGAGGACGTCTCGTGGGACGGCACCGTCGAGCCCGTCCCCGGCGACAAGGTGCCCGCGGGCGAGGTCCCCGCCTGGCGCACCCGCGTCCAGTACGCCATCGACGCCGAGGGGCGCGCCGGTTTCCGCCGGCACCGCTCGCACGAGGTCGAGCCCGTCGGCCACTGCCTCATCGCCTCCGAGGGCGTCAGCGAGCTGGGCATCGAACGCCGCACCTGGCCGCAGACCGCCTCCATCGACGCCATCGCCGCCTCCGGCTCCACCGACCGCCAGGTCATCGTCACCCCCACGTCCGGCGGCCGCCTGCCGCTGGTGGAGCTGGACCGCCCGGTTTCCGTGCTGCGCGCCGAGGAGCAGCGCGGCCGGGGCGGCGAGTCCCGCACCGTGCACCGCGTCCACGGCCGCCCGTTCGTCCGCGAACGTGCCGACGGCCGCACCTGGCGCGTCGGAGCGGGCGGCTTCTGGCAGGTCCACGCCGCCGCGGCCGACCTTCTCGTCGATGCCGTCATGCGCGGCCTGACTCCCCGCAAGGGCGAAACCGCGCTCGACCTCTACTGCGGCGTCGGCCTGTTCGCCGGCGCCCTGGCCGACCGGGTCGGCGAACGCGGCGCCGTGCTCGGCATCGAGTCCAGCAAGCGCGCGGTGGAGGACGCCCGCCACAACCTCGCCGACTTCCCCCGCGTCCGCGTCGAACAGGGCCGCGTCGAACGCGTGCTGCCGCGCACCGGCATCACCGAGGCCGACATCGTCGTCCTCGACCCGCCCCGCTCCGGCGCCGGCCGCGCCACCGTCGAACTCCTCGCCTCCATGGGCCCCCGCCGCATCGCCTACGTGGCCTGCGACCCCGCCGCCCTCGCCCGCGACCTCGCCTACTTCGCCGCCTCCGCCTACCACCCCCGCTTCCTCCGCGCCTTCGACCTGTTCCCGATGACCCACCACCTGGAGTGCGTCGCCATCCTCGAACCGGCCGCGAAGGGCTCCTGAACTGCGAGTTTGAGTGATGTGCGTTATGTGCACTATGGGTGTTACGGGCGATATCTTGACGCTGGAATGACGCTCTGCGAGGCATGTTGACGCTCATTTGACGCTTGCTCTGATCGGCCATCAGGTCCATTGCGCCGCTGGTCGGGCGGCCTCCTGACTGTACGGGTGCGGCAAGGTGCTAGGGGGTCTTGCGCTCAGCCAGCGCCCGCTGTGCTGGGTGCAGGAAGATCCGCCAGGCGGACAGGGGCTCGGTGAGGATCCGCCCGAACTCGGCGAAGTCGCCGGTGACCACGAAGGCTTCCTTGGTGGCGGGGCGTTCGATCGCGGCCTCGTAGTCCTGGGTGTCGACTTCCTCGGCGGTGGCCGCGAGCGAGCTGACCTGCTCCCAGACCTCTTCGACGGGCATGCCGTCGGCGAGGCACAGGATCACGTCGCGAGCCAGCTTGGGCAGGGTCTCGACGATGCCGAGGACCGCGTCCTCGCTGCGGATCTCGCGGAGCGCCGGAACGATAGAGGTGTGGACGCCCAGTCGTTCGAAATCAGCGTCGGAGACGCCGGCGAACAGCGACGGGGTATCGGGCGCGATGTCGGCGGCCTTCGGCTGTCCGCTGAGCGTGCCATAGAGGCTGCCGAGGTTGATCAGTTCGATGCCGCCGGTGACCTTGTTGATGTCGAAGAGGATGTTCGCGGCGAAGTCGTAGGCGTCCTCGTGAGGCAGCACAGCGACCAGGTAGTAGATGCGGTCGGCGTAATGCATGAGCACGGCCCGGTAGTTGTCGGTGACGCGTGTGGTGCGGACCCTCCTGTCCTTGGCGCCTTTCGGCGGCTCAGGTTGAGGCCGTTGGAGTCCGGGTCGCGCTGCATCTTCATGACGAACTGCAGCACCTGCGGCTGGACGGAGCCGTCCAGCGCGTCATAGGACTTCCCGAAGACGTCCGCCATGATCACCTTGGCGCCGGACATCGGTTCCCCTCCAACTTCTCGATGAGCTCAGTTTCATTCACGGCGCCGGCTCTCGCGACGTACCATCCGTCGCGCGCGAAGATGGCGTCTCGCTGCTGGTCCAGGTCGATGAAGATAGCGACCTTCTCGTCTGGCCAAGCGAGTTCGGCCTGCATCGCCTGGTCTCCGTACTCGAAGCCGACTTCCGGCACGTCGATGCGTCCATGGCGGGCTTCCTTGACGAGAGCGAGAAGGACATCCTCGACCTGGGACGAGGCCCATTCGATCGCTTCGGTCCATGCCTGGGGCAGCGGCTGCGGGGCCCCTGCCTCTGTGGGCAGCGCACTGGTCAGCAGAGCCACGGTATGCGGATCGACCTGGTCGCTGGTGGACACTGCGACCTGGTGGAAGGAGCGGGGGAGCTCGTCGCCAGCGGCGGGCTGCAGGAACTGCAGCAGGTTCGACCAGCTCAGCCAGTCCACCCAGCGGTCCTTGCGCCCGTTGCCTGTGATGGCTTCCGGCCGGTCGTCGAGCACGGCCAGTGCGGACCATGCCCGCATGTCCGGTTGCTTGCTGCGCGGCTCAGGCCGACGGTCCAGGAGGCCGATGATCCGCGTCTGGCCTGTGGTGCGGGCGTCGAACGCGACGGCCTCTGCGGCCGAGGCCGAGGCCGACAGGCTCGCGCCCCGCAGTACGTCGGGAAGCACTCGTCCGGTCTCTTCGCGGTCCACCGGCTGGGGCGCGCCGCTGCTCCGAAGCCGTCCAGCAGGCCGGCTGCCCGTCGAGCCCACTTGGCCCGATCGGGGTCGGCGAGGAACTCCAGCAGGGTCTCGACCGGGTTGCGCAGCACCGGGTCAGGGTGTCGTTGGGGCGGGTCTGGCCGATCAGGCTTAGGTGGATCTGGCGGGCGAGCTGGAGTGCGGCATCTGTGTGAAGTGGCCTGGCATGGGCACGAACCTGCTGCCCTTCCGCCGCGTTGCCGACACCCGCTGTCCACGTCATGACGTCGTCCCAGGTCAGCTGCCACACCAACAGGCCGTCCGCCCAGAGGGCCGCTCGCTTGGCAGCGTCGTCGGCGATGCGGTTGACCTTCTCACTCGCGTGGAAGGCGAAGCCGTCGAGGAAGACCGCGACCCGTTCCGCTGGGCCGTCGGTCCGCTCCAGGAGGAAGTCGGGTTCGCTGGGCACGGAGGTGTTCAACCGTACGTGGTCCCGCATGCGCCAGCGCGTGGCCGCATCACCGCGGGTGAAACGGAGTTCGTGCTCCACTCCGCCCTGGCCGGCCTTGGCGGCGACCGATCCGTCCTCCTCGTCTCTGCGGCCCCAGGTGATGAGGGTGCGGACGAACCGGTCCTCCAGCTCGCTGTCGACGAGCTGGTCGATGCGTACGCCAGAGAGAGTGTCGACCGCTTCGACCGCCCAGTCCTTGAGAATCTCGTCCAGGAGTTCCTTCGCGATGCGCAGCGAGACGTGCGGATGTTCGCTGCTGGATACGAAGGGGAGAAGACAGCGGTGGCAGGGCGTGCGCTGCTCCTCTTCTGGCAGGGGCAGTCCCGTAGCGCTGTCTGCGCGAGGGTCAGGACGCGGTGCAGCACCGCGGCGTCCGCCAGGTGCTCCAGGTAGCCGGTGCCGCCGGGCATCGAATCGTGCAGGACGAGGAACCGTCGTCGCAGTTCCTGACTGTCGCCGGGCATGCTGTCGGTGACCACACGGATGTGGTCGGGAGCGCCGCCGAAGTGCTTGGTGATGCCCAGGAGCAGGGCCGCCTAAAAGGAGATGAGGCGGTCGGCGAGGTCCATCGTGGAGACGGGCAGCAGGATGCGCAGCGCCTGGGTGGTGAGCTCGTGGGCGAGCAGCAGCTTCTCCGTCGGCTCGTGGGCGACGCCGTCGTCGCGGTGTGAGCACCAGTACGCATGCCGGGTGCCGATCCGCTGGGCCGAGGGGTCCCATGCCTGCGGGTGGGTGCCGCGCACACCTCCGCATTCCAGGCACGTCTCGAAGCCGGAGACCTGGACGTCTTCTCCGCGGATCGCGTGGGCCGACCCAGGTGCGGCTGAGGGGCCGAGGTTGATCGTGCGGATCGTCGCCACGCGGGCGAACTCGACGCCGAAGGGCAGGCCGCTGCTGGAGCGGCGCCACGCCCTCAGCCCTCGTCGCTGTGGAAGATGTTGCCGGGGGCAAGTTCGGTAAGCGCGAGCCGGGAGCCCCGGCCGTAGTCGGTCGAGCTCTCGTCGAACTCCCCGTCGCTGTCCTTCCACCACAAGGTGGCGTCCAGGACGGTCGCGTCGTCGTGGAGGGTGTAGTTGGGCAGCAGGCCCAGCCGCACCAGGGCGTTGATCGAGTTCTCCGAGACGAGCGTCCCGGCGCTTGCGTACGGTCCGCTGCTCCGCGAAGAGCTGGCGCCGCTGCTTGTCGCGTTCAGGATCACCGGAAGCGGTCGACAACGCGTCGAAGGCCCGGCCGATCTGCCGCATCCTCGAGCGCAGGGCAGCCACTCGCTTGTTCCACGCGCTGGCCGCGGCTCCGACGGCTTCCTCCAGGCCCTGGGCGGCGAAGTGCTGGACACCCTGGGCCACGGCCGGGGTCATCGCGAGGAACAGAGCGATGAACGCGGCGGACAGCTGGGCATGGCGGGTGCCCGCGACGTCGAGGAAGCGCCGGAACCAACCGTCCTCGGCCAGGCCATGTCCGAAGAGCTCACCGATGCGCGGCGGCATGGGGCGTTCGGGGATCGACGTGCCGTCCCACAGGCTGCGGTCCGCGGCGCGGTCGAAAAGGAAGGCCAGGTACTGGCGGCGCAGAATCTCCGAGGCGTCCAGGTAACAGTCCGGCGGGATGATCCGGCCCGCCAGCATCTGCTCCGGAACGTGCAGGTAGTAGTGGCTACGGGCGCCCCGCGGTACAAAGGTGACGGTGAGCGAGTTGCCGGTGCTGCGGCCCGCCCGGCCGATCCGCTGCGCATAGTTGGCAGGTGCGGGCGGCATGGAGGCAAGAAGCACCGCAGACAAGTCGCCGATGTCGATGCCGAGTTCAAGGGTGGGCATGCAGGTGAGGACGTTCGGGTCGAAAGCCGACGCCCTGGTGGGAGTGGGGCCGAGGGTTCCATGGGAGCCTCCATCTCTGCGAGATAGGGGCTGAGCCGTACGAGACCGTCCCGGCACTCGATGGCTAGCTGGTAGTACCGGCGGTGAGTCCCACGGACGCGCAGCGCGTCGCGCCAGCCTCCTGCCGGCGTGCGGTGGAGGGAGTCCTCCGGGGAAGCCTCGTGCAGAGCCGTCCACAGAGGTGTCAGGCGCCGGTACATCCGACGCCGATGGGCCAACAAGCGGATGGTCATCCACCGCGAGGCGGCCGCAGGATAGAGAATCCCCGCGACGTCGAAGGCGGACGGCCAACAATGGGCCGTAGGAAGATGGAGGCAAACTTCCCTGAAGCGGGGGAAGTTGGCAGCCTCAGGGCGAGTTCCGTGCTCGACGCTCTATCGTCGATCACGCAGCGGCTTCGAGACGGCCCTCGGCTAGGTCCTCGGAGACCGCACCGGAGATCCTCCGCCACCTGCGGAAACGCGAGCGCCTAGAGCAACGACCTGCGGCAGCCGAGAAGGTGAAGCCACAGGCCAGCGGGCATGTCGTTGCTCCAGAGGCTCCGAAGTTCGTCGAACTCGGGCCAGTGACATCACCGGGTTCGCCCGCGCCGCCCTCGTCCTGCTCCAACTGCACTCGGACGTACCACCTGAACGAAGAGCGCAGACCGTCACGAAGCGTTATCGAGAAGGGATCACCGCCCCGAGCCGGACGCGTCGGCAGCGTAGACCTGGCGGATGAAACGCCGTTGCCACGGTACTTCGACCGCACGGGAATGGTAGTTCTGCCTCACCCATTTGACCGCCTCCTTGGGATTCATGCCCTCGAAGACGCAGATCGCGGAGAGTCCTGTGCCGGTCCGACCGATGCCGCCCCCGCAGCAGATCTCCACGCGTTCGCCCGCGGCGCGGTCGTAGGCGATGCGAAGTTTGCGCATCGCGTCCACAGGGTCGGCGGGAAGCCAGAAATCCCGCCAGGGAATCCACAGGGACTCCCACGGCGGCTTGGGCGGTTCGTGATCCGTCAAATGCACGGCAAACGTAGGGGTCTGCCCCTCCGGTAGATCGGATCTGAGCCCGCGTCCGCGAATCATCCGCCCGGAGGGTAGCGTAACTACCTTGGGGCTATCGGTGTTCCACAGTTCGGTCATGATGTACCCCGTTTCGATCGGTTCCGTAAAATCGATTTGTCGGCCATTGCGATGGTCCCCAGCGGGATCTGGGGAAGCACTTGTTGGGCATGGAAAACCAGCGCGAAGGCTAAACCCTCAGCCTGCCCAAGGGTGCCCGCTGCCGCGCCCAGCACGGCCACCTCGAAGGTACCCAGCTGGCCCGGCAGGGTCGGCAGGGTATTGGAGACCTCGATCGACAGCAGTACGAGCACGAGGACGGCCACCGGCGGCTGTAGATCCAGAGCCTTCGCGATGGCCACCGCAGCCAGGAAGTCCAGGGCCCGGGTGATGAGCGCGGCCGCCCCCACTTCCGCGAAGACGCGCGGGCGGCGGACCGGGCCGAGTGCCGTGCGCACGTCGAACACGATCTTGCGCAGCCGGCCCTCCCGGGCGGGGGCGGACGGGGTGCGTGCGACCCCCGCGATCAGTACGGACAGCACCGTCAGTACGGCCGCATATACCCAGGCGACGGCCACCGCCCAGCCCGGCACGTGGCTCCCCGGCCACCAGATGAACACCAGGAAGGGCACCAGACCCAGGCTGGAGAAGAACTTGCGGACCATCATGAGCGTGACGGTCACCGACCGGGCCACCCCCTCGCGCAGCAGGTAGCCGACCCGGAGGAACTCGCCCACCCCCTCCGGGGTGACGGCCGCCGCCGCCTGGACGGCGAACTCGATCCGCACCAGGAGGGGGAACCGGATCCGGACCTCGGTGAACATCGCGTTCCAGCCGACGGCCCGGGTCACCTGCGACGCCACGTTGGCCAGGATGGCCACAGCCAGCCAGCGCCAGTCGGCGGCCTTCAGTGCCGCCCACAGACGGGCCGTGTCCAGACCCCGCAGAGTGATCACCAGGCCGATGCCCACCGCCACGAACAGCAGCGCCTGGATCACCCGGGTGCGCGTGCTGGTGATCTTCGGCGGGGACTCGGTCCGGGTCACGGTTCGCTCCGCAACCTCACGGTCCCTGCGTCGCCGTCCACGGCCAGCATGTCCCCGGTTCCGATCCGCGAGGTCGCGGTCCGCACGCCCATCACCGCCGGGATGCCGTACTCGCGCGCCACCACCGAGCCGTGGGACAGCGCGCCCCCGACGTCGGCCACCACCGCGCCGGCCCGGGCCAGCAGCGGCGCCCAGGCCGGCGTCATCTGGCGTACGACGAGGACCTCCCCCTTCTCCAGCGTGCCCGCGTCCGCGAACTCGTGGATCACCCGGGCCCGGCCCGTGTAGCTCCCCGGGCTCACCGCCGATCCGCTCAGCCCGTCTCCCTTGTTCTCCCCCCGCTTGGTCCCGAACAGCGCCAAGGAGGTGATGTCGGACCCGAAGAGCGTGATCCGAGCGTCGGCGGGGACCACATCGGGCGGATCGAGCCGCCGCTGTCGCTGGCGCCGCAGTCGGCGCTCACGCACCAGTTCGCGCCACCGCGGGTCGATCACACCGGCGTTCACCCAGCCGCTGAGCTCCTCACCGGTCAGGTAGAACACGTCGTCGTCGGCGTCGAGCAGGCCGGCGAGGACCAATCGGCGGCCGAGTTCGAGATATCCGGCCCGCATGAACGGCCAGCCAAGCGTGAAGGAGTGAAGGGCCTCGTCCCGTACTCCGCTCCAGTGGTTCGCCCACCGGTGGACCCCGCGCCGCAGCCCCCCGACCGGACCACGTCCGAGCCGGAGACCCGGGGCTCCGCCGGGGCTCGATGCCGGTGCCAGGGCGCTCGGGTCGCCGCCGCCGCGGCGGCCGGCGATCACCGAACGGAGCATGGAAGGGTCGTCGACCGCGGTGGGTTCGGCCGGGTCGAGGCTGTACACCAGGTGCCCGAAGCGCCGCAGGTACTCCTGCAGCAGTTCTTCCTCGTCCTCCGGGGTGGCCGCGGCGACCCGGTCCAGGGCGCGGTCGGCCTGGTGGGCGAGCCGGTCGTCGCCCACGAGCAGGGATCCGGTCGTGAGCCCGGCGGTGTGCCGGCCGCCGCGTGCCAATACCACCCCCAGCAGCCACTCGCTGGTGTTCCAGTGCCAGGCGAGGCCGCCGATCACCGCCCAGTAGCGGGCGCTGAGGTCCTCGATGGTCCGGATCCGTCGCAGCACCTCGGCAGGTGTCAGGCTTTCGAGGGGCGTGTCCCGTGCCCGGTCCAAACCGGCCCGGAGCGCGGGCAGTACCTCGTGCCGCCAGAGCCGTTCCACCGGCGAGAGGTGGAAGGACAGCCATCGCGCGATGAGTCGCAGGGTGCGCAGCGGATACCGGGAGAGGGGGAAGTCGAAGCGCAGATAGGCGAACCCGTTCACGGTCCCGTGCATCGGCTCCGGGATCAGCGGGCTGCGCGCGCGCAGTCTGTGCGGACCGCCCCAGTTGGTCGCCCACCGGTCGATGAGCGCCGGGAACAGGGTGGTGGCGAAGAGAGGGGAGAGCGGATCGGACAGCCATGAGTCGCAGATGCTCATCCGGGCCCACCGCGCACCGGGGACCTCGCTCGCCCAGTCGCCGAACTGCGTCGGCTGCGGGACGGCGGCGGTGATCGGGCGAGCCTGCAGCAGGTGCAGTCCGGCGTCGTCCAGCGCCCACTCGATGTCCTGCGGTGCGCCCAGCGCCCGCTCCACCGCCAGAGCCGTGCGGACCAGTGAGCGCAGTGGGCCCCCGCTCCCGTCCGTCTCGCCCATCCGCTGCGCGAACGCGGTGCTGAACACGGGCGCGTGCGGCTCTTTCCGGGAGAACGCCACCCGGTGCGGGTCCACCCTCCCGTCCACGAGCTGCGCGCCGAGCCCCTCGACCGCCTCCACGTGGACCAGGTGGTCGCCGTCGGCGACCGGGGCCTCCGCGGTGAAGAGCGCCCCGGCCCAGTCGGGAACCACCATCGCCTGGACCACGACGGCCATCGCCGGGACCTGCTCGGCGAGGCCGATCCGGCCTCGGTAGACCCCGGCGGCGGCGGAGTGCCGGGAGCGTTGGCAGCGGCCGACGGCCGTCAGCAGCTCTTCGAAGGTGCGGACGCCGAGCACGCTCTCGTACTGGCCGGCGGCACTGCCCGCCGCACCATCCTCGCTGGTGGCCGACGAACGTACGGCGACTCCGTACGGGGCGGGCAGGGCCTCCCAGCAGTCCCGTAGCTGAGCGACCGCGTCGTCGCGCAGCCCCGACCCGCCGGCGCTCTCCCCGTCCTCCTCCAGGCCCGCCGCGGGGGTGAAGACTTCCACCGGGAGACAGAACCCTGGGGGGACGGGAAAACCCGCCGCCATCAGCCGGCCCAGCCCCTTGGCCTTGCCCCCGACCCGTTCGACGGGTAGGCCCGCGGCCTCGGTCAGGCTCACCACGCCCTCAGCCATGCTCTGCCACTTCCACCCACTGCTGATAGAAACGCCGGAAGCGCCGCACGCCCTCGTCACCGGGCACGTAGATGCCGTGCCGGTCCCCTGGCAGCAAGGTGTCGAAGACCGGCAGGTCCTGACGGGCGGCCACCTGCACTTCCGCTCGGTGCACGAGCGAACGCAGCCACCCCAGGGCCCCCGCTCCGTCGGGGTCGACGGCGGCGCTGATGTGCTGGATGCTGTGGTGCTCCCCGACCGGGGTGACGGCCAGGATCATCCGGTACAGGCGTCGGCCGTCCGCGTAGTACTCGATCTCCTGGCAGCTCGCCCAGCCGCGCATCCGCAGGGTGAACTCGCGCGCGTTGAGCCCGAACGCGTTCGACAGGGTGCCCAGTGCGCCCCGGTATGCCGACCAGGTCAGGGTCGCGTCGCAGCGTTCCGACGGCCCGTCGTCCGGCGCTCCGTCACCCACTGCCCTCTCGCGCCCGTCCGGAAACACGATCCGGGCCTCGCCGGTCACCGTCAGCCCGTGCAAGGCCACCAGGTGGTCCGGATCGTAGGTGTTCTCCAGGATCCGCCGGGTTGTCGCCCGGGTCGGGTCCGCCAGCCGGAAACTGCGTACGCCCGGGAACCGCCGCGCTTCGAGGCCCGGCAGGTCCGGTGGCTCGTAACGGGGCGTCCTGCTGCCGTACCACGCCCACACATAGCCCGAGCGTTCACGGGTGGGCAGCGTGGCGACGGCGGCCCGCGCCGGCGGGCGGCGCCCCGGCACGAAGACGCACGCCCCGGATTCGTCGAACCGCCAGCGATGGAAGGGGCATTCGAGCGTGCCGTCGACCACCTTGCCGCCGTGCAGGGCGGCCCCCGCGTGCGGGCAGACGGCGCTCTGTACACGGGCCTGGCCGTTCTCGCCGCGCCAGCCCACGTAGGTGTTGCCAAAGAGAGTGATCCGGCGCGGCCGACGACGCAGCTCCGCCGAGGACAGCGCGACGTACCAGCCCGAGGCGAGGTTCGTGACGGGCCGAGCCGACGCGGCCAGCCGCTCAGACGTCCTGTGTCTCATCCTGTCCCCTCCCGAACACTACCGCCGTCGTCTCGCGACGGCCTTGACCAGTCGCTCACTTGTTCCCCCGCCCGGTCCAACGGCGGTGGAACTGACGGAACCGCAACACACCCACGTCGTCGGCCGTGTTGATCGAACCGTCGGTCTCCTCGGCGTCCCGGTAGATACGCAGATCCGCCCGCGTCCCCCACCAGTGCTGGAGCCGGTAGCCCCAGAAGACCGGAGACGAGCCGAGCAGACCGCCGCCCCGCGGCATGACGGTCCAGCCGTGCATCGTGGTGCGGCCCTGCGCCACCGGCGTCACGGCGAGCAACTCGTGCGCCACCGGGCGGTCGTCGAGCTCGAACGTCAGTACCTGGTACGACGGCGTCGAGCGCAGGTGAAGACAGAGCCGCCCCAGACCGCGCCGCCGGTCGAGTGGAGCCGGCAGGCTGATCGATTCCGTGGTGATGCGCGCCGCGAGCGTGTGCCGGTCCATTTCGGAGTCCCAGGTGAGCCGCAGATCGTCGGAGATTCCGTGGACCACCGGGAAGTGGGGCACGTCGAATCCGTTCTCCAGCACACGGCGTGCCGGCGCGGGGGTGTCGAAGGCGAACCGGTAGCGCCGGTGGGCCGGGGATCGACGGGCCAGGTGCGGGAAGTCCGGCGGCGGGTACTCGGGGACCGCCGAGCCCACCCAGGTCCAGACGTAGCCGAGTCCTTCCCAGGAGGGGTGCACCCGGGCCGAGGCACCGCGCGGCACCCGCCGGGTCGCGGGGGCGGCCACACAGGTCCCGTTGCCGTCGAACCGCCAGTGGTGGAACGTGCACCGCAGCTCTCCGTCCACCACCCGCCCCAGTTCCAGAGCGGCTCCCTGATGAGGACAGAAGCGGTCCATCACGACGGCCGCGCCGTCTCCCGCGCGCCAGAGCACCACCTCCTGTCCGGCCACTACGGCAGCCCGGGGCCGTCGTCCCACCAGGAGGGAACGCTCGGCCACGTACCAGCCACGTGCCAGATCGCGCGGGGGTTCGAGATCGCGGGGCGGCTGTCCCCGTACCGGCGCGAGACTCATTTGACGGCCTTTCCTTCGTCCGTGGCGCGGTCGACCCATGACTGGTAGTAGCGGCGGAACCGGAGCAGCCCGTTGTCGTAGCGCACGTAGACGGTGGGCTGGGCGTTGCGGGTCGAGTCGTAGACGGGTACGTCCTGGAAGGTCCCCGCCCGGTTTTGGACCCAGAACAGGACGTAGTTGAAGAGGGTTCGGTGCCAGCTGCCGGTGCGGCGCACCCCGGCCCAGCCGACCTGCCGAGTGGCCCGGTCCCCCTCGGGGACAATGCCCATGATCACTTTGTAGACCTCGGTGCCGTCGACGTACGCCGTGAAGCGCTGGCCGCCCGGCCACCCGTCGACCAGCAGTTGCATGTGGCGGCCCATTGCGAACGTGGAGACGACGCCGGTGATCCAGCCCAGAGGCGAGCGGCGCAGCGGTGGCCGCCACGGCCGGCCGGAGAACCACACGCCGAACCAGGCGTCGTCCCGCGTCAGCGGTGGGCCGTTGTCCGCCGCCTCGGACTGCTTGGCCAGCACGCGGAAATCGACCTCTTCCAGGGCCAGTCCGTGCAGAGCGCTGAAGTGCTGGTGGTCGACCGCGTTCTCCAGCAGTTGGCGGACCGTCCCGCTGGTCCCGTCGTCATAGGTGAACCCGAGGTACCGGCGGGGTCTTTCGGTCAGGGCCGGGAACTCCGGCAGCTCGAAAAGGGGTTCGGCGGTGCCGTACCAGACCCAGACGAACCCGTACGCCTCGCGGGTGGGGTAGGAGCTGATCCGGGCCGTCGTCGGGGGACGCGAGAGACCGGGGATCGCGGAGCAGACGCCGTTCCCGTCGAACCGCCAGTGGTGGAAGGGGCAGCGCAGTTCGCCCTTGACGACGTCCCCCAGGCCGAGGTTGGCACCCTGGTGCGGGCAGTGCGCGGCCACGCACCGCGCCACCCCCTTCCGGTCGCGCCACAGCACGACCTCGCGCCCGAACAGCCGCATCTGGTGCGGCCCCTTGCCCAGGCGGGAGCTCTTGATCGCGGCATACCAGGAGGCGGCGATGTTCGCCCCGGCGGGGTTCGGGGGAGCAGCCGGGGCGGAGACGGTCTGGAGCTCTTCCCGGGAGCCGTCCGCGCCGATCACGCCGCCACCCGGCCACGGACCACCTCGGCGGCCCAGCGGAGCATCGACGCGCGCTCGCCGAATCCGTCGAGCTCCGCCACCGCCCGCGTGAGAAGCCCGCGTACCCGCTCGCGTGCCTCCTCCACCCCCACCAGCCGGGGGTACGTCCACTTGCCCGCGGCCCGGTCCTGGCCGACCTCCTTGCCGAACTCGTCGAAGTTGGACGTCTCGTCAAGAATGTCGTCGACGATCTGATAGGCGAGCCCGAGATTCCGTGCATACGTGGTGAGCCGGGAAATGTCGCCCTGCGGCGCCCCTCCCAGAATCGCCCCCGTGACCACGGACGCCTCGATGAGTGCGCCGGTCTTTTTGATGTGCATCTCCTCCACGGTCCACGGGGCGACATCGTCGCGTCCCTGGCAGTAGAGGTCGATCGCCTGACCGCCGGACAGCCCCGACGGGCCGACCACCTCGATCAGTTTGGCCATGACGGCCAGCAGTATCTCCGGACGCAGTGAGCCGGAGTTCCGGAGTATGAACTCCAGCGCATAGGCAAGCAGTGCGTCACCCGCCAGCAGGGCCATACCCTCACCGAACACCCGGTGATTGGAAGGGCTGCCGCGGCGGAAATCATCATCGTCCATGGACGGCAGGTCGTCATGGATGAGCGAAGCCGTGTGCAGCATTTCCAGGCCGCAGGCGGTGGGAAGCGCGATCGAGACGTCGGTGTCGAATATCTCGTAGGTCAACAGGCATAGAGTCGGCCGGATGCGCTTCCCGTCGGCCAGCAGCGAATAGGCCATGGCCTTACGCAGTTGAGGCGGCTCCACCGAGTCAACAGAGGAGCGCAGCTTCTCGTTGACCTGGCGACGGAGTTCTTCCATCGGAACCGGAAGGTCAGTTTCCATTTTTGCGTTGTCAATCGCGAAAGACACGAGCGCTCACTCTCCCCGTGGATACGCCGAACCGGTCGCCGGACGAAATGGCCACGGCGCAGATCAGCGGCGATGAAAAACGGAGGTTGACGGCGGATTGATCGCTGTGCGACGGGCCTGCTCAGATCGCCAGTACGCGCGCGTCCGGGCCTGCGGTCGCCTTGGGCAGACGCCTGCCGGCCACGCTCATGCGCTTCAGCCAGCGGTCCGTACCGTCGAACCGTGGCTCGAAGGCCCGGCGGCCGTGCACGGCACGGTAGTTGTCCACGATCAGCACGTCACCCTCGCCGACCACTACGTCCCGCTGGGCACGGGTGAGCTCGTCGACGATCGCAGCCAGCGCCTCGGCGGCCTCGTCGTCACCAGCCGGCGCGGTCGTGTAGGGTGCGTCGATCCGCAGGAAGGGGGCCTCGGCATCGCCGAAGAGGAGGGCGGCCGGCTCCGGGTTCTCGTGCATCTCGCGCGCACGCCGGAGCATCTCGCTGTCGGGGGCGAACGTGGCCAGCTGACGCAGATGTTCCAGGTCAGGCCGGATGCGGAAGCGCCGCTCGCTGAGTACGGACCGGTGTTCCCCGGTCAGCCGCAGGTCGTTGACCGTGCCGAGCGTGGTCGGCACCCGATCGAGGTTCCTGACGCCGAGGAGTGCCAGATAGCGGCACCTGTCCTCGTGAAAGCCGTCCTCGGTGTGCCAGTCCAGGGCGACCGAGCCATGGCCGCTCTGCTGCTCCCTGTCGCTCTCGACCGGGAGGAGGTTCTGCACCATCCTGCCGCGCTGGAGGGTCGGCCACGCGAAGACTTCGCCCAGACCGGAGGCCAGCAGGGCCAGCTGCGCCTCCTCCAGCTCCTGGCGGCGGTCGTCGACGGCTTCCTGCCAGGAGGCCGGCGTGGGCCCGCACCGGTCGGGGTCGACGCGCACCCCTGAGATCCGCAGTGCGCCCAGCGAGGACGAGTCTTTGAATTCCTTCAATACCGGGCAAATCGACTCCGGTATTCGATGGACATGTTCTTCCAGGCCCTCATAGAAAGGGGACTTCGCAGGAGAACCCTGAGCGGCCAGTGCAGTCTGAGCTACCGTACATAGGCCATCGGCCTCTTCAGCCGACAGCGCATACCTTAAAATCGACGAAGAGTGCCCTAAGGCGCCATCATCCATGTAATCCCCCGTGATTTGGTCGGACGTGGCCGGAACCTGGAGAAGCGACACAGGACGGGCGGAGTTCGTGCCAAATGAAACACAGCCTGTGTATCAATCTTGCGAGTACGTCTGGCGGCGCGAGCGATTGTGATGGTACACCATGTTCATCACCCGGTCAAGTGAGTGCTGTCTGAACAAGTCATTCTGGTAAGGCAGTTGAACGTCCACGGATTGGACGCACTGTGTGGGGAACGGCTCTAGGAGGCTGGATTGAGCATGATGCGCAACCTGAGGACGGCGGCGTCCCAGCGGGCCAAGCGGTTGTTGGCTTCGGCCGTCACCCAAGTGGCCCCACCGATTCGGCGCGGCATCGAGATCGCCATCAGTGAGGGCTTGCACGATCCCGTCCTCGGTTCGTCCCTGAAGCAGCGACTCAAGGCCACGCCGGTACGGTTGACGGCGCGATATCTCGCCTTCACGGTGAAACGCGCTCGCCTCGCGGAGCTTGCCCCGGAACCCGTCGGGGGGAATCTGTCCGGATACCTGGCAGGGCTTCGGGATGCAGGCATCGAGAAGGCGCTGGCCGGCCTTTGCGCGCGCATCCCCGACGGTGCGCGCGCCCGTCGGGACGTCACGGAACTCGCCGAAGTGGAATTCGAGGTTCGCCATGGCGTGGCGAAACCGGAACGACTCCGGCGGCTCCTGGAGTTGACTCCCAGCGAACTGCGCCTCGTTCGCGACCTCGGCCGGCCGTGGGATCGCGACGGTGACGAGGAGCTCCGCGAGACGATGCGGCCCGCCGAGACCCTGGCCTACCTCGCATGGGATCTGAAGCAGTACGCCGGTGCCACCCGTCCGATCAAACGCACCAACCTCTACGCTGCCTTCGTCGACGCCTACGGCGACGCCGCCCCGGAGCGACTTCGCGAGGAAGTCGCCCACTTCGAAGCACAGTTCGAGGCGGGATTACGATCGGTGGGCGCGGCGGACCGGGAGCGGCTCGAGCGTGCCTTCACGCTCCACTGCGCCCCGCTCCGAGACGCCTTCCCGGAACCGGCGGCCGACCGGCATGAGGAGGAGGGCGCGGTTGAAGGGGTCTCGAGCGCCGTCGTCCTGTTCGGCATGCTCTGCGCGGTCGGATGGCTGGTGGCCTACGTGGCGATCGTCTACCGGGGATTCGCCGACCAGACGTACGGTGTGCCGCTCGTCGCCTTCTTCGCCAATCTGACCTGGGAGTTCGCCTATGGCTTCCTCCTCGACCCGTTGGGCGACTACTTCCACACTGCGAGCATCTTCGGTTTCCTGGTCGACGCGGTGATCGCCTGGCAGGTGTGGAAGTACGGCGCGGCCCAGTTCCCGAACAGCGCGCTCGGCCGTTACTTCCGGCCACTCTTCGGGGTGTGCGTGGCTGCCGCCCTGTCGGTCAACTACCATGCGTTCATCGACCTGGCGGATCCCGATGGGGAGTACACCGGATTCGGCATCAACCTCATGATGTCCATCCTGTACCTCAAGATGCTGGAGGACCGCGGCTCGCCCGCGGGCCAGTCGATGTACATTGCCATCGGCAAATGGCTGGGCACGCTGTGTGCCTGGATCGCCACGGCCCTCACCGTCACCACGTCACCGAAGCAGACCTGGCCCACGAGCTGGTCTGATTTCACGCGGACGTCGTTGGGCAGCCGTTCGTATCCGCTGACGCCGCTGATCAACGTCATGTACGGATGGACGTTTCTGCTTGACGTCGCCTACTGCGTCCTGCTCCACCGCTCCATCAAGGCCGCCGGCATGTCGCCTTGGCGCCGGCTCTGAGAATCTCCGCTTCGCACCAGGGCTGTCGTCCGTGCTCGGACGACAGAAGGGAACGGTCGTGAACGCGCCCCGCCAACAGGCCGTCGACCACTTCGAGGAAACACGCCGGGACTACCGCTACAAGGTCGTCACCACCAGGAAGCCCGGCGACGCCGACCTGACCGCGCATACCCCCGGCGAGCCCACGGCGTGACCGGCACCGGAGCCGGGACCGCCTCCCGGCATCTTCTCGGATCGACAGTCGCGACGATGGCGCTCGCCACGCTGAGCGCGCTGGTGGCGTCCGGGAACGACGCAGTGAGCGCGTTCGACGGCAACGCCCGTGCATTCGCGGACCGCGCCTTCGGGACGTTGGCCGGCTCCTGGTTCGGCGCCGACGGGCCGGCCGACACGGTGGGCTCGGCCCTGTTGGGGGCAGGCATGCTCACGGTCCTCGGCCTACTGCTGTGCCGTCGCCGACCCGGCGCCGCAATGTGGGTGCTCGCCGGCCTGACCGTGCAGTTCGCGGCAGAGAAGGCGCTCGAAGCGTTGGTGGGACGGCCGATGCCGCCGCCGGTCGACGGTACTCTCCCCCCTCCCGGGTACAGCTTCCCGTCCGGGCACATGGCCTCCGCGACGCTGATTCTCATGGTGCTCCTGGTCGTGCTGCGTACCAGCACGCCAGTGTGGTGGCTGTGGGTGGGCCTGGGCTCGACCCTCGTGGCGGCTGTCGGCGTCTCCCGCGTGCTGGCAGACGCCCACCACGCCGTCGACGTCGTGGGAGGCGTCCTGCTGGGGCTCGTGGTCGGCTTCGCGGTCGCCTGGCGTGTCGACGTCCGTTCCTTGGATATCTCCGGAAAGGAAACATGGTGAACGGTTTGGCACACCTGGCGTCTACCCCGCTGGGGAAGGCGGTGGGCATCACACGGGACTACGTGCTGCGGATGTACTACATCGTGGACGAGGTGCCGCGCTGGCAGCGTTTACGTCTCACGCCGGTGCTGCTCGGCGTCGAGTACCTGGTCTACCGCGTCGACTCCCTGGCCGAACGCAACACGTCGGTTGACCTCGACGCCGAGCGCAACAGCGACTACGAGGCGTTCCATACGTACAAGAAGGCTTTCGAGAAGGTGCTGCGGGCCCTGGGGGCATGGAACGAGGACGTGGCCTTCCTGGTCGACGAGGCTGAGCGGTTCATCCGCTTGGAGAACGCCACCACGTCGCGCGGCACCGTCACCCGTCAGGACGCCCTGGCCTTGGTCGAACTGAGGCCCACCGACGTACGCCTGCTGCGTGCCATGACCTTCGCCCTGCGCGGAGGGTCGATGGACCCAGCGACCCGAGACCTGCTCTGGCCGGTGGAAGTGCTCGCGGACATCGCGAACGACCTCGGGCATTACGAACAGGACGTCGCCTTGGGCACCTTGAACGTCTACACCGCCTTCGTGGAACTCTTCGGCGACGCGGCCGCCGCGGAGCTGCGCCGCGAGGTCGACCGGTACGAGTCGATGTTCATGGACCGCCTCTCCGCACTGCCACCCGCGCGGCGTGCACGGGTCGCGCAGGTCTGCCGACGCCGCTATACGGCGGCCGTGGGGCCATATCCCCGGATGATCACCCAGCCACCAGCCCCCGCGTCCCCTTCCCGGTCCGCTGGCAAAAGCTCGCGCAAGAAGGCTGCCATCGGCGCAGCCCTTGCCGTCGGTGCGCTCGCAGCAGCGGCGTATGGGCGTGGACAGCCCCGACTGTTCATCGTCTCCCCACTGCTTCGCAAGAGGAGAGGACACACAGCATGAGCAGCGCAATGCGCCGGTGCCGGTGCCGGTCATGTGAAAGCGGTGGTCGCCACTCGGTTGGCGTAGAGGTACTCCCCAGCCAAGATTCCCTACACCATATGACGGGACGCCATCCTACGGCGGCTGTCGGGTGCCTTCCCTTCGAGCCGACACACCAGGTGTCCTACGCAGAGCATGTCGGTCATATCTGGGCAAGCGACCGGGTCCGCACGCTCGCACGGCTGACAGGGGCACCGCTGGATCGAACCGCGCTGGCGCTCCGGCTGCTGGAGCCCGTGCCCCATCCCGTACCCGAGCGTGGGCTGTGGCGCGGTACCGAGACAGTCCCACAGGGGCACTGTCTCTCGTCCTGAGCAACGGGCGATAGAGGCGGGTCGAGAGTTGGTGGCCCGCCGGCACCGAGGCAGCACGCTGGCTGTCGGCGCGGATCGGGTACGGGAAGCCCTCAGCCTTTCGGTCCGGCAGCATGCACGGGGCGAACGAGAGTCAGCAGCGAACTGTCGGGCGGCTTCGACTCCACGGCACTGTTCTGCCTCGCTGAGTGGGAGCACCGGTCATAGCAGTGACGGCCGCCGGCCGCCATCCCCTGGGCGAGGATGCGGATTGGGCCGCACGCGCTGTGCGCCACGCCTGCCAGATCGACCACCGCGTGATCCCGGCCGAACGCCTGCCGCTGGTCTACGCACGGGCTGTAGCCAGCGGCGCCATACTCGTTTCCGCTAGCCTGGACAAAGTGCTTCTGTATGGTGACTCACCGGAACGGCACGACAACCTGTGACGCAGGCTGGCGCTCGTGACGCTCGTTTGACGCACGGCCTCCTGGAGCGCAGAGGTAAAGTGGCCCTGACCTGGAACTTTGTTGCCTAACTCGGGTGTCCACATCTTCCCGATGACGCACCACGTGGAGTGCGTCGCGATCCTTGAACCGGCCGCGAAGGGCTCCTGAACTGCGGTTTCGCGGGTGTGCGGAATGAGGCGGGGGTGCACCCGGGATTCGCGGGCGTTCTCGCCTCGGGGCGCGCACGAGGCTTTCCGGGGCAAGGGCGGTCACCCGCATACTCGCGGGGCGGGGCGGGGCGGGTGAGGGGGCCGGAAGCGGGTACGGTGCACAGGGGTGAGCTACCAGCGTGATTCCGGGGCGACTGCGGCCCCCGCCTCCGAGCAGCCCGACCCGCGCCGCTGGAAAGCGCTGGCCGTATGTCTGCTGGCTGGCTTCATCACGCTGCTGGACGTGTCCATTGTCAACGTCGCGCTGCCCTCGATCCGCGCTGGCCTGACGGCGAGCGCCGGGGCCATCCAGTGGGTCGTGGCCGGGTACGCGCTGGCCTTCGGGCTGCTGCTCGTGCCGGCCGGACGGCTGGGGGATGCGCGCGGGCGGCGGCTGCTGTTCATGACCGGACTGACGCTGTTCGCCGCGGCCAGTGCTCTGTGCGGGTTCGCGCAGAACCCAACCTGGCTGGTCGCCGCGCGGCTGATGCAGGGGCTGGCTGGCGGCATCGTCGCGCCGCAAGTGTCCGCACTGATCCAGCAGCTGTTCCGGGGAGCGGAGCGGGGCCGGGCGTTCGGCATGTACAGCGCGGTGATCGGTGTGTCCACCGCCGTTGGCCCGGTGCTGGGCGGCGGCATCATCGCCCTCGCCGGCCCCGGGCACGGCTGGCGGTGGATCTTCTTCGTCAACCTGCCGGTGTGCCTGGTGGCCCTGGTGCTGGCGGGCCGGCTGCTGCCCGGCCCGACGGACGCGACCCGGCCGTGTGCCCGCGACCTCGACCCGCTCGGGGTGGTGCTGCTGGGGCTGGGCGTCGGACTGGCGCTGCTCCCGCTCGTCCAGGAACGGCAGTGGGAGGGTGCGGGGAAGTGGCTGCTCACCCCGGCCGCGCTCCTGGTACTCCTGCTCTTCGCGCAGTGGGAGCGAGTCCACGCCCGCCGCGCGCAACCGCTGGTGGACCTGCGGCTGTTCCGGCTCCGCTCCTACACCCTGGGTTCGTTGCTGATGCTCGCCTACTTCGCCGGGTTCACCTCGATCTTCTTCGTCTTCACGCTCTACCTTCAGGCCGGGCTGGGGTACAGCGCGCTGGAAGCGGGTTTGTCGGTCACGCCCTTCGCACTGGGGTCCGCGCTCGCTGCCGTCTTCAGCGGCCGGCTCGTCACACGCTATGGCCGGGCGCTGGTGGTTGGTGCCTTGCTGGGCGTGACCGGTGGCCTGAGCCTGGTGGTGGTCGCGGTGTCCGTGGCTGATGGGGAGTTTGTGGGGCTGGCCGTCGCTGCCCCGCTGCTGCTGGCCGGGCTGGGGGGCGGGTTCGTGATCGCCCCGAATCAGACCCTCACGCTGGCCTCCGTCCCCCCGGAGCAGGGCGGCAGCGCGGCGGGCGTGCTGCAAACCGGGCAGCGCATCGGCTCGGCGGCGGGCATCGCGGTCACCGGAAGCGTGTTCTTCGCCCAGCTTGCCTCGACGGACCAGGACTGGGCGACGGCGTTCCGGGTCAGCCTGAGTGTCTCGGTGGGCTTCGTCCTCGCCGCGCTCCTCGTCGCCCTCATCGACCTGCGCACCCGTAGACCCCGGTGATCCGGGCGGACTTCCCCGAAGACGCGGCGGTACTGTCGGGGCGGTACGCGCGACGCAGGAGGGGCATGGGCATGGTGGAGACGCGGCAGGAGCTGCCGGAGCAGCGCTCGGCGGGCCGCATCCCGCGAGTGGCCGGGTTCGCGGTGGGCGGCGACAGCAGGGGAGTGGAGTCGCCGAAGCGGGCCGGGCAGGCGCTGCGGGAGCGGGTGCCACGCTCGGCGCACGGCACGCTGGGCCAGCGCGTGCTGGACGGGCGGCGCCCGGACGCCGTGGCCGCGGTGGAGGAGTCCAGCCGCGGCCGGGTGCCGGGGCTGCGGCCGATCCGGGTCGGACGGATGGCGGCCTCGCCGTTCGCGTTCCTGCGCGGCTCGGCGGGGCTGATGGCCCACGACCTGGCCGCCACCCCGGTCACCGGGGTGGCGGCCCAGCTGTGCGGTGACGCGCACGCGGGCAACTTCGGCCTGTACGGGGACGCGCGCGGCTCCCTGGTGATCGACCTCAACGACTTCGACGAGACCGCCGTCGGCCCCTGGGAGTGGGATCTCAAGCGGCTGGCCACCTCGCTCGTGCTCGCCGGGCGGACGGCCGGTGCCGGTGAGGACGCCTGCCGCACCGCCGCCTTCGACGCGGTGGGGGCGTACCGGCGCACGCTGCGGATGCTGGCCCGGCTGCCCGCGCTGGACGCGTGGAACGCCATCGCCGACGAGGAGCTGGTCTCCCACGCCGACGCCCACGACCTGCTCGGCACGCTGGAACGGGTGTCCCGCAAAGCGCTCGGCAACACCAGCGCGCGTTTCGCCGCGAAGTCCACCCGTCCGTGCCCGGGGGGCGGCCTGCGGTTCGTGGACGCGCTGCCGGTGCTGCGCCGGGTGCCGGACGCCGAGGCCGCCGCCGTCGCCCACGGCCTCGGCCCGTACGTCGAGACCGTCCCGGAGGAACTGCGCCCGCTGCTCGCCCGGTACGCCATCCAGGATGTCGCCTTCCGGGTGGTGGGGACCGGCAGCGTGGGAACGCGGTCGTACGTGGTCCTGCTGCTGGATCACCGGGGTGAGCCGCTGGTGCTCCAGGTGAAGGAGGCGCGGCAGTCCGTGCTCGCGCCGCACCTGCCCGAGGCGGGCTTCGCGGCGCCCGGGGCGGCGCACGAGGGCCAGCGGGTGGTGTCAGGACAGCGCCGGATGCAGGTCGTCAGCGACGTGCTGCTGGGCTGGACGACGGTGGACGGTCGCCCGTACCAGGTGCGGCAGTTCCGCAACCGCAAGGGCAGCGTGGACCCCGCCGCGCTGGAGCCGGGCCAGCTCGACGACTATGGCCGCATGACCGGCGCGCTGCTGGCCCGTGCCCACGCGCACAGCGCCGACCCGCGGTTGCTGGCCGGATACTGCGGGAAGAACGAGGATCTGGACGAGGCGGTGGCGGCGTTCGCCGTCGCCTACGCGGACCGTACCGAGGCCGACCACGCCGCGCTGCTGACGGCCATCCGCACCGGACGGCTGGCGGCGGAACAGGGCGTGTGACCGCAGGCGGTACTCACCTCGTGCGGTGCGGTATTGCCGTGGTGCCCCCTCGCCGTCGTCGTCTCCGGGCACGACGGCGGACGGCCCCGCCCCGCGCCCCAGGCACCCGCGTCCCCGGCGCACGACCACGAGTGAGCGGCCCGCCCGTCCACTTCGCCCGACCCCACCGGCTGGGCAGCGCGTCAGGCGTGCGTCTGGCGGGGTAGGAAAGTGACGTGCGGGGCTCCGGTGAGCGGGTGCACCGCCACCTCGCTCGCCACCCCGTACACCTCGGACAGCAGCTTTGGCGTCAGCACCTCACCGGGCGGGCCGGACGCCGTCACCTCGCCGTCGCACAGGACGTACAGGCGGTCGCAGTAGTAGGCGGCCAGGTTGAGGTCGTGCAGGGCCACCAGCACCGTGGCGGGCAGCCGGCGCAGGATGCCAAGCACCTCCAACTGGTGCCGTACGTCCAGGTGGTTGGTCGGCTCGTCGAGCACCATCAGGGACGGCTGCTGCGCCAGCGCGCGGGCGATGAGCACGCGCTGCCGCTCGCCACCGGAGAGCTGACTGAAGCTCCGCCCGGCGAGTTCCGTGGCGTCCACCGACTCCAGCGCCGAGGCGACCAGCCGCGCGTCCTCCTCGGTGTCGCCGTCGAGCAGCCGCTTGTGCGGTGTGCGGCCCATCGCGACGACGTCCCGCACTCGCAGGTCGAAGTCCGCTCCCGGCTCCTGCACCACGGCGGCCAGGGTGCGCGCGAGCCGCCGCACCGGCAGCGACCAGGCGTCGGCGCCGTCCACCCGGACGTGCCCGGCCTCCGGGCGCAGGACACGGTAGACGGCCCGCAGCAGCGAGGACTTGCCGCTGCCGTTAGGGCCCACCAGCCCGACCACCTCGCCAGGGCGGGCCGTCAGCGAGACGTCGCGGACCAGGGCATGAACCCCCGCGCGCAGGGTGACGTGCTCGACGCCCAGTTCGGCCGGGCTCATCCCAACCCCCGGTCCGTGCTGCGCCGGGCGTCCCGGCGCAGCAGCCACAGAAAGAACGGCCCGCCGCACAGCGCGGTCAGCACGCCGACCGGTATCTCCATCGGCGCGGCGATCGTCCGGGCGGCGACGTCGGCCCAGATCAGGAACACCGCACCGCCCAGCGCCGCCGTCGGCAGGACGCGGCGGTGGTCGCCGCCGACGAACAGCCGCACCAGGTGCGGCAGCATCAGCCCGACGAAACCGATCGGCCCGGCCGAGGCCACCAGCACACCGGTCACCAGCGACAGCAGCACGAACATCCGCGCGCGGAACCGGGCGACGTCCAGCCCCAGCGTGGTGGCCGACTCCTCGCCCGTCAGCAGCAGGTTCAGCGACCGGGACTGCACCAGCAGCACCGCCAGACCCGCCAGCAGCGCGGCGGCGGGCAGCCACAGGGTGTCCCACTGGACGCCGCCCAGCCCGCCGAGCGTCCAGGAGAGCACCGTACGGGCCTCGTTGCCGCGCTCGGCGGTGAGCAGCACCAGGTTCATCACGGCGGTGAGCACCGCCGCGATCGCGACGCCGGACAGGATCAGCCGCGTCGAGGTGATCCGCCCGCCCGTGCGCGCCGTGCTGTAGACCAACAGCAGTGCGAGCAGCGCCCCCGCGAACGCGGCCACCGACAGCGACACCGTGCCGAACAGGCTGACGCCGGAGACGATCACCAGGACGGCGCCCAGCGACGCGCCCGAGGACACGCCCAGCAGGTACGGCTCGGCCAGCGGGTTGCGCACCAGCGCCTGCATGGCCGCGCCCACGACCGCGAGCCCGGCTCCGGTCACCGCGCCCAGCAGCACGCGCGGAGCCCGCACGTCCCACACGATCGTCTCGCGCGCCGGGGACCACACCGGCTGCGACCAGTCCACGCCCAGACCGTGCCCGATGATGCCCCACACCTCGCCGGGCGGCACGGACACCGAACCGATGCCCAGTCCTGCCGTGAGGGAGGCGGCCAGCAGCGCGCCCAGGACCAGCAGCGCCAGCGGGTAGCCGCGCCGCCGCCGGGCCAGCGGGCGACCGGGCGGGGCGACGGCTGTCGGCGCCGGGGCGTCGGCCTCGGTGGGCAGCGTCACCGGAAGCGCTCGGGGTGCAGACCGCGCGCGAGATCCTCCACGGCGTGCGGCGGCCGGACGCCGACCAGGGTCGCGGTCAGCGGCAGCACGACGAACCGCTCGTTCTTGACGGCGGGCACGTCGGCCAGCGCGGGCTGGGAGAGCAGGACCTCCTTCTTCTCCGCCACGCTCCCGGCTCCCCGGTAGTCGTAGAGCGCGATGACCTCGGGTTTGCGGGCGATGACCTGCTCCCAGGAGACGTCGCCGAAAACCTCGTCGAGGTCGGCGAAGACGTTGCGCCCGCCGGCCAGATGGATGATCTCGGTGCCCAGGCCCTGGCCCCCGGCGGTGAACGCCGACTTGTCGCCGCTGTCGTACACGAACACCGGCACCTTGGGCGCCTCTTCGACCGCTCCGGTCGTCTCGCTGATGCGGTGCTCAAGGTCGGCCACCACCTCCTCCGCCCGCTCCTGGACGCCGAAGATCGTGCCGAGGGTGCGGATCTCGTCGTAGGCGTCCTCCATCGACACCTCGCCCTCACCGCAGTACTCGCGGTTGAGGTGGGTGTCGATGCCCGCGTCGGCGAACGCGTCGCGCGAGCGGCCCGCGTCCTCGGCGAAGGCACTGCCGTAGCCGCCGTAGACGAAGTCCGGCTCGGCCTCCAGGATGGACTCGAACGACGGCTCCTTCTCGGCCAGTTCCGGTATGGCCTCGTACGCCTCCTGGTGCTCGGGCAGAACGGCCGAGTCCGGGAAGGCGGTGCCGATCATCCGGTCCTCCAGGCCGAGGGCCAGCATGAGTTCGGCGGGGTGCTGGTGGATGGTGACCGCCCGGGAGGGCGGCTCCTCATACGTCGTCGTGACGCCGCAATTGTCGATGGTGACCGGGAAGCCTTCGGCCGTGGCCTGGGCGGGCCGCTCCTCGGCGCTGTCCCGCGTGCCGTCGCCGCATCCGGCGAGCACGGTGGTGGTCAAGGCGGTGGCCAGCGCCAGCGCCGCGCCGCGCAGGTGGCGGGCGCGGGGTGTGGGTGCGGGCAGGGCAGCAGAAGGACGGGTGGTGCCGTCGTACACGTGAAGCCTCCTGGGGAGTCCGCGCTCCTCGGAACGAGCCCGCGACCGGCCAGTCTCTGACTCCCGGACGACGGGGCCCCAGCGGCTGCGGGGGCGGCACCTCCCGGTCACAGTGGCGGGACCGTGCCGGACTCACACCGGCTTCCTGGTTCCCGTCGCGGTGATGACCTGGTGATAGTACGTTCCTGCAACCGTGCCGCAATAGGGCGCACGTCTCAGGACGCGCGCCCCCCGGTCGGGTCCGCGAAGTAGCCGAAGAGGCGAACATGTTCAGTACAACGTCGAACCCCTCCGGCTCCGCGTAATCCAGCATGTCCGCCCGGATGTAGCGCGCCGCCGCACCCGCGTCGGCCGAAGCCTCGCGCGCGGTCCGCACCGCCGACCCAGCCCACGAGGTCACCGTGCAGCCAGCCGCGCCGCGACAGACCGCCTCTGGACCGGCCGGTGCGGTGGCTGTCCCCGTGAGGGTCGCATCGGCACGGTGCCGTTTCGACGCCTGCGCCCACCCGTGCTGAAGCGGCGAGGCGCCGCTCTCCCGGGGCCGCACAGACGGGTACGCGAGCGGCCCCGGGACGCGGGCGACGCTTGAAGGAACTCACCGGCGGCCTGGAGCGGAGCGTCGGCACCGGTCCGGGGTGGGTGCCGCCAGGCCATGACGAGGCGTAGCTCGTGCAGGACTGGCGGGCGCTGCGCCCAGGATCGCCACGCGGGGCCGCCCTTCCGGACGGGCGGCCCGTGCGCGTCAGTACACCTGGACGACGCTCGGCGGGGCGAAGACATGGCGAGCGCGGTGCTCGCCACCGAGGCGGACCATCGCGGCGACGCGCAGCTCGCCGTCCTCCGACCGCTCCGCCTCCCGCTCCTCCCGCGCGATCGACTTCTGGTGTGAGGCACACACGGAGCACGCCGGGTCCCAGCCGGGAAGGTGGTCCCCGTGCGCGTCAGCCAAGTGCCGCGCGAGGCGGATCTGGCTGGAGACCACCGAGTCCAGCGGGTCCGTATCGACGCCGGGGCCGCACTGACGCGCGTACTCCTCCGACGCCTCCTGGGTGTCCTTCATTACCCGATAGCGGTCGGTGCACTCCTGACAGGCCCACATCCAGGCCGGCGGCAGCGGCCACCGGCTCTCCGGTCGGCTCTCACGCGCGCTCATGCCGCCACGGTAGCCGACCCCGCACGCCCCCGGGGCCGACTCCTCGCGATCCCGTCCGGCCGAACCGCCCGGCGCGGGTGACCCGGGCGGGCGGCCTGGCGTGGGTGGCGGCGTGGGGGCCTGGCGTGGGCCTTCGGCCACGGCGGTCAGCCGGTGCGGGGCACTCCGGTCACCCCTGGGCTCACACCTCCAGGTCCGCTTCGACACGCCGGAGCTGGTGGCGGGCCATGGCGAGGTTCGCACGAGTGCGGTCCAGCGCGAGGTAGAGGAACAGGCCGGCGTCGCGGCGCCTGAGGAGGCGGATCAGGTGGTACTGGCTGCCGAGGGTGATCAGGATGTCCTCGATCTCGTCGTTCAGGCCCAGGTGTTCCATCGTGCGGACTTTGGCGCGGACGACGTCGGTGTTCCCGGCGGCGGCGACGCCAAGGTCCAGCTCCTTGCCGCCGCCCAGGGTGCCGAGCGCCATGCCGCTGCCGTAGTCGACGAGGGCGACGCCAATCACCCCGTCGATCGTCGTCATCGCCTCTTTGAGCGTGGTCTCGGTGTTCGCCATGGTGGTGTCCCTTCGGATGGGTCGGGTGGGTTACGTGGTCGGGTCAGGAGGAGGCGGGTTCGAGGAGGGAGCCGATGCGGGAGCCCGCGCGGCGGGCCTCCAGATGGATGCGGCCGACGTTGGCGCGCGGTTCGGCGAGCACGGTGAGGACGGCGGTGCGGCCAGCGGCGTAGGTGGCGACGTAGCCGCTCTCGGCCCGCACGACCAGTTCCCGGAAGGCGCCGTGGCCAGTGACGTCGGCCAGCCGTACCGCCACGCCGAGTGCCGCCGCGGTGATCGCGGCCAGCGACTCGGTGTCCAGCCGTGCGGTGTCCTCGGCGAGCACCAGCCCGTCGGCACTGGCCGCCAGCGCGCCGGTGACCTGCGGCAGTCGGGTGCGCAACCGGGTCAGCTCGTCCAGGAGTTCGGGACGAGGCCGGCGCGGGGGCAGGGCGGGTTGCGGGGGCATCGGCGGTCTCCCTTGAGTGCGCACCGGCCGCAGGGCACGCCTCATGACGGCGTACTCGTCGGCGGCGGGGTACGGCAGGTCGGTGACGGTGTAAGGGGTGGGCGTGGGCTCACAGGCGGGCCTCCAGGGCGTCACGGATGCGGCGCAGGGTCGCGGTGTCCGGTGCTTCGGGTGGGCGTCGGTGTGGCGGCGCCGGTGCGGCGCCGGGCCGGGGCGGCAACGGGGGCTGGGGGGTCCCGGGCGCCGGGGTAGGCGTCTCCACCAGTCCGGCGGCGGCGAGCCTGCGGACGTCCACCAGCGTGCGGTAGGTCTGCCGGGCGAGCGCGGCGGCGATGTCCACGGCGGTGTGCGTGCCGTCGGCGAGCCGCAGCACGTCGCGCTCGCGGGGGCGCAGGCGGGCCGGGGCGGACGCCGTCGCGGTGGCCCGGTGGGTACGGCGCAGCGGGGCCGAGTCGAGCTGGCGGTGCGGCCAGATCCGGTGCAACAGCCTTGCCCTTCGCCGCAGCTCACTGTGCAGCACGGGCACGGGGACGCTGCGCACCGGGCCCAGCCAGTGCCGGGCACCGGCGTGGAAGCGGCACGCCAGGTCGCCGGCGGCCCGCACGCAGTAGGCGGCGTCCAGCAGGGTGGCGAGGTGACCGAGTTCCAGTTCGCCGCGCGTCAGCTGGGCGGCGGAGAGCAGATGGTGGGCGACGGAGCGGTCCGGGCCGCTGACGTCGAGGGCGTGCCGCCAGGCGTGCGCGTCCAGACGGCCCGCGCGGACCAAGAGGATGCCCAGACCCGGGGCCGCCGGACTCTCCGCATGCGCCACCTGGCCGTCGAGCAGGTACAACGCACCGGCCGGGCTGACCAGGGCGCCGGAGGCCCGCTCAGCGGCGAGGTCCCACAGCAGACGGTCGAGCGCGGGAGCGTCGGGCACGGGAGTGCCGGGCGTGGGGCCGGGGGCCGGGGGAGCGGTGCCCACCGGGTCGGCGGGGCGCGGGGTGGCGGTGTGCGCGGTGCCGGCCGGGGCGCGGTCGGAGCGTGACGCCGCGTGGCGGGGCGCGCCCCGGCGGGGCGGCGGAGGTATGGGGGCCATCGTTCAGTCCAGAACCAGGGCGCGGGCGAGCTCGCCGAGGCGGAGCCGGGCCAGGGCCAGGTTGCCCTCGCGCCGGTCCAGCCACAGATGCAGCAGCACGCTGCTGTCGAACGCCGTCTCGACGTACCGCAACAGGTGGTAGCCGTCGCGTGCGGTGACGATGACGTCCTCGACGGGCAACGTGACCGGCGGTGCTTCACGCGCCGCCGTGTCGGCGGGCTGGGCCACACCGGTTCCGGAACCGGCACCCACGTCCGCGCCCGTGGCCGTGTCCGCCGTGTCGTCCGGTGCGGTCAGCGTCAGCTGCTCCGCGGCCATCCGGGCCAGCTCCGCGGTGTCCGCGGCGGTCGCCTCGTGATCGCCGGAGACGGCGGCGCCGATGGTTCCCAGCGGCAGTCCGCTCGTCCAGTCGACCACCGCCGCACCCCGGGCTCCGGGCAGTGCCATAACCGTGAGCAGGCACTCGTCGATTCCGGGCACGCCAGTCCTCTCCCCTTCCCTCCGGCACCCGACTGGAACCGGAGGTGAGGGTGACGTTACGGACCGTGCCGCTCGTTCGGGCGGTTTTCCCGGTACTGCTCCGGGAACCGCCAGGATCCTCTATAGTGCGCCCGGCATGCCCACCTGGCATGTGCCCCGCCTTCGGTCTCGTTCTCGCTCGCTCGCACCGGCAGGCGAGCGGGACGGACCCTCGCCCGAGTCTTTCCGGATACCCGCGGGCGCGAAACGCGGCGGCGGTATGGCCACAGGTCAGGGGGCGCCCAGGTCCGGGGGAGGACGGTGTGGAGGGCCAACTCCTCGTTCCCGCGCGACACGCCGGGGCTCTGCGCGGGAACGCGGCGATTGTTCCTACACTCGCGGGATGCGGATATCGAGTGACGCCACGGACGCGTCGTGGGAGGGCCTGGCCGAGGTTGTGCCGCTGCGTGGCGAACACACCTGGGACGCGTGGGAAACCGTTCCGCACCTGCCGACCCCGGCTGGTGCGGACATTGGCGCGGAAGCGCTGGAGGACGCTCGGCAGTTGGTCGTCGTCCGGGTGCAGTCCTTCTCGGACGCCCGCGTCGTCGCCGAGCACCTGATGACCCTGATCCCGGTGTTGCTCGACCTGAGCGCGGTAGAGGGCGAGGTGGGGCGGCGCGTTTTGGACTTCGCCAGCGGCGTGGTGTTCGGTCTCGGCGGCGGCATGCACCGTGTGGACACCGACGTCTTCCTGGTCACGCCCGCGGGCACGGAGGTCAGCGACCGGTGAGCGAACGGAGTCGGCCACCGGTGGGCGAACCAGGTGAACTGGCGGCGCGGCAGCGGCGGCTGGCGGAGTTCGCCGCGGCCCGCGACTGGGGGCGGTACCACAACCCGAAGAACCTGGCCGCCGCGCTGAACGTGGAGGCGGGCGAACTGCTGGAGATCTTCCAGTGGCGTACCGCGGAGGAATCGGCCGCGGTGATGTCCGAGCCGGACCGGGCCGCCCGGGTCCGGGACGAGGTGGCCGACGTACTCGCCTACCTGCTGCAGTTCTGCGAGGCACTGGGGGTAGACGCACTGGCGGCCCTGGACGCGAAGATCGACCGCAACGCCCACCGCTTCCCGGCGCCCGGCCCCCGCCCCGCTGGCGGGGCCGGCCGGGACCCCGCTGGCGGCGCGGGACGTCCCTCCGCCGGGTGAGGGAGTTTTCCACAACCCGCACGTTATCCACCGTTTCCAGCAGGCGCTGGCGCCCGCCTTTGCGCCGGGCCACCGTGGAGCCACGACAGCACGCGGCGCACGGAGAGGACCGATGGATGCGGTACGGATCATCAGCGCGAACCGGGCAGCGCTCGCCCGGTGTGGGGACGGCACCCAGGTGGTGGCGGAAGCCTGGCAGGCGCAGGCTCTCGCCCAGGCGGTGGGCGGTCTGCTGGCCCGGTGCGGCCCACCCGAGGCCCGCGCGGCGGCGGGCGCGCTGCACGCCACCGGCGTGCGGCCAGCAGGTCTGGCCGAGGCCCGCGCCGCCCGCCTCACCGCCGTACGCGACCCCCGGCGCACACTGTGTGAGCTGGCGGAGCTGCTGGACGAACTGGCCGCCACGCTCACCGAGGTGGCGGCCCAGACTGAGGAGGAGGCTCTTTACTGGCACTGCCTGGAAGCTCTGGACGCCACAGGCGACACCACCACGTCCACCACGGCTCTCCTGGCCAGCCTGCCGTAGCGCCGCGCCGGTCAGCGCGTACCCACCGCCCGGCACCCGGCTGACACCATGGGCACTATGGATCTGCGCATCTTCACCGAGCCCCAGCAGGGGGCCGACTACGAGACGCTGCTCGCCGTGGCCAAGGCCACCGAGGAGCTGGGGTTCGACGCCTTCTTCCGCTCCGACCACTACCTGGCGATGGGGGACACGGACGGCCTGCCGGGCCCGACCGACGCGTGGATCACGCTCGCGGGGCTCGCCCGGGAGACGAGCCGTATCCGCCTTGGCACCCTGATGACCGCCGGCACCTTCCGGCTGCCGGGTGTCCTGGCCATCCAGGCCGCCCAGGTGGACGCCATGTCCGGGGGGCGGGTGGAGTTCGGACTCGGCACCGGCTGGTTCGAGGCGGAGCACACCGCGTACGGCATCCCGTTCCCGAAGGAGAAGTTCAGCCGTCTTGAGGAACAGCTGGCGATCATCACCGGCCTGTGGAACACACCGGTCGGGGAGACCTTCAGCTACGCGGGCAGGCACTACCAGCTGGCCGACTCGCCAGCCTTGCCCAAGCCCGCCCAGCCCAAGGTGCCGGTGCTCATCGGGGGGCTGGGCGCGACCCGCACGCCCCGCCTGGCCGCTCGCTACGCCGACGAATTCAACATCCCCTTCGCCTCCGTCGAGGACACCGCCCGCCAGTTCGGCCGGGTGCGGGCGGCTGCCACCGAGGCGGGGCGAGACCCGGACGAACTGGTGTACTCCAGCGCACTGGTGGCCTGTGTGGGCAAGGACGACGCCGAGGTAGCCCGCCGGGCCGCCGCCATCGGACGGGAGGTGGACGAACTCAAGCACAACGGGCTCGCCGGTTCTCCGGCCGAGGTCGTGGACAAGATCGGCCGGTACGCCGAGACGGGTACTTCACGTGTGTACCTGCAAATCCTGGACCTGAGCGATCTGGACCACCTGGAGCTGATCTCCTCGCAGGTCCAGTCCCAGCTGGCATGACCCGCCCCGCGCGCCCGCTGGACGCGGCCCTGGCCGCCGGAGCCCTCGTCCTGGACGGCGGGTTGTCCAACCAACTCGCCGACCAGGGCTGCGACCTGACCGACGAACTGTGGTCGGCCCGGCTGCTGGCCGACGCGCCGGAGCAGCTTCAGGCCGCCCACGCGGCGTACGTCGCGGCGGGGGCGCGGGTCCTGATCACCGCCAGCTACCAGGCGTCGTTCGAGGGCTTTGCCCGGAAGGGAGTGCGGGGGGCCAAGGCAGCGGAGCTGTTCGCACGCAGCGTCCACCTCGCCCGGGCCGCCGCGGGTCAGCGGACGGTCTACGTGGCCGCGTCCGTCGGTCCCTACGGCGCCGTCCTGGCCGACGGCAGCGAGTACCGGGGCCGGTACGGGCGGACGACGGCCGAGCTGACGGCGTTCCACCGCCCCCGGATCGAAGCCCTGGCGGCGGCCGAACCCGACGTGCTCGCCCTGGAGACGGTGCCGGACGTACGGGAGGCGGAGGCCTTGTTGCGCGCGGCGGAGGGCTGCGGCGTGCCGGTGTGGCTGAGCTACACCGTGGCGGGCGGCCACACCCGTGCGGGGCAGCCCCTGTCGGAGGCGTTCGCGCTGGTGGCGGGCCGGGACCAGGTGGTGGCCACCGGCGTCAACTGCTGCGACCCGCGGGAGGTCGAGCCCGCGGTGCGGCTGGCCACATCCCTCACCGGCAAGCCCGCCGTCGCCTACCCCAACAGCGGCGAGGGCTGGGACGCGGTTCGCGCCGCCTGGCGGGGCCCGGCGACCTACGAGCCGGTGCTCGCACCCCGCTGGCGTGCGGCGGGCGCCCGCCTGGTCGGCGGCTGCTGCCGTGTCGGCCCCGCGAGCATCGCCCGCGTCGCCGCGGCGCTAGGTGAGCAGCACGGCGCATAGGCGTCAGCGCCCTGCGTGCGCTGCACGCTGCGGGCGTACCCGCCGGGGCGCCTCCTGTTCCCCGGGCCTGTAGCCAGAGTGCCGGTACGGGTGCCCGGACCCGGGGCGCGAGGCGCGAGGCAGCGTGTGCCTCTGCGAAGGCACACGCTGCCCACGCGAGCGGGCCTGTGGCCCGACCGCACGGGGCAAGCGGCGCTCGGAGGCGGCTGGGGAGGGGAGGGGGAGGGGCCCCAAACACCGGCCGCCACTGGCACAACCAGCCACCCCGCCCCCCGTCACCGCTCGGCGAACGCGTCCAGGGCGGTGAGCAGGCGGGCACGGGACCACTCGGTGCTGAGGTGGCCGCCGTGGGGAGAGATCAGCAGACGGGCGTCCGGCCAGGCCCGGGCCAAGGCCCACGCCGTGTCGGGCGGCGAACCGAGGTCGAGCCGACCGTGGATGAGCACGCCGGGAATCCCCCTCAGCCGGTAGGCGTCACGGAGCAGCGCACCCTCCTCCAGCCACGCGCCGTGCGCGAAGTAGTGCGTGACGATCCGCACCAGCGCGAGCTGGGAAGCCGAAGGCCGACCGCCGTACGGGGTGGGTCCGTGGTGTTCCTCCAGAGAGATGACGGCGTCCTCCCAGGCGCACCAGTCGGCTGCGGCTCGTTGCTGTTCCCGGCGGTCCGGGTCGGTCATGCGGCGGGCGTAGGCGGCCGCGAGGGCGCACCCGTCGGCGCCGGGCGACGTTCCAGCGGCGGCGCGAAAGCGTTCCCACGCCTCCGGGAAGTACCGGCCCACGCCGCGCAGCAGCCAGTCGATCTCGGTGCGCCGGGTGGTCGTCACGGCGGAGATGACGATGTCCGACACCCGCTCGGGGTGCCGCTCGGCGTAGGCGAGGAGCAGTGTGGAGCCCCAAGAGCCGCCGCACAACAGCCAGCGTTCGATACCCAGGTGGGCGCGCAGCGTTTCCATGTCGCCGAGCAGGTGGTGCGTGGTGTTGTGGGTGAGGTCGGTGGCCGGGTCGCTTGCGTGCGGGGTGCTGCGGCCGCAGCCGCGCTGGTCGAACAGGATGACGCGGTAGCGTCGCGGGTCAAAGCAGCGCCGGGCGTGCGGGGTGCAGCCGGAGCCCGGGCCGCCGTGGACGACGAGGGCGGGCTTCCCGTCCGGGTTGCCGCATGCTTCCCAGTACATGTGGTGTCCGTTGCCGACGTCGAGCATGCCGTGCGCGTAGGGCTCGATCTCCGGGTACAGCTCAGCCATGGCGGCCGAGACCTCCTTCCACGTCGGACAGCACGCGGCGCACCGCACGCGGGCGACGAACATGATCACGGACGGTCAACCTACGCCAATCCGTGGGTGGGGCGGGCCGGGCTCGGACAGGATGAGGACATGGGATTCCACGTTGACTCCGAGGCCGGGCGGCTGCGCCGTGTCATCCTGCACCGGCCGGGTCTTGAGCTGAAAAGGCTCACGCCCACCAACAAGGACGACCTGCTCTTCGACGACGTCCTGTGGGTCCAGCGTGCCCGCCAGGAACACGACAGCTTCGCCGACGTGCTGCGTGAGCGCGGTGTGGAAGTGCACCTGTTCGCCGACCTGCTGGCCGAGACGCTGGACATCCCGGTCGCCCGGACCCTGGTCCTGGACCGGGTCTTCGATGACAACTCCTACGGTCCGCTGGCCGCCGACCACCTGCGCGCCGCTTACGACGAGCTGGACTCCGAGGGGCTGGCCCGGGTGCTGGTGGGCGGCGAGACGAAGCGGGAGTTCCTGGAGCGGCACGCCGAACCGGTGTCCGTGCGCTTCCATGTCACCGACCTGGACGACTTCCTGCTCACTCCGCTGCCCAACCACCTGTTCACCCGCGACACCTCGGCGTGGATCTACGACGGGGTGGCGATCAACGCCATGCGCTGGCCCGCCCGGCAGCGGGAGACGGTGCACTTCGAAGCGGTCTACCAGCATCACCCGCTGTTCACGCGGGCCGGCTTCCAGTTCTGGTCGCGGGGCGAGAGCACACACCCCTCCACCATCGAGGGCGGCGACGTGCTGGTGATCGGCAACGGCGCGGTGCTGGTGGGGATGAGCGAACGCACCACGCCGCAGGCGGTGGAGATGCTGGCCCAGGCTTTGTTCGAGGCGGGCTCGGCGCGCACGATCGTGGCGCTGGACATGCCCAAGCGGCGCTCGTTCATGCACCTGGACACGGTGCTGACGATGATCGACGGCGATACCTTCACCCAGTACGCGGGTCTGGGCATGCTGCGCTCGTACACGATCGAGCCGACCGCCTCGGGCAAGGAGCTGAAGGTCACCGGGCACCCGCCCGAGCACATGCACCACGCCATCGCCGCCGCTCTCGGGCTGGACGGCATCCGGGTGCTGACGGCGGTGCAGGACGTGCGCTCGGCCGAGCGGGAGCAGTGGGACGACGGGTGCAACGTGCTGGCGCTGGAACCCGGGGTCGTCCTGGCCTACGAGCGCAACGTCACCACCAACACCCACCTGCGCAAGCAGGGCATCGAGGTAGTGGAGATCCCGGGCAGCGAGCTGGGACGCGGCCGGGGCGGCCCGCGCTGCATGAGCTGCCCGGTGCAGCGGGACGCCGTCGGGGCAGCGCGGTGAGCACGCCCTGCCGCCACCGTGTTCCTGCACAAGCATGACTGCATAGAGATGCAATGAATCGTATATACTTCCGGGGACTTCCCGCACGTGACCGAGGAGCCTCCCCATGGCGACAGACCTCACCGGCCGCCACTTCCTCAAGGAGCTGGATTTCACTCCTGAGGAGTTCCACGCCCTGATCCGGCTGGCCGCCGAGCTGAAGGCCGCCAAGAAGCTGGGCACGGAGACGCCGCGCCTGCGCGGGCGGAACATCGCGCTGGTCTTCGAGAAGACCTCCACCCGCACCCGGTGTGCCTTCGAGGTGGCCGCCGCCGACCAGGGCGCGTCCACCACCTACCTGGACCCGGCCGGTTCCCAGATCGGCCACAAGGAGTCGGTCAAGGACACGGCCCGGGTGCTGGGCCGCATGTTCGACGCCGTCCAGTACCGGGGGAGCGGCCAGGACGTCGCCGAGGAACTGGCCGCCCACGCCGGGGTGCCCGTCTACAACGGCCTCACCGACGAGTGGCACCCCACCCAGATGCTCGCCGACGTGCTCACCATGACCGAGTACAGCGGCGACCGCCCGCTGGCCGCCACCGCCTACGCCTACCTCGGCGACGCCCGGTCCAACATGGGTAACTCCTACCTCATCACCGGCGCCCTGCTCGGCATGGACGTGCGGCTCGCGGCCCCCCGTGCGCTGTGGCCTCAGCAGAGCGTCATCGACCGCGCGCACGCGCTCGCCAAGGAGACCGGCGCCCGCGTCACACTCACCGAGGAGGTCACCGAGGCGGTGCGCGGCGCCCACTTCGTCGCCACCGACGTGTGGGTCTCCATGGGCGAACCGAAGGAGGTGTGGGACGAGCGGATCGCGCTGCTGTCGCCCTACGCCGTCACCCTGGACGTCCTGCGTGCCACCGGCAATCCGCAGGTGCGGTTCCTGCACTGTCTGCCCGCCTATCACGACCTGGGCACGGCGGTCGGCCGCGAGATCCACGCCCGGCACGGCCTGACCTCGCTGGAGGTGACGGACGAGGTCTTCGAGTCCGAGCATTCCGTGGTCTTCGACGAGGCGGAGAACCGCATGCACACCATCAAGGCCGTCCTGGTGGCCACACTCGCCGGTCCGTGAGGCGCCATGGCGCGGCCGCAGGCACGAGACGCAGCCACGAAGGGAACGCCGCAGGGCTTAGCGGTCCTCGTCCCACCACCGGTCAGACGGCTCCCGGCGGTTCGCGGCGATGGCCGCTACCGGCAAAAGCGCGGCGGCGACGACGCACATCGCGATCGCCAGCGGGACCGAGAAATGGCGCACGACCGCACCGGCGCCGACGAACAGGGTCAGGCACACCGCCATCAGGGCGAAGTAGCGGCGCTCACGGCGCGGCTGCGACGCGGGCCGGTAACCAGCCATACCGCCAGCGTACGCCCGTCGCGCTCACGGCCCTCGCGCCCCGAATCGCCCGCCTTGCGACCGGCCCGGCCCCAAGCCGCCATCTCGCCCGGCCATGAGCCGCCGCGCCAGCCCCGGCCACCGGTGCGGTGACCTGGCGCTGCGCCCGGAGCTGTTCACCGTCCGCCGCAGTGCGGACAAGCTGAAGTACCTGGCCGGGGTCGAGTCCGGCATGGGTGCGTTCGTCAACGATGTCGTGCCCGAAGCGGCGGCGCGGCGGCTGCGGAAGGTGGCCTCATGATCCGCGCCCACACGCCCGGTGCCCGCACCCCCGCCGCCGTCCGCGCCGGTTTCCGCGCTGTGTACGGCGGCGAGCCCGATGCCCTGTGGGCCGCGCCCGGTCGGGTCAATCTGATCGGCGAGCACACCGACCACAGCGACGGCTTCGTCCTGCCCGTCGCCCTGCCGCACACCGCGAAGCTGGCCGTGCGTCACCGCGACGACGGCGTGCTGCGGCTGCACAGCGCCCACTGGTCGAGGGCGGCTACGCCGAGCGGCGGGCGGGCTGCGAGCAGGCGGCCACCGCGCTCGGCCTGCGCGCGCCGCGCGACCTGCCGGACGGCGAGCTGGACGCCGCGCCGAACGCCCACCCCGTGGCCCTCGTTACGGCAGCCGCGAGGAGGACGGGGCAGCCTTGAGCGCCCCGTCAGGTGCGGCGGCGCGGCTTGCCGCGGCCGGAGCCCCGGCGGGGTTTCTTGGCGGACGACGTCCGGCCACCGACGGCCCCGCGCGGTGCGGACGCACCACGAGCGCGCTCCTCCGGACGCTTGCCTTGCCGTTCGCCCCGCCGGCTGTCCCGCGACGGCTCCGCGGCAGCGGGACGGCGGCCGCGGGTGCTGTTGACCGTACGGCCGCGCACGACGCCGATGAAGTCCTCCACCTGATCGGTGGTGCGCTCCTCGGGCCACACCAGGGCGACACTCGACTGCGGGGCGTCGGTGACCGGCCGGTAGGTCAGGTCCCGCCGGTGGTGCAGGCGGGCCAGGGACTGCGGGACCAGGAGCAGGCCGACGCCCGCCGCCACCAGCTCCACGGCGTCACCGGTCGTGGCGGGGCGTTCGAGCGCCGGGCGGCCGGGGCGCCGCTCCCAGGTGAGGGTGTCGTCGAGCGGGTGAAAGACGACGTCGTCGGCCAGCTCCCCGGCCAACACCTCGTCGGCCGCCGTCACCAGGTGGCCCTTGGGCACCACGACCACCGTGGTCTCGGTGTACAGCGGGATGGCGCTGAACACCGCCCGGTCGACCGGAAGCCGCAGCAGACCCGCGTCGGCGTCGCCGCGCAGCACGGTGTCGGCGGCGTCCGCGGCGGAGACGTCGACCAGGTGCAGCGGGGTCTTCGGCCAGCGCTCCTGCCAGGTCCGCACCCACTTGCCCGGCGTCACGCCCGGGACGTACGCGAGCCGGAACGCGGGCGGGGCGGGGGGTGTCTCCGAGCCGGTCACCAGGCCAGGCTACCGGGCTCAGGTCAGGGGCGCGGCGGGCGCTCGATACCCTGGACACCATGACGTCGCACCAGAGCACCCAGACCATGAAGCCCGCGACCGCGGCCAAGAAGCTGGGTGTGTACCTCGAAGCCACCCCCGCGGAGTTCCGGGAGGGTGTTGTCTCGCGCGACGAGCTGAACGCCCTCCAGTCCGACCCGCCGCAGTGGCTGCGGGAACTGCGGCGCAACGGTCCGCACCCGCGCCCGGTAGTGGCGGAGAAGCTGGGCGTGTCCATCTCCGGCCTCGCACGCGGCGGCGTCACCGAGCCGCTGACCACCGAGCAGATCGAGGCGCTGAAGCAGGAGGCCCCGGAGTGGCTGCGCAAGGAGCGCGCCACGCAGGCCGAGGTCCGCAAGGAGGGGGCGCGTGTCAAGGAGAAGCAGCGCGAGGAGCGGGCCCGCCGCGAGCAGCGCGACGCTGCCACCCGCCGCTCGCGCGACTGACCCTGGGTCCGGCCCCGCGCACTGCCCGGGCCCTTCCGCGCCGCCGCCCCGGAATCCGGCCCCCGGGGTGGCTGAGTCCGGGACGGCCGAGACCGCTCGTCCCTCAGCATCACGCCTTTGACCTGCGCTGATTCCGGCCCCTTGCGAGTCCGGCCGCAAAACCCGGGAGACCCGTTCGATTTCCTGAGCGAATAACCCGCTTCCGCCCCGAACCCGAGTGGGGGAGTGGGGCAAAGTCGTGTCTTGACAACCCTGGAAGCGCGACCTCACAGTGGGCGCTAAGGGCGCAGCTCAACGCAACTCACAGCGTTCTCTGCGGCTTTCCCAAACCTCATTCTGTGTCTTCAGGTCTTTGTGACTCGCGTTGCCCGTCGCCGGGGTGAATTCGGCGTGCCCGTTCCCGATGACTGCCCTGAGTCACAAAGCCCGTATCGCTGGAAGGGATTTTTCTTCTCGCGGATCAACCGTGGCCGCTGCCCGCCTTCATGGTGCGCAGCGCCCACGGCACCGCACGCACAGGTAACGCTGTTCAGTGGCTGGAAAGGGTGAGTGCCAACATGCTGCACACCGCTGTCGAGACGCCGCTTCAGGCCGTCGAGCATGAGCCCTACCTTCAGGTCACATGGCGCGATACCCACACCTGTGCCCGGGGGTACGTCGTGATCGACCAGCTGATCACGGGTATCGCCACCGGAGGACTGCGGATGCGCCCGGGCTGCACCGTTCACGAGGTGGCCGCGCTGGCCCGGGAAATGACGCTGAAAATGGGCGCTTTCGGCATTCACGTCGGCGGCGCTAAGGGCGGCATCGATTTCGACCCCGGTGACCCGCGCGCCGAAGACGTGCGGGAACGCTTCCTCCAGGCGGTCCGGCCGCTGCTGGAACGCTTCTGGGTCACCGCGGGCGACCTCGGCACCCAGCAGGAGCAGCTCGACCGCAGCTTCGCCCGGGTGGGCCTCGGCGAGACGTCCTTCCACGCCGCCGTCGTCCGCGCCGAGGACGAGGCCGACGTGCGCGCCCGCATCAAGCAGGCTTTCGCCACGCGCACGGAGGGCCTGAAACTCTCTGAGCTGGTCGGCGGTTTCGGCGTGGCGGAAGCCGCTTTGGCGGCCCTGGAGCAGCGGGGCATCCCCGCCGCCACGGCCAGCGCCGTCGTACAGGGATTCGGCGCGATGGGCGGCTCCACCGCGCTCTACCTCGCCCGCGCCGGAGTCCGCGTCACCGGCATCACCGACGCGCACGGCCTGATCCTCAACCCCGCGCGCGGCGTGGACGTGGAACTCCTGCTCTCCGCCCGCAGCGCCTCCGGCGTCATCGACCGTTCGATGCTGCGCGAGGACGACGTGCAGCTGCCCGGGGACGCGTGGCTGGGCCAGGACGTCGACCTGCTGGTGCCCGCCGCCGTCTCCTACACGATCACCGCGGACAACTGCGACCAGATCCGGGCCCGGCTCATCGCGGAGGCGGCGAACGTGCCGATCACCCCGGAGGCCGAGGAACGTCTGCTGCACCGAGGGGTCACCGTGATCCCGGACTTCATCGCGAACACCGGGGCCGCCGCCGGAGCGTGGTGGGTGATCCTGGGCGAGGTGGTCAGCCCCGCCGGTGCCTGCGGCCGCCTCTCGGCGCAGATCCGCCCGCTCGTTAGGGACCTCATGCGCGAGGCCGACACCACCGGGACGTCGGTTCGCGCTGCCGCGCTGCGGTTCGCCCGGGAGAACTCCCAGCGCATGATCCAGGAGTTCGGCTCAGCCGTGGCGTTCCGCGAGCTGTACTGCGCCACCCAGCAGGTGGAGTACGCCACCGATCCTGCCCCGGAACCCGGCTTCCCGAACACCCCGCTCACCGCCGCTCCCTTCCACCCGCCGGGCCCCGCCCCCGCGGACCCGGTGCTCGAAAGCTGGCTCGGACCCGCTCCGGCCGACCGCCTCCCCACCACGACCGGCACCGGCGAGCTCTACTGAACCGCACCTACTGACCCGGCGACGAAGCGGGCGGTGGACAGCCTGGCTGCCACCGCCCGGCCGGGTGAGTCCGCGCTGCGGGAGCGGTGTGCTGGACTGGCCGGACGGCGGCGGTGGGCGCGGCCGGGGTGATCACGTCACCGCTCTCTCCCCGACCCAGCTCGCCGCCCCCGGCGCCCACCTCTGAACGCTTGCCGGAAAGCTCCGCTCACCGGTGCCCTGTCGCTGGCGGACCCGGTCCCAGGAACCATGCCCGCGGAGGCGGGCCACTGACGGTGCCGTAGCCAGGCGGGCAGATGCCCACTGGCTGGGGTGTGGCGGTGAATCACGGCTTTGACGCGCTAGCCTCCCCCGGGAATCCGCTGCCGATGCCGGGCAGACGGCCCCGTAACTCGCCGCTCTGGCCTACGCTCAGCGTGGTCACTGTGGTAAGCGTGACGTCCATGTGGGGGCGTCCGGGCGAGAGGAAACGGTTGTCCGTACCGTGGGAGGTCACGCTGTGTCAGTGCGGACCCTCGCGGTGGCATCCTCAGGGGAGAGGGATACGCGATGAGAACGGATCGTCCTAGGCGGCATGGGTCACACCGGCGTGTGCCCGCCGGCTTGTTGAGGCGCAGGCCGCTGCTCGCTGTTCTGATGTCGGCGGTCGTGCTGTACGGCGTCTGCGTCGCCGCAGGGCTGTCCTGGCCCCCTCGTGGCGCCACCGCGGAAACCGGTGAGGCGGCGGCTCCCGTCACTGCCGGGCCATCCACCCTGCCCAGCCATCCCGGCGGGCCCACGACCGAGGAAGCCGCACCCAGCGCTCCGGCCTCGCCCACCGCCTCCAGCCAGGAGACGGGACCGGGTGAGGACAAGGGTGACGCTCAGAGCAAGGAGATACCCGGCGAAACCGAAGGGAAGAGGCCCAACGGGCCCCTTCCCTTCGACATGCCCGCGCCCGCCACCTTGCGTGCGAGCAAAAAACTAGTGTTCGCGCACTACTTCACCCCGTACCCGCTCTCCCTCGACAACGCCAAGCCAGACCACGACTACTACGCCCGCAACTACCTCACCCCGAGCGGCGAGAAGGGCAAGCACGAGGAGTACGGCGGCCTGTTGCGTGACCGTCCCCTGCCCGTCGAGCCCAGGAGCGGTGACTGGGAGCTCGCCAACCTGCGGCAGGAGGTGCGCACCGCACGGGCCGCGGGCCTCGATGGCTTCACGCTGAACATCCTCTCCCTTTCCGGGAAGAACTGGGAGCGGTGCAATCTCCTGATGGAGGCGGCCCGCGATGTCGATCCCGACTTCAAGATCATGCTCATGCCGGATATGACCTCACTGAAGTCGGGTGATCCGGCCGCCCTTGCCGCCGCCCTCGCTGACCTCGGACAGTCCCCGGCGGCGCATCGGCTCGGGGACGGTCGGCTCGTCGTCTCCCCTTTCAAAACCGAGGAGAAGGGCGCCGGCTGGTGGGCCGAGGTGATCGAAGTCCTCCAGACCCGGCATGGCATCCGAACCGCCTTCGTTCCCCTCTTTCTCGACTTCGTCGCGCACTACGAGTCGTTCGCCCCCATCAGTCACGGATTCTCCGAGTGGGGCAGCCGCAGTTACGTCGGCCAGGGCGGCTCCGCGCGCGACGTCCAGCGGGCCCATGGCATGGGCAAGATCTGGATGCAGCCCGTGTCCGTCCAGGACACCCGGCCCAACCAGGGCATCTACGACGAGGCTGGCAACACCGCCACCCTGCGCACCACCTGGACCCGCGCTATCGAGGACGGCGCGGACTGGGTGCAGCTGACCACGTGGAACGACTACTCCGAGGGCAGCCATTTCGCTCCCTCGCTGCACAACGGGCACGCTTACCTCGATCTCACCTCCTATTACCTCACCCGGTTCAAGACGGGCAGAGCGCCGGAGATCGTCCGTGACACGCTGTACCTGACCTCACGCACCCAGTTCGCGGCCGCTCAGCCCACGGGCGGTCAGGAACGGGTGATGTCCCTGCGCAAGGGCAGCGCCACCCCCCGGGACACGGTGGAAGTGCTGAGTTTCCTCACCACGCCCGCGACCGTCCGCGCCACGGTCGGTACTGCTGATTCCTCGTACGAGGCCCCTGCCGGACCGCACGCCAAGCTGCTGCCCCTGCGCAGCGGGAGCAGCGAGGCCACGGTCCTGCGGGGCAGCACGACCGTTACCACGGTCGAGTTGCCGTACGAGGTGAGGGACAGAGTCGAGGTGCAGGACCTGCACTACTACGCGGCAACGAGCGGCCGGGACAGCCCCTGAGCAGCAGGTCAGACGAAGTGCGGCAGCTGCTCGTCAGATGTCCCGGAACGTCTCGATCTGGGCGCCGACGGAGTTCAGGCGGGTGGCGAGGTCTTCGTAGCCGCGGTTGATGACGTAGACATTGCGCAGCACCGAGGTGCCCTCGGCGGCCATCATGGCGAGCAGGACGACGACGGCGGGGCGCAGGGCGGGCGGGCACATCATCTCGGCGGCGCGCCAGCGGGTGGGGCCTTCTACCAGCACCCGGTGCGGGTCCAGGAGTTGGAGGCGGCCGCCGAGACGGTTGAGGTCGGTGAGGTAGATGGCCCGGTTGTCGTAGACCCAGTCGTGGATCAGGGTCGAGCCGTGGGCGCTGGCGGCGATGGCCGCGAAGAACGGCACGTGGTCGATGTTCAGGCCCGGGAACGGCAGGGGGTGGATCTTGTCGATCGGCGCCTCCAGTTTGGAGGGGCGCACGGTGAGGTCCAGCAGGCGGGTGCGGCCGTTGTCGGCCGCGTACTCGGTGCCGCGGTCGTGGTTCAGGCCCATCTCCTCCAGCACGGCCAGCTCGATGTCCAGGAACTCGGCGGGCACGCGGCGCACGGTCAGCTCGGAGCCGGTGACGACGGCGGCGGCGATCAGGCTCATCGCCTCCACCGGGTCCTCGGAGGGGGAGTAGTCCACGTCCACGTCGATGTCACGCACGCCGTGCACGGTGAGCGTCGTGGTGCCCACGCCCTCCACGCGCACGCCCAGCCGCTCCAGGAAGAAGCACAGGTCCTGGACCATGTAGTTCGAGGACGCGTTGCGGATGACGGTGACGCCGTCGTGCCGCGCGGCGGCCAGCAGCGCGTTCTCCGTCACGGTGTCGCCGCGTTCGGTCAGCACGATGGGGCGGTCCGGGCGTACGGAGTGGTCCACGACGGCGTGGTAGGCGCCGTCGGTGGCGGTGACGGACAGTCCGAAGCGGCGCAGCGCCTGCATGTGCGGCTCGACGGAGCGGGTGCCCAGGTCGCAGCCGCCCGCGTAGGGGATGCGGAAGCTGTCCGTGCGGTGCAGCAGCGGGCCGAGGAACATGATGATCGAGCGGGTGCGGCGGGCGGCGTCGTCATCCATGGCGGCCAGGTTCAGCTCGGCGGGCGGGACGATTTCCAGGTCCAGGCCGTCGTTGATCCAGCGCGTGCGCACGCCGATGGAGTTGAGCACTTCCAGCAGCCGGAAGACCTCCTCGATGCGGGCGACGCGGCGCAACACCGTCCGGCCGGAGGTAAGCAGGGACGCGCACAGCAGGCCGACGCAGGCGTTCTTGCTGGTCTTGACGTCGATGGCACCCGACAGCGGACGTCCGCCGACGACGCGCAGGTGCATCGGGCCGGAGAAGCCGAGGGAGACGATCTCGCTGTCGAGGGCTTCCCCGATACGGGCGATCATCTCAAGACTGATGTTCTGATGTCCGCGCTCGATACGATTCACCGCGCTTTGACTGGTGCGCAGAGCTTCCGCAAGGTGCGTCTGTGACCAGCCGCGATGCTGGCGGGCGTCGCGAATGAGCCGTCCGATGCGGACCAGGTAGTCATCCTTCATGCGGGCGAGATTAACTCACATGTGAGATGGGCGCCTGTCGATCACTGTGCGATGGCGATGGCGTGTCACTAGTGGCGGAGGTGGCTGCCCGTCCCGGGTTCGGCGGAAACGCGCCGCGCTGCTGTGGGTCGGGCTGGCCCGGAGCGGGTACGTCGGGTCGGTATGGCGGGTCCCAGTCCGCGCCGCGACCGCACGCTGGCGCCCCCGTCGGCGTGGACGATGCGCCGCGCCCGTGCGTCGGGCGGCGGGCCGGGCATGGCTGTGGGGGCGGGGATGTACTAGAGTTATCTCGACATCGAGATAACTTGAGAGATCACAGGACGGGGCGTGCCGCCGCCCGTGGGACTTAGGTAAGCCTAACTTAGGCCCACCTTGCTCGTAGGGCAAGGTGGGCGGGCAGGCAGGATGGCGGCGGTACGCGCGAACTCATGCACTGAAGGAGACTGTCGTGTCGGCGAACAGCTTCGACGCTCGCAGCACGCTGCAGGTGGGCGACGAGTCGTACGAGATCTTCAGGCTGGACAAGGTCGAAGGCTCCGCGCGCCTTCCCTACAGCCTGAAGGTGCTGCTGGAGAACCTGCTGCGCACCGAGGACGGCGCCAACATCACCGCCGACCACATCCGCGCGCTGGGCAACTGGGACTCCCAGGCGCAGCCCAGCCAGGAGATCCAGTTCACCCCCGCCCGGGTGATCATGCAGGACTTCACCGGCGTGCCCTGCGTGGTGGACCTCGCCACCATGCGCGAGGCGGTCAAGGAGCTGGGCGGCGACCCGGCCCGCATCAACCCGCTCGCGCCGGCCGAGCTGGTCATCGACCACTCCGTCATCGCCGACAAGTTCGGCACCCCGGACTCCTTCGTGCAGAACGTCGAGCTGGAGTACGGGCGCAACAAGGAGCGCTACCAGTTCCTGCGCTGGGGCCAGACGGCGTTCGACGAGTTCAAGGTCGTCCCGCCCGGCACCGGCATCGTCCACCAGGTGAACATCGAGCACCTGGCCCGCACCGTCATGGTCCGCGGCGGCAGGGCGTACCCCGACACGCTCGTGGGCACCGACTCGCACACCACCATGGTCAACGGCCTGGGCGTGCTCGGCTGGGGCGTCGGCGGTATCGAGGCCGAGGCCGCCATGCTCGGCCAGCCGGTGTCCATGCTGATCCCGCGCGTCGTCGGCTTCAAGCTCACCGGCGAGCTGCCCCCCGGCACTACCGCCACCGACCTGGTGCTCACCATCACCGAGATGCTGCGCGAGCACGGCGTGGTCGGCAAGTTCGTCGAGTTCTACGGCGAGGGCGTCAGCTCCATCCCGCTGGCCAACCGCGCCACCATCGGCAACATGTCCCCGGAGTTCGGCTCCACGGCGGCGATGTTCCCGATCGACGCCGAGACGATCAACTACCTGCGCCTGACCGGCCGCGACGACCAGCAGCTCGCCCTCGTCGAGGCATACGCCAAGGAGCAGGGCCTGTGGCTGGACGCGTCCGCCGAGCCCGACTTCTCCGAGAAGCTCGAACTGGACCTGTCCACCGTCGTCCCCTCCATCGCCGGTCCCAAGCGCCCGCAGGACCGCATCGCGCTGTCCGGCGCCAAGCAGCAGTTCCGCGCGGACCTGCCGAACTACGTCGGCCAGACGCCCGACGCGGCCAAGTCCCCGGTGGACGAGGCCAGCGACGAGTCCTTCCCGGCCTCCGACGCCCCGGCCTACGCCAGCGGCGAGAACGGCGCCGGCAAGCCGCGGCACACCGCCGTCACCGACCGCGAGGGGGGCCGCCCGAGCCGGCCGGTGCTGGTCACCGGCGCCGACGGCGAGACCTACGAGCTGGACCACGGCGCCGTCACCGTCGCCGCCATCACCTCCTGCACCAACACCTCCAACCCGTCGGTCATGGTGGGCGCGGCGCTGCTGGCCAAGAAGGCCGTCGAGCGCGGTCTGACCCGTAAGCCGTGGGTGAAGACGACGCTGGCCCCCGGCTCCAAGGTCGTCATGGACTACTACGACCGCGCGGGACTGACGCCCTACCTCGACAAGATGGGCTTCAACCTCGTCGGCTACGGCTGCACCACCTGCATCGGTAACTCCGGCCCGCTGCCGGAGGAGGTCTCGCAGGCGGTGGGCGAGGGCGACCTCGCCGTCGTCTCCGTCCTCTCCGGCAACCGGAACTTCGAAGGCCGCATCAACCCCGACGTCAAGATGAACTACCTGGCGTCGCCCCCGCTGGTCGTGGCCTACGCGATCGCCGGGTCCATGGACATCGACATCACCACCGAGCCACTGGCCCAGGACGCCGAGGGCAACGACGTCTTCCTGCGCGACATCTGGCCCTCCGAGGCGGAGGTCGAGGAGGTCGTCGCCTCCGCGATCGGCCAGGAGATGTTCGGACGCTCCTACTCCGACGTCTTCGCCGGAGACCAGCAGTGGCAGTCGCTGCCCGTCCCGACCGGTGACACCTTCGAATGGGACGCCGAGTCCACCTACGTGCGCAAGCCCCCGTACTTCGAGGGCATGGGCCCGGACCCGGAGCCGGTCTCCAACATCGAGGGCGCCCGCGTCCTGGCCAAGCTGGGCGACTCGGTCACCACCGACCACATCTCCCCGGCCGGTGCCATCAAGGCCGACACCCCGGCCGGCCAGTACCTCACCGAGCACGGCGTCGCCCGCCGCGACTTCAACAGCTACGGCTCGCGGCGCGGTAACCACGAGGTCATGATCCGCGGCACGTTCGCCAACATCCGCCTGCGCAACCAGATCGCGCCGGGTACCGAGGGCGGCTACACCCGCGACTTCACCCGGGCAGCCGAGGGTGACGGCAAGGCGCCGGTGTCGTTCATCTACGACGCCTCGCAGAACTACCAGGCCGCGGGCATCCCGCTCGTCGTCCTGGCGGGCAAGGAGTACGGCTCCGGCTCCTCGCGCGACTGGGCCGCCAAGGGCACCGCGCTGCTGGGCGTGCGCGCCGTCATCGCCGAGTCCTACGAGCGCATCCACCGCTCGAACCTCATCGGCATGGGCGTGCTGCCGCTCCAGTTCCCCGAAGGTGAGGGCGCCGAGTCCCTGGGCCTGACCGGTGAGGAGACGTTCTCGATCACCGGCGTCACCGCGCTGAACGACGGCGGCATCCCGCGCACGGTGAAGGTGACCACCAACACCGGCGTGGAGTTCGACGCACCGGTGCGCATCGACACCCCGGGCGAGGCGGACTACTACCGCAACGGCGGCATCATGCAGTACGTGCTTCGCCAACTTGTCGGTAGTTGAGCTGATGTGAACGAGCGCCCTGCCCCTGCATCTCGCGCAGAGGGCGGGGCGCTCGCGCTCGACGGGGCGGAAGACGCCGCCTGCGAGCATGATCGCACGCGATGTGTTCCTGGAGCAGAGCTGCGCATCCTGCGACGACGAAGAACCGCGTACCTGATACCAGGTACGCGGTTCGGGGTGCGCACACGCGGCGTCGGCTCGCGGGTTCGCGGAGCCCGGCGTACAGGTCGTCGAGGAGAACGTGCCATCGGGGCTGTCCGGGATCCTCGAGGCCCCTCAGACACGGTACAAACGGGGATGTGTCCCATGCCCCGCGAACGTCCGAAGGCGCGGTTGACCCGCCGCCGCCGACGGGCAGCATCATGCGGTGTTCCCCTCTGGGGGCCAGATGCGGCCGGTTCGGCCGGGCGGCGGGTCGGCTGCTTACGGGGCGGCGGGCGGCTGCCCGGTCGGGGCTGCCAGCGTGCGCCCGACCCAGACTCCGAGCAGTGCCTGGATCAGGGCGATCAGCAGGGTGATGGTCAGGACGATGCCGGCGAGCGGCGGGAGGCCGGCCAGGGCGGCGGTCGTCCGGGCGACCTCGGCCACCGGAGCCCCGCCCAGTGCCTGCACCGCGAGCGGGAGTGCCCACCCCAGGACCGCGGCCACGGACGCGGTGAGGTAGCCGCGGGACGTACGGGGGGCCTTGCGGGGGAACCGGCTGGTAGCACCGACCACTGCGCCGACGAGGAAGGGCATGAACCAGAGGCCGACGAGCGTGCCCAGGGCGGTCGCCGCGATGCCGCCGCCGACCGTCACCGCGGCGACCACCGGGCGGCGTGGAGCGCGGGCGCCGCGGTCGACCGTCGTTGTGGGGTCCGAGCCCCCGTCAGCGTCGGAGCTGCGGGTGTGGTCACCGGGTGTCGCCACGGACGGGTCAGTGTCCTGATCGGAGGCCTGCGTTCTTGTGTCCGTCGTCTTCGGCATAACCTCACCCTTCGCTTCGCAAGGTCCAGCGGATATCGCCCTCGCCCTGCTCGTCGGCGGTGCGCAGCGGGCGCAGCGACCCCTCCCACCAGTCCGGAGCCAGGTTCTTGTACCAAGGGGAGGCGGGGTTGTCGCTCTGGCCTCCGGGGTAGATCGCGCGGGCGTCCGCCTTGCCCGCCGAGTTCCAGCCGACGACCATTCGAAGACTGGGCCCGTAGTCGGAGCGCAGGCCGTTCTCCGCGACGTTGACGGTCCAGGGGCTGCCCCCGGCCGGGTACGGACCCTCGCCGAGAGAGGGCGCGCCGGTCAGCGAGGGCACCACTCGTTCGTGGATGCGGCCCCACTTCCACTCGGCGGGCTTACCGCCGAGCCGGCCGTCCAGGTACGCGACCGCTTCGGTGAACGCGGCGCGCATCGCGTCGGGTGCGGTGCGCCGCGTCTTGCCCGGGGCGGTGAACGCCGGGTCCTTTGGGCTGGTGAAAGTCCACTTCTCCAGTGCCTGCATCAGAGCCACCGGGGTACGCAGTAGGTCCAGCCCAGCCGGGTCGATGTCCACCGGTACCTTGGCGGCGTCCCACCACGGCCTGAACACCTCCTCGACGTAGCCGCCGTAGAAGGCGAACCAGATCGTGGCGGCAGGGGAATCGACGTCCATGGAGGCGTTCCATCCGGCCAGCAGCTCGCGGGCCGCCTTCTGCTGCTTCGTCAACTTGACGCCCTCCAACGCCTGGAGCAGCTTGGGCACCATGCGCTGTGCGAGTTCGTCGGTGACGTCGTTCTGCAGGGCCGCGAAGCCGTCCGCGGTGTGCTGCCGGCCGGGCCGGGACAGTTCCGCGAGGATGCGATTCGTGCGGTAGCCGGCGTCAAAGTTCGCGGCGGGGCCGATGTAGTACGGGTAGTCCGGGCCTACCGGTCGTTGGTTGGCGGTGACAACAAACCCGGACGGCGGGTTGTAGACCTGCGGTACCGCCTCGAAGGGGATCGCGCCGACGACGTCCGAGTCGCCCGTGCCGGGGAGCGGACCGCGGGCGTCGCCGGAGGCGATCTGCGGGTAGGAACCCGGGGCGATCACACCGATGTTGCCCTTCTTGTCGGCGTACGCGAAGTTCTGGGCCGGGGCCTGCCAGCTCCGCAGCGCGTCGCGGAAGCTGTCCCAGTCAGTGGCGGCGTTCAGGTCCAGCAGCGCGGCGAGGTTCTGAGAGGGGCGATTGCCCATCCACTCGACCGACGTGGTCTCGCCCTTGCTCGTCAGCAACGGACCGTGCACGGTGAGCCCGACCTCGATCGGAACGGAGGCGCCGCCGCGGACCGGAATGGTGTACTTGACCTTCTCGACGGGGCGCCAGGCGCCCTTCCAGAAGTAGGAGTCAGGACGCCGGGGATCGGTTTTCTCCCGATAGAAGAAGGTGGACTGGTTCTGCACGGCCGTGATGGACCAGGAGATGTCGGCGTTGCGCCCGATGAGGACGGCGGGCATGCCGGGCAGGCTGGAACCTGTGACGTCGTAGCCGGGGGACTTGAGCGAGATCTGATACCAGTACGAGGGGAGTGCCAGCTTCAGATGCGGGTCGCCGGCGAGGAGGGCCCCGCCGCCGGCCGCCGGGCCGTTTGCCACCCATGCGTTGCTGTTGGGGTAGAGGTGGCGGGTGGTCTCGGGGAGTTTGGCCATGTCCCGCAGCACGGCGGTGGCGGCCTCCGCGGTCGCCTCGCTGGTCGTGGCCGGGTCCGCGGAGTCCGGGCGTGCCGAGGCCGGGGTCGCAGTGGCGGCGGGGCCGGGGGTGGACGCGGAACGGGGGGCGTCAGCGGCCGAGGCGGACGTGCCGTTGCCAGCGACGCCCGGACGGTCCGCGACCACGGCCGCATTGGCGTTGGGGCTGTGGAGCGGAGCGAGGCCCAGGTCCTTGTAGGGGCCCGGGTCGTACGGGTGCTGCTTGTTGGCGGGCAGCACCGGGAACCACTCCGACGCCTGCTTGGCACCGAGCGAGGTGCTCAGCAGGGCGTAGGTCAGCGGACGGGTGTCGAAGCTCAGCGTCTGGGTGAGTACTCCCTGGACTACCAGGCTGTCCACCGGGGTCCAGCGCTCCGGCCGTACGCCGGTCAGTCCGTAGACGGTCGGCCACTGCCCGTTCTTTTCCAGCTCGGCAAGCCGCGCGTTGACGCCGGCCGCGTACGCGGTGAGCGCCTTGGCGGCTCTGCCGTCGCGGGGGGTGGCCGCCCAGGTGGCCTTCGCCGTGCGGTGGATGCCCAAAGTCAGCTCAAAGATGTCCGAGTCGATACCGGAGGGGCCGTTCAACTCCGCCAGCCTGCCCTTGCCCAGGCGCCGCTGAACGTCCATCTGGACCAGGCGGAACCGGGCTGCGAGGTAGCCCTGCGCGGTGAACAGGTCCTCGTCCGAGGAGGCGCGGACCGAGGCCACGCCGTCCGCTGTGAAGGACACGTCCACGGGGCGGTCCAGCCCGGGAATGCGGATCTGCTCGTCCGTGGGGAGCCGTGCGTCCTCGGCCGACGGCCACACCCCGCCGCCGGGCATGAGGGCTGTGCCGAGGGCGGGCACCGGCCCGATGCCGACGGCAAACACGAACATGGTCACGGCAGCGGTGCAGACGGCGCCCAGCATCGCGGCCGCGCGGCGGATCCTGGCTCTCATGACTCTCCTGTCGCCCATGGTCAGCGCCGTGCGCTGTTTCGGACCTTGATCCGCGTGTACTCGACAAGCCCCCAGTAGCCGTACTCCACGCCCAGCCCGGAGGACCGGACGCCACCGAACGGAACGTCCGGCCGCAGATCACCGTGGGTGTTGATCCACACGGTGCCGCTGTCGAGGAGCGGGGCGAACTCCTCGGCCAGCTCCGGCGGGCCCCACAGCGAGGCGCCCAGGCCGTAGCGGGTGGCGTTGGCCCGGCGGACGGCCTCGTCCGGGTCGTCGTACGCGATCACCGGGATGACCGGACCGAACTGCTCCTCCACCTCCAGGTCGCAGCCCTCGGGTAGACCGGTCACCACGGTCGGGGCGTAGAAGTGTCCCGGGCCCGGCAGCCGGGCGCCGCCGGTCACCACCTGTGCGCCGTGCGCGACCGCGTCCTCGACCAGGGCTTCCACGCGCTCCAGCTGGGCGCGGCTGACCAGTGGGCCGAACTCGGCCTCGGCGTCGTTGCCGGGGCGTACGACGGCGGCCGCGGCGAGGGCCGCCAGCGCCCCGACGAGTTCCTCAGCCTGTTCCCGCTGGACGTAGATCCGCTTGACGGCGGCGCAGAACTGGCCGCTGTTGGCGAGGGCGGCGTGGAACAGCGCCGGGGCGATCGCGGTGACCTCGGCACCCGGGAGCACAATCGCCGCGTCGTTTCCGCCGAGTTCGAGGACGACGGGCAGCAGCCGGTCGGCGGCCCTTCGGGCGATCGCCCGGCCGGTCTCCACCGAGCCGGTGAAGGAGATCATGTCCACCGAGGGGTGCGCGGTGAGGGCCCGGCCGAGCGCGTGGTCGCCGGAGATGACGTTGAGCACACCGCGCGGCAGGCAGTCGTTGAGCAGTTCGCCCATCCGCAGCGTGGAGAGCGGGGTCTCCGGCGAAGGCTTGACGACCACCGTGTTGCCGGCGAGCAGCGCGGGGGCGAACTTGCAGACCGACAGGATGATCGGGAAGTTGGACGGGGCGATCGCCGCTACGACCCCGTGTGGGACCCGCTCCACCGTGATGTGGGCACCGTCCTTGGTGGTCGGCTCCTCGGGGACCAGTCGCAGCCCGGCCGTGTGCTCGAACCAGTCAGCAGCAAGCCGTACTTCGGCCCGGGCGGCGGCCAGCGGCTTGCCCTGTTCCCTGCTGAGCAGCGAGGCCACCTCCTCCAGGTGTGCGCCGAGGGCCTCGCCGCAGGCGCGCAAGGCCGCGCGACGTTCGTCGGCAGGCAGCCGGCACCAGTCCGCGGCGGCCGCGGCGGCGGCTGAGACGGCGGCGTCGAGCTGTTCGGGGGAGCACGCGGGGGACTGAGCGAAGGGCTCACCGGTGGCCGGGTCCTCCACAGGCAGTTCGGCTGCGCCGGGCACCACCGCGCCGCCGATGGTCAGGGACGGTGTCATGCCCGGGCCTCCGCTTCCGGCGCGGGACCGGCGAGCTGCGTGCGCAGGCTCAGCGGGCGCATGTCCGTCCAGACCTCTTCGATGTGGGCGAGGCAGGTCTCCTTGTCGCCCCGCACTCCCGCGTCCCGCCAGCCCGCCGGGAGCTCACGGCCCGCCGGCCACACCGAATACTGCTCCTCGTGGTTCATCACGACCCGGTACTCTGCGACCGGAGCCTGAATGTCATTCGCTGAACTTGACACTTGGATTCCCTCCTTATATTCCTTGTGGAATTGCTAGGGTGTCGCCGAAACGCCGTCCAACGGCTTGTCCGATAACGCATGGAAAAGGTTGTTCAGTGATGGATGAAATCCAGGTTCCCCAAGTCCGGTGGCCGGAGCGGAGCCCGGCGGGTGACTGGCTCAAGGGCGCATCCGCCGTGGTGGTGATCGGGGTGGACGTGGACGCCGAATCGCCCGTGCTGGCCCGCGGAGAGCACTACATCAGCCACCTCACCACCATGTCCCACCAGGCATACGGGCCTCGGGCCGGGGTGCCGCGGATACTCGACCTGCTGGACAGATACCGCCTGCCGGCGACCTTTTTTGTACCCGGCGTGTCGGCTGAGCGATGGCCTTCTGTGATGGAGTCGGTTATGGAAAGGGGGCACGAGATCGCGCTGCATGGTTTTACCCATCGGCACCCCGTGCACCTCTCCGAGGGCGAGCAGCGCGCGGAGATCGAGCGCAGCCTGGAGACGTTTTCCCGATTTGGTGTTCAGCCGGTCGGGTACAGGGCGCCGAACTGGGAGATGACCCGGTACACCCTTGATCTCCTGGGCGGATTCGGGCTGCGTTACGATTCCTCGCTGATGGACGACGACCGCCCGTACGCGCTGCGGAGCGGCGGTGGCGCGACCATCGCCGAGCTGCCGGTGCAGTGGTTGCTTGACGACTGGGAGCAGTACGCCTTTCTGCCCGAGCCGAACATCGGCCAGCTGATCGAAGCGCCGTCCAAGGTGGTTGACCTGTGGACCGCCGAACTGGAGGCCATGCGCGGCTTCGGTTCGTTGTGCATGCTGACCGTGCACCCGTTCCTCACCGGACGGCCCTCGCGACTGCGGGCCCTGGAGCAGTTCATCCAGTTCGCGCTCTCCCGGGGCGATGTGCGGTTCGCCCGCGCCGACGAGGTCGCCGAGCTGGTCCTCGCCGGGCAGTCGTAGTCGCGGACCCCGTCTGGGCCGGGTCAACTCCTGGCCCCGGTGGGGTGAGTGGCGGCCCGCGGGGCGAACAAATCGTCCACGCAGGCCGTCACCAGCGCGGCGAGACTGGACACGGAGCGCTCCTCGGGCAGTCCGGCAACCTCGTAGGCGAGGGGCAGTTCGGTGCATGCGGTGATCACCGGAAGGTCGTGCTGCTGCCACAGCCCTCGTACCGCAGCGGCCAGCACGGCGCCGCTCTCGGTTGGGCGGTTCGCCTTCACCAGGACACCCGCCCGGTGGATCTCGGCCTGCGCGGAGTCGTCCGGGATCAGCAGCCGGTATCCGAGTTCGGCTGCCCGTCGCTGGTAGATGCCGCTGTGCACGGTTCCGGTGGTGGCCGCCAGCCAGCCGCCCGCTGGGCTGGTACGCATGGCGGCCTGCAATGTGGCGTCGGCGATGTGCACCACGGGGACGGGCAGCAGGCCGCCTTGGAGTCGGTCGATGAAGACGTGCGCGGTGTTACATGGCACCACGAGCAAATCCGCACCCCAGGAGGCGAGTTGTTCCAGGGCGGCGCGGATGCGCGGCAGCGGTTCGTCAGAGCCGGAGAGGATGGCGCCGGTGCGCTCGGGAATCCCGGGCTCCGACAGCATGACGATGCGCGGGTGCTCTTGGTCCGACCGCGCGGGGACCGCGAGGGAGAGCAGCCGAAGGAACTCCGCGGTGGCTGCCGGCCCCATGCCGCCGAGCACTCCGAGCGTTCGTGCGGACGCGGTGGCCGTCGTGCCGGTGGCCGGTCTCTGGTCGACTCGTATCACGCCTCTGCCCCCTGCGGATCCCGGCGCGGGCACGGGGATCACGTTGTCTTAGCCGAATGTGATTCGCTGGGGCGAATGCCTGTGGCGGCCCCCGGTCGGGAAAGGCGACGGGCGGCCCGTGAGGGTCACGCGCTTGTCATGGCACCGACACGAGAAGCGCCCGAGAACAAGGAAGACTGCGCCGGTCTGAAAGTCGGATGATCCCATCGCTGCGGCGTACCGTACCACAGGGGATCACGCGCGCAAGTCAGTCGCCCTGACCGCCGCCTCCGGTGTATCGGTGCAGGCCAGAGCGTGTGCGGATCAAGGAATTCAGATCCCTTGCGGAGAGCGTCAGGGGCGTGCTTGGATGCGAACGCCTGCTCCAACCAACTCGCCGCCGGCAGCGTGGCTGACTCCCAACCCGCCTGCGACAGCCAGCATGTTGATGCTAGTTCACCGAGTTCTCAATGGGGGAACCGCAAGTGATACAGGACGAAAGCAGCACCGCGACCACGCCATCGGTAGAGGCGGTTGAGTTGCCGACGGCAACACTTGCCGTCGTGGACATCTGGTCCGACGTACTCGAAGTGGCGCCGGACGAGATCGACCCCGAGACCTCCGACTTCTTCGCTCTCGGTGGCTACTCCCTGCTCGCCCTCCAAGCCATCGGGCGGCTGCTCGCCGCTCACGGCATCGACCAGGACACGGCCCTGGAGCTGGAGGGTCTGCTGCTCAACGAGCTCTTCGAGCAGCCCACCGCCGCCGCGCAAGCGGCCTGCCTCGTCGCGAACTTCCCGAGGTGACGCGACTCCCGTCGCTTCCGGGAGCCCCCGCCGCCGTGCTTTCTCGCTGAAACACCACGTCCCGGCCGGTCGTCCGGCCCTCGTCTGCGCGCCCGCGGCTCCCCGACGCTGCCGCTGGCGTCTTCACGCGTGCGTGTCCGCCCTGCCCGCCCGGGTCCGGGGGCCGCACACCTTCGATCTCCGTTCCTCATCGAGTCCACGCCGTAGCCAGCCCGGCCCGTGCCGCCAGGTCGTCGTGGTGTTCCCTCGGGAGGCTGATGCAGGAAGGTGTCTCGTCCATGACGACGCCCGACGCGAGTGCCGCGTCGCCGAAGGACCTGTTCCGCCGGGCCAAGGTCAGTGCGGCCGACGAACGCGTCTTCATCGCCAAACTGCTTGTCGCATACGGCATGTGGACCGCTGGCGCGGCGCTCGTCCTCTTCGTGGAGGCATGGCCCGCCCGGCTGCTCGGCGTGGTGCTCATCGGCGCCATGTACGCCCACTGGCTGGAACTCCAGCACCAGTGCCTGCACCACTCGGCCTTCCGAAGGGCGCGCTTGAACCGGCTGGTCGGGGTGCCGCTGGGAGTGCCCATGCTGGTGTCCTACAGTCACTACCGGGTGCGCCATTTGCAGCACCACCGCTACCTGGGGACGGACCAGGACTCGGAGTTCTTCGGCTTCGACTCGCGGCAGCCGGTCACCTGGTCCGCGCTCGTCCGGGAGACGTTCGCCTTCGGTCGACTGGCCGCCGCGGTCGCGGACATCTCTCGGTGCTGGGCCGGTACGTGGTCCTACGACATCGGTCAGATCTCCAAGGACCGCGAGCGCGAAGTGAAGGCCGAGTACCGGATGTTCACCCTGCCGATCCTCGCCGCCGTGGCGCTAGCCGCCTTCGGACACGGCGAGGTGGTCCTGTGGCTCTGGCTGCTTCCGCTGCTGGTCGCGGTGCCGCTGCACTTTCTCATCGAGCTGCCCGAGCACATCCTCTGTGACAACCTGTCCACTGACGTGCTGCACAACACGCGCTCAATCACCGGTAGTTGGTTCAGTACCTGGTACACCAACGGCAATAACCTGCACATTGAGCACCACGCTGCCATGATCGTGCCGATCAACCAGCTGCGTGGCCGCCACGAGCTGACACTGGCGTACGCAAAGCACACGTCGCCCAGCTACCCCCAGTTCTTCAGGGCCATAGCGCGGGAGGCCCAGGCCAACGCGCGTAGCGCCCGCACGCGTCGGGAGAAGCCGTGACGGCCGCATCCACCCGGGCAGGCGGTCGCTATCCGCTGACCCCCGGTCAGCTGGGAATGTGGTTCCTGGAACGCATGTCGGGGTCGTCCGTCTACACCGACCCGATGACCTTCCGGCTCACAGGACCGCTTGACATCCCGGCGCTGCAAAGGGCCTTGGAACTGCTGCGGAGCCGGCACGCCGCGCTCCGCACCACCTTCCCGCTGGTGGACGGCAGCCCTGTACAGCAGGTCTTGGACGACAGCGGCGTCGAGCTACCGGTGATGGACCTCTCCGGGCTCCCCGCAGCCGAGCGGGAGGCGCAGCTGGCGTCGCTGCTGGCCGCCGACCAGACCACCCCCTTCGACTTGGCCCAAGGTCCCGTGGTGCGTGCCTTCGTGGTTGCCCTCGGGCGCGAGGAACATGCCCTGCGTCTCACCATGCACCACCTGGTGTCCGACGCCTATTCCTGGTGGAACGTCCTGCTGCCCGAGCTCGCCGTGCTGTACGGCGCCGAACGCGAGGGCGTACCGGCGGACCTTGACGAGCCAGCGGCACAGTTCCCCGACTTCGTGCGTTGGCAGCGCGAGTGGAGCGAAAGCCCAGGCCATCAGCGTCAGTTGGAGTACTGGTCGGAGCGGCTGGCCGGCCTGAAGCCGGTGCCGTTGCCCCGTCCGCGCTCTGCCTCGGCCGGGGCGCGGGCACACTCCGACGGGAGGGCCGGCGAGACCGTGGCCACCCGGTGGAGTACGGTGCCGCGCGCCGTACACGACCGGATGCGTGACGTGTACCGGGGCGAGCGGGTGACTCCGTTCATGCTGCTACTGGCGGCCTTTGTCGTGGTGCTGCACCGCCGGTCGGGTGCCACTGACATCGCGGTCGGCACGCGCACAGCGGTGCGCAGCCGTCCCGAGTTCGCCTCCGCGGTCGGCTTCCTCGTCAACCTCTTGGTCATCCGCACCGAGGTCGACCCCGGGGCGGCCTTCCGGGACCTGCTCGGGGACGTCCGCCGGGCCGCGCTGGGCGCCTACGCACACCGCGACCTGCCCTTCGAGCGGGTGGTGGAACAGCTTGGTCCGCGCCGCGGCGGGGGCTTCCGCTCCCCAGTGAACGTGCTGTTCTCACACCAGAGCACCCCTGAAGTACCGCCGGCCTTCCCCGGCCTGACGGCCCGGCTTCTCAACCACGATCCCGGCACGCTCTACGACATCGACCTCGTCTTCTACGAGGAGGACGGCGACCTGCGGGCGCTGCTCAGCCACCGCCGCTCCCGATTCTCCGACGAGGACGCCACGTCGCTGCTGGCGGAGCTCAACGCGGTCGTCGCCGCCGCCGCCGAGGACCCCGGGATCCCGCTGGCCACGCTCATCGCGACCACGGGGGCGCACCATGCCGCATAGTCCTACACCCGCCGGACACCGCCCGGGCCCCGGTTCCAGGGCACCGAACGCGCTCGCTCCGCTGTCGGTCACCCAGGAACAGCTGTGGCTGCTTGACCGGCTTGACCCCGGGAACGCCGCCTACAACTCCACCATGCTGTGGCAGCTGGACGGTCCGCTGGACGTCGATGCCCTGCGGCGGGCGCTGGCTGCCGTTGTCCACCGCCAGCAGATGCTGAGGGCCTGCGTCGTTGTTGCCGACGGCGTACCCCACCAGCGGCTGGTCGGTGAGGTCGAGGTGCCGCTCACCATCACCGACCTCACCGGGCTGCCCGACGCGGATCGCCGCGCGGCGGCCGACCGGACGGTCGCCGAGGCTGCGCACCGGCCCTTCGATCTCGGTCGACCGCCCCTCTTTCGGGTGGAGTTGGTGCGCACCGGCACCGAGAGGCACGTGATGGCGCTTGTCATCCACCACATCGTCTCCGACGGCTGGTCGGTGCAGGTGCTGCTCCAAGAGGTCGCGGACCTGTACGCGGGCGAGCTCACCGGCGTCGAGGTGCCGTTGCCCGAGCTGGTGGCGCAGTTCACCGACTACGCGCGTGAGCAGCGTGAACGGCTCGCAGGCCCACGGGGAAAGGCACTGCTGGACTACTGGACCAGGCAGTTGGCCGGTGCCCCCGCCGCCTTGGACCTCCCCACCGACCGTCCGCGGTCCGAAGGTGCGGACTTCAGCGGCGACCGGTACGTCTTCCAGGTACCTGACGAGTTGCGCACCTCGCTCAGCCGACTCGCCAGGTCCTCCAGGGCCAGCATGTTCATGGTTACCCTCGCCGGATTCACGGCACTGCTGTCGCGGTTGACCGGTCAGCAGGACCTGTTGGTGGGCACCCCGGTGGGCAACCGGGACAGGCCCCAGTGGGGGCCGCTGGTCGGCTACTTCGCCGACACCCTGGTGATGCGCGGCGATGTCGGGGGCGACCCCACCTTTCGCGAGCTGCTGAGTCGTACCCGCACCACCGCGCTCCAGGGCTTCGTCCACCGGGACCTGCCCTTCAGATCCTTGGTGGAAGCGGTGCGGCCGGAGCGCGTGGTGAACCGCAACCCGTTGTTCCAGGTGATGTTCATCCTGCAGAACATCCCTCCTCGCCGGCGCCGGGCCGAACTGCCGGGCGTGGTGATGACCCGACTGGACGACGTGCGCACCACCTCGATCTTCGACCTGCGGTTCGACCTGTTCGAGTTCGCGGACGAGATGCGCGGCCAGCTGGAGTACAGCACCCGGCTGTTCGACCACTCCACGATCGAGCGGACCGCCCAGCAGTACCTGGCGCTGCTCACCGACGCGTGCGCCGATCCCGACCGTCCGGTTTCCGCGCTCGACCTGGGCTCCGCGGGCCCGGCCGGCAGCGCCGCGGGCTTCAACGACGACCTCGGGGGGTTCTGAGATGTGCGGCGTCACCGGATACGCGGACCTGGCCGGCAGCGGCCTCACCGAGGCTGACGAGGTGCTTGACCGGATGACCGCGACCCTGCTGCACCGCGGCCCGGACTCCGGCGGTCGGCTGGTGCGAGCCGGGGTCGCGCTGGGCTTTCGCCGACTCAGCATCGTCGGACTGGAGGACGGGGACCAGCCGATCACCAACGAGGACGGCTCCGTTGCGATGGTGTGCAACGGCGAGATCTTCAACCACCGCGAGCTGCGGGCGGAACTGGAGGCCAGAGGCCACAGGTTCCGCACCCGTACCGATGTGGAGGTCATCGTCCACCTCTACGAGGAGCACGGCACTAGGCTGCTGGAACGACTCAACGGTCAGTTCGCGTTCGCCGTACACGACACCCGGCGCCAGCGGCTCTTCCTCGCCCGCGATCACATGGGCATCCTGCCCCTGTACTACGCGGTGGCGGGTGGCCGGTTTGTCTTCGGGTCCGAGATCAAGGCTGTGCTGGCGCACCCGGCGGTGCCCCGGCGGGCCGACCTGACCGGCCTCGACCAGGTGCTGACCTTTCCCGGCACCGTCGGCGCGCGCACCCTGTTCCAGGGAGTGAGCAGCCTGGAGGGCGGCCACTTCCTGCTGGTGGAGGACGGGGCGGTACGCACGGAGAAGTACTGGGACCTGGACTACCCGGTGGACGTGCCCGGGGAGCCGGCCGAGCACTCCGACCGGTACTACGTGGGCACCCTTCGCGAACTGCTGGAGCAGTCGGTGCGCCGGCGGCTCCAGGCGGACGTGCCCGTCGGCTACTACCTGAGCGGCGGGCTCGACTCCTCCCTCATCGGCGCGCTCGTGCACCGCGCCACCACGGGGGCGGTGCCCCGGTCCTTCTCCATCACCTTTCCCGGCCGGGACATCGACGAGTCCCGCCACCAGCGCCTGATGGCGCGGCAGTTGGGGTCGGTGCACACCGAGAGGGAGTTCCGCCCGGGCGACATCGCAGCCGGGCTGGTCCGGATGGTCAAGCACGCCGAATGCGCGGTCAAGGAGACCTACAACACCTGCTCGATGGCGCTGTCGGCGGCGGTGCGGGATTCCGGTACCCGCGTGATCCTCACCGGCGAGGGCGCCGACGAACTCTTTGCCGGCTACCTGGGCTACCGCTTCGACCTCGGCGGCCGGCGGTCGGCCGGTGGCGACCCCTTCGAGGAGGACCTGCGCCGCACCATGTGGGGCGATCCGCACCTCTTCTACGAACGGGACTACCACGCCTGGAGGGAGTCCAAGCTCGACCTGTACGCCCCGGACCTTCGGGACGCCCACGCTGAGTTCGACTGCCTCGCCTGCCCCGTCGTTGACCCGGAGATGTTGCGCGGGCGCCACCCGGTGCACCAGCGTTCATACCTCGACTTCAAGCTCCGGCTGTCCGACCACCTGCTCTCCGACCATGGGGACCGGATGGCGCTGGCCAACTCGGTTGAGGCCCGGTACCCGTTCCTCGATCCGGATCTCGTCCGCTTCGCGACAACCGTCCCGCCCCGCCTGAAGGTGACTGCAAGCACCGAGAAGTACGTGCTCAAGGAGGCCGCTCGGGGGCTGGTGCCGGAGGAGATCATCCACCGGGAGAAGTTCGGGTTCCGGGCCCAGGGCAGCCCCGCGCTGCTGCGCGAACGGATCGAGTGGGTGGAGGACCTGCTCTCGTACGACCGGATCAAGCGGCAGGGTTACTTCGATCCCGACGTGGTCGAGCACCTCAAGGGGCAGTACCGACAGCCTGGCTACGAGGTCCACCCGCACCTCGGCGACGACCTCATGCTGGTCGTCCTCACCTTCGGCGTACTGCTCGACACCTATTCCCTTCCCGACGCCTGAACCACTGGGGTGGCCGCCGGCCCCCCGTCTGATGGAGGAAGCTCGATGGCCTTCCAAGCAGTGCACGGCCTTGTCCAGCAGGCCGCCCAGCGCTTCGCCGACCACATCGCGGTTGAGTGCCCGCAGGGTCGGCTGACCTACGCGGAGCTCATCGCCCGCTCGGACGAACTGGCCGTCGCCATACGCTCTTCCGGCGCGGGCGCCGGCTGTGTGGTGCCGATCCTGGCCGAAGACCGGCGCGAGCTGGTCGTGTCGATCTTGGCCGTTCTCAAGGCGGGCGGCGTGTTCGTCCCCGTGGACCTGGCGACCCCGCCGCTGCGGCTACGCACCATGCTGACGACCACCGCGCCCGAGTGGGTGATCGTCGGTGCCTCGGCCGCCGAGAGAGGGGAGGAGATCCTGGAGTCCCTGGCGCTCGCGAGGCGGGTGCCGCTGGACCTGGACGCCGAGCAGACCGGCGCGGCCCCCGAGCGCATCCACCAGCCGGGCCCGGACGACGCGGCGTACACCTTCTTCACCTCCGGCTCCACCGGGCAGCCCAAGGCGATCGTCGGCCGGATGCAGGGCATCGACCACTTCGTCCGGTGGGAGACCGAACTGCTGGGCATCGGCCCCGGCACGCGGGTCAGCCAGTTGGCGTCCCCGGCCTTCGACGCGATCCTGCGCGACCTGTTCGTGCCTCTCACCACCGGCGGAACCGTGTGCGTTCCCCCTGCCGGACTCATCCTGGACGGCCCGGCCCTGGCCCGCTGGATCGACGAGGAGCGGATCAACCTCGTGCACACCGTGCCCACCGTGTGGCGCGGGATGCTGCCCTCGCTGACGGCCGACGGGCCCGAGCTCGCCGAACTGCGCTGTGTCGCGCTGGCCGGCGAGCCGCTGGCGCCGAGCGACGCCGCCACCTGGTTCGCCCGGTACGGCGAACGGATCCGCCTGCTCAACCTGTACGGCCCCAGCGAGACCACCATGACGAAGATGTTCCACTTTGTCACCCCGGCGGATGCCGAGCGATCCACCGTTCCCATCGGAAAGGCCATGCCCGGAGCCAGGGTGGTCCTGCTCGACGGCCGCAACCAGCCGTGCCCGCCCGGCGCCGTGGGCGAGATCCACATCCGCACGCCCTACATGTCCCTGGGCTACTTCCACCAGCCCGACGCCACCCGCGCCGCCTTCGTACCCAACCCGCTCGGCGACGATCCGGAGGACTTCGTCTACCGCACAGGGGACTTCGCCCGTGCCCTCCCGGACGGCAGCCTGGAGTACGTCGGCCGGCGGGACCAGCAGATCAAGCTTGGTGGCGTCCGCGTCGAGCTTGGCGAGATCGAGCACCTGCTGCGCGCCTACCACGCGGTGCGGGACGCGGCGGTGACCGCGGTCCCGGATGACGAGGGCAACCCGGCGTACCTGTGCGCCTTCGTGGAGACCGTTCAGCCCGTTGAGGCGGCGGACCTGCGCGCGCACCTCGCGCCGCGGGTACCCGACGCCCACCTGCCGCGGGTGTTCGTCCCCGTGGAGCGGCTGCCGCGCACCATCAGCGGCAAGGTGGACCGCCGCGCCCTGCCTGTGCCGTTGCCGCCGCGGCAGCAGGCGGAGCAGGACTACGTCGCCCCGCGCAACGCCACCGAGGAGTCCCTCGCCGGTATCTGGGCCAAGCTCCTGCCGGTGGACAAGCCAGGCGTCACCCACGACTTCTTCCACATCGGCGGCCACTCGCTCCTTGTCATGAGGCTGATCGCCGCGGTCACCGCCGAGTTCGGCGTGGACGTCAACCTCCAGAAGTTCCTCGCGGCCCCGACCATCGAGGGCTTGGCGGCAGAGATCGAGGAAGCCCTCCTCGCGGCCGGCTCCGACCTGGACGACCTGCTCGCGGACCTCGACGGACTCGACGAGGCCGAGGCCGAGCGCCTGCTGGCCCAGAACGGCGGGAACTGACGTGACCACCCCTCCTGACACCACGACCGCCCCCGAGCAGGCTGGCTCCCTGGACCGCGACGACATCCGGGTCCTGGAGCGGCAGATCGAGGATGCGCTGCTCGCCGACGACCGGGTCGCCGACTGCGCCGTCGTCTTCCAGGGCGTCGCCGTCGACTCCGTGCCGGCTGAGCGCTGCGTGCGCTGCGGCATGGACGCGGCCTACCCCGGCACCCGGCTGGACCGGGACGGCGTCTGCGACCTGTGCCTGATGTACGCCGAGAACGGCCCGGAGATCCTCGCCTACTTCGGCGAGGTGGAGGAGTTCACCCGGGTTCTGCGCGAACGGGCGGAGGCGGCCGGGTCCGGCTTCGACGCACTGCTGCTGTTCAGCGGCGGCAAGGACAGCACCTATGTGCTGCACCAGCTGGTCCGGATGGGTCTGCGGGTGATGACCTTCACCTTTGACAACGGGTTCATCTCGCGGACCGCGCTGGAGAACGTCGAGACGATTACCAAGTCCCTGGGTATCGAGCACGTCACGATGACCCGGGCCGATCAGAACCGCGTGTTCCTGCGCAGCCTGGAACAGCACAAGAGCGTCTGCAACGGGTGTTTCCGCTCGCTGCTCGACCTCAGCCACCGGCTCGCCCACGAGCGGGGAATCCCGAGCATAGTCACCGGACTCTCCCGCGGGCAGATCATCGACGAGCGTCTGCTGTGGTTCTACCGCAACGGTGAGTTCGACCCCGCGCGCATCGAGCAGCAGCTCGAGGTCGGCCGCAAGGTCTACCACCAGGTCGGCTCTGACCTCTCCGACGGGATGCTCGACTCCGTCGAGGTGGTCGACTACTACCGTTACTCCGACGTCACCAAGGACGATATCCGGGCCTTCCTGGCGGAGGCCGAGACTCTCTGGGCGGCGCCGAAGGACACCGGTTTCTGCAGTTCCAACTGCATGATCAACGACGTCGGCGTGTACGTTCACCGGCTGGAGCGGGGCTACCACAACTACGAGTCGCCGACCCGCTGGGAGGTCAGGCTCGGCCACCTGTCCCGGGCCGAGGCCGATGCCGAGCTACGCACCCCGGTCAACACGCGACGGGTCCGCTCCATGCTTGCGACCATCGGCTACACCGACCCCGGCGACCGCAGCCGCCTCGGCCGGCGCATGGCCGCGTACTACGTGCCCCGTACCGTGCTGCCCCCGGACCAGCTGCGGGCCTCGGTAGCCGCCCGGCTGCCGGAGATCCTTCTGCCGGAGCACTGGGTGGAGGTCGCCGAGCTCCCACGAACGGCCGACGGCGCGGTGGACCGGAAGGCCCTGCCCGACCCGGCCCCCGGCACAGGCAGACGACTCGCACCGGACACCGCCGAGGCGCAGGCACCCGTCGGCGCGCCCGACGCGGGCAGGCCCACGCCCGCCCAGCGGCTGCTGCTGGAGCAGGATGGCGCCGGCCCCGACGGCCGGGCGCGCGCCCTGCTGCTCGACCTGCCGGAGGCCACCACGGCGGAGAACGTCCGCAAGGCCGTGCTTGCCCTGGTCCAGCGGCACGAAGCCCTGCGCGCCCGGTTTAGCCGCAAGGATGGCGGCTGGCGGCGCGAGGTGGCCGGGCTGACCGGAGGGGTGCCGGTGGCCGCCCTTGACCTGACCAGGTACGAGCCGACGCGGGTCGCCGGGGCCCTGCGGGTGGCCGCCGAGCGGCTGCGGGCCCGGCTGGACGTGGCGCGGGGGCCGCTGTTCGCGGCCGCCTTCGTCGAACGGCGCGAGGCCGAACCCCAGTTGCTGCTGATCGTCCACGAACTCGCCGTCGACGTCGAGGCCTGGCGGCGCCTGCTCGACGACCTCGGCACGGCCCTCGGCAGGATCGCGGCCGGCGGGTCCGCCGGGCTGCCCGCCGCACCCGCGCCGCGGAGCGCGGCGGAGCCCGCCGACCCGCCCCCCGCCGCCGGTAAGTTGTGGGCGCCGCCGGCGGTGGAGCGGGACGGTCCGCTCGACCCGGTACGCCACACCGTGCTCGAAGCCGACCGGACCGCGGCGCTCGCGGCCACCGGTACCCCGCTCGCCGCCCTGGTGGCCACCGCGGTGACGCACGGGCTCGCCGAGACCTGCGGGGCGACGGGCGTACTCCTCGCCGTCACCGACCACACGGGCGCGCTCATCCACCCGGCGGGCCTGTTCGCGGTGACCGGTGTCGCCGGTGCGGAGGCGGGAGCCGGGGCGGCACTGACGTTCGAGCGGGTCCGCTCGGCCCTCGATGCCCCGGTCACCGCTCCCGCCGGAGCGGTTCCGGTCGGCATCGCCCACCTCGGCGACCTTGACGGCCTGCCCGCCGCTGGGAGTCCACTGCGGCACGCCGGCTCCGCCGACCATGACCTGGCCGCCCCGTTCGGAGTCCGCCTCCGGACTCCGTACGTGGTCAGCTACCTGCGCGACGGTTGCCTCCACCTCGACTGGGTCGGCACCCCGGCGCCCGCCGCGGCCGCCGACGCAGCCGCGGCGGCGCTCGCACAGATCGCCGCGACGGCATCGGAGGGCGCGGCATGACCGATACACAGGAGAAACTGCGGCAGCTACGTGAGCAGTCGCCCGCCAAGTACGCCCTGCTCCTGAGCCGGTTGCGCAGTCGCGCCGCGGCGGCACCCGCGGGGATCGGCCGCCGCCCCGCGAGCGCGGGGGCGCCGTTGTCGTTCGCCCAGCAGCGGCTGTGGTTCCTCGACCAGCTCAACCCTGGCGACACCGCGTACAACATGCCGTACGCGCTGCGCCTGGAGGGCCCGGTCGATCTTGAGGTGGCGACGGCCGCCTTCCGGGCCCTGGTCCATCGCCACGAGACCCTGCGGACCACCTTCCGCTCGGTCAACGGTGAACCGGTTCAGGTCGTCACGCCCCCGGAGGACGTCCGGTGGCACCCTGAGAGGGTCGACCTACGAGAAGTGCAGGGCGCCGAGGAGGCCGAGGAGGAGGTGCGGCGACTCGCCGCAGCCCACGCGGCCACCCCGTTCGACCTCGGCGACGGCCCGCTGTTCCGGGTGACCCTGGTCCGGTTGGCCGACCAGGAGACCGTCGCGCTGATCAACCTGCACCACATCATCACCGATGACTGGTCGATGGGTGTCCTGACCCAGGAGTTCGCCACCCTTTACACAGCGCTACGTGACGGTGGCGGCGATCCGCTGCCGCCGCTGGAGGTCCAGTACGCCGACTACGCCCACTGGCAGCGCGGGCTGAGCACCGAGAGCCGGGCCGCCGGCCTGGCCCACTGGCGAGAGCGGTTCCGCGGCGAGTCGCCCAGCCTCGGCGTGCCCACCGACCGGGCCCGCCCGCCGGTGCAGACGTACGCCGGCCGCACCCGCTCGTTCCACCTGTCCGCTGACGTCACCCGCGGGTTGCGGGCGCTGGCCGCCGACAACGGCGCCACCTTGTTCATGTCTCTGCTCGCCGGCTACTCCGCGCTTCTGCACCGCTACTCGGGTCAGGACGACATCATTGTTGGCACGTCGGTGGCCGGCCGCGGCCGGCCCGAAACCGAGCCGTTGATCGGCTTCCTCGTCAACACCCTGGCCCTGCGGGCCGACCTGTCCGGCGACCCCGCGTTCGACGAGCTGCTGGCTCGCACGAAGCGGGCCTGCCTCGCCGACTTCGCGCACCAGGACGTGCCGTTCGAGCAGGTGGTGGAGGAGATTCAGCCAGACCGCGACCTCAGTCGCGCGCCGCTGTTCCAGACCATGCTCACGCTGCACAACGTGCCGCGTGCCTCGCTCGACCTGGCCGGCCTGCGCATCTCCCCGTTCGCCGGGGAGGGCAGGCGCACCGCCATGTACGACCTGAGCCTCGACGTGGTCGACGAGGGCGAACAGCTCCGTTGCGACTGGGAGTGCAACACCGACCTGTACACCGACGCGACGATCGAGCGGATGGCAGGCCACTTCGAGCGGCTGCTCGGCGGAGCCGTGGCCGACCCGCAGCGGCGCCTGTCGGCTCTGCCGCTGCTGACGGACGCCGAGCGCACCGACGTCCTGACCCGGGAGAACACGGTGTCCGTGCGGGTCGGACCCGCAGAGTGCGTCCATCCGCTGTTCGAGGAGCATGCCCGGACCGCCCCCGACGCCATCGCCGTGGTGGACGGTGAGGACCGTGTCAGCTATCGAGAGCTGGACCGCCGAGCCGGGATCGTCGCCGCCCGGCTGCGCGCCCTCGGCGTCGGGCCCGAGGTACGGGTCGGTTTGTGCGCGCCGCGCTGTGCGGACTCGGTGGCCGCGGTGCTCGGCGTTCTCAAGGCCGGCGGCGCCTACGTACCGCTCGACCCCTCCAACCCCGCCGACCGGCTCCGGTTCATCCTCGCCGACGCCTCGGTCAGACTGCTGCTGACCCGGCACGACATCGCCGAGTCCATGCCGGGCCTGACCGACGGGATGTCCGTCGGCTGGCTCGACGACTGGCTCGCCGGTGCGGGCGCCGAGGACACGAGCGACGCCCCGGCCGCCGACCCGGCGCAGGCTCCGCAGCCGGTCTCGGACAATCTCGCCTTCCTCGTCTACACCTCCGGCTCCACCGGCCGGGCCAAGGGCGCGATGCTGACTCACGGCGCGCTGATGAGCGCCTACCGCTCCTGGGAGCGGGTCTACGAGCTGGGGACCGTGGTCCGCCGCCACCTCCAGGCCGCCAACATCGCCTTCGACGTCTTCACCGGCGACATGGTCCGCGCCCTGTGCTCCGGCGGCACCCTGGTGCTCTGCCACCGCGAGACGCTGCTGGACCCGGCCCGGCTGTACGAGCTGCTCCAGCGCGAGCGGGTGGACTTCGCAGACCTCGTCCCCGTGGTGATACGCCTGCTCAGCGCCCACGTGGCCGAACAGCGCCGGCTGCTGGACAACTTCAAGGTGCTGGCGGTCGGCGCAGACATCTGGTTCATGCGGGACTACTGGAACCTCAAGAAGCTCTGCCCGCCCGGCACCCGGCTGGTCAACTCGTACGGGATCACCGAATCCACTGTTGACAGCGGGCTGTTCGAGACCCCGATGCCGGAGCGGTCCGAGGAGGAACCGGTCCCCATCGGTCGGCCGCTGCCCAACACCGAGTTCTACGTGCTCGACGACAGGCTCCAGCCCGTACCCGTCGGCGTCCACGGAACCCTGTACATCGGCGGCCTGGCCCTGGCCCGCGGGTATGTCGGCCGCCCCGCGCTGACCGCCGAACGGTTCCTGCCGCACCCCTTCAGCGACCGGCCGGGCGCCCGTCTCTACAACACCGGCGACCTGGCCCGGTTGCTGCCAACCGGCGATGTGGAGGTCCTGGGCCGGGTGGACCGCCAGGTGAAGATCCGCGGCTTCCGGATCGAGCTGGAGGAGGTCGAGTCGGTCCTCGGCCAGCACCCCGCCGTTCAGGCCGCCGCCGTTGTTGTCCACACCGACGCCAAGGGCGAACGCCGCCTCGCCGGGTACGTCGAGCTGCGGGTCGGCAGCACGGCCGATGCGGCGGAGCTCCAGGACCACCTGCGCACCCAGTTGCCGTACTACATGGTGCCGTCGACCATCACCCTGCTCGACCGGATACCGCTGAACGCCAACGGCAAGCACGAGCGCAAGGCGCTGCCCGCGCCCGCCGAGGAACCCACCGAGCGACCCGCCGCCGTGTTCGCCACGGCTACCGAGGAACTCGTCGCCGACATCTGGCGCAAGGTCGTCGGAGCCGAGGAGGTCACCCCCGAGGACGACTTCTTCCAAGTCGGCGGACACAGCCTGCTGGTGCCTCGTGTCCTGTTTGAACTGCGCCGGGCAACCGAGGTGGATCTGCCGCTGATCGCCCTGTTCGAGGCGACCACGGTGGCCGAGCTGGCCCAGCGGGTGGACGCCGCCCGTACCGCCCCTGCGCCCGCGGGAGGGAGCGGCGGACCGGGCGGGGAGCTGACCGCGCTGCCGGAGCTGGACGCGGAGATCACGGTGGCGCCGGAAGCCCGGCGGAAGCGCGACGCGGAACCCCGGGTCGTGCTGCTCACCGGTGCCACCGGCTTCCTCGGCGCCCACCTGCTAGACGGGTTGCTGCGGACCACCGAGGCGACCGTCCACTGCCTCCTGCGCGCCGAGAACCCCGAGGAAGGCGCCCGGCGGCTGATAAAGACCCTCGCCGGGTACGGAGTGCCCGCGCCCGCGGACGGCCGGGTTGTGGTCGAGCCCGGAGACCTGGAAAAGCCGCTGCTCGGTCTCGGTGCCGCGCGGTTCGACGAACTCACCAGCCGGCTTGACGCCATCTACCACAGCGGCGCCTGGGTGAGCTTCACCCTGCCGTACACCACTCTGCGCGCCGCCAACGTGGACGGCACCCAGGAGGTTCTGCGGTTGGCCGCACGCGGCGGCGGTGTTCCGGTGCATCACGTCTCCACCGCGTCCGTACCTGAGCCCGGCACCACCCCGGCGGCGCCCGTTACCGGCGGCTACAACCAGAGCAAGTGGGCCGCCGAGCACCTGGCGGTCGCCGCCCGGGGACGTGGTGTCCCGGTCGACGTGTACCGCCCCGACTACGTCGGCGGGCACAGCGCCACCGGAATCGGCAACCCGAAGGACTTGATCTGGGCGATCATCAAGGGCAGTGTTCAGCTCGGGTGCTACCCCGACCTGGACTTCCCGGTGCAGCTGGTGCCGGTGGACCGGGTCGCCGGGGCCTTGCTGGCGCTCGCTTCCCGCCCGGGGGCGGAGCCGGCTTCCTTCGACCTGGCCCACCCCGAACCGGTCGGCCTGGACACGGTCTTCGAATGGGTCATCGCCTTCGGCTACCGGCTCCGCAAGGTCTCCTACGCCGACTGGCTCACCGCCCTCCAGGAGTCGGCCGCACACTCCTGGCAGAACGCCCTGTTCCCGTTCCTGGAGCTGTTCACCACCCCTGGGCAGGGTGGCCCCGGACCGGGCCCCAGCGGCCCTGAGGCCGCCGAACCCGGTCCGGCCCGGCCGGCGTACCTGGAGTCCGGCACCGCCTGCCCGACGATCGATCAGCGCCTGCTGCACACCTACCTCGCGGAACTGGTGCGCAGCGGCTACCTCCAGGCTCCCGGCCCGGACCTGGACGACACCCCCCTGGAGAACGCATGACCACTGCGAAGCAGCGGCGAGCGGCCCCGCCCCCGCCGTCTGGCGAGCGGGTCGGCCCGTTCCTGAAGGCACACCTGGCCCGGTCCAAGGGCTGGATCGCCGCCCACCTCACCGGTTCGCTGGCATGGCACCTGCTGGCCGCGGCGGTCCCGCTTGTCATCGGCGCAGCCTTTGACTCCCTGCTGGGCAGCACCCCGGACCAGAACCGGTTCGACACCATGGTGATGGTGCTGCTGCTCCTCGTCGCGGTGCGCGGCATCGCCGGCTTTGTCGCCACGTACTCGCTGGAGGCCTACGCCTGCGGTCTGGAACGCGACGTGCGGGCCACGCTGTTCTCCTCGCTGCTCCAGAAGGGGCAACACTTCTTCAACCGGCGCCCGGTCGGTGACCTCTCGGCCCGGGCCACCGGTGACGCGCAGGCCGTCAACCTGGCGCTCTCGCCCGGCATGGACCTCACCCTCGACATGCTGCTCGGCCTGATCGTGCCGATCGTGTTCATCGGCCTGATCGATGCCCGGCTGCTGCTGGTACCGCTGGTGTTCCTCGTGCTGTTCGCCGTCGCGCTGGCCGAGTACGGCCGCCGGCTCGATCCGGCCGCCGGGGCCACCCGGGCCCGGTTCGGCGAGTTCAGCGCCCAGGTCTCGCAGACCATCGCGGGCATGGAGACCGTCGAAGCCACCGGCCGCCGGGCTGCCGAGCAGCGCCGCTTCATGGAGCGGGCGACCGCCTACCGGGACGCCTCGGTACACCAGGCCAAGACGCAGGCCCTGTACCTGCCCACCCTGCTGCTGGTGGCCGCGCTGGCGGCCGGCCTGCTGCACGGCGCCCACCTGGTCTCCACCGAATCCCTGACGATTGGTCAGTTCATCGCCTTCCTCGGCTTGATGAGCGCTCTGCGGGCGCCAACCCAGCTGGCCTCGTTCAGCATCGGCCTAGTCTTCCTGGGTATCGCCGGTGCCCGCCGGATCCTTGAGGTCATCACCGACCGGGCAGGTTCGGAGGACTCCGAGACCGGCCATCGGGCGGAGATCGAGGGCACGGTGGTCTTCGACCGGGTCTCCTTCGGCCACGAGGGCAAACCGGTCCTCGAAGACGTTTCCTTCTCCGTGGAACCGGGCATGACCGTCGCCCTCGTGGGGCCTACCGGCAGCGGCAAGTCGACTCTGCTCCAACTGCTGAACCGCACCTACACGCCGGACTCCGGTGAGGTGCGGGTGGGCGGGGTGGCCACCACCGGCTGGCACGCCCAGACGCTGCGCTCACAGATCTCGGTGATCGAGCAGAACGTCGTGCTGTTCTCCCGGTCCATCGCGGACAACCTTGCCTTCGGCACGGACCGCGAACTCTCCCGGGCCGAGCTGGAGGAGGCTGCCCGGGCCGCGCACGCCCACGCGTTCATCACCGCCACGGAGCACGGCTACGACACTCTGGTCGGCGAGCGCGGGGCCACCCTGTCCGGCGGTCAGCGGCAGCGCATCGCCATCGCCCGCGCCCTGCTGGCGGACCCACGGATCCTCGTGCTGGACGACTCCACCAGCGCCGTGGACAGCGCTACCGAGCAGAAGATCCAGCAGGCCGTCCGGCGTGCCGCCGCGGGCCGCACCACCTTCATGGTCACCCCCCGGCTCTCCCGGATCCGCAGCGCCGATCTGGTCCTGGTACTGGACCGGGGCCGCATCGTCGGCCAAGGCACACACGAGGAACTGCTGGAGAGCTGCGATCTGTACCACCGGATCTTCGCGCCGCACTTGCGGGAGACGGCCGGCCGGTCCGGAGAGGAAGTCCACTGATGGCACACATACTCGACGGGATCTCCGCGGACAGTTACGACCGAGCCTACGGGGACCGGGAACTGCTGCGCCGGATCCGCCCTTTGTTCGCCGGTAGGAGGAGGACGGTCGCGCTGATCGCGCTGGCCGTGGTCGGCGCGGCGGTGGCCGGCGCCGCGTTCCCGCTGCTGGTGGCCAACATCGTGGACAACGCCGAGCAGGAAAGCCTCGGCGACGCGGTGCTGCCACTGACCGCGGCCGCGCTCGGCACCGGCGTCGTCGCCTGGCTGCTCACCTTCCTGCAGCAGCGTGCCGTGGGCGTCCTGGTCGGCGACGTGGTGCTGGAGATGCGGCGGCGTGCCTTCGAGGCGGTGCTCCGGCAGGACATGTCGTTCCACGACGCCCAGTCGTCAGGATCGGTGGCCAGCCGGATCACCGCGGACACCCAGGCGTTCGCCACCCTGGCCACGCTCACCCTCGGGCTGGTCGGCCAGGTCCTGATGATCGGCCTGCTGCTGCTCGCCATGATGGTCATCAACCTTCCGCTGGCCCTGGTCACCGCCGGCACAGCGGCCCTGATCGTGCTGGTCAGCCTGGGGTTCCGGTGGGTGTCCCGGCGTGCCTCGCGGCAGCAGCAGAGGTCCCTCGCGCAGATCAACGCGTACGTACAGGAGACGCTCCGCGGTATCGCCGTGGCCCGCAACTTCCAGCGGGAGGAGTCCACCCACGCCGGTCTGGTCGAGGTCAACCAGCGCTGGTACCGGGCCACCGTCCGGCTGAACCGGCTGTTCAGCGGAATCTTCCCGCTGCTGCTCACCCTCACCGGGTTGGGCACAGTCGGTGTTGTTGTGCTCGGCGGGGGGCTGCTCACCGAGGGTGCCGTCACGGCGGGGGAATGGTCCCTGTTCCTGGAGGCCCTGATGCTGTTCTGGTTCCCGCTGACCAGCATCGCCTCCTTCTGGAACCAGTTCCAGCAGGGCCTGGCCGCATCCGAGCGGATCTTTGCCCTGGTGGACCGGGAACCCGCCGTCCGGCAGAGCGACAGACTCCCGGTACCCCGGCTCTCGGGCACCGTCGAGTTCCGCGGCGTCGACTTCGGCTACCGGGCCGACCGGCCCGTCCTGACCGGACTCGACCTCAGGATCGAAGGCGGTGAGACGGTCGCTCTGGTCGGCCACACCGGAGCCGGCAAGTCGAGCATCATCCGGCTCATCACACGGGCCTACGAGTTCGGCGCCGGCGAACTGCTGATCGACGGACAGGACATCCGCACGCTGGATCTTGACGCGTACAAGAGCCACCTCGGCATCGTCCCGCAGGCGCCGTTCCTCTTCTCCGGCACCGTCGGTGAGAACATCGGCTTCGGCCGGCCCGGTGCCACGCCCGAGGAGATCCTGGCCGCCGCCCGTTCGGTGGCCGGTGGCGACTGGCTCGATGTCCTACCGGAGGGTCTCGACACGCCGGTCAACGAGGGCGGCAGCAGCCTCTCCGCAGGCCAGCGGCAACTGATCGTGCTCGCCCGGGTGATGCTGGGAGACCCGTCCCTGCTGATCCTCGACGAGGCCACCGCCAGCGTGGATCCGCTCACGGAGGCCTTGGTGCAGGAAGGGCTGGACGCCGCCTCCGCGGGCCGCACGACCGTCGTGGTCGCGCACCGGCTTCCCACGGTCCGCAAGGCGGACCGGATCCTGGTCGTCGACGGCGGACGGATCGCCGAACAGGGCACGCACGACTCCCTGCGGGCGGCCGGCGGTCGGTACGCCGAGCTGTACGACCACTACTTCCGCCACCAGACGCTCGACTTCGAAGCCGCCAAGGAGGACGCCGATGCAGTCCTCCGCTGACACGCCCCGCACCCTGGGCGGGCTGCTGGCCGCGGCCGCTGACCGGTGGCCCGCCCGCACCGCCGTCGAACAGGACGGGGTCCGACTGGACTTCGCCGACCTGCACCGGCAGACCGAGAGGGCGGCCGCCCGGCTCGCCGCGGCAGGCGCCGGTCCCGCCGTCCTGCTCTTCGACAACACACCGGACTGCGTGGTCGCCTTCCTGGCGGCCGCCAGGGCGGGCGTCAGGCTGGTACCCGCCGAGCCCGACGCCACCCTGACCCAACTCGAAGGGCTGGCCACCGAGGCCGAAGCCCCTGTGCTGATCGGCCGCTCCGAGCGGCTGATCGCCCTGGACGCGGCCGGCAGATGGCGGGGCCCGGTCATGGAAACCGACGGCCTGCCGCAGGTGGGACCGGCCGGGCGTCCGGCCCCACCGGAGCCGGACGGGAACGCCCCGTTCCTGCACCAGTTCAGCTCCGGCTCCACCGGAGCGCCGAAGGCGGCTGTGCACACCCAGCACAACCTGGTGCGGGGTTCCCTGATCTACCGGGCCTCGTTCGGCTACGGCCCCGAGGACACCGTGCTCGCGGCCGTGCCACTGCTGCACTCCTTCGGGATGGTCGCGGGTCTGGTCACCTCGCTGCTGACCGGCGCCCGCCTGGTGGTACTCGGCCGCTTCACCCCCGGCCGCCTTCTGGGCGAGCTCCGTCGCACCGGCGCCACCGTGCTCGTCGCCACTCCGCTCGCCTGCGACCTGCTCGTCCGATCCGCTGGCGCGGCGGCCCCCGCCGGCCCCCTCGCGTTGCGGCTGTGCCTGTCCTCCGGGGCGGCTCTGCAACCGGCGACCGCCGAACGGTTCGCGGATCGGTTCGGCACAGGTATCAGCGAGGTCTACGGCTGCACCGAGGCCGGGATCATCGCGAGCCGGCAGCCGGAGTCGGACGCCGCGCCGGCACCGGCCGGGGAAGTCGGCCGCCCGGCACCGGGCGTCGAGGTGCGGCTGGTCGACAAGGCGGACGCGGACGTCGCCCCGGGTGACGAGGGCCTGTTGCTCGTCCGGACTCCCGCCATGTTCCTGGGCTACCTGGACCGTCCCGGCGCCACCGCGGAGGTGCTGCGCGAGGGCTGGTACCGGACCGGTGACCTGGCACGGTTGGACGACGCAGGACGGCTGCACCTGATCGGCCGCGAGGACACGTTTGTCAACGTAGGCGGCAAGAAGGTCAATCCGACGCAGGTCGAGCAGGTCCTGCTGGGGCACCCGCTGCTGGCCGAGGCCGTGGTGTGGGGGGAGGACCTGCCGGAAGGCGGCCAGCGGGTACGGGCCACCGTTGTCGCGACCGGACCGCTGACGGCCGCCGAACTCGGCGCCTGGTGCAGGGAATGGCTCCAGCCGTACCAGGTGCCTGGCGGCGTCGAGTTCGTCGCCGCGCTTCCGAAGTCCTCATCCGGCAAGATCCGGCGCGCCGAGGTGGCCGCTGCTGGCGTCCGGAGCCGCACACGCCACCAGGGGGAAAGACGCCCATGACCCTGACTCTCGTCGAGCTACTGCGCGTCCGGGCCGAAGCGGCACCGGACCGCACCGCCTACCGCTTCCTCGGGGACGACGACTCCGCGGAGACCATCAGCTACGCCGAACTGGACCGGGACGCCCGGGCGGTGGCCGGGCTGCTGCGCGAGCGGGGCGCCAAGGCCACCGACCGTGCGTTGCTGCTGTACCCGCCGGGCCTCGACTACATCAGGGCCTTCTTCGGCGCCCTGTACGCCCGTGTGGTCCCGGTCCCGGTCTATCCGCCGCGCTCCGTGCGCAACGCCTCCCGGCTCGGCTCGATCGCCACCGACGCCCGAGCCGGGTTCGCCCTCACCGTGTCCCCGGTGCTCGATCTGCTCGGTCGCGACGGCGCCGGCCTTGGCCTGGACGCTCTGCGCGCGGAGGCCACCGACGGCCTGGACGCCAGACTCGCCAACCGGTGGGCCGGGCAGCTGCCGGACGCCGGGAGCCCGGCCTTCCTGCAGTACACCTCGGGATCGACCGCGGCGCCCAAGGGCGTGGTCCTCAGCCACGGCAACCTGCTGCACAACCTCGCCATGATCGGGGACGCGTTCGGCTGCGACGAGGACACCAGCGCGGTCGTGTGGCTGCCGCCGTACCACGACATGGGCCTGATCGGCGGCATCCTCACCCCCCTGTACGCCGGCTTCCCGGTCACCCTCATGTCCTCCATGAGCTTCCTCCGCCGCCCGTTGGGGTGGCTGCGGGCCGTCTCCACCGAGGGGGCCCAGCTCAGCGGTGGCCCCAACTTCGCCTACGAGATGTGCGCCCGGCTCGCCACCGACGCCGATCGCGCGGAACTAGACCTCAGCACCTGGCGGGTTGCGTTCAACGGCGCCGAACCCATCCGGGCGTCTACCCTGGACGCTTTCGAAGAGGCATTCGGGGACTGCGGGTTCCGCCGCAGCAGCTTCCTGCCCTGCTACGGCATGGCGGAGGCCACCCTGTTTGTCACCGGCGCCACGGCGGCCGCCGAACCGACGGTGCTCGCGGTGGACGCCGCCGGCCTGGAGTCGGGCCGGGCCGACGAGCCTGGCCCGGACAGACCGGCCCGACAGCTGGTCGGCACCGGTCGGCCCGCCGCCGATCAGCAGGTGCTGATCGTCGAGCCCGGTACCCGGGAACCGCTGCCCGAACGCCGGATCGGTGAGATCTGGGTGCACGGGCCGAGCGTCGCCCAGGGGTACTGGGACAACCCGGCTGCCACCGGGGAGGCTTTTGCCGCCCGGCCCGCCGGACAGGACAACGCGGACGGGCGCACCTGGTTGCGCACCGGGGACCTCGGCTTCCTCGCCGGCGGCGAACTGTTTGTAACGGGACGCCACAAGGACCTGATCATCGTCCGCGGCCGCAACTTCTATCCCACTGACATCGAACTCGCGGTCGAGGCGGCCCACCCCTCCTTCCGTTCCGGATGCGGCGCGGCCGTGGCCGCCGAGCACGACGGCGAGCAGGTGCTTGTGGTGCTCCAGGAGGTCGAGGGCCGTGCGCTGGCCACGATCGATGTGGCGGAGGCCACGGCGGCCGTGCGTGCCGCTGTGATGGACAGGTGCGATGTCGCCGTCCACGAGGTGCTCCTGCTCAAGCCCGGTGCGATCCCCAAGACCACAAGCGGCAAGATCCAGCGCTCGCTGAGCCGCCAGCGTCATGCGGCCGGGGGGTTCGAACCGCTTGGCGGTGGGACTGCCGGGACGGCCGCCGCCTCGACCGAGCCCGGCCCGGCCGAGGTGGCCGCCCTGGACTCGGCCGGGCGCACGGCGCTTGTTCTGGAGGTGCTGCGGCGGCGGATCGCCGACGCCCTCGGCGGCACCACGGAACAGGTCGCCACCACCGGGGTGCCGCTTACCAGCCTGGGCATCGACTCGCTGGCCGCGGTCCTGCTCGTCAACCGGATCCGCGAAGACCTTGGCGTCGAACTACCGCTGAGCCGGATGCTGGGCGGCGCGGACCTCGCCGCCCTGGCTGCCGAGGCGACCCTCGTGACGGACCCCGCGACCGGCGCGGAGAGCGGAGCCGCTTCGGGAACCGTGGCCGCCCCGGCCGCCGAATCCGACGGGCCGGGGACAACCCTCGGGCAGCGTTCGATCTGGCACGTGCAGCAGCAGTCACCGGGCGCCTCCGCCTACAACATCCCGGTCGCCGTGGAACTGGCCGGGCCGCTGGACACCGACGCGCTGCGCGCGGCCCTCCGCCAGGTGTCCGAACGGCACGAGATACTGCGCACCCGCTACCGGGTGACCGAGGGCGAGATTGTGCCCTTCCGCGCCGATGACCCGGTCGAGCTGCACGTGACGGACGCCCGGGCGGACGGAGCGGAACAACTCGCCGAGCGGGCCTTCGCTCTCGCCCACCGCCCGTTCGACCTGGAGCACGACCCGGTGTTCCGGGCCGACCTGCTGGTCAGGGCCGGGGACCGGCACGTCCTGTTGCTGACGGTCCACCACATCGCCGCCGACCTGTGGTCGGTGGTCAACCTCACCGCCGAGCTGGGCCGCGGATACACGGCCCTGGCCGCCGGCACCACTCCGGCGCCGGAAGCCCCGGCCGGTCGCTACGCCGACCAGGTCCGCCGGGAGCGGCGGCTGCTGGCCGGACCCACCGGCCGGGCCATGCTGGACTACTGGCGTCAGGAACTCGCCGGCCCACAGCCGCTCCTCGACCTCCCGCTGGACGCGCCGCACCCGGCGACCCCCAGCTACCGTGGCGGCCGCGTTCCGTTCCGCGTCGACGCAGGGCGGACCGCGCGTGTCCGCGCCTTCGCCAAGGAGACCGGGACCACGCTCTACACGGTCCTGCTGGCCGCCTTCCAGATCGCTCTGCATCACGCGAGTGGAAGTCCGGAACTGGTGGTCGGCACCGCCGCCGCGAACCGCGGTGCCAAGGGCGCAGAGGACGTCGTCGGCTACTTCACCAACATGGTGGCCGTCCGCGGCAGCTTCGAGGAGGGTGTGACGCCCCGCGCTTTCACCGGAAGGCTGCACCAGACGGTGCTGTCCGCCCTGGACCACCAGGCCTGTCCGATCTCCCTGGTCCTGGAGACGGTCCAGCCCCGGCGCGAGCCCGGTCGCAACCCGCTCTTCCAGGCGGTGTTCGTGCTACAGCGGCCGCATGCGCACGCGGAGACGGCCGGCTTTGTCCTCGGTATGGACACCGGGGCCGCCACCTCGTGGGGAAGGCTGCGCCTGACCCCGTACCCGCTGCCGCACCGCACAGCCCAGTACGAGCTGATGCTCACCGTCGTGGACGCGGGGCCCGAGTTGCACGCGGCCCTGGAATACAGCAGCGACATCTTCACCGAGTCCACCGCGGAGCGGCTGGCCGCGCACTACCGGACCGTCCTGGACGACCTCCTGGAACGGCCCGACACTCCCGTCGCCGAGCTCTGCCCGGCCGAACTGCTGGCACGGCGCGCGACACGCGACGCCGGAAACGAGGAGGACGCCCTGACCCGCTACGTGGCACCCCGCACCGACACCGAGCGCATACTGGCGAAGATCTGGTCCGAGGTGCTCGGGGTCGAACCCGTTGGCGTCGAGGACGACTTCTTCGAGCTGGGCGGCCACTCGCTGCTCGCCGTCCAGCTCATCTCGGGTGTCCGCGACGCCCTCGGCGTGGACGTGCCCGTCCGCAGCGTGATGCAGACCCGCACCGTCGCACAGGGAGCGGCGATCATCGACGCGCTGCTGTGGGCCAAGGAAGGCGCGGCCTCCGCCGACGCCGGCCGAGAGGAAGGCGAACTGTGACCGACTTCGCCGGCCACCTGGTCCCCCTTCCGTCCGGCGAGTGGCGGATCTGGCGGACCATGGGCCTGCGCGGCACCGGCTTTCCGGCCGGCCAGGTGCTCGACCTGGCCGCGCCAGGCGGAGCCGCGGCCGCCGACCGGCTGCTGGAGGCCCGTGCTGCGGCGGCGGCCGCCCGGGCCACCGCGGTGGAGGCGCTCCGCACGGAACTCGACACCCTGCGCGCCGTCGGCGCATGGGGTGACATCACCCGCCGGCGTCCGTTGCTGCGTGCGATCAGCCGGCTGAACAAGGGCGGCCTGCCCGGACCCGAGTGCGCCTCGCTGCCCGCAGTGGGCGCGCTCGCCGCCGCCGAGGCACGAGTCGCCGATGCGGAACGCGACCTGGACAAGGCCTTCGCCGAGGACCTCGCCCGGCTGTCCGCCGTCCTCGACCGCACCGCCGCCGAGCCCCGCTTCCGCGAGGCCGTCCTCTGGCAGAACCGCAAGGCATACACCGACGGCGTGCGCAAGGTCGGCGGCGACGGACGGCGCAACTCCCGCCGTCGCGAGCACGAAGCCCTGGTCGCCGGATACCTGCAGCGCTACACGGTCAAGAACGACTCCATTGGGTTCTTCGGACCGGTCGGCTGGGCGGAGGCCGTTCCTGAGGGGGCACCTCTCACCGTCGCCCCCGGCAACTCGCTGGTGGCCCGCCGTGAGGTGTACTTCGAGCAGTGGTGCCTGGACGCCCTGGTGCGCTCCCTGGGTACCGGGGCCGAGCTGCGCCGCTGGTTCCCGCCCCGTCGGCTGCCGACCGCCAGCCTGGAGGGCACCACTCTCCGCCTGCCCGGCCGCACCGTTGAGCTGCCCTCCGCGAAGGCCGCGGTGCTGCGTTCCGTCCTCGCGCTGTGCGACGGCGGCCGTACCGGTGTGGACGTCGCCGAGGAACTGGGACTCGGCGAGACCGAGGGGCTGGCCCTGCTGGAATCCCTGCAAGCCACCGGACTCATCGCCTGGGATCTTGCACTGCCCTTGCAGCCCCGCCCCGAGCTGGCGCTGCGCGAGCAGCTGGAGCGGATCGGCGATCCCGCCCTGCGCGCCGACGTCCTCGCCCGGCTGAACCGTCTCACCGCCGCCCGGGACCGGGTAGCGGCCGCGGCCGGCAAGCCCGACGAACTGGAGCGGGCCCTCGCCGACCTGGAGACCGACTTCACCGAGCTGACCGGCACCGCGGCCACCCGGGCACACGGCGAGACCTACGGCGCCCGCACCCTGGTGTACGAGGACTGTCGGCGTGCCGACCGGGTCGAGATGGGTCCCGAGCTGCTCGCCGAACTGGGCCGCCCGCTCTCCCTGATACTGGACTCCGCCCGCTGGCTGACCGCGTGTGTCGCCGAGGGGTACCGCAAGGAGTTCCGGCACGCGTACGACCTGCTGATCGCCGGGCGTCCGGACGCGGAACTCCGGCTGACCGACATCCTGCCCCACGTCCAGTCAGCTGTCCTCGGCCCGGACCAGCGGATCGTCGACCGTGCCGTGTCCGAACTACAGGAGCGCTGGGGCACCGTGCTCGGCCCCCTGGAGGGCCGCAGCGTCACGTTCGCCTCGGAGCGGCTGCGTCCGCTCGTCGCCCGGACCTTCGCGGCCGCGGCTCCGGGTTGGGCCGGCGCCCGCTACCAGGCGCCGGACGTGATGATCGCCGCCACTGGGCAGGAGGCGGTCGCCGCAGGCGACTACCAGCTGGTCATGGGTGAGTTGCACGTCGGCGTCAACACCCTGCGCAACCTGCTCTTCGTGGACCAGCATCCGGACCCGGACGCGCTGGAGCGGGCGACCCTGGCCGACATGCAGGTCCCCCGGGTGCGACCGGTCCTGCCCAAGGAATGGCTCTACTCCACCCGCACCTCCACCTGTCTGTTCACCGACCGGGACTACCACCTGCTGCTCGGCGACGAGGGCTCCTGGATGACCGGTCACCCGCGCGCGCTCAACGCCGCGGAGGTCCGCATCGGCCTGCGCGACGGCCGGGTGGTGGCCCGCGCCGGCACCGACGGTCCGGAGTTCGACCTGGTCGAACTGCTCGCGGAGGCGATCGGCTTCAAGGTGGTCAACCGGTTCCAGCTGATGCCGGCCCGCAGGCACACCCCGCGGGTGACCGTGGACAAGTTGGTGGTGTGCCGCGAGTCCTGGCGGTTCCACCCGGCTGAACTCGCATTCGCCTGGGAGAAGGACGAGGCGGCCCGCTTCACGGCCGCACGTGCCTGGGCCCGCGAACACGCGGTTCCCCGGTTCGTCTTTGTCAAGGACGCCCACGAGACCAAGCCGTTCTATGTCGACCTGGACAGCCCGCTGTTCGTCAACGCCTTCGCCCACGTCGTCCGCGGTGCCCCCGAGCAGCCGGAGGACAGCCTGACCATCTCGGTCGGCGAGATGCTTCCGACCACCGAGCAGACCTGGCTGAGAGACAGTCAGAGACTCGGATACACCAGCGAGTTCCGCATCATCGCGGTGGACAAGTAAGGAGTGCGGCGCACCATGTCGCTGATCGATCTGCTGGCCCGTCTGCGTGAGCAGGACGTCCACCTGCGGGTGGAGGACGGAAGACTGCGCTACAGCGCACCCTCCGGAGGTCTCTCCGAGGAGCTGCGCGCCGGGATCACCGCACACAAGGGTGAGCTGATCGCCTTCCTGACAGCGGGCGCCACCACCGACGGTCCGCAGCCGGTGCCGCGCACCGCGGACGGCACCCTCCCCGCCTCCCCGGTCCAGGAGCGGCTGTGGTTGCTCGACCGGATGGAACCGGGCAACCCCACTTACCACATGCCCGCGGCCGTCCGCCTGACCGGAACTCTGGACCCCGAGCTGCTGGAGCGGGCCGTCAATCGGATCACGGCCCGGCACGAGGTGCTGCGCACCTCTTTTGAGGATGTCGGAGGCCGCCCCCGCCAGCGTGTCCATGCCGAGCGGCACGTCCCGCTGGTCCGGCACGACCTGCGCGACCTGCCGGATGCGGAGCGTGCCGCCGAGGTGGAGCGGCGCTCCGAGACGGAGGCCACCGCCCCGTTCGACCTGGCCCGGGACAGGCTCATGCGCACCACCCTGCTGCGGACCGGTGAGGACGAGCACATCCTGCTGCTCACCCTGCACCACATCGTCGCCGACGGGTGGTCGGTGTCCGTCCTGGCGAACGAACTCGCGGCGCACTACCGGGCACTGACCGAAGATCGCCCGGCTGACCTCCCGTCCCTGCCCATCCAGTACGGGGACTACGCCGCCTGGCACACCCAGTGGTTGGACGGTGAGGAGTGCGCCGCCCAGCTCGGCCGCTGGCGCGAGCGGCTGGGTGGCGAGCTCCCGGACCTCGCCCTGCCGCTGGACGTGCCCCGCCCAGCCGTCCGAACCTTCCGCGCGGGCCGCGCCGAGCGCATCGTCCCCCCGGAGACCGCCGAGGGTCTGCGGCGGATCGCGCAGGAGTCCGGGGCCACCTTGTTCACCGTCATGCTCACAGCCTTCAAGGTGCTGCTGCATCGCCTCAGCGCCCAGGACGACCTCATCGTCGGCATCCCGGAGGCTGGCCGCACACGGTCCGAGATCGAACCGCTCGTCGGCTGCTTCGTCAACACCCTGGCCCTGCGCAGTGACCTCTCCGGCGACCCCGCCTTCCGCGATCTGCTCGGGCAGGTACGGGACACCGCCTACGACGCCTACGCCGACCGCGACCTGCCGTTCGAACGCATCCTGATCGACCTCCAGCCCAAGCGACGGCTCGACCGCACGCCGATCTTCCAGGTCTTCTTCAACATGGTTCCGTTCGTCGAGCAGCGCCTGGAGCTGCCCGGCTTGACCGCACGGTTCCTGCACGTACCCGATGCCGGCGCCAAGTTCGACCTCACCCTCTACGCGGGTCTCGACGGCCGCGCGCTCACCCTTGTGCACAACGCCGACCTGTTCACCGAAGAGCGGGCGGAGCATCTGCTCGAGGCCTACGTCGCCCTGGCCGCGCAGATCGCGGCCGACCCCGGCCGCACCATCTCCTCGTACAGCCTGGTCACGGAACGGGCTCGCGCGGTGCTGCCGAACCCCTCCCTGCCGCTCGCGGTCACCTGGAACGAGAGCCTCCCCGAGGCGTTCGCCGAGCGGGCACGCACCACGCCGGACCGCATCGCCGTCGAAGAGCGGGACGGCTCCTGGACCTACGGGGAACTCGCCCGAGGCGCCCACTCGCTGGCGCACCGGCTGCGGGCCGACGGGATCGCACCGGGCGACGTGGTGGCCCTGTACGGACCGCGCGGTGCCGAACTTGCCTGCGCCATGCTCGCCACCCTCGCCGCAGGGGCCGTCTTCCTGGTCCTGGACACAGCAGAACCCGCCGCCCGCGTCACCGGACAGGCGGCCCTCGCCGCTCCTCGCGGCCTGGTGTGCACCGGCGGGGCCGAGGCCCCGACCGAACTGCTGGAAGCGGTGCGCGCCACCGCCGTCTCCTGGCCCGCGCCGCCCGGTCGGGAAGAGGCTGACCGGCGGCCCGTCGGGCCGCCGGTCACCGAACTCGGCCCGAACTCGCCCGCCTACCTGGCATTCACCTCGGGCTCCACCGGCCGCCCCAAGGCGGTGCTCGGCACCCACGGCCCGCTCGCGCACTTCACGGACTGGTTCGCGGATGCCTACGGCCTCACCGCTGACGACCGCTTTGCACTGCTCTCGGCCCCCGGCCACGACCCGATGCTGCGCGACATCCTTGTGCCGCTTGCCCTCGGCGCCACCGTCTGCGTTCCCGACCATGCCTCGCTGCCCGGCCGGTTCGCCGAGTGGGCCGAGGAGCGCGGCGTTACCCTGGCCAACCTCACCCCGGCCACCCTGGAGTACCTGCTGGGCGGTCGGACCGCCGCGCGCACCGTCCCCGGCCTGCGGTACCTGTTCTTCGGCGGTGACCGGCTGCGCGGTCATCACGTCGCCCTGGCCCGGTCGCTCAACCCCGGTGTGCGCTGCGTCAACTTCTACGGCACGACCGAGACGCCCCAGGTGATGAGCGCCTACCACGTACCGGTCGGAGGACCGGCGGTCGAGATCCCGCTCGGCCCGGGCACCCCCGGTTCCCAGCTGGTCCTGCTCAACGCCGCAGGCGAACAGGCCGGCGTGGGCGAACTCGCCGAGATCCACATCCGTTCCCCGCACCTGTCCGCCGGCTACCCCACGGACCCCGGGCTGACCGCCGCCCGCTTCCTGACCAGCCCGGTCACCGGGGAGCCGGAGGACCGCTGGTTCCGCACCGGGGACCTGGGCCGCTACCAGCCCGACGGCACCGTCCGCTTCTGTGGCCGTGCCGACCGCCAGATCCAGATCCGCGGCTTCCGGGTGGAACCCGCGGAGGTGGAGGCCCGGCTGCGCGAGCACCCCGGAGTCGCCGACTGCGTGGTCCGAGCCGAAGCCCCGGACGGAGACGACGGCGCCGAAGGCACGGAACTCCGCCTGGTCGCCCACTGGATCCCGGCCGAGGGCCCCGCACCGACCGCTCGTGCGCTGCGCGAGCACGTGGGTGAAGTGCTGCCGGACCACATGGTGCCCGCGGCCCTTGTCCGGCTCGACGCCCTCCCGCTGCTTCCCAACGGGAAGACCGACTTCGCGGCGCTTCCTCCAGCCCCGCCGGCCGAGGGGGACGCGGACGAGCCGTACGTGGCCCCGGCCACCGAGGTGGAGAAGACTCTCGCGGCGATCTGGGAGGAGGTCCTCGGCGTTGACCGGGTCGGCCTGAACGACGACTTCTTCGCCCTGGGCGGCCACTCCCTGCTGGCCACCATGGTCACCCACCGGGTCCGGGAGGCGCTCGGCGCCGAGATCGCCGTCCGGGCGCTGTTCGAGAACCGGACCGTCGCGCGCCTGGCCGGGCTTGTCGAGCGGCAGGGCGACGCGGCCACCGTCGGCGCACCGGGCCCCATCCTGTCGGTGGCACGCACCGAGGCGGGCCTGGACGACCTGCTGAATCAGCTGGGCGCCCTGACGGACGGGAAGGGCTGACCGATGCGCTGGACCGAGAAGCTCGCCGCCCTCACTCCGGCGGACCGCGGCCGGCTGGGCCGCCTGGTGGAGCAGGAGGGAAGTGTCATGAACCTCTTCCCGCTCTCCTACACCCAGGAGTGGGTGTGGTGGAACAGCCGGTTGAAACCCGCGTCGCCGATGTTCAACGTCTCCGCCACTCTCCGGCTCGACGGCCCCCTCGACGTCGCCGTGCTGGACCGGGTGCTCCGCGAGATCGTCACCCGCCACGAGATCCTGCGCACCGGCTTCCACGTCCTGGGTCGCGCCGCTGTCCAGGCAGCCGAGGAACCCCCGGCCGGACCGATGGTCACCGAGCACGACCTGCGGGAGGTGCCGGCGGACCGGCAGCAGGCGGAACTCGTCAGCCTGGTCGAGCAGGAGCGGACGAGACCGTTCGTGCTCGCCGAGGGCCGGCTGCTTAGGGCCCTGCTGCTGCGGACCGGCGAGGAAAGCGCGGTACTGGCCCTGACGACACATCAGATCGCCTTTGACGACTGGTCCATCCGCGTGCTGGTGAACGAGGTGGGCGAGCTCTACACGGCGTTCAGGGCTGGGCGCCCCTCCCCGCTGAGCCCGCTGCCGGTGCAGTACTCCGACTTCTCGCTGTGGCAGCGCCGGTGGATGGACGAGGCCAGGATGGAGGCCGAGTTCGGCTACTGGGAGTCGCGGCTGAGCGGCCTGCCCGCCCTCCTCGACCTGCCGGCCGACCTGCCCCGCCCCGCCGTCCGCTCCTTCCGCGGGCGAGTCCTCGAACTCCACCTGGACACGACGGTCAGCGAGCGACTGCGCGCCCTGTGCCGGGAGTCCGGGGTGACCACGTACATCGCTCTCACGGCCGTCCTCCACCTGTTGCTCGGCCGGGCCACCGGGCAGCCCGCGTTTGCCCTCGGCACGCTCACCGCCTACCGGACCCGTCCTGAGGTGGAGCACCTGATCGGCGACTTCGGCAACATGATCTCGGTGGTGGTCGCGCCGCAGAATCCGGCGGCCACCTTCCGGGACTTGCTCGCCGCCACCCGTGCCGCCGTCCTGGAGGCGCAGGAGCACGCCGACATGCCCGCACACCGCATCACTGGGCGGCTACGGCCGCGGCGCGAGGAGAGCCACAACCCTGTCACCCAGGTGATGGTCCTCAGCGTGCACGCGAGGAACTCCGTTGCCGGCGCCGACCTTGGAGAGTTGCGCGTTGACTTCACCCGCGTCGGCGAGCCCACGGCGTCCAGCGCGTTCGACATCGAGGTCCGGCTCGTGGAGAAGCCGGACACCCTGGCCGTGCAGTTCGTGCTCGCCGAGGACCTGTTCACCGAGGCGGGTGCCGCCCGCCTGGTGGCCCAGTACGAGGAACTGCTCATCGAGGCGCTCGACCGCCCCGGGGCCGAGACCGCCGACTTGGCTGTCCCGGCCCGCGTACCGCCTGCCGCGCGGGCCGGCACCCCGGGCGGGGCGGTGGAGGGGGACACCGCACGGGACGTGGCCGCGATGGTGCGCCGCGCCGCGGAGCTGCGCCCCCACGACACTGCCCTGGAGACCCCGGCGGGCCGTGTGACCTACGGGGAGCTGTGGCAGCAGGTTGCCGAGGTGCCGCAGGGCTCCCCGGCCGACGGCCCACTGCCGCTCAAGGCCGTGGCACCCACCACCGAATCCGCCGTCCGCCTGCTCGCCGCGCTCCGTGACTGCCGGGACGTCGCCACCGGGACGGGACCTGGGCTGGAGCCCGCCGTGCTGGCTGCGCTGGCCCGTCTCTGGGCCGGCCGCTGCCAGGCCGGGCCGGGCACCCGGTGCCTGGCCGCCGCTCCGCCCGGCACCGTGTCCGTTCTACTCCAACTGCTGATGCCGCTCTCCGCAGGGGCGACCGCCGTCACCCACTCGGGTCCTGCGGGCACCTGGCCGGTCGACGGAGTGGACGTCGCGGTCCTGCCGGCCGATGTCCTGCACCGGGTCGCCCCCGCGGACGCGGCCAGGCTCCGCACCCTGGTGGTCACCGGTGAGCACGGCAGGCTTCCGACCCTGACCGGCCCTGCGGCCCCGGTGGTGCTGCGTGCCGTGGGGCCCGCCGGCCTCTCTCTGTGGCCGGTCCCGGCCGGTCCCGACCGTGGCCGCGGTCCGGCGCTGGCTGCGGCCCCGCAGGGCTCCGCTGACGCCACCGCCCCGCTCCAGCCCGCTTTGTGGCCCATCGACGCGACCGGGCGCCGGGCGCTTCCGGGCGCCGTCGGCGAACTGCACGCGGCGGGGCCGGCGGTCCCCGGCGGCGCGTGTACGACCGGACTGCTCGCCCGCGAGACGGCGGACGGCGGTCTGGAACTGCTCGGCGACCGGGCCGACCAGCGGATCGACGCGGCGGGCTACACCGTCCGGCCCGCCGAGAGCCGCTGGGCCCTGACGTCCCTGCCCGAAGTGGCCGACGCCCGCGTCTGGTTCGACACCGACGGCGTGCTGACCGCCCGGGTCACTCCCCGCCTCTCGGACGACGGCATCAGTGCCGCCCTGGACACAGCGGCACTGACCAAGCGCTCGCGCACCCTGCTCCCCGGGTACCTGCGCCCTGCCGCGCTGGTAGTGGAGCCGCCGGCCGGCGGGCCGCGCCCGCATCACTGAACGACGTCCAGGAAGAACTGGTGAGTGTAATGAGCAAGGCCGACCACGGCGGTGGCACACGCCCCGCCGCATTCGACCCGCGCGACTGGATCGTGCTCCGCGGAGTACGCGAGCACAACCTGCGGATCGAGGAGCTGGCCGTGCCGCGGCACGGGGTGACGGTGTTCACCGGCGTCTCGGGAAGCGGCAAGTCCTCGCTGGCCTTCGACACGATCTACGCCGAGGGCTATCGCCAGTACCTTGACAGCCTGTCCGCATACGTGCGTCGCAAGCTGCCCAAGGTCCCCAAGCCCGCGGTGGAGTGGATCAGCGGCCTGAGTCCGACCGTGGCCATTGAGCAGCGGACCATCAGCCGCAACCCCCGGTCGAATGTGGGCACGATCACCGAGATCTCGGACCGATTGCGCCTGTTGTACGCCCGTGCCGGGCGGCACGAATGCCGCGGATGCGGGCAGGATGTCCATCCGCGTGACGTCGCCGAGCACCTGCGAGCCCTCGCGGTGGCCGCCGCGGCCGGCCCGCTGGAACTGGTGCGGCCCGCCGCCGAGGCGGCCGACGAGCTGACGGCCGAACGCGTACTGCTTCTCCCGGCCTGCCCGAACGACGAGGAGCTGGCCCGAGCGCGGCAGGTCATCGAGGCCGCCCACCGCGAGGGGAGCCGGCTGGTCGCCCTCCGGGACGGCCGTCAGATCCGCCACCTGACGGGCGGCTGGATCTGCCCCGCCTGCGGGACGGAGGTCCGGGCCACATCCTCGCAGTGGTTCACGCCGAACTCCCCGGCCGGGATGTGCGAGGACTGCCAAGGGCTGGGCTTCACCTACCGGGTCGATCCGGGCCTGCTGGTCGGCGATCCCGAAGCCTCCGTGCGCTCCGGCGCGCTGACCTTCTTCGGTGACCGCACCCGCAGCAAGAAGACCTGGTGGCCGCTGCGCGAGCTGCCCACCGTGCTGGAACGCGCCGGCGCCGGACTGGATACGCCCTGGCACCTGCTCCCCGAGGGCGTGCGGGAGCTGGTCCTCAGCGGCTCCACCGAGCGCCCCCTGCCCGAGCCGCTCACCCGAGAGCTGGCGGCCAAGCCCTTCGACGGTCTGACCCAGCACCTGGAGCGGCTGTTCCGGGAAGCTGACTCGCCCGAACGCAAGTCCTTCTACCAGGCGTTCATGTCCGCTCACGGCTGCACCGGCTGCGGCGGTACCCGCCACCATCCCGAGGCACTTGCCGTGCGCTTGGCGGACCTGAACATCGCCGAGGTGAACGCGCTGCCGGTCGCACGGCTGGTCGAGTGGCTGGCAGCGGTGCGCGCCGAGCTCGCCCCGACCTTCCTGGCCGACCTGGCCGAGGAACTGCTGGCGCAGATCGGCACCCGGCTGACCTTCATGCTCGACGTGGGCCTGGGATACCTCTCGCTCGACCGCGCGGCGCCCACCCTGTCCGCAGGCGAGGGCCAACGGCTCCGGCTGGCCCGGCAGCTCGGCTGCGGCCTCGTCGGCGTCACCTACGTGCTGGACGAGCCGTCCATCGGGCTGCACGCCCGGGACAACGCGCGGCTGATCGCCCTGCTGCGCCAGCTGGCCGACGCGGGCAACACGGTACTGGTCGTCGAGCACGACCAGGAGACCATGGAGTCCGCCGACCACCTCGTCGACCTGGGGCCGGGCGCGGGCACCCGGGGCGGGACGGTGATCGCGGCGGGCCCCACGGCCGAGGTGATCGGCCACCCCAGCTCTCGGACCGCCGCATACCTGCGTGGGGAGCAGGTCGTCGGCTCCCCCCGGGCGGCCCGGCGGCAGCCCGGCGACGCCTGGCTGACCATCCGCGGGGCACATCTGCACAACCTGCGCGGGGTGGACGCGGCCCTGCCGGCCGGCCTGCTGACGTGTGTGACCGGGGTGAGCGGCAGCGGCAAGAGCTCCCTGATCACCCGTACCCTGCAGCCAGCCCTGGAGCGGGCGCTGAGCCGCCGACACGCTCCCACCGGGCCGTTCACCGAGCTGACCGGCTGGGAACAGTTCAGCCGGGTGGCCACGGTCACTCAGGAGTCCATCGGCGCCTCCTCCCGCTCGACGCCGGCCACCTATGTGGGCGTGTTCGACGAGATCCGCAAGCTCTTCGCGAAGACCGACGAGGCCGTCCGGCGCAGATGGTCCACCGCCATGTTCAGCTTCAACACCGACAGGGGCGGTCGCTGCGACCGGTGCGCGGGTAAGGGCACCATCCGCGTCGAGATGCTCTTCCTCGCGGACTTCTCGATGCGCTGCCCCTCCTGCGACGGCCTCCGCTACCACCCGCGGGTCCTGGAGGTCACCTGTCGGGGACGGAACATCAGCGAGACCCTTGACCTGGAGGTCGCGGAGGCGCTGGAAGTGTTCCGGGACGTGCCGGTGATCGCGCACTCGTTGGGGATGCTGTGCCAGGTGGGACTTGGCTACCTCCGGCTCGGCCAGGACACCACCACCCTCAGCGGCGGCGAGGCCCAGCGGCTCAAGCTCGCCCGGGAGCTGATGGGCCGTGGCGACGGCCGAACCCTCTACCTGATCGATGAGCCGACCACCGGGCTGCACTTCTCCGACGTGGAGGTGCTGCTCGGTGTCGTCCACGACCTAGTGGACCTGGGTAACACCGTGGTGGTGATCGAGCACAGCGTCGAGTTCGCCGCGTCCTGCGACTGGATCGTCGACCTGGGGCCGGGTGGCGGGGAGCACGGTGGGGAACTGGTTGCCGCCGGCCCGCCGGATGAGGTCGCCGCCCACCCCAAGAGTGCCCTGGCGCCCTATCTGGACCGCCAGCTCCACGTCATGTCGAGCAGAGGAGGCCACCATGCCGAAACCGAGCGCTGAACCGGTCGTCGACATCGTCACCGCCTTCGGGCGGTGGGTGAGCCGGGAGCCCGGGCGGCCCGCGGTCACCGGCGAGGGGCGTACCTGGACGTACGGCGAACTGGGAGCGGCGGCCGACCGCATCGCCGGGCGCCTGCGGGTGTTGGGCGTCGGGGCGGAGAGCCGGGTCGCCGTTCTCGCCGACCGCACCCCGGAGATGCTCGCCGCCCTCCTGGGCATCCTCAAGGCGGGCGCCGCCTACGTCCCGCTGGACCCGGCCTATCCGGCCGACCGGATCGGCTACATGCTCAAGGACTCCAGCGCGGCGGCCGTGCTGGCCGAGCGGCGGCACGCCGGCACGCTGGACTACGACGGTCCGGAACTGGTGCTGGAGGAACTGGTGGAGGTCGGGCCAAACGGCCCGACCCCCGCCCCGTCCGGCCCGGCACTCGGCGGACAACTCGCCTACGTGATCTACACGTCGGGGTCCACCGGTCGGCCCAAGGGGGTGCTGGTGCCCCGGGCGGCGATGAGCGAGTTCATCACCGCGGCGGCGGCCTTGCTGGGGCCGGTTGCCGCCACCACCATGGTGGCCACCTGCCCCATGTCGTTCGACCTCTCGGTGTGCGATGTCTTTGTCCCTCTCCACGCGGGAGGCCATGTGATGCTCGCCCAGGACGTGTTCTCCCTGGTCGAGCCGGACAGCTGGGTCGCCGGGGACGCGGTGTGCGCGGTCCCCTCGGCCCTCGCGCAGATGGTGGCCCTGGGGGGGCCGCCGCCGCGGATCAAGGCGGTGCTCACCGGCGGCGAGGCCATGCCCAGGGCGCTGCTCGCCGAGCTACGGGCTCGCGGGGTGAGCGAGGTGTTCAACATCTACGGGCCGACCGAGACCACTGTCTCGGCGGCTGCCACCCTGCTCGACTGGGACGACGAACTCGTCTCCATCGGGCGGCCGCTGCCGGCGGTCCGGGCGTATGTGCTGGACGAGGAGCTGCGCGAGGTGCCGGACGGCACTCCGGGCGAACTGTTCGTCGGCGGGGCCCAGGTCGCCCGCGGCTACCAGGGGCGCCCTGGGCTGACCGCCGAGCGCTTCCTGCCGGACCCGTTCTCCGGCGAGCCGGGCGCCCGGATGTACCAGACCGGGGACCGTGTGTGCCGGCGCCCTCGAACCGGCCTGCTGGACTACTTCGGGCGACTGGACGCCCAGGTCAAGGTGCGCGGCTTTCGGGTCGAACTAGGCGAAGTAGAAGAGGCGTTGACATCCTGCCCGGGTGTCGTACAGGCTGCGGTGGTACTCCGTGACGATCTTCCCGGCGGCCCGCGCCTGCTGGCGTACACGGCCCCCGCCGGCCCCACCGCACCGACCGGGGCGCAACTGCGGGACCACCTCAGAAGCAGCCTGCCGGAGCACATGGTGCCCAGTCAGTTCGTCCAGCTGGACGAACTGCCCCTCACGCCCATCGGCAAGCTGGACCGGAAGGCGCTGCCCGCGCCGGCCGGGCGTCGCTCACGGGCCGAGGTGTTGCCTGGCCGGTGACCCGCAGTGAATTCCGAAAGACCACGGAGAATCCAATTCATATGTGTCGGACGAGCGGAATATGATAGGCTCGCGGCATACGGACCACGGCTCAGAACGAAGTTCCAGGGGCCTGTTGGAGGTTGAATACCGGTGCGCCTTCTCGCGATCGAACGTGACCAGTTCGAGGACCGGTTGAGAAGCATCTTCGGGCCGCAGATAACTCCGGTCGAGGATTCTTTCGACGTTATTCAGAAATTCAAAGACGGGTCGTTCGCCATGGGACATATAGGTCTTATGCTCTATGCGAACGGATACAATCTACGGGGTGCCAGCAGCAAGCACCCGAACGGGCTCGTCTACTACGACGGATCCAATATTTTCGGGGTGGGATACTTCAGCAAGGAAGGGCACGTCGCCAAACACCTCCACATCGTCGCCCCGAAGGGGCCTTACCGGGTCGAGGCGGTGCGCGGGTTCATCGGCGCGGTCCGCGCGGCGGGGCTGGCCAAGGAGTCGGTGTACGTGCGGCACCTGTCCGCAGGGGACCGCGACGCCTTCCTGGCTGCCGGATTCACGGGAATCGAAGCTGATCCGTGGCACCTGGGCGCCCCGGAGGAGGACGAGACCTACCCCAACCGCGTCTACTATCTGGACGAGCTGTTCGAGCGGGACCCGGACGGCAATCTTCGGGTGGCCAAGCTGGCGGGCGAGGAGCGTCGGAAGTACAAGAACAAGAACAAGCTGGCCTACCAGCGGTTCCAGAATTTCCTGGAGCGCAATCCGCACCTCTCCTTCGAAATCGAGCCGTACTGTTATTCTGGGTCCGAGAAGGAAAGTGCTCGAAGTGTGGTGGAGGGTTATTTCCAGGCCCGTCGCGAACAGGGTGCTGTTGTCGGTTCGACGCCCGAGGACTATTTTGCCGTTGTTCGCAAAAAGCCAGGTGGCGATAACGAGTGTGACTACTTCTCCTATCTCGGAAACATTGTCACCGAAGACGGTGACAAGTTCCCCGCGATGTTCTTTGCGGGCGAGCGGATCAGTGAGCGCCGTGCTGCCCTGTACTGCACGATGACGATGCGATTCCGGGAGCGGCTGACCGGCCTCTTCAAGGACAGCACCGGATTCACCGCGATTCCCCAGTACGCCTGGCTGAACGTGTTCCGGCTCATGTGGGAGCAGGGGATCCGCGAGGTGGACGCTGGCGGTTCCGAGGTCAAGGGCCTCGACGACCAGAAACGTCAACTGGGTGGAAAGCCGGAGAAGACCTTCTGGGTCGTCGGGGCCGCCACCGGCGACTCGTCGGCCGCCTGATGTGACCCGAGTCGAAGTCGAGGGGCCAAATGATGGAGTCAACCATGTCCAATGCGGACTACGACGTCTGCGTCGTGGGACTGGGGTACGTCGGCGTCACGCTCACCGCGGCCCTGCTGAAGACCGGCAAGAGCGTACTGGGCTACGAGTACAACAAGGCCGTCGCCGAGGACCTCGACGCCGGGGTGCTCCAGCTCGCCGAACCCGGTGTCGAGGAGGTCATCCGCGAGTCCGGCGGCAGCCGCCTGCGGGTCACCTCCGAACTCGGGGCCGGACCGCTCCCGCCGGTGGTCATCATCTGCGTCGGCACTCCGATCGAGGCCGGCGGCACCGACCCCGACCTGCGGCACCTGCGGGCAGCGGTGGAGACCATCGCCGAGGGGATCGACGAGCGGACCCTGGTGATCGTCCGCAGCACCGTACCGGTCGGCACCACCCGAAAGCTGGTGCTGCCCTTGCTGCGTCGCAAGGTCGCCGATCCGCTGGTCGCCTTCTGTCCCGAACGGACCATCCAGGGAAAGGCGTTGGACGAGCTGCTCTCCCTGCCGCAGATCGTCGGCGGCATCAACGACGAGGCGGTGCGCCGTGCCACCGAGCTGTTCGCCTCGCAGACGCCCACGGTGGTGCCGGTCTCCTCTGTGGAGGCCGCCGAGATGATCAAGTTGATCTGCAACTGCCACACGGACCTGATCTACGGATTCGGCAACGAGGTGGCGCTGATGGCCGAGAAGCTCGGCCTGGACGCGGTGGAACTGATCAAGAGCGCCAACTTCGGCTACCCGCGGCCGGACCTCAGTCTGCCCGGGTTCGTCGGCGGCAGCTGCCTGACCAAGGACCCGTACCTGCTGATGTACGCGCTCCGGCCACACGACCACACCCCGGGCATGATCGCCGCGGCCCGGCAGCTCAACGAGTCGCTTCCGCGCCGGATCGGCGAGCGGGTACTCGCCGCGTTGTGGGAGCGCGGCTGTGACCCCGCGGGCGCCCGCGTGCTGGTGTCCGGTTTTGCCTACAAGGGGCAGCCCGAGACCGACGACCTGCGCGGTGCCGCGTATGAGGGCCTGCTGGAACTACTGCGCGGCCGGGTCGGTGAGATCGTCGGCCACGACTTCGCGGTCCCGCGCGAGCGCATCACCGCGCTCGGTGTACGCGCGGTGGACCTGGCCGAGGGCTTCGAGGGTGCCCATGCCGCCGTGGTCCTCAACAACCACCTCTCCTACCGCGACCAGGATCTGGACGCGCTGGTGGCCACCATGCAGCCGCCAGCCGTGGTCTACGACACTTGGCGCGTCCTTCCCGCCACGTCGAACGTAATGAGGCTCGGCCATGCGTAAGAAGATCCTGATCACGGGCGGTGTCGGCTTCATCGGCCTGCACCTGGCCCGCCGGTTGGCCGACGAGCACGACGTCACCGTCGTCGATGACTTCAGCCGTGGCCGCCGGGACGCCGAACTGGATGAACTCCGGTCCAGGGTCACCCTGCTCGCCCACGACCTGACCACTCCGCTTCCCGCCGGCATGCCGCGCGACTTCGACGAGGTCTACCACCTCGCCGCCGTCGTCGGCGTCGTCTACTCGAACGAGGAACCGCAGCGGGTGCTGCGCACCAACCTCCTGTCCACCATCCACGTGCTGGACTGGTTCAAGGACCTCAACGGGGCCACCCTCTGCTTCGCCTCGTCCAGCGAGGCGTACGCCGGCAGCGTCACGGCGGGCGTGGCCCCCGTACCGACGCCCGAGGACGTGCAACTGGTCGTCTCCGACCCGACCGTGGCCCGCTCCTCGTACGGCTTCAGCAAGATCGCCGGCGAACTGCTGTGCCGCAACTACGCCCAGGCGTACGGATTTCCGCTGCGGATGGTCCGCTTCCACAACGTCTACGGGCCCCGCATGGGGTACGAGCACGTCATCCCACAGTTCATCGAGCGGCTGCTCGGAGGCGCCGACCCGTTCGAGATCTTCGGTGGCGACCAGTTCCGGGCGTTCTGCTACGTCGAGGACGCGGTGGCGGCCATCGTCGCGCTGACTGCCCTGCCGACGAAGGAGACCCTCCTGGTCAACGTGGGCAACGACCGCGAGGAGATCCGGATCGACGAACTCGCCCACGTGGTCTTCGACGTGGTGGGCCGCCACCCGGAGCTCGACGTCCACCCCGCCCCGCCGCTCTCGCCGGAGCGCCGCGTCCCGGACATCTCCCTGTTGCGCTCCCTGACCGGCTACGAGCCGCGTACCGACCTGCGCGAGGGCGTCCGTCGCACTCACGAGTGGTACCTCGCCGCCCGGGAGCGGCGGACATGACGCGGGTGCGGGTTGTCCACCGAGGCTACGTCCCGGCTCGTGCCGGCGCCGAGGTGATGGCCCAGTACCTCGCCGAGTCGCTGCGCAGGCGCGGCCATCACGTCGGGCTCTACTGCACCGGCATGGACGAGGAGTCCAGCCGGTGGATGGCCTCGGCGGGTGTCGAGGTGCGCGAGCTGCCGGCCGCGGCCCCGCCCGAGGACAGGCCCGATGTGGTCCACGCTCTCGACTGCGTGTGGCCGGACTACCCGCAGGCCGCGCTTCGGCTCGCTCGGGAGTGGCAGGTGCCCTTTGTCTTCACACCGGCTTCGGCCCCCGGTGTGTGGCGGGACCGGCCGGCCGTCTTGGAGGTCGCCCGGGCTGCGGACGCCGTCTTTGTGCTCACCGAGACGGAGCGCGCGGTGTTCGCCGACGCCGGCGTCCCCCCGTCGGCCCTGCACCTCATCGGTCAGGGGCCGCGGCTGAGCAGCACCGCACCCGACGGCGCGGCCTTCCGGGCCCGGCACGGCGTCAAGGGACCGATGGTCCTGTTCGTCGGACGCAAGATGCGCTCCAAGGGCTACGAACTGCTCCTGCGGTCCGCGCGGACCGTGTGGGCGGACCACCCCGAAACCTGGTTCGTGTTCGCGGGTCCCGAGTGGGACGAGGACTGTGCGGAGGTGTTCGCAGCCCACCGCGACCCGCGGATCCTCGACCTGGGCCTGGTCGACGAGGCCGAGAAGGCCGATGCCCTCGCCGCCTGCGACCTGCTCTGCCTGCCCTCCACCGTGGACGTCTTCCCGCTGGTCTTCGTCGAGGCGTGGGCCAGCGGGAAGCCGGTCGTCTCCGCTGACTTCGCGGGGAGCGAGGAGGTTGTCCGGCACGGTGTTGACGGCCTGCTGTGCGAGCCGACTCCCGACGCCGTCGCGGCGGCCGTGGGCCGACTGCTCGCCGACCCCGCCGGGGCGGCCGCGATGGGCGAGTCCGGCCGGGCCCGTGCCGGGCGGGAACTGGGCTGGGAAGCGGTCACGGACACGGTCGAGGCCGTGTACGCCAGTTTCACCGCGCAGCCTCCCGGCCCTTCCTAGGCCGTACCCCGGCGGTCCGGCACGAACAGGGACCGCAGGGGGCGCCCGCGCATGCCTCCCGGTGGCCCCGCTGCCGGCGCCATGCGCCGTGCCCGATGCACACGCACGCGGCACCCGATCGAAACACCGCGCACCACCGGCGCGCGGGGGGATGGTGGAAAGATGTCCGACTGGAAGGTGAACCTCTACCGGCCGCGACTCGGCCCGGCCGAGGCCGACGCCGTGGCAGCCGTGTTGCGCTCGGGTTGGCTGTCCAACGGCCCGGTCACCCGGGAGTTCGAGGAGGCGTTCGCCCGGGCGGCGGGCACCGGCGATGCTGTCGCGGTCAGCAACGGCACGGCCGCCCTGCACCTGGCCTTCCTCGCTCTGGGCCTCGGTCCCGGAGACGAAGTGGTGCTTCCGTCGCTGAGCTTTGTCTCCGCCGCGGCCGTCGTCACCCTCTGCGGAGCCACCCCGGTCTTCGCCGACGTCACCGGCCCGACCGACCTGTGTGTGGACCCTGTCGACGTCGCCGCCCGCATCACCCCCCGGACCAGAGCGATCGTGGCCATGCACTACGGCGGGGAGGCGGCCGACCTGCCCGCGCTCGCCGCCCTCGCCCGCACACACGGTGTGGCCCTGGTGGAGGACGCGGCGCACGCACCCGCGACCCGCTCCGCGCACGGAGCCCTGGGCACCGTCGGCGACATCGGGTGCTACAGCTTCTTCGCCACCAAGAACCTGGCCACCGGAGAGGGCGGCATGGCGGTCGCACGGGACCCGGAGCTGCTGGGCCGGATCCGCCGGCTGCGCTCGCACTCCCTCACCGTCAGCGCCCAGGACCGCCACCGTGGGGGCCCCTCCCTCTACGATGTCGACTCCTTCGGCCTCAACTACCGCCCGACCGAACTCGGCAGTGCGATCGGACTGGCGCAGTTGGCCGACCTGCCCGAGCGACAGCGGCGCCGGCAGGAGATCGTCGCCCGCTACCGCCGCGGCCTCGCCGGAACGCCCGGCCTTGGGCTGCCCTACCACGACCGTCCCGTGGAGCTCGCGGCCCATCACCTCTTCGCGGTCCTGCTGCCGGGTGGAACGGCCCGCGGCCTGGTCCAGGAGGCGCTGCGCGCAGCGGGTGTGCAGAGCGGGGTGCACTATCCCCCCACTCACCTGTTCACCGCCTACCGGTCACGCTTCGGCTGCCGGGAGGGAGACCTGCCCGTCACCGAGGATGTGATGGAACGTCAACTCTCGCTGCCCCTGCACGTGGACATGACCGACGACGACACGGACCTGGTCATCCACGCCCTGCGCGATGCCGTCTCGCAGACCGCCGGGGTGGACGCGTGAGCCCGCGAGCGGTCCACCGATACACCCTCCAGGACGGTACATTCCTGCGGAACGGCGAGCCGTACTTCAGCGTGGGTTTCAATTACCATCCCTCGTCAACCGGTTGTGACTACTGGCGGGACTGGGACTCCGAACAGCTCGAAGCCGACTTCGCACGGATGGCTGAACTCGGGTTCAACACAGTTCGCTTCTTCGTCTTCTGGGCCGACTTCGAGCCCGAGCCCGGGGTCTACGACAGGACCGCCATCGAGCGGATGCGCGCCTTCGCCTCCCTCGCAGCCCGGCACCGACTGCAGTTGCTGCCTTCGCTGCTGACCATCTGGATGAACGGGCAGCGCTTCGAGCCACCTTGGCGGGCCGGCCGCGACCTCTGGCGCGACCCGGAGATGGCCGAGCGCCAAGTCGGTTTTGTCCGCCACGTCGCCGCGACGCTGTACGAGGCGGGTGACGTCCTCGCATACGATCTCGGCGACGAGGTCATCCACGTCGACGGGGCCGCATCCGGAACGCTCGGCCCCGAAGCCGTGCGCCACTGGTGGGGCATGCTGGCCGAGGCCGTTCGCGAGGCGCACCCCGGCGCCCTGGTCCTCCAGGCGAACGAGGCGTCCGCGGTCACCGGGGAGCATTCCTTCCGCCCCGAGAACGCCGATCCGCTGGACCTCGTCGGCCTGCACGGTTTCCCGGTGTGGACCCCGTTCCACATGGAATCCGTCGCCTCGCCCAAAGCCAGTTCCTTCGTGCCGTACCTGGTGCGCCGCGGCCGTGCCCACCGCCCGGTGCTGGTCGACGAGTTCGGCAGCTACGGCTGCGACGAGGAGACTGCCCGGGACTACCTGAGGGCCGCGGCCCACAGCGCGTTGGCCGCCGGTGCCTGCGGGGTGATCGTCTGGTGCTGGCAGGACTTCACCACCGTGCGCAAGCCCTATGCCCTGCGCCCCAATGAGCGCTCTGTAGGACTGCTGCGGGCCGACGGCACCCCCAAGCCTGCCATGGAGGCATTCCAGGAGTTCGCCCGGCGGGCCACTGGTGAACTGGCCGGCTTCCGCAAGCTGCCCGCCCCCGTCGGCGTCCATCTCCTGGAGCATCGGGAGGAGGGCGACGCGGGCTACCTCGCGAGCGGCGGCTCCGACGCGGCGGCCGGCTTCTACGCAGCACAGTTGCTGCAACGCGCCCATCTACCGTACGCGTTCACCTCACGTGTCCCTGCCGCCCCGGACGGCCCCGGCGGCCACCGCATGGTGATCTGCCCCTCGGTCCGCCACCTCACGCTGGCGGACCAGCAGGCTCTGGCCGACTACGTGGCTGCCGGCGGCGTCCTGCTCTACACCGGCGGCGACCTGCTACACGGCTTCGGCGGGGAGGAGCTGTTCGGGGTGCGGACCGTTGACTTCACCCTCCGCGCGGCCGACGTCGACTCCTTCACCTGGCAGGGTACCCACTACCCGTTCGTCCGGGAGCCTGGTCAACTGCCGGTGCTCGCGGCGACCAACGCCACCGTGCTCGCCGCGTTCCGCAACGGCTCGCCCGCCCTTACCCGGCACCGGTACGGCCAAGGGGTCGCCTACCACCTGAACGCCCCGTTCGAGCGGCAGCTGAACGCCCCCTACCGTCTCCAGGAGGCGCCCTGGCACCGGCTGTACGCCGACATCGCCGCTGCGGAGGGCGTCACCGACCACTATCCGGCAGGTCCCACCGTGGACAGCCCCGAGGTCGAGGTGACCGTACTGGGCCGCGGCGACGAGCGGTGCGCGCTGGTGATCAACCACGCCCCCCAACCGGTCCGCGCGACCCTCCATCACGACGGGCGCAGCGAACCCCTCGACCTCGGCCCCAAGGCCGTGCATCTGGCCACCTGGACCGAACGACGGAAGGACCACACGTGATCATCGACGCTCATGTCCACGCGGGTGAGTTCTACCGCCACTACACGGCCGCCTTCGCCGAGGAGATGATGGCCACCACCGGTATGCCGCCGGAAGCCCTGTCCGCGCCGGAGGGCCGGCTTCTCGCCCATATGGACGAGGCCGGGGTGGACCGTGCCTTCCTCCTCGCCTTCGACGTCCAGCGGATCGAGGGGTTCAAGGTCCCCAACGAGTTCGTCGCCGACATCTGTGCGCGGCACCCCGACCGGTTCACCGGTTTTGCCTCGGTCGACGCCGGCACCCCGGGAGCGGCGGACGAACTCCGGCGCTCGATCACCGAGCTGGGGCTGGCGGGGCTCAAGACCGCCCCGTGCTATCTGCGCATGTCCCCGGCCGACCCGCGCTGGAACGACGTGTACGAGGTGGCCCAGGAACTGGGCGTCCCGGTCCTGGTGCACACCGGCTACACCCCGGCGAAGAAGGCCGACCCGCGGTTCTTCTCCCCCCGGCTGCTCGACCGGGTCGCCGCCGACTTCCCGGAGCTGCGGCTGATCCTCGCCCACCTCGGCACTCCCTGGACGGACACCGCGCTGGACCTGATGTCCCGACACCCGCACGTCTACGCCGACCTGTCCATCTTCAGCTGGTACCGCCCGGCTGCCACGGTTGCCGCCGCTCTGGCCCGGGCCCGCTCCCTCGGCGTCCTGGACCGCCTGCTGTGGGGGACCGACCATCCCTTCTGCACCATGACCGACTCGGTGTCCCGGATGCGTGAGCTCGCCACCGACAGCTCGCTCTGGCCCGACGGCACCGCCCTGACCCCGGCCGAGTACGCCTCTGTGATGGGCGTCGCGGCAGCCGGGCTCCTCACCGCGACCCGTGGGGGTACGATCCGATGAAGACCCTGCAATGGCATGCCCCCTACGACGTGCGGGTCATCGACGCCCCGGTGCCCTCCCTCGTGGACCCCGGCGACGCCCTGGTCCGGGTGGTCCGGTCCGCGATCTGCGGCACGGACCTGCACCCCTACCGCGGCGAGATCCCGGGCTTCACGCCGGGCACCGTCACCGGCCACGAGTTCACCGGAGTGGTCGAGGAGACGGGGCCCGCCGTACGCGGCTTCCGGACCGGCGACCGAGTGGTCGCCTCCGATGTGATCGCCTGCGGCGACTGCTGGTACTGCCGGCGCGGCTGGCACTACCAGTGCGCCGAGGTCGGCCTGTTCGGCTACGACACCGTCGTCGGTGCCACCGCGGTGGCCGGCGGTCACGCCGAGTACGTCCGCATACCCTTCGCCGACACCGTGCTCAGCCACATCCCGGACGGAGTCACCGACGAACAGGCGCTGTTCGTCGGTGACATCCTCGCCACCGGCTACGCCGCCGCCGAACGGGCCGGGGTCCGGCCCGGTGACACGGTCGCGGTGGTCGGTTGCGGCCCGGTCGGCCTGATGGCGCTGAAGGCCGCCGAGCTGATGGGCGCGGCCCGCGTCCTGGCGGTCGACCCGTCCGCCGGCCGGCGGGCCATGGCCGAGTCCCAGGGCGCGGTTCCTCTGGAGACCGGGGACGACCTCGGCGAGCGGGTCCGTGAACTGACCGGGGGCCGCGGCGCCGACGTGGTCCTGGAAGCCGTCGGAGTGGACGCCTCCCTGCTCAGCTCGCTGGAGATCGTCCGGCCGCTCGGAACCGTCTGTGCCGTGGGCGCGCACGCCTCAGCGGCCATGCCGATGCCCACCGGCCTCGCCTTCGGCAAGGAGCTCACCCTCCGCTTCGCCGTGGGCGATCCGATCAGCTCCCGTGACAGGCTGATGCCGCTGATCCGCGGAGGACGCCTCGACCCCACCTTTGTCATCTCCCACCGGTTCCCGCTGGCCGAGGCCCCCGAGGGGTTCAAGCTGTTCGACGGCGGCCAGGCCACAAAGGTGGTCCTGGTCCCGTGAGTTCCCCCCGCCTCCCCGAGGGCGTGCCGGACACGCTGCCCACCCTGCTGGCGGAACGGGTCCGTGCCACCCCCGACGCCGACGCCCTCCGCTGCGGCGCAACCAGGCTCAGCTACCGCGAACTCGACCGCCGTGCCTCGCTGCTGGCCGACCGGCTGCGCCAGGCAGGTGTCAGCCCGGACGTCCCCGTCGGCATCCACCTGCACCGCTCGGTGGAACTGGCCGTCGCCGTGTTTGGTGTGCTGAAGGCGGCCGGCGCGTGCGTACCGCTGGACCCCGCATACCCGGCCGAGCGGCTCGCGTTTGTCCTCGGCGATGTCGGAGCCTCGGTGCTGCTCACCAGCGCCGACCTGGCCGGCCGGCTCCCGGGGCATACCGCCCGAGTCCTGCTCGTGGAGGACACCGCACGGGCGGCGCCGTCCGGTGCCCGCCCCACCACGGGGGGCGCGGACGCCGGCGCCCGGCTGAGCTCCGGCCACCTGGGCTGGATCGCCTACACCTCCGGTTCCACCGGCCTGCCCAAGGGGGTCCCGCTGGCCCAGGGGGCCCTCGCCGCGTTGGCCCGCGGCATCGCCGACCGCCTGGACCTGACTCCGGCCGACCGTGTCCTGCAGTTCGCCTCCGTCGGCTTCTCGGTGGCGGCCGAGGAGATCCTGTCCACCTGGGCTGCCGGATCCTGCCTGGTGATGGATCCGGACGGTGAACTGGCCGACAGCGCCCGGCTGCTCGACCTCGTCGAACGGGAACGCGTCTCCGTCCTCCAGCTGACGCCGTCCTACTGGTACGAATGGCTGCGTGAGCTGGACGGGGGACAGGGTCCGGTCGCCCCGCCCTCGCTCCGGCTGCTCGTCGTCGGCAGCGAGCCGGTGGCGGTCGACCGGGTCGCCGACTGGTGCGCCACCGGCGTCCGACTGGTCCAGGAGTACGGCGCCACCGAGGCCACCGTCTCGCAGGTGCTGTACGAGGCCCCGGCCGCCCCGGAGGAGATCCGCGGCTGGAACCGCCTGCCCATCGGCACACCGCTGCCGGGCGTCCGCGCCTACATCCTGGACGACCGCCTGGAACCGGTACCCGACGGCGAGGCCGGGGAGCTCTACCTGGGCGGCCCCGGGGTCTCACGCGGCTACGTCGGGCTGCCCGCCCTCACCGCCGACCGGTTTCCGCCCGACCCGTTCACCGACCGGCCCGGCGGCCGGATGTACCGGACTCGGGATCTGGCTCGTCGCCGCCTGCCCGGCGGGACGCTGGAGTTCCTGGGCCGCATCGACTACCAGCTCAACATCCGCGGCATCCGCATCGAGCCCGGCGAGGTCGAGAACGCCATCGTCCAGTTCCCGGGCGTCCTGGAGAGCGCCGTACTGGCCCGGCCGGACCACTCCGGCGCCGACCAACTCGTCGCCTGCGTGGTGTGGGCGGGGGAGCCGCAGGTGCGTGCCCTGCGTGCCCGGCTCCGCGAGGTGCTGCCGCCGGCCCAGGTCCCCGCCCGGTTCACGGCCCTGCCCTCGCTGCCACTCAACGCCAACGGCAAGGTGGACCGGAAAGCCCTGCACGCCCTGCCACTGGACCTGGCCCCCGGCCGGACCGGCAGTGGGCCGCGCGAGCCGCTGCCCCCTCTTCAGGCGGCGCTGGCCGAGGTCTGGGAGGAGGTCCTGGGCACCGCCCCGATCGGGCCGGACGACGACTTCTTCGAACTGGGCGGCGACTCGTTGTCCGCCGTCCGGCTGGCCGCTGCCTGCCGCGCCCGGCTCGGCGGTGACATCCACCAGAGTGCCCTGTTCCGGACGCCCACGGTGGCCGGGCTGGCAGCGCAGCTTGACGGCACCGCCGGGGCCGCCGCCAGGCCGCAGACGCATCCGGACCCGGTGCCGGCGGACGGCGACGTCAGTGCCGGTACCGTGCCGGCTGCCTTCGCCCAGCAACGGATGTGGCTGCTTCACAAACTCGCCCCTGGCTCCCCCCGCTTCAACGAGCCGGTGGTGCTGCGACTCTCCGGGCCGTTGGACCGGGCCGCGGTGCAAGCGGCGCTGGGCGCCCTGGTCACACGGCACGCGGCGCTACGCACCGTGTTCACAACCGAGGACGGCCTGCCGGTGCAGGTCCCACAGGAGCCGTACGAGGTGGAGCTGCCCCTGCTGGACATGACCGGGCAGGACGAGGAAGGAGCCGCAGAGACGGTGGCGCGGCTGGTCCGCGAGCCCTTCGACCTGACCCGGGGCCCGTTGCTGCGGACCTCCCTGATACGCCGCGGGCCCGAGGACCACCTGCTGGTCATGGTGCTGCATCACATCGTCTTTGACGGTGGCTCGACGCGGGTTCTCTTCGATGAGTTCGGCCCGCTGTACTCCGCCGCGGCGGCCGGCACCGAAGCCGCGCTGCCCGCCCCCGCCCTGAAGTTCTCCGACTGGGCGCGCGAGCAGCACCAGCAGGCCACGGAGCAGGGGTACGACGAGCAGCTGGCGTACTGGCGCAAGCAGCTCGCGGGCGCGCCGGAGACAACCCGGCTGCCCGCCTTGGCGGACGGCCCTGCACCGGCCCGTGGGTCCCGTGGCAGGAGTTCCGGCAGGGGCGCCGTGCACACCTTCTGCGTACCCGCGCCGCTCACCGCCCGGCTGCGGGAAGTGGCCGGGGCCGAGCGCGCCACGTTGTTCATGGTGCTGCTGAGCGCCTTCTACGAGCAGGTCCACCGGGCGACGGGCGTCCGCGACCTGGTCGTGGGCACCCTCACTTCAGGGCGCGACCGCCCCGAACTCGACGGCGTCATGGGCATGTTCGTCAACACGCTGTGCCTGCGCACTGAGTTGGAACCGCGGCAGCCCTTCCGTGAGCTGTTGTCTTCGGCGCGCCGCACCGTGCGCGAGGCGCTCGCCTGCCAAGACGTGCCGTTCGAGCGAGTCGTGGAGGAACTCAGGCCCGCCCGGGGCCGCGGGCATAGCGTGTTCTTCCAGCTGATGCTCTCCTACGGCAGCACTCCACACCGAGGACCACAACTAATGGGCCTGGAATGCGAGTTGGTGCCCTGTGACACCGGCACCGCGAAGTTCGACCTCACACTCGCGCTGGACGAGGACGGCGCGGGCGGCCTCACTGGTCGGCTGGAGCACGATTTCCTCCGCGTCGGAACGGCGGCCGCCCGGGAACTCGCGGAGGGCTACCTCGCGGTGTTGGAGCGGATCGCTGCCGACCCCGACCACCAGGTGGGCGTCGGATGACGGGATACAGGCGCCGCGCGGGGGCGACCGACCGCGACGGACAGGGATCAGGCCGCAGGGCCCTTCCGGACGGGCAGCCTGCGGGCCACCTCGGCGACCAGGGCCCGCTCGTGCTCGCGCAGGTAGAAGTGGCCGCCGGGGTAGGTCAGTACCTCGCATCCGGCGCTGGTCACGTGGGCCCAGCTGGCCAGCTCGGACACCGGGCAGGCGGGGTCGTCCTCGCCGCCGAACACGGTCACCGGAACGTCCAGCGGTTCCGCGGGCGCCGTCGGCCGGTAGCGGTCCAGCATGGTGTAGTCGGCGCGCAGCGACGGCATCAGCAGATCGCGCATTTCCGGGTGTTCGTAGGCGTCGGCGTCGCTCCCGGACAGTGCCCGCACCACGGCGATCAGCGACCTGTCGTCCAGGCCGGGGGGCCGGCGATCGCCGTACCCGACGTGCGGGGAGCCGCGGCCCGAGACCAGCAGCCGCGGCACTTCCCGTCCGTCCTGCCGGAGGGCGCGGGCCACCTCGTAGGCGATCGCGGACCCCATGCTGTGCCCGAACAGCGTCAGAGGCAGGTCGGAGTGGGCCTTCAGGGCCACGGTCACCGCCGTTGCGAGTTCCGGGAGAGACTCGAAGCAGGGCTCGGCGATGCGGCTCTGGCGTCCCGGGTACTGAACGGCCAGCATCTCAACGCCCTCCGGCAGCAGTTGTGGCCAGCCGAGGTAACTGGTCGCGGCGCCACCGGCGTGCGGGAAGCACACCAGGCGCACCCGGGCGCCGTCGACGCGGTAGCGCCGGAACCAGGGATCGCGGTGATCCACTCTCAAACGTCGCGCCGCCACCCCGACCACCCCGTTCCCCTCCGCGTCCCGCGGTTCGCCATGGCCGGAAGGACGATCCGCCCTCTGATCAACTTGCTTCACCCTACCAACTGACCTTTTCCGCCAATCGGTGACATTCAACCCGAGCCGCACTGGAGCACCGCGATGACCACGGCACCGACCGACCCCTGGATACCCTGCACCGCCATCGACCAGAAGCGGTTGTACGACCTGTACGTCAGCGTTCCCACGGCCGCCGAGTACGAGGAGATGCTGGAGATGGAGGGGCGCTGGATCGACACGATCGCTGAGCGGCACCGGCAGCGCGCCCCCCGGTTCGCCTCGCACACCGAGTTGCTGCGCGAGCTTTCCGGCTTCCTGGCGCGGGAGGGCACAGTGGCCTCCGACAGCCACCGGTTCCTCGCGGAGGAGGCGACCCTCAACCAGTTCCGGGTTGTCGTCGGCGAGTTCGCGCTCGACGGCCTCACCGAGTCGCTGAACCTGCTGCCGGTGGTGCCGAGGCTTCCCTACAAGGCCGGCATGGCCGTCTTCCGCGTGATGGTGGACGAACTGGGCTGCGGCAACGACGACCAGGCGCACTCGGAGCTCTACCGGGAGCTGCTGCGCGAGCTGGACATGCCGACCGAGGTCGAGGACTACCGGACCGGCTCCAGCCCGCAGAGTCACGCCTACGTCAACATGTTCCACTGGCTGGCCTCCCGCGCGCCCACCCCGGAGTACTTCCTGGGCGGCTACGCGTACTTCGAGGCCAGTGTGCTCTACGGGTTCCGCAGCTTCGCCCAGGCCGCCAGGCGGCTAGGCCTGAAGTCGGCCCGGTACTACACCGAGCACCTCTACATCGACACCTACCACAGCAAGCAGATGCGGGTGGCGATCCGGGAGACCCAGGCGGCGCGCGGGCTCGATCTGTCGAAGGTGTGGGCCGGAGTTGAGCTGACCAGTGCGATCGTCCACGACGCGACGGAGACGGCGATCTCCCTGGCGCGAGAGGCGGGTCGGGCATGACCACGGCCGCTTCCGAGGACGCGCGGGGCACCGGGGGCGACCTGCCGAACACCCCCTGCCCGGAGGGCGCCCAGCTTCATCCGGACTCCAGGCAGGCTCCGCAGAGCCCCCGGGTCCAGCAGGTCAGCGAGCGGCTGATCCTCATCGAGGCGGGAGGCCGGCAGCTGCTCGCCGACGCCACCTGCCCGCACCGCAAGGGCCGGATGCGCTACGGCCACCTGGACGCCGACCGGATGGTGATCCGCTGCCCGCTGCACCACTCCGCCTTCGATCTCCAGGGCGGTGGCCGCCGGGTCGCCGGACCGGCCTGCGACGCGCTGCGTATCGTCGCGGAGTTGCCGGCTGGCGCGCCGGTACCGCCGGGGGACGAACTGCGCCGTCTGGAAGGGCGTCTCAATGCGGCAGACTGAGCTGGTAGCCGCGACGCCGACCGGCCGCTCCGCGCGCGGCTCCGCACGCCCGCCGACTGGACCGGCGCTGTCGGCGGTACCGGCCGGGTCCGCGGGTCATGCCGCACCGGGACGGCACTTTGTCCGCCACGGCGGACCGTACCGGCTGGTCCGGCGGCCGGGCGTGCGGCGCGGTTCAGTCGGCGGTCAGGGTTTCGGGGGCGGCCGCACCCTCCTGCCTGGCGAGTTCCGTGAGCAGAGCTGTCCGGAGTTCCTCGTAGGTCGGCGCGAGTCGGCGCAGGCCGGCCACCACCGCCGCGTCGTCCAAGGTGACCAGCGGGTACTGGAGGCCGCCCAGAATCCGCGCCTGGCGGGTCAGCACTCCTGCGGATTCGGTGAAGCCGATGCCCGCGAGGCAGGCGGCCGCGTCCGAGGTGCGGCGGGCACCGGCGCGAAGCGAGAAGCTCTCCATCACGTGTCGGATGTCGGGGTCCAGCCCCTCCGCCACCTGCTCGGCAAGCCGTTCCAGGCCCGCGGCGCCGCCGAGCGATCCGGGCGGAAGGTCGGACGCGGCGGCGGTCTCGTGGGCCCGCAGCAGCTCCGCGGCGCGTGGCAGCGAGGCTCGCAGGGCCTCAGCCGGGCTGGTGTCCCGGATGCGGGTGAAGCCGGTCCGCATCACAAAGGGCCGGTCCACATAGTCGATCTGCTCGGCTTGCCAGGCGGCCAGGAAGTCGGGCACGGGCAGCGTCGCCCACGGATGGCCGTGCGGGTCGTGGAAGACGACGGTGTCCCTCTCGACGGCCACCACAAGGACGAAGTGGTCGGCGCCGACGGCCTTACCGGAACCGGGCTGTTGGAGCAGCAGGCCCATCTCCAGCGGACCCGCCAGCACCGGGCCGTGCTCGACCGCTCTGCGCAACCTCTCCTCAGCCTCCTCCGGGCTCTTGCCGTCCGTGCGTCGGCACTCCCAGCCGAGCAGTCCGAGGGCCGACTCCAGTCCGTGTTCTGGGTCCCAGCCGAAAGGGTCGAAGAGCGGCAGCGTTCCCTCGAGCAGCTGGAATCCGAACGGTGACCCCGTCAGCACCTCCAGCACCGGCGTGCCGGGCGAGCCTGGGCCCAGCGCCATCGCGAGCGAGTTGGAGAAGCAGTACGGGCCGGAGCCGATGTAGGGGAACAACACGACCTCACCACGGGGGGCTTGACAGCACGATCTCGCTCACTTTAGGCACCCGCGCCTGACCCTCACCACTCGCCTCGCAGCGCACCACCTTCGCGGAAGGGAATTGATCATGCACGCATTCATCATGGCCGGTGGCAAGGGCGTCCGGCTGCGGCCCTACACGACCGCGCTGCCGAAGCCCCTGGTTCCCATCGGCGACCAGCACGCGATCCTGGAGATCGTGATGCGGCAGCTGTCCGCGGCCGGTTTCAACCGGGTCACCCTCGCGATCGGCCACCTGGGCCACATCATCCGAGCCTACGTCGGAGACGGCAGCCAGTGGGGGTTGGAGGTCGAGTACGCCGTGGAGGAGAGCCCGTTGGGCACACTCGGGCCGCTGGTCGCGATGCGCGACCGTCTGCCCGAGCACTTTCTCGTGATGAACGGCGACATCCTCACCTCGCTGGACTACGCCGCCCTGTTGGAACGGCACCGCGCCGCGGGGTCTCCGCTGACCATCGCCACGCACAACCGTCAGGTGACCATCGACTTCGGCGTGCTTTCCACAAGCGACGGTCACGTCACCGAGTTCCGGGAGAAGCCGAGTCTGGCCTACCAGGTGTCGATGGGTGTGTACGGGCTGAGCCGCGAGACCCTCGGGAGTTACGAACCTGGCCTCCCGCTGGGCTTCGACGAACTGGTCCTGGACCTGCTGAAGCAGGGCACTCCCCCGGCCACCTACGAGTTCGACGGTTACTGGCTGGACATCGGGCGCCCGGAGGACTACGACCGGGCGAACACGGAGTTCGTCGCCCACCGCGACCTCCTGCTCGGCAGTAGCTGAGGACCACTCCCGACCGGTGCCGACCGCGCGCCGCCGCCCCGCACGAGCCTGGGCGGCGGCGCACTGTCGGCGTTCGGCAGGTGTGGGCGCGGTTTCTCCGTCCTTCTCGCTTGAGGAGTCGGCCGATACCGTCGGGGCTCGGCCTGCCGGAAGCGCGGTCCTCTGGGCGGGTTCCGCCATGACGGACACCATCGGTGTGGTGGTCAGGGACGAGGGCGTCGAGGCGGTGGTCACCACGGGGCTCGGCGTACGGACGTGGGCGGCAGCCATGTGCAGGTGGCTCGGTGGGGAAGACCGCGAGGTAGTGGTTGTCGTGGGCGGTCGCGGTGGTGACGGGGACGATCCGCCGCTTCCGCATGTTCTCGCTCGCCCCTCGGGAACACGGGGCAACCGCCAGCGGAGCACGTTGACTCGCGGTGCCGCGCGTGTCGAGGTGCTGCGTTAGCGGTAGGAAAACTCGGCCAGATGCGCTCTCCACGCCCGGAAACCATGGTCATTGTGGTGATCTGTCGCGAGGATCACTGCTCAGAGCGCCACCGTCGTCGAGATCCAGCAGAACTACCGCGTAGCTGAAGCACGTCGCAGTACGTGCTGCGCTCGCTGATCCGCAAGTAAGGCCCGTGCCGGGCCCCGCACCCGGTTCGCGTCAGCCGACGGCACCGCATCCCGCTCCGGGCGGGGGCGGTGCCGTCGCGCGTCCGGCCGGACGGCGGGGTCGGGTGCGGTGCGCTGCGGGGCGAGGCCCGGCAGCGAAGGTCTGAACCGGCGGCGGGAGCCGCGCGTGAGGTCTCAACTCGGGAAAGACGGGCGGAACCTTGCACTCGATCTTGCCCGGGGCGGGGGAGTGGACTATACCTGTCGGCAATCGGGGGGCCGCCCGCCAGCACGCGGCAGCCGCACCCCGGCCGTACGACCCGAGCTCCACCCGAACCGCGGTGTAAGGCCCTTCGCCGGCAGCGTCCACGAAAGCCGGTACACCGCCTGAAGTCCTGAAGAAGGCGAGGACTTGAGCATGGGTACCACTGACGTTAACCGCCGCGACGTGATCAAGAGGGCGACGGCCCTCGGCCTGGCCGTGACCCCGGCCCTGGCCGCCCTCACCTCCTGCGCTACCGGAGGCGGCGGGGCCAGCGAGAAGGCGGCCGGGGGCAAGAAGACCGCCGACAACCCGCTCGGCGTCAACAAGGACGCGCCGCTGGAAGTCGTCATCTTCAACGGCGGCTACGGTGACCAGTACGCCCGGGACGCGCACCAGATCTACGAGGCGAGCTACGGCACGGTCACGCACGACAAGACGCAGAAGATCCGCACCCTGCTCCAGCCCCGCATCATCAAGGGCGAACCGCCGGACGTCATCAACAACTCCGGCGCCGAGCAGATGGACATCGCCAGCCTCATCGCGGAGGGCCAGGTCGAGCCGCTCGACGCCCTGCTGGACGCGCCCACCCTCGACGACCCGGACCGCAAGGTGCGGGACATCCTCGTCCCCGGCACCATCACCAAGGGCCAGTTCGGCGGGGAGGAGATGTACCAGCTCAACTACTCCTTCACCGTCTACGGCACCTGGTACTCCCAGACCGCGCTGGACCGCCTCGAAGTGGAGTACCCGAAGACCTGGGACCAGATGCTCGCCGTCTGCGCCAAGGCGAAACGCGAGGGCATCGCGGGCTGGACGTACGCGGGCAAGCACCCGTACTACCTGGCCTTCACGCTGTACCCGTTCATCGCCAAGATCGGCGGAGCGGACGTCCTGAGGAACATCGACAACCTCCAGCCGAACGCCTGGAAGCACGACGCCGTCCGGGCCGCGTTCGACGCCTACCACGAGTTGTACGCCAAGGGCTACATCCTCAAGGGGACGCCCGGAATCGACCACACCCAGTCCCAGACCCAGTGGAACAAGGGCAAGGCCCTGTTCATCCCCAACGGCTCCTGGGTGGAGAACGAGGCCAGGAAGACGACACCGCCAAACTTCCAGATGAAGGTCGCGCCGCCGACCGGTCTGGACTCCTCCGACGCCATGCCGTTCGAGACGCTGTGGGCGGAAGCCTCCGAACCCTTCATGGTCCCCGCGCAGGCGAAGAACATCCCCGGCGGCCTGGAGTGGCTGCGCGTCATGCTCGGCAAGGAGTCCACCAGCAACTTCACCCAGCTGGTGTCGGCCCTGACCTGTGTACGGGGTGCCGCCGAAGGACTGGACCTGCGCTCAGGGCTGAGCTCGGCGAGTGCGGCGCTGGAGGCGGCCGGGGAGAACGTCGTCGGTCCGCGCCTGCCCGACTGGTACCTGGACCTGCACAAGAACAAGATCGGCGGCACGATCGCCGCCCTGATGGCCGGTGACGTGCAGCCCGCGGAGGCCGTCACCCGCTGCCAGAAGTTCGCCGACGAGACGGCCAGGGACGACTCCGTCAAGAAGTACGAGCGCTGACGTCAGGCGGTGGCCGCCTAGGCGCGGCGAGGCGGCCAGCGGGCAGCAGGGTGAGCCGGGCCAGCGCAGGCCGTTCACCGGTCCATCGAGGAAAGCGGGAGGCCATGGCGAGCGACGGCAGCGTTTCGACGGGTCCGGCGGCTGCCGTCGCACCCGCCGCCCGGCGGCTGCGGCCCGGCGATATCGCGTTGTTCGCGGCGGCCTTCGTGCTGCCGCCCCGGCTCACCCCCCGGCGGGTGAAACACGACCGGCGCTACCGCACCCTGGACCGGTACCGGTTCGTGTGCGGCTTCCTCGCGCTGCCCCTGCTGGTCTACGCCGTGTTCGTCGTGTCCCCGTTCTTCCAGGCGTTCGCCTACTCGCTCACCGACTGGACGGGCTACAGCGCCGAGTTCACCTTCGTCGGCCTGGACAACTACGCGCGGCTGCTGGAGGACTCCGACTTCTGGGCGTCCCTGAGTAACAGTCTCACTCTGCTCGTCCTCGCCCCGGTGGCCACCCTCTCGCTCGGGCTGTTCTTCGCCTTCATGCTCCGGGCAGGCGGACGGCGGGCCCGGGGCGAGGCGATCGCCGGTGTGCGCGGCGCGAAGTTCTACCAGGTCCTCTACTTCTTCCCGCAGGTCATCTCGGTGGCGATCATCGGCGTCGTGTGGGCCGCGGTCTACGACCCGATCACCGGCCCGCTGAACGGGCTATTCCGCGCCGTGGGTCTCGAAGCACTCGCCGTGAACTGGCTAGCCGACCCGGATCTGGCGCTGTGGTCGGTCATGTTCGTGCTGTGCTGGAGTTTCATCGGCTTCTACGTCGTGCTCTTCTCAGCCGCGATGGGAGCCATCCCCAAGGACATCTACGAGGCGGCCCTGCTGGACGGCGCCGGCCGCACCGTGACGTTCTTCCGGGTGACGCTTCCGCTGATCCGCGACAGCGTGCGGACCGGATGGATCTACATGGGTATCCAGGCGCTGGACGCGTTCGCCCTCGTGCACATCATGACGATCAACAAGGGTGGACCGGGCAATTCCACCCTCGTCACCCCGGTGTACCTGTACCAGAAGGCGTTCGACTCCGGCCAGGCCGGTTATGCCACCGCCATCGGTGTCGTCCTGCTGCTGGTGACCATGGCGTTCGCGGCGATCATGATGCTGCTCGGCCGCCGTGAGCGGATCGAGTACTGAGACAGGCGGGGAGACGGTTACCGATGAGCGCCCTTCACACTGACCAGGCCACCGGCGAGTCGCCGGGCCGCGGGCCTGTCCGCACCCCCGGGCGTCCCACGCCCTCCGGCGAACGGCCGCCCCGGGACGGGGCGGCGCTGAACGTGTTCTCCGGCGCCTTCCTCATCCTGTGGGCCATCATGGCCGCGGGCCCGTTGCTGTGGGTCATGGTCAACTCGCTGCGTGAGTCCGGATCGATCCAGGGCCAGCCCTTCGGCTGGCCCAGTGACCTCAGCTTCGAGAACTTCGCCAACGCCTGGTCGGACGCCAGCATCGGCCGGTACGCGCTCAACTCGGTCATCATTCTGGCCGGTTCGCTGCCGGGCACCATGCTGCTGGGCTCCATGGCCGCCTACGTGATCGCGCGCTTCGCCTTCTTCGGAAACCGGGCCGTCTACCTGCTGTTCGCGGGCGGGATGATGTTCCCGATCATCCTGGCCGTGGTGCCGCTGTTCTTCGTGATGGACAACATGGGCCTGCTGGACACCCGACCCGGCCTCATGCTGGTCTACATCGCCTACTCGCTGCCCTTCACCACGTTCTTCATGACGGCCTTCTTCCGGACGCTGCCCGGCAGCGTCGCCGAGGCGGCCATGGTGGACGGCGCCTCACACACCCGCACCTTCTTCCAGATCATGCTGCCCATGGCCCGCCCCGGCCTGATCAGCATCGGCATCTTCAACTTCCTCGGGCAGTGGAACCAGTTCTTCCTGCCCCTCGCCCTGAACTCCGAGGGCCGGGACAAGGCACTGCTCACCCAGGGCCTGGCGGAACTGTCCGTCAACCAGGGGTACGAAGGCGACTGGGGTGCCCTCTTCGCCGGTCTGACGATCGCCATGCTGCCGATCCTCGTCGTGTACGTCGTCTTCCAGCGTCAGGTGCAGGAGGGACTGACGGCCGGCGCGGTGAAGTGATCCGGCCGCCGCCCCGGCACGTTCCGTGAGCGGCCCGGCGCCGTCAGGTACGCCACATCTGAGCACCCACCCCGCTCACGGGCTTGACTGAGGAGAACCGCACACGGTCCCCTTAGAGTTCAGATGTTGGAAGCGGGCCGTTGCCGACGCAGTGGGCCGGTCGGCGCGGGCGGGCGGCGTACCGCCGCGTCCAGGCGGGAGTGGATCAACAGTGGAGACACCGGGGTCGCAGTCCTCGCTGCACCGCGCCAACCTTGAGCGCGTGGTGCGGGCCGTCCGCACGGCCGGTTCGCTGACCCAGGCGGAGATCGCGCGCACCACCGGGCTGTCGGCCGCCACGGTCTCCAACATCGTCCGCGAGCTGAAGAAGGGCGGCACCGTGGACGTCACGCCCACTTCCGTGGGCGGACGCCGCGCGCGCAGCGTCTCGCTCTCCGGGGACGCCGGAATCGTGCTCGGCGTCGACTTTGGCCACTCTCACCTGCGCGTCACCGTCGGCAACCTCGCTCACAAGGTGCTGGCCGAGGACTCCGAACCCATCGACGTGGACGCCTCCGCCGCGCAGGGGCTTGACCGGGCCGAGGCCGTCGTCACCCGGTTGCTCGCCGAGGCCGGGATCGGCACCGAGAAGATCATCGGCGCCGGGCTGGGCGTGCCGGGCCCGATCGACGTGGAGACCGGTGTGCTCGGCTCCACCGCCATCCTCCCCGGCTGGGCCGGGACCAACCCGCGTGACGACCTCGCCGCCCGGCTCGGCGTGCCCGTGCACGTGGACAACGACGCCAACCTCGGCGCACTGGGCGAGCTGGTGTGGGGCGCCGGGCAGGGCGTGGCCGACCTCGCCTACATCAAGGTGGCCAGCGGCGTTGGCGCCGGGCTGGTGCTCCGCGGGCAGGTCTACCGGGGGCCCGGCGGGACGGCGGGTGAGATCGGGCACATCACGCTGGACGAGTCCGGACCGGTGTGCCGCTGCGGTAACCGCGGCTGCCTGGAGACGTTCACCGCCGCACGGTACGTGCTGCCGCTGCTCACCCCGGGCCACGGGCCGGAGCTGACGATGCCGCGCGTCGTGGCGCTCGCCCGCGAGGGCGACCCCGGCTGCCGCCGGGTGGTGGCCGACATAGGGCGGCACATCGGCAGCGGCATCGCCAATCTGACGAACCTGCTCAACCCCAGCCGCGTCGTGCTCGGCGGAGACCTCGCCGACGCCGGTGACCTGGTGCTCGACCCGATCCGTGAGTCCGTCGCGCGGTACGCGATCCCCAGTGCGGCCCAGCGGCTGTCGGTGGTACCGGGCGCGCTCGGCGGGCGGTCCGAGGTGCTGGGGGCACTGGCGCTGGGGCTCAGCGAGATGGGGGATGCGGGGCTGCTCACACTGGGGTCGTCAGCTGCGGTTTCGGCGTAGCTGCCGCTCGCGTGGCCCGCTGTGCGGGGGCAGGGCCGGGAGCCGTCGTCCTCCAGTCCGCCCTCCGGCGTCGAGCAGGCTGGGGCCGCTCACCCGTCCGTACCAGCGGGGCGGCGTGGTGACGGCCGGGTGGCGCGGTGCCGGTTGCCATGAACGGGTTCAGCTTGTTCACGGGACGTGAGGCTGTGGGACCGCGTTGGTTTACCTCTTGACGGCACTGCTCAGCGGTCGCGGACGTCATCGGCGGCACCAGCCCCCTGGGCAGACGCCCCCGGGGCTGCGGTCGGCAGACCCAGGCGTGCCGTCACCGCCTCGGCGGCGCGGCGTCCGGAGACCAGCGCACCCTCGATGGAGCTGGTAGCCCGGTGGTCGCCGCACACGAACAGGCCACCCACCTCGGCGGGCCGCCGGAAGGTGTGCGGGGCCGTCATGGCGGGAAGCGCGTGCGGAATGTTGTACGTGGCCAGGTGCTCCCAGCCGGTGGTGTCCGTGCGGTACAGCGTTGCCAGCCGCTCCCGCACCGAAGGCTCGACCTCCGTGCTGGGCGCATGCGGGTCGTCGTGCAGGACCGTCGTCGCCACCAGCGTGCGCCCGGCCGGGCCGTAACTGGGCGCCGCCGCGTTGACGGCGACCGTGTTGGCGACGGGTGAGCGGTCGGCATCCACCAGCAGGGTGGCGGCGCCCGGGGCGGGGGCGCCGTCCACCGCGTGATAGAGCGTCGTCAGCCCCTTCCAGCGCGGTACCGTCAGCCCGGGCAGCAGGCGCCCGGCGGCGTCGGCGTCCGTGGCGAGCACGACGGCACGCGCGTGCACGGTGCCGCTGTCGGTGACCACCCGGTCCGGCGTCACCTCGCTGACCACCGTGTGCAGCCGCACCGTGCCCGTCGGCAAGCCGTGCGCCAGCTGCTCGGGGATCTGCTGCATCCCCGCGTCCGGCAGGGCCGCCTCGCCGCGCACGAACACCCGCAGCATCAGATCGACGAAGCGGCTGGACGTCGTGCCGCGCGGGTCGAGGGTGACGCCAGCGAAGAACGGCCGCAGCACCGTGTGGATCACCGGTTCGGACAGCCCACGGCGCTGCCAGGCGCGCAGCGCGGGCTCGTCGGTGCGGCGCAGCAGCCACCGGGCCGGGAGCGCGGCCGTGGCCGCCGCGTACACGCCGAGTGCGAGACGGCCGCGCAGCGGGCCGAGCGGGGCACGCAGCGCCTGCGCGAGGGCGCGCGGGTCACGGCGCGGGTCGCCCAGCCGGAACAGGCGGCCGTCGGCGAACACCCTCAGGCCCCGGTCGAAGGGGCGCAGATCCAGCCGCTGGGTGTCGAGGCGGCGGCGCACCTCGGGGTAGGCGGTGTTCACCACCTGGAAGCCCCGGTCCAGCAGGAAACCGGCCACACTGTCCGTGCGGATGCGGCCGCCGACGGCGTCGCCCGCCTCCAGGACAAGGACCTCCAGTCCGCGCGCGGTCAGAGACCGGGCGGCGGCGAGCCCAGCGAGCCCCGCGCCCACGACCACCACGTCACACCGCTTCCCCATACCGTCCATCCCCGCCGGGTGACCGCGTTGCCGCGCCGCCAAACAGGACGTGCTCCGCCGGGACCCAACCGGCGAGGTGGCCGGGCTGCGACCGGGAAACCCGCCCGCGCGGTGTGGGCCCGGTAAGGGCCACGTAAACTGCGTCGCCGGCCGCCCGGGCCCCGGTGGTGGGCGGCCACGCGCATGCCCATGCCAACGTGAAGGAGCAGCACGATGACGTCGTCTGGCAGTACCGAGGCGCCGATCTACGACAGCCTCATAGAGGAGCACGGCGACATCCTGGCCGAGTCCCGCAAGGTGGCCGAGGAGACGCAGCGGGAGGCGAAGGCGGCCATCGATTTCAGCGACGTGCGCGCCGCGCACCCCGGCGCCTCCCGCAGCTGAGATCCGTCCTCGCGCACGCGCCGGTGTGCACCCGGCGGGTGGGAATAAGGGACCCCGCGCCGGGCCGGGCCCAAGGGGCGAAGACTAGACTCGGGCAGACTGGTTGGGGCCGCAGCCGCCAGCCGGACAGCCCGAGAGCGAGGAGGCCCAGTGCCAAAGGTGCCGCGCGAACCGCGACAACCGGAGACGGCGGGGAGCGGGAGCCCGCGGGGATGGCCGCTGCTGACCAGCATCCAGGGGCCGCGTGACCTCGACGGGCTCGCTCCGCAGCAGCTCGATCAGCTGGCCGCGGAGATCCGCTCGTTCCTCGTGGAGTCCGTCGCCCGTACCGGTGGCCACCTCGGCCCGAACCTCGGCGTCGTCGAACTGACGATCGCCCTGCACCGTGTCTTCCACTCGCCCAGCGACAAGGTGCTCTTCGACACCGGCCACCAGTCCTACGTGCACAAGCTGCTCACCGGACGGCAGGACTTCACCCGGCTGCGCGCCAGGGGCGGCCTGTCCGGCTACCCCTCCCGCGCGGAGTCCGAGCACGACGTCATCGAGAACAGCCACGCCTCCACGGTGCTCGGCTGGGCCGACGGCATCGCCAAGGCCAACGAACTGCGCCAGACCGGCGACCACGTCGCCGCCGTCATCGGTGACGGCGCGCTGACCGGCGGCATGGCGTGGGAGGCGCTGAACAACATCGCCACCGCCAGGGACCGGCCCCTGGTGATCGTCGTCAACGACAACGAGCGCTCCTACGCGCCCACCATCGGCGGCCTGGCCAACCACCTGGCCACCTTGCGCACCACCGACGGCTACGAGCGTTTCCTCGCCCGCGGCAAGGAGATGCTCAGCCGCACCCCCGTCGTGGGCAAACCGCTGTATGGCACCCTGCACGGCGCGAAGAAGGGCCTGAAGGACGTCATCGCGCCGCAGGGCCTGTTCGAGGACCTGGGCCTGAAGTACATCGGCCCGATCGACGGCCACGACCTCACCGCCGTGGAGTCGGCGCTGCTGCGCGCCAAGCGGTTCGGCGGCCCGGTGATCGTGCACTGCCTGACCGAGAAGGGCCGTGGTTACCAGCCCGCCCGCCTGGATGACGCCGACCAGTTCCACGCCGTCGGCGTCATCCACCCCGACACCGGCCTGCCCGTTTCCGCCTCCGGCGCCGACTGGACGTCGGTGTTCTCCGAGGAGATGGTCAGGCTCGGCCGCGAGCGCGAAGACGTCGTCGCCATCACCGCCGCGATGATGCGTCCCACCGGCCTGCACGCGTTCGCCGAGGCGTTCCCGCAGCGGGTGTACGACGTCGGCATCGCCGAGCAGCACGGCGCGGTGTCGGCGGCGGGCCTGGCAACCGCCGGGCTGCACCCCGTCTTCGCTGTCTACGCCACCTTCCTCAACCGCGCGTTCGACCAGGTGCTGATGGACGTCGCCCTGCACCGCCTGGGCGTCACCTTCGTGCTCGACCGCGCCGGGGTCACCGGCTCCGACGGCGCCTCCCACAACGGCATGTGGGACATGTCGATCCTCCAGGTGGTGCCCGGGTTGCGGCTGGCCGCGCCGCGTGACGCAGAACAGCTGCGCGCCCAGCTGCGCGAAGCCGTCGCCGTGGACGACGCGCCGACCGTCGTGCGCTACTCCAAGGGCGCCGTCGGTCCGTGCGTCCCGGCCCTCGGCACCGTCGGCGGCATGGACGTGCTGCGCGAGCCCGGCACCGACCGCCCGGACGTGCTGCTGGTCTCCGTCGGCGCGCTGGCCCCGATGTGCCTGGAGATCGCTGAACTCCTGGACCGGCAGGGCATCTCCACCACGGTCGTGGACCCGCGCTGGGTCAAGCCGGTTGACGAGGCGCTGCCCGCCCTGGCCGACCGGCACCGTGTCGTCGTCACCGTCGAGGACAACTCCCGTGTCGGCGGCGTGGGTTCAGCCGTCGCGCAGGCGCTGCGCGACGCCGGTGTGGACGTGCCGCTGCGGGACTTCGGCATCCCGCCCCGCTTCCTCGACCACGCCTCCCGCAAGGAGGTGCTGGCCGAGATCGGGCTCACCGCGCCGGACATCGCCCGTCAGGTCACCGGCCTCGTCGCCAAGCTGGACGGCCGCTACGGCGACGCGAGCGCCGACGCGGCCGGTGACGGCTCCGGCCGCGCGCGCGAGTCCGCCCGCGACTGAACCAGCGCCGCGAGCACGCCGCCCGGCTCCCGCCGGGACTCCACTCCGCCTCCGGCCCGTACATCGCCTCCCTCGGGTGGGCGGGCGACCCGGAGGCGGAGTCACGGTTACGCGGAGGGGCGGGAGGCGGGCAGAGCGCTGGGGCCGACGACCTCCGCGCCCGCCTCGCTGACGCGGCGGCGCAGCTCGCGGTCGGCTGTGACCACCACGCAGTGACGCCCCGTGCCCTCCGCCGTGACCAGTCCGACGATCGCGTCGTCACCGCTGCCGGGCGCCGCCACGACCCGGACCCCCGGCACCGGACCGACCCGGCGGGCCGCGCCCTCGACCACGAGCACCAGCTCCAGTGGTTCCCGGACCCCGGCCACCGTGCCGGAGGAGGCGAGCGCGGTGGCCAGGCGGTCCCGCAGCCGTTCCGTCGCGCCGTGGCGGTCGCGCCACCAGCCGTCCGGGACCGAGCCGACGGCGTTGGCCGCGTCCACCACCACCAGCGCGGGCGCGCTCACCTGGCCACCGGGGCCGGTGCTGCCTCGCGCCCCGGCCAGCCCTCCCACGCGGAGGTGACCATCTCGCGCACCCCGCGCCGCGCGGTCCAGCCCAGTTCCCGTTCGGCCCGCTCGGCGGAGGCGACGACGCGGGCCGGGTCGCCGGGGCGGCGTGCCGTCACCTCGGGGGTGAACACGTGCCCGGTCACCTCCGCGATGACGTCCAGCATTTCGCGCACCGACACACCCTCGCCGCGGCCGATGTTGACCGTCAGATCGCCGCCCGGCTTCACTTGTCCGGCGGACAGCGCGCGGGCGGCGGCCAGGTGCGCGTCGGCCAGGTCGGTGACGTGGATGTAGTCGCGCACGCATGTGCCGTCCGGCGTGGGGTAGTCCGCGCCGAAGACGCGGGGCGCGCCGCCCTCCGTCAACCGCTCGAAGGCCATCGGCACCAGGTTGAACACGCCGGTGTCGGCCAGCTCCGGGGCTGCCGCGCCCGCGACGTTGAAGTACCGCAGGCAGGCCGTGCGCAGCCCGTGCGCCCGCGCCGTGGCGCGGACCAGCCACTCTCCGGCCAGCTTGGTTTCCCCGTACGGGCTCAAGGGAACGCACGGGGTGTCCTCGGTGACCGTCTCCACGTCCGGCATGCCGTAGACGGCTGCCGAGGAGGAGAAGACGAACTCGCCCACGCCGCCCGCGACGGCCGCCTCCAGCAGCACCCGCAGCCCGTGCACGTTCTCGTGGTAGTAGCGCAGCGGCACCTCCACGGACTCGCCCACCTGCTTCTTCGCTGCCAGGTGCACGATGCCGGTCACACCGTGGTCGGCGATCACCGCATCCAGCGCCGCGCGGTCCAGCACGGACGCCGGCACCATCGGCACTCCCGGCGGAACCCTCCGCTCCAGGCCCGTGGACAAATCGTCCAGCACGACGACGCGCTGCCCTGCCCGCACCATCGCGTGGGCGACGTGCGCGCCGATGTAACCGGCCCCTCCGGTGACGAGATAAGTCATCGGCCCATCCTATGCGGCCCGCCCTGGCCCGACGGCGGACAGCCCCCACACGGAGGACAGCCCCCGCACGGACAGCCCGCACACGGACAGTCCGCGCCCGGACAGCACACGAGGCGGACAGCACGGCGCCCCGCCCGCGCGGAGTGGTCCGCGCGGGCGGGGGCGCCGGTGAGCCGGTCGGTGCCGGGGTCAGACCTGCGGCACGCTGGCCACGCCCGGGGCGTGGAACGCCGCGCCGCGCACCCGATCGCTGACGCCCGCCCGGTCCAGGTACGGCGTGATGCCGCCCAGGTGGAACGGCCAGCCCGCGCCGGTGATCAGGCACAGGTCGATGTCCTGGGCCTCGGCGACGACGCCCTCGCGCAGCATGAGGTCGATCTCCTCGGCGATGGCCTCCAGTGCCCGGTCGCGCACCTGCTCCTCGGTGAGGGCGGCATCCCCGGTCTCGAACAGGGCGGCGACCTCCGGGTCCAGCTCGGTGGTCCCCGGCTGGTACAGCCCGCGCTTGCCCGCCGCGACGACCCGGCCCAGGTTCTCCGAGACGCTGAACCGGTCGGGGAACGCGCTGTGCAGGGTGCCCGCCACGTGGTGTGCGACCGCCGGACCGACGAGCTCCAGCAGCACGATCGGCGACATCGGCAGACCCAGCGGGGCCAGCGCCCGGTCGGCGACCTCCACCGGCGTGCCCTCGTCGATCGAGCTCAGCACCGAGCCCATGAACCGGGTCAGGATGCGGTTGACGACGAACGCCGGGGCGTCCTTGACCAGCACCGCGGTCTTCTTCAGCTTCTTGGCCACGGCGAACGCGGTGGCCAGCGAGGCGTCGTCGGTCTTCTCGGCCCGCACGATCTCCAGCAGCGGCAGGACGGCGACCGGGTTGAAGAAGTGGAAACCGACCACGCGCTCGGGGTGCTTGAGCTGCGAGGCCATCTCCGTCACCGACAGCGAGGAGGTGTTGGTGGCCAGGATGGCGTGCTGTGGCACCACCGCCTCGACCTCGGCGAACACCTTCTGCTTGACGCCCATCTCCTCGAAGACGGCCTCGATGACGAAGTCCGCGTCACCGAAGGCGGCCGCCTTGTCCAGGGAGCCGGTCACCAGTGCCTTGAGCCGGTTGGCCTTGTCCTGCCCGACGCGGCCCTTGAGCAGCAGCTTGTCGATCTCCTCGTGGACGTAGCCGACGCCCTTGTCCACGCGCTCCTGGTCGATGTCGGTCAGCACGACCGGCACCTGAAGGCGGCGGGCGAACAGCAGCGCCAGCTGCGAGGCCATCAGGCCCGCGCCCACGACACCGACCTTGGTCACCGGGCGGGCCAGCGATTTGTCCGGCGCACCGGCCGGGCGCTTGGCGCGCTTTTGCACCAGGTTGAAGGCGTAGATGCCGCTGCGCAGTTCCCCGCCCATGATGAGGTCGGCCAGGGCCTGGTCCTCGGCGTCGAACCCGGCCTGGAGGTCGCCGTCCTTGGCGGCGGCGATGATGTCCAGCGCCCGGTAGGCGGCCGGAGCCGCGCCGTGCACCTTGGAGTCAGCGACCGCGCGCCCGTGGGCCACGGCCTGGTCCCACGCCTCGCCGCGGTCGATCTCGGGCCGCTGCACGCTCAGCTCGCCCGACAGCACCGCCGCCGTCCAGTGCAGCGACTGCTCCAGGAAGTCGGCGCCCTCGAAGATCGCGTCCGCGATGCCCAGCTCGTGCACCTGAGCACCCTTGAGCTGCTTGTTCTGGCTCAGCGAGTTCTCGATGATCACCTTGACGGCGCGCTCGGGTCCGATCAGGTTCGGCAGCAGCACGCAGCCGCCCCAGCCGGGCACCAAGCCGAGGAAGACCTCCGGCAGGGAGAACGCCGGAACCGCCTGCGAGACGGTGCGGTAGGTGCAGTGCAGACCCGCCTCGACGCCGCCGCCCATCGCCGCGCCGTTGTAGTAGGCGAAGGTCGGCACGGCCAGCCCGGCGAGCCGCTTGAAGACCTCGTGGCCCCCCTTGCCGATGGCCAGCGCGTCCTCGTGGCGGCCGAGCAGCTCGACGCCCTTGAGGTCGGCGCCGACGGCGAAGATGAACGGCTTGCCGGTCAGGCCGACGCCGACGATGTCACCGTTCGCGGCCTCCGTGGCCACCTGGTCGATCGCCCGGTCGAGGTTGGCCAGGGACTGCGGGCCGAAGGTGGTCGGCTTGGTGTGGTCGAAGCCGTTGTCCAGCGTGATGAGGGCGAACCGGCCCACGCCGCCGGGCAGGTCCAGGTGCCGTACGTGCGCCTGGGTCACCACCTCGTCGGGGAACAGCTCGGCAGCGCCCTTCAAAAGCTCCTGCGTCTCGGTCACTTGCCTGCCCCTTCGAAGTGCGGGTTCTCCCAGATCACGGTGCCGCCCATGCCGAAGCCGACGCACATCGTCGTCAGGCCGTAGCGCACGTGCGGCTGCTCCTCGAACTGCCGCGCCAGCTGTGTCATCAGGCGGACACCGGAGGAGGCCAGCGGGTGGCCGTAGGCGATCGCACCGCCGTACTGGTTGACGCGCGGGTCGTCGTCGGCGATGCCGTAGTGGTCCAGGAAGGCGATGACCTGGACGGCGAACGCCTCGTTGATCTCGAACAGGCCGATGTCGTCGATGGACAGGCCCGCCTGGGCGAGTGCCTTCTGCGTCGAGGGCACCGGGCCGATGCCCATGACCTCCGGCTCCACACCGGCGAACGCGTAGGACACCAGGCGCATCTTCACCGGCAGGCCCAGTTCGCGGGCGACGTCCTCGGCGGCGATCAGCGAGGCGGTGGCGCCGTCGTTGAGGCCCGCGGCGTTGCCCGGCGTGACCCGGCCGTGCGCGCGGAACGGCGTCTTCAGCCCGGCCAGCATCTCCAGCGTGGTGCCCGGGCGCATCGGCTCGTCGGCCGTGGCCAGGCCCCAGCCGGTCTCGCCGCCCTCAGGGCTGGTGCGGCGCACGGAGACGGGCACCAGGTCCGGCTGGATCTTCCCGTTGGCGTACGCCTTGGCGGCCTTCTCCTGGCTGGCCACGGCGTAGGCGTCGGTGCGGTCCTTGGTCAGGTGCGGGAAGCGGTCGTGCAGGTTCTCGGCCGTCATGCCCATGAACATGGCGGACTCGTCGACCAGCTTCTCGGAGACGAACCGGGGGTTGGGGTCCACGCCCTCGCCCATGGGGTGGCGGCCCATGTGCTCGACGCCACCGGCGACGACGACGTCGTACGCGCCGAAGGCGACGGAACCAGCCGTGCTGGTCACGGCCGTCATCGCGCCCGCACACATGCGGTCGATGGAGTAGCCGGGCACCGTCTGCGGCAGCCCGGCCAGAATCCCGGCCGTGCGGCCCAGGGTCAGGCCCTGGTCACCGATCTGCGTGGTCGCGGCGAGGGCGACCTCGTCGATGCGCTCGGGCGGCAGGTCCGGATTGCGGCGCAGCAGCTCACGGATGCACTTGACGACCAGGTCGTCCGCGCGGGTCTCGTGGTAGATGCCCTTCGGCCCCGCCTTGCCGAACGGGGTGCGGACGCCGTCGACGAAGACGACGTCCCTAGCGGTACGAGGCACGTTGGCTCTCCTCCTGGGGTGCGGCCGGTTGTCCGGGAGAAATGCTGAAAACCCTGAAAAACCCGAGAAACCCCGCCGTCGCGCGGACTCGCGGCACGGGTTCGCGGTGCGGGCTTCCCGCCCACCATGCTACTTGTCGGTAACCATGTGGCAAGGCCCGGCCGCGCCCACGCGGGTGCGGTTCCGGTCACACGCCGGGCGTGTCACGGCTGCGCGGGCGCCGCCCGCAGCGCCGTCGTCAGCAGCGGCAGCGTCTGCTCGATCTGCCACTCGCGGGCCCCGTGGGCGCGCAGCAGCGCCGCGACGGCCTCCGGCTCCGCGCCTGCTGGCGGCTCCCAGCACAGCCGGCGCACCGTGTCCGGCGTGAGCAGGTTCTCCTGCGGCATGTTCAGCCGTTCCGCGTGCGCGGTGACGGCGGCCCGCGCGGCCGCCAGCCGGGCCGCGGCGGCCGGGTCCTTGTCCGCCCACGCGCGCGGTGGGGGCGGCCCGTTTGGCGCCTGACCCTGCTGCGGCAGGGCCGACTCCGGCAGCGCCCGCGCCCGGTCCACCGCCGCCTGCCAGTGCTGCACCTGCCGGCGCCCCGCCCGGGTGCTGAACCCCGGCAGCTTCGCCAGCTCCTCCACCGACTCCGGCAGCGCGAGCGCGGCCGCGACGATCGCCGCGTCCGTCAGCACCTTGCCCGGGGAAACATCCCGCTTCCGCGCCACCTTGTCCCGCGCCTGCCACAGCTCCCGCACGACGGCCAGCTGACGGCGCCGCCGCACCTTGTGCAGGCCGGACGTGCGGCGCCAGGGATCCTTGCGCGGGGCGGGCGGGGGAGCGGCGGCGATGGCGGCGAACTCCTCGCGCGCCCACGCGAGCTTGCCCTGGCGCTCCAGCTCCTTCTCCAGCGCGTCCCGCAGCTCCACCAGCAGTTCGACGTCGAGCGCGGCGTACCGCAGCCACGCCTCGGGCAGCGGACGGGAGGACCAGTCCACCGCCGAGTGCCCCTTCTCCAGCGTGTAGCCGAGGACGCTTTCCACCATCGCCCCCAGCCCCACCCGCGGGAAGCCCGCCAGCCGCCCGGCCAGCTCGGTGTCGAACAGGGTGGGCGGCGCCATGCCTATTTCCCGCAGGCACGGCAGGTCCTGGGTGGCGGCGTGCAGCACCCACTCGGCGTCACCCAGTGCGTGCGCCAGCGGCGACAGGTCCGGGCAGGCGATCGGATCCACCAGCGCCGAGCCCGCGCCCGCGCGGCGCAGCTGCACCAGGTAGGCGCGCTGACCGTAGCGGTACCCCGACGCCCGCTCCGCGTCCACCGCCACCGGCCCGCTGCCCGCCGCGAACGCGGAGATGACCCCGGCGAGCCCGTCGGCGTCGGCGGTGACCGGAGGAATCCCCTCGCCCGGCTCCAGCAGGGGCACCGGCAGGGGGGCCGGGGCGCCGGAGGGGGGCTGAGCTGCACTGTCTGCTGGGGTCTCCTGAGCGTCGGTCACCCGACAAGGGTATAGGCGGGCTCTGACACCCGCTCCGGTGACCCAACACGCGGCACCCCCCGACGGAACGTTACGCCGGGGGGTGCCACGGGTGTTTTCGGTGTGCTGATTCAGTGGATGATGCCCGTGCGCAGGGCGACGGCCACCATGCCCGCCCGGTCGCCCGTGCCCAGTTTGCGCGCGATGCGAGCCAGGTGGCTCTTCACGGTGAGCGCCGAGAGGCCCATGGAGACGCCGATCGCCTTGTTCGACTGACCCTCCGCGACCAGCCGCAGCACCTCCACCTCCCGGCCCGACAGCTCGCGCTGCCCGCCGGGGTGGCCGGGCGCACCCGGTGGACGGCGGTGCAGCCGTGCGGCCGCCGCACCGATCGCCGCGGCGCCGGGCCGCGCCGTCATGGCGAGGTTGTTGCGCGTCCCGGTGACGACGTAGCCCTTGACGCCGCCGGCCAGCGCGTTGCGCACGGCACCGATGTCGTCGGCCGCCGACAGCGCCAGGCCGTTCGGCCAGCCCGCGGCCCGGGTCTCGGACAGCAGCGTCAGCCCGGAACCGTCGGGCAGGTGGACCTCGGCGACGCAGATGTCGCGCGGGCTGTTCACGCGGGGCCGGGCCTCGGCCACGGACGACGCCTCGATGACGTCCCGCACGCCCAGCGCCCACAGGTGCCGGGTGACGGTGGAGCGGACACGGGGATCGGCCACGACCACCATGGCCGTGGGCTTGTTCGGACGATAGGCGGCCAGGCTGGTGGGGTGATCGAGCAGAACGGACACCGAGCCTCCTGGGGAGTGGAGTGGGCGGCGAGGGTTTCCCTGGGGAAGGGTCACGAAGTCATTCGGCAGTGCGCGGGGTCCGCTTTAGGGAAGATCACGAACGAGTGAGCATAAAATTCCCAATTCGGACACCCGTGCGTGGTTCCCGTGGGGGCTTCCCACGTGGTGGCCCGCGTCCTCTCCATTCCGCCGGACCCTCGCCGTCGCGGTGGCCCGCCACCGCGACGGGTTTGTTTCCGGGGGCTGCCGCCCCCGGCCCCTGGGCTCTTGGCCTGGGGCTGCGCGGGCGGAGAGCCTCAGCGGCGGCGGTGGGGGAGGGGGACGATGCCTGGGGGGTCCTCGGCGGGGGGTTCCGGGGGGAGTCCGGCACACTGGCGGAGCAGGTCGCACCAGGCGGCGAAGTGTGCGGCGACGTCGGGGAACCCGAGGGGGGCGAGCGGGGTCCAGGAGGCGCGGAGTTCGATCTCCGCCTCCGCTGGGCGGCCGCCGAGCTGGCCGAAGAACGCGGAGGCCGCGCGCGTCACCGTGCCGCCGGGCTGGCGTACCTGGACGCCGCGGGCGTCCAGTGCGCCGGTGAGCCAGGACCAGGTGACCTCCGGCAGCAGCGGGTCGGCCGCCATCTCGGCTTCCAGTTCGGCACGGGCCAGCGTCACCACCCGGAACGTCCCGTGCCACGCCTCGTGGCCGCGCGGGTCGTGGAGGAGGACGAACCGGCCATCGGCCAGCTCCTCGTCGTCCACGGTGACGGACGCGCCCACCGCGTGCGCGTACGGCGCGAGCCGCCGTGGGGCCGGGAGCGGTTCGAGGTGTACGGCGCTCGGCGTGCGGGCCCCCGTCAGCGCCGCGACGGCCTGGCGGAACGCCACCGGTGCCGTCTCGCCGGGCTCGGGGTCCTCCGCCTGGTGTGCGCGCGCCGCTGTCATGGTCCCGAAGACTAGGCGCCGCGCGGCCCCGAGCCGGGTAGGAACACCCGGTGGGTTACGGCCACGTCCGGCCATGTCGGCAGTGCGTGGGAGACTTCCCGGTGTGACTGCCGTTGACCGCCCGCAGGGCCCGCCCAGCAAGACGTACGACTCCGCGTTCCTCGCCGCCTGCCGCCGCGAGCCGGTGCCGCACACCCCGGTCTGGTTCATGCGCCAGGCCGGTCGTTCGCTGCCCGAGTACCGCAAGGTGCGCGAGGGCATCGCCATGCTGGACTCCTGCATGCGTCCCGACCTCGTCGCCGAGATCACGCTGCAGCCGGTGCGCCGCCACAAGGTGGACGCGGCGATCTTCTTCAGTGACATCGTCGTGCCGCTGAAGGCCGTCGGCGTCGAGGTGGACATCAAGCCGGGCGTCGGTCCCGTCGTGGCGCGCCCCATCCGCACCCGGGCCGACCTGGACCAGCTGCGGGAGCTGACGCCACAGGACGTCCGCTACGTCACCGAGGCCGTCGGCCTGCTGACGGACGAGCTGGGCGCCACCCCGCTCATCGGGTTCGCCGGAGCACCGTTCACGCTGGCCAGCTATCTCGTCGAGGGCGGCCCGTCGCGCAACCACGAGCACACCAAGGCCCTCATGTACGGGGAGCCAGGGCTGTGGGCCGAGCTGCTGGACCGGCTCGCGGGCATCACCTCCGCGTTCCTGAAGGTGCAGATCGAGGCCGGGGCCAGCGCCGTGCAGCTCTTCGACTCCTGGGTGGGCGCGCTCTCCCCGGACGACTACCGGGCGCGGGTGATGCCCGCCTCCGCCAAGGTCTTCGACGCCGTCGCCGGTTACGGCGTGCCACGCATCCACTTCGGCGTCGGCACGGGTGAGCTGCTGCCGCTGCTGGGCGAGGCGGGCGCCGATGTGGTGGGCGCCGACTGGCGGGTGCCGCTGAACGAGGCCGCGCGCCGCGTCGGCCCCGGCAAGGCGCTCCAGGGCAACCTGGACCCGGCCGTGCTGTTCGCGCCGCGCGACGCGGTGGAGGCCGAGGCACGCAAGGTGCTGGACGCCGCGCACGGGCTGGAAGGCCACGTCTTCAACCTGGGCCACGGAGTGCTGCCCGACACGGACCCGGACGCGCTCACCCGCCTGGTGGCCTACGTCCACGAGCAGACGGCGCGCTGAACCGCCGCCGGAAACACGCGGGAGGCTGTCATGCACACCATCGTCATCGGCGGCGGCATCTCCGGGCTCGCCGCCGCCCACCGCCTGCTGAGCCGGGGCGGCCCCTCGGCCCGCGTCACCGTGCTGGAGGCGGCGTCGCGGCTCGGCGGCAAGCTGTACGCCGGGGAGCTCGCCGGAACCGCCGTGGACCTGGGCGCGGAGTCGATGCTGGCCCGGCGCCCGGAAGCCGTGGAGCTGGCCCGCGAGGCGGGCCTGGGGGACGCGTTGCAGCCACCGGCCGTGGCGGGCGGCGCGATCTGGACGCGCGGCACCATCCACCCCATGCCGCGCGGCCACCTCATGGGTGTGCCCGGCGATCCGGCAGCCGTGGCGGACGTCGTCTCGCCGGACGGGCTGGCCCGCATCGCCGAGGACGCGCACCGGGCGCCGACACCGCTCGGTGACGACGTCACCATCGGCGGCTACGTCGCCGAGCGGCTGGGCCGGGAGGTGGTGGACCGGCTGGTGGAGCCACTGCTCAGCGGCGTCTACGCGGGTGACGTCTACCGCATCTCGCTGCGCGCCGCGCTGCCCGAGCTGTTCGAGGCCGCCCGCCGGGAGCCGTCACTGCTCGCCGCAGTGCGTGGCCTCCAGGAGCGGGCAGCGGCCTTGGCGCCGTCCGGGCCCGTCTTCCAGGGCATCGTGGGCGGCGTCGGGCGGCTGCCGGGAGCGGTGGCCGACGCGGTGCGCGCCGCAGGTGGCCGGATCGCGACGGGTGTGAGCGCCAGCGAACTGCGGCGCACGCCCGAGGGCTGGGAGGTCACCGCGAGCGACGGCACCCACCGCGCGGACGCCGTCGTCCTCGCCCTGCCCGCCCCGGCTGCCGCCCGGCTGCTGAGCGGGCCCGCGCCCGGGGCCGCCGGGGAACTCGCCGCCGTCGAGTACGCCTCCATGGCGCTGTGCACGCTGGCCTTCCGCCGCGCCGACCTGGGCGGGCGCGTGCCACAGGGCAGCGGCTTCCTGGTCCCGCCGGTGGACGGGCACACCATCAAGGCCGCCACGTTCGCCAGCAACAAGTGGTCGTGGATCGCCGAGCAGGACCCGGAGCTGTTCGTCCTGCGCACCTCCGTCGGCCGCTATGGCGAGGACGCCGTGCTGGAACGGGACGACGCGGACCTGATCACCGCCTCGCTGCACGACCTGCGGGAGGCGATCGGGCTGACGGCGCGGCCGGTGGCGTCCACCGTGACGCGCTGGGCGGGCGGCCTGCCCCAGTACCCCGTGGGTCACGTGGAGCGCGTGGCCCGCGTCCAGGACGCCGTGGGAGGGCTGCCCGGGCTCGCGGTGTGCGGCGCGGCGTACGACGGTGTCGGCATCCCCGCCTGCGTCGGCTCCGGGCAGCGGGCCGCCGACCGGACCCTGGAGCAGGCCGCCGCGGGGCAGGGGCGACAATAGGGCCATGAGTGACGCCGCACCGCACAAGGCCCCCAACGCGGGGAAGAAGGCCAAGGACCTCAACGAGGTCATCCGCTACACCCTGTGGTCCGTCTTCCGGCTGAAAGACGTGCTCCCCGACGACCGCACCGGCTACGCCGACGAGGTTCAGGAGCTGTTCGACCAGCTGGCGGCGAAGGACGTCACGGTGCGAGGCACCTATGACGTCTCGGGGCTGCGCGCCGACGCGGACCTCATGATCTGGTGGCACGCCGAGACCGCCGACGCGCTCCAGGACGCCTACAACCGCTTCCGCCGCACCCGGCTGGGGCGCGCCCTCCAGCCGGTGTGGTCGAACATGGCGCTGCACCGGCCCGCCGAGTTCAACCGCTCGCACATCCCGGCGTTCCTCGCCGACGAGACACCGCGCGCCTATGTCAGCGTCTACCCGTTCGTGCGCTCGTACGAGTGGTACCTGCTGCCGGACGAGGAGCGGCGGACCATGCTGGCCGATCACGGCAAGATGGCGCGCGGCTTCCCCGACGTGCGGGCCAACACGGTGGCGTCGTTCTCCCTCGGCGACTACGAGTGGATTCTGGCCTTCGAGGCGGACGAACTGCACCGCATCGTGGACCTGATGCGGCACCTGCGGGGTTCGGAGGCGCGGCGGCACGTGCGCGAGGAGGTCCCCTTCTACACCGGTCGCCGCAAGCCGCTCGCGGAGCTGGTGGCTTCACTGGCTTAGCACTGCGGGGCGCTGACGCACGCGCCCTGGTGTGAGGCCCGGCGTTCGGGGGGAAACCGCCGGGCCTCACGGTAGGGGAACGCGCGGCTCCGCTTCAGGGTTCCCGCTCACTCCAGCGCATCCGCGATGAGCTGCGAGACCCGTACGAACCGGTATCCGCGCTCGCGTAGCTCCGGCACGATGCGCCGCACCGCCTCCGTCGTCGCGGGCGCCGCGCTGCGGGTGCAGTGCAGCACCACGACCGAGCCCGGCCGCACCCCGGACAGCACCTGCCGCGCGACGGCACCGGCGTCGGGGTTGAACGGGTCCCCGCTGACCACGTCCCACTGCACGACGGTCACCCCGGACGGTGCGATGGCCCGCAGTGCCGCCTCGTCGTAGCAGCCGCCCGGGAAGCGGAAGTACGGCGCCGGGTTCGCCACCCCGGCCGCGCGCAGGGCCGCGAAGCCCTCGCGGACGTCGGCCGCCGCCTGCCCCGGCTCCAGCGCGGGCAGCCCGTGGCAGGGCTCGGTGAAGGCGTAGTGCGAGAACGAGTGGTTGCCGACCTCGAACAGCGGGTCGCGCCCGAGCGCGGCCGTCTGGCCGGGATAGGTGCGCGCCCACATGCCGGTGACGAAGAACGTGGCCGGGACGCGCTCGGCGGTGAGCAGGTCCACCAGGGCCGGGTTGTCGTAGGGCTCACCGGCCGCCGCGAGTGGGCCCTGGCTGGCGGTCATGTCGGCGTCGAAGGTGAGGGCGACTGTCTTGTCCCGTGCCGTCGTGTCCTGTGGCGCGCGCGGCCCGTGGGCGAAGACCGGCGCCTGGCCACCCGGGGCCAGCGGCAGCGTCGGCGGACGCGGCGCGCGCTGCGGCGGACGCGCCTGGGCCGCGGCTTGCTCCGGCGCGAGGGAGGCCCGGTCCGCGCTGGAGGGCGCACCGACTGGCGCGGCGCAGGCGGTGAGGGTGGCGGCGGTGAGGGCGAGCGCGGTCAGCGTGCGGGCGGCGGCACGGGAGCATGGAGGCACGCCGCGACACTAAATACGATGATCGCGCCGCGCGCGTCCGGCTACTCCGTCTGGCTCCCTTCGCCCGGCTGTGCCGTGCGGCCCCTCACCCCGCTGACCGCATCAGCTTTCCGTGGTTCCGGCCAGCGCCTTGCCGTCACGGGCCAGCGCCGTCAGCCGGGAGATGGCGCGGAAATACTTCTTGCGGTACCCACCCTTCAGCATGTCCTCGCCGAACAGCTCGTCGAAGGGACACCCGGAGGCGACGACCGGGACCTCGCGGTCGTAGAGCCGGTCCGCGAGCACCACCAAGCGCAGGGCCGTGGCCTGGTCCGGAACGGGCGTCAGGCCGGTCAGGCACACCGCGCGCACACCGTCGCACAGGGCGCCGTAGCGGCTGGGGTGAACGGTGGCGAGGTGGGCCAGCAGCGCCGGGAAGGCGTCCAGGCTCGCACCCGGCGTGCGGTAGGCCGCCCGCGTCACCTCGTCGTCGCCGAACGGTGCCGGAGCCTGCGGCAGCCCACGGTGACGGTAGTCCTCGCCGTCGATGCGCAGCGGGCGGAAGTGGCTGGACAGCCCCTGGATCTCGCGCAGGAAGTCGGCGGCGGCGAAGCGGCCCTCACCCAGCTTTCCGGGCAGCGTGTTGGACGTCGCGGCCAGCGCCACGCCCTGCTCCACCAGGCGGCTCAGCAGCGTGGAGACCAGCACGGTGTCGCCCGGGTCGTCCAGCTCGAACTCGTCGATGCACAGCAGGCTGTGGTCCGAGAGCGTGCGCACCGTCTGCTGGAAGCCGAGCGCGCCGACCAGGTTCGTCAGCTCCACGAACGTGCCGAACGCCTTGCGCTCGGCCGGGGCCTCGGTGGCATGCCACAGCGAGGCCAGCAGGTGCGTCTTTCCGACGCCGTAACCGCCGTCCAGGTAGACGCCGCGCGGACCGCTCGGCCCGGCCGGACGGGAGCGGCGGAACCAGCGCCTGCGTCCGGACCCGGAGGCCGACGCGCCGCCCAGCGAGGCCGCGAAACCGCGCAGCACCTCGACCGCCTCGGCCTGGCTGGGCTGGTCCGGGTCCGGCAGGTAGGTGCCGAAGCGCACCGCGTCGAACCGTGGCGGCGGGACCAGCTCGGCGACGAGCCGCTCGGCCGGTACGTGCGGGTGCCGCTCGGTCAGCGCGGCGGGGGACGCCTCGGCGTCGCGCGCGCTTGCGGGCAGGGTGTGGGAGGGGCCAGGGGAGGACGACACGCTGCCACTGTACGGGCCTGGGGCGGGCCGTCAGCCCGGCAGTGGCCCGTGCCACACTGCGGGGATGCGACGCCTGTTCCCCTTGTCCCCCGACGCCCCCCGCGCCCCCGGTGCCTCCCACGGCACGGCGGACCCCGCCGCTGCCGACGCCGGTGACCGCACCTGGAGCCTGGACGAGCTGGCCGACGCCTACGCCTACCCGTCGGGTACCGGAGCGCGGACGGGGCGGAGCTGGCTGCGCGCCAACATGGTCGCCTCGCTGGACGGCGCCGCGCACCACGGGGGCCGCTCGCAGCCGCTGTCCAGCGACACCGACATGCGGATCTTCGGCGTGCTGCGCGCGCTCGCGGACGCCGTCGTCGTCGGCGCGGAGACGGTGCGCCAGGAGGGCTACCGTCCGGCCAGGGCCCGCGAGGCGTTCGCCGCCCGGCGCGCGGCGGCCGGTCAGGCGCCCGCCCCGGCCATCGCCGTGCTGAGCGCGGGCCTGGAGCTGGACTTCACCGCGCCGCTGTTCACCGCCCCGCACACGCCCACGCTGGTCCTCACCGGAGCCGGGGCGCCCACGGACCGGGTGGCGGCCGCGCGGGCCACGGGGGCGCGCGTGGTGTTCGCGGGCGAGGGCATCGGCGCCGACCCCGCCCGCGTGCCGGCGCTGCTGGCCGAGCACGGGCACCACCGGCTGCTGACCGAGGGCGGCCCCCGGGTACTGGGCGAGTTCGCCGCCACGGGGGTGCTGGACGAGCTGTGCCTGGCCATCTCGCCCCGGGTCACGGCGGGGGAGGCACCGCGCATCATGAACGGCCCGGCGCTGGCCGCCCCGGCTGACTTCGTGCTGGAGTCGCTGCTCGAAGAGGCCGGTTTCCTCTTCACGCGCTACCGTCGGCAGGGAGAGTAGGCGGAATGTGACGTTCCGCTTTTTCTCGGACCGGGCAGACTCCCCCAGATGGCCAGCCGGAGAGAAGGGCGCCTGCCGTGTTCACGACCGTACTGATGATCGAGAAGCCGCTGGTGCCGACCGACGTGGACCTCGTGACCACCCTGCACGGTGCGGAGGAGGTCTCCTTCGTCGTCCTCATGCAACCCCGTGGCCGCCAGGACCGGCTGCTGCGCGCGCTGGACGACGTGGCCCTGGGCGAACTGGAGGACGCCGTACACGAAGCCGACGTCCCCGAGGGCGCCGAGGCGCTGCCACCGGCCCGGCTGGCCCTGGAGCACGCACTGAAGTCACTGCGCGACGCCGGGGCCCAGGCTGTGGGCCGCCTGGTGGAGAGCCACCCGCTGGACGCGCTCAGCTCGGTGGTGGAGGAGACCGGGGCGGACGAGGTGATCGTGCTGACCTCCCCCCACCTGGTGGAAGAGTTCTTCCACCGCGACTGGGCCTCCCGTGCCCGGCACCGGGTCGGCGTCCCCGTCCTGCGCCTGTTCGCCCACGCGGAGTAGCTGGCCCCGGCTGGCGAAGCGCCCCGAGCACCGGGCCGGTGCGCGCTCGTTCAGCGCGTGGCGCCCGCCCGCGTCAGGCAGCCGCCCGGGCGGACACCGGCGACAGGCGGCCGTCGCGGAGGTGGAGGACGCGGTCGGCCGGGGCCAGGGCGGCGTCGTCGTGGGTGACCAGAAGCGTGGCGCAGGCGTGGCGGCGGGTGACGTCGGCGAGCAGCGCGGCCACCGCGGCGCCCCGCTCGCGGTCCAGCGCGGACGTCGGCTCGTCCACCAGCAGCACCGACGGCTCGCCGAACAGGGCGCGCGCGATGTTCACACGCTGGCGTTCGCCCCCGGAGAGCTGATGCGGTCTGCGGCGCCGCTGCGCCGCGTCCAGGCCCACGGAGCCCAGCAGCGCCTCGGCGCGCTCGCGGTCAGCGGCCCGGTGCGCCCGGGCCCGGCGCCATCCCCGCAGACGCGGCAGCACGAGCAGCTGGTCCAGCGCGGTGAGCGAGGGCAGCAGGTTCGGCTGCTGGAAGACGACGCCGACACACTCCCGGCGCAGTGCCGTGCGCGCGGACGCCCGCAGCCGCGCGGTGTCCCGCCCCGCGATCCGCACCGCCCCGGCGTCCGGGCACAACAGCGTCGCCGCCACCGCGAGCAGCGAGGACTTCCCCGAGCCGGACGGGCCGACGACAGCAACCAGCTCACCGGCGGCCACCGCGAGACTGACCTCGTCCAGGGCCGTCAGCCGGCGTCCGGCACCGTCCGGGTAGGTCAGGCGCACGCCGTCCAGGACGAGCGCGGAGCCCGAGGGGGCGGAGGGCGTAGCAGGCGCGGTGGACGTGGTCATCGGGAGGCTCCCAGAGCGGTCAGCGGATCGACAGAGGTGATGCGCCGGACGGCGAGCGCGGCCCCCGCCAGACCCAGCACCACGATGGCCCCCACCGGGACGGCCACCACGGAGGCCGACAGCGCGAACGGCACCCCGCGCGCGGCGAACGCGCCGCCCAGCACGCCCAGGCCCGCGCCGAGCAGCGCCCCCGCCAGCAGCACGGCCGCCGCCTGCGCCAGCGCGTCGCGCACCAGGTAGCCGCTGCTTGCCCCCACGGCCTTGAGCACCGCGATGTCCGGCTTGCGCTGCACCGTCCACACGGTGAAGAACGCCCCCGTCACCAGGGCGCTGACGGCGAAGAGGAAACCCTGGATGAGCTGGAGGCTGCCCTGCTCGGCGGTGTAGCTGGCGATGCCCTCCAGCGCGGCGTCCACCGGCACGGTGCGGGTGCCGGTGCGGGCGTCCAGGGCGCCGGTATCAGCACCGGCGGCGAGGGTGAGCGCCAGGACGGTGGGGCGGTCCTGGCCGGTGACCTGACGCCAGGTGGGCAGGTCGGTCCACACGGTGGGGGCGTGCCCGTGCGCGCGGTCCGCGGTGATCCCGGACACGGACAGCTCCGTGGTGCCCAGGCGAACGGTGCGGCCGGTACGCAGGCCGAACTCCCTGGCCGCCGCCGCGCTGACCGCCACTTCGCCCACCCCCGGCGCGGCGCCCTCGCGCAGCGGTGGCACCAGGGCGCGGTCGCCGCCGAAGACGCTGACCGAACCGGCCGTCCCGGCGCCGCTCACCCGCGTCATCGCCACCCCGAGCGGCAGCGCGGCCCGCACCCCGTCGGCCCCGGCCCACGTTTCCGCCTGCTCGGCGGAAACGGAGCTGCTGGGGAACGACACCTCCGGCTCGGCCCCGGCCAGCGCGCCGAAGGCGACGGCGTCCACCGGCAGCTCGGCGACGGCGGACGAGGAGTCCCGGGCCAGCCCGCCGGTGAGGCCGTACAGGAACACCACGAGCGTGGTCAGCAGCGTGACGACGGCACCCATGAGGGCGAACCGCCCCCGGGCGAACCGGATGTCACGGAGGGCGACGAACAACGCGGGACTCCTCGCACACGTGCGGCGCGCCGGATGCGCCCGGCGTCGCCTCCAGGCTCGCCGGAGCCGCTGCCCGCGCACATCGCCGACGCGGACGCCTGTGGTCTGCCCCGTTCGGCGCAGCCGGAAATCCATCGAACGGTTGATGCCCGCCGCGCCCGCCTCGCCCGCGCGGCCCCCGTACCCTCGGCCGGGTGAGCACCACGGACCCTCCTCGGGCGCGCCCAGCGGCCCCCACCCCGGCGAGCGCCGCCCTCCCCGGAACCGACGCGCGCCGCGCGGTTACGGCACCCGTGCCCGGTGGGGTCACCCCGTCCGGCTCGCCACCCGGGGCGGCATCTCCATCCGGTTCGGGGTCCGCGTCCGGCCCGGGGCTCGGGGGTGGCTCGGGGTCCGGCCCGGGGCTCGGGAACGGGGCGGCCACGTCGGCCGTGCGATTGCTGAGCGCCGGGTTGCACGGGCTGTTCGCCGTGCTGCTGGTGGTGGCCCTGGCGGCGTCCGGACCGGTGCTGGTCGCCCCCGGCGTGCTGCTCGGCGCGGTGTACGCCGCCGGGGTGCTGGACGCGCGGCGCGGGCCGTCCCGGCGGCGGGCGCTCGCCTGGCTGGCCGCCGTCAGCCTGCTGTGGCTCGCGCTGCTCGCGGTGGAGACGAACTTCAGCTACCTCGCCTTCCCGCTGTTCTTCCTCTACCTGCACCTGCTCACCCCGCGCTGGGCGCTGCCCGCCGTCGCGGCCGCCACCTCGGCGGTGGTCGCCGCGCAGCTGACCGGGGCCGGCGGCTTCACGCCCGGCAAGGTGGTGGGGCCGGTCGCCGGTGCGGCCGTCGCCGTCCTCACCGCCTGGGGGTATACCGCGCTGTACCGGGAGAGCCGGGCGCGGCAGCGGCTGATCGACGACCTGGTGCGCGCCCGCGACGAGCTGGCCGCCAGCCAGCGGGAGGCCGGACGGCTGGCCGAGCGGGCGCGGCTGGCCCGCGAGATCCACGACACCCTCGCCCAGGGCCTGTCCAGCATCGTGCTGCTCTCCCGCGCGGCCGCATCCGCGCTCCCGGACGGGCCGCAGGCCACCGCGGGCTGCGCCGCCGCGCGCGAGCACGTCCGCGAGGCGGAACGGACGGCCACGGAGAACCTCGCCGAGGCCCGGCGCTTCGTGCACGCCCTCACCCCGCCGGCCCTCGCCGACACCCCGCTGCCGGAGGCCCTGCGCCGGGTGACGCGCACGCTGCCCGGGCCGACGCGGGTGGACTTCCGGCTGGAGGGCGAGCCTGCCCCGCTGCCGGTGGAGACCGAGGTCGCGCTGCTGCGGCTCACCCAGGAGGCGCTGGCCAACGTCGCCCGGCACGCCCACGCCCGGCACGCCACGGTGACCCTCGCCTTCCACGAGCGTGAGGTCACCCTCGACGTGTACGACGACGGCACCGGCTTCACACCGCAGCCGCCACCGTCCCGGCAGCATCAGTCCCCGGGGCACCCGCTGTCCGCCCGCCCCGGGCCCGCCCCGCGCGACGGCTTCGGCCTGCACGGCATGCGCGAGCGCATCGCCGAGCTGGGCGGCAGCCTGTCGGTGGAATCGGCGCCGGGCGAGGGCACGGCCGTCGCGGCGGCGCTGCCGCTGCGCGTGGCCGCTCCGGTGCTGCCGTGAACCCCGCCCGGCCCGGCGGCCCGGCCGCCCCCACCCGCGTGCTGCTCGTGGACGACCACCCCGTGGTGCGGCGCGGCCTGCGCGCGCTGCTCGGCGAACTGCCGGACGTGGCCGCTGTCGGGGAGGCCGCCGACGGCGCGGCGGCCCTGGCCTTCCTGGACGCGGCCGAGGCGGGCACCGCCGAGCGGCCAGACGTCATCCTCATGGACCTCCAGATGGGGACCGGGCTGCACGGCGTGGCCGCCACCCGGGCGATCGCCGCGCGCCCCGACCCGCCCGCCGTGCTCATCCTGACCACCTACAGCACCGACGCCGACATCCTCGCCGCCGTCGAAGCCGGGGCGACGGGCTACCTGCTCAAGGACGCGCCGCCCGAGGACCTGGCCGCCGCCGTGCAGGCCGCAGCCCGAGGAGAGACGGTGCTCGCACCGACCGTCGCCGCCCGGCTGCTCGGACGGGTCCGCTCGGCGCGTCCGGCGCTCTCCCCGCGCGAGACCGAGATCCTCCAGCTGCTGGCCGCGGGGCTCGCCAACCGGCAGATCTCCCGCCGCCTGTTCATCAGCGAGGCCACGGTCAAGACCCACCTCACGCACATCTACGACAAGCTCGACGTGGGCTCCCGCACCGCGGCCGTCGCCGCCGGGCTGGCCGCGGGGCTGATCCGCCCGGCGTGATCGTGCCGTCCGCCCGGGGTGCGAGAATCGGCCAGGACGCCGCCCAGGGGCCGCCCGGCCCGCACCGACCCGAGGAGATCCGCGCATGGCAGCCGCCGCCCCGTCCGGGATGGACAAGCCGCACTTCATCGGCATCGGCGGAGCCGGAATGTCGGGCATCGCCACGATCCTGGCCCAGCGTGGCATGCGGGTCTCGGGCAGCGACGCCAAGGAGTCCGGCACCGTCGCCGCGCTGCGGGAGCTGGGGGCGACCGTGCATGTGGGGCACGCCGCCGGGCACCTCGCGCCGGACGCCAGCTGCGTGGTCGTCTCCTCGGCCATCCGCTCCGACAATCCCGAGCTGGCCGCCGCCGCCCAGCGGGGCATCCCGGTGGTGCACCGCTCCGACGCCCTGGCCGGGCTGATGACCGGGCTGCGCACTATCGCCGTCGCCGGGACGCACGGCAAGACCACGACCACCTCGATGCTCGCCGTCAGCCTGCGCAGCCTCGGCCTGGACCCGTCCTACGCCATCGGCGGCGACCTGGACGGCCCCGGCAGCAACGCCCACCATGGCAGCGGCGAGATCTTCGTCGCCGAGGCCGACGAGAGCGACCGCAGCTTCCACGCCTACAGCCCCGAGGTCGCGATCGTCCTCAACGTCGAACTCGACCACCACGCCAACTACGCCTCGATGGACGAGATCTACGCGTCCTTCGAGACCTTCGCCGCGAAGATCCGCCCCGGCGGCACGCTGGTGATCTCCGCCGACCACGACGGCGCCCGCGAGCTGACGCGGCGGGTACGCGACGCGGCGAACCTCACGGTGGTCACCTACGGCGAGTCGCCACACGCCGACGTCCGCATCCTGGACGTCACCGCCCACGGGCTGACCAGCGAGGTCACCGTCCGCCTCGCCGGGCAGGAGCTGACGTTCACCGTCTCCGTGCCCGGGCGGCACTACGCGCACAACGCCGTCGCCGCGCTCGCCGCCGGGGTCGCCGCCGACGTCCCGGCCGCCGCGCTGGCCACCGCGCTCGGCACCTACACCGGCGTCGGTCGCCGCCTCCAGCTCGTCGGCGAGCAGGCAGGCGTGCAGGTCATCGACTCCTACGCGCACCACCCCAGTGAGATGACCGCCGACCTGGAGGCCATGCGCGCCGCCGCGCCCGCCGGGCGCGTGCTGGTCGTCTTCCAGCCGCACCTGTTCAGCCGCACCCAGGAGCTGGGTGCCGAGATGGGCGCCGCGCTGGCCCTGGCCGACGCCGCTCTCGTCCTGCCGGTCTACCCCGCGCGCGAGGACCCGATTCCCGGCGTCACCAGCGCCCTCGTCACCGACGCCGCCCGCACCCACCGCGCCGATGTCACCCCCGTGGCGGGCATGGCCGCCGTACCGGACGCCGTCGCGGGAATGGCGCGGCCCGGTGATCTCGTTCTCACCATGGGCGCCGGTGACGTGACCGAAGCCGGCCCGAAGATCCTGGCGCGCCTGGGCGAGGGCGGAGGAGAACACTGATGGCCTACGAGATCGACAAGCCGGACGAACAGTGGCGCGCGGAACTGACCGGCGAGGAGTACCGCGTCCTGCGGCAGGCGGGCACCGAGCCCGCCTTCACCGGCGAGTACACCGACACCACCACCGAGGGCGTCTACTCCTGCCGGGCCTGCGGCGCCGAGCTGTTCCGCTCCGACACCAAGTTCGCCTCCCACTGCGGCTGGCCGTCCTTCTACGACCCGGCCGACTCCTCGGCCGTCGAGCTGCGGGACGACCACAGCTTCGGCATGACGCGCACCGAGGTCCGCTGCGCCCGCTGCGGCTCCCACCTGGGTCACGTCTTCCGTGGCGAGGGCTACCCGACCCCGACCGACGAGCGCTACTGCATCAACTCCGTCTCCCTGCGCCTGACGCCGAGGGAGGGGTGAGCGGAGCCCCAGAGTCTCACCCGTTCGGGTGGCCATGCGGAAAGCGGAAGCCCGCTTGTTAATGGTTGCGTTAACCTCGTCCGCGTGGCTCAATGGGATGTAGTGCTGGTTGCAGAGGTCGCGGATTGGTTCGACGCCCTCTCCGAGAAGGACGCGCGGTCCGCAGACGAAGTAGAGGACGCGATCGACACCTTGGCTATAGAAGGTCCTACCCTCGGTCGGCCCCTCGTTGATCGCGTCAAGGGTGCTGAGCACCACCACCTAAAGGAACTGCGGCCGGGCTCTGCGGGCCGAAGCGAAATTCGCATCCTCTTCGCCTTCGATCCGGCGCGCACGGCGGTTCTCCTAGTGGCGGGAGACAAGGCAGGAGACTGGAAAGGTTGGTACGAGCGCAACGTTCCCCTCGCCGATAAGCGCTACGAACAACATCTCGCCGAACTGGCAAGCAGGGAGTACGAATGAGTCACGTCAGCTGGGAAGAGGTCAAGCGCCAGGCTCGCGCACGCCGCGAAGCGGCTGGCGTGCCCACACGTACCGCACAGGAGAAGCAGGCCGCCATGGAACGGCTGCACGCAGAAGTGCGGGCGTATCGGCTGGCGGAAATTCGCCGGGAACAGTCGCTGACTCAGCGCGATGTCGCTGTTTCGATGGGCGTTTCCGCGCCCAGGGTTTCGGCCATCGAGCACGGTGAGACCGACAGGACCGAAGTAGCCACGCTGCGATCATATGTCGAGGCGATCGGCGGGAAACTCAAAGTGGTCGCGGATTTCGGTGACACTGAGTACACGGTGGCCTGATGCCAACGTCCACGTCGGCAGGTGATGCTTGGGACGATGTGAAGCGGCGGATGCGGGAAGTGCGGCCGGACGTGAGTGAGGAGGAGTGGGCGGCGGGTCAGGAGGAAGCGCGCGTCAGGACCGAGGCGTACGTCCTCGGCTACCACCTGCGGCAGATCCGTGAGGAGCAGGGACTCACGCAGGCCGACGTGGCGACGGCGGTGGGCGTGTCCCAAGCACGTGTGTCGCAGATCGAGCGGAATGAGATTCACCAGCTCGACCCGGACGGGTAGGACCGGGGCGTGCGGGGGCTGCCGCCACCCGGTCGCCCGGCCCACCTTGACGGTGCGTGAGGCTCGGCCAAGAATTTGACCGTGTCCGAGCCTCCAGCGCGTCCCGCCGCCGCGGTGCCCACCGCGACATACCGGCTCCAGCTGCAGCCCGACTACCCGTTCGCCGCCGCCGCCCGCGACGTCCCCGCGATCGCCGCACTCGGCGTCTCCCACCTGCACCTGTCACCCGTGCTGGAGGCCGTGCCCGGCTCCACGCACGGCTACGACGTCACCGACCACACCCGGGTACGGGCCGAACTCGGCGGCGAGGCGGGGCTGCGCGCCCTGGCCCGCACCGCCCGCGAGCACGGCCTCGGCCTGGTCGTGGACATCGTGCCCAACCACATGGCGGTTCCCGCGCCGATCTCACGGAACGCCCCGCTGTGGTCCGTGCTCGCCGACGGCCCCGGCTCCCCGTACGCGCACTGGTTCGACATCGACTGGGCGGCCGGTGGCGGCAGACTGCTGCTGCCCGTGCTCGGCGGGCGGCTCAGCGACGAGCTGGATGCCTTCAGCGTCACCGGCGGCGAGCTGCACTACGCCGAGCACCGTTTCCCGCTCCGCGCGGGCACCGAACACCTCCCGCTGCCCGAACTGCTGGACGCCCAGCACTACCGGCTCGCCTGGTGGCGGTTGGCCCGTACCGAGCTGAACTACCGCCGCTTCTTCTCCGTCTGTGAACTCATCGGCGTGCGCGTGGAGGACCCGGACGTCTTCGACGCCACCCACGAACGCGTCCTGGCCCTGCTGCACGAGGGCGTCATCGACGGGCTGCGCGTGGACCACCCCGACGGCCTCGCCGATCCGGGCGCCTACCTGCGCCGCTTGCACGAGCGCACCGGCGGCGCGTGGACCGTCGTGGAGAAGATCCTCGGCCCCCGCGAGGCGCTGCCCGCAGGCTGGCCCGTCGCCGGGACCACCGGCTACGACGCGCTGCGCCACCTCGACGCCGTCTTCGTCGATCCCCAGGGCGCCGACCGGCTCGCCGGGCTGTACCGCGAGGTCACCCAGGTGGCCGACGATGCGGGCGGCCGCTGGGAGCCGACCGTGGACCGCGCCGCGCACGAGGTCATCGCACACGAACTGGCCGCCGAGGTCACCCGCCTAGTGCGCTGCGCCCGGGCCGCGCTCGGCCGTACCGAGGACGAGCGGCACGGCGACCACGCCGACTGGGCACTGGCCCACGCGATCCGCGAACTGCTGGTGCGGCTGCCGGTGTACCGCCTCTACCCGCCGCCGGACGACGACCCGGCACTCAGCGCCGAACTGCTGGACGGCCTCGCCGCCGCCGCGCGCGCGGCGTTCACCGTGCCCGAGGAGGCCGGGACCGTTGACGTCGTCGCCCGGCTGGCGCTGCGGCTGGCCGAGCGGGAGTTCGGCGCGCGGTTCGCGCAGGTGTCGGGCGCGCTGCGGGCCAAGTCGGTGGAGGACACCGCCTTCTACCGCTACCTGCCGCTGCTGTCCGCCGCCGAGGTGGGCGGCGAACCGGGCGAACCGGCGATCTCACCGGGGGAGTTCCACGCCTACTGCGCACGCATCCAGCGCGACTGGCCCGCCACCGGGACCGTGCTGTCCACGCACGACAGCAAGCGCAGCGCCGACGTCCGGGCCCGCCTCGCCGCGCTGAGCGAGGACCCGGCGGGCTGGACGACGCTGCTGCGCCAGGTGATGGGGGAGACCGCCCGGGGCGCGAACGGGGCGCTGGACCCCCACACCGCCTGGCTGGTGTGGCAGACCGCCTACGGCCTGGGCACCCCCGACCGGGAACGGCTGTCCGGCGCGCTGCGGAAGGCCGTGCGCGAGGCAGGGCTGCACACCACCTGGACCGAGCCCGACGCCGCCTACGAGGACCGCGTGGAGCGGTACCTGGACGCCGGGCCCTGCGGCACCGGGCGCGAGGCACTGGCGGCGTTCGCCCGCGCCGCGCGGCCGCAGACCCGGGCCACCACGCTCGGCATGACCCTGCTGCACCTGACCATGCCCGGCGTCCCGGACGTCTACCAGGGCACGCAGGAGCCGTACTTCGCGCTCGTTGACCCCGACAACCGCCGCCCGCCCGCGTTCGGCGAGGCCGGGCCGGGGAGCGAGAAGGCCCACCTCACCCGGACGGCGCTGCGGCTGCGCCGCGCTCACCCGGAGTGGTTCGGCGCCAAGGCGGACTACACCCCGCTGGCGGCCACCGGGCCGGGCGCGGAGCACTGCCTGGCGTTCATCCGCGCGGACGCCGTCGTCACCGTCGTCTCCCGCCTGACGCGGCGGCTGGCGGAGGCGGGCGGCTGGCGGGACACGGTGCTGCCGCTGCCCGGCGGGCGGTGGCGGGAGGCGCTGTCCGGGCGGGAGGTGACGGGTCGTGGTGGAGGGGCCGGGCTCGCGGAGCTGCTGGCCGAGCGGCCGGTGGCGCTGCTGGTGCGGCCGGACTGACGTGACGCCGGCCGCGCGCTGCGGCCCCCGGGGGCATGCGTCACCGCGCGAGGCGCACCACTGGCACGTCACCGCATCGCCCCGCGCCGCTCACGCTCAGCCGTGCGCGGGCCGAGTGTGGGGGGCGGCCGGGCCTCGCGGCATGGCGCCCGGAGCCTGGGCAGCCGACCATGGGGGGCATGCTGTTCGACGTGTGGGCACCGGAGGCTAAGCGGGTGGCGCTGCGGCTCGCCCGGCAAGGCGACGACGGGACGGGCGTCCCGCGCGGCCCGGACCACCCCATGGAGCGCGACCCGGCCCGGCCGGGCTGGTGGCAGACCCGGGCGGCGGCGGACCCCGGAGACCGCTACGGGTTCCTGCTGGACGGCGCCCCGCCCCGCCCCGACCCGCGCTCCCGCCGCCAGCCGGACGGCCCCGAAGCGCTGAGCGCCGTCGTCGTACCGGACGACGCCGCCTGGGAGCACCCCTGGCCCGGACGCGGGCTGCCCGGCGCGGTGCTCTACGAGCTGCACGTCGGCACGTTCACCCGCGCGGGCACCCTCGCCACCGCCGCCCGCCACCTGGGCCATCTCGCCGAACTCGGCGTCACCCACGTGCAGCTCATGCCGCTGTGCCCGTTCCCCGGGCGGCACGGCTGGGGCTACGACGGGGTGGCGCCGTGGGCGGTGCACGAGCCCTACGGCGGCCCCAAGGGCCTGCGCGCCTTCGTGGACGCGGCCCACGGCCACGGCCTCGGCGTCGTGCTGGACGTCGTGCACAACCACCTCGGCCCGTCCGGTAACCAGCTCCCCGCCTTCGGCCCCTACTTCACCACCCGCCACCACACACCGTGGGGCGCCGCCGTCAACCTGGACGCGCCCGGCTCCGACGAGGTACGGGCCTATTTCATCGGCAGCGCCCTGGCGTTCCTGCGCGACTACCGGCTGGACGGGCTGCGCCTGGACGCGGTGCACGCGCTCGCCGACACCCGGGCCGGGCACTTCCTCGCCGAACTCTCCGCCGCCGTGGACGCGCTCGCCGCCGAACTGGGCCGCCCGCTGTTCCTGATCGCCGAGTCCGACCAGAACGACCCGCGCACCACCGCGCCCCGCGCGGCCCACGGGCTCGGGCTGCACGGGCAGTGGAACGACGACTTCCACCACGCACTGCACACCGCGCTCACCGGCGAGGCGCAGGGCTACTACGCCGACTTCGCCCGCGACCCGCTGGCCGCCCTCGCCAAGACGCTCACCGGCGCCTTCTTCCACGACGGCACCTACTCCAGCTTCCGGGGCCGGGGGCACGGCCGCCGGTTGCCGCCGGGCACGCCCGCGCACCGGTTCGTCGGCTACGCCCAGACCCACGACCAGATCGGCAACCGGGCGCTGGGTGACCGGCTCGCGCCCTCCGTCAGCCCCGGCCTGGCCGCCTGCGCCGCCGCGCTGGTGCTGTGCGGGCCGCTGACGCCGATGCTGTTCATGGGCGAGGAGTGGGGCGCGGCCACGCCCTGGCAGTACTTCACCGACCATCCCGACCCCGAGCTGGCCGAGGCGGTGAGCACCGGACGCCGACGCGAGTTCGCCGAGCACGGCTGGGCGGCCGAGGACATCCCCGACCCCCAGGACCCGGCCACCCGCGAGCGCTCCAGCCTGGACTGGTCCGAGCCCACCCGCGAGCCGCACGCCCGCCTGCTGGACTGGCACCGCCAGCTGCTCGCGATCCGGCACCGGCACCTGGCGGCGAACCTGCCGCTGGACGAGGTCAGGGTGGAGACCGGCGCACCGGAGGGGCGCTGGCTGACCGTGGAGCACGGGACGCTGCTCGTCGCCGTCAACCTCGCCGACACCGACGCCGACGTGCCCGCCCTGGCCCGCGGCACCCGGCTTGCCGCCTCCCGGCCCTGCGACGGCACCCGGCTGCCCGCGCACGCGGCGGTGGTGGCGCGGGTGTGACCCGGGGCCGCCAGGGGGCACCGTGAGTGCTGTGCCCCTGGCGGCCCCGGCGGCCCGGCCGCCGCAGGGGCGGGGCCGGGAAGGAGGCTTACGCCGGACGCTGTAGCACCACCAGGCTCCGGTCGGTGACGGTGACGACCTCCCCGCCCGCGACGTCCGGACCCACCCACGGCGGGTGACCGTCGTCGCGGGCGGTGTCCACGATGGTGCGCCATTCGCGGCCGTGGTCGGCGGGCACGGTGAAGTCCAGCTTCTCGTGGTGCGCGTTGAACATGAGCATGAAGGAGTCGTCGGCGATCGGCTCGCCGCGCGGCCCGGGTTCGGTGATGGCGTGGCCGCCCAGGAAGACCGTCAGCGCGCGGGCGTGCGCCTCGTGCCAGTCCTGCTGTGTCATCTCCTCGCCCTCGGGGGTGAACCAGGCGATGTCGGACAGCTCGTCGTGGGTGCCCTCCACCGGGCGGCCGTGGAAGAAGCGGCGGCGGCGGAAGACCGGGTGGTCGCGGCGCAGCCACACCATCGAGCGGACGAACGCGCACATCGGGTCATCGTCGTCGGCCTGCGGCCAGTGCACCCACGCCAGCTCGTTGTCCTGGCAGTAGGCGTTGTTGTTGCCGCGCTGGGTGCGGGCGAACTCGTCGCCGTGGCTGAGCATCGGCACGCCCTGGGAGAGCATCAGCGTCGCCATGAAGTTGCGCATCTGCCGACTGCGCAGAGTGAGCACACCCGGCTCGTCGGTCTCGCCCTCCGCCCCGCAGTTCCAGGAGCGGTTGTGGCTCTCACCGTCGCGGTTGTTCTCGTTGTTGGCGTGGTTGTGCTTCTCGTTGTAGGACACCAGGTCATGCAGGGTGAAGCCGTCGTGGCAGGTGACGAAGTTGATGGACGCCAGCGGGCGCCGCCCGTCACCCTGGTAGAGGTCGGACGAGCCGGTCAGCCGGGAGCCGAACTCCGCGAGCGTGCGCGGCTCACCGCGCCACAGGTCCCGCACGGTGTCGCGGTAGCGGCCGTTCCACTCGGTCCACAGCGGCGGGAAGTTGCCCACCTGGTAGCCGCCCTCGCCGACGTCCCACGGCTCGGCGATCAGCTTGACCTGACTGACCACCGGGTCCTGCTGCACCAGGTCGAAGAACGACGACAGCCGGTCCACCTCGTGGAACTGCCGGGCCAAGGTGGCGGCCAGGTCGAAGCGGAAACCGTCCACGTGCATCTCGGTCACCCAGTAGCGCAGCGAGTCCATGATGAGCTGGAGCACGTGGGGGCTGCGCATGAGCAGCGAGTTGCCGGTGCCGGTGGTGTCCGTGTAGTACCGCGGGTCGTCGGCCAGCCGGTAGTAGGACGCGTTGTCCAGACCGCGGAAGGACAGCGTCGGGCCCAGGTGGTTGCCCTCGGCGGTGTGGTTGTAGACGACGTCGAGGATCACCTCGATGCCCGCGGTGTGCAGCGCCCGCACCGCCTGCTTGAACTCCAGCACCTGCTGCCCGCGATCCCCCCAGGAGGCGTAGGTGTTGTGCGGGGCGAAGAATCCGATGGTGTTGTAACCCCAGTAGTTCGCCAGGCCCGCGTCGGCCAGCCGGTGATCGGTGACGAACTGGTGCACCGGCATCAGCTCCAGCGCGGTGACGCCCAGCCGGGTCAGGTGCTCGATGATCGCCGGGTGGCCCAGCGCCGCGTAGGTGCCGCGCAGCTCCTCGGGCAGATCCGGGTGAAGCATGGTCAGGCCCTTGACGTGGGCCTCGTAGATCACGGTGCGGTGGTACTCGGTACGCGGCAGCCGGTCGTCCCCCCAGTCGAAGTAGGGGTTCACCACCACCGACGCCATGGTGTGCGGCGCCGAGTCCAGGTCGTTGCGCCGCTCCGGGTGGCCGAAGTGGTAGCCGTAGACGGCCTCGTTCCAGCCGATGGCGCCGCTCATCGCCTTCGCGTACGGGTCCAGCAGCAGCTTGGCGCTGTTGCACCGGTGCCCGTGCTGCGGCTCGTAGGGCCCGTGGACGCGAAACCCGTAGCGCTGCCCCGGCATCACCCCGGGCAGGTAGGCGTGCCGCACGAAGGCGTCCGACTCACGCAGCTCCACCGCCGTCTCCGAGCCGTCGTCGTGCAGCAGGCACAGCTCCACGCGTTCGGCCGCCTCTGAGAAGACGGCGAAGTTGGTGCCCGCTCCGTCGTAGGTGGCGCCCAGCGGATACGCCTGCCCCGGCCAGATCTGCATGCGCCCTCTTTTCCTGTCTGCTCGGTCCACCCGCGGCTACCCGGCGCACCGCGTGGTGGGCACTCCCCGTGCACGTCGTGCTACACGAGGGGCTATCTTCCCCTGGCGGGGCCATCAGGCAAAGGAAGTTGGCAGGGGATTACCGCTGCCGCGTCCCAGCTGTCACAGTAGGCTCCCTTGATCAGAGCCATGGGGCGCGGAAGGCGGTGCACAGGTGAGTTCGGGAGGGCTTGAACTCCCACCGGGCGGCGACAGTTCCGGGGAGAGCGCCCCCGACGCCCCCGACGCACCGCCCGGCGGGGTCTCGCTCGCCCACGCGGTGGAAATCGGCGCCGACCTGGGCTGGGACGCCGCCCAGTGGGCGGAGGTACGCACCCGCGCCCAGCGCGCCGGACGCGCCTACATCTGGCTCAATCTCGTCGAGCAACGGCTGAGAGCCGTCGTCGCCGGGGTACTGCGCCCGATCTACGAACCGGTGCACGGGGAGGAGTGGGTGGTCGCGGCCGCGGGTCCCGCCGGGCAGGAGTGGGTGCAGCGCGCGGTGGCCGTCCGGGAGGTCAGCCGCCGCAAGGGCTACGTCCTGGACCCGGACGACGACAACCTGCTGTCCTTCCTGACGCTGCCCCAGCTGCGTGAGCTGATGGTCCAGCACTGGCCGTGCTACGAGCCGTACCTGACCGGGCGGCGCGAGCTGGAGCTGGCGCTGGACGAGCTGGAGGTCGCGCGCAGCGCCGTCTCCCGCAACCGGGCGCTCTCACCCGCCGTGCTGGCTCAGGCCGAGCGCACCTCCGGGCGCCTGCTGGCCATGCTGGGGGCGCACGCCGGGGGCCCGGCGGGTACTCCGTTCGGGGGACGCTTGCCAGCCGACGCGGTGGAGGAACTCGTCCAGGACCGGTACGCGGACGTCGTCGGCGTCCATCCCGACCGCGTCCGGCTCCAGCGCCGCCTTCCGGCCGAGGACCTGTTCGGCGCGGCCCGGCGCATCGACGCCATCGGCATAGGGCTGAACCTGCTGGTGCAGAACTACTCCGGGCGCCGCCTGATCCGGCTCGCGGACGCCGGCTGCCGGCTGCGCCTGCTGTTCCTGAACCCCGCCAGCAGCGCCGTGCGCCGCCGCGAACGCGAGCTGGGCCTGAAGAGGGGTGAGCTGAGCCGCGCGGTGGAGATGAACATCCTGCACCTGCGCCGCGTCCGCGCGGGCGTGCGCGACCCGGCGGCGTTCCGCATCCACGTCTTCGACGAGACCCCGCGCTTCACCGCCTACCTGGTGGACGGCGACGGGCCGGACGGGCTCGCCGTCGTCCAGTCCTACCTGCGCCGTGCGCGCGGCATGGAAGCCCCGGTACTGGTCCTGCGCGGCGGCACCCGCACGGTGCTCGGCGACGCCCCCGACCCGGTGGACGACGGCCTGTTCCGCACGTACCAGGAGGAATTCGACGCCACCTGGGCCGACGCCCGCCCGGTCTCGTAACGGCCCTGGGATTCCCGAACCCGCGCGTGCGCCAGTGGTGTTCCCCGCTCTCTTCGCGAATATGAGAACGGTATTCCCCTCGCTGCGTAGAGTGGTCAGTTCAGCACCACGAGTGAATCTGGGGCGGGCTGAACCGCCCTGGCCGGCAAGCGGCGGACACGGGGCCACCCAGCCATGAGCGAGGGTGCCGAGACGCACGTGTCCGGACAAGGGGGAAAGGGTGTCCTGGTGCAGCTGAAGGCGCAGGAGAAGGACGACGAAGCACCGAGGCCGCAGACGTGCCCAGCGTGCGCGGGCAACGGCATCCTCACCGGACAGAACCCGTGAACGGGCGGGCAGGCCCGGAGGGGGAGGGTGCCCTGTGTGAGTTCTGCCAGGGAACGGGCAGCACGACCCGGGCGTGGGCCTACGTCTCCGGCCCGGACCCGTTCCACGGCCCGGCGGAAACCATCCTCCGTTCCGGCCAGTGCCGACATTGCCGGGGCACCGGAGTCTACGACTCCACCCTCGACCCCACCCTGAACGACTACCGGCCCCGGGAGTAACCCGCCCGCGCCTTCCCGCACCCAGGTGATCACTGCGGACAGACCACCCATCGGCCCCGGTCGGCCCCCGCCTCTAAACGCCAGCCGAGTGGGAAGAGGCAGAGGTATGAAGATTCCCGGACCCGGTGCGAACGTGGCCGTTTGCCGCAAGGCGCGCGGCTTCAGCCAGGTTTCCCTTGCCCGGCGGGCTGGCGTGTCGGTCTCGCTGCTGAGCAAGATCGAGGTAGGAGACCGTGCCTTGACCCAGGGTGTCGCCGCTGCTCTGGCTCAGGCCATGGGGCTGACGCTTGACGAGCTGCTGGGCACGGCCCCTGTCGAGCGAGCAGACGAGAACAGCCTGACCGCCCTCACCCACGCCATCCGACGCTTCGACCTTCCCGGGGAACCACCCGACCATCCCGAGGAACTGCCGCGCCAGCTCGCGGAACTGAACGAGCACCGTTACCGGACTGAGCTGTCGGCCGTGCAGCGGAAGCTTCCGGGGGTGCTGGCTGACGTGACGAACTACGCTCACGCCGTCCAGTCCCCCGATGCCTGGACACGTGTCGCCGATACGTACAGCGTGGTCTACTGGCTCGCGGCCCGGTACCGCTGGATGCACCTGGCCGAGCTGGCCGTGATGAAGCAGAGGCTGGCGGCTGAGCGTGCCCATCCGGTCGCCGCCACTGTGGCCGCGCGCGACGAGGCTGGCGCCTTCCTCAACTCGGGTGACTTCCCTGGCGGACTGGCTGTCGTGGACCGTGCGATCGTGGAAGCCGAGGCGACGCTACAGGGCCGCGAACGCGTGTTCGGCCTGGGCATCCTCCACCTGCGTGGTCTCACGCTAGCCGGTCGTCTCCACGACAAAGGCGTGGCTGAGGAGCACCTCCAAGCGGCGTGGCGGATGGCTGAGGAGTACGGAGAGGATGCCCACGAACACGGCATTCACTTTGGGCCGGACCAGACGGCCACGCACGTCATCTCATCCCTCTCTGACATGGACCAGCACCGACGTGCGCTGGATACCGCCGATGATCTGCTCCGGGGCGGCACGGACTTGCCCGCTACCCGCGTCGGCCCCCTGCACATGAATCTGGGCCGTTCCCATCTCTCCTTGGGAGACCGTGAGTCCGCCCTGGCCTCCCTTGAAGAAGCATGGGACGTCGCCCCGCAGCTGGCCCGGGTGCACCCAACGAGCCAGGAATTGATGCGCGTGCTCACCTCACTCCACCGCCGCAGCAATCCCCGGCTGACGAAGCTGGCCAGGCGCGCTGGGGTGGCCTTCTGAGGCTGGAGCGCGGGAGGTGTGTCCAGCCACGCCGTGCTGGCGGCTGTGGGCGGGACGGAGCTGGTGGGGGAGCAACGCGACGCGTGCCGCCCCGCGCCGTCAGGCCGCTGCCAGCGTGCGGTCGGGGGCGCGGCAGGTGTCGTAGCGGCGCAGGAGCAGGCGGGCGAGTTCGGGGGCGTCGGCGAGGACGGGGGCCAGCAGGTCGGCGCCCGCCTCGCGGGCCCCGGCGGCGATGCGGTCGGGCAGGAAACCGGGGGCGACGACGTAGGGGGCGACCACCACGCGGCGGACACCGTCGGCGCGCAGGGCGCGAACGGCGTCCGCCGTGCGGGGCGGGGAAGCGGAGGCGAACGCAGGCCGCACGGCACACCAGCCAGTGGTACGCCGCCACTCCCGCGCGGTTTCAGCGATCGCTGCGATCGCCTCCGGGTCGGAGGAGCCCGCCGACGCCAGCACGACGCCGGTGGACGGGATGTCGGCCGCGTCCAGCCCCGCCTCGCGCAGCCGGCGCTCCAGCGCGCGGTGCAGCAGCGGGTCCGGGCCGAGGACGTCGGCCTGGCGGACCGCCAGTCGCGGCAGGCGGGCACTCGCCTCGCGCAGCACGGCCGGGATGTCGGACTTGGCGTGGAAGGCGCGCGTCAGCAGCAGCGGCAGCGCGACCACCTCGCGCACGCCCTCCGCGTGCAGGCGGGCGAGCGCACGCGGCACCGAGGGGGCGTTGAAGTCCAGGTGGCCCACCTCGACGCGCACGCCGGGCCGCAGCGCGCGGACCCGGTCGCACAGCGCCGCGACGGTGGCGGCATGGCGCGGGTCGCGGCTGCCGTGGGCGACGACGAGCAGGGTGGGGGAGTGCATAGCGGTACCGCCTGGGGCGTCAGCGGCCGGTGAGGCCGCGGCTGTGCAGGACACGGCGTTCGAGCGGGCTGAACAGGGCGGACTCGACCAGGACGCCGATGGCCAGGATCAGCGTGACGGCGGCCAGCACCAGGCTCATCGACTCCGCCTGGTTGCCCTCGGCCAGCATCCGCCCGATGCCGGGCAGCGGCGTGGCGGTGATCAGCTCGGCGGTCATCAGCGCCCGCCAGCCGAACGTCCAGCCCTGCCGGAGCGCGGAGATCAGCCCCGGCAGCGCGGCCGGGAGCAGAATGTGCAGCGCGCCGCGCGGCCCGGTGGCGCCCATGGAGCGCCCCGCGCGCAGCAGCAGCGGCGGCACCTGGCTGATGCCCGCCGCGACGCCGACGGCGATGGACGGCACCGCGCCCAGCAGGACGACGGCGTACACCGCGCCCTCCGAGGCGCCGAGCGCGATCACCGCGACCGGGACCAGCGCGGCGGCCGGAAGCGACTGCACGGCCGTCAGCATGGGACGCACCACCGTGCGCAGCACGGCGACGCGGGTGAGCAGCACGCCCAGCGGCACGCCGAGCACGGCGGAGGCGAAGAACCCGACCAGGCAGCGCAGCACGCTGTGCCCGAGCGCGGGCAGCAGCGTGCCCTCGGCGAGGGCGTCGCCCAGTTCACCCGCGACGGCGCCGGGGGAGGGCAGCGTCGCCGACCAGCCGAGCGCGGCCACCAGCTGCCACAGCGCCAGCACGACGGCCGTGGCCAGCAGCGGGGGTGCCGCCTTGGCCAGCGCCCGCCGGGAGGCGTCCATGCCCGCGGGCTGGGTTTCCAGCGCGTCGAGCCCGGAGGCCATCTCGGTGGAGTCGTCGGCCTCCCGCGCCGGGTTGCCGCCGGCGGGCGCGGTGTCAGTGGCGGGCATGGCGCACGATCTCCTGGTGCAGGTGGCCGGTGATCTCGCGGGCGAGCGTGGTGACGCCGCTGTCCTCGATGCGGCGCGGGTAGGGCAGGTCCACCTGCCACTCGTGCGCCACCCGGCCGGGGCGGGAGGACAGCAGCACGACGCGCTGGCCGAGCCGGACGGCCTCGCGGACGTTGTGGGTGACGAACAAGACGGTCAGCTTGCGCTCGGACCAGACCCGGGTCAGCTCCTCGTGCAGCAGGTCGCGGGTGATGGCGTCCAGCGCGGCGAACGGCTCGTCCATCAGCAGCACCTCGCTGCCCTGCGCCAGCGCGCGGGCGAGCGCGACGCGCTGCCGCATGCCGCCGGAGAGCTGGTGCACGCGCTTGCCGTACGCGTCCGGCAGGCGCACCAGGTCCAGCAGCTCCCGCGCCCGCTCGCGCCGCTCGGCCTTGGCCACCCCGGCCAGCCGCAGCGCCAGCTCGATGTTGCGGCCCGCGCTGAGCCACGGGAACAGGGCGTGGTCCTGGAACATCAGCGCCGGACGGCCGAAGGGCACGCTCGCGGTGCCCGCCGAGGGCTGGTCCAGTCCGGCGACGAGGTTGAGCAGCGTGGACTTGCCGCAGCCGGACGCGCCCAGCAGGCACAGGAACTCGCCGGGCGCCGCCTGGAGCGAGATGTCGTCCAGCACCAGCTGCTGGGCGCCCGGGCGGCCGAAGGTCTTGGAGACGTGGTCCAGTTTCACCGCGTACGGCACGGGCGCGGCGCCGGCGGCCGGGGCGGGGGAGCCGGGGGCGCTGGCCGGGGTGGTGGACGCCGCCGCGGTGGCGAGTTTGGTGGGCACTTCGGGGTGTCCTCTCGTCGTTCGCCACCCGGCGGGCGGCTACGGCAGGTGAGATCGGACGTGCGGAGGGGCTGCGTCAGGCACGCTGGGGCGGGCGGGGGACGGGCGGGTCCGGGGCGGCGTCACCGGCGGCATCGCCCGATGCCGCCCTGCCCGCTGCCCAGCGGGCCGCTGCCGACGCGGACGCCGCGCCGGTCGAACGTCGGGTACGCCGGGGTGGCCGGGGCCATCAGCGGACGCGTCACCGGGCGGATCAGAAGGCTCATCAAAAGTCCCACCCCGCGTCCTCGGCGGCCGCCTTGGGCGCCGCGGTGCCCAAGGCCGCCTCGGCGAAGGCGTCACCGGCCATGCCCGCGGTGAGGGTGGTGCCGTCGGCGGGGTCGATGAGCAGGAACGATCCGGTGCGGCGGGAGTCGGCGTAGGCATCGACGGCCAGCGGTTCGGCGGTGCGCAGCACCACGCGGCCGATGTCGTTGGCGGCCAGTGTGCCGGGCTCGGGGTGCTGGGAGAGGTCGTCCAGGGTGAGCCGGGAGGGGATCTGCTTGACGATCGCCTTCACGGTGCGCGTGGTGTGCTTGAGCAGCACCCGCTGCCCCACCGTCAGGGGCGTGTCGTGCAGGTGGCACACGGTCGCGGTCAGGTCCTGGCTGGGGGTGACGGCGGCGTCGGAGGGGGCGATGATGTCGCCCCGGGAGATGTCCAGGTCGTCGGCCAGCCGCACGGTGACGGACTGCGGCGCCCACGCGACGTCCACCGAGGTGCCCAGCGCGTCGATGCCCTCGACGGTGGAGGTGCGGCCCGAGGGCAGCACGGTGACGGCCTGCCCCACGCGCAGCACCCCGGAGGCGAGCTGACCGGCGTAACCCCGGTAGTCGGGCAGCTCGGGCGTCTGCGGCCGGATCACGTACTGGACGGGGAAGCGGGCGACGTCGCCGGTCGGGTCGTGGGTGACCGGCACCGTCTCCAGGTGCTCCAGCACGGTGGGCCCGCCGTACCAGTCCATGTGCGCCGAGGCGGTGACCACGTTGTCGCCGGCGAGCGCGGAGATCGGGATCGCGGTGATCTCCGGCACCCCGAGCGAGGCGGCGTAGGCGGTGAACTCCTCGGCGATGGCGGCGAAGACGGGCTCGGCGTAGTCCACCAGGTCCATCTTGTTCACCGCGAGGACGACGTGCGGCACGCGCAGCAGCGCGGCGACGGCGGCGTGCCGGCGGGTCTGCTCGACAACGCCGTTGCGCGCGTCCACCAGCACCACGGCCAGCTCGGCGGTGGAGGCACCGGTGACCATGTTGCGGGTGTACTGCACGTGGCCGGGGGTGTCGGCGAGGATGAACCGGCGCCGGGGCGTGGCGAAGTAGCGGTAGGCGACGTCGATGGTGATGCCCTGCTCGCGCTCGGCGCGCAACCCGTCGGTCAGCAGCGCGAGGTCCGGTGCCTGCTGGCCCCGGTTGCGGGAGGCGTGCTCGACGGCCTCCAGCTGGTCGGCCAGCACCGACTTGGAGTCGTGCAGCAGCCGCCCGACCAGGGTGGACTTGCCGTCGTCCACGCTGCCCGCGGTAGCGAACCGCAGCAGCGAACTCCCGGCCAGTCCGGTCAGGTCAGCGGCGGCCACGTCGGCGGAACCGGTGGGGGAAGGGGTGGTCTGGCTCATCAGAAGTATCCCTCGCGCTTGCGGTCCTCCATGGCGGCCTCCGACAGCTTGTCGTCGGCGCGGGTGGCGCCCCGCTCGGTCAGCCGGGACGCGGCGATCTCGGCGATGACCTTCTCGATGGTGTCGGCGCCGGAGTCCACCGCGCCGGTGCAGGACATGTCGCCCACGGTGCGGTAGCGCACCTGGCGCCGCTCGACGCGCTCGCCCTCCCGGGGCCCGCCCCACGCGCCGGGGGCCAGCCACATCCCGCTACGGGCGAACACCTCGCGCTCGTGGGCGTAGTAGATGGCGGGCAGCTCGATCTTCTCCCGCGCGATGTACTGCCACACGTCCAGCTCGGTCCAATTGGACAGCGGGAAGACGCGTACGTGCTCACCGGGGGCGTGCCGCCCGTTGTAGAGCTGCCACAGCTCCGGGCGCTGGCGGCGCGGGTCCCACCCTCCGAACTCGTCGCGCAGCGAGAACACCCGCTCTTTCGCGCGGGCCTTCTCCTCGTCCCGCCGCCCGCCGCCGAACACCGCGTCGAAACGGTTCTCCTCGATGGCGTGCAGCAGCGGCACCGTCTGCAGCGGGTTGCGGGTGCCGTCCGGGCGCTCGCGCAGCTCACCGCGGTCGATGAACTCCTGCACCGAGGCCACGTGCAGCCGCAGGGAGTGCGCGGCCACCGTGCGGTCCCGGTACTCCAGCACCTCGGGGAAGTTGTGCCCGGTGTCCACGTGCAGCAGCGCGAACGGCACCCGCGCCGGGGCGAACGCCTTCAGCGCCAGGTGCAGCATGACGATCGAGTCCTTGCCGCCGGAGAACAGGATCACCGGCCGCTCGAACTCCCCGGCCACCTCGCGGAAGATGTGCACCGCCTCGGACTCCAGCGCGTCCAGGTGGCTCAGGGCGTACGGGCTGCCGTCGGCCCCGGTCACTCCGGCCGTGGTCGCGGTCGTCATGCCAGTCCCTTCCCGGTCAGCAGCGCGTGCAGCGCCGCCGCTGACTCCTCGATGCTCTGCTCGTGCGCCGCGATCCGCAGGTCCGGGGCGGCGGGCGCCTCGTAGGGGTCGTCCACCCCGGTGAGCCCGGACAGCTCCCCGGCCGCCTGCCGCGCGTACAGGCCCTTCACGTCCCGCTCGGAGCACACCTCGACGGGTGTGGCCACGTGCACCTCGACGTACGGCGTGCCCGCGCGCTCGTGCCGCTTGCGCACCGCCTCCCGGCTGTCGGCGAACGGGGCGATGACCGGCACGAGCGCCGTCACACCGTGGGACGCCAGCAGCTCGGCGACGAAGCCGACGCGCTGCACGTTGGTGTGCCGGTCCTCGCGGGAGAAGCCGAGCCCGGCGGAGAGGAACTCGCGGATCTCGTCGCCGTCGAGCACCTCCACCCGCTGCCCGGCGCCCTCCAGCCGCTGGGCCAGCGCCCGCGCGATCGTCGTCTTGCCCGCGCTGGGCAGCCCGGTCAGCCACACCGTGGCGCCGTGGCCGCTCGCCTGACTCATCTGTGCTCCCTGCGTCCCGTGCCCGCTCGTCCTGTCGCCCGCCGACGCCTTGCCCACCGGCCTGTCCTCCACCGACCGCTCGCCGCCCCTCAGCCGTGCAGTCCGCACTCGGTCTTGCCGCGCCCGGCCCAGCGCCCGGCGCGGGCGTCCTCACCGGCCAGCACCCGGCGGGTGCACGGCGCGCAGCCGACGGAGGCGTAGCCGTCCTCCAGCAGCGGATTGGTCAGCACGCCGTGCTCGGCGACGTAGGCGTCCACGTCCTGCTGGCTCCAGCGGGCGATCGGCGAGACCTTGACCTTGCCGCGCCGCTCGTCCCAGCCGACGACCGGCGTGTTCGCCCGGGTGGGCGACTCGTCGCGGCGCAGCCCGGTAGCCCACGCGTCGTACTGTGTGAGCCCCTGTTCCAGCGGCGCCACCTTGCGCAGGGCGCAGCACCGGTCGGGGTCACGGTCGTGCAGCTTCGGGCCGTATTCGGCCTCCTGCTCGGCGACGGACTGCTTCGGTGTCAGCGTGATGACGTGGACGTCCAGGACGGCGTCCACGGCGTCCCGGGTGCCGATCGTCTCCGGGAAGTGGTAGCCGGTGTCCAGGAAGACGACGTCCACGCCCGGCCGGGCCCGGGAGGCCAGGTGGGCGACGACGGCGTCCTCCATCGAGGAGGTGACGCAGAAGCGGTCGCCGAAGGTGCCGGTGGCCCAGCGCAGGATGTCCAGCGCCGAGGCGTCCTCCAGCTCACGTCCGGCACGCTCGGCCAGCTCGCGCAGGTCGGTCGCGGTGGTCATGCCCTTCCCCCTTCGCTGTCGTCGGGACGCGCGGTCGCGCCCTGAGCGCGTTCGAAACCACGGGCGAGCAGCCCGAGGAAGGAGAGCCGGAACGCCCGGTTGCAGGCGCCGCACTCCCAGGCGCCGGGCCCCTCCTCGGACGGCCGCAGGTCCTCGTCCCCGCAGTACGGGCAGTAGAACGGCGCCGCGCGTTCGCTCACTTCAGCGCCCCCTCGTCCGCCCGGGCCGCCCACTGGGCGAACCGCTCGCCCTCGGTGCGCTGCTCGGAGAAGTTGCGCAGGACGCGCTCGACGTAGTCGGGCAGCCCGGCGGCGGTCACCTTCAGCCCGCGCACCTTGCGGCCGAAGCCCGGCTCAAGACCCAGCGAGCCGCCCAGGTGCACCTGGTAGCCCTCGACCTGGTTGCCGTCCTCGTCCAGCACCAGCTGGCCCTTCAGGCCGATGTCCGCGACCTGGATGCGGGCGCAGGAGTTGGGGCAGCCGTTGAGGTTGATGGTGACCGGCTCCTCGAAGTCCGGCAGGCGGCGCTCCAGCTCGTCGATGAGCGCGGCGCCCCGGCCCTTGGTCTCGACGATCGCCAGCTTGCAGAACTCGATGCCGGTGCAGGCCATCGTGCCGCGCCGGAACGGGGACGGCTCGGTGGTCAGATCCAGTGCCGCCAGCCCCTCGCGCAGCGGCGCCACCTGCTCCTCGGGCACGTCGAGGACGAGCATCTTCTGCTCGACGGTGGTACGCACCCGCTGTGAGCCGTGCGCCTCGGCCAGGTCGGCGATCTTCGTCAGCGTCGCGCCGTCCACCCGGCCCACGCGCGGGGCGAAGCCGACGTAGTAGCGGCCGTCCTTCTGCCGGTGCACGCCGACGTGGTCGCGCCAGCGCTCGACCGGCGTGCGCGGAGCCGGGCCGTCGGCCAGCTTGCGGCCCAGGTACTCGTCCTCCAGCACCTGGCGGAACTTCTCCGGGCCCCAGTCGGCGACGAGGAACTTGATCCGGGCGCGGGTGCGCAGGCGGCGGTAGCCGTAGTCGCGGAAGATGCTGACGACGCCCTCGTAGACGTCGGCGACCTCCTCCAGCGGCGTCCACGCGCCCAGCCGCACGCCGATCTTCGGGTTGGTGGACAGCCCGCCGCCGACCCACACGTCGAAGCCGGGCCCGTACTCGGGGTGGTCAACGCCGACGAAGGCGACGTCGTTGATCTCGTGCACCACGTCCAGCAGCGGCGAGCCGGAGATGGCGGACTTGAACTTGCGCGGCAGGTTGGAGAAGGCGGGATTGCCGATGACGCGGCGCTGCACCTCCTCGATCGCGGGGGTGCCGTCGATGATCTCGTCGGCGGCGATCCCGGCGACCGGCGAGCCCAGCACCACGCGCGGGGTGTCGCCGCACGCCTCGGTGGTGGACAGGCCCACGCCCTCCAGGCGGCGCCAGATCTCCGGCATGTCCTCGATGCGAATCCAGTGGTACTGGACGTTCTGCCGGTCGGTGATGTCGGCGGTGCCCCGGGCGAACTCCTGGGAGATCTCACCGATCACGCGCAGCTGCTCGGTGGTCAGCCGCCCGCCGTCGATGCGTACCCGCAGCATGAAGAACTCGTCGTCCAGCTCCTCCGGCTCCAAGATGGCGGTCTTGCCGCCGTCGATGCCGGGCTTGCGCTGGGTGTACAGGCCCCACCAGCGCATGCGGCCACGCAGGTCGGCGCCGTCGATGGAGTCGAAGCCGCGGTGGGCGTAGATCGTCTCAATGCGTGTCCGCACATTGAGACCGTCGTCGTCCTTCTTGGTCTGCTCGTTGGCGTTCAGCGGGGTGAAGTGTCCCTTGGCCCACTGGCCCTCGCCACGGTGGCGGCCGGGCTTGCGGCGCGTCGGGGCGGCGGCTGGCTTGGGCTGGTCGGCCATGGTGGCAGGTCCTTCGGGCTGACGGGCGGGCGGGTTTCGCCTCCCCGGGCGGGAGGCGCGCGCCCCCGCGTGCGGGCAGGCGGGCGCGGCGGACACGCGGTCTCGCGACCGCGCTGGCGGGAAAGTCAGGGGTGACACGCGCCCGCGACGGCGGGGGCTACGTGCGTGAGGTCTGTCGGTGAGGCGTCGGTGCTGGGACTGTCAGCCCGCCGGACAGATGGCGCTGGACATGCGACCGAGATCGACGTGCCGTCGACTCACCAAGGCGATTCCAGCTGTGGACATGAGCAGAAGCGTCGCACGCGGGGGAAGGCCAGTCCACCGCTATCCATCATATGGACACCGGTGTCCCACGGTGCGGACACGTGTGGTGTGCGTCACCCTCTAGCGGCGGGCCTCCGTCCCCATCATGCGCGAGGGACAGCGTCATGCGCGAGGGACAGCGGGAAGGCCCCGTCCACACGCCGCCGGGGCAACGCGTGGACGGGACCGTATGGGCGCTCACGCGGGCCAGGAGTCGGCCGGACGGGCTTACCGGCCCCTCACGCGGGCCTAGGCTCGCGCTATGGCTGAGCCTTTCGTGAGTCCCAAGGATGCTGACCATCCAGCGTGCGGCATCTGCCCGTCCAAGCGGCTCCCCCGGTCGGAGTTCTCGGTGTACGACCGGCCCACCAGGGAAGCGCCTTTCCACCCCGCAGACGGCTACCGATATGCGCCGGATGGAACGCCCGTGTGTGTACACCCTCATAAGGTAGGACTTGATCCTGACCGGATCGCGCCACCCCCGGAACCGGTTCCGGGGGTGGCGGAAACGGCCCCGCCCAAGCGGACGTGGTGGCGAGCGGGGTGGAAACCTTTTTCCCGCGCTCGGTGACGCCGATACCTGCGTACACCCGATCCAGAACCTTGCGGCGACGTTCGGTTTCCTCGCTCCCGGTCCAGAACCGGATGTTGAGGTCACCGAACGCCGATTTGTACGCCTGGTGGGTGTAGTCGCCCCACTCCCAGGTGCCGCCGCCTTCGCCTTCTTCACTGCCTGGGCGCGCACTGTCGCCTGCGCATCCAGAACCGCTATCGGCTCGCCGTTAGCGGGGCTTGCACCGCCCCCGCCGGGGATTCCGTGAGGTGGGGGAACCTTGTCGGTTACGTCCCGGCAGGGGCGGAGATCAGGGGGAGTCGTGATCCGCGCAGCGCTGCTCTGGGCCGTCGCAATAGTCAGCGAGCGCGTTGATCTCGCTCGCCGGGCTGCTCGCGTCCGCAGGGCTGATGCGATCCAGGTCAAGCGCATTCCAGTTCCTGGAAGCGATGACGGCCGCACTGCCTGTCTGACTGAGGCGCCCCGCGGTCACGACGCCCAGCAGGATGGGGCGGCAGGTGAGCGCGAAACAAACGTCTGTGTCAGCGAGACCGACGATTCGGTCTGGGCCGCCAGCGGTAATGCTGACGCTCAGGCCGTGGAGCAGCGCGTCCATTTGCCAGCCCTGTTGTGCGAAGTCGGTGGCCCATTTCCGGAAGATGTGTCCGGGGTTGGGACTCTGAATGCTGACAGCGTGCAGGGATTCAGGCGGTAACGGCCCCCGCCCGGGGATGGGGTCCAGCGCGTTGGCTACCCGGTGTGCCCGGCTGCGTAGCCACCGTAGGGCCAGGCGGGGGGAGCTGGCGCGGTAACCGCCAAGGAACCATTCCCGCCCGTCCACGGAGCTGCGGACCACGAATTCGCACCAGTAGTAGTCGGGGCGTCTCATTCCCACGCTCCCGGAACGATGCGGTACGGGGTGGTGGCCGTCAGGCGGTAGGACAGGTGTTCGCGGGGGACGCTCCGGTGGGTTTCGATCCACCCGGCTGCCGCTGTCCGCGCTTCGTGGTCGGCTTTCTCCTGCGTCTCTGGGGTGCCTTGCCTCTCGGCTTCCACCACGGGGCCACGGTCGCCGCACACGGCACAGTGCGGGGTGAAGGTGCGGGGCTCCGCATCCGGTTCAAGGTCGGCTTCCACGCGGAAGCGCCAAAATCCGTAGCGTTCGCGCATCACAGGTTCCCCAGCTTGTTGAAGTGGCGTGCGATGTCCTCTCGCAACCTGGCCAGCCGTTCGGCCAGGTCGTCACCGGGCGCGGGCGCGTCGTTGTGGCCGGGGTCCGGTACGGCTGCGCGGGGGTGCTGCGGGGCACCGGGGGTCGCTGCTCCGCCCTCCCGTCCCGGCCCGTCCGGTGGAAGTGCGCGGAGATCACTTGACCGCAGTGGGCACCGCACCGGGGCCTGCCGCTGCCGAGCGGCGATCCCGTCCCACGCCGCCGCGCAACACACGGGGCAGACGGGATGCGCCAGGGGCTCCCGGTCCGGCACGGGAGCGGCCACCAACTGCTCTATGGCGTCCGTCTGGGCGGGTTGGGGCGGGCGGTAGGTCATGGCAGTGCCGTTCCCTTCGTCTGCTGGTGTCGCTGTCCCAAGCTTCACCAAAACAACGAGTGGGGTATACGGATGGCGTGTGACCAAATACTGTTAGTGAACAGTCTCTTGAGGGGAGGTCAGGCCGTTGGAGCTGGAACCGGAAGAAAACGAAGGGACCGCTTCACCTGCGGGGATGCTCGCCGCACGGGCCAAGAGGGCGCGCCTGCAAGCCGGTCTGTCGTTGCGTGGGCTCGCTGAGAAGCTGGGGTACCCGCACACGTACCTGAGCCGCGTGGAGAGCGGCGAGCAGCTGCCGTCCGTCACCCTGGCGGAGGCCATGGACGACTTCTACGGCATGGACGGGCTCATCAGAGACCTACTGGCCCTGGCGGTGGCTCTCGCCGCAGAGACGCCGAAGTGGGGTCACAAGGTGTTGGAGGCGGAGAAGCGTGCCGCCCGCATCCAGACGTTCAACTCCAGCGTGGTGCCGGGGTTGCTACAGATCGAGTCCTACACATCCGCGCTCTACACGGAAACGATGCCGGGCAAGGATGCCGAGAACATCGCACTGCAAGTCGCCAAGCGGGCACACCGCCGTGCGGTGCTGGACTCAGCCAAGCCGCCGCTGTACTGGGCGATCATGGATGAATCGGCCTTGCGTCGGCCGGTGGGTGGACCGGCCGTCATAGCTGAGCAGATCCGGCACATACTCCAGGTGATCGAGTCAAAGAGTGGCGTGCAAGTGCAAGTGCTCCCTTTCGCCAGTGGAGTGCACCCGCTGCTGGGCGGTAGCTTGAGCTTGCTCACCCTCCAGGATGGTGCCAGTTTCGCCTACGTGGAGTCGTTCGCGTCCGGCGTGTCCCTCGAGACTCCGGCCGACGTGGTTGAGCTGGCGACGCTCATGGACGTTGCCCGCTCAAAGGCCCTTGACAGCGAGGAGAGCGTGACCGTGTTCCGCGAGTACCTGAAAGAGTACGAAAATGATGACTAACGAGAGCTCCGCTCCGGACTGGACCAGCAGCAGCTACAGCAACGGCATGGGCGGCGAGTGCGTCCAGTGGGCGCCGGAGTATGCGCGGGCTACGGGTGAGTTCCTGGTCCGGGACAGCAAGGACCCGCACGGCCCGAGCCTGAGCCTGACGGCCGAGGGGTTCGCCGGACTGGTGGCCTTCGCCAAGTCGCACGGCTGACCGCCCGATCAGCACTCTGAGCCCCGCCACTCCCGCCGGAGCGGTGGGGCTCTTCGCTGTTCCGCAGGTGAGCGGCGTGCTGGCGTGGGGTCGGCCGGGTGGTCAGGGGGCGGCGGGGAACGCGCCGGGCCACGGGCCGGGTGGCGGACGGTACGGCTCGTCCTCGGTGCGGACGTCGAAGACGCGGAAGCCGCGCCGCTCGTAGTTGCGCAGCGCGTGCGGCCCGTCCTTGCTGCACGTGTGCAGCCACACCCGGCGTGTCGGCTCCCGCTGGGGCCAGCGTGCCGCCAGGTCCCAGGCGCGGGCGGTGCCCACGCTCAGCAGCCGCCCGCCGAGCCCCCGGCCCCGGAAGGCCGGGAGCAGGCCGAAGTAGCTGATCTCCACTACGCCGTCCGGCTGCGCGTCCAGCTCCACGAACCCGGCCGGGGTACCGCGCTCCCAGGCCACCCAGGTCTCGGTGCCCGCGCGCTCCAGGAACGCCCGCCAGCGGGCGTGGTCCCAGCCGAGCCGGTCCGTCCAGGTGACGTCGCCGCCCACGGCGGTGTAGAGAAAGCGGCTGAACTCCGGGCTCGGCACCCCGGCCCGCTCTATCCGCACTGCGGTACGGGTGTCCGCTTCGTGGACGGGGCGCAGCTCGTCCGGCGCCGTCTGCTCCAGCGACCAGGTGGTGACGCGGAGGGTGGCAGGGGCGTCGGGGGTATCCGCCGCCGGGGGAGAACCGTTCACTCCGTCATCTCATCACATCGCCCGCCCGGTGCCCGAGCCCGCTGTGCCGTGCACACCAGCTCCCCGCCTGAAGGCGTGCCACCCCTGCGCTGCCGCGCCAACCCTGGCTCCGCGCCCGCCCAGCCCCCGGCGCGGCGCGCGCTCCGGCATACGCTCGGCGTCCAGCGATGATTTTCGCGCGGCGGAGGCGTCTGCATCGTCGTAGACCCCAGTGAGGATGAGGAGCGAACTCCATGCGCATCGTGTTGGCCGACTTCATGAGTCTGGACGGCGTCGTGCAGGCGCCGGGCGGGCCGGGCGAGGACACCGACGGCGGCTTCGCGCACGGCGGCTGGGTGGGGCCGTTCTTCGATGACCAGGTGATCGGCGGTGCCTTTGACGAGGCGCTGGGCAAAGCCGACGCGCTGCTCTTCGGACGCCGCACCTGGACGGCCATGGCCGCCGCATGGCCCGGGCGGGCCGGTGATCCCTTCGCCGACCGGATGAACGCCCTTCCCAAGTATGTCGTCTCCGCCGGCCTCGCCGAATCCGAGCTGAGCTGGAACAACACCACGCTCGTGCCCGGCGGCCAGGCCCTCGCCCGCGTCCGGGAACTGCGCGCGGCCGAAGGCGGCGACGTAGTGGTGCTGGGCAGTTCCCTGCTCGCCCGCACCCTGGTCAGCGAGGGCCTAGTGGACGAGCTGCGGCTCATGGTCATGCCGGTGCTGCTCGGCGGCGGCAAGCGGATCTTCCCGGAGGACGGCGGTCCGCGCACTCTGGAGCTGGTCTCCACGGCCACGAACGACAAGAGCGCCGCGGTCCACGTCTACCGGACGGTTGGGCAGGGCTGACGCCGGACGCGGGCCAGGGCACCCAGCCCCGCACGCGCCCGCCTCCGGGCGGCGGGGTCAGCCGAGCGGCGACGCCCGCGTGACGATCGAGCCCAGGTCCAGCGATGACGGCAGCGTGCCGAAGGCCGCGCCCCAGCCGGTGCCCAGCCGGGAGGCGCAGAACGCGTCGGCCACGGAGGGCGGCGCGTGCCGCACGAGCAGCGCGCCCTGGAGCACCAGCGCCATGCGTTCCACCAGGCGGCGGGCGCGGCCCTCGACGCCGTCCAGGTCGGCGAGCTCGACCAGCAGGTCCTTCACGGCGGCGTCCAGCCGGTGGTCCGCGCCGCGCGCCGCGCCCACCTCGCCGAGGAACGCGTCCAGTGCGCCCGGTTCACGCCGCAGCGCCCGCAGCACGTCCAGCGCCTGGACGTTGCCCGAGCCCTCCCAGATCGAGTTCAGCGGCGCCTCGCGCAGCAGCCGCGGCATGCCGGACTCCTCCACGTAGCCGTTGCCGCCCAGGCACTCCAGCGCCTCGCCGACCATTGGCGTGCACCGCTTGGTCACCCAGTACTTCGCCGCCGGCACCGCCAGCCGCAGCAGCAGCCGCTCGCTGTGGGAGCCTGCCGCGGCCGCGTCGCAGGCCGCCGCCAGCCGCAGCCCGAGCGCGGTGGCCGCCTCCGACTCCAGTGCCAGGTCCGCCAGCACGTTGCGCATCAGCGGCTTGTCCACCAGCCGCCCGCCGAACGCCTCCCGGTGCGAGGTGTGGTGGATGGCCTGCACCACCGCCTGCCGCATGAGCGCGGCCGAGCCGAGCACGCAGTCCAGCCGGGTCGCGGCGACCATCCCGATGATGGTGGCCACGCCGCGGCCTTCCTCACCCACCCGCCGGGCCCAGGTGGTGCCGTCGAACTCCACCTCGCCGGAGGCGTTGGAGCGGTTGCCCAGCTTGTCCTTCAGCCGCTGGAGGCGGAAGGTGTTGCGGCTGCCGTCCTCCAGCACGCGCGGCACCAGGAAGCACGTCAGCCCCGCCGGGGCCTGCGCGAGCACCAGGAAGACGTCGGACATGGGCGCGGAGCAGAACCACTTGTGCCCGGCGAGCGTGTACGCGCCGTCCTCGGCCAGCGGCTCGGCTCGGGTGGTGTTGGCCCGCACGTCCGAGCCGCCCTGCTTCTCCGTCATGCCCATCCCGGCCAGCGCCCCGCCCTTGGCCCTCGCCGGACGCAGCCCGGGGGCGTAGGTGTGCGAGGTCAGCAGCGGTTCCCACTGCCCGGCGAGCACCGGGTCGGCACGCAGGGCGGGCACGGCGGCGTGGGTCATGGACACCGGGCAGCCGTGTCCGGCCTCCACCTGCCCCCACACGAGGAAGCCCGCCGCGCGCCGCAGGTGGCCGTCGGGGCGCGACCAGGCGTCGGTGAGCCCGGACGCCACCGCCTGCCGCAGCAGCTCGTGCCAGGCCGGGTGGAAGTCCACCTCGTCCACCCGGTTTCCGTACCGGTCGTGCGTGCGCAGCCGGGGCGGGTGCTCGTTCGCCAGTACGCCCCACTCCTGCGCCTGCGCCGAGCCCGCGGCCCGGCCCAGCGCCGACAGCTCCGCGCGGACCTCGTTCGCCCGCCCGGGCGCGACGTGCCGCTCGACGGCCTCGGTGAGCGGGGCGTCGGCGGTGAACACGTCGTAGTCCACCAGCGGCGGCGGCTGGTTGGTGACGGTGTGGGTGGCGTGCGGCGTCGGCGGCGGCATGGGCACACCGTACGGCCGGGGAGGGCGGGGCGTCACCGGTGCGTGTGGTCCCTCCCGGGCCGGATACGTTGAGCGGGTGCGAGCAGTGCGATCGTCCCCCCGTCACCGTGCCGGGCGCCGGGCCATGGTGAGCAGTCTGTACCGGAACATCCCCAAGCGGCGGATGATCTGGCTGCTGCTGAAGGACACCGTGGGCTCCTGCGTCGAGTACCGCGTGCTCGGCCTGGCGGCGGAGGCGGCGTTCTTTACCCTGCTCTCGCTGCCGCCGCTGCTGCTCGGCCTCATCGGCCTGCTCGGCTACCTCGACGCCTGGATCGGCACCGACACCATCGCCTCGGTGCGCGTCAACATCCTCGACGCCTCCGCCACCGTGCTGTCCGAGCGCGGCGTCAACGAGGTCGCCGCGCCGCTCATCGACGACGTCATCCGTGGCGGGCGGCCCGACATCATCTCCTTCGGCTTCGCCCTCGCGCTGTGGTCCGGCTCCCGGGCCGTGAACGTCTTCATCGACACCATCACGGTGATGTACGGGCTCGACGGCCAGCGCGGCATCGTCAAGACCCGGCTGGTGGCCTTCCTGCTCTACCTGGTCGCGCTGCTGCTCGGCGCGGTCGCGCTGCCGCTGCTCGTCGTCGGCCCGGAGACGGTGATTGGGTGGGTGCCGCAGGCGGAACTGCTGGTCCGCGTCTTCTACTGGCCGACGGTGCTGCTGCTGGCGGTCGCGTTCCTGACCACGCTGTTCCACGTCTCGGTGCCGGTGCGCTCGCCCTGGCGCGAGGACATCCCCGGCGCGCTGGTCGCGCTGCTGATGTGGGGCGGCGGCAGCTTCCTGCTGCGCGTCTACCTCACCAGTCAGGTGGAGGGGCCGACCATCTACGGTTCGCTCGCCGCGCCCGTCGCCGTGCTGCTGTGGATCTTCATCTCCGCGTTCGCGGTGCTGGTGGGGGCGGCCGTCAACGCGGCCGTGGACCGAGTGTGGCCCTCGGTGGCCACCGCTGCCGCCCGCCGCGCCCGCGAGCGGCAGCGCGAACAGGACGCCGCGGCCCTCGTCGCCGCCGCCGAAGCCCGCCGCCGCCACGGGGACGAGGACCCCGGCCCGGAGGGTGAGGACGACGCCGAAGACGACGACGGCCCCGGCGCTGCGGCCCCCGCGGAGTTCCCCGAACGGTGGGCCCGCTTCCTGCCTCCGGGGGACATCCGCTCCCGCCTGAGGACCCGCCGCCGCCCGTGAGCCGCGACGCGGTTCCGCACACGCGCTGGCAGCCGTCGTCCGTCCCGGTTGCGATGGTCTCCAAGATCACCGCTCTCGTCCGCTCGAAGAATCGGGCGAACAGTGACACAGTGAAGGAGATCGCCTTCCGGCCCGGGGGTGCGGCATGGACACGCAAGGAGCGGTACCGGGAGCGCTGCCCGCGCCCGGCACCTGGCCCGCCGACGCCGCCACCTCCCTCGCGCTCAACCGCACCGGCACCTTCGACTGGGACCTCGACCGCGGCCTGCTGCACCTCGACGTCCCGGGCCTGGCCGTGTGGGACCTGCGCCCGGACGAGTACGACGAGGACCCCGCAGCCCTCGCGGCCCGGCTGCCGCCCGCCGAGTCCGCCCGGCTGGACGCGCTCGTCTCCCAGGCCATGAAAGACGGCCGCACCACCTACGGCGTCTACTTCCGCATCCGCTGCCGCGACGGCACTCCGCGCTGGACCCACACCCAGGGTTACATCCAGCGCGACGCCCGTGGCCGCCCGCACCGGATCATCGGCATCGTCCGGGACGCCACCGAGGAGCTGCGCCACGCCACCGACCGGCTCACCCTGGACTCCGAGCGCAGCCGCGAGTCCAGCGTCGTGGAGGAGACGACGGCGGCCCTCGCGCACGCCCGCACCGTCGGGGATGTCGTGGGCGTGCTGGAGAGTGCCCGGGGCATGGGCCGCCTGGGCGCCGTCAGCCTGATGATGGGCCTCGTCGAGGGCCACCACATCCGGCAGATGGCCGAGGGCCGCACCTCCAGCATCGTCCCCGAGCTGGAGTACACCCGGATCGACGCCGACTTCCCGATGAGCGAGGTCGCCCGCACCATGACCTCGCGCTTCTTCACCTCGCAGCAGGAGTTCGCCACGCGCTATCCACGGCTGTGGCCCTACATCGCCCCGCTGCGGGCCTCCGCCGCCGCCTACCTGCCGCTCATCGCGCAGGGCCGGGCCATCGGCGCCCTCGGCCTGCTCTTCCGCGAGAAGCACACCTTCCCGCCCAGCGAACAGACCCTGCTCACCGCACTGGCCAGCACCATCGCGCAGAGCCTCCAGCGGGCGATGCTCTACGAGCAGGAGCTGGAACTGGCGGAGAGCCTGCAGCGCTTCATGCTGCCGCACAGCATCCCCGCCGTGCCCGGCCTGCGCACCGAGGTCAGCTACCGGCCCGCCCGGCAGGGCCGCGACATCGGCGGCGACTGGTACGACCTCATCCCGCTGCCCGGCGGTCGCGTGGCCGCCGTCATCGGAGACGTCCAGGGTCACGACACGCACGCCGCCGCCGTCATGGGCCAGCTGCGCATCGTGCTGCGCGCCTACGCCGCCGAGGGCCACACCGCCTCCACGGTGCTCGCGCGCGCCTCCACCTTCCTGCACGACCTGGACACCGACCGCTTCGCCACCTGTCTGTACGCCGAGGCCGACCCCTCCAGCGGCTGGCTGCGGCTGGTGCGCGCCGGTCACCTCGACCCGCTGCTGCTGCGCCGCGACGGCGGCTGCCGCGCGCTGCCCGTCGCCGGAGCCCTGCCGCTGGGTCTGCCGCACCTGGGGCCGCTCGACTTCCCCGTCACCTCCGTCGAGCTGGAGGTGGGGGAGACGCTGCTGATGTTCACCGACGGGCTGGTGGAGCGGCCGGGCGCGGACCTGGACGACGGTGTGCGCGAACTGCGGGACGCCGCCGGGCGCGGCCCCGAGGACCTGCGCAAGCTCGCCGACTGGCTGTGCGAGCTGCCCGGGGACCGCGCCGGAGCCGACGATATGGCCCTCGTCCTGCTGCGCCGCGCCACCGCGCCCGCCCCACGGCCCGGACGCCGCCTGCACCAGCACGTGGCACCCGGCGACCTGCACGCGGTCGCGGGCGTGCGCCAGATGGCCCGCACGGCGGTGCGCGCGTGGAACGCCGACCCCTGCGCGGACGCCGTCGAGCTGGCGGCGCAGGAGCTGACCGTCAACGCGCTGCGGCACACCGACGGCGGCGCGGTGGTCACCTTCCGCCTGCTGGGCGGCGCGGACCGGCGGGTGCGGGTGGAGGTCGAGGACACCTCCCCGGTCCAGCCCGAGCTGGGTGCCGACGAGGACACCGGCCTGACCGGACGCGGCCTGCTCCTGGTGGACCGGCTGGCCGACGTGTGGGGCGTGGAGTCCCGGGGCACGGGCAAGTCGGTGTGGTGCGAGTTCGTCTGCCCCCTGACCTAGACCCGGCGCGCGTCCGCCTCCGGCAGCCCGGCACGCGTCTGCCGCCAGTAGGCCGCCGCGCGCCCGCCGCCGGAGAACCCTTACGGCGGCGGGCGGACGCGGCGTAAGCTCGGGGCATGCGCCGACGACATTGACCCTCCTCGCGCTCCGCCCCGTCCTCCGCCGCGGCCCTCGCCCGCAGGCTGTACGCCTACGCCGGGCTGGAGGACGCGATTTTGCTGTACCCGGTGTACGCGCTGCTGTTCGCGGACGCCGGGCTCTCGGTCGGCGAGATCTCGTCGCTGTTCGTGCTCTGGTCCGTGGTCGGCTTCCTGTTCGAGGTGCCCTCGGGCGTCCTGGCCGACCTGCTCCCGCGCCGCCAGCGTCGCGGCCACCGTGGCGTGCGCGCTGGTCGCCCGCACCCTGCCGGACTCCCCGGCCCCGGTGGACGGCGAGGAGGCGCCCAGCTTCCGCACCGTGCTGCGCGAGGTGCGGTACACGCCCGCCGCGCGCCGAGCGGTGCTGTTCTGCGGTGTCGTCACCGGCTTCACCGGGCTACCTCAGAGGATGCCCCGGCGTTCTGGCCGGGGTGGAATTGGACTCCTGCGGAGCAGGGCAGGAAGCGGGGTTTCGCCCTTGGGACGGAAGACCGCCGCCTGAGCGGGTAGGGTGCGGGATGTGCGTGGCGAGAACCAAGCGCGTACACCGTGCTGATCGAGAACCAAGACGGCACTCGCATCTCCAAGTTTTGCTGTACCAAACCGGGCTGGTTCCAACCCGGCTGGTGTTGATCGTGGAAGACCTGTCGGGTCGCAGACCCGCAGGCAGCGTGAGCCAGGAATCCCCTTGCTCCAGCTGGGGGAGGGTTCAACTCGCTGGACGAGTACGTGCCGCTACTGGTGGACGCCACGGGCGCCGGGCCCGCCGCGCTGCCCCTGCTCGTCGGCGTGGTGACGGCGGGAGCGGCGGCGGGCGGCTGGCTGGCCGGACGCGGGCCGCGCCGCGCGGGCCCGGTGCTGGCAGCGGGGGCGCTGTGCCTGGCGGCGGGGGCGCTCAGCGGGCACCCCGGCGGCCTGGTGCTGGTGGCCGCCGCGTTCGGCGTCTTCGAGTGGACGATGGCCCTGGCCGACGCCCGCGTGCAGGCCGCCGTCGGCGACCGGGCGCGGGCGACGGTCACCTCCCTCGCGGGCTTCGGCACGGAGGTCTTCTCGGTGCTGGCTTTCGCCGGGTACGCGCTGGGTTCCCAGGCCGCCGGGCCCGCTCTGCTGTTCGCGGCCGGAGCCGTTCCGTACCTCGTCATGGCCGGGTCCGATTTCCGCCAGTCCGGACGCCGCCGACGGCGCAGACTGAAGGAGTGATGGACGACGACAGCAGGTATGAGGCGGTCCGCAGCCGGGACGCCCGGTTCGACGGCACCTTCTTCACGGCCGTGAGCACCACCGGCATCTACTGCCGCCCGAGCTGCCCCGCGCTGACGCCCAAGCGGCACCACGTCACCTTCTACCGCTCCGCCGCAGCCGCCCAGGGTGCGGGCTACCGTGCCTGCCGCCGCTGCCGCCCCGACACCGTGCCCGGGTCCGTGGAGTGGAACGTGCGCGCCGACGCCGTCGCCCGGGCCATGCGCATGATCGCTGATGGCGTCGTGGACCGCGAGGGCGTGGCGGGGCTCGCCGCCCGGCTGGGCTACAGCTCGCGCCAGGTGCAGCGCCAGCTCACCGCCGAACTGGGCGCCGGACCGCTGGCCCTGGCCCGCGCCCAGCGCGCGCACGCCGCCCGGGTGCTGCTCCAGACCACCGCGCTGCCGGTCACCGAGATCGCGTTCGCGGCCGGTTTCGCCAGCGTCCGCCAGTTCAACGACACGGTGCGGACGGTGTACGCCACCACACCGTCCGGCCTGCGCGGCGCCAAGGACCCGCCCCAGGACGGCGACGGGGTGGCGCTCCGGCTCGCCTACCGGGGCGCCTATGACACGCGCGGCGTCTTCGACTTCCTCGCCCCGCGTGCCGTTCCCGGCGTCGAGGAGATGAGCGGGCAGCCCGGCGACCGCCGCTATCGCCGCACGCTCGCCCTGCCGCACGCCCACGCCGTCGCCGAGGTCGGCGAGCGCGGCGGACCCGGCTGGCTCCCGTGCCGCCTCCACCTGGCGGACGTGCGGGACCTCGCCACCGCCGTACAGCGGCTGCGCCGCCTGTTCGACCTGGACGCCGACCCCGAGGCCGTCACCGAGCGGATCGGCCCCGACCCGCTGCTCGGCCCGCTCGCCGCCGCCCACCCCGGCGTCCGCTCGCCCGGTGCCGCCGACGGGGCGGAACTCGCCGCCCGCGCGGTGCTCGGCCAGCAGGTCACGGTCACCGCCGCCCGCACGCTCGCGGGCCGCCTGGTGCGCGCGCACGGCAAGCCGCTGCCCGCCGCCGACGGCACCCTCACCCACCTGTTCCCCGGCCCCCGCACGCTCGCGGGCGCGGACCTGGCCGATCTGGGCCTGCCCGGCGCCCGCCGCGCCGCGCTGCGCACCGTGATGGCCGCACTCGCCGACGGCACCGTCCAGCTGGACCCGGGCGCCGACCGCGCCGACGCCGAGGCACGGCTGCTGGCCCTGCGCGGCGTCGGCCCGTGGACGGCCGGGTACGTGCGCATGCGGGCGCTCGGCGACCCGGACGTCTTCCTGCCGGGCGACGCGGGCCTGCGGCACGGCCTGGCCGCGCTCGGCGCCCCCACCGGCCGGGCCGCCGCCCGCGCGCGAGCCGAACCCTGGCGGCCGTGGCGCTCGTACGCCGTGCACCTGCTGTGGCGGGCTGCCACGAGCGGGTGACGTGGTCTGTCCCCGGCGGCCCGTAACGGGAACAATGGGGGCATGACAGGGCAAGGCGAACGGGCGACGGAGCCCGACTGGTGGACCCGGCTCTACGCGGAGGACCACCCCGACGCGGGCCACGGCGCGACCCACGACAGTCTGGACGACCGCTTCAACTCCGCCGCGCGCGCCGTCAGATCACCCAACATTGTCGCGCAGCGCACGCCGTCCCCGCGGCGGCCCGACACGGAACCGGCCCCCACCCGGCGTCCGGCGGCTGACCACCCCGCACGGGACGCGGGGGAACGGGGCGCCATGAGCACGAAGGATGACGTCCCGCAACGTGATGCCGGGTCAGGAAACACTGAAGCGCTGGACACCGATGCGGCAGACGGCACCGCGCCGGACGCCTCCACACCACCTGAGCCCACACCAGCCGGTGACGGGGGGACGGGCGACGCCACACCAGCCAGTCAGCCGCCCGCCGCCCCACCGCCAGACGAGGCCACCCCGGGCGTCTCCCGCCCCGCACCCCCGCCCCGGTCACCGGCGCGGAGTGAACCGGAACGCCGGGCGGCTGAGGCGAAGTTCGTGGGGGAGCGCCCGCCCACCTACGAAGCGGAGCCCACCACGCTCCCCGAGGCGGACCCGGAGGGGCTGGAGGACGTCGTCGCGGACACCGAACTGGAAGGCGCCCAGTACGGCGCCCTCACCGTCCGCGCGGCCTCCCTGCGCGGTGACTCCGCGCGGTTCCGGGGCCGGGCGCGGCACGAGGCCCTGCTCACCGTGCGCTTTGGCGCCGGGGACGACGCACTCCTGTTGCTCGCCATCGCCGGTGCGGGCCGGGCCGGGCCCGTCGGCCAGCGTCCGGCCCGCGACGCCTGCCGGGCGATCGCCCGCGCGGTAGGCCGCAGCCACGCCCGGCTGCTCACCGACCTCCGGGCGGGCGACCGCAGCGCGCTCGGCGCCGGGCTGGGCCGGCTGACCAGCCACAGCATGGGCAGGCTGCGTTCCCGCGCGGGCACCCTGCGCCTGGCGCCCGAGGAGTACCCCGCCGACCTGCGCTGTCTGGTGCTGCCGGTGGACCCCCGCTGCCGTACCCGGGTGTTCTTCGGCGTCGGCCCCGGCGGTCTGTTCCTGCTGCGCGACGGAGCCTGGGCCGACCAGGAGCCCAGGCCCGCCGATCCGCCGCCCGGGGACGCCGGGCCCGCCGCGCATCCGCCGTTCCGGTTCCGCACCTGCGTGGCCCGTCCCGGCGACACCTTGCTCATGGCGAGCCCGGGCCTGGCCGAACCCCTGCGCACGGAACCGGAGTTCGCCGCTGAGCTGGCCGCCCGCTGGACCGACGGCCCCGTGCCCGGCCTGGCCGCCTTCCTCACGGACGTCCACCTACGCGTCGAGGGCCACGCCGACGACCGCACCGCAGTGACCGTCTGGGAAGCGTGACGGCGCATTAGCCGGAAACGGGCTGCCCCGTCAGGCGGGGGCAGCCCGTTTCCGGCCGGTTTCCTGGCCGCGCGGACCCGGCCGGGGCGGGCGGGCCGCCTCAGCCGAACTGCTTCTCGATCGCGGCGAGTTTCTCCTCCAGCGTGTCCAGCCGGGGCTGGGCCGTGCCCAGGTCGGCCGTCCCGCTCTCGGAGCGGGCCAGCGCGGCCCGGGCCCGCACCGGCTTGTCCACCTCCACGGACACGTCCACGTCCCCCTCCGCCTCGGGCCGCGCGGCCGCCGGTGCCGCGCTCCCACGGGCCAGTGCCTTGAGCCGGGCGCGCTCCAGCTTGCGCTGTTCCCGCTGCCGGGTCCGTTCCTGCTCCCTGCGGCGCCGGTCCTCGCGCACCTCGTCCACCGCCTCGTCCAGTGTGCGCACGCCCTCCAGCAGCATCAGCGACCAGGCCCGGAACGTCTCACGCGGCGCGCGCAGCCACCTCACGACGCGGATCTGCGGCAGCGGGCGCGGCACCAGGCCCTGTTCGCGCAGCGCGGCCTTGCGGGTCTGCTTGAGCGCCCGGTCGAACAGGATCGCCGCCGAGATCGACATTCCGGCGAAGAAGTGCGGCGCGCCCGCGTGACCCGCGCCGCGCGGCGCGTGCACCCAGTTGAACCAGGCGGCGGCACCCGCGAAGATCCACACCAGCAGCCGGGAGCCGACCGAGGCGTCGCCGTGGCTCGCCTCGCGCACCGCGATGACGGCGGAGAACATCGCCGCCCCGTCCAGCCCGAAGGGCACCAGGTACTCCCAGCCGCCGGACAAATTGAGGTTCTGCCGTCCGAAGCCCACCAGGCCGTGGAAGGACAGCGCGGCGGCGACGCCCGCGCAGCAGAACAGCAGCAGGTACGACGCCGTCGCGTAGACGGTCTCCTTGCGGCGGCGCCGCTCCTCCATCCGCTCCCAGGAGTCGCCCGCTCCGGCGTCCTCGGCGGCGCCCGCCCCGCGCCCGCGCGCCATCATGAGCACGATCGCGCCGACGAGTCCGGCGAGCATGACGGCACCCGCCACCACCCAGCTCAGCGATCCGTCCGTGAGTTCCATGCCGCTGCCCCTCGTGCCTCGCTCGGCCGTCCGGTTCTGTTCCGCGGAGCATCCTGGCCGAACCGCACAGGCGCACGGAGCGGTTTTCGGGCAAGTAACCGCAACGAGCGGCCCACGGGGCCGCGCGGGGCCTTTGGGGTCGAACGCGTCAGCGAGGAGTGGTCAGGCGCTCGATGCGTTCCGCGTCGCAGGTGCGCGGGCACGTGACGCAGGTCTCCTCGGGACGCAGGGTGTAGAACAGGCAGCAGCTCGCCCGGTCCCGGGTGGGCAGGGTGGTGCCGTCGGGGGCGGTCAGTTCCCGGAAACCAGCGCCGCGCGGGTAGGGCGCGGTGGAGCCCGGGAGCAGCAGGCCCGCTTCCTCGATCGCCCGGCGCTCCTCTCCGAGCAGCCCGCCGACGTACCACAGGCCCTCGGTGATCTCGTCCGACGCCGCGCCCCACAGCGCCCGTGGGCCGCGCCGCATGCGCGGGCCGAAACCCTCCAGTACCGGGCCCATGTGCTCGGCCACCGCCTCGCGCACCGCGCCGCGCAGCGCCTCCTCGTGCGGCACGACCCGGGCCCCGGGCAGGGCGGCGGCCGGGTCGTCGGGCAGGCAGGCGAACGTGGACGGACGTACCGCGAGCCGGCCGGTGGCGCGGTGGAAGGCCACGGCGTCCACCGGCAGACGCGGCACGCGGCGCAGGAGGAACCAGGGGATGGTGATGAGCAGCGTCGCGGGCCAGGCGTAGCGGTGCAGGCCGAAGGAGGCGACCACATCGGGACGGGCGGCGGTGCCGTAGTCGCGTCGTACCTGTTCCTCGTCCCAGGTGAGAAAGGCGTCCAGGACGTCTCCGCCGGCGGCCAGCTCGGTGGTATGGGCCCAGCCGTCACCCTCGGGAAGCCCGCTCCCGGCGCCCACCTCGCTGACGCGCAAGCCGGGCAGGACCTCGCCGAGGCGCGCGTAGGCGGCGGCGAGCGGGGAGTTCGCGGTCGGCGGCTTTGGGGCTGGTGCGAGGGTGGTGACGGCCATGAAACGGTTCCCGATTCCACGATCGTTAGCAGGTAAGCCTTACCTTACCTGATCTCCGGGAGGTTTGATCTCCGGCACTCTCCGCCTATGGTGCTCTTCGGACACTCGGCATGGACAGGAGCGGGCACATGACGCGTACCCGATCGGACTCGGAGATAACAGCCCTCACGCCGTCCCCGCCCGCGCCTCACCCCGCTCACCCCGCCGCCGTCATCCCTGGTCAGCAGGTGCGTGGCGGATCGCGCCCGGCACTGGCCCCGATCCGGTCCGCCGTCGCCGGTCAGGCCGCCCGGGGTGAGCATGTTCACTCCGAGTCGCACCGCCCTCGCCTGCCGCGGCGGCACTCGGTGCGGGCCCAGGTACTGAACGCGCTGCGGGAGAAGCTGCACAGCGGCGAGCTGGCGCCCGGACAGGTGTACTCCGCCCCGGCCCTCGCCGAGCGCTTCGGCGTCTCGCCCACCCCGGTGCGCGAGGCGATGCAGCAGCTCGCGGTGGAGGGCGCGGTGGAGACCGTGCCCAACCGGGGCTTCCGCGTCGCCGAGCACTCGGGGAGCGACCGCGCCGAGCTGGCCGAGGTCCGCGCCCTGCTGGAGATCCCGCCCCTGCTCCAGCTGGCCGCCACCGTGCCGCCGGAGCGCTGGCAGGCGCTGCGTCCGCTCGCCGAGGCCACCGTCGCGCACGCCGCCCGCGCGGAGCGCGCCGCCTACGCCGAGGCCGACCGCGCCTTCCACGCCGCGCTCCTGGAGCTCACCGGGAACCGGCAGCTGGTGCGCGTCGCCACCGAGCTGCGCCGCCGTGGCGGCGTCGGACGCCCCCCGGCCGAGCTGCGCACCGCCGCGCACGAGCACGTGGCACTCATCGACGCCCTGACCGACGGGGACACCGGCGCCGTCGAACGCCTCCTGCGCCAGCACCTGGCCCGGTAGACGGGTCAGCCAGCCCCGCCCGGCGAGCTGGCCCGGCGAGCTCAGCCTTCCGGGACCGGCGGATCGTCCCGGCCCCGGGTGGGTCAGGCTGCCGCCAGGTGGCGGGCCAGCCAGGTGGGGACGCCGCCGAGCAGGCGGAACAGGCGCTGGGCCTCAGCGCGCAGGCGTTCGGCCTCCGGGCCGGGCTGCACGTCCGCCAGGGCGGCCAGGGCGGGTGCCATGCCGACGAGAAAGCCCAGCTCTTCGCGCAGCCGCAGGGACTCGGTGAACCCGTGCCGCGCCTCGGCCAGTTCACCCGCGCGCAGCGCGATCCCGGCCAGATGCCGCCAGGTGAACGAGCACAGCAGGGCGTCCCCGTGCTCCGCCGCCCCGGCGTGCGCCCGCCGGTAGGCGGCTTTGGCGTCCTGCACCTCCTGCGGGCTTTTGGCCAGGTGTTCGGCCAGCAGGCCGCGCCGGAAGTCCAGCAGCGCCCGGCCGGGGGAGGCGGGCGGCAGCAGCGCCGCCGCGCGGCCCAGCGCGGAGCGGGCCTCATCGGCGCGGTCGCGTACGCCCAGCACCGTCGCCGCGTACGCCAGGTGTCCGCGCTCGCAGGCGGCGGCACCGCGCAAGGTGGCGTCCACCGCCAGCGCTTCCGCACTTCGCAGCGCGTCCTCGGCCTCCGCCCACCCCTCGGCGGTGAACATGCAGCGCTCCCCCAGCAGTGCCGCCCGGCGTACCGCTGCCGCGGCGTCGCTCGCCGCGTGCGGGGTGAGCAGGGCCGCGGCATCCTCCCAGCAGCCCCGCGAGCGCAGCCGCCACACGGCGTGGTCCAGCGGGCCGCCACCCTCCGCGCCGCCCTCCCCGTGATCCAGCCGTACCGAACGAGACATGGCGGACTCCGCCACTGTGCCCTCCCCTAGCGCGTCGTCGAGCCGGATGTGCAGGTGAACCGGAAGAACCCCGTGAACCGGGGTGAGATCGATCTCAGCACGGAAGGCGCGCCGAGCCAAGAGGACGGTGTGAATCCCTTCACAATCTTGTCACGCGGGTGCGGAGCCGGGCGTCGAGCCGGAGTGCCGATCTGGCCGCTGGCCGGTACGGACGGTAAATCAACCCTTGGTTAAGGGGAGGCGAGGTGATCGCCCGGTCAGTCTAGTGATTCCGGCTTCTCCATGGCAGGATGCCAAACGAGGCGCATCGCGCGAGAGGTCAGGCTTAACTGGGCGTGAGACGGCTGTATGGCGGTGGATCAGAACACGAGGACGGTGACCATGGCGGCGGGCGGGGACGCGGAGCCCACGAGCGGGACGGCTGGCGGGACGCTGGCCCAGCGGCTCGGCTACCTGTTCGCGAACATGCACCCGGTCGGCGCCGCGTACACCAACGCCCACGTGGCCGAGGTGATCAGCCGGCATCCCGGGGAGTACGGCGGGGTCCGCCTCACCGAGCAGTACTTGTCCATGCTGCGCAACGGGCGCCGGGACAACCCGAGTCCGGACGTGCTCCGGGCGTTGGCGAAGTTCTTCGGCGTCCCGGTGGGCTACCTGCTCGGCGACCTGTCGGAGCGCCAGGCCGCCCACGTCGAAGAGGAGGTCCGGTTCCTCGCGGCGATCCGTGACCAGCGCGTGCGTCAGATCGCGCTGCGGTCGGTCGGGCTGCCGCCCGAGGTGCAGGACAGTCTGACCGCGATTATCAGCCAGTTTAGGCAGCAGATGAATTTGCCCCTGGAACCGCCCGAGTCGGGCGGTACCCACCCGCCAGCCGGGGCGTGACGGCCGGGAGGACGGCCACAGACGTCACGCCGCATGAGGAGGTGGCCCCGCACGGGGGTCTGGGCCACCTGTGACCAGGGCGGCGCCGGGCGGCAGGCTGGCCCGGCGCCGCCCTGCTCCCCGGCCCGCCCTGCGGTCCTGCCGCCGAGGCCGAGCCGGGAAATCCCCCCGTTCGCAGGTGGCTTGATATCGCTGACCCGGGCCCCGGAAGTGCCCTCCCGGCCCGTCCCGGGCTGCGCGATCGCCCTCCGATGCGGTAGAAAGGTGTTCAGCCCGTCCGGTGTGCATCCCCCGTCGCACCGGGCGGGCCTTCGCGCTTTCTGGGCCGGTGTTGCTCCCGTCCCGCACGGAGCGCCGGACCTCCAGCGCGCTGGATCACCTTCGCCCCGCTCCACGGGTCGTCATTCCACGTGCGGCTGTGGCCGGTTCAGCGGCCTACCGTGTCGCCGGACGCGCCGTCACCGGGGCGGACCATCGCCAGGCGGCCGCCCTCGTCCAGCGGCGTTCCCGTCCGCAACAGCGCCCGCTGCTCACCCGCGCGCGCGTCGAACAGCGCCACTTCGCCGTGCCCGCCCCGGCTGACGGCCACCCAGTCCGCCCCCGGTGAGGCGGCCACGGCACGGCGCTGCACGCTGTCCCACGGGGTCCCGCCCCGGCGCGGCGCCCCGGCCATCGGCGGCAGCGGCCTGCGGGCTGTCACCGCCGGGCGCTCGCCCGTGGTGTCCACGAGCACCAGTTCGTCACCGTCGGGATGAATGCGGGTGAAGGCCACCGCGTGCCGGGCCAGCGCCATGCGGAACACCAGCCCGGGGCCGAGCTCCACGTGTTCGGTGCGGCCGGTGTCCAGCGCGTGGCACCAGGCGGTGTTGCTCCACTCCGGCCAGCGCGACGGGGCGTCCGGTCCGCCGCGTACGCAGGACCACAGCAGGCGTCGGCGCGCGTCCACCCGCAGGAAGTAGCCGCGTCCCGCGCACCTCCACGGCAGTGGCGGCTCCGGGGCGAGGGCGCCGCCGGTGACGCGCACGCGGTGGACGCCCGCCCCCGTGGCGGCGAACACCCGTCCGGTGACCGGGTCGTAGGCGTCCCCGTGGCCGTCGTCCGGGAGGGGTGCCCGGGCCGCCGGTATCCGGTGCGGGCAGCCGGGGCCCGCGTCCAGCAGGCTGGCGAGGGGGAACGCGGCCAGTTCGCCGGGCGCGCGGTGCCGCAGCAGCGCCAGGGCCCCGGCGCCCGGGCCGGCGAGTGTCACCCCGGGCTCGCCCGCGCGTATCCGGCTCCGGACGGCCCGGCCGGTGTTCAGCTCCACGGCCGTCACCAGCTCGCTCCACGGTTCCTCGTGCGCCCCGAGCCCGGTGGTGACCACGACGTGCTCCGCGCCGGTGTCGGCGGCCAGGTGTTCGGCCGGGACGGCGACGGGCGCGGTGGCCGTCAGCAGCGGGCGTCCGGCGCGGGCCGCGCCGGGGTCGAGGACGAGGAGTTCGCCGCGCAGGTCGTCCACGCACGCGATCCGGCCGCCGGGCAGGGCCAGGAATCCGGCGTGCTCGCTCACGTGCCGCCCCTCCAGCGCCGCCACCTGTGTGCCGCCGGGAACGGTCAACACCGTGACGCGGCCCGCGACATGGTCCGCGACGATCAGGAGCGGTTCGGTGCTCATCGGGGTGCCTCCAGGGGGTGGAATGGGGATTCAGCAGGGTTTTTGGCAATGGTTATCATGTGTATTCTGCCTTCGCGAAGGGCACGGGGCCGCCCTCCGCGCACCGCGTCCACGGCCCCGGCACGAGAAGAACGGGAACCTTTCGATGACGCGCTCCTCGCTGCGCACCGCGCGCCGCTGGCTGGCCGCCGCGGTGCTGGGCACCCTGCTGACCGGCTGCGGGACCACTCCCGACGCCGACGACGACGCCAAGGGCGGCAAGCCCGCGAGCGCCACCGACGCCACGGACGTCACCGTCGAACCAATCGAGGCCGCCCGGGAGATCACCGACGTCCACGGCGTCACGGTCCGCACCGACGCCGAACCCCAGCGCGTCGTCTGCCTGGTGGCGCTGTGTGACGACATGCTCGCCGAACTGGGTCTGACCCCCACCGCCACCAACAGCGCGCTGCTCGCCCACCCCGACTTCCTCGGCCCCGAAAAGGCAGCCGACATACCCGTGATCCCCGGCGGCTTCCTCGCCCCGGAGGTGGAGGCGATCCTCTCCCACGAACCCGACCTGGTCATCGGCCTGGAGGACACCCACGGCAAGCTCGCCCCCGCGCTCAAGGGCGCCACCACCTTCTGGCCCGTCCAGCCGGACAACTGGGTGGACAGCGTCGCCTACCTGCGCGACCTGGCCGCGCTCACCGGCCGCACCGAACAGGGCGAGACGGCCGAGCGGACCTTCCGCACCAAGCTCGCCGCCGCCGAGCGGGAGCCCAGCGACCACACGGCCCTGGTCATCTACGGCAGCGACGAGAACTTCGGCGTCGCCACCCCCGGCACCGACGTCGCCGCCGGACTCTTCCCGAAGATCGCCGACTACCCCTGGGAGTCGCGCGGCGTAGAGGGCACCTACAGCCTGGAGGAAATCCTCGCCGCGGACGTGGACGTCCTCTTCGTCGAGACACTCTCCTTCGGAGACGACAGCGCCAAGCTCTCCGAAACCCTCGCGGGCAACCCGCTGTGGGGCGAGATCCCGGCCGTGCGGAACGGAGACGTCCACGAAGTGAACTCCGAGGTGTGGGCCAAGGGACGCGGCACCCGCTCGCTCGGTCTGGTCCTGGACGAGGCCACGGCCGCGCTGCGGTGAGTCCGCGCCGCCACCTGCCCGTGCTGGCCGGTCTGCTCGCCGCCACCGCGCTCGGCGCCCTGTGCCTGGGCACTCCGGTGGTGTCCCCGGCCGAGCTGCCCAGCGTGCTGCTGGGGACGCCCGGCGGGGACGGCGACCGGCTCGCCGCCGTCGTCGTCGGCCAGCTGCGCCTGCCGCGCCTGGTGCTGGCGCTCCTGGCCGGAGCCTGCCTGGGCGCCGCCGGGCTCGTTCTCCAGGAGGCCCTGCGCAACGAACTGGCCGTGCCCGAGATGCTGGGCGTGTCCTCCGGCGCCGCGCTCGGCGTCGCCGCGCCGCTGGTGCTGGCGCTCGCCCTGCCCCCCGCCGTGGTGCCCCTGCTGGCCATCGGCGGCGCGGCGGCCGGAGGCGTGCTGACCCTGCTCGCGGCGGGCTTCGGCCGCAGCCCCTCGGCGGTGCTGCTCACCGGCGCCGCCGTCTCCGCCGCGCTCCAGGCCGCCCTGCTGGTCCTCATGGTGATGGCCGACCAGCTGGACCTCCAGCTCATCTACCGCTACCTGCTGGGCTCGCTGTCCGCCCGCACCTGGTCCGACGTCACCGGCCTCGGACCCTGGCTGCTGGTGGCGCTGCCCGCCCTGGTGCTGTGCGCGCCCGTGCTGTCGGTGCTGCGCCTGGGGGACGAGGACGCCGCGTCGCTGGGCGTGCGGACCCGGCGGGCGCGGCTCGCGGCGCTGGCGGTCGCGATCGTGCTCATCGCGCCCGTCGTCGCCGTCTGCGGCCCCGTCGCCTGGGTCGGGTTCCTCGCGCCCCACCTGGCCCGGCGGCTGCGGGCGGGGGCCGACGCGGTGCGCCTGCTGCCGTGGTCCGCGGGCTGGGGTGCCTGCGTGGTGGCCGTGGCCGACCTCCCGGCCCGCCTGGCCCTGGCCCCGGTGGAAACCCCGGTCGGCGCGTGGACCGCGCTGCTCGGGGTGCCGGCGGGGGTGGCGCTGCTGCGGGCCGGGACCCGTGACCCAGCCGCGCGCCAGGGCGGGCGTGCGGGGCGAGTCCGCTGGAACGCCGCCCGGGTGCCGCGCCGCTGGTGCGGGCCGGGGACTTCCGCGGGCGTGACCGTGGCGCCGCACACCCGGGCCGTCCGGGCGGAGGAGGACGCATGACCGCCAGGTTCACCGCGCTGGGCGGCCTCGTGGCGCTCGTCGCCGTGGCCAGTCTGCTCGCGGGACGCGCGGTCACGCCCGGTGCCGTCGTGGACGTGCTGGCCGGCGGGGGAGGGGACACCGCGCGGCACGTCGTGCTCAACCTGCGGCTGCCACGGCTGCTCGTCGCGCTCGGCGCGGGGGCCGCGCTCGGTGTCGCCGGGCTGGTGTTGCAGTCCGCCCTGCGCAACCCGCTGGCCGGTCCCGAGGTCACCGGCGTCACGCCCGGTGCCGTGCTCGGGGCCGTGGCGGCGACCGGGCTCGGGGTGGCGGGCTGGCAGTCCCCGGCGGCCGTCGTCGTGGCCGCCTGCGTCGGCGGGTTCACCGGAGCCGGTCTGCTGTGGCTGCTCGCCGGCCGGGAACGCGGCGACGCGGCCACCACCGCCGTCTACGGCGTCCTGGTCAGCGCCGTGCTCGGCGGACTGACGGCCATGGTGCTGCTCGTCGCGCCCGGGCAGCTCGGCAGCGTCGTGCAGTGGCTGGTCGGCAGCACCGAGGGGCGGGTGTGGGCGCACTGGAACCTGCTGTGGCCGTGGACACTCGCGTGGGGCACCGGCGCCTGGCTGCTGGCCGCGCCGCTGACCCTGCTGCGGCTGGGCGACGAACCGGCCGCGGCCGTCGGGCTGGAGATCTCGCGTGCCCGCGCCGTGGCGCTGCTGTGCGCGGTGGCGCTGACGGCCGGGGCGGTCTCCTCGGTGGGTGCGCTCGGCTTCGTCGGACTGCTGGTGCCGCACCTGGCCGTCGCCCTGTTCGGCGCCGACCTGCGCCGCACGCTCCCGGGTGCCGCGCTGTGCGGCGCGGTGGTGGTGTGCGGCGCGGACGCGGTGGCCCAACTGGCCTCCCGCTGGCTGTCGTCCGCGCTGGACGCCGGGCGGCTCACCCTGCCGGTCGGCGCGCTCACCACCGGGCTGGGCGCCGCGCTGCTGCTCGCCGTGGTGCGCCGCGCCCCGGGCCGCTCGTTCTGAGTTCTGAGTTCTGAGTTCCGTGTTCTGTCGGGTGTCGGGCGGCGCGTGCCGCGTGCCGCGTGCCGCGTAGAAAGGTGCCGCTGGTGTCGAAGGTGACGACGGGAACCACCGAGCCGCCGCCCGGGGTCCGGGTGGAGGGCGTCCACTTCGGGTATCCCGGCCGGCCGGTGCTCCACGAGGTGGGCCTCACGATCGCTCCCGGGGAGCTGACCGCGCTGATCGGCCTCAACGGCTGCGGCAAGTCCACGCTGCTGCGGCTGATCGCCGGTCTGCTGCGGCCCACCCGTGGCCGGGTGCTGCTGGGGGACGCCGACCTGGCCCGCCTGAGCCGCCGCGCCGCGGCCCGCCGCGTCGCCCTGCTGCACCAGTCCGCGCCGCCGGTACCGGGCATGACGGTGCGCCAGCTGGTGCGGCAGGGCCGGTACGCCCAGCGCGGGCCGCTGGGCATGCTGCGCGACGGTGACGGCCGCGACGACGACGCCGTACGCCGCGCGCTGGCCGACACCGGCGTCGCGGCGTGGGCGCAGCGGCCGGTGGACGCGCTGTCCGGCGGTGAACGGCAGCGGGTGCGGCTGGCCATGGCCCTGGCCCAGGACACCCGCGTCCTGCTGCTGGACGAGCCGACCACGTATCTGGATCTGCGCCACCAGCTGGAGGTGCTGCAAACGGTGGTGCGGCTGCGGGCCGAACGCGGGCTGACGGTGGTGATGGTGCTGCACGACCTCGCGCACGCCGCCCGGTTCGCCGAGCGGATCGTCGCGCTGCGGGACGGACGCGTGGTGGCGGACGGGCCGCCGAAGGAGGTCGTCACCTCCGAACTGCTCGCGGACGTCCTGGACGTGGCGGGCCGGGTGGGGCAGGACCCGGAGGGCGGATGGCCGGTGTGTTACCCAGATCACCCTCTGACGGCTAGCACATGACAATCATTTTCATTTAGTGTGTGCGTGCGGCATTCGAACGGGTGTCGCAGCGTCCAACTGTCCCTCTCTAGGAAGGAATTCGCCATGGAGCAGGAGAAGGTCTTCGCGCCGATCGCCGACCCGGGCCAGCTCGCCCACGCCTCGGCGTCCCACTCCAACGCGCTCGTCGAGAACCCCTTCGACGACAACGAGGAGTAAGCCCCGCACGGGGTAAGCCCCGCACGGGCCCGGCCGGTCATGGCAGCGCCGGCCGGGCCCCGCCCAGCGGCACGACCCGGGACGCGACCGGGGGGTGTCCCGCCGACCGCACACCGCCGCGAAGGAGAGACCGTATGACGCGCAGCCAGCTGGCACCCGGCGTGGAAGTCGTCGCCGTGCCCGGGGACCGGCTCGCCCTGCGCACCGCCGACGGCGCCTTCCTCCGCGTCGAGACCGGTGAGGCGGACGTGGCCGACCTGCTCGCCCGCCTCGCCGGAACCGGCCCCGGCGCCACGGCCGATGCCGACGCCGAGCCCGAACTCGCCCGCCTGCTCGAAGCCTTCGAGGCCGCCGGGTACCTGACCAGCCGCGCGGACGTGCCACCCCCACCGCGTGCCTGGCCCGCTCACCGGCGCGAGGTGCTGCTGCTCGGGGACGCCGCACTCACCGAACCGCTGGCCGCCTGCCTCACCACCGCCGGAGCCGCACCCCGCACGGGCACCCGGGCCGAGCTGGGCACCACGCGGGCCGCGGCCGTGGTGTGGTGCCTGAACGGGCCGGTGCCCGAGGGGCTGTGGGACGACGCCGACGAGCTGCCCGCGCGCGGCATCGCCTGGCTGCGCTGCCACCGCGAAGGCCACCAGCTGTGGCTGGAGCCGCCCGCCGCCGCACCGGGTGACGTGACCTCCGCTCAGGTCCGCGCGCGCCGCCTGGCGGCCACCCCGGCGTACCGCGAACTGGCCGCCTACTGGAGCGGACACCGCACCACGGGCGCCCCGGTCACCCTCACCGCCCCGGCCGCCGCCTGCGCCGCCGCGCTCCTGGCCGCCGACCTCACCGCCTGGGCCACCGGCACCACCGCCCCGCAGCCCACCGGTACGCTGCCCGCCGCCCGCCGCCTGCGGTCTCTGGACGTGCGCACGCTCACCGTCAGCGAGCACCCCGTCCTGCCGGTACCGCCCGTGGCCGCGCCGCTCACCGCCCCCTCGGGTGAGCGGACATGACGGCGGCGGCCCGCACCCCGGTGGCCGCGCCGCCACCGGGCCCGGCTCGCGGCACCGGGGCCAGCCGGACCCACGCCCGCGTCCGCACCGCGCACCTGCCCGCCCCCGACGGCACCCCGCTCGCCACCGACATCTGCCTGCCCGCCACGCCCGGCCCCCACCCCGCCGTGCTCATCCGCACCCCCTACGACCGCCGCGCCCACCGCCCGGAACTGCGCGGCTGGGCCGCCCGGGGCTTCGCCGCGCTGGCCCAGGACGTCCGCGGCCGCCATGGCTCACCCGGCACCTGGCGGCCCTACCACGGCGAGGCGGCCGACGGCGCGCCCACCGTGCGCTGGGTGCGGTCCCAGCCGTGGAGCGACGGCCGCCTCCTCGCCGCAGGGGCCTCCTACGCCGCCCACTGCGCCCTCGCCCTGGCCCTGGACCCGGACCCCACCGGCGGCCCGTCCGGCCCCGGGACGCCCGACGCCGTCCTCGTCGCCGTCCCCGCGCTCGACACCGCCCACACCGCCCGCGAACCCTCAGGCCCGGAGCGGCTGCTGGGCCGCGCGGGCTGGTGGGCCGCCCACGGCGACCGGCCGGACAGTGACGAGAACGCCCTCGCCCGCGCCCTGGACGCCGACCCCGCGCTCCTCCACCACCTGCCGCTCACCACACTCCCTGACCGTCTGGCCCGTCCGCTGCCGTCCTGGCCCGGTGTGTGGTCGCCCACCCGGCGCGGGCGCCTGCTCGACGCGGCGCCCACCGCGCGGGTGCCACTGCTCGCGGTCGGCGGCACCCACGACCCGTTCGCCGCCGAGACGGTGACCCTGTGGCGCCGCTGGACGGGCGCACCGGCCCGGCTGCTCCTGGGGCCGTGGGGCCACCGGCTCACCGCCGACCCGGGCGCCGACGCGCACCCCAAGCACCGGCTGCCGCTGGGCGAGGCGTACGTGAGCTGGGCCCGCGCCGCGCTCGACGGCCGCCTCGACGCCGCTCCGCGCGGCGCCGTCGGCCTCGGCGGCAGCCCCCTGTGGCTCCCGGCACCGGCGCACCCCGGCGAGCCGTCCGCGCGCTACGGGTTCGGCCGTCCCACCGGGCTGCGGCTGCTCGGCGCCGCCCACTTCACCGCCGACCCGCGGCACCCGGTGCGCTCAGACGACCTGGCCGTGCCGCGCCCGCCCGGTCCGCGCTCCGGTGACGCGCACCCGGACGCGTCCGCCGACCGCTGCCTACTCGTCACCGCGCCGCTGCCGCGCCCGCTGGACCTGCTGGGCACCGCCCGCGTCCGGCTGCGGGCCTGCGCCGACACGCCGTGCGCCGACTGGGTGGCCCGGCTCGTCGCGCTCGCCCCGGACGGCGCCGCCGCGCCGCTGGCCACCGGCGTCGTCCGGCGCCACGACCCACCGGGCCGCCCCGCCGACCTCAGCGTGCCGCTCGGCCCGCTCGCCCGCCGCCTGCCCGCCGGGACCCGGCTGCGGCTGGAGATCGCCGGACACCACTTCCCGGCCCACGCCCGCAACCCGCACACCGGCGAGGACCCGGTCACCGCGACCGTCCTGCACCCGTCCCGGCGTACGCTGCGCACCGAGCACTGCGCGCTGCTGCTGCCGGTCAGCCGTACGTGCGGCTTCACCGCCGCCGTTGACCCCCTACAGGAGATCAGCCGATGAGCAGCACCGCACCCCCGCCCGCGACGGCGCCCACGGCCCCGCCCGGGCCCGGGGCGGCGCCCGAGCCGTCGGCCCCGGCGCTGCCCCTGGAGGCGCTGGTCGATCCGGTGTGCGGCATCGTCCGCGCCGTCGCCCCCGTCGAGCATCCCGCCGGTGCCCCGCCCCGCTACACCGCGATGACCGCCGAGGTCGCCGACGCCCGGCGGCTGGGCGCCTGGCCCGCCGACCGGGTCTCGCTCGGCACCACCTTCGGCGACGCCGACGGCGCCCGCGTCGCCGCCATCGCCGAGGCCGTCGAACGCTACTGCGGCAACCGCGTCCCGCCGCCCGGCCACCGTGACGCCCCGCTCGCCGCCACCGCCGCCCAGCTGACGGAGCAGGGCCGACGCCTGTACGGCCCCGCCGACCTGCCCCGGTACGCGCCCTGGCAGTACGCCCGCCCCGGCTTCCCCTACCGGCCGCTGACCGACGACACCCCGGCGCTGTGGGCACGCGGCACCGAACACCTGCCGGACGGCTCCACCGCCGAGTGCTGGGCGCCGGTCTCCCTCACCCACCTCAACTGGCGCCAGGGCGAGCTGCGCGCCTACCCGCGCACGCACCACCTCAACTACGCGGGCATCGCCACCGGCCAGGGCCTGGACGACGCCGTCGAGCGCGGCCTGCTGGAGATCGTCGAACGGGACGCGCTGGAGCTGTGGTGGCACCTGGACGGCCCGGCCCGGGGCATCGACCCCGACAGCGTGCCCGGTCTGCGCGACGACCTCGCCGGAAGCGGCCTGCGGGTGTGGCTGGTGGAGATGGCCTCCGAGTTCGCGCCCTGCCTGGCCGCGCTCGTCCACGACCCCGAACGCGGCCTCTACGCCGCCGGGTTCGCCTGCCGCTACGACCCGGCTCAGGCGGCCCGCAAGGCCGTGCTGGAGGCCGTGCACACCTGGGTCTTCACCCAGGGGCTCACCGGCCCGGACGGCTGGGTGTTCCAGGCCGTAGAGGCCGGGCTGCTCGCCCGTGGCCTCTACCTCGACCACCGCCCCGACGCCCGCTACCTGGACGCCTGCGGACCGGACTTGGCCGCCGTCCGCGACCTGGGCGCCCACGTGCAGGTGTGGCTCGACCCGCGCATGGCCGCCGAGGCCCGCCGCTTCACCGCACCCGCGCTCGGCACCGTGCCCGTGGACGCGCTCGAACCGGGCAGCCGCGCCCGGCTGTGGGACCGGCTGCACACCGGCGGCCACCGCGTCGTCAGCGTGGACGTCACCACCGAGGACGTCGCGCACACGCCGCTGCGGGTCGCCCGCGTCCTGGCCTCCGGGCTGGTCCCCAACGCGCCCGCCGCCTTCGCCTACCTCGGCTGCCCCCGCTTCGCCGACGCCGCGCTCGCCCGTGGCTGGCGCGAGGCCCCGCCCAGCGCGCCCGCGGACTTCACGCTCGTGCCCCCGCCGCACATGTGAGGGGAACGCCGTGTCCTTCGTGCCCTTCGCGCCGCCGCCCGGGCCGCCCGCTCCGCCCGCCTCGCACCGCGAGACGCCGCCGCCCGGAGCACCAATACGGTCCGAGGACCCCGGGCTGTCCGCCCACCCCGGGCTGTCCGCGTTCCCCGGGCTGCTCGCCCGCGCCCGGAGCGCCGAGATACCGGGTCCTGACACCTCGCCCGGGCCGCGCGTGACCGCCTGGCCCGGCCCCGCGCGCCGCCTGCCTCACGCGCGCCCCGGCCAGGTGGACCTCTCCGGGCACCTGCGGCTGTCACTGGCCGCGCTCGACGCCCGGGGCCGCCTGCGTCCCGTGCCCTCGGCCGGTGCCTGCCACCCCGTGGACGTCCGCCTCACCGCCGGCAGCGCCGCGCCGCTGGCCCCGGGCCGGTACGGGTACGACCCGCTGCGGCACCGCGTGCACTGGCTGGGACCCGCCCCGGCCGGTGCCCCGCCCGGCGTCCGGGTCGAGCTGACGGTCACCGCGCGGCGGACCACCGCCCACTACGGCCACCGCGCCTGGCCCCTGCTGCTGCTCGACACCGGGCACGCGGCAGCCGGACTCCAGCTCGCCGCCCGGGCGCTGGGCGCACCGGAGGCCGTCGTCACGCTGGACGCCGGTACGCGCGACGCGGCGGACCGTGCGGCGGACGGCGCCGGTTCCCGCACCCTGGCCGCCCGGGGCGTGGGTGACGAGCCCGGCCCCGCGCCGCTGGCCAGCGTGTACCTGCCGCCACCCGGCACCTGGCGGCGCGGCGAACCCGCGCAGCCACCGGCCCAGTTGCTCGGGCGGCGCAGCGCTCCGCCGCCGCTGGCCGGGGCGCCGGACGCGGGCGCGCTCGCCGCCGTACTGGCCTGCGCCCAGCGGGCCGGTGGCGGGCTGCTCACCTGGTGCGCAGCCGTCGGCGCCCCCGAGCCCGGGCTCGTCACCCACGCCCCGGGCGGCCAGCTGCGCCGCCTCGCCCGGGGCGACGCCCGGCCCACGCTCGCCGCCTGGGCCGCCGGCCAGGGCTGGCTCGCCGGGGCCGGGGCCATCGTGCTGGCCGTCGGCGCCCCCGACGACGCCGACGCCGAGCACCTGTGCCGCGCCCACCTCACCGCCGGACACGCCGCCGGGCTCGCCCTGGCCACCGCCGCCCGGCACGGCCTGCGCACCCGCCCCGTCGGCTCCTGGCAGCGCGCCGACCTCGGGGCGGCACTCGGCGATCCGCCCGGACGCCAGTGGGTGGTGCACGGTCTCGCCCTCGCCGCCCCCGCCCCCCGGACCCCGCCCGAGACGCTGGAGCCCTGACGCATGCTGATCCACCCGGAACTGCGGGCCGCCGCGCGCACCGCGCCGCGTCCGCTGCTGGCGGCCACCGCGCTGCTCGGCGCCCTCGCGCTCACCCACGTCGCGCAGGCCGTGCTGCTCGCGTTCGCGCTCGCCGCCGTCGCCCGGGGCGCCACGGCCCACCTCCCGCCCCTGCTCGGCGGGGTGCTGGCCCTGGTACTGCTGCGCGCCGCCCTCACCTGGTGGCAGCGGCGCACCGCCGCGCGGGCCGGAGCACGCGTCCGCGTCCGGCTGCGGGACGCCCTGCTGGCCCGGCTCGGGGCGCTCGGCCCCGCCTACCTCACCGGGGCCCGCGCCGGGGCCGTGCGCACGACACTCGTGGACGGCGTCGAAGGCGTGGACGCCTACATCTCGCGCTACCTGCCCCAACTCCTCGTCACCTGCCTCACCCCGCCGCTGCTGCTCGCCGCCGTCGCCGCCGTCCAGCCCGCCGCGCTGCTCGGTCTCGTCCCGGCGCTCGCGCTCGCCCTGCTCGGGCCACGGGCCTGGGACCGGCTGCTGGCCCGGCGCGGCGCCGAACACTGGGACACCTACGAGGCACTGGGCGCCGACTACCTGGAGGCGTTGCAGGGCATGCCCGCGCTGCGGGCGGCCGGCGCCGTGGGCCGCACCCGTGCCCGGCTGGAACGCCGCTCGGCCGCGCTGCACCGGGCCACCGTCGCCAAGCTCCGCGTCTCCCTGGCCGACACCGCGCTCACCGACCTCGCCGTGCAGGGCGGCACCGTGGCCGCCGCGCTGCTCGCCTGCTGGTCGGCGGCCACCGGCGCCACCGCGGCCACCGGCACCTACCTGCTGCTGCTCCTGGCCTCCGAGTGCTTCCGCCCGGTGCGCGACCTGGCCCGGGAGTGGCACGCCGGATACCTGGGTGCCTCCGCCGCCGACGGGCTCGCCGCGCTGCGCACCGCCCGGCCCGCCGTCACCGACACCGGCACCGCGCACCCCCGCTGGCCCCGCCCGCCCGAGGTGACCTTCGACCGGGTGCGCCTGACCTACCCCGGCTCCTCGCACCCCGCGCTGGACGGCGTCAGCTTCACCGCACCGGCCGGGCGCACCACGGCGATCGTCGGGCCCTCCGGCGCGGGCAAGTCCAGCCTGCTGGCGCTGCTGCTGCGCCAGCGGGAACCACAGGGCGGACGCGTGCTGCTGGACGGACACGACGTGGCCGAGTACACCGTGGACGCCCTGCGCCGTGGCATCGCCGTCGTCTCCCAGGACACCTACCTCTTCCACGCCACCGTCGCCGACAACCTGCGCCTGGCCGACCCCGGCGCCGACGCCGCCGCGCTGGAGCACGCCGCCCGCACCGCGGGCGTCCACGACGAGATCGCCGCGCTGCCCGAGGGCTACGCCACCGTGCTCGGCGAACGCGGCGCCACCCTCTCCGGCGGCCAGCGCCAGCGCCTCGCACTGGCCCGCGCCCTGCTCGCCGACGCGCCCGTGCTGGTGCTGGACGAGGCCACCAGCGCCGTGGACGAACACCGCGAGGCCCGCGTCACCCGCGCTCTGCTGAAGGCGGTACGCGGTCGCACCTGCCTGGTCGTCGCGCACCGGCTGGCGGCCGTGCGGCACGCCGACCACATCGTCGTCCTGGACGGCGGCCGGGTGGAGGCCGCCGGGGACCACCGCGGGCTGCTCGCCGACTCGGCGGTCTACGCCCGGCTCGTGACCGCAGGACAGGTACGGGGGCTGGCCGCATGACCTCCACCGCTGCGATACCGGCTGCCCCCGCGCCGCGTGGCGCGCTGCGCGCGCTGCTGCCCGCGCTCGCCGCCCACCGGATGATGGCGCTGCGCACCCTGCTCGCCGCACTCGCCGAGCACGCCTCGCTCGCGGCGCTGGTGACGCTCGCCGCCCACACCGTGGGTACCGCCCTGCTGGCCGGGGCGCCCCCGGGGCCGGGCACCGTGGCCGTGCTCGTCGCGCTCGTCGCCGTCCGGGCGCTGGCCACCTGGCGGGAGATGGACCTCTCGCACGACCTCGCCTACCGGGTCCTGGCCCTGCTGCGCGTCCGCGCCTTCGACGGGCTGGCGCGCAGCGCCCCCGCCCGCGTCGCCGGGCGCCGCAGCGGTGACCTGGCCGCCACCGCCATGGCCGACGTGGAGGCACTGGAGTTCTTCTACGCCCACACCACGGCCCAACTCCTGGCCTCGACAGCGGTGTTCGCCAGCGGCGGCATGGTGCTCGCCGCCGTCGAGCCCTGGCTGCTCGCGGCCGTCGTCCCGGCCGCGCTGCTGCTGGTGGGCGCCGCGCTGCTGGAAGGGCGGGGGCGGGCGGCGCGCGGTGCCCGCACCCGGGGCGCTGCCGCCCGCCTGTCCGCCGACACCGTGGACACCGTGGACGGGCTGCGCGAACTGCTCGGGTTCGGCGCGCTCGGCCGACGGCGCGCGCTGCTGGCGGCGCGGGGGCGCGAGCTGGGCCGCGCGCAGCGTGCCGAGGCCGGGTGGGAGGCGGCGGCCTCCGCGCTGCGGGAGGCCGTGGTGGTGGGCGCCGTACTGGCCGTCGTCGCGGTCACCGCACACGCCGTCACCTCCGGCCAGCTGGCCGGGCCGTGGGCCCCGGCCGCGATGGCGCTGGCGTTGTCCGTGCTGGCGCCGGTCGCCGACTCCGCGCAGGCGCTCGCGCAGGCCGCCGGGCTGCGGGCGGCGGCGGCCCGGGTGGGGGCGGCCGTGCGGGCTCCCGCCCTCGCGCCCCCGCCCGCGTCACCCGTGCCGGTGCCGGACGGACCGCTCGGGCTGCGGCTGCGCGACGTGCGGTTCGGCTACGGCGGCCGGGCCGTGCTGGACGGGCTGGACCTCACCGTCCCGGCCGGGCAGACGCTCGCGCTGGTCGGCGCCTCCGGGGCGGGCAAGTCCACCTGCGCACACCTGCTGGCCCGCTTGTGGGACCCGGAGTCCGGCACGGTGGAACTGCTGCCCGGGCGGGGCGCGGCGCTGGACCTCCGCCAGCTGGCCGACGCCGACCTGCGGCGCGCGGTGGCCGTCGTCGGCCAGGACGCGCCGCTGTTCCACGGCACGCTCGCGGACAACCTGCGGCTCGCCGCGCCCGACGCCACAGACGCCGAAGTGGCCGACGTCGCCCGGCGCACCGGCGTCGAGCGCGTCGCCGAGGGGCTGCCCGACGGGCTGGAGAGCCTGGTGGGCGAGCGGGGCGCGACGCTCTCCGGCGGCCAGCGGGCCCGGGTCGCGCTGGCCCGGGCCCTGCTCGGCGCGCCACGGGTGCTGGTACTGGACGAGGCCACCGCGCACCTGGACACCGCCTCCGAGGCCGAGCTGGCTGCCGCGCTGGCGGACGGCGCGGGCACGCGCACCACGGTGGTCATCGCGCACCGGCCCGCGACGATCCGGCGGGCCGACCGCGTGGCGGTCCTGGCGGACGGGCGCGTCGCCGAGCACGGCACCTGGGCGGAACTCACCGCCCGAAACGGCGCGTTGCACCGGTTGCTGGACCGTGGCTGACCACAGCGAGGGGGCGTCAGCTGATGCGCAGGGCCAGGAAGAAGTCGAGCTTGTCCTCTAGCCGGGACAGGTCGCGGCCGGTCAGCTGCTCGATGCGCCCCACCCGGTAGCGCAGGGTGTTGACGTGCAGGTGCAGGCGGGCGGCGCACCGCGTCCAGGAGCCGTCGGAGTCGAGGAACGCCTCCAGCGTGTCGATGAGTTCGGCCCGGTGACGGCGGTCGTAGTCGCGCAGCGGGTCCAGCAGCCGCGCGGTGAACGCGCGGCGGACGTCGTCGGGGACGAAGGGCAGGAGCAGCACGTGCGAGGCCAGTTCCTCGTGCCCGGCGGCGCAGACCAGGCCGGGGCGGGCGGCGGCGACGCGGCGGGCGTGCCGGGCCTCCTCCAGCGCGCCGCGCAGGCCCTCGGCGGAGGTGACGGCGGCGCTGACGCCCAGGGTGAGGCGGCCGTCGTCGGCGAGGCCGCGCTCCAGGGGCTCGCGGATGCCGGAGAGCAGGGTGGCGGCGTGCAAGGGGGCGGCGTGCGGGACGCTGGCCTCGGAGCCCGGGGCGTTTGCCGGTTCGCCTTCGACGGGGGGCAGCGGGACCAGGGCCACCGCCTCGTCACTGGTGTGGGCGACGGCGATGCGGTCCAGCGGGTCGGGCCCGGCCAGCCCGGGATCGACGAGGACCTCCTCCAGCAGGGCCTGGGCTACCGGGCCGCCCGGCTCGCGCCCGCCGGACCATTCGACGGAGGCGACGACGACCTGCCACCGCGGCGCGGTGCCCAGACCGGGCAGCAGGACGGGTGCGGCCACCCGCAGGCGGGCGGCGATCTCGGCCGGAGCGGCACCCGACTGGACGAGTTCGAGCACCTCCTGTGCGAGGCGGCGGCGGACCGTGCGCGCGGCGTCGCGCCGGTCGCGCTCGACGGCGATGAGCTGGGTGACGCCCTGCAGGAGGTCCAGGCGCTGGCCGGGCCAGTCGCTGGTGTCGGCCTCGACGGTGAGCAGCCAGTCGGAGAGCACCGTGGCGCGCGCGTCGGGGCCGTCCCCGCGCACGGGGAACAGCGAGTAGGTGGTCGAGTCGACGGTGGCCCGGTAGGGGCCGCGGCGGCCGCCGCGCACGGCGGCCAGGTGTTCGCCGGCGAGGTGGGCGCGCACGGTGGAGGGAAGTTCCTCAGTGGCTGAATCCGGTCCTGCGCCCGCGATCTGCCGTCCGGTAGGGGTGAGCACCCAGGCGCGCAGGTCCAGATCGGAGCCGAGCAGGTCGAGCACGACGTCGGGGCCGCCACCGGTGGGGCCCGGCGTCATCAGGCGCCGGTGGCGTTCCACGACGGCGGCCAGGTCACCGGCGCGTTCCCCCGACACCTGGCGGACGACGTGCTCGGTGATCGTCGCGAACGCCACGTCCTCGTCCACGGCGAACAGCGGCAGCCGGTGCCGGGCGCAGGCGGACACCAGGTCGTCGGGTACGCTGCCCAGCTCCGCCTCGCCCGCGGCCAGGCCCGCCACCCCGGCGGCGGCCAGGATGCGCACGAACGGATCGATATCCTCTGGTCCGTGCCGCCACGCCAGCCCGGTGAGCACCAGTTCACCGCCGGAGAGGTAGCGGCTGGGGTCGCGCAGATCGGTCGTCATGACCCCGCGCACGGTGCGGTCGAGCTCCTGCTCACCGCCCAGCAGGCGCAACCCGAGCGAGGGCGTTTCCAGCAGGGCCCGCAGCCGCATTCGTCGCTCACCGTTTCGTCGTGTGTCGCTGTAGTAATCGTGCGAGGAAGGTGTTCCCCGTTCTTCGTTCGAATCTACAAGACCAGACGGCGGACCAGCCAACCGCTTCATGTCTTCCGTGACTGCACCGGACGATTCGCAGGGCTGTCTACTGAGCCACACCTGATGAACGGCAGATGAACGAGCCGCTTGGCAAGAGGGCCAAAACCGCCCCCCAGGCCGGGGCCGCACTCGTTACGCGAATCGGAGAAGAGACACCCATGGACTTCCTGCGTCCCGCCAGCTGGGAGGAGGCGCTCGCCGCGAAGGCCGAGCACCCCACCGCTGTGCCCATCGCGGGCGGCACCGACGTGATGGTGGAGATCAACTTCGACCAGCGCCGGCCCGAGTACCTGCTGGACCTGGGCCGCGTCGCCGAGCTGCACGCGTGGGAGGTCGGCGAGGAGAACGTCCGCTTGGGCGCCTCCGTTCCCTACACCCGCGTCATCGAGGACCTGCGCACCGAGCTGCCCGGGCTGGCGCTCGCCGGACACACCGTCGGCTCACCGCAGATCCGCAACCGGGGCAGCGTCGGAGGCAACCTGGGTGCGGCCTCCCCGGCCGGAGACTCCCACCCCGCCCTGCTGGCGGCCGGGGCCGAGGTCGAGGTGGAGTCCGTGCGCGGCACCCGCTTCATCCCGGTCGAGGAGTTCTACACCGGCGTCAAGCGCAACGCGCTGCGGCCTGACGAGCTGATCAAGACCATCCACATCAAGAAGGCCACCGGCGCCCAGCAGTTCTCCAAGGTCGGCACCCGCAATGCCATGGTCATCGCGGTGTGCGCGTTCGGCATCGCGCTGCACCCGGAGACGCGGACGGTCAGGACCGGCATCGGCTCCGCCGCCCCGACCCCGCTGCGCGCCACGGCCGCCGAGGACTTCCTGAACGCGGCGCTGGCCGACGGCGGCTTCTGGGAGAGCGGCAAGTCGATCACCCCGTCGATCGCCCGCCAGTTCGCGGAGCTGGCCTCCGGCGCCTGCAGCCCGATCGACGACGTGCGCGGCAGCGCCCGGTACCGGCGGCACGCGGTGGGCATCATGGCCCGGCGCACCCTGGGCTGGGTGTGGGACGCGTACCGCTGTGGGGGCACCCGTACCACCGAAGGAGGCGCACAGTGCGCGTGAACTTCCGCGTCAACGGACGCCCGCACGAGGCCGACGACGTCTGGGAGGGCGAGAGCCTGCTGTACGTGCTGCGCGAGCGCATGGGCCTGCCGGGCTCGAAGAACGCCTGTGAGCAGGGCGAGTGCGGCTCCTGCACGGTGCGCCTGGACGGTGCCCTGGTGTGTGCCTGCCTGGTCGCGGCCGGTCAGTGCGAGGGGCGCGAGATCGTCACCGTCGAGGGTCTGGCCGACTTCGCCAGGGACCGCACCGCTGGCCGCGCCACCGGCGCCGGTGGCGGCACGGACCCCGACGCCGCCAGGCAGTGGGCAGCCAACCCCCTCACGGCGGCGCAGGGCGGCGGGGACGGGCAGACCGGCGAGAGTGCCGAGCTGTCCACCGTCCAGCAGGCGTTCCTGGACGCGGGCGCCGTGCAGTGCGGCTTTTGCACCCCGGGCCTGCTGGTGGCCGCCGACGAGCTGATCGAGCGCAACCCGCAGCCCAGCGACGCCGACATCCGCGAGGCACTGTCCGGCAACCTGTGCCGCTGCACCGGCTACGAGAAGATCCTCGACGCGGTCCGCCTGGCCGCGGCCCGCGAGGAGTCCCACGCCGCCGGAACAGGAGCCTGACCATGAGCGAGGTCACGCGCGTTCCGACGACGCTCACCCAGGGGAGCAGTGCCGCCCGGGGCGGCATCGGCGCGTCCACGCAGCGCCCGGACGGCACCCTGAAGGTGACGGGTGAGTTCGCCTACTCCTCGGACATGTGGCACGAGGACATGCTGTGGGGCTGCACGCTGCGCAGTCCGCACGCCCACGCCCGGATCAACTCCATCGACACCTCCGAGGCCCTGGCCCAGGCCGGTGTCTACGCCGTCCTGACCTACGACGACCTGCCGGCCCAGACCCGGCGGTACGGCCTGGAGTTCGCCGACACCCCGGTGCTGGCGCACGAGCGGGTCCGGCATCACGGCGAGCCGGTGGCCCTGGTGGCCGCCGACCACCCGGAGACCGCGCGCCGCGCCGCGGCGAAGATCAGGGTGGATTACACGCCGCTGCCGGTGGTGCACGACGAGGCCACCGCGCTGGCGGCGGACGCGCCGCTGGTCCACGAGGGCCGCGACGACCACCACGCCGGTCATGTCCCGCACCCCAACATCGTCCACCGCCAGCCCATCGTGCGCGGTGACGTGGCGGCGGCGCGGGCCAGGGCTGATGTGATCGTCACCGGGGAGTACGAGATCGGCATGCAGGACCAGGCGTTCCTGGGCCCGGAGTCCGGCCTCGCGGTACCGGCCGAGGACGGCGGCGTCGATCTGTACGTGGCCACCCAGTGGCTGCACTCCGACCTGCGCCAGATCGCGCCCGTCCTCGGCCTGCCCGAGGACAAGGTGCGCATGACGCTCTCCGGCGTCGGCGGTGCGTTCGGCGGCCGCGAGGACCTGTCGATGCAGATCCACGGCTGTCTGCTCGCGCTGCGCACCGGCAAGCCGGTCAAGATCGTCTACAACCGGTTCGAGTCCTTCTTCGGCCACGTCCACCGGCACCCGGCCACGCTGTGGTACGAGCACGGCGCGACCCGCGACGGCAAGCTCACCCACATGCGGTGCCGCATCGTGCTGGACGGCGGCGCCTACGCCTCGGCCTCCCCGGCCGTCGTCGGCAACGCCTCCTCCCTGTCGGTGGGCCCGTACGCCGTCGAGGACGTCGAGATCGAAGCCCTCGCGCTCTACACCAACAACCCGCCCTGCGGCGCCATGCGCGGCTTCGGCGCGGTGCAGGCGTGCTTCGCCTACGAGTCGCAGATGGACCAGGTGGCGGCCGAGCTGGGCCTGGACCCGGTCGAGTTCCGCCAGCTCAACGCGATGAGCCAGGGCACGATCATGCCCACCGGGCAGGAGGTCGATTCCCCGGCGCCCGTCGCCGAGCTGCTGCGGCGCGTCAAGGCGATGCCGCTGCCGCCGGGGAAGCAATGGGAGTCCGGCGACACCGCCGGCACCAGCGTGGACGTGCGTGCCCTGCCCGGCGGGCTGTCCAACACCACCCACGGCGAGGGCGTGGTGCGCGGTGTCGGCTACGCCGTCGGCATCAAGAACGTCGGCTTCTCCGAGGGCTTCGACGACTACTCCACCGCCCGCGTGCGGCTGTCGGTGCTCGGCGGCGAACCGGTCGCCCTGGTGCACACCGCGATGGCCGAGGTCGGTCAGGGCGGCGTCACCGTGCACGCCCAGATCGCCCGTACCGAGCTGGGCGTCACCCACGTGACGATCAACCCGGCCGACACCCAGGTCGGCTCCGCGGGCTCCACCTCCGCCTCCCGGCAGACCTACGTCACCGGCGGCGCGGTGAAACACACCTGCGAGGCCGTGCGCGAGAAGGTCCTGGAGCTGGGCCGCGCCAAGCTGGGCACCTACCACCCGGCGTGGGCCACCGCCGAGCTGCTGCTGGAGGGAGGCAAGGTCGTCACCGACGGCGGTGAGGTGCTGGCCACCCTCGCCGACGTCCTGGCGGACGAGGTGATCGATATCGAGCTGGAGTGGCGCCACCGGCCCACCGAGGCGTTCGACCTCGTCACCGGGCAGGGCTTCGGACACGTCCAGTACTCCTTCGCCGCGCACCGCGCGGTGGTGGAAGTGGACACCGAGCTGGGCCTGGTGAAGGTGGTCGAGCTGGCCTGCGCCCAGGACGTCGGCAAGGCGCTCAACCCGCAGTCGGTCGTCGGCCAGATCCAGGGCGGCACCACGCAGGGCCTGGGCCTGGCCGTCATGGAAGAGATCATCGTGGCCCCCGACGGCAAGGTGCGCAACCCCTCCTTCACCGACTACCTCATCCCGACCATCCTGGACACTCCCACCATCCCCGTGGAGGTCCTGGAGCTGGCCGACCCCAACGCCCCCTACGGTCTGCGCGGCGCCGGTGAAGCGCCCACGCTCTCGTCCACCCCCGCGGTGGTCTCGGCGATCCGCGCGGCCACCGGTCTGGCGCTGAGGCGGGTACCCGTCCGCCCCGAGCAGCTGACCGGCACGTAAGCTCCGGCTCCGGCCGATCACCGTAAAGGGGGTGGCCCCGATGACCTCCTCATCGGACGCCGCCGGCAACCCCGACCGCGATCAGCCCGGCACGCCCGGAAACCGGCGTCCGGACACCGCCTCCGCGCACCGTCCGGCCGCCGCCCGCTCAACCACCCCCCACCAGCACCACCCACGTTCGTCTCGGGCCGTCCCCCGCGTCGTGCATCCCAAATCCCGGCCGGCAGCAAGGCCGACGGGTGCCCCTATGAACCTTGGGAGTTGGCACACCATGGCACAGTCGCAAGTTGAGCCGAAGACCGCAGCGGACGATGCGGGCCCCGGCTCACGTCCACCCGCGGGCAGAGACTGGCTCGACCGCTATTTCCACATCACCGCGCGCGGCTCCACCGTGGGCCGGGAGGTGCGCGGCGGCATCACCACCTTCATGGCGATGGCGTACATCCTCCTGCTGAACCCGCTGCTGCTGAGCGTCCCGGACGTCAACGGCGACACCCTGGCCCCGACCGCGATCGTCACCGCGACCGCGTTCGCCGCCGCGCTGTCCACGCTGCTCATGGGCATCATCGGCAAGGTGCCGCTCGCGCTGGCCGCCGGTCTCAGCGTCTCCGGCGTGCTGGCCACGCAGGTGGTCCCGGGCATGACCTGGCCGCAGGCCATGGGCATGTGCGTCATCTACGGCGTCATCATCATGCTGCTGGTGATCACCGGCCTGCGTGAGAAGATCATGAACGCCATCCCGATGGCCATCAAGCACGCCATCACCATCGGCATCGGCATGTTCGTGGCGATCATCGGCCTGAGCAAGGCTGGCTTCGTCGGCCCGGGTGACTCGACTCCCATCACCCTCGGTATCGACGGCGCGCTGGCTGGCTGGCCCGTCTTCGCCTTCTGCGTCACGCTGCTGGCGATCTTCATGCTGCTCGCCCGTAACATCCCCGGCGCCATCCTCATCGGCATCGGCATCGGCACCGTCGTCTCGCTCATCGTCACCGCCGTCGCGGACCTGGACGCGGAGGACTGGGGCCTGGCCGTGCCCGGGCTGCCCGACGCGGTGGTCGCCTCACCCGACTTCAGCCTCTTCGGCCAGGTCGAGTTCGGCGGCTTCGGGGAGCTCGGCGCGGCGACGGTCGCCACGGTCGTCTTCACCCTGGTGCTCGCCGCGTTCTTCGACGCCATGGCCACCATCATCGCCGTCGGCCAGGAGGCCAAGCTCGCCGACGAGAAGGGCCGGATGCCCGGCCTGAACCGGGCCCTGCTGGTGGACGGCGCTGGCGGTGCCATCGGCGGTGGCGTCAGCGCGTCCGGCCAGACCGTCTTCATCGAGTCCGCCTCCGGCGTCGGTGAGGGCGCCCGTACGGGCCTGTCCGCCACCGTTACCGGTCTGATCTTCGGTGCGATGCTGCTCTTCACGCCGCTCGCCGAGATCGTGCCCGGCCAGGTGGCCGCCGCCGCGCTTGTCGTGATCGGCGCGATGATGATGCAAAACGCCCGCCACGTGGACTGGAAGGACCGCGCGGTCGCCATCCCGGTCTTCCTGACCGTCACCCTGATGCCGTTCACCTTCTCGATCGTCAACGGCGTGGGCGCCGGTGTCATCGCCTACACCGCGATCAAGCTGGCCCAGGGCAAGTGGCGCGAGCCCGGTCTGTTCATGTGGATTCTGACCGCGGTGTTCGTCTACAACTTCGCGTTCGTGGGGCACTGACCGGCTCCACCCCGGCCGCGCCCGCGCGCACCCCAGGACCCGACAAGGAGACCGCCATGCTGGACATCGCCACGGAGCTGAACCGGTGGTGCGAGCAGGGCCGTGACTTCGCCGTCGCCACCGTGGTGGCCACCCACGGCAGCGCACCGCGCCAGCCGGGCGCGGCGCTCGCGGTGGACGCGGCGGGCACGGCGGTCGGTTCCGTGTCGGGGGGATGCGTGGAGGGCGCGGTCTACGACCTGTGCCAGCGGGCACTTCAGACCGGCGAGCCAGCTGTGGAGTCCTTCGGCTACAGCGACGAGGACGCCTTCGCCGTGGGCCTGACCTGCGGCGGCGCCATCGACATCCTCGTCACCCCAGTACGGGCGGCGACGGACGACGCGGAGGGCGGCCCGGATGAGCCCGCCCTCCGCCACGCCGTCGCCGCCGCACTGACCGCCGCCGCGCGAGGGGACGCGGCGGCGGCGGTCCACCTCGTCACAGGCCCCGCCCCCCTGGTCGGCCGCACCCTGTACGTGCGTCCCGACGGCGGGTTCGACGGCGTCCTGGACAGCACCCCGGGCGCCGGGCCCACCCCGCTGGAGCGCACCGCCGCCGCCGAGGCGACCGCGCTGCTGGCGGCCGGGCGCACCGCCACCGTGGAGGTCGGCGCCGACGGCAGCCGCTGCGGCGAGCCCGTCACCCTCCTGGTGGAGTCCAGCGTGCCGCCGCCGCGGATGCTGGTCTTCGGCGCCATCGACTTCGCCGCGGAGCTGGTCCGCGTCGCCAAGTTCCTCGGCTACCACGTCACCGTGTGCGACGCCCGCCCCGTGTTCGCCACCACGGCACGCTTCCCGGACGCCGACGAGGTCGTCGTCGGCTGGCCGCACCGCTACCTCGACTCCCAGGAGCTGGACGAGCGCGCCGTGCTGTGCGTGCTCACCCACGACGCCAAGTTCGATGTCCCGCTGCTGGAGCGGGCGCTGCGCCTGCCCGTCGCCTACGTCGGCGCCATGGGCTCGCGCCGCACCCACGCCGACCGTCTCGCCCGGCTGCGCGAGGCTGGCGTCGGCGAACGGGACCTGGCCCGGCTGCGCTCGCCCATCGGCCTCGACCTGGGCGCCCGCACGCCTGAAGAGACGGCGCTGTCCATCGCCGCCGAGATCGTCGCGCACCGCCACGGCGGCTCCGGCACGTCACTGACCGGCGGCGGCGCCCCGATCCACCACCCACCCCCACGCCGCGCGGCGGCCTGAACCGGGCTGCGCCACGGCGCCCAAGGGCACCCCGGCCAGATGCAGCAGGGGAGCCGCAGCAGCCGCCGCCACGGAGCTGTGACCCCGCGACGGCGGCTGTCCCCCGCCCCATCCACGGAACCAGGTGCGGCGCCCCGGGTCCAGGCTTTTCAACCATCGTGCAAACGCCGCCGGTCGCCGCACTCGTGCACGGCGGCCGGGCGGAGCGGTAAGGTCCTTCCCAGTGCGCCGCTGAGCCGAGCCGGTATCCCGCGAATCCGCTGGCTGGCGCCGACCGAGAAGGGGCAGGGGGCGGTATGGGCGTCTCCGTGGTGGAGGTTGGGCGGCTGGACGATGCCCGCGTGGCCGTGGGACGTCAGCCGGTGGCCAGCATGCTCTCACTCGTGGCCGACGCCTTGGGCGCGGCCCCCCAGGGAGTGCCTCCAGCCTGGCGCCGGACGGTGCGCGAGCTGTGCGCGCCGCGTGCGGTGGAAGCCCTGCGCCCCGCCTTCGCCCCCGGAACGTTCTGGCTTCCGGACTGCCTGACGCCCTCCCCACTGGACGTCGACGGCGTGGGGGCCCAGCTCGACCGCATCCGCGAGACGGATGCCGACACCCTGTACGCGGACCTCACCGCCGACCACCCCGGCGGTCTGCCCGTGGGCTGGCAGCGGGTGGTGGACGACCCGCGGGGCTTCATGGACGCGTACCTGACGCTGCTGCGCACCGTGTGGGAGCGGTTCGCCCCGCGGTGGCACCGCGCTCAGGGCCTCCTGGAACAGGAGACCCAGCGCATCGGAGCGGCGGCGGTGACCGGCGCCATGTACCCCGTCCTGCGGGCCCTCAGCCCGCGGGTGACCTTCACGCAGACCACCCTCGCCCTCCCCGACCCGTGTGCCAAGGCGGTCGCCCTCCGGGGGCGGCGGATCGTCTTGGTGCCGCTGGTTTCCGGTGTCTCAGCCTCGGTGCTCAACGTCGATCTGCCCGACTGTGTCTGGTTCGGCTATCCCCTGCCCGGGACGGGCGGACTCCGGGGCGCACTGGCGCACGCGTCGGCGCCGGACCGCGCGGAAGCCGTGCTGGGTCCCGTGCGGGCCCGGATGCTGCGGCTCGCGCGCAGCGGGCCGACGATGGGCCAGGTCAGCGCGGCGCTCCACTGTGCGCCGAGCGCCGTCACCCACCACTGCAACCATCTGGAGGCCGCGGGGCTGGTCCTCCGCGAACGCCAGGGTCAGTACGTACGCGTGTGGCAGACCGAGACCGGGGAACGCCTCATCGGCCTGCTCGGCTGACCGCCGGGAACGGCCGGGGCGGCCGGATCGCGTCCCCCTTCTAGACATGTGCATGGCGTCTCGCTAGCTTCGATTGTGGTCTGGACCAACGCTCGCAGAACACCCCCACGTTCTTCAGGCAGGAGCGCATCATGCGCAAACTCACCTCCGTTGCGGCGGCGTTGGGCATCGCCGCCGCGACCGTGCTCGCGACCGCGGGCCACGCCTCGGCCCACGGCTACTCCACCTCCCCGGTCAGCCGGCAGCTGCACTGTGCGCAGGGCACGGTCACCGGCTGCGGGCAGATCCGGTGGGAGCCGCAGAGTGTGGAAGGCCCGGGCGGCTTCCCCGCGCGCGGCCCCTCCGACGGCACCCTGTGCTCCGGCGGCAACGCCCGGTTCGCGGAACTGGACGACCCACGGGGCGGCAACTGGCCGACGACCCAGCTGAACAGCGGGCAGCAGTACACCTTCACCTGGCGCAACACCGCGCCCCACAGCACGAGTACGTACCAGTACTACATCACCCGGGACGACTGGCGCCCCGGCCTGCGGCTCACCCGCGCTGACCTGGAGCGCACCCCCTTCCTCACCGTGGACCTCGGCGGCCGTCGGCCCGGCGCGACCGAGAGCCACACCGGCCGCCTCCCCAGCGGCAAGTCCGGACATCACCTGATCCTGGCGGTGTGGAACATCGCCGACACGAACAACGCCTTCTACGCCTGCTCCGACGTCCGGTTCTGACCGGCCGCCGCAGCCGGTGGGCCTCCTCCGGCCGGCCCACCGGGGGAGGCCCGTCAGACCCCGCAGCGTCCCGGCGGCCGGCCGCCGCCGGTCAGCGGGCTGCCGCGCGGTCGCCGGTGTCGGCCGGGGCCGTGGTGGCGGCGCCGAGCTGGGCAGCGCGGCTCACCTGCGCGGACGTCAGGGCGTAGCCGGTACCCGGATCGCTGACCGAGCGGGCGAAGATGACGCCGTAGACCTCACCGGTCGGGGTGAGCAGCGGGCCACCGGAGTTTCCCGGGCGCACGGTGCCGCGCAGCGGGTGGATCTCCCGCGTGACCATGGAGGTGCCGTAGATGTCCTGGCCGCGCGCGGTGACCTCACCCGCGACGGTGGCCGCCTGGAGGTCGAGCCCGCCGTTCTCCGGGTACCCGGCGACGACGGCCGGGTCGCCACGGGAGCCGTCGCCGGTGAACTGAAGGACCGGCGCCGCCAGATCCGGCACATAGAGCACGGCGACGTCGATGTCCGGGTCGAAGTGGACGACGGTCGCCGGCAGCGCGGGCCCGACGCCGCCGACGCGGACGGTGGGTGCGTCCACGCCCGCGACCACGTGCGCGTTGGTCATCACCCGCTGGGGGGCGTAGGTGAAGCCGCTGCCCTCCTGGCCCTGGCGGCGGCCCTCGACCTGTGCCACGCCCTCCACCTTCACCGAGCTGCGCTGCGCGGCCTCGGTGGCCGCCCGCGTCACCGCGTCCCCGGTCGGCTCGGCCACGCCGGTGACCGGTTCGCTCTCGAAGGGGTTGAACACCTGCGGGAAGCCCGCCGTCGTCAGCGCGTTGGTGGCCCGGCTGAACCAGACCGGGGCCTGGCCCGGCATGCGCTCGTGCACCGCGCCGAGCACGCTGGAGCCGCGGATAGCCTGGGCCACCTCCGGCGAGGGCGAGCTGACCAGCGCGCTCGCCGCCACCCACGCCACCACCAGCACCGCGACCGCGTTGGCCAGCGCACCCCCGAGGCCGTCCAGCCAGCGCACGGGCGCCCAGCGCACGGCACCGCGCAGCTCCCACCCGAGCCGGGAGGCCAGCGCGTGCCCCAGCCCGGCGGGGAGCAACAGTGTGAGCACGGCGACCGCCGTGGCCGCCGTGCTGCCCCGCTCCACCAGCTCGAGGGTGTAGGGCAGCAGCCAGATGCCGATCACCGCGCCGCCGAGGAACCCGGCGAACGCCGCCACCGCCGCCACCAGCCCGCGCTGCCAGCCGGACACCGCGAACAGCACCACTGCCAGCACCAGCACGGCATCGAGCAGGTTCACGACCGTCCCCTTCCGTCGCTCGCCCCCGGTGGCCGCAGGAAACCGGCCGCTGGTTCCCACAACGCCGGATGCCGCCATGGTGGTTCCCGGCTGTGACGTACGTCAGCGCCCGGGCGGCGCTCCGTCAGTGCAGCTGGAGGTCGGTGAGCAGTGCCCGGTGGTCGGTTCCGGGCAGGTCGAGGAACCTGCCGTCCACCGGCACGACGCCCTCGCTGACCAGGACGTGGTCGATCTGCGTGCCCAGCCAGGGCGCGGTGGCCGAGGGCCAGCTGGGCGTGCGGGAGTGGCCCAGGAGGCGGGCGGCGTCGCGCAGGCCGGTGTCGAGGACGGCCCGGAAGGCGGCGTGGTCCTGCCCGGCGTTGAAGTCACCGGCGAAGACGGTGCGGGTCTCGCCCCGCCCTCCGGCCGCCTTGCGCACGTGGCCCAGCTCCGCCGCCCAGGCGTCCATCGAGCCCAGCCGGGGCGGCATCGGGTGGACGACCTGCACCCGCAGCGGCACCCCGTGCACGTCGGCCACCGCGCCCGGCATGGACAGCGTGCCCGGGATGCGGCTCTCCTCGCTGAGCGGGTAGACGCTCAGCAGCGCCGAGCCCTCGGCCGGTTCGCGGCCGGCGATCACCCGGTACGGGTACGCCTCGCGCCACTCGGCCGTCTCCAGCGCGGCGGCGCAGCGCCGGTCGCACTCCTGGACGGACACCAGGTGGGGCCTCTCGCGGCGCAGCGCCTGAAACAGGCTCTCGGTGGCGGCTCCGAACTCCAGGTTCGCCGTCAGCACCCGGACCTGCGCCAGGGGCTCCTGGGTGGGCACGCGCTGCTCGGCGCCGTGGGGCTGGAGAAACCAGGCCGTCGTCCCGAGCACGGCCAGCGACCAGCCGGTGAGCAGCGGGCGGCGCGCCAGCACGCCGCCCGCCAGCGCCAGCCAGCCCGGCACCAGGAACCAGGGCAGGAAGGCCAGCAGCTGGGGGAGCGGCAGCGGCCCGTCCACGTCGAGCACGCGGGCGGTGAGCGCGGCGCTCGGCGGGAGCAGCAGGACGGCGGCGGACGCGGTCAGCCAGCGGCGCCGTGGGCGGGCCTGCCGCACCGCCCGTGGCGCCGTCGGCGCCGCTACGGGTCTCGGCGCGGCGGTGGTATTCGTCAGCTGGTCATACTCGTATGTCCGCACACCTCTGATCGTGCACCATCAGCGCCGCCGAGCCGCGCACCTCACTCTTGCGTCATGTCCGGCATGGCGGCCCCGGGCGCCGTTGAGCCGGAAAGACCGATGGCCCGAGCGGAGTGCTCGGGCCATCGGCCTGCTGTCCCCGGACCGTCAGGTGAGCGGGGGTTCGTGGGGGCGGTCAGCGGCGGCACGGAGTGCCCCGGGCCTGGCGGCGCCTCAGACCTTCAGCGGCTTGATCGCCGTCGGCGCGTGGCCGGGCTCCGTGGCGAGCTCTTCGAACTCGGTGACGTCGCTCATGTCGACCGTCTTGCTCATGGAGATGTTGGTGATGCGCTCCAGGATGGCCTCGACGACGACGGGGACCTGGTGCTCGACGGCGAGCTTCTTGGCCTGCTCCAGGGCCGCGCCCAGCTCGTTCGGGTCGGTGACGCGGATGGCCTTGACGCCCAGACCCTCGGCGACCTTGACGTGGTCCACCCCGTAGGCGCCGATCTCGGGGGTGTTGATGTTCTCGAATTCGAGGTTGACCTGGAAGTTGATGTCCAGGCCGATCTGGGCCTGCCGGATCAGCCCGAGGTAGGCGTTGTTCACCAGGACATGGACGTAGGGGACCTTGTGCTGGGCGGCGACCGCCAGCTCCTCGATCATGAACTGGAAGTCGTAGTCACCGGACAGGGCGACGACCGGGGTCTGCGGGTCCGCGGTGGCGGCACCGATGGCGGCCGGGATGGTCCAGCCGAGCGGGCCGGCCTGGCCGCAGTTGATCCAGTGGCGCGGCTTGTAGACGTGCAGGAACTGCGCGGCGGCGATCTGCGAGAGGCCGATGGTGGTGACGTAGCGGGCCTCCGGGCCGAACGCCTTGTTCATCTCCTCGTACACGCGCTGCGGCTTCATCGGGATGTTGTCGAAGTGCGTGCGGCGCTGGAGGGTGGCCTTGCGCTCCTGGGCGGAGGCGGCCCAGGCGGAGAAGTCCGGCAGCTTGCCGGCGGCCTTCCACTCCCGGGCGATCTCGACGAAGAGCTCCAGGGCGGCCTTGGCGTCGGAGGCGATGCCGTAGTCCGGGGCGAAGATCTTGCCGAGCTGGGTGGGCTCGATGTCCACGTGGACGAACTTCCGGCCCTTGGTGTACGCCTCCAGGTTGTAGCCCGTGTGGCGGTTGGCCCAGCGGTTGCCGATGCCGAGGACGAAGTCCGACTCCAGGAACGTCGCGTTGCCGTAGCGGTGGGCGGTCTGCACGCCCACCATGCCGGCGGCCAGCTCGTGGTCGTCGGGGATGGTGCCCCAGCCCATCAGGGTGGAGATGACCGGGATGCTCGTCAGCTCGGCGAACTCGACCAGCAGGTCCGAGGCGTCGGCGTTGATGATGCCGCCACCGGCGACGATCAGCGGGCGCTGGGACTCCAGCAGGAAGCTCAGGGCCTTCTCCGCCTGGGCGCGGGTCGCGGAGGGCTGGTAGACCGGCAGCGGCGCGTAGGTCTCGGGGTCGAACTCGATCTCGGCCAGCTGGACGTCGATCGGCAGGTCGATGAGGACCGGGCCGGGACGGCCGGAGCGCATCAGGTGGAACGCCTGCTGGAAGACGCCGGGGACCTGCGAGGGCTCCAGGACCGTGGTGGCGGCCTTGGTGACCGGACCCGCGATCGAGGCGATGTCAACGGCCTGGAAGTCCTCCTTGTGGAGCTTGGAGACCGGGGCCTGGCCGGTGATGCACAGGATCGGGATCGAGTCCGCGATCGCGGAGTACAGGCCGGTGATCATGTCGGTTCCGGCCGGTCCTGAGGTACCGATGCAGACCCCGATATTGCCAGCCTTGGCGCGGGTGTAGCCCTCGGCCATGTGCGAGGCGCCCTCGACGTGGCGGGCCAGCGTATGGCCGATGCCGCCGGCGTTCTTGAGCTCGCGGTAGAAGGGGTTGATCGCCGCGCCCGGCACACCGAAAGCGGTGTCGATGCCTTCACGCTTGAGGATCTCAACGGCCGCGCGGGCGGCGGTCATACGAGGCATGGAGTGCTCCTGAGTCGACCGTGCGTGGCTTTCCGCTTCGTTTTCCACTATACGGAATACACGTTCTGCAATATGAAATGAGAGTACGGAGCGGGGTGCGGCTCGTCAAGTCCCGTACCGCTGTGCGGATAGAAGTTTCCACCATGAGGAAACAAGGCTCGCCTCTGGGGTCTTCTCACGACGTCGGGAGAGCCCCCGGCCCCGCTACCGGACCTGGTGGCGAAGTCGCCCGGGGAGAGCCCCAAGCTTCGGGAGGGAGGGGAGGGGGCCGGGGTTACGTCAGGCGTTCGGCCGCGTCGTTGACCGGCTGCGGTGTGCCCGTCAGGTCCAGCACGAACAGCGGCACGCCCAGCACCTCGCCGCGCGTCCGGGCCTCGGGCGCGTATCCGGCCAGCGCGAAGCACACCGCCGTCACCGACGCGTGCAGCCCGGTCAGCCACAGCGTCTCCACCGCCGCCGCCTCCATGGGCGAGGTGGAGGGATCGACGCGGGCGACGACTCCGGGTCCGCGCAGGTCGATGCCGGACGCCGGTGAGGTCTGCGCCGCCCGGACCTCGTGGAAGCCGAGCCAGCGCAGGAAGTGCGCGGCGGCCAGCACCGCGTCGCGACCGGTGCGGATGGTGACCGGGGTGAACGCGGGCCTCTCGGCGCGGACCCCGGCGGACTCGGCGGCCCCGGCGAAGAGCCCGGGGGCCGTCCCCGACGCCGCCGGAGGCGTGCCCGCCGCCCGCCGGTCCACCGGCAGTGCGAGCAGCGCACCGCACGGGCAGCCCAGTTCGGGTTGCGGCCAGTGGCCTTCCTGGCCGCAGCCGCCGCAGCGCACGGTGACCCAGGACCCGTCCCACGTCCGGTGCCGCACGCGGACGGGCACGCCGCCGCGCAGCAGCGGCAGGGGGACGGGCGCCCCGCACGGACACGGGTAGACGGGCGGGGCGTAGACGTGCTCGCGCCGGCACACCGGGCAGCACACCGGCTCGTACCGGGGTTCGGGCCGTGTCGTGTCCGCCATGGGGCCATCGTCTCCGAAACGGTGCCGGTCCCGCGGGCAAACCGCGGGACCGGCCGGGAGTGGTGCGCCCGACGGGGCGAGGCTGGGCGCGACAGGACGTTCGCGCCGCCGGGCGGGCCTTCGGCAGCCCCTCCCACGGCGACCACGGTGGCGAACCACCGGGCGGGCCGGGGGAGGGGCTACGCGGTGTCCCGTACCGTCGGCCACCCCTCGTCCACGGGCCGACGGTGACGGGACGCGCTCGGGCTGACCTCCCAATCAGCCCTCACGCGGCTTTCCGCGCGAGCCGCGCGCGGGCTCAGCCCTCGCGCAGCTCGCGCACGGCCTCCTCGACGCGCTTGCCGTAGTCGGCGTCGGCGGCGTGGAAGTGGGCGAGGTTCTTCTCCACGACGTCGTCGCGGATCACCTGGGACAGGCCGCCGGCGATGTTGGCCACCAGGCGCTGCTTCTCGTCCTCAGACATCAGCCGGTAGAGCTCACCGGCCTGGAAGAAGTCGTCGTCCTTGGTGTGCAGCGGTGTCTCGTAGGTGCCGGTGTAGCCGGAGACGGCGACGGGGGCGGCCAGCGCCTGGCCGGTCTCCACCGGGCCGTCGTAGGAGTTGGGCTCGTAGTTCTTCGCGCCGCGCCCCTGCGGGTTGGTGGCCATGAATCCGTCCCGGCCGTAGTTGTTCGCCTGGGTCGCCTTCGGGGCGTTCACCGGCAGCTGGGTGTGGTTGACGCCCAGGCGGTAACGGTGCGCGTCGGCGTAGGCGAACAGGCGGCCCTGGAGCATCTTGTCCGGGGACGGACCGATGCCGGGGACGAAGTTGTTCGGCGAGAACGCGGCCTGCTCGACCTCCGCGAAGACGTTGTCGGGGTTGCGGTCCAGCACCAGGCGGCCCACCCGCCGCAGCGGGTAGTCGGCGTGCGGCCACACCTTCGTCAGGTCGAACGGGTTGAAGCGGTAGCCCGCGGCCTCGGCGGCCGGCATGACCTGCACGTACAGCGTCCACGACGGGTGCACGCCCCGCTCGATGGCCTGCAGCAGGTCCGTCTGGTGGCTGTTGGCGTCCTTGCCCGCCGTCTCGGCGCCCTGGTCGCTGCTCAGGCAGCGGATGCCCTGGTTCGTCTTGAAGTGGTACTTGACGAAGAACGCCTCACCCTCGGCGTTGGTCCACTGGTAGGTGTGGGAACCGTAGCCGTTCATGTGGCGGTAGGAGGCCGGAATGCCGCGGTCGCCCATGAGCCAGGTGACCTGGTGAGTGGCCTCGGGGGCGTGGGCCCAGAAGTCCCAGACGTTGTCCGGCTCCTGCTTGCCGGTGAACGGGTCGCGCTTTTGGGAGTGGATGAAGTCGGGGAACTTCAGCGGGTCCTTGATGAAGAACACCGGGGTGTTGTTGCCGACGAGGTCGTAGTTGCCCTCCTCGGTGTAGAACTTCACCGCGAAGCCGCGCGGGTCACGCACCGCGTCGGCGCCGCCGAGGTTGTCGGCCACGGTGGAGAAGCGCACGAAGACCTCGGTGCGCTTGCCGATGGTGTCCAGGAAGGCGGCGCGGGTGAGACCGGAGACGTCGTCGGTCACCTCGAAGTGGCCGTAGGCACCGGAGCCGCGGGCGTGCACGACGCGCTCCGGGATGCGCTCGCGGTTGAAGCGCGCCAGCTTCTCCAGCAGGTGCTGGTCCTGGATCAGCAGCGGACCGCCGACGCCTGCGGCGGCGGAGTTCTGGTTGTCGGCGACCGGGGCGCCGGACTCGGTCGTCAGCGTGGGCTTCGACATGGTGACCTTCCGTACGGGAGCGCGGAAGACCCTTCCGCGGAGATGGAGCGTAAGGACGGCTACGGCAGCACGTCAACAGTTTGTTGAATTACCGGGCGGCGGCGCCTGGGCGCGACAGGACAGGTTGTCAGCGCCGCCGCCCGGAGTGTGGGGTGGCTCAGGCCACCTGGTCGCCCGACAGGCGCTCGACGGCGCGCAGCAGGGCGGAGTGGTCCAGGCCGCCGTCACCCTGGGCGCGCAGCGAGGCGACCAGCTGGGCGACGACCGCGCCGACCGGCAGGGAGGCGCCGACGCTGCGGGCGGCGTCGGTGACGATGCCCATGTCCTTGTGGTGCAGGTCGATGCGGAAGCCCGGCTTGAAGTCGCGGCTGATGAAGTTGTCCTTCTTGCGGCTCAGGACGGTGGAACCGGCCAGCCCGCCATTGAGGACCTCCAGGGCCGCCTCCAGGTCCACACCGGACTTCTCCAGGAAGACCACGGCCTCCGCGCACGCCTGGATGTTGACGGCGACGATGAGCTGGTTGGCGGCCTTCACCGTCTGGCCGGCGCCGTGCGGGCCGCACAGGATGATGGTCTTGCCCAGCGCGTCGAGGATCGGCTTGGCCTGGTCGAAGACGGACTGCTCGCCGCCGACCATGATGGACAGCACGGCCTCGATGGCGCCTGCCTCACCGCCGGAGACCGGGGCGTCGAGAACCTTGAGGTCCTTGTCCGCGGCGGCGGCCGCCTCGGCCACCGCGATGGAGGTCTGCGGGGTGATCGAGGACATGTCGATGATCGTGGCGCCCTGCCGGGCGTGGGCGATCACGCCGTCCTCGCCGAGGATGACGGCCTTCACCTGGGGGTCGGCCGGAACCATCGTGATGACCACGTCGGCGTCTTTAACCGCCCCGGCGATCGAGGACGCGGCGGTGCCGCCGGCTGCCGCGAGCCGGTCGAGCTTGTCCTGCTCCAGCGTGAAGCCGGTGACGGAGTAACCGGCCTTGATCAGGTTCTCGGCCATGGGGGAGCCCATGATGCCCAGGCCGATCCAGGCGATCTTGGGAAGTGTGTTGCTCATGAGGTCGGGTGCCTTTCGTGCCGTGCGGACGGAAAGTTCGCTGGGTGCGGACGCGGGAGGGGCCGCCTGCGGGGCCGGGCGGGCCGCCGGAGCCCGGGCGCGTCAGCTCGCGGAGGGGGCGGGGCGCAGCGGAGCGGGCAGCCACTCGAAGGCGCTGCCGCTCGGCGCGTCGCCCGCCTTGTACTCCAGGCCGACCCAGCCGTCGTAACCGGCCTTCTTCAGCCGGTCGAGCAGGTCGGCGAAGTCCAGATCGCCGGTGCCGGGGGCGCCGCGGCCGGGGTTGTCGGCGATCTGCACGTGCCCGGTGACGGCCGTGTACTTCTCGATGATCTCGGCCAGGTCCTCGCCGTTCATGGACAGGTGGTAGAGGTCCATCAGGAACTTGGCGTTCCCCAGGCCGGTGGCGGCGTTGACCTTCTCCACGACCTCGACGGCGGCCGGTGCGCTCACCAGCGGGTACTTCGGCGACTCGGGCTGGTTCAGCGCCTCGACCAGCAGCACGGCCCCGACGCGGTCGGCGGCGCGGGCGGCCGTGGTGAGGTTCTCCAGGGCCAGCTCGTCCTGCACGGCCGGGTCCACGCCGTCCACGCGGTTGCCGTAGAGGGCGTTGAGCGCCGTGCAGCCGACGGAGGCGGCGAAGTCGGCGGCCACGTCGATATTGGCCTGGAACTTCTCCGACTCCGCACCGGGCACCGACAGGGCGCCCCGGTCCGGGCCGGGCAGCTGGCCCGCGTAGAAGTTCAGCCCCGTCAGCTGGACACCGGCGTCGGTGAGCGCACTGCGCAGCGCGTCCAGCTCGGCCTGGTCCGGGGTGGGGGTGTCGATCCACGGCCACCACAGCTCCACCGCGGTGAAGCCCGCGGCCGCGGCGGCGGCCGGGCGCTCCAGCAGCGGGAACTCCGTGAAGAGGATCGAGAGGTTCACAGTGAAGCGCGTGTCCGTGTAGCCCATGAGGGGTGACTCGCTCCTTCCGTATCGCGGAAGTTAGTTTCTATCTGATGGAAGAGTGCCGCCGACTCAACAAATTGTCAAGAGGGCCGCCCGAAATGTGCCCGCCGGGAGCGCCCGGAACCGGGGTTGAGGGGGGATGGCGGGCCGCGTACGGAGAGGTACGTTGAGGCCGTGCGATTGAAAGTGGAGTTCACGACCGAGCCGTTCGACCTGGAAGAGGCGCCAGCCCACGCGGTGGTGGCGCGCGACATCGTGCAGCGCGCCGGCCTGGACGCCGTTGACGTGGGCCCCTTCGGCAACACGGCCGAAGGGGCCGCGGACGAGGTGCTCGCCGTGGTGGACGAGATGCTACGCCGGACGCTGGCCGCCGGGGCGACTCGCGTGTCATTGCAGGTGAATGTGGTCGAATCCGACGACCAGGAGCCGGGTGACGCATGAGTAGCTTGGGCGAACATCCCTTCACTTCCGCGGTGAAGCCGCTGGTGGATGCGATAGGCGGCGAGATCATCGAGGTCGGCGCGGCCAGCGAGGGCGACGTCGTGCTCGCCTGGGAGGGCGAGGACGTGCTCGCCGTCCGCCTGCCCCACCTGTCGCAGTCCCTGGACCACATTCTGCTCGCCCTCGAACGCACCGAGGGACGCCCGCTGAGCGAGCTGGACCGCAAGTCCAAGCAGCGCGTGGTGCGCCTGCTGGAGTCGCGCGGCGCGTTCTCCGTCCGGCACGGCGTCGAAACGGTCGCCACCGCGCTCGGCGTCAGCCGCTTCACGGTCTACAACTACCTGAACCGGCAGTAGCTCCCGCGGCGCGCTTGCCCCGCACGGTGTGCGGTCCGGGTGGGGAGTTTGGGCCGCGCGGGTGGTGGCCGCGCGGCGGGGTACCCGGTGGGGGAGAGGGATGCCCCGCCTGCGGTTGCGGCCCCGGGCGGACAAGCCGCCCCGGGCGCGGCTCGGCGAAGAAAGTTCAACAAAGTGTTGACGGGGCGTTCCCCGGCGGCTTAGCTATTGCGCAGCAACACCGCCCGCACCGGCCAGAGAGGCTCCCGTGACTTCGAGTACGGCACCGGGGCTGACCCGGTTCAACACCGCTGATGAGGGCGACGCCCGCGCCGCGCTGCACGAGGTGTGCGCCTCATCGACGTGGGTGAGCAAGCTGCTCGCCCAGCGTCCGTACGCCGACGCCGCGGCTCTGTTCACCGCGAGCGACGCCGCGATGGCCGAGCTCGGTGCGGCCGACCTGGCCGAGGCGATGGCCGGGCACCCGCCCATCGGCCGTCCCAAGCCGGGGGACCCGACCTCCTCGCGCGAGCAGCGCGGGATGGCCGGAGCCTCCGAGGACCTCAAGGCCGAGATGCTCGAACTGAACCTGGCCTACCAGGACAAGTTCGGACACGTGTTCCTCATCTGCGCCACCGGCCTGACCGGCGAGCAGATGCGCGACGCGATCCGCGCCCGGATCGACAACACGCCGGAGCGGGAGCGGGAGAACGTCCGCACCGAACTGGTGAAGATCAACCGCATCCGGCTGACCCGCCTCGCACAAGGAGCCTGACCCACATGAGCACCCCGACGACCGCTTCGGTGTCCACCCACATCCTGGACACCAGCATCGGACGTCCGGCGGGCGGCGTGGCCGTCCAGCTGTCGGTCCGCACTGGCGGCGACGGCGCCTGGGCCGCGCACGGCGCGTCGAAGACCGACGACGACGGGCGCTGCAAGGACCTTCCGGCCCTGCCGGAGGGCACCACCCACGTGCGGCTGGACTTCGCGGTCGAGCCGTACTTCTCCACCCAGCAAGCCGAGGAACAGCAGGACGCCCCCCGCGTAAGGGACAGCGGTGTCTTCTTCCCCGAGGTGGCGATCGTCTTCGCCGTGACCCCGGGCGAGCACTACCACGTACCGCTGCTGCTCAACCCGTTCGGCTACTCCGTGTACCGAGGGAGCTGACACCTGACATGACTGCTACTTCCCGCCCGGCCCGCCCGGTGATTCTCGGTCAGAACCAGTACGGCAAAGCGGAGAACCGCGTTGTCAAGATCACCCGCGAGGGGGACACCCACCACATCAAGGACCTGAACGTCTCCGTCGCCCTCTCCGGCGACATGGACGACGTCCACTACTCCGGCTCCAACGCCAACTGCCTGCCGACCGATACCACCAAGAACACGGTGTTCGCGTTCGCCAAGGAGCACGGCATCGAGTCCGCCGAGCAGTTCGGCATCCACCTGGCCCGGCACTTCGTCGAGTCCCAGGAGCCGATCAAGCGGGCCCGCATCCGCATCGAGGAGTACGCCTGGGACCGGATCGTCACCTCCGGGGGCGGCGGCCAGTTCATCGGCTCCGAGCAGGTCCAGCACTCCTTCGTCCGCAACGGCCAGGAGACCCGCACCGCGCAGGTCACCTACGACGGCGAGAACTTCCAGGTCTTCTCCGGCCTGAAGGACCTGACCGTCATGAACTCCACCAACTCGGAGTTCTGGGGCTACGTCAAGGACAAGTACACCACCCTCAAGGAGGCGTACGACCGCATCCTGGCGACCCAGGTGACCAGCTGGTGGCGCCACAACTGGACGAGCGACGAGCAGCGCATGCCCAACTGGGAGCGCAGCTACGCCAAGGCCAAGCAGCACATGCTGGACGCTTTCGTCGAGACCTACTCGCTGTCGCTGCAGCAGACGCTGTACCAGATGGGCGCGCGCGTCATCAACAGCCGCGGTGAGATCGACGAGATCCGCTTCTCGCTGCCGAACAAGCACCACTTCCTGGTGGACCTGGAGCCGTTCGGGCTGAAGAACGACAACGAGGTCTACTTCGCGGCGGACCGTCCCTACGGTCTCATCGAGGCCACCATTTTGCGGGACGGCGCCGAGCCGCAGATCCCGGTTGACATGACCAACCTGTAAGGAGCCCAAGCCCGCAAGGGCGGCCCGTCCTACCCGGGCGGGCCGCCCCCGGACCCCGACGCGCGTCGGCGTCACCGCTCGACGGATGGGAAGCACGAGGTAATCCCATGGCTGGTACCGCGCCAGAGCGCATCGTCATCGAGAACTGCGCCATCGCCACCGTGGACGCGGAGGACACCGAGTACGCCACCGGGCACATCGTCGTCGCGGATCATGTCATCGAGTCGGTCGGGCCCGGCGCGGCTCCCGAGGGCCTTCAGCACGTCGTCAGGCGCGTGGACGGTACCGGGCACCTGGCCACTCCCGGCCTGGTCAACACCCACCACCACTTCTACCAGTGGCTCACCCGGGGCCTCGCCCAGGACTGCAACCTGTTCAACTGGCTCGTCACGCTGTACCCGGTCTGGGCCCGCATCGACGAGGAGATGGTGTACTCCGCGGCCCAGGGCTCGCTGGGCATGATGGCCCGCGGCGGAGTCACCACCGCCATGGACCACCACTACGTCTTCCCGCGCGGCTCCGGTGACCTGCTGGGCGCGGAGATCCGCGCGGCCCGCGAGATGGGAGTGCGCTTCACCGCCGCCCGCGGCTCGATGGACCGCGGCGAGTCGCACGGCGGCCTGCCCCCGGACTTCGCCGTCGAGACCCTGGAGGTGGCCCTCGCCGAGACCGAGGCCGCCATCGACACCCACCACGACGCGTCGTTCGGGTCGATGCTGCACATCGCCGCCGCGCCGTGCTCGCCCTTCTCCGTGACCACCGAGCTGCTGCGCGAGGCCGCCGTGCTGGCCCGCCGCAAGGGGGTGCGGCTGCACACCCACGGCTCGGAGACCGTCGAGGAGGAGAAGTTCTGCCACGAACTGTTCGGCATGGGCCCCACCGACTACTTCGAGTCGACGGGTTACCTCGGTGCGGACGTGTGGATGGCGCACTGCGTCCACATGAACGACTCCGACATCGCCGCCTTCGCCCGGACCGGCACCGGCGTCGCCCACTGCCCCTCTTCCAACGCCCGCCTGGCCGCCGGCATCGCCCGGGTGCCGGACCTGCTCGCCGCCGGGGTGCCCGTCGGGCTCGGCGTGGACGGCACCGCGTCCAACGAGTCCGGCGAGCTGCACACCGAGCTGCGCAACGCGCTGCTGATCAACCGCCTCGGCCGGCACCGGGAAAACGCGCTGAACGCCCGCCAGGCGCTGCGTCTGGGTACCTTCGGCGGCGCCCAGGTCCTTGGCCGCGCGGCGGAGATCGGCTCGCTGGAGAACGGCAAGCTGGCGGACCTGGTGCTGTGGAAGCTCGACGGCATCGGCCACTCCTCCATCGCCGACCCGGTCGCCGCCCTGGTGTTCGGCGCGGCGGCCCCCGTGACGCTGTCCCTGGTGAACGGCAAAACCGTCGTCGAGGACCACCACCTCACCACGGTGGACGAGGACGCCATCGCCCGCGGCACCCGCGACCAGGCCCAGCGCCTGGCCCGGATCGCCGCCGGGGCGTCCTGACGCGGCACCCGCGAAGCGGCACCAGGCCGCCGCCGCACCACATCTCAAGACTCCGGCCGGGAGGGACGGCTCCCGGCCGGTGGTTCAGGGCCCGAGCGGGGCCCTGAACGAACGGCCGGGACGGGGCGCGCCCTACGGTACGCGCCCCGTCCCGGTACCCCTTCGCCTCCGCTCCGCACCCCCCACTCCCTGGCACCACACCGCACACCCTCCCTGAAAGCCCGTCGCTTCCCCAGCGGCGCAGTAACCGACAGGAGGACCGAGTGTCCGACAGGCCCGGAACCGGGAACACCAGCAGCACCGACAGCGCGCGAGCAGAGGCAGCCCGGCATCCCGTCGACGAAGTCCTCCCTCCCCTGAAAATGATCACCAGCGGCCTGCAGCACGTGGCCGCCATGTACGCCGGAGTCGTGGCCGTCCCGCTCGTCATCGGCGCCGCCGCCCAGCTCAACCCGGCCGACACCACGCTCCTGATGGCGGCCAGCCTCTTCACCGCCGGCATAGCCACCCTGCTCCAGACCCTCGGGATCTGGAAGATCGGCGCCCGCCTGCCCTTCGTCAACGGCGTCTCCTTCGGCGGCGTCGCCGCGATGACCGCGATCATCGCCGCCGAGGGCGCCAGCGCGGGCCTGCCGATCATCTTCGGCGCCGTCATCGTCGCCGGACTCCTCGCCTTCGCGCTCAGCAGCTGGTTCTGCAAGCTGGTCCGGTTCTTCCCGCCGGTGGTCACGGGCAGCGTCATCACCCTCATCGGCCTGTCCCTGCTGCCCGTCGCGTTCGGCTGGATCACCGACGGCGGCGGTGAAGGCGGCTCCTCCGCGCCCATGGGCAACATCGGGCTCGCCGCGATCGCCCTGGCCATCACGCTGGCCGTGCGCCGCTACGCCCGCGGCTTCCTGCAGTCGGTCGCCATCCTCATCGGGCTGGTCGCGGGTACGCTCCTCGCGATCCCGCTGGGCATGGCCGACTTCTCCGAGCTGGGCGAGGCGGGTCTGTTCGGCTTCCCGACGCCGTTCCACTTCGGCCCGCCGCAGTTCTCCCTCCCGGCGATCATCTCGATGTGCATCGTGATGCTGGTGATCATGACCGAGTCGACGGCGGACATGATCGCCCTGGGCAAGATCGTGGACAAGCCGGTGGACGAGAAGGTCATCGCGGCCGGTCTGCGCGCCGACGCCCTCGGCAGCGCCGTCGCCCCCGTCTTCAACGGCTTCGCGGCCAGCGCCTTCGCGCAGAACGTGGGCCTGGTGGCCATGTCGAAGGTGCGCAGCCGCTTCGTCGTCGCCGTCGGCGGCGCCATCCTCGTCCTGCTGGGCCTGTGCCCGGTGGCCGCCGCGCTGGTTTCGGCCGTGCCGCTCCCCGTCCTCGGGGGCGTCGGCGTCGTCCTGTTCGGCACGATCGCGGTCAGCGGCATCCAGACCCTGGTCCAGGCGGGCCTGGACCAGGGCGAGAACGCGCTCATCGTCGCCGTCACCCTCGGCGTCGGGCTGGCGCCGGAGATGGCGCACGGCTTCTACGCGCAGTTCCCGGACAGCGCGACGATCATCCTGGACTCCGGCATCAGCACCGGCTGTATCCTCGCCGTCCTGCTCAACCTCCTGTTCAACCACCTGCGTTCGCGCAAGGCGGAGCCGCCGCCCTCCCCCCTGGACGCCCCCACCGAACCGAAGGTCACCCCGCAGGCCGCCGCCCACCTGCACTGACGCCCCACCCCCCCCCGCGAGCCCCGGTCCATGCTGTGCGCGGGCACCGACCGGGGCTCGCGGCCGGTGGCCCTAAGCGCCACAGGAACGCAGGAAGCGGCGGGTGCGCTCGGCGATGGGGAAGGGGCGGTCCGGCTCGCAGGGATACATGTCCTGCTCGACGATCGCGAACAGCTCCACGCCCAGGCCCTGCGCGGCGGTCAGCACAGGTTCCAGCGCCGGTACGCCCCCCGGCGGTTCGCACATCACGCCCTGCCGCACGGCCGGGCCGAACGGCGTGCCCGCGCGCACGACCTCGGCGAGCACGTCCGGGTCCACCTGCTTGAGGTGCAGGTAGCCGATGCGTTCACCGTAGGTCTCGATGAGCCGCACGCTGTCGCCCCCGCAGTAGGCGTAGTGCCCGGTGTCCAGACACAGGCTGACCAGCGCGGGGTCCGTCGCGTCCAGGAAGCGCGTGACGTTGGCCTCGGTGTCGATGTGGGTGTCCGCGTGCGGGTGGACGACGACGCCGAGCCCGTACTCCTCGCGCACGCGCCGCGCTAGCTCCTCGGTGCCGCCGGTGAGCGCGCGGAACTGCTCCGGCGTCAGGTGCGGTGACTCGATCAGCGCGGCGGTCCGGTCGTCGCGCCAGAACGCCGGGATGACGACGAGGTGCCCCGCGCCCATCGCCCGCGTCAGCTCCGCCACCCGCGCCACCTGCTCCCAGGTGGCGTCCCACACTCCGGGGCCGCGGTGCAGCGCGGTGAACACCGTGCCCGCGGACACGCGCAGCCCGCGCCGCTGGGTCTCGGCGGTCAGCCGCGCCGGGTCGGTGGGCAGGTAGCCGTAGGGGCCCAGCTCGATCCACGCGTAGCCCGCCTCGGCGACCTCGTCCAAAAACCGCTCCCAGGGCACCTGTAGCGGGTCGTCGGGGAACCACACGCCCCAGGAGTCGGGGGCCGAACCGACGCGGAGCCGGTCGAGGGCATAGAGGCCGGGGCGGGTCATGGCGGGTGCTCCTTCCGCGCCGGTGCGGTGTTCTGGCCGCGTGCGGCGTGCTGTCCGGGTGCGGTGTTCTGGCCGCGTGCGGCGTGCTGTCCGGGTGCGGGGTCCTGGTCGCCCGTGGCGTGTCGCGCGTGCGGCGTCCGCGTCGGTACGGCGTCCGCGTCGGTACGGCGTCCGCATCGAGTACGGTGTCCGCGCTGGTACGGCCCAGGGGCGAGGATGTCAGGCGCGTGGGGTAGGCACCTGGGGGAAGTACCACAGTCCGCCGGAAAGGGCACGATGAACGAGCCACTGGACGTGATCACGATGGGCCGCATCGGTGTGGACCTCTACCCGTTGCAGACCGGCGTACCCCTGCCGCAGGTGGAGACCTTCGGCAAGTTCCTCGGCGGCTCCGCGACCAACGTCGCCGTGGCCGCCGCCCGCCTCGGCCGCTCCGCCGCCGTCATCACCCGCACCGGCGACGACCCGTTCGGCGCGTACTGCCACCAGGCGCTCGCGGACTTCGGCGTGGACGACCGCTGGGTGACACCGGTAGCCGCCTACCCCACGCCCGTCACCTTCTGCGAGGTCTTCCCGCCCGATGACTTCCCGCTGTACTTCTACCGCCAGCCCACGGCACCCGACCTGGAGATCCACCCCGGCGAACTCGACCTCGGCGCCATCCGCGCGGCCCGCGTCTTCTGGATGACCGGCACCGGCCTGTGCGCGGAGCCCAGCCGCGCCGCCACCCTGCACGCACTCGCCGCCCGCGCCCGGCGCGGCCCCACCGTGTTCGACCTCGACTGGCGCCCGGTGTTCTGGGCCGGCGCCGATCCGTGCGCCGCCCGCCCGCTCTACCGGGAGGCGCTGGCCCACGCCACCGTCGCCGTCGGCAACCTGACCGAGTGTGCGGTGGCCACCGGCGAGCGGGACCCCGTGGGCTGCGCACGGGCGCTGCTGGACGCGGGTGTGGAGCTGGCCGTCGTCAAGCAGGGGCCGCGCGGGGTGCTCGCGGCGCACCGGGACGGCACCACCGCCGAGATTCCGCCCCACCCGGTGGAGGTCGTCAACGGACTCGGCGCCGGGGACGCGTTCGGCGGCGCCCTGTGCCACGGGCTGCTCGCCGGCTGGGAGCTGGAGCGGGTGATGCGGTACGCCAACGCGGCCGGGGCCCACGTCGCCGCCCGCCTGGCCTGCTCGGCGGCCATGCCCACCGCCGCCGAGGTCGAGGTGCTGCTGGCCACCGGTGCGCCGTGACCGGCGGCACGGCGCACCGCGCCACGCCCGGTGGGCGGCTCCGCGATGGGGAAGGCTTGGCCGCATGAGCCACACGCGTTTCCACCTGCCCGCTGGCAGTGCCGCCACCGGCCCCTACGCCCTGTCCGTCGATCCGCAGACGGCCCGCTGGAGCCACAGCTCCCTGCGGGTACTCGAACTCGGCCCGCACACGCCGTTCACCTTCGACACCGGTCCCAGCGAGTGGATCGTGCTCCCGCTGAGCGGCGCCTGCGCGGTCGAGACCGACGGGCGGCGCTTCACCCTGGACGGCCGTGACAGCGTGTTCACCTCCGTCACCGACTTCGCCTACGCCCCCCGGGACGCCGCCGTCACACTGACCAGCGCCGCCGGGGGCCGGTTCGCGCTCGCCGGGGCCCGCTGCGAGCGCCGCCTGCCCGCTCGCTACGGCCCGGCCTCCGGCGTCCCCGTCGAGCTGCGGGGCGCCGGGAACTGCTCGCGGCAGGTCAACAACTTCGCCGCCGCCGACGTCTTCGACGCGGACCGGCTCATCGCCGTCGAAGTGCTCACCCCGGGCGGCAACTGGTCGTCCTACCCGCCGCACAAGCACGACGAACACCGCCCCGGCGAGGAGTCACAGCTGGAGGAGATCTACTACTTCGAGGTCGCCCCGCACGGCGACACCCCCGGGGTCGGCTACCAGCGGGTGACCCCCTCCGGCCACGGCTTCGGCACCGACGTGCTGGCCGAGGTCCGCACCGGGGACGCCGTACTCATCCCCGACGGCTGGCACGGCCCCTCCATCGCCACCCCCGGGCACGCCCTGTACTACCTCAACGTAATGGCGGGCCCCGGCCCGCAGCGGGCCTGGCTCATCCAGGACCACCCCGACCACGCCTGGGTCCGCACCACCTGGCGGGCGGACACCGCCGACGCCCGGCTGCCGTTCTACGAGGAGGCCCGTTGACGCCGCCCGCGCCCGCCCGCAGCCACCGGCTCACCGTCGCGCAGGCGCTCGTGCGCTTCCTCGCCGCCCAGTACACCGAGCGGGACGGGCGGCGGCACCGGCTGATCGGCGCCACCTGGGGCATCTTCGGCCACGGCAACGTCGCCGGGCTCGGGCAGGCGCTGCTGGAGTACCAGGACCGCATGCCGTTCCTCCAGGGCCGCAACGAACAGGCCATGGTGCATGCCGCGGTCGCCCACGCCCGGCACACCAACCGGCTGCGCGCGCAGGCGGTGACCACGTCGATCGGGCCCGGCGCCACCAACCTCGTCACCGGCGCCGCGCTCGCCACCGTGAACCGGCTGCCCGTGCTGCTGCTGCCCGGCGACACCTTCGCCACCCGCCCCGCCGACCCCGTCCTGCAGCAGCTCGAAGTGCCCTACGCCGGTGATGTCTCCGTCAACGACGCCCTGCGTCCCGTCTGCCGCCACTTCGACCGCGTCACCCGCCCCGAAGCGCTGATCCCCGCCGCGCTCCAGGCCGTGCGGGTGCTCGCCGACCCGGGGGAAACCGGCGCCGTCACCCTCGCCCTGCCGCAGGACGTGCAGGCCGAGGCACACGACTGGCCCGCGGAGTTCTTCGCCGACCGGGTGTGGCCGGTGCGCCGTCCGCTGCCCGAACCCGGCGCGCTCGCCGAGGCGGTGACCGCGATCCGGTCCGCGCGCCGTCCGCTGCTGATCGCGGGCGGCGGCATCCACCACAGCGAGGCCGAGGACGCCCTGCGCGCCCTCGCCGACGCCACCGGCATTCCCGTCGCCTCCACCCAGGCGGGCAAGGGCTCGCTGCGCCACGACCACCCCGCCGACGTCGGCGGCATCGGCCACACCGGCACCGCCACCGCCGACGACCTCGCCCGCACCGCGGACCTCGTCATCGGCGTCGGCACCCGCTACACCGACTTCACCACCGCCTCCGGCACCCTCTTCGCCCACCCCGGGGTATGCTTCGTCAACCTCAACATCGCGCCCTTCGACGCGCACAAGCTCTCCGCCACCGCCCTCGTCGCCGACGCCCGCACCGGGCTGGAGGCGCTGGGTGAGGCGCTCGCCGGACACCGGGTGGAGACGGCCTACGCCGCACAGTACCGCGCGGCCAGGGAGCGCTGGGAGCGCCAGGTGACCGCCGCCTACGCCGGGGACGCCGCCGCCCGGCCCACCCAGACGCAGGTGCTCGGCGCGCTGGACGCCACCGTCGGGGACACGGACGTCGTGGTGGGCGCCGCCGGGTCCCTCCCCGGTGACCTGCACAAGCTGTGGCGCGCCCGCTCCCCGCGCCAGTATCACGTGGAGTACGGCTACTCCTGCATGGGCTACGAGATCCCGGCCGCGCTCGGCGTCCGGCTGGCCGCGCCCGGCACACCGGTGTGGGCGCTCGTCGGCGACGGCACGTACCTGATGATGCCCACGGAGCTGGTCACCGCCGTCCAGGAAGGGGTGAACCTCAACGTCGTCCTGATCCAGAACCACGGATACGCCTCCATCGGCGGGCTGTCGGAGGCGGTCGGCGGCGAGCGCTTCGCCACCGCCTACCGCTACCGCGCCGCTGACGGCACCTACACCGGCGACCCGCTGCCCGTCGATCTCGCCGCGAACGCCGCCTCGCTCGGCCTGGACGTGCTGCGCGCCGCCACCCTGGGCGAGCTGCGCGAGGCGCTGGCCACCGCCCGCGCCTCCACCCGGCCCACCTGCGTCCACGTCGAGACCGCCCCGGCTCCCACCGCGCCCGGGGCGCAGGCGTGGTGGGACGTGCCCGTCGCCGCCACCGCCACCCGGGCCGCCGCCCGCGCGGCCCGCCCCGCGTACGACCGCCAGGTGTCCGCCCGCCGCCGCCACCTGTGAACGCCGCTGATGGAGGGCAGCGGACACCCGCCCCGGGACCACCCAACGACCAGCGAAAGAAGGTTTAAAGCCCGTGCGTATCGGACTCCTCGGCACCGGCCGCATCGGTGCCTTCCACGCCCGCACGCTCCGGGACCTGCCCGGCGTGCGCGAGCTTCTCCTGGCGGACGCGGACCCCGCGCGCGCGGGCGCCGTCGCCTCCGCCGTCGGCGACGGAGCTCACGCCCTGCCCACCCCGGCCGACCTGCTCGCCGCCGGGGTGGACGCCGTCGTTATCGCGGCGTCCACCACCGCGCACGCGGAGCTGATCGTCGCCGCCGCCCGGGCCGGGGTGCCCGCGTTCTGCGAGAAGCCGCTCGCGGCCGACCTGGCGGGCACGCTCACCGTGCTGGACGAGGTCGCGGCGGCGGGCGCCGTGCTCCAGATCGGCTTCCAGCGCCGCTTCGACGCCGGGTACGCCGCCGCGCGCGAGGCCGTGCGCTCCGGCCGCCTCGGCCGCCTGCACACCGTGCGGGCGCTCACCGCCGACCCGGCGCCGCCCCCCACGGGCTACCTGCCGCTGTCCGGCGGGCTCTACCGCGACTGCCTGGTGCACGACTTCGACGCCCTGCGCTGGGTGACGGGGCGGGAGGTGGTGACCGTGCACGCGGTCGGCTCGGACGCGGGGCCCGCGATGTTCCGCGAGGCCGGGGACGTGGACACCGCGGCGGCCGTGCTCACGCTGGACGACGGCACGCTGGCCACGGCGACGGCGACGCGGATGAACGGCGCCGGGTACGACGTGCGCATGGAGCTGGCGGGGGAGCGGGAGACGATCGCCGTCGGGCTCGGCCCGCGCACGCCGCTGACGTCGGTGGAGCCCACGGCGCCGGGGCGCGCGGGCCCGCCGTGGCCGGGGTTCCTGGAGCGGTTCGGCCCGGCGTACGCGGCCCAGCTCGCTGCGTTCGTGGCCCTCGTCCGGGGCGAGCGGGCCAACCCGTGCGACGGCTGGGAGGCGCTGCGGGCGCTGCGCGTCGCGGAAGCGTGCGAGGAGTCCCGCCGCGCGGAGCGCCCGGTACGGGTGAGCCCCTGACCCTTCCCCAAGCCTCCGGCCGGGGCTCCACCCCGTCTTCTTGCGAACCAGGGGCGGCTGGCCCAATCTCCCTGTGGCTTTGCCACCGGGGGCGTCGCCCGGCCCACGGCCCCAGGGCGGGGCTCACTCCCAGACAGGGTGGGCCTGCGGAGGAAAGACCTGGCCCCGACTGCCGCACGAGGGCGCGGCAGTCGGGGCCAGGGGCGGAGCCCAGTACCGGTGGGGAGATGCCCCCGGACGGCGGGGCAGCCGAACCGGGTGGGCGTTCGCCCAGCGAGCGGCCTCAGCCCAGCAGTTCGTACGCCGGGAGGGTGAGGAACTCGGCGTAGTCCGCGTCGAGCGAGACGCGCAGGAGCAGGTCGTGCGCCTGCTGCCACTGGCCTGCGGCGAACGCCTCCGCGCCGAGTTCCGCGCGCACCGCCGCCAGCTCGCGGTCCGCGATCTCGCGCACCAGGTCGGCCGTCACCGTGCGGCCGTCGGCGAAGACGACGCCCGCGTCCACCCACTGCCAGATCTGCGAGCGGGAGATCTCCGCCGTCGCCGCGTCCTCCATGAGGCCGAAGATGGCCACCGCGCCCAGGCCGCGCAGCCACGCCTCGATGTAGCGCATGCCGACCTGCACGGCGTCCACCAGACCCTGGTAGGTCGGGCGGGCGTCGAGTGAGTCGATGGCGATGAGGTCACCGGCGGCCACGCGCACGTCCTCGCGCAGCCGGTCCTTTTGGTTCGGCTTGTCGCCGAGCACCGCGTCGAAGGAGGCGCGCGCCACTGGCACCAGGTCGGGGTGGGCGACCCAGGAGCCGTCGAAGCCGTCCCCGGCCTCGCGGTCCTTGTCGGCCTTGACCTTGGCCAGCGCCCGCTCGTTGGCCTCGGGGTCGCGGCGGTTGGGGATGAACGCGGCCATGCCGCCGATCGCGTGGGCGCCGCGCTTGTGGCAGGTGCGCACCAGCAGTTCGGTGTAGGCGCGCATGAACGGGGCCGTCATCGTCACGGCGTTACGGTCGGGCAGGACGAACTTCTCGCCGCCGTCCCGGAAGTTCTTGACGATGGAGAACAGGTAGTCCCAGCGGCCCGCGTTGAGGCCGGAGGCGTGCTCGCGCAGCTCGTAGAGGATCTCCTCCATCTCGTACGCGGCGGTGATCGTCTCGATGAGCACGGTCGCGCGCACGGTGCCGCGCGGGATGCCGAGGTAGTCCTGGGCGAAGACGAAGACGTCGTTCCACAGCCGCGCCTCCAGGTGCGACTCCGTCTTCGGCAGGTAGAAGTACGGGCCCTTGCCCGCGTCCAGCAGGCGCTGGGCGTTGTGGAAGAAGTAGAGCCCGAAGTCGACGAGGGCGCCGGGGACGGGACGGTCGCCCATGCGCAGGTGCCGCTCCTCCAGGTGCCAGCCGCGCGGGCGCATGACGACGGTGGCCAGCTCGGCGTCGGGCCGCAGGGCGTAGGACTTGCCGCGGGCGTCGGTGAAGTCGATGCGGCGCTCGTAGGCGTCGATCAGGTTGGCCTGACCGCCGATGACGTTCTCCCAGGTGGGAGCGGACGCGTCCTCGAAGTCGGCGAGCCAGACCCGGGCCCCGGAGTTGAGCGCGTTGATGGTCATCTTCCGGTCGGTGGGACCGGTGATCTCGACCCTGCGGTCCTCCAGGGCGGGCGGCGCGGGGGCCACCTGCCAGTCGCCGTCGCGGATGTGCGCGGTCTCGGGGAGGAAGTCCAGGCTGGAGGTGCGGGCGATCTCGGCGCGGCGCTCGGCGCGGCGGGCGAGCAGCTCGTCGCGGCGCGGGGTGAACCGCTCGTGGAGCGCGGCGACGAAGGTCAGCGCCGCTTCGGTCAGCACCTCGTCCTGCCGGGCGGGAGCCTGGCGGGGATCGACATCGACGATGGCCAGCGGTGACGGCGCTGGTGCGGACATGGGCTGTCACTCCTCTTGGGTCTCCGAACCGACCCTGGCCACGCTGCTGCCCCCTTGAGGGTAAGGGGCCGGTGGGCTGGGCCGCCGGACTTCCGTGCTCGTGGTACACGCATGCGGCACGGGGTGCCACACGCCTTCGGAAATGGAGCCTAGTTTCCTCATAGTGGAACTTCAATAGTTTGTTGATGTCGAGATGGATGACATCGAGAAAGACGATGTCGAGAGACGTTCCTCGCGGCGAGCCGCGTCACGCCAGCCGCCTCAGGTCCTCCGGTGTGTCGATATCACCCGGATCGGCCACATCCGCACACTCCACCAACGTAAGCGCTGCCGCGTGCGCGCGCAGGTACGCCCGCGCACCCCGGTCACCGGCCGCCGTCTGGGCGACCGGGGCCCAGTGTGCGGCACCCAGGAGCACCGGGTGCCCGCGTTCCCCGCCGTATGCCGCCGCCGCCAGCACGCCGGGGCCGCTCGCCGCCGACCGTACCCGGGCGATCGCCTCCGCGCCGATCCCGGGCTGGTCCACCAGACCCACCAGCGCCGCCTCGGTGTGCGCGGCGCTTCCGCCGAGCGCCCGCAGGCCCACCCGCAGCGACGAGCCCATGCCCTCCTCCCACCGCGGGTTGTCCAGCACCACGCACCCCGCCAGCTCCGCCTCCGCGCGCACCCGCTCCCGCGCCGCGCCCAGCACCACGTACACCGGCCCGCAGCCGCCCGCCCGCAGCGTGCGCACCGCGTGCTCCACCAACGGCCGCCCCCGGTACGGCAGCAGCGCCTTCGCCCGGCCGCCCAGCCGGCGCCCGCCCCCGGCCGCCAGCAGCAGCCCGGCCACCCGATTCCCACGCTCCCGCTCGTCCATGCCCCTGACCCTACGGAGCGCCTGACCCGCCCCGCGCCCGGCCGCCGGTGACCATGACGGCCATGACACCCACGCCACCCACCAGCCCCATGACCCCGCACGCGACACCCGTGGCCCCTTCCCCCACCAGCGCCCCGCCCCTCCTCACCAACCCCACCGACCCCCGTTTCTGGCACCAGCCACCGGCCGCCCAGCACGCCGCCTTCGCCGCCCTGCGCCGCCTGGAGGCCCCGGCCCGGCTCACCGATCCCGCCACCGGACGCGACGTCTACGCCCTCGTGCGGCACGCCCACGTGGTCGAGGCCAGCCGCACCCCGCGTGTCTTCGTCAGCGCGCCCGGCGTCACCACGCCCGAACCGGCCCGCTGGGTGCGCGCCCTGTTCGGTGACTCCATGGTCAACCTCGACGACCCCGAGCACGCCCGCCTGCGCCGCACCGTCTCCCGGGCCTTCTCACCGCGCGTCCTCGCCGACGCCGAGCGTGATATCGACACCGTGTGCGCCCGCACCGTGGACGCGATGATCGCCGAGCGGCCCGCCGACTTCGTCACCGCTGTCGCGTCCCGGGTGCCGTTCGAGGTCATCTGCACCATGATGGGCATCCCCGACCGCTACCGCCCCGAGATCCTGGCCCGCGTCAACCACGCGTCGGAGAACATCGGCGTCGCCCGCTCCCGGCTGCGCGTCCCGGGCAAGGGCCTGCGCGCGCTCGCCCGGATGCGGTGGATGATCGGGCGGCTCGCGCGGGAGCGTCGCCGCCACCCCACCGGCGACCTGGTATCCGCCCTGGTGCACGCCGACCTCGACGGACAGGCACTCACCGCCCGCCAGCTCGGCGCCTTCTTCTCCCTCCTCATGGTCGCCGGTGTCGAGACCACCCGGAACGCGCTCGCCCACGGCCTCACCCTGCTTACCGACCACCCCAGACAACGCGCCCTGCTCGCAGCCGACTTCGAGCGTCACGCCGAGGGCGCGGTGAACGAGATCGTCCGCCACGCCACTCCGATCATCCAGTTCCGCCGTACCGTGGCCACCGAGTACGCCATCGGCGGACGCCTGCTGCGCCCCGGCGACAAGGTGGTCCTCTTCTTCGCTTCCGCCAACCGCGACGAGACCGTCTTCCCCGACCCGCACACCTTCGACATCACCCGCGCCCCCAACCCCCACCTCGGCTACGGCGGAGGCGGCCCCCACTACTGCCTCGGCGCCCACCTGGCGAAACGGGAGATGACGGCCCTCCTGCGCGAACTGCTGACCCGCACCCCGGACATCCGGGCCACCGCGCCACCGGTCCTGGCCCCCTCCACCTTCGACCACCGCGTCCGCTCCCTCCCGTTCACCTTCAGCCCACCGGCCGCGCCGCCACCGGGGAGGTGACCGGGTGGGGCGTCAGGCGGCGCGCGCGGAGGGCGGCGCTGTGCGTTTCGTTGCGCGGGGGAGCGTCCGCTGGCCGGTGTTGGAGATTTTCGGCCGAGTAGGGACGCGGGCCCGCTGCCTGGGGGAGGCGGCCTGTGCTGAGGCGTCCTCGGGTGACGGCGCTGACCGGCGCCCGGGGCGCGGCTGGTTTTAGCAATCCGTGTGGACGTATGCGCGGAGGGTGGCGTTTACTGTCCCTCCCCAGCCTCCGGCGGCTGACCACCGCCACGGGAGGCGGGATGTTGAGCATGCGCGATTCGAGCCGGCTTCCAGGTGGGGACAGACGTTGCGAGGCGATTCGATGGAACCGACAGCGGTGCGGCACCAGCGTGCGTGGCGGGCGGAGACCGTCGGCGTGGCGGCCGATCCCCGCATCGCGGCCCTGCGGCTGGCCGTGTCCCGGATGGGCCGCGAGCTGGCCGCGCATCCCGGGACACTGGCTGACCGGGACGTGGCCGAGGAGCAGCTGGCGGTGATCGAGGCGATGGCCGCCGGACCGGTAGAGCTGACCCGGCTGCGGCACGCCCTGCTGCTCACCGTCAGCGCGCTGGGCTCGGTCAGCGCGCTCGCCGAGCCGCTGGGCGAGCTGCGCGGAGCCATAGCCCTGTTCGGCGCACCGCCACCGCGCGGCTGAGCGCCCGGCCCTTCAGAAGCGGAACAGCGAACCCGTGTCGGCGTGCAGGAAGCACGGGCTCGGGTAGCTCGCACGCCACTGGACCGGGCGCCCCCGGTAGGAGCCGGACGCCGTGGCGGTGACCGGGTCGGGCGCACGGCCGCACCGGCGGGCGCCCGCGTAGGCGTCGTCCGGGGTCGCGATGCTGGCGATGTCGCCGTGGGCGGCGGCCAGCGCGGCACACGCCTGCTCCGCGCGCGGGTGGTAGCCCGAGGCGGGGTCGCAGCGCAGCTCGACGCCGCGCACCCAGGTGGCGTCCGCGCCGCCCACGGTCAGGAACAGGTGCTCCCAGGCGCCGGCCGCCCGGGCCGGGCCCGGGATGCCACCGCACACCAGGGTGGCGGCCAGCAGCGCGGTGAGCCGGGTGCCGGTGCGCCGGGCGGCACCGGTTCGGGCCGTGGCGGGGGCGGTACCGGTTAGGGCGGCGGCTCGGGCGGGGGTCGGCTTGACAGGCACACCCGGTCAACGAGCCCGGCGCCCCGGAGTTGCGCTCCGGGGCGCCGGGCTGTGCTCTCAGGCGCCGGGCGTGCCGTTGCCGTTCACGGGGGCGGCGGTGGTGGCCAGCGCGGCGGACAGCTCGCGGGCGACCTCCTGGAGCAGCGGCACGATCTTGTCCGTCGCGGCGTCCGTGACCCGCCCGGCCGGGCCGGAGATGGAGATCGCGGCGGCGGTGGGGGAGTCGGGCACGGGGACGGCGATGCAGCGCACGCCGACCTCCTGCTCGTTGTCGTCCAGCGCGAAGCCGCGCTCGCGCGTCAGCTCCAGGGCCTGGAGGAACCCCTCTGGCGTGACGATGGTGCGCTCGGTGGCGGCCGGCATGCCGGTGCGGGCGAGCAGGGCGCGCACCTCCTGCGGGTCGTGTCCCGCCAGCAGCGCCTTGCCCACGCCCGTGGAGTGCGGCAGCACCCGGCGTCCGACCTCGGTGAACATGCGCATGGAGTGCCGGGAGGGCACCTGGGCGACGTACACGGCCTCGTCGCCGTCCAGCAGCGCCATGTTCGCCGTTTCGCCGGTCTCTTCCACCAGCCGCGCCAGGTACGGTCGCGCCCAGGTGCCCAGCAGGCGGGAGGCGCTCTCGCCCAGCCGGATCAGGCGCGGTCCGAGCGCGTACCGGCGGTTGGGCTGCTGCCGGACGTAGCCGCAGGCCACGAGCGTGCGCATGAGCCGGTGGATGGTGGGCAGCGGCAGTCCGCTGGTGCCGGACAGTTCGCTCAGGCCCACCTCGCCACCCGCGTCGGCCATCCGCTCCAGCAGGTCGAAGGCGCGTTCCAGGGACTGCACACCCCCGGACGCCGCGGGGGCGGAAGAGGTCTTGCGCTCGGACGGCGGCACGTCGCGTTTCCTTTCGGCCGGATGGGGCGCATGCTACCGGTCCACAGCCGTCCGGGGCGGACCGGTCGCAGGGCCCCCACCATGGGGTTATCGCCGGTCCGGGGCGTTTGTCCAGTTCTGCCGCGTGCTCATCGGTGCCCCCGCTAGCCGGAACTACATTCCGTGATGCGAAAAAAATGATCCATTTTGTGGAAACCTCTAATCTCCCCCACTTCGCCCCCGCCCAGCCCGGGGGACTCTTGACGTGTCCGTTCCGGAAGTGAAGACTCTTTCAACAGAAAGTTGAAACTCACGAAGGAGGGCCCGGTTGACCGCCACCCCGTCCAGTCCTGATCTCGTACTGCGCTCGACGCGCGTCGTGACGCCGGAAGCCACCCGGGCCGCGTCCGTCCTCGTCAGCGACGGGCGGATCACCGACGTCCTGCCCCACGAGGCCGCCCTGCCAGGTGGCGCCGACCGGATCGTGGACCTCGGTGACGACGTGCTGCTCCCCGGGCTCGTGGACACCCACGTCCACGTCAACGACCCCGGGCGCACCGAGTGGGAGGGCTTTTGGACGGCGACCCAGGCCGCGGCCGCCGGTGGCATCACCACCCTCCTGGACATGCCGCTCAACAGCCTGCCGCCCACCACCACGGCCGCGGGCCTGGCCGTCAAACAGGACGTGGCCCGCAGCAAGGCCCACGTGGACACCGGCTTCTGGGGCGGCGCCATCCCCGGCAACGTGAAGGAGCTGCGCCCGCTGCACGAGGCCGGGGTCTTCGGCTTCAAGTGTTTCCTGTCCCCCTCGGGCGTGGAGGAGTTCCCCGAGCTGGACGCGGCTGGGCTGGAGGCCGCGCTCACCGAGATCGCCTCCTTCGACGGCCTGCTCATCGTGCACGCGGAGGACCCGGCCCACCTCGGTTCCGCCCCCCAGCCGCACGGCCCGCGCTACGCCGACTTCCTCGCCTCCCGGCCCCGCGCCGCCGAGAACGACGCCATCGCGCTGCTCATCGATCTGGCCCGCAAGCTGGACGCCCGCGTCCACGTCCTGCACCTGTCCTCCTCCGACGCGCTGCCGATGATCGCCGCCGCCAAGCGCGAGGGCGTCCGGGTCACCGTTGAGACCTGCCCGCACTTCCTCACCCTCACCGCCGAGGAAGTGCCCGACGGTGCCACCGAGTTCAAGTGCTGCCCGCCCATCCGCGAGAAGCACAACCAGGACGCCCTGTGGGCCGGGCTCGCCGACGGCACCATCGACTGCGTCGTCTCCGACCACTCGCCCTGCACCGCGAGCCTCAAGGTGCCCGACTTCGGACAGGCGTGGGGCGGCATCTCCTCGCTCCAGCTCGGCCTGCCCGCCGTGTGGACCGAGGCCCGCCGCCGCGGCCACGCGCTCGCCGACGTCGTGCGCTGGATGTCCGCCGCCCCCGCCGAGCTGGCCGGGCTGCACGGCGACAAGGGCGCCATCGCGCCGGGCCGGGACGCCGACTTCGCCGTGCTCGCCCCGGACGAGACCTTCACCGTTGACCCGGCCGAGCTGCACCACCGCAACCAGGTCACCGCCTACGCGGGCAAGACGCTGCACGGCGTCGTCCGCTCCAGCTGGCTGCGCGGCGAGCAGATCACCGACCACGGTCGCACCATCGCCAAGACCGGCCGACTCATCGAGAGGACCTCCGCATGACCGCCCAGCCCCGCTTCACCGGCGACGCGAACCCGTACGGCGGCGGCGACCCGTACGCGGACTACCGCACCGCGGACTTTCCCTTCACCCAGCTCGCCGACCTCGCCGACCGGCGCCTGGGCGCTGGCGTCATCGCCGCCAACGACGAGTTCTTCGCCCAGCGCGAGAACATGCTGCTGCCCGGGCGCGCCGAGTTCGACCCCGAGCACTTCGGCCACAAGGGCAAGATCATGGACGGCTGGGAGACCCGCCGCCGCCGCGGCACCATCGCCGATGTCCCGCACCCGGCCGACGACGACCACGACTGGGCGCTGGTCCGCCTCGGCGCGCCCGGCGTGATCCGGGGCATCGTCGTGGACACCGCGCACTTTCGCGGCAACTACCCGCAGTCGGTGTCCATCGAGGCGACGGCGGCCCCGGTCTCCGCCTCCCCCGAAGACCTGCTCGCCGACGATGTGAAGTGGACCACGCTCGTCCCGCGTACCGCGGTCGGCGGCCACGCGGCCAACGGCTTCGCCGTGGACGTCGAACAGCGCTTCACCCACCTGCGCGTCAACCAGCACCCCGACGGCGGCATCGCCCGCCTGCGTGTGCACGGCGAGGTCGTGCCCGACCCGGCGTGGCTGACGGCGCTGGGCACCTTCGACGTCGTCGCGCTGGAGAACGGCGGCGCCGTCGAGGACGCCTCCGACCGCTTCTACTCCCCGGCCACCAACACGATCCAGCCCGGCCGCTCCCGCAAGATGGACGACGGCTGGGAGACCCGCCGCCGCCGCGACCAGGGCAACGACTGGATCGCCTACGCGCTGACGGCCGAGGCCGTCATCCGCGCGGTGGAGATCGACACCGCCTACCTCAAGGGCAACTCGGCGGGGTGGGCCGCGCTGGTGGGCAAGAACGGCGCCGACGGCGCGTGGGTGGAGCTGCTGGACCGCGTCAAGCTGCAGCCCGACGCCGTGCACCGGTTCCTGCTGAAGGACGCCCCGGCACTCACCCACGTCCGGCTGGACATCTTCCCCGACGGCGGCATCTCCCGCCTGCGGCTGTTCGGCTCGCTGACCGCCGCCGGCGCGGACACCCTCGCCGCGCGGCACCAGGAGCTGGGCGGCTGACTCCACCCCCTCCCCCAGCGTCCGGCCGGGGGAGGGGCCGGGCACCCCGCCCCCTGGCGCGGGCGCGCGTTGTCCGATACTTGTGCGGTTGGAAACGGGACCGCTACCAAAGGACTGACCGCGTGTGACCAGGCGCGTACGCAGCAGCCGGCTGATGACGACCACCGCCACCCTGCTCGCGTTGGCCCTGGCTGCGGCAGGGTGCAGCGGCACCGGCGGCAAGCGCGCCGAGGAGGAGCGCGAGCGGCAGGCAGCCGGGGGGAAGGCGGCCGTTGACACGCCGCGGTGGACGTTCGCGATGGTTACCCACTCCGGTGCGGGCGACACCTTCTGGGACATCGTGCGCGCGGGCGCCGAGCAGGCCGCCGTCAAGGACAACATCGAGTTCCTCTACTCCGCCGATCCCGCCGCCGGTGAGCAGGCACAGCTCGCGCAGGCCCGCATCGACCAGAAGGTGGACGGGCTGATCGTCAGCCTCGCCAAGCCGGAGGCGATGGAGGCCGTCGTCCGCGAGGCGGTGGCCGCGGGGATTCCCGTGGTCACCGTCAACTCCGGACAGGACGTCTCCGCCGGATTCGGCGCGCTCGCGCACATCGGCCAGGACGAGGTCACCGCGGGCCGGGCCGTCGGTGCGGAGCTGAACGAGCGCGGACGCACCAAGGCCGTGTGCGTGCTGCACGAGCAGGGCAACGTGGGCCACGAGCAGCGCTGCGACGGGGTGCGGGAGACCTTCGGCGGTCCCGTGGAGAACCTGTACGTGGACGGGACCAGCATGCCCTCGGTGCAGTCCTCGATCGAAGCGGAACTGCAGTCCGACGCCGGCGTGGACTCCGTCGTCACCCTCGGCGCGCCCTTCGCCGCCACCGCCGCGCGCGCCGCCGGCCAGGCGGGCAGCGAGGCCCAGATCGCCACGTTCGACCTCAACCCGGCCGTCGTCACCGGCCTGCGGGAGGGCACCGTGACCTTCGCTGTGGACCAGCAGCCCTACCTCCAGGGCTACGAAGCCGTCGATCTGCTGTGGCTCCACCGCTACAACGCCACCATGCTGGGCGGCGGCGAACCCGTGCGGACCGGCCCGCAGATCCTCACCGGGGACGATGCCGAAGCCCTCGCCGAGTACACCGCCCGGGGCACCCGGTGACGGCCGGTACCGCCTCCGCCCCGGCCGCGCCCCCGCGCCCGGACGGACCCACCGGCCCCGTGCCCGGGCGGCGCCGGGCCGCCCGCGTCCTGCTGGCCCGGCCGGAGCTGGGTGCCGTCGTCGGCGCGCTCGCGGTGTTCGTGTTCTTCGCCCTCGTCGCCGACAGCTTCCTGCGCCCGGGCAGCCTGTCCACGGTGCTCTACGGGGCGTCCACGATCGGCATCATGGCGGTCCCGGTGGCGCTGCTGATGATCGGCGGCGAGTTCGACCTGTCCACCGGAGTCATGGTCACCAGTTCGGCGCTGGTCTCCTCGATGTTCAGCTACCAGCTGACGGCGAACGTGTGGGCCGGAGTCGGGGTGTCGCTGCTGGTGACGCTCGGGTTCGGCCTGTTCAACGGCTGGATGCTGGTCCGCACGAAACTGCCGAGCTTCATCATCACGCTCGGTACGTTCCTCATGCTGACCGGTCTGAACCTGGGCGCCACCAAGCTCATCTCCGGCGGCGTCGCCACCAAGACGATCTCCGACATGGAGGGCTACCCCAGCGCCAGCGCCCTGTTCGCCTCCCAGCTGGTCATCGGCGGTGAGGTGCGGGTGCGCGTCACCGTGCTGTGGTGGCTCGGCCTGATGGCGCTGGCGACCTGGGTGCTGCTGCGCACCCGCGCGGGCAACTGGATCTTCGCCGCCGGCGGCAGCGCGGACGCCGCCCGCGCCGTCGGCGTCCCCGTCGCCCGTACGAAGATCGGCCTCTACCTTGGCGTCGCGCTGTGCGCGTGGATCTCGGGACAGCACCTGCTGTTCACCTACGGCGTCGTGCAGTCCGGCGAGGGAGTCGGCAACGAGCTGATCTACATCGCCGCGGCCGTCATCGGCGGCTGCCTGCTCACCGGCGGCTACGGCTCCGCGGCGGGCGCGGCCGTCGGCGCGCTGATCTTCGGCATGACGGAGAAGGGCATCGTGTACGCGCAGTGGGACCACAGCTGGTTCAAGTTCTTCCTCGGCGCCATGCTGCTGCTCGCCACCCTGCTCAACGCCTGGGTCCGGCGCCGGGCGGAGGCCACCCGATGACCGGCCCGGCCGCTCAGCCGGTGCTCGCGCTGGAGGACATCACCAAGTCCTACGGCACCGTACGCGCCCTGCACGGCGTGTCGCTCACCGTGACGCCGGGGGAGGTCACCTGCGTCCTGGGCGACAACGGCGCCGGCAAGTCAACCCTCATCAAGATCGTCTCCGGGCTGCACCAGCACGACGGCGGCACCTACCGCATCGACGGCGCACCGGTGCGCCTGGCGTCGCCGCGCGAGGCACTGGAGAGGGGCATCGCCACCGTCTACCAGGACCTCGCCGTGGTGCCGCTGATGCCGGTGTGGCGCAACTTCTTCCTCGGCTCCGAACAGCACACCGGACGCGGCCCCTTCCGCCGCCTGGACGCCACCCGCATGCGGGCCACCACCCGCGAGGCGCTGGCCCGCATGGGCATCCACCTGCGCGACGTGGACCAGCCCATCGGCACCCTCTCCGGCGGCGAGCGGCAGTGCGTGGCCATCGCCCGCGCGGTCCACTTCGGCGCCCGCGTGCTGGTGCTGGACGAACCGACGGCGGCGCTGGGGGTCAAGCAGTCCGGCACGGTGCTGCGGTACGTCGCCGCCGCCCGGGACGAGGGCCTGGGCGTCGTGCTGATCACCCACAACCCGCACCACGCCCACCTCGTCGGCGACCGGTTCGTGCTGCTCAAACGCGGCGCCATGGCCGCCAGCCACGCCCGGGCGGACGTCACGCTTCAGGAGCTGACCCGCCAGATGGCCGGGGGCAGCGAGCTCGACCAGCTCCGCCACGAGCTGCGGGGCCTTCAGGGTGAGGCACAATCGAGCTGATGAGTACGTACCGTGACCGCGCCGCCCACGGCTCGACCCGGGCCACCGTGCTGCACACCATCGCCACGCGCGGCACCATCGCCCCCCGCGAGCGGCGCTCCCACCTCTCCGCACCCCGGGTGCCCACCGTGGGCATCGACATCGGCGGTACGAAGGTGATGGCCGGAGTGGTGGACGCGGACGGCGTCATCCTGGAGAAGGTGCGCGCGGAGACGCCGGACAAGTCCAAGAGCCCCAAGGTCGTCGAGGACGTCATCACCGAACTCGTGCTCGACCTCTCCGACCGGCACGACGTGCACGCCGTCGGGATCGGCGCCGCCGGATGGGTGGACGCCGACCGCTCCCGCGTGCTGTTCGCCCCCCACCTGGCCTGGCGGGACGAGCCGCTGCGCGCGGCGCTCCAGGAACGGCTGGCCGTCCCCGTCATGGTGGACAACGACGCCAACACCGCCGCCTGGGGCGAGTGGCGCTTCGGCGCCGGACGCGGCGAGAACCACCTGGTGATGATCACGCTCGGCACCGGTATCGGCGGCGCGATCCTGGAGGACGGCCGGGTCAAGCGCGGCACGTACGGGGTGGCCGGGGAGTTCGGCCACATGCAGGTCGTCCCGGCCGGACACCGCTGCCCGTGCGGCAACCGCGGCTGCTGGGAGCAGTACAGCTCCGGCAACGCGCTGGTGCGCGAGGCACGTGAACTGGCGGCGGCCGACTCGCCGGTGGCGCACAACATCGTGGACCGGGTGGGCGGCGAGGTGCGCGAGATCACCGGGCCGCTCATCACCGACCTGGCCCGCGAGGGCGACGCGATGTGCGTGGAACTGCTGGGCGAGATCGGCACCTGGCTCGGCGTCGGCCTGGCCAACCTCGCCGCCGCGCTCGACCCGTCCTGCTTCGTCGTCGGCGGCGGCGTCAGCGCGGCCGACGACCTGCTCATCGAACCGGCCCGCGCCTCCTTCCGCCGCCATCTGACCGGGCGCGGCTACCGGCCCGAGGCCCGCATCGTGCGCGCCGAACTGGGCCCCGAGGCGGGCATGGTCGGCGCCGCGGACCTGGCCCGCCTCGTCGCCCGCCGCTTCCGCCGCGCCACCCGGCGCCGGCTGGAGCGCTACGAGCGCTACGAGCGGGCCGCCGCGCAGCTCGGCCTCACCTCCCGCTCCGACCGGACGGGCCGGGAGCTGAGCCGGTGACGGCGCCCGGCTACCCGCCGCCCCTGCGCCCCCGCCGCCGCTGGCTCACCGCGATCGTCGTCGCCTTGCTCATCGCGATCCCGGCCGGGTACCTGGCGCTGTCCGCCCACCAGAGCCGGGACAGCGGCAAGAACAAGCAGACCATCGCCTCGGCGACCGGCCTGATGTGGCACTGGCCGCGCAAAGTGACCCGGCGCGTGTTCGAGGTGCCCATCCCCCCAGGCTCCACCTACGTCGGCTACTACGAGGCCAACAGCTGGGACACCAGCTCGCTGTACGTGCAGTTCCGCACCTCGCCGGAGCAGCTGGAGACGTTCCTGGGCAGCCTCGGCACCAGCCCCGGGGAGCTGTCCTCGCAGGCGCCCGGTGTGACCGGGCGCGAGGCCGACGCCGTCGGCTGGGACCTCGACCACCCCGGGCGGCACTACGTCCACACCACGGTGGACCTGCCCGGCCTGCGCCCCAGGGTCGCCGTCACCGTGGACATGAGCAAGCCGGAACGCCCGCAGGTCTACGTCGTCTCGACGGTCACGTTCTGAGCGTTTCCGCGCCCGCCCGGAACCGGACGCCGTGCAGCCGCCCACCGGGTGGGCGGGAGGGGGTGAGGCCCCCTCAGCGGCGCATGCCGCACAATGCCCCCATGGACATGCGACTGACGAAGAAGGGCCACGCCTGCGTCCGCCTGGAGCGGGAGGGGCGCGCGCTCGTCATCGACCCGGGCAACTTCAGCGAACCGGACGCCGCCGTGGGGGCGGACGCGGTGCTCGTCACCCACGAGCACCCCGACCACTTCGACGAGCAGCGCCTGCGCGCGGCCCTGGAGGCCAACCCGGCGGCCCAGCTGTGGACGCTGCGCAGTGTCGCCGAGCAGCTGGGTGCGGCCTTCCCCGGGCGGGTGCACACCGTCGGCCACGGCGACACCTTCCAGGCCGCCGGTTTCGACATCGAAGTGCACGGGGAACTGCACGCGGTGATCCACCCGGACATCCCGCGCGTCACCAACGTCGGCTACCTCGTCAACGGCGTGGACGGTGTGGACGGTGCCCTCTTCCACCCCGGCGACGCGCTCACCGTGCCCGGCCGCCCGGTCCAGACGCTGCTGCTGCCGGTGCACGCGCCGTGGAGCAAGCTGTCCGAGGTGGTGGACTACGTGCGCGAGGTGAAGCCGCGCCGCGCCTACGACGTGCACGACGGGCTGCTGTCGGAGGCCGGTCTGGGCATCTACGGGCGCATGCTCGGTCCGAACGGACCCGGCACCGGCGGCGCCGAGCACCTGCACCTGGCCCCGGGGGAGTCGGCCAGCGTGTGACCGGCGCGGCCGCCCCGCCGGGCGCCGGGGAGCGGGATACCGGCGCCCGGCACCGCGCTGTCGGTGGCGCCCGGTAGGTTGGGCTCCATGGCTACGCGCATCGCCACCTGGAACGTCAACGGCGTCAACCCCCGAATCGAACGGCTGCTGGCCTGGCTGGAGGCCACGTCGCCCGACGTGCTGTGCCTGCAGGAACTCAAGTGCACCGAGGAGCAGTTCCCGGGCGAGGCACTGCGGGAGGCCGGTTACGAGGCCGCCGTGCACGCGGACGGACGCTGGAACGGCGTCGCGATCCTCTCCCGCGTCGGTATCGAGGAGCCCGTGACCGGCCTGATCGGCGGTCCGGAGTTCGAGGACCAGCACGAGCCGCGCGCGGTGAGCGCGGTGTGCGCCGGAGTGCGGGTGTGGTCGGTCTACGTGCCCAACGGGCGGGAGGTCGGTCACCCGCACTACGCGTACAAGCTCCGCTGGCTCGACGCCCTGCACAAGATCGCCGAGCAGGAGGCACAGGGCGAGCGCCCCTTTGCCATACTGGGCGATTTCAACATCGCCCCCACGGACGCCGACGTGTACGACATCGCCCAGTTCGAGGGCGCCACGCACGTCACCGACGCGGAGCGGGCCCGGCTCGCCGCTCTGCGCGAGGCCGGTCTGGACGACGTCTACCCGCGTGCGCTGAAGTACGACGTGCCCTTCACCTACTGGGACTACCGCCAGCTGTGCTTCCCCAAGAACCGCGGGATGCGCATCGACCTCGTCTACGGCAACGCCCCGTTCCGCGCGGCCGTCACCGACGCTTACGTGGACCGCGAGGCCCGCAAGGGCAAAAGCCCCTCCGACCACGCACCCGTCGTGGTGGACCTGGAGCTGTAGCCGACGCCGTACCCCGCGCCCCGGGCGGGACGAGCCGGCGCGCAGGCCGATCGAGCCGGCCATGGGGTCTCTACCGGGTCACGAGCGCGGCCCGGCCGGTGCCGCGTGCCGGTGGCGCCGCCGCAACGGGCGGTGGGACCCTTAGGCCCATGAACCTCTCCTTCCTGGACAACTGGCGCAAGCGGCACGGCATGGCCCGCGGGGTGGCGGTCGTGTCCCACGGTGAGCAAGACCCGGAGGGAGTGGCCCAGCTGCTGTCCGAATGCGAGTTGCTGCGGACCCAGGCCGCCGACCTCGGGGTGCGGCTGGACGACACCGCCGCGTCACTGGAGGCCCTCGACCAGCTGCTGCCCCGGTGGCGCGACGATCCGGAAACCCTCAGCTGGCTGGGCAACGACGCGGGGCTGTACCTGGGCACGGTCCTGGTGCGGACGGTCCCGGGCGTGCGGTGGGTGCTGTGGCCGAACGGGCACCCCGTCGTGCGGCTCGCCTCCGGGCGCGAGATCGAGGTCGTCGAGGCGGGCCAGGCGTGGGCCTGTGGCGGCACGCCCGAGCTGTACCAGTGCTACGCGGAAGCCGCCGAACCCTGAGCGGGGTCCGGCGCCGACGGGTCCGGGTCCCCGGCCGGTGGCCCGCCGGGCCGGACGTGCCGCAGGGTAGTGGCGACCAGCACGCCGCAGCAGGCCACGAGCACGGCGGCGGCCGTGGCCATGACGCTCAGGCCACCGGCGAAGGCCACCCGGCCGGTTTCCGCCAGCGCCGTCCCCACCTCGTCGGGCAGCTGCCGGGCCTGTTCCAGTGCCTTGGCCAGGGTGTCGGCCGCGGGTCCGGCCGCCTCGGGCGGCACGCCCTCGGGCAGCGTGTCCTCCACCCGCGTGCGGTAGACGGCGATGCCGACGCTGCCGAGCACCGCCAGGCCCAGTGCGCCGCCGAACTCGTTGCTCGTCTCGGAGACCGCCGACGCGGCCCCCGCGCGGTCCGGGGGAGCGGAGCTGACTACCAGGTCGGTACCGAGGTTCAGGGCCGGGGCGATGCCCGCCGACATGACGGCCAGTCCGGTCACCAGCAGGGCGAAGTCGTCGCGTCCCGTGCAGGCGACCAGTGCCAGTCCCGCCGCGGCGAGTGCCAGGGCCGCCGCCATGACGTAGGCGTGCCGCGCCCGCCCGACCACCACCGTGGCGACCACCGTGCCCAGGACGCCGCCGACGCTGCCGGGCAGAATCCACAATCCGGCCTCCAGCGGCGACAGGCCGTGCACCAGCTGGAGGGACTGGACGATGAACAGGTTGATGCCGAACATCACGAACGACAGCGCGGCCAGCGTGCCCAGCGACACCCGGAACCGGGCCTCACGGAACAGGCCCAGGTCCACCAGGGGGTCGTCGAGGCGTCGCTGACGGCGCAGGAAGGTCACGGCGCAGACCACGCCCAGCACCACGGCCAGGGCGGAGATGACATCCACCCCGTCGCGCGTCATCTCCTTGAGGCCGTACACCGCGGGAAGCACCGCGGCCAGTGAGAGCAGCGAGCTGGCCAGGTCGAGCCGCCTGCCCGAGGGCGTCCGGTGCTCCGGGAGCAGGACGGGACCGAGGACGAGCAGCAGCACCATCACCGGAACGCCGAGGAGAAAGACCGCGCCCCACCAGAAGTGTTCCAGGACCACGCCGCCCACCAGCGGCCCGATGGAGGCGCCGACCGTGAAGGACATCATCCACGCCGAGATCGCGATGGTGCGCTGGCGGTCGTCGGGGAACATCGTGCGCAGCAGCGACAGTGTGGACGGCATCAGGGTGGCGCCGGCCAGCCCCAGCAGAGCCCGGGCGGCGATGAGTCCGGCGGGGCTGTCGGCGTAGGCGGCGAGCACGGAGGCCACGGCGAACGCGGCGGCCCCGACGAGCAGCAGCCGGCGCCGTCCCAGCCGGTCACCGAGGTTGCCCATGGTGATGAGGAAGCCCGCGACCAGGAACCCGTAGATGTCGGTGATCCACAGCAGTTCGGTGCTGTTGGGGGCGAGGTCGGCGCTGAGGTGCGGCACGGCCAGGTGCAGCACCGTCATGTCCATCACGATCAGCATGGCGGGAAGGGCCAGGACGGCGAGCCCCAGCCATTCCCGCGCCCCGGCGCGGGGCGGGGACGGCTCTGGGGAGACGGTGAGGCCGGGGGAGACAGCGGACTCGGCGGGCCGGTGGGGCCGGTCGGAGGGCAACGGCGCTTCCCTTTCGGTCGGGCGGGCGGGGGTCGGACGGCGGCGGGCGCCGCCGGGCCTGGGAGGCTCAGGCGTGGGCGGCCGGGGGCGTCACCTCGGCGGGACGCGGTTTGGGCGCCGGGCGGGGTGGGCCGCCGTGGCGGCGGTACCAGGCGACGGTCTCGGCCAGCGCGGCACGGAACTCGCGCCGCGGCTCCCAGCCCAGTTCGCGACGGATCTTCGCGGAGTCCACCGCGTAGCGCAGGTCGTGGCCGGGGCGGTCGGTGACCGGCTCCACCCGGTCCCAGCCCACGCCGCACGCGTCGAGCAGCAGCGCGGTCAGCTCGCGGTTGGTGAGCTCGACCCCGCTGCCGATGTTGTAGACGTGCCCGGCGCGTCCGGCGGTCCGCACGCGTTCCAGGGCGGCGACGTGGTCGTCGACGTGCAGCCATTCCCGGCTGTTGGCACCGGTGCCGTACAGCGGTACGGACTGCCCGGCGAGCAGCCGGGTCACGAACAGCGGGATGAGCTTCTCCGGGTACTGGCGGGGCCCGTAGTTGTTGCAGCAGCGGGTGACGCATACGTCCAGCCCGTAGGTGGTGTGGCTGGCCAGCGCGAGCAGGTCGCTGGACGCCTTGGACGCCGAGTACGGCGAGCTGGGCCGCAGCGGGTGCTCCTCCGGCCAGGAGCCGTGCGGGATGGAGCCGTACACCTCGTCGGTGGAGACGTGCACGAACCGCCGGACGCCGTGCCGCACCGCCGCGTCCAGCAGGACGTGGGTGCCGAGCACGTTGGTGCGCACGAACTCCTGCCCGCCGCTGATGGACCGGTCCACGTGGGTCTCGGCCGCGAAGTGCACCACGTGATCCACGCCGTCCACGCCGCCGATGACGTCCTCGACGATCGCCGGGTCGCCGATGTCGCCGGGTAGGAAGCGGAAGCCCGGATGGGCCTCAACGGCGGCCAGGTTGGCGCGGTCACCGGCGTAGGTCAGCCGGTCCAATACGGTGACGCGCACCTCGCGGTTCGTGGCGAGCAGCGTCCTGACGTAGTGCGATCCGATGAAGCCGGCGCCGCCGGTGACGAGGATATGGGTGGCCACAGCGAGTGTCCTCTCTTCCGGAAGACACGCCTCCGGATACGAAGCGGAATGCGAGTGAACCCCACCCGGCGCGACCCGGGGCTTGCCCGTCCGGCCCTCCCCTCTGACCAGTCCCAACTTCGGGTGGTTAACTGGTGGTTGAGAAACCCGGTGTGGGGAAGGTGGCGCTGAGTAGGGTGCTGACTCCCCCACGGCAGCAGACTCCACGGGACTGAGGAGGCCGAGTTGTCCGTCCACGACCATGACGTGCGTCAGCTTTCCAGGGGCACCGCGAGACCCGCAGCAGGCCCGGTGCCCGTCACCGATCCGGACGGACCGAGCGCGAGAATCCTGGTGGCCTCCCACTGCTCGTCGGCGGGTTCGCTGGAGCAGGAGATCACCCGGCACGGATACGTCGCGGACGTCGCCACCAGCGGGGCCGCGGTCCTGGCCGCGCATCGTGAGTTCGACCTCGTGCTGCTGGACACCGATCTGCCCGACCTGGACGGTGTTTCGGTGTGCCAGCGCATCCGGCGGGACAGTGACATCCCCATCATCGCCTTCACCTCAGCGTCGGCCGAAGTGGACCGGGTGCTGCTGCTGGAGATGGGGTGTGACGACTGCGTCGAGCGCCCCTACCGCCCCCGCGAACTTGTCGCCCGCATCAAGGCGGTGCTGCGCCGCACGGGCCCCCGGCGCACCGCCGCCGAACTCAGCCGGGGCGGGGCTGGGGATGACCAGCTGAGGTACGGCCCGCTCCTGATCGAACCGGTCCGGCGCGAAGCCTCCCTAAACGGCCGCTCGCTGACGCTGACCCGCAAGGAGTTCGACCTGCTGCACACGCTCGCCGCCGAGCCGGAGCGTGTCTTCGAGCGGCAGGAGCTGATGAGCGCGGTGTGGGATTACCCCTCGGACAACCGCATCAGCGCCCAGGCGAGCAGGACGATAGACACCCACGTCAGCAGCCTGCGCGGGAAGCTGGGGGACAGTGACTGGATCACCACTATCCGGGGCATCGGGTTCCGCTTCGGCATGTGCGCGTCGGCAGTGGACGTGGACGTGGACGTGGCCGTGGGCGCGGGTCGGGACGCGGCCGTCGGCACGGGGACGGAGGCGCTGGCCGCCGCACAGCCCGAGGGCGTCACCGAGCGCGTCTACCCGCGCCCGCGCCTGGTCAGCACACAAACCGCCAGCGAGTCTCAGTGACCCGGCCCCAGGTGAGGGCTAACACCCTCCCGCCCCGCCTCCGGGCGCACCCTGGCGGCCCGGCACAGCCCGGCCCCGGTGAGCCGCCGCGGTGTGCTGGCTCACGGGGCGGGCCGAGCGCGCCCGGGACAAAAGCGGGGGTCGAGTTCGACGTCGCGGGGTTCTTCGCCCTCACACATCTCCTGGACGGGTCAGCGCGGCGGAGCCAGCGGAGAGCGCTGGTACGGGCGGTTCCCCAGCTTCCACACCGCGCGCGAACTCCGGGTAGGCGCGCAGGATCAGCTCACTCTGCGTCGCCGGGTCGTACCGCTCGCACATCAGGTCCAGCACGCGCTGGTCCCACTGGCTGCGCCGCACGATCTCGTCATAGGGCACCCGGGTGAACGCCACCAGCTGGTAGAGCTGGATGAACTCCCGCGGATAGCGCTGGTGCAGCCTGCGCTCGATCTCCTTGCGCAGGTGGAACCGCCGGTCATCGACGTGGGCGCTCAGCTCCCGCAGGTTGGCCAGGGACAGGTCGGCGATCGCCTGCCCCGGACCTACCCGCTGGGCGCTGAACTCGGCCACCGCCGCCCGGATCGCGGCGTGGCGGTCCCCGGCCTGGCCCAGGTGACGGTCCAGCAGGCCGCACAGCACGTCGGCGTCCTCGAAACTGCAGTTGATGCCCTGTCCGTAGAAGGGGACGATCGTGTGCGCCGCATCGCCTACCAGCACCGCGCGCCCGTAGTGGTACGGGGCGCATCGGACAACCTTGAGCAGGGCGGGACGCGCGTCCCACACGTCCTCGCTCACCGTGGGCAGGGCCGCCGCGATGTCCGGGTACTCGCGGGCGAAGTGCGGCCGTACCGCCTCCCGGCTGGCGAAGGAGCGGAACCGCAGCTCGCCGCCCCGGTTGTCCACGGGCATGAACAGCGTCGTGGTGGCGCTGCCGTCGTGGTTGGGCTGGGCCTGCAGGAAGTGGTCACCGCGCGGCCACAGGTGCATCCCGTCCGGGCTGAGGTCCCGGGCCGCGCCGGGCGCCATGCCCAGCTCCACGTGACCGTGCGGAATGTACTCCTGGTGGATCTGCATACGGGCGCCGGACTTCGACAGCGCGTACCGCAGCGCGCTGTTGGCGCCGTCACAGCCGATCAGCAGGTCCCCGCTCGCCCGGCAGACGGTGCCTTCCCCGGTGACGAACACGGCCTCACCGCGGTGGGCGTCGGCACCGATGCAGGAGTGCCCGAAGTGCACGGCCGCGCCAGCCTCTTGGGCGGCGGCCAGCAGGGTCCGGTGCAGGGCCGCGCGCGGCACGGACAGCAGGTGGTGGTGAGGTCCGGCGCCGTAGGGCTGGTGGGTGAGCGTGCCGTCCCGGTGGTGGATGATCCGGCGTTGCAGCACCGACCCCACGGCGTAGACGCGGTCGCGCAGCGCGGGGCGCAGCGCGCTGGTCCCACGGTGGGTAAGGGTGAGGTTGAACGAGCGGCCGCCCTGGTCGAGGGCCACCCGGTCGGCTGTCTGCTTCTCGTGGAGCTCCACCTCGAAACGCCGTCGGCGCAACTCGATGGCGAGCAGGCAGCCGACGGGACCAGCACCCACGATGACGATCCTGACGCGTCGCCTGGTTTCTGACACGGTGGCGTCCTTCCGTCGAAAGTCGGCGGACGGCCTCACTGGCTCGCACCGCCCCCGTTGCCGCTCACGGCCTGTCCGCGGCGGCGATCTGGCCCATCTCGGTGAAGTAGCGGATCATCGCGGTGATCCAGGAAGGATCGGCGGCCGGGAGCTCCAGGCCGAGATCCTTCAGCAGAGCGACTGTGGTGTCGTTGGTGTAGCGGTGGTCGCCCAGTTCCATGGCGCCCTCGCGAAACAGGGGCACCAGGCTCGCCAGTGAGTGGCCGCCCGCCTCGGCGGGAGCCGACTCCAGCGCTGTGAGCCACTCCTGGACTGGCACGGTGCGCGGCCGGCCGGCCACGGTACCGACGGCTTCCAGTACCGTCTCCCAGTCCATGCCCACGGGGTGGAAGACGTGCACCGTGCGGTTGTACGCGGCCGGGGAGCGCGAGAGTCGCACGACGGCATCGGCCACCACGTCCACCGGCAGCAGGTCCACCGGCGGCCCCGGCTCCTGCGGCGCGAGCCCCAGTCGCAGGAAGCTCTTGACCTGGAGCCAGAAGAAGTCATCCGTCCGGCACGCTCCGGTGGCGGTGTCGGGGCCGATCCGGCCGATGCGGTGGACGGTGACCGGCACGCCCCGCTCCCGGGCCCCCAACGCCAGCCGCTCGGCGACCCACTTGCTCTGCGCGTAGCCGATGCCCAGCCCCCTGGGGCTTCCCGGTTCGCTGTCCTCGTCGATGACCTGCCCGGACGACCCCGGGGGGAAGACGGCGAGCGTGGACATGTGGTGCAGCGGCTTGAGCACCGTGTCCGCGCAGAACTCCACCACCCGCACGAAACCGTCCACGTTCGTCGGCCGCACCGACACGTACGGGGCGGCGAAGTTGATATGCGCCGCGGAGTGGTAGACCGCTTCCACCCGGCCGGCCAGTTCCCGGTACGCCTGGGGCGAGAGCCCGAACCGGGGCCGGGACAGGTCGCCGGGTACGGCCCGCACCCGGGTCAGGTCCAGCCCGTCCAGCGCGCGGTAGGCGCGTGCGGTCTCGGTGATGCGCCGCAGCGCCTCCTGCGTGGACGCCGCGCGCACCAGAGCGTGCACGACGCAGCCCCGCTCCAGCAGCGAACGCAGCAGGTAGACGCCGAGGAAGCCGGTGACGCCGGTCAGCAGTACCTCGCGCGGTGCCAGCGGATCGGCAGGGGTCCTGGCGTGCGCGGGGTCCAGCCCGTCGGGCAGCCGGGTGTCGGCCCACAGGTCGGGTCCGCCGGTGTCGCTGGTCTGGCCGGTGAGCGCCTGCTCCACCCGCGCCGCCATCCCCGCCACCGTGGGCACGGCCAGCAGCGTGCCGAGCGGCAGCGGCACGCCGTACGCGTCCTGGAGGGCCTGGCGCAGCCGGACGGCCAGCAGCGAGTGCCCGCCCTGGGCGAAGAAGTCGTCCTCGGCGCCGATCGCCGGCACCTCCAGCAGTTCCTGCCAGACGGCGGCGACCTCCTGCTCGGTGGCGGACATTCCCCGGGGCTTGGCTGCCTGCCGCACCGGCGCGGGCAGCTGTGCCGCCCGGCGGGCCAGGGCCGCGCGATCCGCTTTGCCGCTGGGCCCGGTGGGCAACCGGTCCAGCCGCACGAACCGGGAGGGCACCAGGTGCGCGGGCAGCACCCGGGCCAGCTGCCGCCGCAACTCCACTTCGTCCAGGACGCCTTGGTCCAGCCCGACTCCGTCCAGCTCCGCGCCAAACGCCCCGGCGGGCTCCGGCCGGGTGCACAGGAACGCCACCAGCCGCCGGTCCCCGGCCCCGTGCTCGACGGCCACCACGGCGGAGGCCGTCACCTCGGGCAGGGCGTTGAGCGCGGCTTCCACCTCGGCGGGTTCGATCCGGTGGCCGCGGATCTTGATCTGCTCGTCGAGGCGCCCCAGGTGCGTGAATCCCTCGCGTGGCCTGCACCGCACAAGATCCCCGGTGCGGTAGAACCGGGCGCCGGGAGTATCGGCGTACGGGTCGGGCAGGAAGCGCTCCCGGGTCTGCTCAGGCAGCTGGAGGTAGCCCGGCGACACGACGGGGCCGCCCACATACAGCTCGCCAGGCACGCCGAACGGCACCGGCCGCCGGTCCGCGTCCAGCACGTACAGACGCACCCCGCCCACGACGTGGCCGATCGGCGGCGTCCGGGGCCAGCTGGCCGGGTCCCCGGACAGCCGGTACGCGGTGCACAGGTGCGCCTCGGAAGGCCCGTAGACGTTGAGCAGGGCCGCCCCGGTGCGGTCGGCGAACATCTCCCGCAGCTGCGGGGTGACCACGAGCTGTTCCCCGGTGGTGTACACCTCGGCCAGCTCCGGCAGCGTCAGGCCGACCCGCACCACGACCGACGCCAGCTCCTGGAGCGCCACGTACGGCAAAAAGAGCCGGGCGACGCGGCGCTCCCGCAGGTAAACCGCCAGCCGGTGCAGGTCCGCGCGCATCTCCTCGTCGGTCAGTACCAGCGTCCCGCCCGCGCACAGGGTGCCGAAGATCTCCTCGAAGGAGACGTCGAAGGACAGCGACATGTACTGCAGCGTGCGGGCATCGGCGTGCGGTCCGGACAGTTCCCGCTGCCGGTAGGCCAGGTTGGTGATCGTCGGGTCGTTGATGACGACGCCCTTGGGCCGCCCGGTTGAACCGGAGGTGTAGACGACGTACATCTCTGCCCCGGGCTCGCGGGTGACGTCAGGGGCGGTGTCCGGCTGACGGTGGAGGCGGCCTGACTCGGCGGCCAGGTCGAACAACTCGGGCCCCTTGGGTCCGGTGCCCTCGGGCCGCCCCCGCGCGACCAGCAGCCGCGGCCGGGAGTCGGCCAGCATCAGCGCCGTGCGCTCGGCCGGGTAGGCCGGGTCCAGCGGGACGAAGGAGGCCCCGGCCTTGAGCACCGCCAGCAGCGTGGTGACAGCCTCCACCCCCCTTTCGAGCCGGATCGCCACCCGCGTCCCCGGCCCGGCGCCCCGCTCCCGCAGAGCGTGTGCGAGCCGGTTCGCGTCCGCGTCGAGCTCCCGGTAGCTCACCGCCGTGCCGTCCACGGCCTCCAGGGCGACGGTGTGGGGGGTGCGCCGGGCCTGCTCCTCGAACAGCACGTGCACCGGCTGCCGCCCGATTCGTTCGTCCTGGGCGCCGTGCCACACCGCCTCCAGCTCGGCCAGCTCCTCGGCCGGAATCCAGCGCAGCTCGCGCACCGGACGCTCGGGGTGCTCCAGCAAGTCGGCCAGCAGGGTGCGAAAGCGGCGGGCGACGCGTTCGACGGTGTCGGCGTCGAACAGGGCGGCGTCGTACTCGAAGGTCAGCTCGAAGGTGTCATCGCCCTCCTCGATGATCAGGACAAGGTCGTACTTCGGTGTTCCCGTGACATGCCGCCAGTCTTCGACGCCCAGACCCAGGTGCTCCAGTGAACGCCGCTCCCGGGGCATCATCGTCACCATCGTCTGGAACAGCGGCGGACCGCCGCCCTCCCGGCCCGGGCCCACCGCCTCGACGACCCGCTCGAACGCCAGGTCCTTGTGGCGCAGTGCGCCCAGCACCTCCTGGCGGCCGCGCGCCAGCACCGTGTGCCCGGTGTCGTCGGCGGCGAGCGTGTGGCGCAGCACCACGGTGTTGACCAGGTGCCCCACGGCCTGCTGGGCGGCGGCCCCGTCCCGCAGGGAGACCGGCAGGCCGACCGTCACGTCGTCCTGTCCGGTGTGCCGGTGGAGCAGCAGCGCGTAGGCACTGAGCAGGGCCATCAGCGGCGTCACGCCTTCCGCGGCGGCGCGCTGGCGCAGGCGGGCCGCGCGCGGTGCGTCGAGCACGGTGCGGACGGCGCCCGCCCGGCGTCCGCGCCCGGGGTCGTGGGGGCGGTCCAGCGGCAGGGCCAGCGGGGGCGGGGCGTCCGCGAGCCTGCCGGACCAGTACGCCAGCGCCTCCCGTTCGGCGGCGGGGCCCAGGCGGCGTTCCCGGGTGGCGATGACCTCGCGGAACTGGGCCGGTGCCGGGGCGTCGCCGACCTCCTCGCCCCGCGTCAGCCGCTGGTAGCCGGTCAGCCACTCCGTCAGCAGCACCGACCAGGAGAAGCCGTCGAAAACGGCGTGGTGCACGTTGACCAGCAGCACCGTGCCGGCGTCCTGGGCGTCCAGGCACAGCACGTGCAGCAGCGGGCCGGTGCGCAGGTCCATCGGCATCGCGGCCAGTTCGGCCGTGTGCCGCCGCACTTCTTCCTCATCGTGCGCGGCGAAGGTGGCGAACCCGAAGCGGGGCTCGGGCGAGACGTGCTGCGTCACCCGCCCGTCCGCCGCCACATCCAGGGTCGTGCGCAGGCTCTCGTGCCGGGCCACGACCGCGCGCAGTGCACGGCGCAGCTCGCACGGGTCCAGGCGCTGCGCACAGCGCACCATGACAGGGGAGTTGTAGGCGGTGGCGTCCTCATCCGCCGTGCAGACATACCAGATACCCGCCTGGCTGTCGGTGGCCGGCCAGTCCGCCGCCGGAGCGGTCCGGGACGCCGCCGCTGTGGCCTCCCCGGTTTCTTTCGTCTCAGCCCGCCGGTCTGCCGCGCGCCGGGCGCGCAACAAACCGGCGAGCCCGCGCGGCGTAGCGCAGGCGGCCACCTCCGCCGGGTCCAGCTCCACCCCCAGCAGGGGGCCCAGACCGCTGGTGTACGCGGCCACCGCGTCAGTGGTGAAGGCGTCGTCGGCGCTCGCGTCCGGCCGGCCGGCGGTCTGCCGCCAGCGGTCGACGAGCACGGTCAGCAGGGGGTCAGTCATGGGCGGGCACCTCCGTCCGCCGCTCGCGTATCGCCCGTACGTGGTCCGCGAGCGCCTCGGCGTTGTCCAGGCGGAAGATGTCCTCCGCCCGTACCTCGACGCCCATCACGTCGTGCAGGTGGGCGGCGAGCTGGATGATCTGCAGTGAGTTGGCCCCGGAGAGCATGAAGGAGTCGCCGGTACCGATCGGCTCGCGTCCGGTCGCGCTGGCCAGCAGGTTGACGATCACGGACGCCACGGCATCCTCGGCGCCCGCCGGCCGGGCCTCGCCGCCCTCGCGGTCAGGCTCCACGAGTACGGCGCGCGGCTCCCGCAGGGCCATGCGGTCCAGTTTCCCGTTGTGGTTCAGCGGCAGTTCCGTCAGGTGGTGGACGCGCGCGGGCACCATGTAGTCCGGCAGCCGACCACGCAGTTCGCCCAGCAGCGCCTCGGTGGCTGGCGGTTCGCCGGTGACGGTGGTGCAGAACAGCACCAACTCCTTCAGCCCGTCCCGCGCGTCCACCGCGCGCACCACCGCCCGCTCGACGGAGTCGGACTTCTCGGCGGCCAGCTCCACCTCGCGCAGCTCGACCCGGAAACCGCGGATCTTGACCATCTGATCGGCCCGCCCCGCCAAGACGACCTCGCCCTGCGGCGTCAGCCGGGCCATGTCGCCGGTGCGCAGGAGCCGGGTGCCGCCCCGGGTGGGGAACTTCTGTGCCGTCAGCTCCGGCTGGCCGAGGTAGCCCCGGGCCAGCCCGGCGCCGCTCAGGCACAGCTCGCCCACCTCACCGGGGGCGCAGGGGGCCAGCGACTCATCCAGCACGTGCGTTCCCACGCCGGGCAGCGGACGTCCCACGGGCACCGGGCCGCCCGCCACGTCGTCCTCGGTCAGCGCGTGGACGGCGGTCAGCGCCGAGTTCTCCGTACAGCCGTAGGCGTTGTAGATGGTGCCGCCGACGGCTTCCAGCGCCCGGGCCAGGTGCGGCGGGGAGGGGAAGTCCCCGCTGACGATGACCGTCCGCACCCCGCGCAGGGCCTGCGGGTGGCCGTCCACCAGGAGATTGAACAGCCCGCAGGGCAGGTTCAGGAACGTCACCGAACGCTCGGTGATGATCCGGGCCAGCTCCGGCAGGGACGGCAGCTGCGGCGGCGCGGCCACCACCCGCGCCCCGTGCAGCAGGCTCAGCCAGATCTCCGTGGTGGAGGCGGCGAAGGAGTACGGGGCGAGCTGCAGGAAGCAGTCGTCAGCCGTCACCTTCACCTCACCGCTGTAGCTGCCCACCCGGGCGATGGCGCGGTGAGTGATCTCTACCCCCTTGGGGTGGCCGGTCGAGCCGGAGGTGAACAGCAAGAAGGCGGTGCTGTAGGGGTCCACCTCGATGCCGAGGTTGCTCCCGTCCAGGTCCTGGCTGTCGGCGAGGAGCTCGTGGGCGTCGCGTTCGGCCGTGACGGAGCCCAGCCCCGCGGGCACGTCCCGCAGCGTCAGCGGTGGCGCCGCCTGCGCCACGACCGCGCGACGCACGTCCACCGGGTGCGCCGGGTTGAGCGGCACCACGACGCCCCCGGCCTTCAGCACGGCCAGGATGACGGTATACAGCTCCAGACAGCGGGACAGGTGGACGCCCACGCGGGTGCCGGGTGCCACCCCCTCCCGCTCCAGCCTGCGGGCCAGGCGGTTGGCGGACGCGTTGAGCGTGCCGTAGGTGAGCGCGGACTCGCCGAACTCCAGCGCGGTGCGGTCGGCGGTCCCGGTGACGACGGCCTCGAAGGCCGCGGGCAGGCTCGGGACGTCTGGCAGGTCGGTCACCTGGGTGTCGGTGTGCACGTGTCCTCCAGCAGTGATCGGTGAGGTGGGCCCCGTCCGGCGGCGGGGGGAGCGGCATGGGAAGCGTGTCCGCGGCTCCGCCCGGGGCCGTGGACGCGACGGGGCCCGGTCCCCCGACGCCATGTCGGGGGACCGGGCCCCAGGCGGTGCCGTCGCCGCCGGTGGCTCAGCCGTTGGAGCCCGCGTCCTCCTTCGGCAGCGAGGCGCGCAGGTAGCGGGCGGTCGTGGTGTCCGCGTCGTCCACCAGCTGCGCGGGGGTACCGGTGAACACGACGCGGCCGCCGTGCTCGCCTGCGCCCGGGCCGATGTCGATGACCCAGTCGGCGTGCTTGACGACGTCCAGGTCGTGCTCGATGGCGATGACGGTGTTGCCCGCGTCCACCAGCCGGTCCAGCAGCGCCAGCAGGTTGCCGACGTCTGCCATGTGCAGGCCGGTGGTGGGCTCGTCGAAGACGTACACGCTGCCGCTCTCGTGCAGCCGGGCGGCGAGCTTGATGCGCTGCCGCTCACCCCCGGAGAGCATCGACAGCGGCCGGCCCAGCGTCAGGTAGGACAGGCCGACATCGGCGAGCGGTCGCAGCCGGCGCACGATCGCCGGGTCGTCGAAGAAGGCGCCGGCCTCCTCCACCGTCAGGTCCAGTACCTCGGCGATGTTGCGGCCGCCCAGCCGGTACTCCAGCACCTCCGCCCGGTACCGGCGTCCCGCGCAGACCTCGCAGACGGTGGTGACCGGGTCCATGAAGGCCAGGTCGGTGGTGATCGTGCCGCGTCCCCGGCACTGGGGACAGGCGCCCTTGGCGTTGAAGCTGAACAGGCCCACGTCCACGCCATGGGCCTTGGCGAACATCTTGCGCACCGGGTCCCAGATACCGGTGTAGGTAGCCGGAGTCGAGCGCGGGTTGATGCCGACACCGGACTGGTCGAGCACGATCGCCTCCGGGTGCTCGGCGGTGAACACCTCGGACACCAGCGTGGACTTGCCCGATCCGGCCACCCCGGTGACGGCGGTCAGCACGCCGGTGGGGAAGTCCACGTCCACCCCGCGCAGGTTGTGCAGGTGTGCCCCGCGCACCGGCAGCTTGCCGGTGGGGGTGCGCGGGCTGGGTTTCAGGCCGGGCAGGGCGCGGTAGTGCCGGCCGGTGAGGGTGTCGCTGTCCGCCAGCTGCGCCACGGTACCGGTGAACACGATCTCGCCGCCGTGCGTGCCCGCGCCGGGGCCGACGTCGATGACGTGGTCGGCGATGGCGATGACGTCGCGGTCGTGTTCGACGATCAGTACGGTGTTGCCCTTGTCGCGCAGGTCCAGCAGCAGCCGGTTGAGGCGGTCCACGTCGTGTGCGTGCAGCCCGACGCTGGGCTCGTCCATGATGTACGTCATCCCGGTCAGCGCCGAGCCCAGGTGACGCACCGTCTTCAGCCGCTGGCCCTCGCCGCCGGAGAGGGTTCGCGTGGGCCGGTCGAGGGTCAGGTAGCCCAGGCCCACCGACTCGATGCGCCGCAGCGCGGCCAGCGCGGCGGGCACCACCGGCCCCGGCCACCGGTCGGCGACCCGTTCCAGTTCGGCGATGAGGTCACCGACCTCCATCGCGCAGAAGTCGGCGATGTTGCGGCCGTCGATGCGCGACTCACGGGCGGCCTTCGCCAGCCGGGCCCCGCCGCACGCCCGGCAGGTCCGCTCGCTGACGACCTCCTCGGTGGCGCGGCGCTCCTTGTCCTTCAGCGACTCCAGGCCGGGCTTGACGAAGCGGCGGGTGAACCGCGGTACCAGCCCCTCGTAGTCGTTGATGGCCACGTTGTTGAAGTCGTCCGGACGCGTGGTCTGGAAACCCTCGCCGTACAGCAGCAGGTCCATCTCCCGCTCGGTGTACCGGGCCAGCGGCTTGTCCGGATCGAACACCGGCTTGAGGTCCTTGTCCCGGGCGCGTCCCTTCTCGTACCGGCTGATCTGCGCGTAGCGCTTCCAGTAGTTGGTGCCCACGGCGAACGCGCTGTGCCGGATCGCGCCCTCGTTCAGGGACTTCTCACGGTCCAGCAGCCGGTCGAGGTCCAGCTGCAGCGTGGTGCCCAGCCCCTCGCAGTCCGGGCACATGCCGTGCGGGTCGTTGAACGAGTACAGATTCGACGGTCCGGCGCTGGGCTCGCCGTAACGGGAGAACAGCACCCGCAGCACCGGGTGGACCTCCGTCATGGTGCCCACCGTCGAACGGCTGCCCCCGCCGACCGGCTTCTGGTCGACGACGATGGCGGGGGAGAGGTTCTCGATCAGGTCGAACTCCGGCCGTTCGTGGCGCGGCAGCCGGTTGCGGATGAAGGCCGGAAACACCTCGTTCAGCTGCCGCTGGGACTCCTTGGCGATGGTGTCGAAGACGATCGAGGACTTGCCCGAGCCGGAGACGCCAGTCACCACCGTCAGCGCGCCCAGCGGGATGCGCAGCGTCAGCCCCTTGAGGTTGTTGGCCCGGGCCCCCGTCACCACGATGTGCTGCCTGTCCTTGCCCATGGGGGCCGTCCTCCTGCTGATCTCGTACTGGTCTCGTACTGGTGCTGTCGTGCCGGGGCACCTGGTGCTGCCAAAAGTGCGGGCGCCGGAGCGCCGACCTCGCCCGGAGCCCTCACCGCGCGGTCACGAGCGGTTTCCCACTGTGCCCGCCGGTACCCGCCCCGCGCCATCCGCCGCCAGGTCGGCCAGCGAAATCCGGCCGCCCCGGGTGAGCAGGTCGGTGACGAACCGCTCGGGGGAGGTGTCCGGTGCGTCACCGAGCCCGGCGAACCACGCGGCGCTGGCCCGGCCCATCCACTGGGTGTGCTCCACCACCGGGCGGCGCGCGACCTCGTAGGCTTTCAGCGCGGCTGGGACGGAGGGCGCGTCCCGCACCGCGGTGATCAGGGCCAGCGCGTCGTCCAGGGCGAGCCGGGTCCCGGAGCCCACCGAGTAGTGCGCGGTGTGGGCCGCGTCGCCCAGCAGCACCACGTTCCCGTGTGACCACCTGTCGTTGCGCACGAGGGGGAACCGCTGCCACCGGGAGCGGTTCTCCAATAGCCGGGTCCCCTCCAGCTCGCGGCGGAACAGGCGCTCCACTTCCGCGGTATCCGGCCGGTGGGCCGCCTCCACCAGGAAGGTGCTGCGGCCCGGTGCGTAGGGGTAGGCGTGGGCGGTCACCAGGCCGTGCGGGCAGTCGGCCACCAGGAAGGTGAGCCCGTCGAACGCTCGCTGCGCGCCGAGCCAGGTGTAGTGAGGTGCCAGGCGGTCCACGCCGGTGCCGAAGTGGGCGGCCAGCTCGCCGCGTACGGCTGAGCGGGCCCCGTCAGCGGCCACCACCAGGTCGTACCCAGTGGTCAGCGACGCCGCAGGCGGGGCCAACTCCCCGTACCGCAGGCGTACTCCGAGGTCGGCGCAGCGCCCGCGCAGCAGTCCCAGCAGGGTCCTGCGGTCCACGGCGCCCAGGGCCGGGCCGCGCAGGGTGTGGGAGCGGCCGTGCCGGTGCACGGTCACCCGGGACAGGTCCGCCAGGTGCGGGCGCAGGCCGTCGGCCAGGCACGGGTCGCCCTGCTCCAGCGTGTCCAGCGCGGCGGGGGGCAGGACGACGCCGAACCCGTACGTGTCCTCCCCGTGGCGGCGTTCCCAGACGGTGACCTGGTGCGCTCTGGCGGTGCGCCGGGCGAAGGCGGCGAACGCCAGCCCGGCCGGGCCACCGCCGACGACGGCGATCCTCACGTGCTCCTCCTCGCTCTTTGGACGCGTCATGGCGGCGGCGCCGCGGTGTCAGGCCCGTGCCGCGCCGATGCGTTCGGTGACCTGGTGGACGACGGTGGCCGGGGCGGGCATGGCGGCCATCTCGCGCGCCACCTCGGCGGCGGCACGACGGGGCGCCGCGTCGTGCAGCACCCGCTCCAGCGCGTCGGTGACCGCCTCGGGACCGGCGTCCGCGTCGATGTCGAGCGTCGGCCCCGCGCCCCGGGCGGAGACGGTCTGCGCGTTGCTGACGTTCACCGTGCCCGGCATCGGCAGCGCCACCTGTGGCAGGCCCGCGGCGAACGCGCTCAGCACGGTGCCCGAACCGCCGTGATGGACGATCGCGTCGCAGCGGTCCAGCAGGGGCCGCAGCGGCAGCCAGCGCTCCGGCCGCACGTGCGGTGGCAGCGTGGCGGGCAGCTCGGGCAGGTCGGCGTCCGCGGTGAGCAGCACCATCTCCGCCCCCAGCCGTTCGGTGGCCAGCATGATGTCGCGGTAGAGGGCGCCGTCGCGGGTCATGCTGGCCGACGAGCCGCAGGTGGCCACCACCCGCGGGCGCTCACCGCGGCGCAGCGCCCAGTGCGGCAGCGTGCCGCCGTTGTTGAAGCAGCCGTACCGCATCGGCAGCCGGTGCCCCGGGCGGCCAATGGCACTGGGCACGTCGGTGAAGTTCGCCAGCGACCCGGGCAGGACGTCGATTTCGATCTCCGCCTCGGTCACCTTCTCCACGCCCAAGCGCTCGGCGTGCGGCGCCAGGTACTCAAGGGCCGGGCCGAAGGTGGGCAGCGGCGTCCCGTACCCGTGCAGGACGGCGGGTATGTTGGCGGCGCGGGCGGCGACCAGCGCGGCGGAGTGGATGCCGGGGTAGACCACGGCGCCGGCGTCCCAGTCGCGGGCGAGGGACACCAGGTCGTCCAGCATGCGGGCCCCGACTTCCCCGAAGGCGGCGCCGTGCACGGCCAGGGAGGTGGCGTCATCGGGAGCGGAACCGGCCTGGCCGCGCTCCAGGGTACGCAGCAGCTCGTCGTACGGCTCCCGCGCGTCCTGGGCGGCACCGGCGTCGGCGGTGACCAGGCCCGCGGCCACGGCGGTGCGCGTGCCGGGGCCGCAGGTAGCCACCAGCACCTCGTGACCGGCCGCCTGGGCGGCGTGCGCCAGCGGCACCAGCGGCATCAGGTGCGAGGAGACGGGCATGGAGGTGAACAGGAAACGCACGGTGGGCTCCTTACTGTCCCGGTCAGGGACGTCGGTCCCGGGCAGAGCTGGTCAGGGTCCCGGCGAGCGGGTCGCCGCGAACGGGGGCAGGCCTGTGGGGTCGGCGACGAGGCCGGGTGGCGGAGCGTGGGGCACCTGTTGGTCCCGCGCGGAGCGTTCGGCGAGCTCCACGAGGTAGGTGCCGTAATCGGTGTCGGCGTGTTCCCGGCCCAGCCGCAGCAGGCGGCCCGCCCCGATGAAGCCCATCCGGTAGGCGATCTCCTCGACGCAGGCGATACGCACGCTCTGGCGCTGCTCCAGGATCTGGACGTACTGCCCGGCCTCCAGCAGCGCGTCGTGCGTCCCGGTGTCCAGCCACACGAAACCGCGTCCGAGCTGCACCAGTTCGGCCTGGCCGCGCTCCAGATACGCCTGGTTGATGTCGGTGACCTCCAGCTCTCCCCGCGCCGAGGGGGTCAGACCCCGGGCGATGTCCACCACGTGCCGGTCGTACATGTACAGGCCGGTGACGGCCAGTTCGGACCGTGGCTTGCGCGGTTTCTCCTCGACGCCGATCAGCCGCCCCGCCGCGTCGATCTCCGCGACGCCGTAGCGCTGCGGGTCGCGCACCGGGTAGCCGAACAGCGTGCAGCCCTCCAGCCGCCGCGCCCGCTCGCGCAGCAGCGCGGAGAATCCGGGGCCGTGAAAGAGGTTGTCGCCCAGCACCAGGGTGACCGCGTCGGCGCCGATGTGGTCGGCGCCGATGAGGAACGCCTCGGCGATGCCGCCGGGGTGGGCCTGCTCGGCGTAGTCCAGCCGCAGCCCCAGGTGGCTGCCGTCGCCCAGCAACGCACGGAAGAGCGGGAGGTGGGCGGGGGAGGAGATGATCAGGATGTCCCTGATCCCGGCCAGCATGAGCACCGACAGCGGGTAGTAGACCATCGGCTTGTTGTAGACGGGCAGCAGTTGCTTGGAGAGCACCCCGGTCAGTGGTTTGAGCCGGGTGCCGGACCCGCCGGCCATGATGATGCCCTTCATGCCTGCGTCCTCCTTCGGTCGGCGGTTTCGGAGGTGGGCGCGGTCTTCGTCGCGCCGGTCTCCCGGTACGGCGGCAGCAGCCCGCGCGCGCGGGCCTCGGCGAGCGTCGGCGCGGCCCGGTCCCGTGGCGACATCAGCGCGTCCCGACGCCTCGGTACGGGCAGCTCCAGCACGGGGTCGTACACCGTGACGGCCAGGTCGTCCTCGGGTCGGTAGGGGGTGGAGAGCAGATACACCAGGACGCTTTCCTCGGCCAGCGACACGAAGGCGTGCCCCACCCCTGGCGGGCAGTACAGGGCGCGTGGCCGGCCGGAGGCGAGGTGCAGGGAGTCCCAGTGGCCGAAGGTGGGCGAGCCCTCGCGCACGTCCACCACCAGGTCCAGCACCTCACCCGCGGGGCAGAAGACCACCTTGGCGGTGCCCACCGCCTCCGGGCGGGTGTAGTGCACGCCGCGCACTACACCCGCCCGGTTGACACTCAGCGCCGTGCGGGCGACGCGGAACGGTTCCCGCGCCGCGCCCCCCGCCCATGGGGTGTCACCCTCCTGGTACAGCGGGCTGAACAGGCCGCGCTCGTCCTCGAACGCCGGGGGTGTGACTTCCACGGCCCCGGCGACGGCGAGTTCCCGTGTCCGCATGCGTGCCTCCTGTCGGGGTGCTGCTGAGGGACGTGACCGAGGCGGATTCCGCCGAGCACCACCCCGCCCGGGGCGCCGGGCCGCAGCGCTTCCGGTCAGCGGCCGGGGCCGTGCGCCAGCAGGTCCAGCACCGTGCGGCCCAGCACCGTCGCGGGGTCGCCGAGGTCCAGCGGCAGGTCGAAGTGGTCGCGGTCTTCGGCGACCAGGACGCGGGCCGGGTGTCCCCGGGCCAGTAGCGCCGAAGCGAACCGGTCCTGCTGCCGGGCGTACTCGTCGGTCTCGTGCTGCCCGCGGGCCAGCAGTACGTGCCCGGCGCGCGGCGCCCGGCGGTACAGCGGGCTGAGCTGCCGGGCCGTGGCGGCATCCAGCCCCAGCGCGTCGTTGACGTAGCTGTCAACCACCGGCAGCAGGTCGTACAGGCCGCTCAGCAGTACTGTCCCGGCGAGGGGCACACCGTCGCGGTCTGCGGTGGCCATCGCCACCAGGTGCGCTCCGGCCGAACTTCCCGCCGCGTACACGGCGTCCGCGCGGCCGCCGAGCCGCGCGGCGTTCTCCCGCACCCACCTCAGGCCGCGGTACACGGACGCGGTCATCTCCGGCAGGCGGCGGGCGGGCGCCAGGCCGTAGCCGAGCGCCACGTACCCCGCGCCCGCGGCCAGCAGCGCGGGCGCGGCGAAGCAGGCGTCGTCCTTGCTGGACTCCTGCCAGTGCCCGCCGTGGACGAACACCACCAGCGGCGCCCCCGGCTGGTGCGGTGGGAAGTGGTGCAGCCGCTCCGCCGGGTGGGGTCCGTAGGGCACGTTCGCACGGTGGCGTAGCTCGCGCAGCGCGGCCAGGCTCCGCGTCCGGTACCGCGCCAGCGTGCCCCGGGCGTCGCGCGCCCGGGTGCTGGGGGACAGCTCCGCGTCCCACGCCTGACGGCGGGCCCCGATACGGTGCGAGGCGGTCACGGCGTCGGACGGCGTCCGCTGACCACGCCGTGCGGGGTCCAGCCGTGTCCGCGGGTGCGGGTGATGTCGGTGAACCCCGCGTCCCGCAGCCAGCCCTCGTGCTCCGCCCAGCGGTAGATGGTGGAGTGCCGGAACGGCAGGGTGGTGAAGTACACGTTGTCCAGCGCCGCGTACAGCGGCCCGGCCCCGTCGTCGTCGCTGAAGGCGTTGAACACCAGCACCCGCCCGCCCGGTTCCACGGCGTCGTACGCCTTCTTCAGCAGGGTGCGGTTCTGCTCGGGCGACCAGATCACCAGCTGGTGGGCGAACAGCACACAGTCGTGCCCGCCCGGGTAGGGGTCACCGAAGATGTCGGCGGCGCTGGTGGTGACGCGGTCGGCCAGACCGGCCTCGCGGATGTTGCGATCGGCCACCTCCAGCGCGCCGGGCCGGTCGAGTACGGTGATGCGCAGCTCGGGGTGGGCGCGGGCGAGGGCGAGGGCGTTGACCGCGTCACCGCCGCCCACGTCCAGCACCCGGGTGGCGCCCGAGAAGTCGGTGTCCTCGATGAGTACCGGGTTCGACAGCCGCGACCAGGAGTGCATGCAGCGGTAGAACAGCTCCTCCAGACCGGGCACGCCCGCAAGCCGCGTGTACAGGTCGCGGGACTCGCCGGGGAAGTGGCGGATGCCGGCGTTCTCGCCCGTGCGCAGGGACTCGGCGTAGTCCGCGGCCGGCAGGTAGGACACCCGGTCCTGGAACTCCACGATGTCGCGCAGCACCGGCCACAGGTGTGCCGCGAACGCCGCGGCCACCGGCGGTCCGTTGCGGTAGCCGCTCTCGGTGACACTGGTCAGTCCGAGCGCCGTGGTGCCCAGCAGCAGGGTGTCGGCCGCCCGGGGCGTCAGGCCGAGCGAGTCGGCCACCTTGGCGGCCGGGAGCGGTCCTTCGGTTTCCAGCAGGTCGAACAGCCCCAGTGCGCAGCCCGCGTTGAGCTGCTGGAACGCCGCGTAGCCGAACAGCACGGGCACGAGCTGGCCCAGGTTCTCCGCCGCGTCGTGCCCGGCCGCCTCAGGCGTGCGGTCCGGGTCCCGGCTCGCGTCGTCGCCCGTCGTCGTGACGGAGGTCATCGCCCCGCCTCCGTCCACGCGTGGACCACGGGTTCGGGTACGGGGACGACGAAGCCGCCCCCCGCCCGCAGGTAGTCGGATTCCTTGCGCATGATCTCCTCGGCGTAGTTCCAGGCCAGCAGCAGGTAGTAGTCCGGCGGGGCGGTGACCGCCTCGGGCGCCAGGACGGGGATGTGCGTGCCGGGCGTGACACGGCCCTGCTTCTGCGGGGTGGTGTCGGTACAGAAGGCGATCTCCTCGCTGCTCAGCCCACACACGTTCAGCAGGGTGGTGCCTTTGGCCGACGCCCCGTACGCGGCCACGGTGCGCCCGTCGGAGGTCAGCCGCCGCACCAGGTTGGACAGCCGCGCGCAGGTGTCGCGCACCCGGGCGGCGAACTCGGTGTAGGCCGCGTCGTCGAAGAGGCCGCCGGAGCGCTCCCGCTCGATGAGCTCGCCGACGCCGCGTCCGGTGGGCCACGGCCCCTCGGCGTGTCCCGCCGACACCAGAACCGAGCCGCCGTGCACCGCCAGGCGCTCGACGTGCAGCGTACGCAGCCCGTGCCGGGCGAACAGCGTGTCGAGTGTGCTGATCAGGAAGTACGACAGATGCTCGTGGTAGATGGTGTCGAACGCCAGTCCCTCCAGCAGATCGACCGCGTAGGGGACCTCGACGGTGAACACCCCGTCCTCGGCGAGCAGTTCACGCACCCCGGCCAGTACGTCGGCCAGGTCGTCGATGTGGGCGAAGACGTGACGGCCCAGGATCAGCGCGGCCTTCCCGTGTTCGTCGGCGACGGCGCGCGCCGTGGCCGAGTCGAAGTACTCCGGGACGGTAGGCACCCCGCGGTCCTCCGCGATCGCCGCCAGGTTGCGGGCGGGGTCCACCCCCACCACCCGGGCCCCGGCGGCACGGAACGCCAGCAGCTGGTCCCCGGTGTTGCTGCCGAGTTCGACGACCAGCGCGTTGGCGGGCAGCGCGAAACGGTCCCGCAGCAGGCGCACGACCTCGCGCAGATGCCGGGCCATCGTTTCGGAGTCGGAGGTGACATAGGAGTAGGTGCGGTAGAGCACCTGCGGGTCCACCACGGCGGTCAGACTCAGCAGGCGGCACGACCGGCACGAGACGACCTCCAGCGGGTAGGCGGGCTCGTCGGGATAGGTGGCGGCGGGCTCCAGGAAGCCGTTGGCCAGCGGCACCCGGCCGAACGAGATCACCTCCTGCCACTCCCCGGCCCCGCAGACCCGGCAGCGGGTGACGAACCGGACGGCGTCCTCGGTCATGACCAGTCCTCTCGGTCGGCGGCGCCCGTCGCGCCGGTGCGGAAGGAACGCAGGGCCGCGACGACCCGCTCGGCCTGGGCCTCGTCGAGCCCCGTATGCAGCGGCAGCCGCACCAGCCGGTCGGCCACCCGCTCGGAGACCGGGCAGCCGCCCGGAGCTGTGCGCCCGTGCCGCAGCCCGGCGGGCGAGGTGTGCAGCGGCTGGAAGTGGAACGTGGCCCGCACCCCGCGCTCGGCCAGGTGGGACAGCAGCGCCGCGCGGTCCGCCGCGGACGGCAGCACCAGGTGGTACAGGTGTGCCGAGTGGGTGCGGCCGGGCGGTACGGTGGGCAGCGCGACGCCTTCCCGCCCGGCCCAGTCGGCCAGCCGCGTCTGGTAGTGGTGCCACACCGCGTGCCGGTGTCGCTGGATCACCTCGAACTCCTCCAGCTGGGCCGCCAGCAGCGCGGCCAGCAGCTCCGGCAGGATGTAACTCGAACCCAGGTCCACCCAGCGGTACTTGTCCACCCGTCCCTGGAAGTACTGCCGCCGGTTGGTGCCCCGGTCCCGGATGATGGTGGCCCGGTCGGCAAGCGTCTCGTCGTTGACCAGCAGCGCCCCGCCCTTGCCGCAGTGCGCGTTCTTCGTGGCGTGGAAGCTCAGCGCCGCAAGCGTCCCCAGGCCGCCCAGCGGTCTGCCGTGGTAACTGCTGCCCAGGCCGTGGGCGTTGTCCTCGATCACGGGCAGGCCCCTATCCCGTGCGACGCGTTCGATCGCTGTCATCTCGCAGGCCACGCCCGCGTAGTGCACGGCGACGATCGCCCGGGTGCGGTCGGTGATGGCCGCCTCCAGGAGCGTCTCGTCGAGGTTGAGCGTGTCGGGTCGGCAGTCAACGAAGACGGGCACGGCGCCGCGCAGGGCGAAGGCGCTCGCGGTGGGGGCGAACGTGAACGAGGGCATCACCACCTCGTCGCCCGGGGCGAGGTCCAGCAGGAGCGCCGCGATCTCCAGTGCGTGGGTGCACGAGGGCGTCAGCAGGGCGTGCGGGGAGCCCGTCAGCCGCTCCAGCAGTTCGGTGGCGCGAGCGGTGTAGGGGCCGTCCCCGTCCAGCTCCCCGGTCTCCAGGACGTGGCGCAGGTAGGCGTCCTGGCGCTCGGCGACGTGCGGCACGTGGAACGGCACGGTGGGTGCCGTCACGGGTGTGGTGGTCATCGGCGCAGCTCCAGCAGGGTGAAGTCGATCCGGATCTGTCCGGCCGCGTCGGCGTGCGTGGCGTACACCGGCGACGAGCCGAGTTCCGCGGCGGGGACGTCGAACGCCTCTTGCCGGTAGGTCCGCACCGTGAACCCGGCCGCACCGGCCACCTCGCGGAGCCGGCCGGCGTTGCCCATCGCGTGGCTGAACCCCAGGAACAGCCGGCCCCCGGGGGTGAGCCGGCGGGCCGACTCGGTGAGGAACCGCTGGTGCAGGGTGTAGCCCGGGTCGAAGAAGTGGTAGGCGAGGTCGGAGTCGTGCGCCTGGCCCGGTGGCGTCTCGATGAACGGCGAGTTCCAGAAAATCAGGTCGAAGGAGTCCGTGGGCGGCACGGCCGCGAACAGGTCGCTGACGCGGGCACGGACACGGTCGGCCACCCCGTGGCGGCGGGCGTTCAGCTCGGTCGTCCGCACGGCCGCCGGGTTGATGTCCAGCGCGGTCACCTCCGGCACGCCCTCCAGCGCCGCGACGACGGAGGCGACGCCGCAGCCGCAGCCCATCTCCAGCATGCGCCGCACGCCCGCGTGCGGCAGCCAGGACGCGAACAGGCCGGTGGCGTGGTTGTACTCGCCGCCCAGCACCCCGCTGAGCTGGTGCCACTGACGGCCCAGCAGCGTGAACTCCAGCTCGCGGTCCTGCTGGGCCACGGCGGCCGCGTAGGCTTCCTGCCCCATGACGAGGCCGAGTTCGTTCATCGCGCGGGTCCCTTCGGGTCGGGCCGGTCGGGCCGGTGGGGTCGTGGGTCTGGTTTCGCGGCGGCTATCGCGGCGGTGGAGGCCGTCCGGTGCCGGGCGTCCGTTACCGGTGCACACGGTGGGTCCGGGGGTGGCTCACAGCAGAGAGCGCATGGTCCACAGTTCGGGGAAGAACCGGTGCTCGTTGACGGTGCGCAGCCACGCCGCGCCGTCGCTGCCGCCGCTGCCGCGCTTGCCGCCGAGCATCCGCTCCACCACCAGCAGGTGGGTGGCCCGCCAGCGGGAGAACTGGTAGGCGACCTCCAGGAGCTGTTCGGCGAGGTCGTAGGCCGCGCGATGTCCGTCCGGATCGTGGTACACGCTCAGCCAGACCTTCTCGACCGCGTCGTGAGGTGTGTACGGGACGGCCGGATCGCGTGCGACCACGGACTCGGGTACGGGCAGCCCGCGGCGGGCGAGGAAGCGCAGTACCTCGTCGTACAGGCTCGGGCGCCCCAGCTCTGCACGCAGGACCGGGAAGGCGGTGAGGTCCGCGGAACGCACCACGGCCGTCGCCCGGTTGCCGAGGGTGAACTCCAGCAGCCGGTACATGAACGACTGCGTGCCGGACGCCTGGCCGAGGGTGTCCCGGAAGCCGAGGAACTCATCGGCGGGCATCGCGTTCATGCTTTCCCAGCACCCGGTCAGGACGCGCTGGTTGCGCACCGTGCGGGTCAGTGCCCGGCAGGCGGCCTCGGGGCGGTCCTCGGCCAGGCGGGCGCGGGCCTGGTCGGCCTCCAGGTGCACCATCCGGAACAGCAGCTCCTTGACCTGGCTGATCAAGATGAACGACATCTCGAACGGCGAGGAGGTGCGCGGTTCCTGGAGTGCGTGCAGCGCGTCCATGCGGGCGTAGGCGACATACTGGTTGGGCTGGTCGTGCTGGCCGTGCTGGTCGTGCCGGTTGTGCTGGTTCACCGGGTCACCTCCCGCAGGTGCGTCACGGCGTCGAAGACGTCCGTGTAGGAGACGTACAGTCCGTTCAGGCACAGCCGGATCAGGTCCGGCGGGCGCGCGTCGGTCACCACCCCGCGCGCCATCAGCTCGGCCGACAGGCGCGGGGCGCGGGGATGCCGCAGCGTGACCTGGTTGCCGCGCCGTGCGGGTGCCCGCGGCGTGACCACCTCCGGCCACGCACCGGTGCGTTCCCGCGTCCGCGTGGTGGTGCCCGCCCCGTCCACCAGGCTCATCAGGTAGTCGCCCAGCCGCAGGCTCTTCTCGCGGACAGCGGCAACCCCGGCGGCCTCCAGCGGAGTGAGGGCGGCCTCCAGCGCGAGCAGGGACAGCAGGTGCGGCGTGCCGGTCCGGGCCCGCGCGATGCCGGGGGCGGGGACGAAGGTGTCGGCCATCTCGAAGGGCCGCGCGTGGCCGTGCCAGCCGGTGACGGGCAGGTCCAGCGCCTCGTGGTGCCGGGCCGCCGCGTACAGGAACGCTGGTGCTCCGGGTCCGCCGCACAGGTACTTGTAGCCGCAGCCCACCGCCAGGTCCACGCCCGCCTCGTCGAGGTGGAGCGGTACCGCGCCGGCCGCGTGGCTGAGGTCCCACACCGTCACCGCGCCGGCGTCCCGCACCCGCGCGGTCAGCGCCGCGACGTCCCACAGCTCGCCGGTGCGGAAGTCCACCGCCCCGGCGAGCACCGCCCCCACCTCGCCGCGGTGCCGCTCCAGCACCTTTGGCAGGGCGGCGACCGGCGTCTGGACCAGCCGGAGCCCCAGCATCCGGGCGACGGAGACGGCCAGGTAGCGGTCGGTGGGAAAGTTGCCCGCGTCCGAGACGAGCACGGTGCGCTCCGGCCGCAGCCGGGCCGCGGCCGTCAGCGCGTTGAACAGCTGCACCGATGTCGACTCACCGACGACGGTCTGTCCGGGCGCGGCGCCCACGAGCCGCCCGACGCGGTCTCCGACCCGTTCCGGCGCGTCCCACCAACCGTCCTCGAACCAGCCGCGGATGAGGTGCTCGCCCCACTCCCGCCGCACCACTTGGTCCAGCGCACCGGGCACCGCACGCGGCAGCGGTCCCAGTGAGTTGCCGTTCAGCTGGATGACACCTGCGGGCAGCGCGAATTCTTCCCGGAATCCGGAGAGCTGGTCCTCAGCGTCGCGTTTTTCCGCCCACTCGCGAGTGAATTCCACTGGTGGTGCTCCTCGTCTTGCGTGGTGGTGCCCCCGCCGTACCGAGGGCTGACGGGTACCGCTGGGGGACCCCGCCGGACGGCTGGTGGGCACAGTCGAAGCGCACTGTAGAGATGTCTATCTTCGCCGCGCGGAACGCGTCAACAGTGGCTCGGTCAAGGGATTTTCAGGGCTGTGTCAGAGAATCTGCACGGGCTTCTCAGGATCTCCTCACGAGGCTGCCCAGTGTCGCTTTCGCCTGCGGAAGGCGCCCGGCTTCGGGAAAGATGCGGGAGCGAACGCGAAATCGCCCGCGGGGGAATCCGCGCGCGGGAATCCGACGGCGGCAAGGGAGAAGAAATGACCATGGCGCAGGTGACCGGCTGTCAGGACGGAGAGCGCTGCGCGGGTCCGCGGTGCGCGGACTCCGCCGTGGGCGGCGGCCGGGCCGTTCTCGGGACCCGGCTGTGCCTGGAATGCCGGAGCCGTCTGGCCGCCGATCTGACCCGGCTGCCGTCGCTCTACCGCGAGTGCGGCGAGCGCCACCTGCGCGGCGCCGCCCCGGCGTGGACCAGGCCCCCGGCTCCGGGACGCGGCCCCGCGTCGCTGCTGCACGCCGGTGCGGCGGACGTGCGCCACGGCGTGCTCGCTGTCCTGTCCTCCTGGGCCGGGCTGGTCGTGCAGGGCACGGGCACGCGGCCGCCCCGGCGCTGTGTGCCGGACCTGTGCGCCTTCCTGCACGAGCGGCTCGGCTTCGTCGTCCGCCACCCGGCCGCCGGGGAGTTCGCCGAGGAGACGGCCCGGCTGGTCGAGCAGACGCGGCGCGTCGCCCGCCCCGAGGAGAGCCCCGCGCGGGGCGTCCTGGGCCCCTGCCCCGCGCCCGGCTGCGACGGACGGCTCACCGCGCGCGGGGCCCGTGGACGGCACCGTCCAGCCCACGCCACCTGCGACGCCGACCCGGAGCACAACTGGAGCGGAGCGGACCGGCTAGCGGCCGCGTCCCGGGCCGCTGACGCCCGGGGCGGACCAGCGTCGGCGCAGGACACCGCACACACCCGCCGGGCGCCGCGCTGGCTCAGCTCCGCCGACGTCACCGCCCTGTGGGGCATACCGCGGGGCAGCGTGTACCGGCTGGCCAGCGAACGCAACTGGGACCGGCGCCGTCTGGCCGGACGCACGTACTACGCCGCCGAAGACGTCCGCCGCGCCCTGGCGGGCACAGGAGTCTGACCCGCGAGGGGCCTGAGCCGTGACGGGCAGCGGCGGTGACCTCCCCCGTGCCCGTCGCGCGCCGACTCGCCCTACCGGACCACGGCGTACGCCTGCCGGCCCCGTGGGCTGGCGGCAGCCAGCACGCCGCCGTCGGCCCGGGCCCCGGACATGCACACCTTGCCCAGGGACCAGGCTTCCACCTCGCGCACCTCGTGTCCACGGGCGCGCAGCTCGGCGAGCACCGCGGCGTCGAACCCCCGCTCGGCCACCAGCGTGCCGGGCCGGAACGTGCGGGGCGTGAACGACGACGGGACGTGATCGGTGTGGAACGTGCGGGCCTCCACCGCTTCCTGCGGGCCGAGGCCGAAGTCGACGTGGGCGAGGAACGCGTTGAGCGTCCACTGGTCCTGCTGATCGCCGCCGGGTGTGCCGAAGGCCAGGTACGGCGCCCCGTCGCGCAGCACGAGCGAGGGGCTGAGGGTCGTGCGCGGTCGCTTGCCCGGGGCCAGGGCGTTGGGGTGTCCGGGGTCCAGCCAGGCCATCTGTCCCCGGGTGCCGAGGGGAAAGCCGAGCCCCGGGACCACCGGTGAACTCTTCAGCCAGCCGCCGCTGGGTGTGGCCGCGACCATGTTGCCCTCCCGGTCCGAGGCCGTCACGCAGCAGGTGTCGCCCTTGGCCTGGGAGAGCAGGACGACAGCCGGGATGCCGTCGGCGAGCTGGTCGCGCCAGCCATGGCCGCGTCGCACGTCCGGGTCCCCGGCCAGGTCCGGCAGACGGGGCGGGCGCCCGGCGGGGGAGCCGGGCCGCAGTTCGGCGGACGCCTCCCGCCCGATCAGCGCACGCCGTTCGGCGGCGTAGCCGGCATCCAGCAGACCTTCCAGCGGGACGTCGGTGAACGCGGGGTCGCCGTACCACGCCTCCCGGTCGGCGAAGGCCAGCTTGGCGGCCTCCACCACGGTGTGCAGGTGGTCGGCCGAGCCGAACCGAACGGTATCCAGCCCGGCACCCTCCAGCAGCGCGAGCTGCTGGAGAAACACCGGCCCCTGCGACCACGGCCCCGGTTTGTGTACCAGGTGTCCCCGGTACTCGCGTGCCACCGGAGCCTCCACCGGGGGCCGCCAGCCAGCCAGGTCGGCGCCGCTGAGCACCCCCTGGTTGCGGTGCCCGGTGGCGTCGAGCACCGCAGTACGGGGGGCGTACCGGTCGATCGCCTCGGCCACGAATCCCTCGTAGAAGCCGCGCAGCGCCGCCTCGATGCCTGCTTCCCGGCCTCCGCGCGCCGTCGCGGCCTCGGCCAGCAGCCGTTCGTAGGTGGCGGCCAGCGCCGGGTTCCGCAGCAGCTCCCCGGCACGCGGGGCGCTGCCGTCCGGCCGCAGGTACGCCGCGCCGGACTCGGGCCACTCGGCGCGGAACAGCGGAGCCATGACCTCGATCATCGCCGCGGCCTTCGGCAGCAGCGGGAACCCCTCGCGCGCGTAGTGCACGGCGGGGGCCAGGACGGTCGCCAGCGGCAGCCGCCCGTGGTCGCGCAGCAGCGTGAGCCACGCGCCGAAAGCCCCCGGCACGCATGCCGCCAGCAGCCCGGCCCCGGGGACGGCCCGCAGCCCGAGGCCGCGGAAGTGTTCGACCGTCGCGCCCGCAGGCATCGGGCCCTGCCCGCAGATGACATCCACGGTGCCGCGCCGCCCGTCGTGCACGAGGATCGGCACGTCCCCGGCCGGACCGTTCAGGTGCGGCTCGACGACCTGGATGACGAACGCCGCGGCGACCGCGGCGTCGAAGGCGTTCCCGCCCTCATCGAACATGGCGGCGCCCGAGGCGGACGCCAGCCAGTGGGTGGTGGACACGGCACCTCGGGTGCCGTGGAGTTCGGGACGCGACAAGGCGAACCTCCTGCGGATCGGCGGGCAGCGTTACGACGCGCCGCCATGCTGGACGCGGACGCGGGGATGGGACCGGCGGCAGCGACAGCGAGCCGGGGGGCCGGGGCCGGGGGCCGCTGTCAGGCCGCGGTGGGGTCCGGGGCCGGTACAGCGAGGTGACCGGCCAGTTCCCGGGGCGCCTGGCCGGTGACGGTCACGGTGAGACCGCCCGCGCTCCCGCCGCTGATCGTGCCCTCCAGCACGGCGGGGCGTCCCAGCTCGGCTCCCTGCTCGATGCGGAACGCGCCCTGCGCGCTGGTCAGCTCGCGGTCCGCCAGCCACACCCCGAGCGCCAGCGCGACCGACGCGCACGCCGGGTCCTCCCCGATGGCGTACCCGGGGGCGAAGAGCCGCGCGGTGGCGGTGCGCGAGCCCTCGTCCCAGTGGAAGACGAAGACGTCCGGCAGTCCGCCTTCCGCCATGGCCGCCTCGTCGGGCCGGGCGGCGGACACCGCGTCGGCGCGCACGGGCAGCAGGTGAAACAGCGGGCCGAACCCGGCGGCCAGCACCGAACCCGGCGCGCGGTCCCGCTCGCGCAGTCCGACGGCGTCCAGCAGCGGCCCGGCCTCCAGCGCGCGACTCGGCCATGGCCCGGCAGCGGTGACCGTCGCCTGCCGGGCGTCCGCCTCCAGCTCCAGCAGGCTTTCCCCGCACTGCTGGACGACGCGTCCGGGCGCCAGCCGTCTGGAGCGGACCAGCGCCACCGCCGTGCCCACCGCCGAGTGGCCGCCGTGGGGCGACTCCCCGCGCGCGGTGAAGACCCGGACCCGGTGGGTGGCGTCCGCCGTGGTGGGTGGCAGGACGAACACGGTCTCGTCGGTGCGCAGCAGGCCGCTCATCCGGCGCAGGGTGGTGTCATCCAGCCCGTCGGCGTCGTGGACCACGGCCAGCGGGCTGCCCCCGCCCGGCCGGGTGCCGAACATCCCGACCACCTCGAACGGGCACGTCATCGGTTACCTCCCAGCTCGGCGGCGGCGAACTCCGTCAGCACCTCTTCGCTTCCCGCGTACGGGAAGTCCGGGCGGGGCCAGTGCACGACGAGATCGGTGAAGCCGAGGTCCGCGAAGGTCCCGGCCGCGTCCTGGTAGGACCCGGTGGACTCCAGGACGCCGCCCACCGCGGCGTCGGTCAGCAGCAGGCGGCGCAGTGTGTCCGGGTTCCGTCCCTGGGCCGCGCACGCCGCGTCCAATGCGGCCAGCTGATCCTTGAGCAGCGGCACCAGCCGGTCGTAGCGCTCGGGTTCGAAGACGTTCGGCGGCCCGCTGGTGACCCAGATGTCGGCGTGCCGGGCCGCGAGCGCCATGCCCCGGGGCCCGGCGGCGGCCACCGCGAGCGGCAGGCGCGGCCGGGCGACGCACGCGGGTTCCACCACCACGTCGGTGGCCGTGTACCACTGGCCGGCGAAGCTGGTGTGCCGGTGGCTCAACAGCAGGTCCAGCAGCTCGACGAACTCCCCGAACCGGGCGGCGCGCTGCTTTTGGCTCAGGGGGCGGTCACCGCGCAGCCGGGCGTCGTAGCCGTCGGCCCCGGCGCCCACCCCGCACACGATCCGGCCGCCCGAGACGTCGTCGAGGGTGACCAGCTCCTTGGCGAAGTCCACGGGGTGCCGGAAGTTCGGGCTGGCCACCAGCGTGCCCAGGCCGATGCGGGAGGTGGCCTCGGCAGCGGCGGCCAGGGTGGGGACGGCCGAGAACCAGGGCCGGTCGTGGAACCAGCGCCACATCAGGTGGTCGTAGGTCCAGGCGTGGTCGTAACCGAGCTCCTCGGCCAGCAGCCAGCGCTCCCGGGCTCGTGACCAGCGGTGTTCGGGCAGCAGCAGCACTCCGTGGCGCATGTGCCCCGCTCTCCTTTCCGTTCGGTTGCCCGGCGTCGGGCAGGCGGCAGGCGGCTCAGCGCTTCGGCCCGTCCACCAGCCGGGCGGCGTGGCGCGCGGCCTCGGGCAGGATCGCTCCGATGCGGCGTTCGCAGGCGGCCACCGAGCCGTGCCAGACCTCGGCGTCGTCGTCCCGGCCCAGCGGGTACAGACCGTTGCCGGCCAGGTCGAGGGCTACCGCCCGCAGTCTGCGCAGCAGCTGGGCGGCCACGGCGGCGTCGGACACCGGGCCGCGCAGGGTCATGAAGAAGTTGTCGTAGAGCGCGGCGGTCCGCTCGGAGGGACGGACCGGCGTCTGGGCCATCGTCTGCTGGAGCAGCGAGTGCCCGCTGGGCACCAGGCGGGCGGCGACGCTGTCATGGACCGCGCGGTGGGTGTCGATCGCGGCCCGCAGCCCGGCGGCCCGCTCGTCGTTCAGCCACGGTAGCGGCCGACCGCGGTACAGGGCGCGCACTGGCGCGAAGTCGGGAGCCCAGGTGCCACTGAACGCCCGGTGCTGGAGGAACATCACCGGCCGGATCAGACTCTGGTAGACGCCGCGTGGACACGATCCGCTGTACAGCAGCATGGCGCAGTACGCGTGGGTGTAGGTTTCCAGCCGTTCCAGTACACCCGGCTGGGGAGCCCCGTGCGCGGATGCCTCGGCGATCAGGCGGCCCGTCAGGTGCCACAGTGCGAAGGTCACCTGGTGGCCGGTGATCCACCGGAACCAGAACAGCTGGTCGTAGGCGGCGATGGGCGGTGCCGCGAGCAGGGCAGGGCCGGCAGGCTCCTGGCCGGAGAGCACCGACAGCTCCACGCACACCCGTTCCGGATCGCACGGGGGTACGGTCAGGGGCTGGTGTTCCGCGTCGGCGGGGGCTTGGCCGACGGGGGGCATCACCAACGGCTCCAGACCGTAGGGAAAGTCCCCGAAGTCCCAGGCCGCGACTGGCTGCGCGGTCGTGCGGGGCGGTGAGGTGAGCGCACTCATCGGCTTCCTTCCGGCACGTGGGCGAACTCGTACTCCAGGCCGTTGACGTCGAGCACGTACAGGCTGCGCACGCCGTCGTCGTCGATGACGATGTCGGTCGGTTGCTCGGAGCTGGCGAAGGTGAACCGGCCCGACCGGTACAGCCTCAGCCAGCGGTCCCGGGCCGTCTCCAGCTCCGCGGGCGTGTCCACGCGCAGGCACACGTGCTGGAACTGGAACGACTCGGCGGGCGGTACGCGGCGCGTGTGCCCGGCCCGGTCGAACAGGTGGAAGCGCAGGTCACCGACGGCCAGTTCGACCAGGCGGCCGATGCCCGGCAGCCGACTCAGGGTGAGGTCGGAGAAGTGGTCGAGTTCCCACCGCTTCTCGGCCCCGAAGAACTCCTGGTACCAGGTGATGGAGTTCTCCAGGTCGGCGGTCTGCACACCGACGTGGTGGATGGCCGGCCGCAGGCCCGCCGGGGCTGGCCGCGTCGTCGTGGCGTGCTCTGGCTGGGACATGGCTTTCGTCCTTCCGGGATGCTGCGGGAGGGTGAACGCCGCGCTGCGTCGCGGTGGATCACGGGGCCCGCTCGCGGCGGCGCGCGGTAATCACGGGGCCGAATGCGGATGCCACGGCTTTCCGCCGGGAACGGCGAACGCCGTGCGGGAGCCCTGGCCGTGCCCTCCGGCAGGACGCACGACGCGGGCGGTGCGAAGAGCGGTACCACACAAAAGCAGGCCCCGCGCGACCAGGGAAATGTGCTGCGGCCCCTGCGTTTTCCGCTTGTTGACGCAGGCACGGGCTTCGCGCTCCGCGTACACGGCGCTGGTGAGATTACCGGAACATATCTTCGCCGCTTTTGGGCCGTCAACGCAGAACCATCAGAACAGCTTCAGGTGTTGGTGAAGGGAGCTACAGACAGTGCTGTGCGTCCTGCTCAGCGGAGGTGCTGGCGGAAATTGGCGCGAAGTCGGCGTGGAGCGGGGCGTTGTCGCGGCCCTTCGGGCCTCCCACCCGGCTATCGTTGCCGACTATATGGATACTGCACCTGTTCTCGTCACGGGAGCCACGGGCTCGGTCGGCCGCCGGGTCGCCGCCCAGCTGCGCGGCCTGGGGGCGCCGGTCAGAGCCGCCTCGCGGCGTGGCCCCACACCGTTCGACTGGACCGACGAGGCCACCTGGGAACCGGCACTGGACGGCGTGCGCGGCGCCTTTCTGCTCGCCCCTGACGGCGTCGGGCTGAACCCGCGTTTCGTCGCCCAGGCCGTGGACAGCAAAGTCCGCCATCTGGTGCTGCTGTCCAGCCGCGCCATTGAGGTGATACACGACGAGCGGCTGCTCGCCGCGGAGCGGGCCGTGCGCGACAGCGGCGCCGAGTGGACGGTGGTGCGGTCGGACTGGTTCGACCAGAACTTCGACGAGGGAGCCTTCCGCGCCGCGGTGCTCGGGGGCGAGCTGGCGGTCCCGGTCGGTTCGTGCAAGCAGACCTTCGTAGACCTCGACGACGTCGCCGCCGTCTGTGCCGCCGTACTGACGGCGCCCGAGGAACACGCCGGGCGCACCTACGAGGTCACTGGGCCGCGCGCGCTGTCCTTCGCCGAGGCGTGTGCCACGATCACCCGGGCTTCGGGGCGGCCGGTCACGTTCCACGGCGAGGAGGACGCCTACCTCGCCCAGCAGGCCGAGATCGGGCGCTCGCCGCAGGACGCCGCCGAGGACCTCGCGGCGTTCGCCGCCCTGCGGGCCCTGGGCGACGCCGAACCGCAGGACACCGTGGTGCGGGTGGCGGGGCGTCCCGCGCGGCCGTTCGAGGAGTACGCGGCCGCAGCCGCGGCAGCGGGCAGCTGGACCGGCTGAAGCCCTCCACCCCGCCCACGCGCCACGCGTCCTTCTGCCCGCGTGGGTCCGTTGCTCCGGGCCCACGCGGGCAGGAGGACCCAGCAGGCGACGGACCACTCCACCGTCTGCGGCTTCAGCCGGTGCCCCGTGACGAAGCGGCGGAAGGACCGGCCCGGTCAGCACGCCCGTCGTCGGCGCCCCAAAGGCCGCGCTCGATGCCCACGGCGCCAAGGTGAGCTGAGCCCTGAGCACCGGACGCCCCTCGCCCGCCCCGCCCGGTGTCCTGGGGGCGTGGTTGGATAGGCACATGATCGACGACGCGCTCACCGCCGGGGTCGAAGCGGCCGTCCGCAAGGCCTCCGCCGAAGAGATCATGCCGCGCTGGCGGCAGCTCGCGGACGACGACGTGCTGCAAAAAGCGGGCCCGCACGACCTGGTCACCATCGCCGACCGGCGCGCGGAGGCCCACTTGGAGGAGTCGCTGCCCGCGCTGCTGCCGGGCTCGGCGTTCGTCGGCGAGGAAGGCGTGCACGCCGACCCGTCCGCCCTGCACGCCCTGCACGGCGACGCGCCGGTGTGGATCGTGGACCCGGTGGACGGCACCCGCCAGTTCGTGCGCGGCGAGGAGGGCTTTTGCACCCTGGTCGCCCTCGCCCACCGTGGTGAGCTGCTGGCCTCCTGGACGTACGCGCCCGCCCGGGACCAGCTGGCCACCGCCTGGCGCGGCGGCGGCGCCGCGCTGGACGGCCGCGCGCTGACCTGCGGCTCGCCCGAAGCCGGGGCCCCGCTGCGGGTCGCCACCGACCACCCCGACTTCATCGACGAGGACCGTCGCCGCGCCCTGCTGCGGCTGCGCGTCGAAGGCATCGCCCCGCGCCCCAGCGGCTCGGCGGGCCTGGAGTACCTGAAGGTCGCCACCGGCGAACTCGACGCCACGGCCTACGGATGGGAGAACCCGTGGGATCACGCCGCCGGGCTGCTGCTCGTCGCCGAGGCGGGCGGCACCCATGCCACCAGCGACGGCACCGCGTTCACCCTGACCGGCGGCAACGCCCTGCCGTTCGTCGCCGCCCGGGACGCGGCCACCCAGGGGCGTATCCTCTCGGTGCTGTCAGGAGCGCACCCCGGGCGATGAGGGAGAGCTGACGTGCCGTCCATGCGCGATGCGGTGGTCGTGGGAGCCGGGCCGAACGGGCTCACCGCGGCCGTCGAGCTGGCCCGCCGGGGCTTCACGGTCGAGGTGTTCGAGGCGAAAGACACCGTCGGCGGCGGCGCCCGTACCGAGGAGCTGACGCTGCCCGGCTTCCGGCACGACCCCTGCTCGGCCGTCCACCCCCTGGGGGTGGGCTCGCCCGCGTTCCGGGCCATGCCGCTGGAACGCTACGGCCTCACCTGGCTCCACCCCGAGCTGGCGATGGCCCAGCCCTTCACCGACGGCACGGCCGCCGTCCTGGCGCACTCGGTGGGGGAGACGGCCGCCTCGCTGGGGCCACGGGACGCCGGGACGTACCGCAGGCTGCTCGCCCCCTACACCGGCCGCTGGGACACGCTCGCGGCGGACTTCCTCACCGTCCCCTGGGACGGCTTCCCCCGCGACCCGGTTACCCTCGCCCGGTTCGGGGCCGTCGGTCTGCCGCCCGTCTCCTGGCTGCTGCGCCGCTTCCGCGACGACCGGGCCCGCGCGCTGTTCGCCGGACTGGCCGCGCACGTCATGGCCCCCCTCAGCACACCCGCCACCTCCGGTCTGGCCCTGGTGTTCGCCCTCGCCGCGCACGAGCACGGCTGGCCGCTCGCGCGCGGCGGCTCCCAGGCCATCTCCGACGCGCTCACCGCCTACCTGCGGGACCTGGGCGGCGCCGTGCACACCGGCGTGGAGGTCAAGCGGCTCGACGAACTCCCGCCCGCCCGCGCCTACGTCTTCGACACCGCGCCCTTGGCTCTCGCCCGCATCGCCGGGCTCTCAGACGCCTTCTCCCGCTTCCGGCACGGCGCGGCCGCGTTCAAGATCGACTACGCGCTGGACGGCCCCGTCCCGTGGACCGCGCCCGAGGTCCGCCGTGCCGGTACCGTCCACCTCGGCGCGAACACCGCCGAGATCAGCGCCGCGCTCACCGCCGCTTCCGGCAGCCGCCACGCGCCCGAGGTGCCGTTCCTCATCACCGCGCAGCCCACCCTCACCGACCCCGGCCGCGCCCCGGACGGCAAGCACGTCTACTGGGCCTACGGCCACGTCCCGGGCGGCTGGGACGGCGACCTCACCGACGCGATCGAGCGGCAGATCGAACGCTTCGCCCCCGGCTTCCGCGACCTCGTGCTGGCCCGTGCGGTGGCCGGGCCGCCGCAGCTGGCCGCGCGCAACCCCAACTACGTCGGCGGCGACATCGCCTGCGGCGCCTTCACCGGCCTGCAGACCGTGCTGCGCCCGCGCCTGGCCCGCGTCCCCTACGCCACCGGGCACCCCGCGGTGTACCTGTGCTCCGCGGCCACGTGGCCGGGCCCCGGCGTCCACGGCATGTCCGGCCACAACGCCGCCAAGGCCATCTGGCGCCGCCTGCGCGCCACCCCCTGAACTCCCCGCTCCCGGAAACCGGCGGACGCTGCGCCCGGCTCCCCTGTGGCTTTCCCGCTGTGCGAGGGTGTGGCCCCCGGCTCCGGTCCGCGAGCCGGGGAGCCCCAGGACCTGGCCGCAGGCCGTGCCGCCCGGCGGCGCGGCAGCCGGGGACCGGGGCCGTCCGACCCGGGTTCCGGGAAGGCACGGTCCCCGGCCGGGGGCTGGGGAGGGGACAGGGGCACACCGCACCGGAACCCGGCCTCGGATAAAGTCGGACGCGGCGCGACTGCCCGTTCGAAAGCAAGGGACGACCTACATGACGCACACAGGGCGCGTGCTGATCGCCGCGGACAAGTTCAAGGGCTCGCTGACGGCCGTGCAGGTCGCCGAGCACGTGACGGCCGGGCTGCGGCGTGCCCGCCCGGATGTCGAGGTCGAGGCCCTGCCCGTGGCCGACGGCGGTGACGGCACGGTCGTCGCGGCGGTGGCGGGCGGTTTCGAGCGCCGCGAGGTCACCGTCACGGGTCCGCTCGGCACCCCGGTGACGGCGGCGTACGCGCTGCGCGGGGACACCGCGATCGTCGAGATGGCCGAGGCGTCGGGTCTGCAACTGCTGCCCGAGGGCCGCTTCGCCCCGCTCACCGCCACCACCTACGGCAGCGGCGAGCTGCTGCTCGCCGCAGTCGAGGCGGGCGCGAAGACGGTCGTCTTCGGCGTCGGCGGCTCGGCCACCACCGATGGCGGTGCGGGCATGCTGGCGGCGCTGGGTGCCCGCTTCCTGGACGCTGACGGACAGCCGCTCGCCCCCGGCGGCGGCCCGCTGAGCGAGCTGGCCACCGCCGACCTCTCGGGCCTGGATCCCCGCCTGAAGGACGTCGAGATCGTGCTCGCCAGCGATGTGAACAACCCGCTCACCGGCCCGCAGGGCGCTCCGGCCGTCTACGGGCCGCAGAAGGGGGCCTCCGAGGAGGACGTCGCGACGCTGGACGCCGCGCTGGCCCACTACGCCTCCGCGCTGGCCGAGGCGATCGGGCCGAGGGCCACCGAGTGTGCCCAGGCTCCGGGCGCCGGTGCGGCTGGCGGCATCGGCTACGGCGCGCTGGTCGGCCTGGACGCCACCTTCCGGCCGGGCATCGAGGTGCTGCTGGAGGTGCTGGGCTTCGCTCCCGCGCTGGAGCGGGCGGACCTGGTCATCACGGGGGAGGGCTCGATGGACGCCCAGACGCTGCACGGCAAGGCGCCCGCGGGTGTCGCGTCGGCGGCACGGGCCGCGGGCAAGCCCGTGGTGGCTGTCTGCGGCCGTCTGGCGATCGAGGAGTCGCGGGTCGCGGAGGCGGGCATCGAGGCCGTCTACGCCCTGTCCTCCCTGGAACCGGACCCGGAGAAGTCCATGGCGGGCGCGGGTCCCCTGCTGGAAGAGATCGCCGTCCAGCTCGCTGAGACCCACCTGTAACCCGGCCAGCGAAACGCCCGCTCACCCGCGACCCAGTGTCGCGGATGAGCGGGCGGAAAGCCCCAGGTGCTAGCCCTGCGCGGCGGTCCGCGCTGCCCGCCGGTCCACCCGGAAGGTGTTGACGCGCCGGGCCGTGGCGAACAGCGGGATCACCGCACCGAGCACCAGCTGCAGCGCGCACCCGGTCTGGAGCAGCAGTTCGCCGCCCGGGGTGCCGAGCGCCCACGCGGCCAGCATGCCCATGGACAGCAGAATCCACGTCAGCATCCCGACGGCGAGCAGCCCGCGCGGCTTGGGGTACTCCACACGGCTGACCATGAGCCACGCCGTGCCGATGATCGCCAGCAGCGTCGGCACGAACGGCAGCTCCAGCAGCACGATCGACACCACGGTCAGTGCACCGAACGGGCTTGGCATGCCCTGAAAGATGCCGTCACGCAGGGTGACGCAGGAGAACCGGGCCAGGCGCAGCACCACCGCCAGCAGCACCACGATCGCGGCCAGCGCCGAGACATGCTGGTTGGCGTCGGTGGCGACCATGCCCCACACCAGCACGAAGTACGCCGGTGCCAGCCCGAAGCTGATGAGGTCGGACAGGTTGTCCAGCTCGGCGCCCATCGCGGACGCGCGCAGCTTGCGGGCCACGATGCCGTCGAACAGGTCGAAGACCGAGGCCAGCAGCATCAGCATGACGGCCGTGGCCGCGCTGGAGCGGGCCATGCCGCCGTCGCCGCTGCCGGTCAGGTGTGGGATCAGCACCCCGGTGGTAGTGAAGTACACCGCCATGAACCCGCAGGTCGCGTTGCCCAGGGTCAGGGTGTCCGCGATCGACAGGCGCATCGACAGCGGCATCTCGTCGTCGTCGTCCTCCAGGCCCCAGGCCGAGGACGCCGGGGAAGTACGGGGACTGTCGGGATCAGTCACGGTCAAGGCGTGTCACCCCCGCGGTCGTCGTCTGGCCGACCTCGACCGCCGCCTCGACGCCCTCGGGCAGATACACGTCGACGCGGGAGCCGAAGCGGATCAGGCCGATCCGCTCGCCCTGCTCGACCTTGGTGCTCCGTGGCACGTACGGGACGATCCGCCGTGCCACGGCGCCGGCGATCTGCACCATCTCGATGTCGCCGAGTTCGGTGTCGAAGTGCCAGACGACCCGCTCGTTGTGCTCGCTCTCCTTGTTGAAAGCCGGAACGTATCCACCGGGAATGTGCTCCACGGACCTCACGGTGCCGGCCATCGGCGCGCGGTTGACGTGGACGTTCAGCGGGCTCATGAAGATCGCTACGCGGGTGCGGCCGTCCTGCCACGGCATGATGGACTGCACGACGCCGTCGGCCGGGGAGATGACCCGGCCCTCGGCGATGTCCCGCTCGGGGTCCCGGAAGAACCACAGCATGCCGGCGGCGAGCGCGGTGGCCGGCACGGCGAGCACCCGGGCCGCGCCGGAACGCCGGGAGGCGGCGAGGCTGACGGCCGCGGTGGCGAGCGTCGGGAGGAACCACGGTGTGGCTCCGCGAGCGATGCGGACGCGACCACGGGGTGCGGGAGATGAGCGGTGGGGCATGGAAGACCTTCGTAGCGGAGGGTGCCGCGCGGATTCGGTGGACCACGGCTTTTCCCCGCATGATATCGGCTGCGGACGGCAACTGGGAAAGCCAGCGCCCTCGTCGGCCCCGGGAAGCGCGGTTCGGGGTGTGACCTTCCCCTCGAAGGAAACACCCCGAAACCGGATATAACGTCACTCAGTCCTGGAGTCGGTACTCCTCCAGCAGGCGCCGCCCAATGATCATGCGCTGGATCTCCGCCGTACCTTCACCGATGAGCAGCATCGGGGCTTCCCGGTACAGGCGCTCGATCTCGTACTCCTTGGAGAAGCCGTAGCCGCCGTGGATGCGGAAGGCGTCTTCCACGACCTCCTTGCAGTACTCGGACGCCAGGTACTTGGCCATGCCCGCCTCCAGGTCATTGCGCTGCCCGGAGTCCTTCTTGCGGGCGGCGCCGACCATCAGGGCGTGCGCGGCCTCCACCTTGGTGCCCATCTCGGCCAGCTTGAACTGGATCGCCTGGTGCTGGGCGATGGGCTTGCCGAAGGTGCTGCGCTGCTGGGCGTAGGAGACGCCCAACTCGAAGGCCCGCTGGGCCACTCCGCAGCCGCGCGCGGCCACGTTGACCCGGCCGACCTCGACGCCGTCCATCATCTGGTAGAAGCCGCGCCCGGTCTGGCCGCCCAGGACCCGGTCGGCGGGGACGCGCAGGCCGTCCATGATGAGCTCGGTGGTGTCCACGCCCTTGTAGCCCATCTTGTCGATCTTGCCGGGGATCGTCAGCCCCGGCTTGACCTGGCCGAAACCGGGCTCCTTCTCCACCAGGAACGTGGTCATCGACTTGTGCGGCGCGGTCCCCTCGGGGTGTCCCTCGTCGGTGCGGCACAGCACCGCGACCAGGGAGGACGAACCGCCGTTGGTCAGCCACATCTTCTGGCCCGTCAGGACGAACTCTTCCCCGTCCCGCACGCCCTTGGAGGAGATGGCCGACACGTCCGAGCCAAGCGCCGGCTCGGACATGGAGAACGCGCCCCGGACGTCACCGGCCGCCATCTTCGGCAGAAAGTAGTCCTTCTGCTCCCGCGTGCCGTGCTGCTTGAGCATGTAGGCGACGATGAAGTGGGTGTTGATGATGCCGGACACGCTCATCCAGCCGCGGGCGATCTCCTCCACGCACAGCGCGTAGGTCAGCAGCGACTCACCCAGCCCGCCGTACTCCTCGGGGATCATCAGCCCGAAGACGCCGAGTTCCTTCAGGCCCTCGACGATCTCAGTCGGGTACTCGTCCTTGTGCTCCAGCTCCGTGGCGACCGGCAAGATCTCCTTGTCGACAAAACCACGGACGGTGCTGACGATCTCCCGCTGGATGTCGGTCAGCCCCTCGGTCTGCGCCAGACGTCCCATGTCACTTACCGCCCTTCGGGTGCTCGGCCAGCTGTGGCCGCCCCGGCTGCTCGCCGCCCCGCTGCGTGATGTACTCCTCGGTGGGCACCATGACCTTGCGGCGGAAGACGCACACCAGCGTCCCGTCCTGCTTGTAGCCCTTGGTCTCCACGTAGACGATGCCCCGGTCCGACTTGGACTTCGACGGCGTCTTGTCCAGCACCGTCGTCTCGCCGTAGATCGTGTCGCCGTGGAAGGTCGGTGCCACGTGCCGCAGCGACTCGATCTCCAGGTTGGCGATCGCCTTGCCCGAGACGTCCGGCACCGACATGCCCAGCAGCAGCGAGTAGATGTAGTTGCCCACCACCACGTTCTTGCCGAAGTCCGTCGTCTTCTCGGCGTAGTTGACGTCCATGTGCAAGGGGTGGTGGTTCATCGTCAGCAGGCAGAACAGGTGGTCGTCGTACTCGGTGACCGTCTTGCCCGGCCAGTGCTTGTAGACGGCACCGACCTCGAACTCCTCATAGGTGCGGCCGAACTGCATCGCTTACGCCTCCGGGGCCTCGAACTTGCTGGTACGGGTCATGCCGGCGGCGCGGCCCTTGCCCGCGACGACGAGCGCCATCTTGCGGCTGGCCTCGTCGATCATCTCGTCGCCGAGCATCGCCGAACCCTTCTTGCCGCCCGCCTCGGAGGTGTAGTACTCGTACGCGTCCAGGATCAGCTCGGCGTGGTCGTAGTCCTCCTGGGAGGGCGAGTACACCTCGTTGGCCGCGTCCACCTGGCCCGGGTGCAGCACCCACTTGCCGTCAAAGCCCAGCGCCGCCGAACGCCCGGCCACCTCGCGGTAGCCGTCCACGTTCTTGATCTGCAGGTAGGGGCCGTCGATGGCCTGCAGGTCGTGGGTGCGGGCGGCCATCAGGATGCGCATGAGGATGTAGTGGTAGGCGTCGGCCGGGTAGCCGGGCGGCTGCTCGCCCACGACCAGCGACTTCATGTTGATCGACGCCATGAAGTCGGCCGGGCCGAAGATGATCGTCTCCAGGCGCGGTGAGGCGGCGGCGATCGCGTCCACGTTCACCAGGCCCTTGGCGTTCTCGATCTGCGCCTCGATGCCGATGCGGCCGACCTCGAAGCCCATCGTCTTCTCGATCTGCGTCAGCAGCAGGTCCAGCGCCTGTACCTGGGTGGCGTCCTGCACCTTCGGCAGCATGACGCAGTCCAGGTTCGGCCCGGCACCCTCCACGACGGTCACCACGTCGCGGTAGGTCCAGTGTGTGGTCCAGTCATTCACCCGCACGACGCGGGTCTTGCCGCTCCAGTCGCCGTTGTTCAGCGCGTCCACGATGGTGTGCCGCGCGCCCTCCTTGGCCAGCGGCGCGCAGGCGTCCTCCAGGTCCAGGAACACCTGGTCAGCCGGGAGGCCCTGCGCCTTCTCCAGGAAGCGCGGGTTGCTGCCCGGTACCGCGAGGCAGGAACGACGCGGGCGCAGGCGGTTGACGGGGGTGCTCATGCGGGGACCTCCAGGGGGTCGAGCTGGTTCGCGGTGCGGATCGCATCGACGATACGGCCGATGATCTCCGTGATGCCGAAGTCCTTCGGCGTGAAGACCGCCGCGACACCGGCGGCCTTCAGGGCGTCGGCGTCGGCGGAGGGGATGATGCCGCCGACGATGACGGGCATGTCCGCCGCCCCCGCCTGGCGCAGCCGGTCCAGCACGTCCGGCACCAGCTCGGCGTGCGAGCCGGACAGGATGGACAGGCCCACGCAGTGCACGTCCTCGGCGACGGCCGCCGAGACGATCTGTTCCGGGGTGAGCCGGATGCCCTGGTAGACCACCTCGAACCCGGCGTCGCGGGCCCTCACGGCGATCTGCTCGGCGCCGTTGGAGTGGCCGTCCAGGCCCGGCTTGCCGACCAGCAGCCGCAGCTTGCCGCCCAGCTCCCCGGCGGTGACGGCGACCTTGCGCCGCACCTCGGCCAGCGCGCTGCCCTGCTCGGCGGCGACCGCCACCGGGGCGCTGCTCACGCCCGTCGGCGCGCGGAACTCGCCGAACACGTCGCGCAGCGCCCACGCCCACTCGCCGGTGGTCACGCCCGCGCGGGCGCACTCCACGGTGGGGGGCATCAGGTTCGCCTCCCCGGCGGCGGCCTTCTTCAGCGCGGCCAGCGCCTCCTGGGCCCGCGGCTCGTCCCGCTGGTCGCGCCACCGGTCCAGCGCCCGCACGACGTTCGCCTCGTTGGCCGGGTCCACCGTCATGATGGCGGTGTCCAGGTCCGCTGTCAGCGGGCTCGGCTCGGTGGCCTCGTAGCAGTTGACGCCGACGATCTTCTCCTCGCCCGCCTCGATCCGCGCCCGCCGCTCCGCGTGCGAGGCGACGAGCTGCGACTTGAGGTAACCGGACTCGACGGCGGCCATGACCCCGCCCATCTCCTGGATGCGCTCGATCTCGCTCCAGCACTCGGCCACCAGGGCGTCCACCTTCGCCTCGATCACGTGCGATCCGGCGAAGATGTCGTCGTACTCCAGCAGGTCGCTCTCCAGCGCCAGCACCTGCTGGATGCGCAGACTCCACTGCTGGTCCCACGGCCGCGGCAGCCCCAGCGCCTCGTTCCAGGCCGGGAGCTGCACGGCGCGGGCGCGGGCGTCCTTGGACAGCGTCACCGCCAGCATCTCCAGCACGATGCGCTGGACGTTGTTCTCCGGCTGCGCCTCGGTCAGCCCCAGCGAGTTGACCTGCACGCCGTAGCGGAACCGGCGCTGCTTGGCGCTCTCGATGCCGTACCGCTCGCGGGTGACGCGGTCCCAGATGCGGGTGAACGCCCGCATCTTGCACATCTCCTCCACGAACCGCACCCCGGCGTTGACGAAGAACGAGATCCGCGCGACGACGTCACCCATCCGCTCGGCCGGCACCTGCCCGGAGTCGCGCACCGCGTCCAGCACCGCGATCGCGGTGGACATCGCGTACGAGATCTCCTGCACCGGCGTGGCCCCGGCCTCCTGCAGGTGGTAGCTGCAGATGTTGATCGGGTTCCACTTGGGGATGTGGTTCACCGTGTAGGCGATCATGTCGGTGGTCAGCCGCAGGGAGGGTCCCGGCGGGAAGACGTGCGTCCCGCGCGAGAGGTACTCCTTGACGATGTCGTTCTGCGTGGTGCCCTGCAGGGCGCCGATGTCGGCGCCCTGCTCCTCGGCGACCACCTGGTAGAGCGCCAGCAGCCACATGGCGGTGGCGTTGATGGTCATCGAGGTGTTCATCTGCTCCAGCGGAATGTCCTGGAACAGCCGCCGCATGTCGCCCAGGTGGGAGACGGGCACGCCGACCCGGCCCACCTCGCCGCGGGCCAGCACGTGGTCGGGGTCGTACCCCGTCTGCGTCGGCAGGTCGAAGGCGACCGACAGACCCGTCTGGCCCTTGGCGAGATTGCGGCGGTACAGCTCGTTGGACGCCTCGGCCGTCGAGTGCCCGGCGTACGTCCGCATCAGCCAGGGCCGGTCGCGCGGCGGGCGCCCGCTGGTGTTCTGACGCTCAGTCATGACGTCTCGCGTCTCTACTCGGGTGCTCAGACGTTCCGGAAGCGGTTGATCGCGTCCAGGTGCTTGGCGCGCGTCTCCGGGTCGCTGACGCCCATGCCCTCCTCGGGCGCCAGGCACAGCACGCCGACCTTGCCCTGGTGCAGGTTCTTGTGCACGTCGAAGGTCGCCTGCCCGGTGTCCTCCAGGCTGTAGGTCTTGGAGAGGGTGGGGTGAATCTTGCCCTTGGCGATGAGCCGGTTGGCCTCCCACGCCTCGCGGTAGTTGGCGAAGTGGGAGCCGATGATGCGCTTGAGCGACATCCACAGGTAGCGGTTGTCGTACTCGTGCATGTAGCCCGAGGTCGAGGCGCAGGTGGTGATCGTGCCGCCCTTGCGGGTGACGTAGACGGAGGCGCCGAAGGTCTCGCGGCCGGGGTGCTCGAAGACGATGTCGATGTCCTCGCCGCCGGTGAACTCGCGGATGCGCTTGCCGAAGCGCTTCCACTCCCTGGGGTCCTGGGTGCGCTCGTCCTTCCAGAACTTGTAGCCCTCGGCGTTGCGGTCGATGATCGCCTCGGCGCCCATCGAGCGGCAGATCTCCGCCTTCTGGTCGCTGGAGACCACGCAGATGGGGTTGGCGCCGCCGGCGAGGGCGAACTGGGTGGCGTAGGAGCCCAGGCCGCCGCTCGCGCCCCAGATGAGGACGTTGTCGCCCTGCTTCATGCCCGCGCCGTTGCGCGAGACGAGCTGGCGGTAGGCGGTGGAGTTCACCAGGCCCGGGGCGGCGGCCTCCTCCCAGCTCAGGTGCTGGGGCTTGGGCATGAGCTGGTTGGACTTGACCAGGGCGATCTCGGCCAGGCCGCCGAAGTTGGTCTCGAAGCCCCAGATGCGCTGCTCGGGGTCGAGCATGGTGTCGTTGTGGCCGTCGGCGGACTCCAGCTCCACCGACAGGCAGTGCGCGACCACCTCGTCGCCCGGGTTCCAGGTGTGGACGCCGGGGCCGGTGCGCAGCACGACGCCCGCCAGGTCGGAGCCGATGATGTGGTAGGGCAGGTCGTGCCGCTGGGCAAGCGGGGAGAGCCTGCCATAGCGCTCCAGGAAACCGAAGGTGGAGACCGGCTCGAAGATCGACGTCCACACCGAGTTGTAGTTGACGGAGCTGGCCATGACCGCCACCAGGGCCTCGCCCGGCCCCAGCTCGGGCACGGGCACGTCGTCCAGGTGCAGCGACTTGCGCGGGTCCTTGTCCCGGGTCTCCAGGCCCTGGAACATCTCCTGCTCGTCCTTGTGCACGGTGATCGCGCGGTAGGACTCGGGCAGGGGCAGGGCGGCGAAGTCTTCCTTGGTGCTGTCGGGGGAGAGGATCGCGTCGAGAATCGGGTGAGTCACGGTATGCCTCCGGCGAGCGTGGACGGGGACGCGGGTGGGATGTGAGGCAATGCGGTTCGCCGCAATGACGTGGTGCGCTGACGCGCGGTACGCGGGGTGCGCGTTTCGCCTGGTGACGCAGGCGTGGCCGGGCGCGCGGTGTGGATGTACCGCGGGGACAGCGCCCGTGGCCGACGCCCTCACCATATGACACGCAGTGCCAGCCCACAAGACACCCGGTGCCATTTGCTGTGCTGAGACCGTTCCGCCCACCCGTCCCCGCGTACCGGTGGCGCGCTACCCAGCAGCGTGCTCAGCAAGAAGCCCCGGCTGGCGGAAGACGGCCAGCCGGGGCGGACGAGGGACGCCGGTCACCCCCGGTGCGGGGCCAGCGCCTGCTCGATCGTGCGCATGATCTGGGGGAGGGGGGTGTCCGTGCGGACCACCGTGACCAGCACGTCGCCCTCGGCGGCAGCGGCCGGGGCGGCAGCGGCCCGCTGCGGCACCCCGGCGCCCAGCGCGGCGCTGCGCGCCCCGAAACCCGTGCCGAACGTGGACCGCACGATGGCAAAGGCCCGGTCCAGCTGCGCCTCGACGTCACCGCGCGCCCCCGAGCGCAGCCACCGCCGCAGCACATGGTTATGCGCGGTGACCACCGCGGACGCCGCGACCTCCGCCAGCAGCGGATCGTCATCGCCGTCCCGGTGCGCCGCCTCGTCGAAGTGACCCAGCAGATAGCGCGTGAACAGCCGCTCATACCGTGCCACGGAGGCGATCTCCCGCTCCCGCAGCGCCGGGACCTCCCGCGTCAGCTTGTAGCGCTCGACACTGCCCGCGGGGGAGGCCGCGTACATGCGCATGACCTCCTTGATCCCCCGGCACACCGTGTCCAGCGGATGCTCGTGCGGCGGCGCGGCCTCCAGGACGGCCTTGGCGCGCTCCAGGGTGTCGTCGTGGTCGGGGAAGATCGCCTCTTCCTTGGCGCGGAAGTGGCGGAAGAAGGTGCGCCGGGCCACGCCCGCGGCGGCGGCGATCTCGTCAACCGTCGTCTCCTCGTACCCCTTGCTGGCGAACAGCTCCATCGCCGCCGCGGCCAGCTCCCGGCGCATCTTCAGGCGCTGGGAGGACGCGGAGCTGCGGGAAGGCGTAGGGGAAGACTTGGCGGGCTGCGACATGTGGGGAACGTTACACGGGCCGCGAAGCGGGGGAGGCGGGCCGCCAGCCGAGGGCTCCAGCAGCCCGCCCCACCCGGTGGGGGCGCTCACCGACGGGCGTACTCGCGAAAGCCCCGCCCGGACTTGCGTCCCAGGCATCCGGCCGCCACCAGGTGCTCCAGCAGCGGCGCGGGCGCCAGCGAGGGCTCGCGGAACTCCCGGTACAGCACCTGCTCGATGGCCAGGGAGACGTCCAGGCCGACGACGTCCAGCAGCTCGAACGGACCCATCGGGTAACCGCCGCCGAGCTTCATGGCCGCGTCGATGTCCTCCAGCGTCGCGTAGTGCTCCTCCAGCATCCTCACCGCGTTGTTCAGGTACGGGAAGAGCAGGGCGTTGACGATGAACCCGGCGCGGTCGCCGCAGTCCACCGGGTGCTTGCGGATCTTCGTACACACGGCGCGCACGGTGGCGTGCACGTCGTCGCCGGTCAGCACCGTGCGCACCACCTCCACCAGCTTCATCGCGGGCGCCGGGTTGAAGAAGTGTATACCGATGACGTCCTGCGGGCGGCTCGTGGCGCGGGCGCAGGCGACGACGGACAGCGAGGAGGTGGTGGTGGCCAGGACGGCGCCGGGCTTGCAGACGCGGTCCAGCGTGCCGAACAGCTCCTGCTTGACGGCCAGGTCCTCCGCGACGGCCTCCACGGCGAGGTCCACCCCGGCCATGGCCTCCAGCGAACCGGCGGGCGTCACCCGCCCGAGCACCGCGTCGCGGTCCTCGGCGCTCATGCGACCCTTCTTCACCGAGCGGTCCAGCGAGGAGGCGATGCGCGCCGTGGCCGTCTCGGCCTTCTCCTGGCTGCGCGCGACGAGGGTGACGGCGTACCCGGCCTTGGCGAAGACCTCCGCGATGCCGCTGGCCATCGTGCCCGATCCCGCGACGCCCACCGACCGCACCTCGCGCGGCGCGGCGGCCGTGGCGTCGGCGGCCGGGGTGAGGGCGTCGGGGACGACGGTGGCCGAGCCGGGGGCGTCGTAGGTGTAGAAGCCGCGCCCCGCCTTGCGTCCGGTCAGCCCGGCCCGGGTCAGCTGGCCCAGGATCGGGGCCGGGGCGTGCAGCCGGTCGTGCGACTCGGCGTACATCGCCTCCAGCACGGTGCGGGCGGTGTCCACGCCGATGAGATCCAGCAGCTCCAGCGGCCCCATGGGCAGGCCGCACCCGAGCCTCATCGCCGCGTCGATGTCCTCCCGGGTGGCGTACCGCGCCTCGTACATGGCCGCAGCCTGGTTGAGGTAGCCGAACAGCAGGCCGTCGGCGACGAACCCCGGCCGGTCCCCGGCCCGGATCGGCTCCTTGCCCAGCTGCTGGACGAGCGAGGTCACCGCCTCCACCGCGTCCGGCGCGGTGAGCACCGAGGAGACCACCTCGACCAGTTTCATCGCGGGCGCCGGATTGAAGAAGTGCAGCCCCACGACGCGTTCGGGGTGCGCGGAGTCGGCGGCCAGCCGGGTCACCGACAGCGCGTTGGTACCGGTGGCGAGGATCGCGGTGGGCTTGACGATCTCGTCCAGCGCCCGGAGGACCTCGTGCTTGAGCGCGTAGTCCTCGGGCACGACTTCGATCACGAGCCCGGCCTCGGCCACGGCGTTCAGGTCGGTGAAGGTGCGGAAGCGGGCGAGGATGCTCCGCCGCTCCTGCTCGGTCAGCTTCTCGCGCGCCACGGCACGGGCGGTGGAGGTCTCCAGCGCGGTCACGGCCTGCGCGGCCGCCTCCTCGCTGACGTCGATGCCGATGACCTCGCGGCCCGCGCGGGCCAGGACTTCGGAGATTCCGGTGCCCATGGTGCCGAGGCCGACGACGGCCACGGTGCTGAGGGAGGGACGGTCCATCACGGGACTCCAGGGGTGACGACTTGAGAACGAGGGTGCTGACCGGCGCCTGCGGGGCGTGGTGGACCGCCGCCATGCGGACGTGCCTGGTCAGGTTGGGTGAGGGAATCGGCACGGCCCCTGCCCCGGGCCGCGCGTGTCAGCTGAACCGCTTTGCACTCTCGGCGGCTGCGTCACCAGACCGCCTGAGCGGGTGTCCCGCTCTGATGAGCAGGTTAACTGGTCAGTAATGGGAACGCCATACCCCGGCCCGTGTGGTCCCCGCCACGGTCCGCCCCCAGCCTTCAGCCGGGGGACCCGCCTTCCCGAAACCCGGTGGGCACCCACCCCTCAGCCTTCCGCCGCACGGGCCGCGCCACCTCCAGCACCTCCGCCTGGCAACCGCGAGGGACCTTAGATAAGGGCGGTGAAGCCCGCCCGGCGCTTTCCGGACAGCGGCGAGGCACTGAAAGGACGCCCGGGGAGTTGTCCAGGTTCGGAAAGGAGCGAGAGCGGGGAACCCCACCGTATGGACCGGCTCGACGAGTACGCGCGGACGCTGAGCGAGCCCGGCCACCCCGTGGACGCCCAGCAGCGTGCGGCGTGCGCGCTGGCCGAGGCCGGGGACGCGCGGGCCTTCGAGACGCTCGTGTTCCTCCTGAACTACCGGGACCCGGCCCGGGGTGAGGCCGCCGCCGCGGCCCTGCTGCGGCTGGGGGACCCGCGCACCGCCCGCGCCGCCGCCGCGCTGGCCGCCAACGAGCTGCGCACCGCCTACGCCCTGCACCCGGTGCGCCTGCTGGCCGCGCTGCGCGCGCCGGAGTCCGTACCGACGCTCACCGCGCTGCTGGCGCGGTTGCTGGCCGGGCCGCCGCACCACTGGCCGGTCGCGCGCGCCTGCGCCGAGGGGCTGGGCCAGCTGGGCGACGCCCGGGCCCGGCCCGTCCTGGAGCAGGCCGCCGCCCGCCCACCACTGGCTGAGCTCGCCGCCGCCGCGCTCGCGGCCCTGCCACCCGCCTGATGGCCGCATCCGGCGGTACGAACCCGCCGGATGCGAGGCGGGTGCGGGGAGGCGGCAAAGAAGCCTGCCCGAACCGCCAACGGCGCAAGGGGAGCGCGGCCGGGGACACCGCCGGGACCGCCCCCGGCCTGTACCCCCGCGCCTACGGGCGCGGCGCGGGGGAGGCTGCCTCTACAATTCCCGATACATGATGTGCAGGCCGACGAAGCCCTGGTCCGGGTGCTCGAACCCGCCCGGCAGCGTGGCGATGGTCGCGAAGCCGAGCGAGTGCCACAGGGCCACGGCCCGGGTGTTGGTCTCCACCACGGCGTTGAACTGCATCGCCCGGAACCCGGCCGCCCTGGCCCACTGAAGCGAGTGCTCGCCCAGCGCCCGGCCGACCCCGCGCCCATGGTGGCCCGGGGCCACCATGTAGCTGGCACTCGCGATGTGCGCGCCGCCGCCCCCGTGGTTGCGGGTCACCTTTGAGGTGCCCAGCATCCTGCCGTCGTCGTCCACGGCGACGAACGCCCGGCCTGGCAGCGGCACCAGCCAGGAGTCGCGGGTCTGCTCCTCGGTGAGGTCGCGGTCGTAGGTGTAGGTGTCGCCCGCCCGGATGACGCCTTCCATGAAGGCCCACATCGCGGGCCAGTCCTCTTCGGTCGCTTCTCTGATCAGCACCGGGACAGCATGGCCCGTGGCCGAGCACCGCGCCAACGGATATGCCCTCCGCCCGGCCCCCAGGTCCGCACGGTCACCGGTCGTTCGCCACAGCAGCCTCAGCCGCACGCCTGCGGAGTCAACTCTCGTTACGTCAGCGTCGCCCGCTTGCGCCGAGGGGGCAAGCGGGCGACGTGCTGAGCTGGGTTGAGGGCTCAGCGGCAGGGTGGTACCTGCTCGGTCTGTTCGCCGTTCGCTGTGGCGAGCAGGCGACACAGCCGGGCGTGCAGTGACTCAGCTTCGTGCAGAGGCAGCGTCAGCGACAGGTCCGCGTGGTGTCGTTCGTTCCGCAGGAGCCAGAGCGGCACGATGATGCGCCCGTTCTCGCTCAGCCGGAGGGGCTGCCCGGTGATCATTTCAATGCGCCAGTTAGCATCCATCGGGTGTCACCTCCCTACCCATCTCGGCCTTGAGCCAGTCGGGGGAGTGAGGCTGCCCCGCGTACCAGCGGGCGCACTCCTTACAGCCGTAGTGCGCGAACGCGGGTCCGCTGCTCCGCTCGAAGAGGTCAATCATGATCTCCGCACCGGGCTGCCTGCACAGGTTGCAGACCTTGTTTGGGTCAAGCGGGCCGCTGACGGGCCGCTCTGGCCCCCACTCGGCGCCGTGCCGGTTCCGGTGCAGGCCGTCATGGTCTGCTGGCTCGGTGCAGGGGAAGCGGTCGGGGTGGCCGAAGGGCCGGTAGCGCTCGCCGGGGTGGTGAGCGCCGCACGTGAGCACGTTCACGCCAACCTCCCGGCGTACCCGCCGTGGATACCCTCGGCGCCGACGTTGACACCGTCGAGGGCAAACGCCAGGGCCTGCCGCCGCTGGTGCTGCTCGTGCGCGACGAGGTGGGGCCGAACCACCGGACGGGCGTCGGAGTCGATGATCGTGTTTCCCGGTCGGCACGCCCACAGCCTCGGTGCCGGCTGCGACGGCGGGACAGGACGACGGCGCGCGGCGGAGGGCGGGCGGCTGGTCAGTGGGACCGCAAGCCCCCTCACCGGTTCGAACCAGGGGCGGATAGTCTCGATCATGTCGACGCTCCAGTAAGCGTGGGCCATGCCCCCGGGCCGGTCGCGCGGTCGCGGGGGTGCTGTCACTCACAGCCTCTCGACATGCACAGACAGAAACTATCAGGGCTCGCTGATAGCGTCGGCCAAAGGGTGACTCTTAGTCATACGCCCAGCCATGCGCCGAAGTTCAAGAAGGTCTCCGGCATCCTGCGCTTGGCGGACTCCAGCCCGGCGTAAGTCTCCCGGACCAAGGGGTGGTACTTCGTCTGCTGGGGGGCCACCTTCCGTGCGTGCTGGAGGCTCTTGAACGCCGATTCGGTGCGGCCCATCCACAGCTGGGCGCGGGCGACCTCGGCGTAGTGGTGGCTGGTGCGCGACTTCGGCCAATTCTCGGGGATCGTGAGCGTGGAAGCCGTCTCGACGGCTTCGGGGTACAAGTCCTGTTCGGCCAGTGCCGCCACGCGGTGCACGCCGACGTTCGTCGGGCCAAAGGCGAGCCAGTGCACGCGCTCAGCAGGGCCGGTACGCGCCACGATCCGCTCGGCTTCGTCAAGGTGCCCCTGTGCCGCGTCCCCGTCCTGACTGCGTGCGCACAGCACGGACGCCCCGAGGTGAAGCTGCCCGGACGCCACGTCGCGCTCCCGGCTGCTCGGGGCGCCGTCCAGCGTGGCGAGTCCGAGACTGACCAGACGCTTGCCGGTTCGGTACTGGCCCGCTCGGAGATAGGCCAGGGCGCGCATGTACTGACGCACCCCGGAGAGCACCGGGTCCGAGGCATGCTGTGCCGCCCACTCCATGCGGTCAAGGGCGACCGTGCACAGGTCGTGGTAACCGAGCTTCGTCGTCACGTCGTAGGCGGTCCGGTAGGTGGACGCGAGCACCTGCCAGGACCGGTCTGAGGCATCGGAGTGGGCCGCCGTCGTGGCTTCGTGGATGCGGCTCGGCAGCGTCGTGGCCACTGCCTTGAGGTCGGTGGCGCGTACGAGGGCGCACAACTGCTCAGCGTCCCGGGCCACATCCTCCAACACCCGAGGTGCGACGTCCGGATCGGGACCGAGGTCGTATACGTCCAGCGCTTCACGGATCGGCTGGATGAGCCCGTCCAGTTGGTCACGGCGCAGTTCTTCGAGGTATGGCTGGCCGGTCAGTTCAGCGACCGGGATGGACAGGGCACGCGCCAGTGCACCGATAACCGAAGGGCTTGCGGGCATGACGCCCTGCTCCACCTTCGTGATGGTGCTGTACGAGACGTGGGACAGGTCGGCGAGTTCTCGCTGGGTCAGTCGGCGGACCTTACGCGCGTGCGCGACACGTGCGCCGGTGTGCTCGTCAGTGTGCAGGGGCATACTGCGCTCCGTTCTGCCTCGACAACAGAACAGTACCCCCGGCCCTGCATCGGGGTACGTGCCTGCGGCCCCCGTGCGAACGGGTCCGCAGTGCTGAGCCGACGCTGCCAACTGGCCCCTGTCGGGGGCTCAATCGCGTCGTGCCGGGTGAGCCGAGCGGAGCACGAGTGGACGCACGGTCGCCGGTCGTCCGTTACAGCAGCGTCAGCTGCACGCCTGCGGAGTCGGGCTCCTCCTGCGGCGGCGGGTGATGCGCCTGGAGGCGGCGGGGTGCGTCGGCGCGGGACGGGCCGATCCCGTACTCGGCCGCCAGTTCGTGCACCTGGCCGGTGATGCGGCGCTGGTACCACTTCGGCGCGTACGGCCCGTCCGCGTACAGCGCCTCGTACGGCCGCACCAGGTGCGGGTGGTGCCGGGCCAGCCACGCCATGAACCACTCCCGCGCGCCTGGGCGCAGGTGCAGCGCGAGCGGTGTGACCGAGCTGGCGCCAGCGGCGGCGATGGCCCGCACGGTGGCCCGCAGCTGCGCGGGGCTGTCGCTGAGGAACGGGATCACCGGGGCCATCAGCACGCCGGTGCCGATACCGGCTCCGGTGAGTGTGCGCACCGCCTCCAGCCGCCGTTCGGGCGCCGGGGTGCCCGGCTCGACCGTGCGCCACAGCTCCTCGTCGGTGAAGCCGACGGAGACGGCCACCCCGACCTCCGTCACCGCCGCTGCCGAGCGCAGCAGGTCCAGGTCGCGCAGGATCAGCGTGCCCTTGGTGAGGATGGAGAATGGGTTGGCGGTATCGCGCAGCGCGGTGAGGATGCCCGGCATCAGCTGGTAGCGGCCCTCGGCGCGCTGGTAGCAGTCCACGTTGGTGCCCATGGCCACGTGCTCGCCCCGCCAGCGCGGCGACGCCAGCTCGCGGCGCAGCAGCTGGGGGGCATTGGTCTTCACCACGATCTGGGAGTCGAAACCCACGCCGGTGTCCAGGTCGAGGTAGCTGTGCGTGGCGCGGGCGAAGCAGTACACGCAGGCGTGGGTGCAGCCACGGTAGGGGTTCACCGTCCAGTCGAACGGCATCCGGGACGCGCCGGGCACCCGGTTGAGAATCGAACGTGCCCGCACTTCGTGAAAGGTGACCCCACGGAACTCCGGGGTGTCGAACGTGCGCGTGGTGACGGCGTCCGCCTCGAACAGCGCCGCCGGACCGTCTCCGCTCAGGTGCTCCCAGCGCATGCCTGCCTCCTCCTGTCGCTGACCACCCCCATCTCCATAAATAGAACACACGTTCGTGCGCCTGTCTGTCAACCGGGCCGCACGCGGATTGGCGCGGCGCGCCCGTGCGGTGGTGGGATGGCGGCGCGCACGCAGCACTGATCGCGTAGGAGGAACGGCATGGCACAGGTCGAGGTCAGCAGGGAGCGGGAGATCGCGGCGGCGCCGGAAGGTGTCTTCGCCGCCCTCGCTGACTACCGGAGCACGCGCGAGCGGCTGCTGCCGGAGCACTTCAGCGAGTACGAGGTGCGCGAGGGCGGACAGGGCACGGGCACCGTCGTCCACTGGAAGCTCCAGGCGACGAGCAAGCGTGTGCGCGACTGCCTGCTCGACGTCGAGGAGCCCTCACCGGGCCGCCTCACCGAGCGCGACCGCAACTCCTCCATGGTGACGACGTGGACGGTCACCCCTGGCTCCGCGCAGGACACCAGCCGGGTCACTGTCCACACCACGTGGCAGGGCGCGGGAGGCATCGGCGGCTTCTTCGAGCGCACGTTCGCGCCGAAGGGGCTGGGCCGCATCTACGACGACGTGCTGGCGCGCCTGGCGGCAGCGGTGAGCTGACGCCGCCCCGGGCACCCCGCTGCCCTGCTCCGGCCCGGTGCGGCCAGCGTTCGAACACCAGGCCCGTGGCCTGCCGACGGGAGGTACGCTGGCGCCCACTGGGCCGCGCGATAACGGGAGTTGGTATGACGGAGCACCCCGCGGGCACCACCGCCGCGAGCGCTGTGAACGGCACGAACGCGGCGATCGACAGCACCAAGCCGCATTCGGCGCGGATGTGGAACTACTGGCTGGGCGGCAAGGACAACTACGAGGTTGACCGGGGCACAGGGGACGAGATCAAGCGCCTGCACCCGGGCATCCTGGACTACGCCCGCGCCGACCGCGCGTTCCTCGGGCGCGCGGTGCGCCACCTCGCGGGCGAGGCCGGTATCCGCCAGTTCCTCGACATCGGCACCGGGCTGCCCACCGCGGACAACACCCACGAGGTCGCGCAGCGGGTCGCGCCTGAGGCGCGCATCGTCTACGTCGACAACGACCCCCTCGTCCTCACCCACGCCCGGGCCCTGCTCACCAGCACACCCGAAGGCGCCACGGACTACATCGACGCCGACCTCCACCACCCCGGGGTGATCCTCGACCAGGCGCGCAAGACGCTCGACCTGTCCCGGCCCACGGCGGTGATGCTGCTCGGCGTCGCCATGTTCGTCGCCGACACCGACGAGGCGTACCGCGTCGTGCGCCAGCTGATGGACGCGATGCCACCGGGCAGCTACCTCGTGCTGTCCCACACCATCACCGGTCCCGGGCTCGAGGACGTGGACGAGGCGGTGCGGTTCTGGAACGCGGTGGGCACCCCGAAGCTGACCCAGCGTACGCCGGAGCAGGTGGCCGGGTTCTTCGACGGGCTGGACCTGCTGGAGCCCGGTGTTGTCTCCTGCTCCCGGTGGCGTCCAGAGCCAGCGCCGTTCGGCGAGCCGGAGGAGGCCGAGGAGGTTGCCTTCTACTGCGGTGTGGCGCACAAGAGTTGACGCCAAGTCACTCACGTGTGCCGGGCGTGCGCCCCTTTTCCCGCGAACGTGCGGCGCGAACCCCCGCGCGACCCTACGGTGGGAACCGGGCACCCCTGGAAGGAGACCCGCAGCGCATGGAGCACCAGCAGCCGGCAGTCCCCGGGCACACCGGGCGCGTGCCACTCGCCGTCGTGGTGATCGACGGGGCGGGCCGCGTCTCGCACTGGAGCACTGGCGCCCGCAAGCTCTTCGGCGCCACCCGCGCGGAGGCGGTGGGCCGCCCGGCGGTCGAACTCCTCCCGGTCTCCGGCGCCTTCGGCGATCCCGGCTGGGAGGCCGGGCTGCGCGACGACGCGTCCTACGCCACCGGCTACGCCACGACGGGCCGGGCCCGGGGCACCGAGGGGAGCGGCAGTGAGGACGTGCTGTGGTGGGCCTACCCACTCGTCGGCCCCGGCCCGGAACGCCTGCTCGTCCTCGCCACCGGCATAGGCGCCCTGCGTGAACCCGGCGCCACCCGCGAGGACCCGGGCGGGCGCGACCTCGGCGAGCGCATCGCCCCGGGCCTCGCCCAGCACACCGACTTCCCCGGCGCGGACACGCTCGCCCGCCGCCTGCCGGAGATCCTGCCCAGCATGAGCCCGCAGGAGAGCGCCCGCGTCGCCTCCCAGGTGCTCGAACTCGGCTACCCCGTCCTGGAGATCAGCCAGCAGGAACGGGTGCCCGTCACCCCCGACTGGGGCGTGCCCCGGCGCGTGGAGCGGCGCGAACGCCTGCTGCGGGCCGCCGCCGAGACCGACCTTGACGCCACCGCGGCCGCCGCGGCCGCCGCCGAGCTGGAGTCGGACCTGGAGTACGCCGCCGTCCGCGAGCGCCTGGAGTTCCTCAACGAGGTCAGCTCGCGCATCGGCACCTCGCTCGACCTGGCCCGCACCATCGAGGAGGTCAGCGCCGCCGTCGTCCCGCGCTTCACCGACGTGGCCGGTACCTACCTGCGCGAGCAGGTCGTCGCCGGAGAGGGCTTCCCGGACGGCGTGCCGGACACCACCACCATGTGGCACCGGGTGGCGGTGGAGCACACCGACGAACCCGGCCGCTGGGACGATGTCGTGCCCGTCGGCGAGTCCATGCCCTTCCCGGCCCACACCCCGTTCTTCCAGTGCATGACCAGCGGCGAGCCGGTGCTCGTGCCGCCCATCACCGAGGAGATGGGCCACGCCATCGCCTCGCAGTTCGACAAGCGCGACATCCGGCCGCTGATCACCGGCCGCTCGATGCTGGTCGTGCCGCTGAAGGCCCGTCACGTCGTGCTCGGTTTCATGATCCTGCTGCGGCACGCCGGACGCGTCGAGTTCAACGACATGGACCGCGTCACCGGCGCCGAACTCGCCGCCCGCGCCGGGCTCGTGCTGGACAACGCGCGCATGTACACGCTGCAGGAGAATGTCGCCGACACCCTCCAGGACAGCATGCTGCCGCGCATCGCGCCGCGCATGCCCGGCTGCGACACCGCCACCCGGTACCTGCCGGGCACCCGGCTCGGCCGGGTCGGCGGCGACTGGTTCGACACCGTGCAGCTCCCCGGCTCCCGCACCGCGCTCGTCGTCGGCGACGTCATGGGTCACGGGCTGAACTCCGCCGCCATGATGGGACAGCTGCGCACCGCCGTGCAGACCATGGCCGGGCTCGACCTCGAACCCGCCCAGCTTCTGCGCTCCCTGGATGACCTCGCCCAGCGGCTCGGCGACACCTACCTCGCCACCTGCCTGTACGCCGTCTATGACCCGATCGGCTCCTGCCTGCACATCGCCAACGCCGGTCACATCCCGCCGGTGCTCGTGCACGCCGCCGACGGCACCAGCGAACTGCTCGACCTGCCCACCGGCGCGCCCATCGGCGTGGGCGACGTGCCGTTCGAGACCGCCGTCGTCCCCGTCGCGCCCGGCGACCGGCTGGTGATGTGCACCGACGGCCTGGTGGAGGTACGCGGCCAGGACATCGGCGCCGGGCTGGCCGCGCTGTGCGAGTACGCCGCGCACCCGGCCGCGTCCATGGACGACGCCTGCGACACCATCATCCGCTCGCTGGCCGCCGCCAGCTCCTCCGCACCCGGCGGCCGACGGGACGACGTGGCGCTGCTGATGGCCCGGCTCAACGGGATCACGGCCGAGGATGTCGCCCGCTGGGAGCTGGACGCCCAGCCGCGCGCGGCCGCCCGGGCCCGGGAGCTGGTGGGGCGACAGCTCGCGGCGTGGGCGCTGCCGGTGCGGGAGAGCGCCGAGCTGCTGGTGAGCGAGCTGGTCGCCAACGCGGTACAGCACGCCCGCGGTGACCGCGTCGAGCTGCGTCTGGTGCGTACCGACGCGCTGCTGTGCGAGGTGTGGGACGAGGACCCCGAACTGCCGCAGCTGCTGAACATCCCGCCGGACGCCGACGCGGGACGCGGACTGCGCGTGGTGAGCCGGATCGCCCACCGATGGGGTACGAACCGCACCGCGCGGGGTAAGACCGTGTGGTTCGAGCTGGCGCTGCCCAGGCGCCGCTGAAGCCGGGAACACCGGGATAGCTGACAAACAAAGAGAGCGGGGCGGGATGCGCATGCGGGACGGTATGACGACGACCGAGCAGTGGGAGTCCTTCTGGCGCGCCGCACCACCCGCCCCGGGCAGCGTGTTCTGGGACGCTGGTCCCGAGCACACCGTGGCACGCCAGCTGCCGCTGTTCGCCCCGCACTTCAGCGCCGGACTGCCGGTCGTGGACGCCGGGTGCGGCAACGGCACGCAGAGCGTGATCCTCGCGGCCCACTTCGCCCGGGTCGTCGGCGTCGACTTCTCACCCGCCGCGATAGCCCGCGCCCGCGAACTGTCCGACACCGGCGGCGCGGAGTTCCGGGTTCTGGACCTGACGGACGCACAGGCCGCGGCCGCGCTGCACGCCGAACTGGGCGACGTCCACGTCTATATGCGCGGTGTGCTGCACCAGTGCACACCAGAGGGCCGGGCCCGCGTCGCCGCTTCACTCGCGGTACTCCTCGGGGCACGCGGTCGCGCGTTCCTGGTGGAACCGGCGGTGGCGGCGAAGGACACGCTGACGGAGCTCATGCGGCGCCCGGAGGGTCCCCCCGAGAGCCTGGCGGCGGTCTTCACCCACGGCCTCACGCCGATGGAGATGGACGACGCGGAGGTCGGGGTGGTGTGCGAAGCGGCGGGGCTCGCGGTGTTCGCGGCCGGGCGGGAGCCGCTGCGCACGGTGGAGCACGGGGCCGACGGCGCGCCGGTGGAGCTGCCCTCGCAGTGGCTGGTGGTGGGCAAGGGGTAGCCAGGCCCGTCCGGTCCCGCCCCTTCCCGGCCCCGGGGAATACCCCCCGGGGCGGGCCGTGTGGCGTAACGTGCGGACTATGAAGATCCTTGTCAGCGCTGACATGGAGGGCGCCACCGGCGTCACCTGGCCGGACGACGTGCTGCCCGGTCACCGCCAGTGGGAGCGCTGCCGGACACTGTTCACCGGGGACGTGAACGCCGCCGTCGCCGGGTTCTTCGCCGGGGGCGCCGACGAGGTGCTGGTCAACGAGGCACACTGGACGATGCGTAACCTGCTGCTCGAACAGCTCGACGCACGCGCCGAACTGCTCACCGGGCGGCACAAGGCGCTGTCGATGGTCGAGGGGGTGCAGCACGGCGACGTGGACGGGGTGGCGTTCGTCGGCTACCACGCCGCAGCCGGGGCCGAAGGCGTCCTGGCCCACACCTATCTGGCCAATTCGGTCACCGGTGTGTGGGTGGACGGCGCCCGGGCCAGCGAGGGCCTGCTGAACGCCCTGGTCTGCGCCGAGTTCGGGGTGCCGGTGGTGCTCGTCACCGGGGACGACCGCGCCTGCCAGGACGCCAAGGGCTACGCGCCCACCGCCCGCACGGCGGCCGTCAAGGACTACGTCTCCCGCTACGCCGCCGTCTGCCGGGCACCCGCCGTGACCGCGGCGGCCATCGAGGCGGCGGCCCGCGAGGCCGTGGCCCTGGCGGTGCGGCACGAGCCGGTGGTCACCGCGCACGAGGTGGCGGTCGAGTTCGACGCCGAACACCTGGCCGGAGCGGCGACGGTGGTGCCGGGCGTGGAGCGCGCGGGGGAGCGGCGCGTGGCCTACACCGCGCCCGACATGTACGAGGGAATCCGGTGTTTCAAGGCGGTGACGACGATCGTCTCCGCGGCGGTGGAGGAAGCGTATGGCTGAAGGCGGCAGCGGCGAGAACGGCGAGAACGGCGAGAACGGCGAGAACGTGGTGGCCACGGCGGCGATCGACGCGAGGGCGCTGGAGGAGGTGGTGAGCGCCACGGCCGAGCTGATCCGGTGCGACACCACCAACCGTGGCGGTGGCGACGGCAGCGAACGCGCGGCGGCCGAGTACGTCGCCGGGCAGCTGGCGGACGCCGGTATCGCGGCCCAGCTGCTGGAGAAGGCGCCGGGACGGACGAACGTCGTCGCCCGGATCGCGGGCACGGACCCGGCGGCCGACGCGCTGCTGGTCCACGGCCACCTCGACGTCGTCCCGGCCGACCCGGCCGAGTGGAGGGTGCACCCGTTCTCCGGCGAGCTGCGGGACGGCTGCGTGTGGGGGCGCGGCGCGATCGACATGAAGAACATGGACGCGATGGTCCTCACCCTGATGCGGGCCTGGGCCCGTGCGGGGGTCCGCCCGCGCCGGGACGTGGTGCTGGCCTTCACCGCCGACGAGGAGGACACCGCCGAGTACGGCGCCCGCTTCCTCGCCCAGCGGCACCCGGAGCTGTTCGAGGGGTGCACGGAGGGGCTGAGCGAGTCCGGCGCGTTCACCTTCCACACCGACGACGGGCTGCGCCTGTACCCGGTGGGCTCCGCCGAACGCGGCACCGCCTGGCTGCGGCTGACGGCGCGCGGCACCGCCGGACACGGCTCGAAGGTCAACCGTGCCAACGCCGTCACCCGGCTGTCCGCCGCCGTCTTGCGCATCGGTGCCCACGAGTGGCCGGTGCGCCTGACGCCCACGGTCCGCGCCGCGCTGCGGCGGCTGGCCGCCCTGCACGGCGTCGAGACCGGCGATCTGGACGCGCCCGGCTTCGACGCCGACGCCCTGCTGGACAAGCTCGGCTCGGCCGCCACCCTGGTCCGCCCCGTGCTGCGCAACAGCGCCAACCCCACCATGCTGGACGCCGGTTACAAGGTGAACGTCATTCCCGGCAGCGCCACGGCACACGTGGACGGGCGCATGCTCCCGGGGGCCGAGGACGAGTTCGTCCGCACCCTGGACGCGCTCACCGGCGACGACGTCTCCTGGGAGTTCGCACACCGCGAGATCCCGCTCCAGGCCCCGGTGGACTCCCCGACGTACGCCACCTTGTGCGAGGCGGTCGAGCACTTCGACCCCGGCGCGTACGCCGTGCCGTACTGCATGGCCGGAGGCACCGACGCCAAGCAGTTCTCCCGCCTGGGCATCGCCGGGTACGGCTTCTCACCGCTGCGGCTGCCGCCCGGCTTCGACTACGGCGCGCTCTTCCACGGCGTGGACGAACGGGTGCCCGCCGACGCCCTGCACTTCGGCCTGCGCGTCCTCGACCGCGCCCTGCGCGCCCTGTGACGGCCCGCGCCCGCAGCCCGCAGGCCCGCCGCCGGGGCTGCCACCGTCCGCGCGCCCTGCCACCACTCCGCCCGCTCCCGAAGGAGGACGGCCGCCCATGACCCGCACCCCGGCCCCGTACGGCACCTGGCCCTCACCCGTGGACGCCGCCCTGGTCGCGGCGGACGCTGGCCGCCCGGATTTCCCCGGCACCGTGGGAGCGGAGCTGTGGTGGACCGAGCCGCGCCCGGGCGAGGGCGGACGGCACGCCCTGCTGCGGCTGCGCGGCGACGGCGACGGCGAACCGGAGTCCGTACTGCCGCCGCCGTGGGACGTGCGGACCCGGGTCATGGAGTACGGCGGCGCGGCGTGGGCCGGGGCGCCGCGCGCCGAGGGCGGACCGCTGCTGGTGTTCGCCCACCACGCCGACCAGCGCCTGTACGCCCTGGAGCCGGACGCGCCCGGTGCCGCGCCCCGCCCGCTCACCCCGGTATCACCGGTGGGCCAGGGGCTGCGCTGGGCGGACCCGGTGGTGCTGCCCGCGCGCGGCCAGGTGTGGTGCGTGCTGGAGGAGTTCACCGGCGATGCGCCCACCGACGTGCGCCGCGTCCTGGCGGCCGTACCGCTGGACGGCTCAGCCGCGCACGACCGCGCCGCCGTCCGCGAACTCACCGCCCCGACCCACGATTTCGTCACCGGCCCCCGGCTGGACCCGGACGGCCGCCGGGCCGCCTGGCTGGCCTGGGACCACCCGCGCATGCCCTGGGACGGCACCGAACTGCGCCTGGCCCACGTCACCGGCGACGGGCGGCTGACGGACGCGCGCACGGTGCTGGGCGGGCCAGCGGAGTCGGTGGCGCAGGTGGAGTGGGCGGCCGATGGCACCCTGCTCGCCGTCACCGACCGCACCGGCTGGTGGAACCTGCACCGGGTGGACCCGGCGGGCGGGGCGCCGGTCAGCCTGTGGCCGTGCGAGGAGGAGTGCGCCGGGCCCCTGTGGCGCGTGGGGCAGCGCTGGTTCGCGCCGCTGCCCGAGGGCCCGGTCGCGGTGCTGCACGGCCAGGGCGGGCAGCGGCTGGGCATACTCGACCCGCATGCGGGGGAGCTGGTGGACGCGTCCGGGCCGTGGACGGAGTGGGCGGCGGCGCTGGCCGTCGAGGGCACCCGCGTGATCGGGGTCGCCGCCGCGCCGGACCGCGCCTTCGAGATCGTCGAGCTGGACACCCAGACCGGTCACTGCCGCGTCCTGGCCCGGCCGCACACCGACCGCGTGGACCCCGCCTACTACCCCGAGCCCGTGGAGCGCACGTTCACCGGGGCGGACGGCCGCGCGGTGCACGCGCAGGTCTACCCGCCACGGCACCCGGAACACACCGGTCAGCCAGGCGAACTCCCGCCCTACGTGGTGTGGGTGCACGGCGGTCCCACCGGGCGGGCGCCGCTCGTGCTGGACCTGGGCATCGCCTACTTCACCAGCCGTGGCATCGGCGTCGCGGAGGTCAACTACGGCGGCTCCACCGGGTACGGCCGCGCCTACCGGGAGCGGCTGCGCGGCGCCTGGGGCGTGGTGGACGTCGAGGACTGCGCGACCGTCGCGCTGGGCCTGGTGGCGGAGGGCGCCGCCGACCGCTCCCGGCTCGCCATCCGTGGCGGCAGCGCGGGCGGCTGGACGTCGGCGGTGTCCCTGACGTCCCCGGCCGCCGAAGGGGTCTACGCCTGCGCCGCGATCAGCTACCCCGTCCTGGAGCCGGAGGGCTGGGCGGGCGGCGGCACCCACGACTTCGAGTCCCGCTACCTCGACAGCCTCATCGGCGACGTGGAACGGGACGCCGAGCGGTACCGGGAGCGCTCCCCGGTGCGTCACGCCGACCGGGTCCGGGTGCCGTTCCTGCTGCTCCAGGGACTGGACGACCCGATCTGCCCGCCCGAGCAGTGCGAGCGGTTCCTCGCCGCACTGGAACGCCGTGCGGGCGCGCCGCCCCCGCCGCACACCTACCTCACCTTCGAAGGCGAGTCGCACGGCTTCCGCCGCGCCGAGACGATCGCACGCTGTGCGGAAGCCGAACTGGCCCTGTATGCACAGGTGTTTGGCTTCGCCGACGCGGCAGGCACGGATTGACCGGCCCACTCGCCGGGCCGGTGGCGGCCGGTGGGGCCCCGCCCGTCGCTACGTCCGCTGCGACGGGCGGGGCGGTCTGAGGGGTCAGTGGTGGCTGTAGACGCTCTCGACGAAGTGCGCGATCTGCCCGTCTGACAGGTGGTGGGCCAGGTCGGCCTCACTGATCATGCCGACGAGCCGCTTGTTCTCGATCACCGGCAGCCGCCGGATCTGGTGGGACTCCATTTCGGTCAGAACGTCGGAGATGTCGGCGCTGGCGTCGATCCAGCGGGGCGTGCCCTGGCACAGGTCGCCGCAGGTGACGCGGGAGGGATCGTGTCCGGCCGCCACACACTTCACCACGATGTCGCGGTCGGTGATGATGCCGCAGAGCCGTTCGTCCGCGTCGCTGACCGGCAGCGCGCCGACGTCCATCTCGCGCATGAGCTGCGCGGCGCGGTCGAGGGTTTCGGTGGCGGGAATCCACTGCGCACCGGGATGCATGATGTCCTTCGCCGTGGTCATGGGTTACCTCCACGTGGACGCTTGTGCGGTGCCGTCCGGGTGCATCCGTGACGACACCGCCCATCCTGCGCCCGGGCCCGACACCCGGCAACCGCGGCTCAGCCCGTCCGTCCTCTGGTCAGGCGGGTCGCGCGCGCGTCTGCCATCGTGGGACGGGACGAGGAGGCGTGATGGCGGGAGCGGACGTGGCGGGTGCCGCCTGCGGGTACTGGCACCGCCGCGGCCTGCCCACTGAGCCGCCGCACGTGATCACGGCACCCGGGGCGCCGGTCCTGCTGCTGGCCGTGCTCGCCGCCGCCGGGCCGCGCGGCGTGCTGCTGCCGCGCCCCGGCCCGCCGTGGCATGCCGCCCAGGCCCGCACGCTGGGCCGGGCCGTCCACCTCGTGCCCACGCCCGCCGAGTGCGGCGGCCTCCCGGACCCCTTCGTGCTGCTGGAGACCGTGCGCCGCTCCCGCGCCCAGGGAGGCGACCCGGGCGTGCTGGTCCTGTCCGTCGCCGACGACCCCACCGGCACCGTCCCGCCGCCCGAACTGCTGCACGAGGTCTGTGAGGCGGCGGCGGACGAGGGGCTGCTCGTCGTCAGCGACGAGAGCTGGCGCGACACCGTGCACGACCCGCACGAGACCGTCATCGTCAGCCCCGCCGAGATCCTGCACACCCCCGGCACACCGGACGCGGAGGACGTCGTGGTGCTGACCGACCTCGGTGCCGCCCTGCTGCCGCCCGGACCGACCCGTACCCGCCCCGCCCCGGCCCTCGCCCGCCTGCCCGCGACCGGGCGGGGCCGAGCCCTCGCGGACGCCGTACGCCGGGTGCTGGCCGCGCTGCGGCTGCCCGAGCCGGACCCGGCCACCTGCGCGGATGCCGCCTCCGCGCTCGCCGAGCCCGCACGCCTGCGCACCCAGTGGACCACCGCCGCGCGCACCCACGCCCAGTACGCCACCGCCCTGTGCCACGCGGTCACCGCCGTCGGCGGGCTCTGCCGCCCCCCGCACGCCGGACGCCACCTCTACCCCGACCTCGACCCGCTCCGTCCTCGCCTGGCTGAGCACGGGGTGACCGACGCGGCCACCCTGGAGGCCGTTCTCCTGCCCAGACTCGGCGTCCACGCGGTACTGGGCGGTCACCGCTTCGGGGACGACGCGCACGCCCTGCGTTTCCGGCTTTCCACCCCCGACCCGGCGGAACCGCACGCGGGGGCCGAAGCGTTGGCCCGGGTGGAGGCCGCGCTGGCCGAGCTGACGGGAAGCGAAGAAGAATGACGGAACAGGACCATCACGCTCACCAGGAACAGACCCAGACCCATAAGCGAGCACGGGGGCGTGCCAGCGACCCGCTCGGGGGCCACAAACGGCGAGCAGCCCCGCCCGGGCTGGCGGGCGCGCGAAGCGACGGCACAGCCCTGCGGCCTGTAGGCGCGCGCCGCCGGTGGCCGCGCGGTTTCGGCGACCGGCTCACCGAGCCGCTGCCTGGCCCCCTGGCCATCCTGCGCGCTGCCCGTGGCGGCGCCATGCGCCCGGACGAGGAGGCCCTGCGCACGCAGCGCCCCCAGCTGCCTGTCGAGCCCGGCCCGCTGCCCCGCGCCGACGCGGACACCGTGGCCGTCACCTGGGCGGGCCACGCCAGCTGGGTGATCAGCATCGCCGGGCTCACCGTCCTCGCGGACCCGGTGTGGTCCCGCCGCATCCTGGGCACACCCGAACGCATCACACCCGTCGGCGTGCCGTGGGACGCGCTGCCCCCCATCGACGCCGTCGTCATCAGCCACAACCACTACGACCACCTCGACGCCCCCACCCTGGCCCGGCTGCCGCGCGACACGCCGCTCTTCGTGCCCGCGGGCCTGGCCACCTGGTGCCGTCGCCGCCGCTTCACCACCGTGACGGACCTCGACTGGTGGGAGGCCGCCGAACTGCCCGCCCCCGGCGGCGGCCACGTCCGGTTCGACTTCGTGCCCTCCCACCACTGGTCGCGGCGCGGCGTGCTGGACAGCTGCCGCTCGCTGTGGGGTGGCTGGGTGCTCACCGCACCGGACGGACGACGCGTCTACTTCGCCGGAGACACCGGCTACGGACCCTACTTCGCGGAGATCGGCCGCCGTCTGCCCGGCATCGACCTCGCGCTGATGCCGATCGGCGCCTACGCACCGCGCCCGCTGCTGCGCGCGGTGCACACCAACCCGGAGGAAGCCGTGCGCGCCTGCGCTGACCTGGGCGCTGGGCGCATGGCCCCCATGCACTGGGCGACGTTCCTGCTGTCCGGCGAACCGCCACTGGAACCCCTGACCCGGGCCCGCGCGGCGTGGGCGGCGGCCGGGCGGTCCCCCGCCGACCTGTGGGACCTGCCCGTCGGCGGCTCCCGCGCCCTATGACCCACGTCTGCGCCTGCCGCGACCGACGCCTACCGGAAGGAACGCCCGCCATGGCCAAGCCGGAACCGCTGTCCGACGCCGACCTCACCGCCGCGCTGGAGGGCCTGCCAGGCTGGTCCACTGAGAGCGGGCAGCTGACCCGCACCTACCGGCTGCCCAGCCACCGCCAGGCCGCGGCGATGGTCGCCCACCTCGCCGCCATCCAGGACGAGCTGAACCACCACGCCGAGCTGACCCTCGGCTACAACACGCTGGCGGTGTCGGTGACCACCCACAGCGCGGGCAGCCGGATCACGGAACTGGACGTCCAACTGGCCCAGCGCATCCAGGCGGTGGCCCCCGCCCACCGCGCCACGGACACCTGATCCCGCACCACGGCGGCCGTTGCTCCGGGGTCGGGGCCGCCGGTCGCGCTTCGGCCCCGGTCAGCGGGTGTGCTGACCGGGGCCGAAGCCGGTTTCGCCGGGGGTGCGTTAGCCGGTGACCAGGGTCAGGCCGTACGCGGAGAGGATCGGGTTGAGCGGCTGGTAGTACGTGGTGCCACCGCTGCGGCAGTTGCCGGAGCCGCCGGAGGTGACGCCCTGCGCCTGGCTGCCGGAGATGAAGGAGCCGCCGGAGTCACCGGGCTCGGCGCACACCGAGGTGCGGGTCACGCCGTAGACGGTGCCCTGCGGGTACCGCACGGAGGTGTTGTGCTGCCGGACGGTGCCGCAGTGCCAGCCAGTGGTGGAGCCGGAGCGGCAGATCGAGGAGCCGACCGGTGCCTGGCGGGAGCCAGCCACGCGATAGCGAGAGCCGCGCACGTACGGGGTCGTGTTCCAGGAGCTATTGACCGCCACCCAGGCCATGTCGCGGCCGGGGAACCGGGACGCCTGGAAGGTGCCCTGGCGCACGCGGTTGTAGCCGGAGGTGGAGGTGCCCGCGCGGCCGCAGTGGCCCGCGGTGGCGAAGCCCGGCGTCGAGCCGCGGCGTACGGAGAAGCCGACGGAGCAGCGGCCGCCGCTGCCCATGTAGTAGGCGTCGCCGCCTACGACGTCGTACAGCGGCTTGGGTGCCTCGCTGGAGTTCACGACGCGCACGGTGTCCGCGTCCACGCCGCTGGCAGCGACGAGTTGGCGCGCCTTCGCCGGGTTCGCCGACCGCACGACGACGGTGTTGGACTGCGCGTCGACGTACCAGACCGACGCGGCGTCCCCAGCGGCGCTGTTGGACGCCTGGTCCAGTTTCTTCATGCTCGCGTTGAGGTCGCCGAGGCTGTGTTCGACGACCTTGGCGGTGGCGCCAGCCTTCTCGATCGCGGCGGCCTGGCCGCGGTCGGTGGTGGCGACGACCAGTTCGGCGGTGGCGCCGGTCACCCAGGCCCCGCTGAACTCGCTGGCCAGGGCCTTCTCCAGCTTCGGCGCGAGCTTGCTGGCCTCGGCTTCGTTCGCGACGCGAGCACGGGCTTCGGCCGGGGTGAGGCCGAGGTCGCGCTCCATCGCCTTCAGCATGCCCGCGGGCATGTCCACGGCGGGCTTGGCCTGGGGGGCTTCCTGGGCTCCCGCGGTGACGGGGAGGGTACTGATGCCCAGTGCGGCGATTGCGACGGCAGCGCCGGTGAACGCACGTCGTCTGTGGAGCATGGGGGTTCTCCTCAGGGTTGGGGGGTGCGCTGATCAAGCTAGCCACCCCGCGACAGGTCGTGCACCTGTCAACCAACCCCTCTTATGATGTGATGGAAAACGCCGTGCGGGGTGTCGGTGGCGTCAACCCTCGGCTCTGTGGTGCGCGTTCGTCTCCAGCCAGCGCACGTAGGCGGAGTTGCGGGCGGCGGCCTCGCGGTGCGCCTGACGTGCGTAGGCGAGCACCGCGGGGGCGGCGCCGACGGCGGGGGAGGCGGGGTCGTGGCCCAGTACGTGCCGCCAGCTCAGCGGCGTTCCGGCCAGCGGGACGGTCACCACGCCGGGCGTTGGCGGGAACGTGGCGCGGCACAGGCCGACGGCGCGGCCCACCTGCACCAGGTGCACGCACGAGGCGGTGTCGGTCTCGAACAGCGGCCCCGGGGCGAAGCCGGACTGGGCGCAGGCGGCGGCGAAACAGTCGCCGAAGCAGCCGTCACCCGGGGTGGACGTCCACTGCTCCTCGGCCAGCTTGCCCAGTTCCAGCGCGGATTCCCCGGCATGCGGGTGGTCCTCGGGCAGCAGGACGAAGATGGGGTCCTCGGCGATGGTGTGCCACTCCAGCCGGTCGTGATCCGGCGGCAGCGCGTCGGCGCACACGCCGGTGAGCGCGAAGTCCAGACGCCCCTCACGGACCAGCGCGGCGATCGCCTCCTGTGACCACGAGGTGTACGTGCGTACCGGGGCCGTGGGGTGCGCGGCCGACAGGCGGTCCAGCAGGGCGCCCAGCAGCAGCCCGTGGGTACCGCCGAGGCGGAAGCGCGGGGTGGCCTGCCAGGCTCCGGTGAACCGCCGGGCGTCCTCTTCCAGCTGCCGCATCGCGGGCAGCAGAACGCGGGAGCGGTCGAGTACCAGCTCGCCCAGCGGGGTGGGGCGGGCACCGCCCCGGTCCCGTACGAACAGGGGGCCGCCCAGGGCGCGTTCGATGCGTTTGAGCTGGGCGCTCAGGGCGGACTGGGCGAGTCCGAGGGCGGTGGCGGCGCGGGTGAGGCTTCCCGCGTCGGCGATCGCCCGGACGACCTTGAGATGCCGTAGCTCCAGGTCCATGGCGTCCTCTTTTCGGTGGCCCGTGCCCGTTTCCGGAGGGTGCCGGAGGGGGCGATGCGCGGCCTGCGCCCGCGTGGGGGAGCGGGTGGGCCCTGACGACGCAGGTCACACCAAAAATTAGGCGGCGTCCCCGCGCCGGGCAATACGCTCCGGCGCATCTCCGGCACCACCAGGCAGACATGCGGAATGCCGCCGTCCGGGCTCGGGAGGCCGGACGGCGGCACGCACCGCGTGGTTCAGGACTGCGGCATGAGGACCTCGTCGATGATGTACACGGTGGCGTTGGCCGTCGGGACGTTGCCGCAGACGACGTTGGCGCTGTCGTTCACGGTGTAGTCCTCATCGGAACCAGAGGTGGTCAGGTCCTGCTCGGCCAGGGTCTTGAAGGTGCCGTCCTTCAGGTCGGCCGGGGCCAGACGCTCGCCCACGACGTGGTAGGTCAGCACCTCGGTGAGCTGCTCCTTGTCGGCCAGCAGCGCGTTCAGGTCCTCCTCGGGGATCTCGGCGAAGGCATCGTTGGTCGGCGCGAAGACGGTGATGTCCTCGGCGCTGTTGAGGGTGTCCACCAGGTCGGCCTCCTGCACGGCCTTCACCAGCGTGGACAGTTCGGGGTTGTTGGAGGCCGCGGTGGCCACCGGGTCGTCGGCCATGCCGTCGAAGCTGCCCTCGCCGTCCGCCGGTACGGCAGCGCATCCCTCGCCGAACGGCTTGGTGCCCATGCCGTCGTCGGTGGTGGCCTCCTCGGTGGGCTCGTTGGTCTGCTCCTGCGCCGCCGGGGTGGACTCGTCGGAGGTGGTGTCGCCGTCCGAGCCGCAGGCGGTGAGGGCCAGCGGGAGGACGGCGGCGGCGGCGACGGCCACGGCGGAACGACGGATGCGGCTGTACGTGTTCATGTGATTCTCCTATGTGACGGAGCTTCGCTGTGAAGCCCTAAGGGCTGGACGTTGTGTCCAACGACAAGTGGTCTGTGTGGTTGTTGCCCAAGTGGGTGCATGTGGGCTGTGGGCAGCGTCAGGTGACGGTGACCACCACCGAGTGCCAGCCGGTCGCGCCGTCGGGTACGGTGCCGACCCGCTCGCTGGTCTGGGTGCGGCCCTCGCCGTCGGTGGCGCGGACCTCCAGGGTGTGCCGCCCGGGAGTGGCGTCCCACTCCCACAGCCACTGGCGCCAGGTGTCCTCCGTGGCGGCGGGCGCCAGTTCGGCCCGCTCCCATGGCCCCTGGTCCACGCGGACCTCCACGCGGGCCACGCCACGGTGCTGGGCCCAGGCGACACCGGCCACCGGTACCCGGCCGGGGGAGAGTGACGCCAGCGGGCGCGGGGTGTCGATGCGTGACTGGGTCTTGACCGGCGCCCTGGCGGCCCAGTCGCGCTTGACCCAGTACGCGTCGTACGCGGCGAACGTGGTGAGTTCCAGCTCCCGCAGCCATTTGCAGGCGGAGACGTAGCCGTACAGGCCGGGCACCACCATGCGTACCGGGAAGCCGTGGTCGAACGGAAGCGGCTTGCCGTTCATGCCGAAGGCCAGCAACGCGTCCCGGCCGTCCATGACGGTCTCCACCGGGGTGCCGATCGCCATGCCGTCCACCGAGCGGGACACCAGCTGGTCAGCCGGACCGCCCGCGGACGGCGGACGCACGCCCGCCTCCCGCAGCAGGTCTGCCAGGGGGACGCCGATCCAGCGGGCGGTGCCCACGTAGGGGCCGCCGACCTGGTTGGATACGCAGGTCAGCGTGATGTCCCGCTCCACCAGCTCCCGGCCCAGCAGGTCGTCGAAGCTCAGGGTGAGCGGCGTGCGCACCCCCTGCCCGCCGATCCGCAGCCGCCAGGTCGTGGCGTCCACCCGGGGCACGCGGATAGCGGTGTCCACGCGGTAGAACTCGTCGTTCGGGGTGAAGAAGGGGCTGAGCCCGTCCACGTCCAGATCCGCGCCCGCAGGCTGCGGCTTGGCCGCGTCAGCCGGTGCCGGGATGCTGAGCGCGGTGCGGGACGCGGCTGCCTCGGCCCCGCTGGACGCGTTCAGGTGCCGACCCAGGACACCTGCGCCCGCCGAGGCAGCCGCTGCTGCGGACGCCGCGATCACGAAACCGCGGCGATCGAAGGTGGGCCGGTCGCCCGCGCCGCCGTCGGTCAGCCGCAGGTACGGCTTCCCGCCGCCGGTACCGACTGTCGCCGGCTCGCCCGTTGCCGGTTCACCCGTTGCCGGTTCACCCGCTGCCGGTTCGCCCGCTGTCGCCGCGCCCGCGGTGGGCGCGGACGTCACCGGGGACGGCGCGTCGTCCGCCTGCCCGGACCCGTCCGGAGCCTCGGTCACGGACGGGCCCGGCGCCGGTGTGGTCAGCCGTCCGGCCAGCAGGTACAGCACGGCCGCGCCGACCGGCGCGCCGAGCAGCGGGGGCGCGATGTCCCACGCCTGGCTCGCCGGGCCGCTCAGCGCGGCCGCCGCACCCACGGCACCGAACAGCAGCACACCGGCCGCACCCGTGCGCCGGCGGTGCAGTGCCAGTACGCCCAGACCCATGGCGATCAGGCCCACGGACACCGCGGTGCCGAGCTGCAGGTACGTCTTGTGGTTCGGCTTGAACGTGTCCAGTGCCCACTGCGCGACCGGCGCTGGGGTGTGCCGGACGACCGCCTCATTGACCACGGTCAGGACGCTCGCCTGCGGACGCAGTGCCGCGGCGACCAGTTCGGCTGCGCCCAGCGCCGCCGCCCCGGCCAGCAGGCCGCTCAGCGCGCCCAGTGCCAGCCAGCCGATGTGCTGTACCCGGTTTCCCTTCACACCCCGCATTCGGCGCGGGCCGTGCGGCGGATTGGTGGGTCCTTCGAACGAGTGAGAAACGGGTCCGCGCCCGGCGTGCCGGTGGACGAGCTGGGTGAACGCGCCCCGGTCCGCACCAAACCCCAGGCGAGCCGGTTCCGAATCACTCCGTGAGCATGCCGGGCGACACGCGTCCGGAGGACCCAGAAGCACCAGCGAACGACGGCGCACGGCCCGCGCGCCGGGAGGGAGCGGCATGACAGGGGAGCGACGGCGCATGGCGGTCATCGGCAGCGGTATCGCCGGACTGACCGCCGCCCACATCCTGAGCGCGGCACACGAGGTGACGCTCTACGAGGCCGACGACCGGCTCGGCGGCCACGCCCACACTCACGACCTCCCCGACGCCGCCGGGCGCATCCACCAGGTGGACTCCGGCTTCATCGTGCACAACCGCCGCACCTACCCCCACCTGCTGCGGCTGTTCTCCGAACTCGGGGTGGCCACGCAGGAGTCGGAAATGAGCATGTCCGTGCGCTGCGACGGCTGCGGCCTGGAGTACGCCGGGGCCCGCGGCCCGCGCGGCCTGCTGGCCCGGCCCGCGCACGCCCTGCGCGCCCGCTACCTGCGCCTGCTCGCCGAGGTGCCGGTCTTTCACCGCCGCGCCCGCGCGCTGCTGGCCGCCCCCGAGTCGCCGGACGAGCCCACCCTCGGGGAGTTCCTCGCCGCCGGCCGCTTCTCGCGCTACTTCGTCACCCACTTCATGACACCGGTGGTCGCCTGCGTGTGGTCCTGCGCCCCGCGCACCGCGCTGCGCTACCCGGCGCGCTACCTGTTCCGCTTCCTGGACCACCACGGCATGCTCACCGTCACCGGGTCGCCCACCTGGCGCACCGTCACCGGCGGCTCCCGCGCCTACGTCGAACGCGTGGCCAAGCAGCTCACCGCCGTGCACACCGGCACCGAAGTGCGCGCGGTGCGGCGGCACGCCGACGGCGCCGACGTCACCACCGCCTCCGGCACCACCGAGCGCTACGCCGCCGTCGTCATCGCCACCCACCCCGACCAGGCCCTGCGCCTGCTGGCCGATCCCAGCGACGACGAGCGGGCCGTCCTGGGCGCGTTCGGCTACTCCCGCAACCCCACCGTGCTGCACACCGACACCTCCGTACTGCCCCGCAGCAGCGGCGCCCGGGCGTCGTGGAACTACCGCATGCCTGCCTGCGACGTCTCCTCCGACGGCGTGCGCGTCAGCTACGACATGAACCGGCTGCAGCGCCTGGACGCCGCCGACACCTACGTCGTCACCCTGAACAGCGCGCAGGACGTGGACCGCTCCCGCGTCCTGGCCGAGATGGTCTACGAACACCCCCTCTACACCCCCGAATCGGTGGCCGCGCAGCGGCGGCTGCCCGCGCTCAACACCTCCGTCACCGCCTTCGCGGGCGCCTACCACGGCTGGGGGTTCCACGAGGACGGCTGCCGCTCGGGGGTCACGGCGGCCACGGCCCTGGGGGTGCGCTGGTGACCAGCGCGGCCCGCCACCCGAGCCTCTACCCGAGCGAGGTGGTGCACGTGCGCACCAGCCCGCTGCGGCACCGGCTGCGGCACCGCACCTACCTGTGGCTGATCGACCTCGACCACCCGCCGCGCCTGCCCCGGCCGCTGCGCCCGCTGGCCCGGTTCGACGCGCGTGACCACTTCGGCGGCACCGCCCCCACCATCCGGGCCGGGATCGCCCGCTACCTGGCGGCGCACGGCGTCACCCTCGGCGCCGGACGCGTCCTGATGCTCGCCCACGCCCGCGTGCTCGGATACGTCTTCAACCCGCTCACGCTCTACTGGTGCCGCCCGGCCGACGGCACCGGGGAGTGCGTCGTCGCCGAGGTGCACAACACCTACGGCGAACGCCACTGCTACCTGCTGCGTCCCGGCGGCGACCACCGGGCTGGTGCGGCCAAGGAGTTCTACGTCTCGCCGTTCTTCCCCGTGGACGGCCGCTACCGCATGCGGCTGCCCGAGCCCGGCGAGCGGCTGGATGTGACCGTCCACCTCGAACGTGACGGCGGGCGGCCGTTCACCGCCACCGTGCGCGGCCACCGCCGGGCGGCCACCCCCGCCGCCCTGCTCAGGGCGGCCCTGCGGCACCCGTGGTCCACCCTCGCGGTGTCCGCCGCCATCCGGCTGCACGGCATCGCGCTGTACCTGCGCGGCCTGCCCGTGCGCCCCCGTCCCCGACACCGACCCCAGGAGGGTGTGGAGTGAGCGTCACCGTATCTGCCCGAGCCGCCGCGACCGACGAGCAGCGGTGGCCCGACGTGGCCCGCGTCCCGCGGGTCTCCCCGGTGCGCGCGAAAGTCGCCGAGCGGATCGTGCGGCGAGCCCTGGCCCGGCTGCCGCTGCGGGTCCAGCTGCCCGACGGCTCCACCCTGGGCCTGGGCGGCCCACTGCTCGAACTGCGCGACCCCGCCGCGTTCCACCGCCGCCTGGCCGCCGGGGGCCTCATCGGTTTCGGTGAGTCCTACATGGCCGGGGAGTGGGAGGCCGAGGACCTCGTCGGCGTGCTGACGGTGTTCGCCGCGCACGTCGCCGACCTCGTGCCCGCCCCCCTCCAGCGGCTGCGCGGGCTGTGGGCGCCGCGCCAGCCCGCCGCCCAGCGCAACACCACCACCGGGTCCCGCGAGAACATCCACCGCCACTACGACCTGTCCAACGAGCTGTTCGCGCTCTTCCTGGACGAGACCATGTCGTACTCCGCGGCCCTCTTCCGCGGCTTCCCGGCCGCCTTCGACGCGCTGGCCGCCGCCCAGCACCGCAAGATCGACCGGCTGCTCGACCTCGCCCGCGTCGGCCCGGGCACCCGGCTGCTGGAGATCGGCACCGGCTGGGGCGAACTGGCTCTGCGGGCCGCTGAGCGCGGTGCCCGCGTCACCACCGTCACCCTCTCCGCCGAACAGCGCGCCCTGGCCACCGAGCGGGTCGCCGCCGCCGGGCACGCCGACGCCGTCACCGTGCTGCTGTCCGACTACCGTGAAGTCACCGGCGCTTACGACGCCGTGGTCAGCGTGGAGATGATCGAAGCCGTCGGCGCGGAGTTCTGGCCCGCGTACTTCACCACCCTGGAACGCCTCACCGCGCCCGGCGGACGGATCGCGCTCCAGGCCATCACCATGCCGCACGCGCGCATGCTGGCCACCCGCTCCACCCACACCTGGATTCAGAAGTACATCTTCCCCGGCGGCTTCCTGCCCTCCACGACCGCGATCCGCGACATCACCGCCCGGGAGACCGGGCTGTGCGTCACCCGCTGTGAGGCGTTCGGACCGCACTACGCCGAGACCCTGCGGCTGTGGCGCGAACGCTTCACCGACCACGCCGAGGACGTGGCCGCCCTCGGCTTCGACGCCACCTTCCGCCGCATGTGGGAGCTGTACCTCGCCTACTGTGAGGCGGGCTTCCGCGCCGGATACCTCGACGTCCACCAGATCCAGCTCACCGCGCCCGCCGAGAGTCCGACCGGGACCGCGACCGACACCGAGGAGACGAACGCCCCGTGAACGGCGTCGCCCACCGCATCACCGACCTGACTTCCCGCCTGCTCGGCGGCCCGCTGCCGGTGCGGCTGCGCGCCTGGGACGGCAGCGAGAGCGGACCCGCGGGCGCCCCCGTGGTGGTCCTGCGCTCCCGCCGCGCCCTGCGCCGCCTGCTGTGGCAGCCCGGCGAACTCGGCCTCGCCGAGGCGTACATCACCGGCGAACTCGACGTGGAGGGCGACCTCGCCGACGGGTTGCGCGGCGTGTGGCGCGCGGTGCGCGAACGCGGTCTGCGCCCGCCCAGGCCGCGCCCCGCCGACACCCGCCTGCTGCTCGGCGCGCTCGGCACCGCCGCACGGCTCGGCGCGCTCGGCCCCAAGCCGCCGTCACCGCGCGAGCAGGCCAGCCTCTCGGGCGCGCTGCACAGCAAGAGCCGCGACCGCGCCGCGATCAGCCACCACTACGACCTGTCCAACGCCTTCTACGCGTTGCTGCTCGACGCCTCCATGGCCTACTCCTGCGCTTACTGGACGGCTGACCCTGACCACCCTGACGCCTGCGACGACCCCGGCACCGCCTATGGCCTGGCCGACGCCCAGCGCGACAAGCTGGAACTGATCTGCCGCAAGCTGGGGCTGCGTCCGGGCCTGCGGCTGCTGGACGTCGGCTGCGGCTGGGGCTCGCTCAGTCTGTACGCCGCCGAGCACCACAAGGCGCGGGTCACCGCCGTCACCCTTGCCCGGGAGCAGGCCGCGTTCGTCCGTGAGCGGGCCGCCGAGCGCGGCCTCGCGGACCAGGTGGAGGTCCAGCTGTGCGACTACCGCGACCTGGGCGGCGGCGGCTTCGACGCCGTCGCCTCCATCGAGATGGGCGAGCACGTCGGCGACGCCGAGTACCCCGCCTTCGCCGCGCGGCTGCGGCGCCTGGTGCGTCCCCGGGGCCGGGTGCTGGTGCAGCAGATGTCCCGGGGGCGCGTGGCGCCCGGCGGCGGCGCGTTCATCGAGTCCTACATCGCCCCCGACATGCACATGCGCCCGCTCGGCGAGACCGTCTGTCTGCTGGAGGACGCCGGTCTGGAGGTGCGCTCGGTGCAGTCGCTGCGTGAGGACTACGTGCGTACCGTCCGCGCCTGGCACACCACGCTGGAAGAACGCTGGGACGACGTCACCGCCCTCATCGGCCCCCAGGCCGCTCGGGTGTGGCGGCTGTACCTGGCCGGCGGCGCGCTGGCGTTCGAGGAGCGCCGCATGGGCGTCGATCAGATCCTCGCCGTGCGCCCCGACGCCGAGGGCGACAGCGGCATCACCGGTACCCCGGCGGCCTGGTTCACCGGTGAGCGCGCATGACCTCCATGTCCTGGACGATCCCCGGGGCCGACTCGGCGTTTGACTGGTCCGACTTCGCGCTGAACCTGGCGGCGTCGGCGGGCGCGGCGCTGGCCGTCATGCTGGTCACCTTCGCCGTTGCCCTCGTGCGCGGGCTGCACCGTGTGGTGGACATCGCCTGGGGCTGCGGCTTCGCGGCGGTGGCGGTCGTCAGCGGTACGCTGTCGGCCACCGCTGGCGCCGGTGACGACGCGCGCCGCCTGCTGGTCACCTCGCTCACCGTCGCGTGGGGGCTGCGCCTGGCCGCGCACATCGCCTGGCGCGGCCGCGGGCACGGTGAGGACCCGCGCTACGACCGCATGCTGGCCAAGGCCCCCGGCAGCCGCGACGCCTACGCGTTCCGCATGGTCTACCTGCTCCAGGGCGCCCTGGTGTGGCTCGTCTCGCTGCCGGTGCAGGCCGCGGCGTACCTGCCCGCGCCGCTGGGTCCGCTCGCGGTGCTCGGGGTGCTGCTGTGGGCGACCGGGCTGTTCTTCGAATCCGTCGGCGACTGGCAGCTCGCCCGGTTCAAGGCCGATCCCGCCAACCGGGGCCGCGTCATGGACCGGGGCCTGTGGAGCTGGACGCGTCACCCCAATTACTTCGGTGACTTCTGCGTCTGGTGGGGCCTGTTCCTGCTGGCGGCCGCCGACTGGCGGGTGGGGCTGACGGTGCTCGTCTCCCCGCTGGTGATGAGCTTTCTGCTGACGCGTGGCAGCGGCAAGCGGCTGCTGGAGGAGCACATGGCGTCCCGCCCGGGGTACGCGCGGTACGCGGCCCGGGTCTCCGGCTTCTTCCCGCGCCCACCACGGTCACCCGTGCGTCGCCAGTAGGCTCGCCCCTTCGAGCGCGACCGGAGTTGCCGAAGGGGCTGACGCCTCAGTCCCTTCGGCAGCCCATGGCAGGAAGCCGGGACCCATGGCAGGGGGTCAGTCCAGCCCGCGGGCCGTGCGGAAGCGGGCCAGGGCCGCACCGAGGTCGGTGATCGGGGCCGGGTACGTCACGGACACGCCGCTCTTCCACGGCTCGTGTACCTCCCTGCCCGGCAGCGCTGCCAGCTCCGGCACCCACCGCCGCACATAGTCCCCCTGCGGGTCGAAGCGCCGGGCCTGGGTGAGCGGATTGAGCACGCGGTTGGGCCGCGTGTCGTTGCCCGTACCCGCCATCCACTGCCAGTTGAGCTGGTTGTTGGCGAGGTCGCCGTCCACCAGCCAGTGCAGGAAGTGCCGGGCCCCCACGCGCCAGTCGAGGTACAGCGTCTTCGTCAGGAAGCTGGCCACCAGCAGCCGGGCCCGGTTGTGCATCCAGCCCTCGTGCCGCAGCTGCCGCATGGCGGCGTCCACGATCGGGTAGCCCGTCTCGCCCTCCCGCCAGGCCCGCGCCGCCTGGGCGTCTGTGCGCCACCGGTCGTCCCTGGTGCGGTAGTCCGTCCACGACGCCGTGGGCCGGGCGTGCAGCACCTGGTGATGGAAGTCGCGCCAGGCGAGCTGGCGGACGAAGGCGTCCGCACCCTCGCCGCCGCGCTCGCGGGCCCGGTGCACCAGCTCGGTGGGGGACAGACAGCCGAAGTGCAGGTACGGGGAGAGCCGGGAGGTGGCGTCACCGGCCAGGTCATCGCCCCGCTCGGCGTAGTCGCGCACCCCGCCCGCCAGCCACCCAGACAGCCGGGCCCGTCCCGCGTGCTCCCCGCCGGGGGGCAGCCCGGGGGAGGCGCCGGGGACGTCCCGGTCCGGCAGCTTCGCCGAGCCGACGTCCTGCGGTACCGGCACCCGGCGGGGTGCCGCGACGGGCTGCCGCAGCGCCGCCTTCTCCCAGCGGCGGAAGTAGGGTGTGAACACCGCGAAGTGGTCGTTGCCGTGCGGTGTCAGTTCGCCCGGCGGCACGGCGGTGACGACGGCGTCGTGCACCCGCAGCGCGCAGCCCACCGACGGCAGCGCCGACCGCAGCCGCTCCTCGCGGTCCAGCGCGTAGCCGCTGACTCCCGCGGCGACGTGCACCTCGCCAGCCCCGGTCTCGCGGGCGAGGGCGCACACCTCGTCCACCACCTCGCCCTCGCGCAGCACCAGCCGTCCGCCGCGCCGGGTCAGCGCGTCGTCCAGGCCGGTGAGCGCGTCGGCGAGGAACGCACGGCGGTTGGGCGCGTCGAAGCCCGCCCGCCGCACGCCATGGTCCAGCACGAACAGCGGCACCACCTCGTCGGCGGCGCGCAGCGCGGCCCGCAGCGGCGGGTGGTCGTGCACCCGGAGGTCGGAGGTGAACAGCACGATCGACACCGTTGTCACGGCGTGCTCCTTCGCGGACTTCAGGCGGGTAGGTCCATGACCGCCATCGGATCGGAGGTCGGCTTGGGCGAGCCGCCAGACGGCTCCAGCGTGATGCCCATCGCCGTCGCGTCCCGCACCTGGCCCTCCATGAGGGTGGCCGTGGTCGTGGCGTGCGGATCGAGCAGGCCCGCCGGGCGCATCTCCTCACCCTTGGCGAACCACAGCTGGTACACCTGGCCACTCGGCGGCCGCGGCAGCCCGGCGGCCAGGAACGCGGCCCGGCCCTGGTCGTGCGAGACGACGATGGTTCCGGTGCCGCCGCCGGGCAGCTCGCCCGAGGTCACCAGGGCGTCACCGGCCGTCAGCACCCGCGTCAGCGCGTCCGAGCGCTGGTCAGCCTGCTCCGCCTGCTGTCGGGCGTCCTCGGCCGCCTGGTACTGCCACACCGCGAGGCCGCCGAACGCGGCAGCCGCCGCGACGGAGGCGGCGAGCACCATACGCGGCAGCGCCCTGGTGCGACGCGACAGCCAGGAGCCGCCGCCCTGCCGGGGCACCCGCGGCGGCTCCTGGCGGACGGTCGTCACGCGGGCGAGCACCCGGGCGCGCAGCTGCGGCGGCAAGGTGGCGGAGACGGCCAGGCCGAGCCGTTCGGCGGTGGCGGTCAGCTCCCGCACCTCCTGCGCGCACGCGCCGCACACCGCGAGGTGGCGTTCGAACTCGGCCCGCTCGGTGTCGGACAGCGCGTGCACGGCGTAGGCGCCGGTCAGCGTGTGCAGGTCCACCGTGGTCATGCGCTTACCCCCAGACAGTCGCGCAGCCGGATCAGCCCGTCGCGCAGCCGGGTCTTGACGGTGCCCAGCGGAAGGGCCAGGAGTTCGGCGACCTCACGGTAGGTGAGACCGCGGTAGTAGGCGAGCGTGACCGACTGCCGCTGCAGCTCGGTCAGGTTCCGCAGGCACCGGCGCACCTGCTCGCGTTCGAGGCGGGACTCCACCTGCTCGGTGACCTCGTCGTACGCCGGGGTGCGCTCCAGCAGGGCGGCGCGCTGCTCGCGGTCGGTGGCGGCCTGGGCCGAGCGCACCCGGTCCACCGCCCGCCGGTGTGCCATGGTCATGATCCACGCCATGGCGCTGCCCTTGTCCGGCTGGTAGTGCGCGGCGAGACGCCAGACCTCCACCAGCACCTCCTGCGTCACCTCCTCGGCCTGGGCCGGGTCGCGCACAATGCTGCGGGCCAGCCCCAGCACGGGCCCGGCCACCCGGTCGTAGACGGCGGCGAACGCGTCGCCGTCCCCGCGTGCCACCTCGCCCATCAGCTCCTGCAGGTCCGGACCGGTCGCGGCGGGCCCGGTGATGTGTACCGGCTCCCTCATACGGCGCACCCTCCGGCGGGTGCCGCTGCGGTGCACCGGGCGTGGGCGGCCGGGCAGGTGGACGGCATGTGTTCCTCCCAGGGCAGGCTTCGCGTAGTGTTCGGAGCACGGGGCCGGGCGGATTGGTGCGTCCTGCGCGGGCACCATGCCCGCTGTGGCCGCCTGTGCCGCGTACTCCACCCTCTCCTGCCTGTTCCACCCTGCAACCACACATTACGCGCCGCGACCCGGAAGGCCGGGACGCGGCGCGTGGTCTGTCGTAGCCGTGCGGGCGTGGAGCGAGCTGCTTTCGGGCCGGGCAGCGGCCGTCAGCCCATGAAGTCCATCGTGGACGGGTCCGGGCCCAGGCGCCTGCCCGTCTCCAGCGCCGCGATAGCCGCCAGGTCACCGGCGTCCAGCTCGAAGTCGAAGACCTCGAAGTTCTCCCTGATCCGGGAAGGGGTGACGGACTTCGGGATCACCACGTTGCCCAGCTGCAGGTGCCAGCGCAGGATCACCTGGGCGGCGGTACGGCCGTGCTTCTCGCCGATCGCGCGGATGGCGGGCTCGGTCAGCACGTCCTTGCCCTGCCCCAGCGGCGACCACGCCTCGGTGGCGATGTGGTGCGCGGTGTGGAAGGTGCGCAGTTGCTCTTGCTGGAAGTGCGGGTGCAGCTCGACCTGGTTGAGCACCGGCACCGTGGAGGTTTCGGCCAGCAGCCGCTCCAGGTGCGGCGGCTGGAAGTTGGATACCCCGATGGCCCGCACCCGGCCGTCGGTGGCCAGTTTCTCCAGCGCCCGCCAGGTCTCGACGTAGCGGTCGAACATCGGGACCGGCCAGTGGATCAGGTACAGGTCGGCGTAGCCGGTGCCCAGGCGCTCCAGGGAGGCGTCGAAGGCGCGCAGCGTGGCGTCGTAGCCCTGCTCGCTGTTCCACAGCTTGGTGGTGAGGAAGATGTCCTCGCGCGGCACCCCGGACGCGGCGATGGCCCGGCCCGTCCCCGTCTCGTTCTCGTAGACGGCGGCGGTGTCGATGCTGCGGTAGCCGACCTCCAGAGCGTGGGCCACGGCGGTGGCCGCCTCGTCGTCCGGGACCTGCCAGACGCCGAAACCGAGCTGCGGCATCGTGACGCCGTTGTTCAGGGTGATGCTGGGAACGCTGCTCACGTGTGAGGGGTCCTAACGTCGTTTGACAGTGCACGTACTCCCACCGTCAACGTGCCGGGGCCTTCGCGCATTCCCGGCGGCCCGGCGGCGCGGTCCGGCGGGCCTGGCCGCGCCCGTCCGCACGCGGCCCCTCAGCGCCGGTACAGCTCCTCGACGTCCGCCGCGTACGCGCGCTCGATAGCGGCCCGCCTGAGCTTCAGCGACGGCGTCAGCAGCCCGCGCTCCTCGGTGAACGGGGTGCCCAGCACGCGGAAGGCGCGAATCGACTCGGCCTGGGAGACGTGGGTGTTGGCCGCCAGCACCGCCCGCCGGATCTCCGCCTCCACCTCCGCGTCGCGCACCACGCGCTGGGGCGGGAGCGCCGGCTTGTGCCGCATCGCCAGCCAGTGCGCCATCGCTTCCGGATCCAGTGTGATCAGCGCCGCGACGTAGGGCCGGTCGTTGCCCACCAGGACGCACTGTGCCACCAGCGGGTGCGCGCGCACCCGGTCCTCCAGCAGCGCGGGGGAGACGCTCTTGCCCCCGGAGGTCACCACGATCTCCTTCTTGCGCCCGGTGATCGTCAGATATCCGTCCTCGTCCAGCGAGCCGACGTCGCCGGTGGCCAGCCAGCCCTCGTACAGCGCCTCAGCGGCGGCTTGCGGGCTGTTGTGGTAGCCCTGGAACACCTGCCTGCCGTGCAGCCACACCTCGCCGTCGTCCGCGATGTGCACCGACGTGCCCGGCAGTGGCTGGCCCACCGTGCCGAACTTCACCCGTTCGGGCGGGTTCACGACGGTGCCGCCCGTCGTCTCCGTCAGCCCGTAGCCTTCGTAGACGCGGATGCCCGCGCCATCGAAGAACAGCCCGAGCCGGCGCTCCAGCGCTGAGCCGCCGGACATCGCCGCCGCGCACCGGCCGCCCAGCGCGTCCCGGAACCGGGCGTAGACCAGCCGGTCGAACAGCTGGTGCTGGAGTCGCAGGGCCGCGCCCGGCCCCGGCCCGGTGCCGAACGCGCGGGCCTCGGTCGCCTCGGCGTAGCGCACCGCCACCTCCACCGCCCGGTCGAAGGCGGCGAGCCGTCCCTCGCTCTCCGCGCGGCGCCGGGCGGCATGGAACAGGCGCTCGAAGACGTAGGGCACCGCGAGGAAGAAGCCGGGCCGGAACGCGGCCAGGTCCGGCAGCAGCTCCGCCGCGCTCAGCACCGGCAGGTGGCCCAGCTTCACCCCGCCGCGCAGCGCCGCCACCTGCACCACCCGCCCGAAGACGTGGGACAGCGGCAGGAACAGCAGCGTCGTGGGCTGCTCGGCCGGACGCGGCCGGATGACCCGCTCGTAGCGGGCGAGCATGGTGTCGCACTCGGCCATGAAGTTCCCGTGGGTCAGCACGCAGCCCTTGGGGCGCCCGGTGGTGCCCGAGGTGTAGAGCACCGTCGCCGGGGTGTCCGGGGTCAGGGCCATGCGGTGCCGGTGCACCACGCTGTCGGCCAGGTGCGCCCCGGCGGCCACCAGGTGCGCCTCGGCGCCCGCGTCGATCTGCCACAGCCGCCGCAGCAGCGGCAGCCGGCCGATGACGGAGCCGACCGTCATCGCGTGGTCCTCACTCTCCACGACCACCGCGCTGACCCCGGCGTCGTGCAGAATCCACCACACCTGTTCGGCCGACGACGTCGGGTAGACCGGCACCGGCTGGGCGCCCACCGACCACAGCGCGAGATCCAGCAGCGTCCACTCGTAGCGGGTGCGGCACATCAGCGCCACCCGGTCACCGAAGCGCACGCCCTCCGCCAGCAGACCCTTGGCCACCGCCAGCACCTGGTCGCGGAAGGCGAGCGCGCTCACGTCCTGCCAGCGGCCCGCGGCGTCCTTGCGCGCCAATACGGGAAGGCCGGGCTGCCGTTCGGCCCGCTCGAAGACGGAGTCGGCCAGGCCGCCGACCGGGACCGCCGTGACCACGGCCGGGACGGTGAAATCGCGCACGGGCCGTCCTCCTCGGGGCCGTTGCGAGGGCGCACAGCGTGAGCGACCGTACCCGAAGCGCGGGTACCCCCGGAAGGCTGTTGGTGCAGGTCAAGTAGGGTCAATTGGTGATATAAGGGAGTGCGCGTGCCGCCGTGTGGGCACCGCCAGGGCGCAGCCCGCCAGATCTCCACACAACCTCCCCGAAGCGGTCGCCGGCCCGGACGGTCCCGGCCACTGAGCGGACGCCACCGCGCCAGCCCGGCGGCCCGTGGTTCAGTGGACGGCATGCGCCGCCTCGCCACCCTGTTCGACCCCTTCATCGCGCTGCTCATCGGCACCGTCACGCTCGCGGCGCTGCTCCCGGTCACCGGCGCGGCCGCGGACGCCGTCGGCACCGCCGCGTCCGTCGGCGTCGGACTGCTGTTCTTCCTCTACGGCGCCCGGCTCTCCACCGGCGAGGCCCTCGACGGGCTGCGGCACTGGCGGCTGCACCTGACCGTGCTGCTGTGCACGTTCGCCCTCTTCCCGCTGCTGGGCCTGGCCGCCGGGACGCTGGTGCCGCACGTGCTGACCGAGCAGCTGTGGCACGGCCTGCTGTTCCTGTGCGTGGTGCCCTCCACCATCCAGTCCTCGATCGCCTTCACCTCCCTCGCGCGCGGCAACGTGCCCGCCGCCATCTGCGCGGGCACCTACTCCAGCCTGCTGGGCATGGTGCTCACCCCGCTGCTGGCCGCGCTGCTCATCGGCACCACCACCGGCTTCACCGCCGACGGGCTGCTCGGCATCGCCACCCAGCTCCTCGCGCCGTTCCTCGCCGGGCAGCTGCTGCGCCGCCGCATCGGCGGTTTCGTCGCCCGGCACCGGGCGCGCCTGAGCCTGGTGGACCGGGGCGCGATCCTGCTCGTCGTCTACGCCGCGTTCAGCCGGGGCGTCGCCGACGGCGTGTGGGGTCAGCTGGAGCCCTGGCGGCTGGCGGCGCTGCTCGGCGTCGAGGTGGTGCTGCTGACCGTCATGCTGACCCTGACCACCTACGGCTCCCGGGCGCTGGGCTTCGACCGCGACGACCGGATCGCGATCGTCTTCGCCGGGTCGAAGAAGTCCCTGGCGGCCGGGCTGCCGATGGCCGCCGTCCTGTTCGGGCCGCAGACCTCGCTCGCCGTGCTGCCGTTGATGCTCTTCCATCAGCTTCAACTGATGGTGTGCGCGGTGCTCGCCCGGCGCGCGTCCCGCCGGGCGCCGCTGGCTCAGGACCCCGAGCCGGGCAGACCCAGACGTTCGGCCCCGGCGTAGACGTTCATCGACGCCCCGCGCAAGAAGCCCACCAGCGTGAGCCCCGTCTCGGCCGCCAGCCGCACCGCCAGCGACGAGGGTGCCGAGACGGCCGCCAGCACCGGCACGCCCGCCATCACCGCCTTCTGCGCCAGCTCGAACGACGCGCGCCCCGACACCAGCAGCACCACGTCCGACAGCGGCAGCCGTCCCGCCTGGAGCGCACGGCCCACGAGTTTGTCCACCGCGTTGTGCCGCCCCACGTCCTCCCGCACGTCCAGCAGCTCACCGCCGGTGGAGAACAGCGCCGCCGCGTGCAGGCCACCGGTACGCTCGAACACCCGCTGCGCCGCCCGCAGCCGGTCCGGCAGCGCGGCCAGCACGCCGCTGTCCACCCGGGGCGTGCCGCCCGGCGGCAGCGGCCAGCGCGCCGTCGTGCGCACCGCGTCCAGGCTCGCCTTGCCGCACACCCCGCACGAGGACGTGGTGTACACGTTGCGCGCCAGCCCGGTCTCCGGCACCGGCACACCCGGCGCCAGGCGGACGTCCACGACGTTGTAGGTGTTCGCCCCCTCCGGCGTCGCCCCCGCGCAGTACACGATGTTCGCCAGCTCCTCCGCCGCGCCCAGCACGCCCTCACCGGCCAGGAAACCGGCGGCCAGCGCGAAGTCGTCGCCCGGGGTGCGCATCGTGACCGTCAGCGGCGTGCCGTTCAGCCTGATCTCCAGCGGCTCCTCCGCCGCCAGAGTGTCCACCCGGGCGGACACGTCGCCGTCCCGTACCCGCACCACGCGCCGCCGCTCCGTAACCCGACCCATGCCCCCATCCTGCGGCATCGCCCCCGGGCGTCCGCGCCCGGCCGTAGGGTGGCGGCATGCGCAGCCTCGCGGTCTTCGACCTGGACGGAACCCTCAGCGACGCCCGGCACCGCCTGCACCACCTGCGAAGCCGCCCGAAGAACTGGGACGCGTTCTTCCGCGCGGCGCCCGCCGACCCACCGCTGCCCGAGGGAATCGACCTGGCCCGCCAGTGGGCGCGCACCTGCGACCTGGGCTACGTCACCGGCCGCCCCGAGCGCACCCGCCGGGCCACCGAACGCTGGCTCGCCGCCCAGGGCCTGCCCACCGGAGAGCTGTGGATGCGCGCCCGCTCCGACTACCGGCCCTCCAAGGTGGCCAAGCTGGAGCTGCTGCGCGAGGTCGCCGCGAGCCGGGACATCGCGGTCGTCGTGGACGACGACGCCGAGGTCTGCGCCGTCTACCGGGCGGCCGGTTTCCCTGTCATCGAGGCCGACTGGATGCCCGTCTCCGCGCCTGCCGAGGCCACCTTGCGCCAGGCCCAGCAGCACGAGGGCCGCACCTGAGGCACGCGTGGGGCGCGTTCGGCGTGGGGTGGCATAGGGGGTGAAAGCTGCTACAGATTTTCTAGTTATTCGTAGTCATTTCTAGTTGTGCGTTCCGGATATCTTGATCTTGTGAAGCTTTCGGAGTGGGCGCGGCAGCAGGGCGTGAGTTACCAGACCGCCTGGCGATGGGTGAAGGACGGCAAGATGCCCGTTCCCGTCACCCAAGCGCCGTCCGGGACGTGGCTGGTCGCCGAGCCCACTCCGGATGCCTCTGCGGTGTCGGGGCGGGTGGTGGCGTACTGCTGTGTCTCGTCAGCCGACCAGAAAGCCGACTTGGACCGGCAGGCGTCACGGGTGGTGGACGGGGCGAACGGGCTTGGCCTGCCGGTCGCTGAAGTCGTGACCGAGGTCGGCTCGGGGCTGAACGGGCGGCGGCGCAAGCTGCACCGGGTGCTGTGCGACCCGCAGGCCGCGGTGATCGTGGTCGAGCACCGCGACAGGCTGGCCCGGTTCGGTGTCGAGCACCTCGAAGCGGTCCTGTCGGCGTCCGGGCGGCGTCTGGTCGTCCTCGACCCCACCGAGACTGCCGATGACCTCGTACGGGACATCACCGAAGTCCTCACGTCGATGTGCGCGCGCCTGTACGGGCGGCGGGCGGCGAAGAACCGGGCCGCCCGCGCGGTGGCCGTGGCGACCGGTGAGGCCGCCGAATGAAGAAGTTCCAGCCGCAACCCGGGTTCGTGGTGCAGGCGTTCCGGTTCGCCCTGGACCCGAACGCCACCCAGGAGGCCGCACTGCGTTCGCACTGCGGTGCCGCGCGGGCCGCCTACAACTGGGCTGTGGGCTGGGTGACGGCGTCGTGGTGGCAGCGCCGCGCGGAGGAGACCTACGGGATCCCCCAGGAGTCGCTGACCAAGTGGCGGCCATGGTCGCTTCCGTCGCTGCGGAAAGCGTTCAACGAGGCCAAGCACACCGACCCGCGTTTCTCCGCCTGGTGGGAAGAGAACTCCAAGGAGGCGTACTCCACCGGCCTCGCGAACGCGTCGTCCGCGTTCGACAACTACGCGAAGTCGAAGAACAGCAAGCGGAAGGGCGCCCGGATGGGCGTCCCCCGGTTCAAGCCGAAGCGGAAGGCGCGTCTTGCCTGCCGGTTCACCACGGGCACCATCCGAGTGGACACCGACGGCCGGCACGTCACCCTCCCCCGCCTCGGGACGATCCGCACCCACGAGCCGACGGCGAAGCTCCTCGGCCGCGTCCAGGCCGGGACAGCCCGGATCCTGTCCGCGACCGTGCGGCACGAGCGCGGACGCTGGTTCGCCTCGTTCCAGGCCGAGGTCAAGCGCGACATCGTGCGCGTGGCTCGCCCGGATGTGGCGGTCGGCATCGACCTCGGCGTGAAGACCCTCGCGGTCATGGCCGACTCGACCGGTGAGATCCGCACCGTCGCGAACCCGGGCCACTACGACGCCACCCGCGCGCAGCTGCGCCGCGCGTCCCAGATCGTGTCCCGGCGTCAGGGCCCCGACCGGCGCACCGGGCAGAAGCCGTCCCGCCGCTGGGAGAAGGCCAACGCGGCCCGCAACCGCGTGCATCACCGGGTGGCGAACCTCCGCGAGGACGCCCTGCACAAGCTCACCACCGCCGTGGCCGCCGAGTACGGCACCGTCGTGGTCGAGGACCTCAACGTCGCCGGAATGCTCCGCAACCGGCCTCTGGCCCGCCGCATCGCCGATGCCGGGTTCGGGGAGATCCGCTGCCTGCTCACCCACAAGACCGGCCAGCGCCACGCCACCCGCCTTGTAGTCGCGAACCGCTGGTACCCCTCCTCGAAGACCTGTTCCGGGTGCGGCGCGGTGAAAGCCAAGCTGCCGCTGCACGTCCGGACCTACGAATGCGACACGTGCGGCCTGGTCATCGACCGGGACGACAACGCCGCACGCAACCTCGCCGCCCTCGCGGCAGCCTGCATGACTGGTACCGGAGTGGCCGGAGACCAGGACACCACCGTGGTGGTCTCGAAGCCTCGTGGAGCCGACCGTGAGACCCGCGCCACCCGCCCCCGCCGCAAGGCGGAGGCGGGGCGGGCAGGTGGCGCAACCCTGCCGCACCAGCGGCAGACAGAAACGAGAGACCGTACTCAAGCCGAAGCCCTCACGCTTTGGTGACGAGACGGACCTTCCGGGCCGAAATGCCCGGAATGCTGAGACCTCACTACGGCCTCAGCAACGGAGCCCATGCGGTGTGGCGCGTGAACATGTGGCTGGAGGGGCCGGGCAGGGGGCACACGTGGCGTAGGGGAGCCCCACTGCGGACTCCGCCCACCATCGTTCCCCGGGCCCGCCCCGCCACCCCAGCGTCAGCAGCGGCGTTCCTCTGCTCTGTTTTCCTGCGGGACTGGGGCCCGGCCCGCCGGGCTCAGGCCCGGGCCGGGCCGCCGCCCCGGTCACGTGCCTCGTCGGCCACCGTCTGCCCGGACTGCCGAGCCTGGTCGCGCAGTTCACCGGCCTCGCCACGTGCCTGCTCCTGCGTCGTGCGCGCGGCCTCGGTGGCCGTGTCCCGGACGTCCTCGGCGACCTGCCGGGCGGAGCGGGCAGCGTCCTCGCGCAGGTTCTGCGCGGACTCCAGGGCGGCTTCCTTCACCGGCCCGGCCCGCTCGGACAACCGCGTCACGGCCTGCTCCTCCGGCTGCGAGCTGGGCAGCAGCGAACCGGCCAGCGCTCCGGCGCCGAAAGCGAGCAGTCCGGCCGCCAGCGGGCTGCCCTGCGTCTGCCGCATCGCCTGCTCCGGCGCCTGGCGCGCCATCTCGCCCGCCTGCCCTGCGGTGTCCTGCACCGTGTGCGCGGTGTGCCGCGCCCGCCCCCGGGCCTGGCCCACGCCCCCGGACGCCGAGCCCATCACGCGCTCCCGCGTCCGGCCCATCGCCCCGCGCGCCTTGTCACGGCGGCGCCTGGCGATGCGTTTGGGGCTGGTCTTGTCGGCCAACCGGTCCACGTCGTGCGCGAGTTCGGCACGGCTGGTCTCGATGTCGGCCCTCACCTGGTCGGATGACGTGCCCATTGGGCGTCCTCCTTCAGCGTCTCGACGGTCTGCTCGGGTTTGGGGGAGACCTGGCGCATCTTCGAGCGGCCCAGCGCGAACAGCCCGGCAGCGATCAGCGCCCACACGCCGGTCAGGATCAGCGCGGCCCAGCGCAGGTCCATGGCCCCCCACAGGACGAACATCAGCGTCATCGACAGGAACAGCAGGACCATGTAGCCCGCAAAGGCCGCCCCGCCGAACATCCCCGCCGCCTTGCCCGCCTTGCCCGCCTCCTCACGCACCTCGGCCTTGGCCAGCTCGACCTCCTGCCGCACCAGACGCTGCACGTCCTCGGTCACCTTGGACAGCAGGTCGCCCACGGACGCCTCACCGCTGTGTCCGTGCTTGTCATGCTTGTCGTGCCGGTGGCTCCGTCGCGATGCCCATGTCGTCGCCATCTCACACCTCCGGACGCGGGTCGTCCCGCTCGCTGGGGGGCGCGGACGAGGACGGCCACCCCGTGCTCCCGGGCGTCCGCGCCTGCCCGGCCTGTGGCCAGGTGGTCTCGGTCTCTGTCCCGGTACCGCCCGCCGCGTCCGGCGCGGCGGAGGCGCCGCCCGCGGCCGGAGCGGCAGATCCGGGCGTGTCACCGTGGCCGCCGTCACCGTTCGCGGCGGAACCGGCCTTCGCCAGCCGCCCCGCCACCACCCCGGCGAGCGCGGCCGCGCCGAGAAACGCCGCCGGACGGCGGCGGGCGAAGCCCTGAACTTCCTGCAGCAGGCCGTCCACGCCGCGTTCATCCAGGTGGTCGGCGGCACGGCGGCCGCCGTCGGCGAGCTGGGTGACGAGCCTGCGGGCGGCGGTGTCCTGCTCAGCCCGGCCGGCCATCGCGGCCATGTCGTCGGCCCAGTGCCGGATGGTGTCAGCCGTGCGGTGGGTCTGCGTGTCGGCCTCGCTCCGGGCCCGGTCCCGCAGGTCCCGCGCGGCCGCCATGCCCTGCTCGCGGGCCTGGCCGGTCACGGCCCTGGCCTGCTCGCCCGCCGTGTCCGCCACGCGGCCAGCCGCCTGACCGGCGCGCCCGGCCGTCGCGGAAGCCTCTTGCTGGGCCTGATCCGACCCGGCCCTCACCGTCTCACTCATGGCACCTCCTCGGCACGCGTCGTCTGTCTGGCGCTGCGTCCTTACGCCTCCATTCGGGTAACCAGAGGGTTAGCGGTAAAACGACGCAATACCCTCATTGCTCGCCACTCGCTCTTCGCGTCCTGACCAGCACCGACGCCCGCACCGCTCGCCATCTCGCTACACGGTGTCACGTCCGTTTCACCCCGGGATGCCCCTCGGTGACCTGGGTGAGGGGCGCCGGGAAACCTTGGTATCGTTGACCGCGCAACGCACCGGTCCGGGTGGCGGAATGGCAGACGCGCTAGCTTGAGGTGCTAGTGCCCGTTAAGGGCGTGGGGGTTCAAGTCCCCCCTCGGACACCAGCTAAGACCCCACTTCACGTGGGGTTTTTTCTGTTTCCGGATGTGACTGGCGGGGGCGCGGGATGTCTCCGGGAGGAGCAGGGGAGGCCCCACGATGCTCTCTCCCGTCCTTCGGGCCGCGTTCCTCGCTCGCCGCCCGGTCGGCTCGCCCCTGGTCACCGATTACGCCGGGCTGGTCAGGTGCCGAGGGATGGACCTGGGGAGTCAATGGTTCGCGAGTCGTCGGTGTGGGTTACGTACCGTTTTGTTTCGTCTGATCCGGGTGTGGCTACTCCCTCGTCGTCTGGCCGTGGCAAGCGGCCGCGTCGAACGGAGGGACTACGTGATGATCGTCAAGAAGATGCACGAAGCGGGGGTTCGCAGTGAGCACGCCTACCTCGGGGCGTTCGCCTCGATCGGTGGCGCGTTTTTGACCTGGTTGACCTCCAACCGCAAGGAACACGCGGGTCTGGACCGGGCGGACCGGTGGGGCATCTTCGTCGGCGAGTGGGCGCCGACCTTCTTCGCACTGGGGGTAGCCCTCTCCCAGTACGAGCACCGTGAGCGCAAGCTGTTCACTTCGTGACGGCCCCCGCGCGCCGCGGGCTTGAAGACGCCGACGCCGCTGTGGCGGCCGCGGGCAAGCTTTCCGAGGCACTGGAGACCACGGAGCGTGCCCGCGGCCACCTCTACGCTTTCCACCAGCTCACCGGGCACGCCGACCTCATGCTGGACGATGTGCTGGCGCTGCTCCGCGAGGCGGGGCGCGGCGAGCTGGCCGCTCGGGTCGAGACGGAGCTGGTGGGGCTGGACGTCGTTCCCGGCCACTGGACGTACCAGCTCGTGGAGGCGTACGACGACGGGTACTACGCCGCGTCCCGGCAGCTGGAGGGTGACGTCCGCGACGCGCTCGTGGCCGGACGCCGCCACGTGTTCGAGGCGGAGATGAAGGCCAGGCGCCAGGCACCCCACGGCTCTTGACCAGCCCGCCCCGGGTAGCCTGGACGGCGGATTTCAGGTTCAGCCGCGCAGCCAGTTGACGGGGCGGGCTGGGGAGGGTGAAGGAGGTGGCGGACATGACCGGGCAGCCGGTGATCGCCGCGGTGGACGGGTCCGAGCACAGCATGCGCGGCCTGGAGTGGGCGCTGCAGGCCGCGCGGCTGCGCGGCACGGAGGTGCTGGCCGTGCATGTGTGGCCGTGGCCGCCCAACATCCACGGTGCGCCTGAGCCGCCGCCCGCCGCGCCGCCCGCCGAGGAGGACCCGGTGCTGGTCGAGGTGCGGCGGCAGCTGGCCGGGCGCGAGGGGCTGCCGGAGATGCGGTTCACCACGCTCAGCGGCACGCCCGCCGCCACGCTGCCCGAACTGGGCGGGCAGGGTGACCTGCTGGTGCTGGGCTCGCGCGGGCGCGGCGGGTTCAAGAGTCTGCTGCTGGGCTCCAACGGCCGGGCCTGTGCGGCGCATGCGCACTGCCCGGTCGTCGTCGTCCCGCACCACGAGCGCGGACGCGGGGCCGTGCGGGAGCCGGTGGGACGCGTGGTGCTGGCCCTGGAGCCCGCCGAAACCGTGGACACCGTCATCGAGTTCGCCGTCCGTGAGGCGCGGCTGCGCGGTGCCCAGCTGCAGGTCGTCACCACTTACCCGGTCCCGTTCTCCACGCTGGCGCTGCTGGGCGCCGCGCAGATGGATGTCACCGACCCGGAGGGGCCCGAGATCGTCCGGGAGACCGCGCGGGCGCAGCGGGACCGGCTGGAGCATGTCACGGGCGGCCCTCACACCGATCTGGACGTGGACTGGGTGGTCGCGCCCGGTGATGCCGCGGGCCGCCTGGTAGACGCCTCCGACGCCGCCGACCTCCTCGTCGTCGGCCGGCACCGGCACCGCATGCGGCACGCGGGCATGTTCCTCGGCTCGGTCACCAACGCCGTGCTGCTGCACGCGCGGTGCCCGATCGCCGTCATTCCGCCGCCGGAGTCCTGAGCCGGGCGCCGGGCCGGGGCTGGGCGCCCGACGCGGTGGGGCTGCCCCTGGATGGCGGTGTTCCGCGTGCGGCGCCGGGGGGCGTGGCTTACCGTCGCAATGACGGAGCGTAGTGATGTTGTCGCATGGAGTGTCTGCGGCGGCTGCGCCCGAGAAACCGGAGAAAGTCACCATGCGCCCCATGCGCCTCGTGTCCGCGACCCCGGCGGGCACGCCCTGCTGGATAGCCGCACCGGCCGCCCCCGCGTCAGCTGCCGACGCCGAGGTCCCACCGTGGCGTGGCGCGCCGGGCGGCGCCCCGAACCTTTCCGACAGTGGTCACGCCAACGGTGGTTACACCACGTGCGGAATCCCCACGGGCAGCAGATCGGCGGGGTGGCGGCCCCAAGCCGCCCCCGCCTACCGCGGAACGCCGGAGGCCGCCGCATGCGCACGTCTCCCGGGCCGGGCGCCGAACCCCGCCGGGCGCATCCCGAAACGGGGTGGGGCCGGTGCCCGCCCGGGCGGCGCGCGACAGTGCGCCCGCAGCTGATCCGGCCGCCGGTCAGCCGGCCCACCGGCCCAGCCGGTGCGCGCGTGCGATCCCCCGGAGCAGCCTGCCCCGGGGGATCGCACGCGTCCGGCGTACCGGGCTTCGGGATGGCGCGGCGGGCGGGGGTCAGTGCGGGGGCTTCGGGCGCTCCACGAACTGCAGGGCCAGGGTCTCGGGCGGGTCCGCCAGCCCCGGGCCGCCCGTGGTCACCCACTCCAGCAGCTCCGCCACACTGACGTCGTCCATGACCCACCCCACCCATACCGGGCGCCCGCCCCGGCGGCGTCCGGCCGGTGAGGGGCGCACCACCACCACGTTGGCCTGACCGCACGGGCCCAGGCACGGCGACGTCCGTACCGCGACCCGTCCGCCCGAGGCCCGGGCCGCCGCCCGTAGCCGCGCCAGCTGGGCGGCGTGGTCCACCCGCGGGTGTTTGACCGGATCACCGCAGCAGCACCCCCGGCAGACGACGAGCGTGCAGGCGGACGGCGCGGGCGCCCGGGGCGCTGACGCGGACGGCTCGGACGCGGACGGCCCGGACGCGGGCTCCGGCGCCGGGGGTGGTACGGGCGTGGACGTGCCGGGGCCGGGGGACGGGGGCTGGGTGGCGGGAGCGGTGGTCATCCGCCGCAGCCTACGGGCTACTTGAGCAGGCGCGACATGCGGCGGTCGGCCAGCACCTTGCCGCCGGTCTGGCAGCGCGGGCAGTACTGAAGCGAGGAGTCGGCGAAGGACACCTCACGGATCGTCTCCCCGCACACCGGGCACGGCTGCCCGGCCCGTCCGTGCACCCGCAGCCCCACCTTTTTCTCCGCCTTCAGCTCCCCGGCTGCCAGCCCCCGGGCCCGCTCCAACGCGTCGCGCAGGGTCGCGTCCAGGGCGTCGTAGAGGACCTGGCTCTCGTGCTCGGTGAGGTCGTCGGCCAGCCGGTAGGGGGAGAGGCGGGCGGCGTGCAGGATCTCGTCGGAGTAGGCGTTGCCGATACCGGCGATGACGCTCTGGTCCCGCAGCACGCCCTTGATCCGGTGCCGCTTGCCCGCGAGCAGGGCGCGCAGGGTCTCCACGGTGAACCCGGGCGCGAGCGGGTCGGGGCCGAGGCGGGCGATGCCGGGCACCTCGGCCGGGTCGCGCACGCAGTAGACGGCCAGCCGCTTGCGCGTGCCCGCTTCGGTGAGGTCGAACCCGGCCCGCTGCGGCCCCGCGAGCTGGACGCGCACTGCCAGCGGGCCCCTGCCCGGCCGGGGCGGGGCGGCGGGCAGTGACTCCTGCCAGCGCAGCCACCCGGCCCGCGCCAGATGGACCACCAGGTGCAGCTCACCGGCCGCCAGAGCGAGGAACTTGCCGTGCCGGGCGACGCCGGTGAAGGCGGCACCCTCCAGCGCGGTCACCGGCGGGTCAAACGTCTTCAGCACGCTGACGGCGACCGGGCGTACCGCCTGCACGGTCCGCCCGGTCAGCCGTTCGGCGAGGAAGTCGCGCAGCGCCGCGACCTCGGGCAGTTCGGGCATGCGCCCAGTGTCCCCCAGCCACGCCCGCGCGGCACCCCCTCCGGCTCCGGCCGCCCGGTCACCCGCCCGGCGCGCAGCGGGTGAGCGCCGGAGGCACACCGAGCGGCCACCGGCCGGGCACGGGGCGGCGGGCGTGGCTCACTTGCGGTTGTACAGCCGCATCGTCACGGTGCCGAAGACGGCGACGAGCACACCACCCCAGCCCAGCGACCAGGCGATCTCCGCTGCGGGCCACTCACCGGCCATCAGCCCGCGCACCGCCGACGCCAGGTGGGTGATCGGGCTGTTGTTGACGAACGCCTGCAGCCAGCCGGGCATCGTGCTCGGGTCGACGAAGATGTTGCTGAGGAACGTGGCCGGGAAGAGCACCATCATGCTGACGCCCATCACCGACTTCTCGGTGCGCAGCAGGAGCCCGAACATCGTCCACACCCACGAGAAGCAGAACGAGAACACGACCAGCAGGGCCACCCCGGCGAGCACTCCGGGCACGCCACCCGCAGGCCGGAACCCCATGATCAGGCCCACCGCCAGCATCACCGCCGAGCCCATGGCGTACCGGAGCATGTCACCCATGAGGTAACCGACCATGGGCGAGGGCCGCCATATCGGCAGCGTGCGGAAGCGGTCGAACACGCCCTTCTCGATGTCGATGTTGACCGCGACGCCCGTGTACATGGTGATCATGACGATGCTCATCACCAGGATGCCGGGCAGCAGGAACTGCAGGTACTGCTGTGTGGACCCGGCCAGTGCACCGCCGAAGAGGTACGTGTACATCAGCACCATCATGATCGGGAAGGCGGTGACGTCGAACAGCTGCTCCGGCACGTGCTTGATCTTGAGCACCGCCCGCCAGCCGAAGGCGACGGACGTCGCCCAGCCGCTGGGCCGGGGCGGGCGCTGCGCGCTGACCAGGAGCGGGGCGAGGCTGTCGGCGGTGACCGGGGCCAGCTCCTCGCCGCGGGTCTGGGTTGGGGTGGCGGTCATGCCAAAACTCCCTTCGGCTGCGGCTCCGGTGTCGGCTGCGGGGTGGCGGGGCGGTCGGTCAGGGCGAGGAACACCTCGTCGAGGCTGGGCTGCCCCAGGGAGAAGTTGTCCACGGTGATCCCGGCGCACGCCAGCTGAGCCAGCGCCTTCGACGCCTGCTCGGCGGCGTCCCGCGCGCCGTCGCCCACCCGGGCCGTCAGCGCCACGGGGTCGGCCTCCAGCTGCGGCTCCACCCCCAGGGCGGTGCCCAGGACGTGGGCGGCCTCCGCGCGCTGCTCTGGCGCACGCAGCCGCAGGTGCACCGAGCCGGCACCGACGGATGCCTTGAGCTCGCCCTTGGTGCCCTCGGCGATGACCTTGCCCTTGTCGATGACGGCGATGCGGGAGGCGAGCTGATCGGCCTCGTCCAGGTACTGCGTCGTCAGCAAAACGGTGGTGCCCTGGGCGACGACAGCCCGCACGATCTCCCACACCTGGTTGCGGCTGCGCGGATCCAGGCCCGTCGTCGGCTCGTCCAGGAACAGCAGATCCGGTGTGTTCAGAATGCTCGCGGCGATGTCGATGCGCCGCCGCATGCCGCCGGAGTAGTTCTTCACCTGCCGACTCGCCGCGTCCCTCAGCCCGAACGCCTCCAGCAGCTGCCCGGAACGCTCGCGCGCCGCCCGCTTGCCGTGGCCCAGCAGACGGGCGAGCAGGACCAGGTTCTCCGTGCCGGTCAGGTCCTCGTCGACCGAGGCGTACTGGCCGGTCAGGCTGACCCGGCTGCGCACGGCGTCGGCCTCGCGCAGCACGTCATGCCCGAAGACCCGGGCCTCGCCGCCGTCCGGCCGCAGCAGCGTGGCCAGCACCTTCACGGCCGTCGTCTTGCCTGCCCCGTTGGGTCCCAGGACGCCGTAGACCGTGCCGGCGGGCACGAGGAGATCCACGCCGTCAACCGCGCGGGTCTGGCCGAAGGTCTTCACCAGCCCGGAGGTCTCGATCGCTGGCTGGTCGCCCGGGTCGGCGCGGCGCGCCACCCTGTGCGCTGTCATGGTGTGCTCGCTTTCCCTCTGCTCCGGTGGTCCTGCGGTGGTGCTGACGGCCCGCGGCTCCGTTTCTCATCGGCACCTCCAGTGAGCCTCCACGCCACTCCCTCAGTGTGACGCGCACCACTGACAACGTATTCCGCCCGCCGTCCTCGCTCCGCCCCTGCCCGCCCCCGGCGCCTCGCCTGTGTGCCTCGCTCGCGCCCGTACACCGGACGTCAGCGCCCGCCGTACCCGGAGTCCTGGAGGGGTGTGGCTATGGAGCTACCCTCACCAGAGAATCGAACACGTGTCCGGCATGGGGGTGACCCCAGGTTCCGAGGTGAGTCGAAGGCGCGTGTCGTCGGGCGTCCGGGCCGGGGGCGGGCGCAGAACCGTTGGGGAAAGCATTACGCTCCTGGGCTATGACGGCACTCGGTGAGAATGACGCGACCACCTTCCAGGCCCCCCGTGGAAACGGCCGGCTGACGCCGCGCCAGGCCCGGCTGGTCCGGGGCGTGGCGGCGGCGGTCGTGATGGCCGGGGTGGCCCTCACCATGGTGCTCCGCTTCCTCGCCAAGCCGTCCATCCTGACCCTCGGCCTGTACGGCGTCGCGCTGATCCTGTCCGGCACGGCCATCGTCCTCAGCCGCCGCGGCCGTACCCGCGTCGCCACCGCCGTCCTCGCCTGCGGTGTGGTCGTCGCCGCGCTGGCTGAGCCGTTGTGGGGCTGAGCGGCCTTGTCCCGGCACGTCGCGGCCGGGGGAGGCGCTGCGTAGGGTGCGGGGCATGAACGACAAGCTGCCCGAGATGCGGGCGTCGGACGCCGAGCGGGACCAGATCGCCGAAGTGCTGCGCGACGCGCTGGCCGAAGGCCGCTTGACCACCGAGGAGTTCGGCGAGCGCCTGGACGCCGTCTACCAGGCCCGCACCCGGAGCGAACTGGTGCCGCTGACCGCCGACCTGCCGCAGGGAGCCGGGCCGGAACAGGACGTGCGGCCCGCCGCGCGGGGCCGGGACTGGGCCGCGCGGTTCGGCGGGCGGGCGACGTCCACCGGTGCGCTCGCGCTCATGAGCGGCTTCGTGCGCAAGGGGACGTGGGTCGCCCCACGGCGGTTCACCGCTGTCGCCTTCTGGGGCGGCGGGGAGATCGACCTGCGTGAGGCGCGGTTCGAGGACCGCGAGATCGTCATCCAGGCCACCGCCATCATGGGCGGCGTCAACGTCATCGTCCCGCCCGACGCCGAAGTCCTCATCCGCGGGGTGGGCATCATGGGCGGCTTCGACCACTCCGCTGCCGGATCAGGCGCACCCGGGGCGGTGCGGATCACCGTCACCGGGTTCGCGTTCTGGGGCGGCGTCGGCGTCGAGCGGCGGGCGCTGGGCAAGGGGGCCAAGGGGAGCAAGGAACTGCCCGGGGACGGCCAGGGCCGCCCGGAGGGAAGGCGGTGACCTACCAGCACGCGGCGGACATGATCGCGCACCAGGCCACGGCGTGCGCGGAGCTGGGATCGCCGCTGTACGGCGAGCTCTTCGCCCGGGCCGCCGAGGATGTCCGCGCGGGCGGCCCGTGCGCCGAGGCGATCGCCGGGTACGAGGACGCCACCGGTCCGCAGGCGCTCGCGCTGCGGCTCGGCGGCGCCGTCCACGCGCTGGTGCTGGACGGCCGCGCACCCGCGCTGGCCGCCTCCTACCCGAGCGCGGGCGGAACGTTCGAGCCCGCCGACGCCAACGCCGTCTGGAGGGCGTTCCGCGCCACCGTCGCCACCGAACTCGGCTGGGTGCGCACGTGGCTGCGGCGCCCGCCGCAGACCAACGAGGTCGGACGCGGCAATCTGCTGGTCGCCGGGCTGCTGTGGGCAACCGAGCGCGCCGTACTGCCCGTCCGGCTCTTCGAACTGGGCGCCAGCGCGGGGCTCAACCTGCGTGCCCGACCGCTTCCGCTGCGTGGGCGAGGGCTACGCCTGGGGTGCGCCGGACGCCGAGGTGGTACTGGAGGACGCCTGGCGCGGCACTCCGCCCTCGTGGCTGACGCGGGGCGCCGCCCGGCACCCGGCGCTGGAGGTAACCGAACGCCGTGGCTGCGACCTCGACCCCGTGGACCCCGGCCCGCCCGGCGGCTCCCTCGCGCTGCGCGCCTACGTCTGGCCTGACCAGAGTGCGCGGCACGCCCGGCTGGCCGGGGCACTGCGGCTCGCGCGGGCGGTCCCGGCCGAGGTGACGGCCACCGGCGCGGCGGACTTCCTGCGCGGTCTCTCGCTGCGAGACGGCACCCTGACCGTCGTCTGGCACTCCGTCATGCGTCAGTACGTGCCGCGCGAGGAGTGGGACCGGGTGCGCGGTGAGCTGGACCGGCTCGCGGCGGACTCCGGGCCGCGCCGCGCTTTCCTGCACCTGGCGTTCGAGCCCGAACGGGTCGGCGAGGAGCGGCCGTTCAGGCTCACCGCGTGGCTGAACGGCGAGCCCGCCGTCACCCTCGCCTACGCCGCGCCGCACGGTCTGCCTGCCCGTACACCCGCCTAAAGGTTGTCTCGTAAGGGGTCAGCCGTGGGCGAGGTTGTGCATGTGGGCGATGCCGATGGCCGCCCAGTAGACACCGTCGCCACGGCGGCGGCAGTCACGGAGGATCTTCCAGGTCTTCATCCGGGCGAAGACGTGCTCCACGCGGGCTCTCACCCGGCGGTGGGAGGCGTTGTGCTCCTCCTTCCAGCCCGGAAGGTGCTCCTGTCCGGCTCGGCGGCGGTGCGGAATGATCGCGCTGGTGCCCTGGTAGCCGCTATCGGCGACCACCATCGCCTCTCCGCAGGCGGCTTCGGCGCCCGAGGCGGGGAAAGCGGTGCAGTC
>NZ_JAEVFI010000019.1 GCF_019303495.1 Streptomyces sp. JJ66 | reverse complement strand
CCATCGGCGGGCCGCGCGGCCGTGGGGCCGCAGGGCTCAGCGTGCGCTGTCCGTGCCGGGGGCCGGGCAGGCGGCGCGTGCCGCGCGGGCGAGCTGGGTGGCGGCGGTGGCGCGGGGGCGGCTGTCGGGCGGGGCGGGCCGCACGGGGTGCACGGTGGTGGCCAGCAGGACGAGGAAGGTGTCACTCGCACGGTCCAGGACGAGGCTGGTGCCGGTGAAACCGGTGTGGCCAGCGGCACCGCGTCCGGCCAGCTCGCCCATGAACCACGGCTGGTCCACGGCGAAGCCGAGCCCGGGCGCGTCCAGCAGCAGCGCCACGGAGCCGGGCCGCAGGACGGGGCCGCCGCCGGTCAGCAGCGCGCGGCAGAGCACGGCCAGGTCGCGGGCGGTGCCGAACAGCCCGGCGTGGCCGGTGACGCCGCCGAGGGCGTGGGCGTTCTCGTCGTGTACGACGCCGCGCAGCAGACCCCGGTCGGCCCGGGCGCGCGGGCGGCGCTGGTCCTCGGTGGCGGCGGCGCGCGGCACCGGCCCGTAGCCGGTGTGCGCCATGCCCAGCGGGCCGGTGATCTCCTCGCGGACGAGTGCGTCCAGCGGCCGGCCCGTCACCCGCTCCAGAAGGCGGCCGAGCGCGAGGAACCCGAGGTCGGAGTAGCAGGGGCCGGTGCGGGTCAGCGGCTCGCGCCACAGCAGTTCCCAGCCGTGGCCGTCGTGGAACGGCAGCTGGGGCGCGAGCCCGGAGGTGTGGGTGAGCAGCTGGCGCACGGTGACGCGCCCCTTGCCCGCCGCGCCGAACTCCGGCAGGTACCGCGCCACTTCGGCGTCCAGCTCCAGCACGCCGCGCTCGGCCTGCCGCACGGTGAGAAGGGCGGTGACCAGCTTGGTGAGCGAGGCCAGGTCGAACGGCGTGTCCACGGTGACCGGTTCGGGGTCGGCGGCCTCGGTATCGGCGGAGACCCAGCGCAGCGCCCAGCCCGCCGCGTGTTCCACCGCCAGGTACGGCCCGCGCCCGGCGGCCACCACCACGCCGCCGCACCAGCCGCGCCCCGGGAGCGCGTCTACCGTGCGCACGAGGGCGGCCAGCTCGCCCGCGTCCAGTCCGGCCTGTCCGGGCGTGCCCGGTGTCAGGCGGGGCGCTGCCACGGGCGGCACATCCCCACGAAGCACCCGGCCGCGAGGGCCAGCGTGACCAGCTGGACGACGGCCATCGGCACCGCGGTCTGCTCGCCCGCGACCCCCACCAGCGGGGAGGCGACGGCGCCGATGAGGAACTGCGCGGTGCCCAGCAGCGCGGACGCCGAACCCGCGGCGTGCGGGGCGCGCTGGAGGCCCTGGGAGTTGGCGTTGGGCAGCACCAGGCCCATGCCGGACATCAGCACGAACAGCCCGCCCGCGATCGCCACCAGCCCCACCTCGCCGAACACCCCCGCCGTCATCAGCAGCAGCGCGAGCGCGGCCGTCCCGGTGACCCCGAGCCCCACGAGCAGCACCCGGTCCAGCCGCACCCGGCCCACCAGCACCTTGCCGTTGAGCTGCCCGGCGGCGACGAGGCCGACGGAGTTGACCATGAACAGCAGGCTGAACGTCTGCGGCGAGGCGCCGTAGATCTCCTGCACGACGAACGGGGACGCCGCGATGTAGGCGAACAGCGCGGCGAAGGCGAGCGAGCCGGTGAGCAGGTAGCCGGTGAACACCCGGTCACCGAGCAGCCCGCGCATCGCCCGCAGCGCCTGCGGCAGGCCGCCACGGTGCCGCGCGTGACCCGGCAGCGTCTCGGGCAGCCAGCGCAGGGTGACCAGCGTCAGCACGAGGCCGAACCCGGCGAGGAGGAGGAAGAGGCCGCGCCAGTCGGTGAACCGCATCGCCTGGCCGCCGAGCACCGGCGCGAGCACGGGCGCGGTGCCGGAGATGAGCATGAGGGTGGAGAAGAAGCGGGCCATGGCCAGCCCGTCGAACAGGTCACGCACGACGGCGCGGGCTATGACGATGCCCGCCGCCCCCGCGAGGCCCTGCGCCAGCCGGAAGACGGTCAGCGCCTCCACGGTGGGCGCGAACGCGCACGCGGCGCTGGCGGCGACGTAGCAGACCATCCCGGCGAGCAGCGGGCGGCGGCGCCCGAACTGGTCGCTCATCGGCCCGACGACCACCTGCCCGAGCGCGAGGCCGAGCAGGCAGGTGGTCAGGGTGAGCTGTACCTGCGCCGCGCTGCTGCCGAAGGCGGTGCCGACCTCGGGGAGGGCGGGGAGGTACAGGTCCATGGACAGCGGCGGCAGCGCGGTGAGACTGCCGAGGATCAGCGTCAGCAGCAGACCGGCACGCTGCCCCCGGGTCAGTTCCGGGGCGGCGGTCGCCCGGGAGGCGGGCGCCGGGGTGGCGGGCGCTGGGGCGGCGGCTTCGGATGCGGGGACGTTCGCGGCGGCGTCTGGCTGCGCGGGCATGCACTCTCCTTGCTGACGGCGCGCACATTGTGTCAGCCGCTGCGAGGCGCACCCCGGGCGGGAGGCGGCGGGGCCTACGCCCGGCGCAGCCCCGGGTCGCCCGCCGCTGAGACGAAGGACGCCGCCGTGGCGACCGGGGCGCCCGGGGAGGTGACGCCGGTCACCACGCGGTAGTCGGCGCGCAGTTCCCGCTCGGTGAGGGTGAGCCGCACGTAGCCGCGCCGCCCGTCGTAGAAGGCCAGGTGCGGGTTGGCCTCGGTCAGCGTCTCCCAGTTGGCCGGGCGTTCGGCTCCGTTGCCGCCGCTGGAGATCGATGTCGTGACGACCTCCACCCCGGCCGTGCGCGAGCCGGGGTCGTCGGCGTCGCGCTTGATGTCGAAGCCGTAGTGGACGTGGACGTCGCCGGTGAGGACCGCCAGGTTCTCGATTCCGGTGGCGTCGGCGGCCCGCAGGACGCGTTCACGGGCGCCGGGGTAGCCGTCCCAGGCGTCCATGGACAGCGGCGAGGGGTCGGTGACCCGGTTGCGGCGGCGCGAGAAGACCACCTGCTGGGCGAGCACGTTCCAGGTGGCGCGGGAGGAGCGCCAGCCGTCGGTGAGCCAGCGTTCCTGGGCGGCGCCGAGCAGGTGCCGCGAGGGGTCCTGGGACTCGGGGGTGGGCAGCTTCCACCCGTCGCCGTTGGCCTGGTTGTCGCGGTACTGGCGGGTGTCGAGCACGTCGAGCTGCGCGAGCGAGCCGAACCGCAGCCGCCGGTAGAGCTTCAGGTCGGGGCCGGAGGGACGCTGCGGGCGGCGCAGGGGCATGTTCTCCCAGTAGGCGCGGTAGGCGGCGGCGCGGCGGAGCAGGAACTCCTCCGGCGGGACGCTGTTCTCCGGGATGTCACCGGCGTAGTTGTTCTCCGTCTCGTGGTCGTCCCAGGTGACGATCCACGGGTGGGCGGCGTGCGCGGCCTGGAGGTCGGGGTCGCCCTTGTAGAGGGCGTAGCGCAGCCGGTAGTCCTCCAGGGTGACGGTCTCGCGGTGGAAGCGGGCGGGCAGCCGCCGGTCGCCGGTGTAGCCGCGGGCCCCGGCGGCGGCGTTCACCGGGTACTCGTAGAGGTAGTCGCCGAGGTGGAGCACGGCGTCCACGTCGTCGGCGGCCAGGTGCTGGTAGGCGGTGTAGTAGCCCTGGTCGTAGCGCTGGCAGGAGGCGAGTGCGAAGCGCAGGCGGTCCACGCCGCTGGCCGGGGCGGTGCGGGTGCGGCCGACGGGGCTGAGGTGGCCGCCCGCGCGGAAGCGGAAGAAGTAGTCGGTGCCCGGGCGCAGGCCGCGCGGCTCGGCGTGGACGGCGTGGTGGTACTCGGGGTGGGCGATGGCGGTGCCCCGGTGGGCGACGCGGCGGAAGTTCTCGTCGTGCGCCATTTCCCAGTGGACGGGGAGGGCGCGGCGCGGCAGGCCGCTGTCGGGCTGGAAGGGCTCGGGCGCCAGGCGCGTCCAGAGCACGACGGAGTCGGGCAGCGGGTCGCCGGACCCGACGCCGAGGGTGAACGGCTCCGCCCGGAGTTTCATGTCCCTGACATGATGGGCGGCATGGGCGGGCTGGGGAAGGTTCGTGCCGAAGGCGAGGGCGGCGGCGGCACCGGAGACGGTCAGGAACCGGCGGCGGCCCACATGGCGTGCCGCGGCGCGGAGTTCGTTGTCTGCGCTCCCGAAGTGGGTCATGGCGACGAGTGCAGCGGCCACGAGCGGCAGCTGGTTGGCGCGTACGCGACAGCTCGATGGCCATCGCATGACGGCCCGCACCGCACCCGTGCTTCCCGTACGCTGCGGACATGACGGACATCAACAAAAGGTTGAACGAAGTTCCACGGGAGGCCGGGCACGGCTCGGCGCGCAGTGCCGTGGTCACGGGCGCGGGCTCGGGCATCGGCCGCGCCGTGGCGCTCGCGCTGGCCACCGCCGGGTGGACGGTGACCCTCGCCGGGCGCCGGGCGCAGGCGCTGGAGGACACCGCCTCGCTGCTGGACCCCGGCGCCGGACCGGTCGCCGTCGTCCCCGCCGACGTCACCGACGCCGCGTCCGTGCACGCGCTGTTCGCCAGCGCCCGGGACCAGTTCGGCCGGGTGGACCTGCTGTTCAACAACGCGGGCACCTTCGGCCCGGCCGTCCCGCCGGACGAGCTGGACCCCGCCGACTGGGCGGCCGTCGTGGACGTCAACCTCACCGGCGCGTTCCTGTGCGCCCAGGCGGCGTTCCAGGCGATGAAGGAGCAGATGCCGCAGGGGGGCCGCATCATCAACAACGGCTCGATCTCCGCCCACAGCCCCCGTCCGCACTCGGTGGCCTACACCGCCACCAAGCACGCGGTGACGGGCCTGACGAAGTCGCTCTCCCTGGACGGCCGCCCGTACCGTATCGCCTGCGGCCAGATCGACGTGGGCAACGCGGCCACCGAGCTGACCGCGCGCATGCGGACGGGCATCCTCCAGGCTGACGGCACCACCGCCGTCGAACCGGTGATGGACGCCGCCGACGTCGCCCGCACGGTACTCCACATGGCGGAGCTGCCACTGGAGGCCAACGTGCAGTTCGCGACGGTGCTGGCGACGGGCATGCCCTACATCGGCCGGGGCTGACCGGCCCCGGGACGCCCGCGCCGCGCCCAGCACGTTCGGCGGACCCCGGCATGCGGAGAGCGCCCGGCCGTGTGCAGGGTGGAGCCATGCACGCGCGAACCCCGGACGAGCCGCCGTACCGGGTCGTGGTCGGTTCCTTCGGCGACGACCACGGCTACCGGCTGGTGTGGCTGCGCGGCGTCGGCTGGGAACCGCTGACGGAGGAGGAGCTCGAACCCCGGGTGCGCGAGCTGTTCCCCGACATCGACATGACCGACCCCCAGCAGGTGCACTGGGTGGACCGGGAGGAGTCCTGGCCCGCCGCCTGGCACGAGGACGACGAGGGCTGAGCCCAGGGCTGGCCCTTGCCGCCGCTGCCGCCCGCTCCGAGCGGCCGTCAGCCTGGCGCGTCAGGCGTCGGGCGTCGGGCGTCGGGCGTCAGGGCGCGGAACGTCGTCAGGTCCCGGGATGCGGACGGCCGAGCCCGAGACGTGGACCCGTGGGTCGCCTTGGCGCAGCTCCACCGTCAGCACGCCGGGGCGGCCCATATCTACGCCCTGGTGCAGGGTGAGAGTGGCGGTGTCCGGCACCCGGCCCAGCTCGCGCAGGTAACCGCCGAGGGCTGCGGCGGCCGCACCCGTGGCCGGGTCCTCCACCACCCCGCCGACCGGGAACGGGTCCCGCACGTGGAAGACCGTGGGGTCCGCCGCGTCCCGCCACACCAGCTGAAGCGTGGTCAGCTCCAGGCGCAGCATGAACGTCTTGAGCCGCTTGACGTCGTAGTCGAGGTCCGCCAGCCGCTCCCGGGTGGCGGCGGCCAGCACCAGGTGCCGGGCTCCGGCGAAGGCGATGCGCGTCGGCAGCGCGGCATCGAGTTCGCTGGCCGACCAGCCCAGCGCGGCCAGCGCCTCGGCCACGTCCGGCTCCGCGACCGCCTCCGTCACCGGCGGCACGCTGGACAGCGTGGCCCGCAGCCCGCCGGAAGGTGTGCGGGCGACAGCGACGGGCACGGCACCCACGGGTGTGGCGAACACCAGCTCCCCGGGGCCGACGCGCTCGGCCAGCGCCACCGCCGCGGCCACCGTGGCGTGACCGCAAAACGGCACCTCGGCGAGCGGGCTGAAGTACCGCACGCCGAAGCCACGGCCCGGTGGCGCGGTGAGCCCGGCGGGCGGTGGCGTCAGGAACGCCGTCTCCGAGTAGCCGACGTCGGCCGCCACCGCGAGCATCGCCGCGTCCGTCATCCCGGCCGCCTCCAGCACGACTCCGGCCGGGTTCCCCCCGTCCGGCGTGTCCGAGAACGCCGTGTAGCGCACCACCCCGGCGCGCCGCCCCTCACTGCTTGCGTGGTTCCCCATAACCGAGGGCAACGGCGAACTCCCGCTGGGTATTCCCCGGCGCCCGGCACCGTCGCGGCCCACGGCCGTTCGCCCGGGGTAACGCGGCTTCGATTCCTCGGCGACGTGCGTTCACCTGGGCCGGGGCGCTCCCGGCGAGCCTCGCCGCACCGGGCGCCGACGCCGGTTGGGGCGAGGGCGGAGGGGCCGACGCCGACCCGGCCGACACCGACCCGGCCGCCGTCACCCGGCGCGGCAGCGCCCCGGGGCGCACCGGTGGGGTCCCGGTGGCCTCGGGGCGCTGACGGCGTGCCGCGCGTCGGCGGCTCAGTACGGGCCGTTGACGTTGTCGATGGAACCGTAGCGGTCAGCCGCGTAGTTGCAGGCCGCCACGATGTTGGCCACCGGGTCGTACTGGTCGTGCGGGGTCCCGGCGACGTGGTAGGCGTCGAACGTCGGCTTGATGACCTGGAGCAGACCGATCGACGGGGTGCCGTTCTGGGCGTTGATGTCCCAGTTGTTGATGGCGCTCGGGTTGCCGCTGGACTCGCGCATGATGTTGCGGTGGATGCCCTCGTAGGTGCCCGGAATGCCGTGGGCCTCCATGATGTCCAGGGCCTCGTTGATCCAGCCGTCCAGGTTGTTCGGGTAGGAGGACTTGGCGACGGCGGGCACGGCGGCGCGCTCGGCCGACCGGCTGGCCGCCTGCTCACCCCGGTCCTCGCCAGCGGTGAGAGCGAGCTCCTGACCGGGGAGGATCAGGTTCGGGTCGGCGCCGATGGTCTCGCGGTTGGCGTCGTACAGGGCCTCCCAGCCACCCTCGACGCCCTCGGCGGTGGCGATGCCGTTCAGCGTGTCACCGCTGACGACGGTGTAGAGGTCCGTTGCCTCGGGCGCGGCGGGCGCCTGGGCGACGGACAGCGCGCCGGTCTGCGCACCGGCCTGCACAACGGACGGCGCGGGGGCCGCGTTCGCCGTGGCGGCCGTGGCCAGCGGCGCGGCGATCCCGGCTCCACCGGCGGCGAGCACGAGGGAGACGCGGGAGACGTGACGGGTGACGGTCGAGGTGCGCGAGCGGCGGTGGCGACCCTGAGACATAGGTGTGTTCCTCTCCTACGCCTGCGAGGTGAGCTGTCGGATTCGGGCCGGAGTAGCCCGGCCACACCTTGCGTCCGCGAATGCGAACGAGGCATGGCTTCACCCCAAGCCGCCCGCGCTCGCGCACGTGCGGCACTTACCTGGTTCCCCCGCTCCTGCCGTGGCGGCTGCAAGTCAGTCCCCGACCGGGCGGCAGGATTCGGCGTCCCGGCTGTGAGGGCCCCCGCGATGCGGTGCGGTGGCGGAGGACACGTAAGCACAAGCAGGAGACGGGCGACAAGAAGGACGAAGAAACCTCGTACCTTCCACACAACAACCGGACCCCCGCTTCACCACGGTCCGCACCGGATCACCCGCCGAGCGTGACCCGCCCCACCCCACACCCGCAGCCAAGTCACCCTCCACCGACACCACCTGACCCCGAGCCAGCAAACACCCCCACCCCGTGCAATTGCACCCGCACACGGTTCCGTGAACTCCGCCACACCCCCGATTCCCCACAGGCAAGCTTCTTTCACAGCAACGGAAATAAGCTCCTAGGGCGATATTATCCCTAATGCACCTTTCGCTCACCTGGTGACCAGAAACTTCTCGTACTCCGCCCGGCGACAGCGTCGGTCCACCCACCAGAACCTCGGCCCCCGCGCGGGAAAGAGGCGACAGAGCAGCCCGGTGTTCGAGGCCGTTCGTGGGCCATGGGCGCCCGATGGAGGCGGACGCGGAGGACGGTGGCCAAGCGGGCAAAGGGCGCTACCCGAGTGCTCGCACCGATAGTCTTTCCTCATGGTGACTGCTGATTCGAAGGTGTCGCTCACCGGCATCAAGCCGACCGGGGAACCGCATCTCGGCAACTTCATCGGTGCGATCAAACCGGCCTTGGAGCTGGCTGGCGGGGCCGAGTCGATCTACTTCATCGCCGACTACCACGCGCTGACGTCGGTGCGTGACCCGGAGTTGCTTCGGCGATGGACTCGTTCGGTGGCGGCCACCTGGCTGGCGGCGGGGCTCGATCCAGAGCGCACGATCTTCTACCGCCAGTCCGACGTGCCGGAGATCTTCGAGCTCCACTGGGTCCTGTCGTGCTTCAGCGCCAAGGGGTTGATGAACCGCGCTCACGCTTACAAGGCGGCGCGGGACCGGAACCGTGAAGCGGGTGTGGAAGAGCTCGACGCCGGGATCAACATGGGCCTGTTCAACTACCCCGTGCTGATGGCGGTGGACATCCTGATCATGGAAGCCGACCTCGTCCCGGTCGGGAAGGACCAGCTGCAACACGTCGAGTACGCGGCGGACATCGCCGGGGCGTTCAACGCCGTCTACGGCGACAGCTTCCAGCTGAAGGTCCCCAAGGCAGTCGTACCGGCCGAGGACACCGGACGAACGCTGCCCGGCACCGACGGGCGGAAGATGAGCAAGTCGTACAACAACACCATCCGGCTGTTCGCCCCCGAGACGGAGCTGCGGAAGACCGTCCGGCGGATTCCCACGGACAGTACCCCGGTGGAGGCACCGAAGGACCCCGACAGCTCCGCCGTCTTCCAGCTGCTCAGCCACTTTGCGGACCCCAAGACGTTGACCGAGGTCCGCACTCGGCTGGAAGCGGGCGGCATGGGGTGGGGCGAACTGAAGAACACCCTGCATGTCGTATTGAACGAGCGCTTGAGCCCCATGCGCGAGCGTTACGAGACGCTCATGCAGCCGGGCAGCGAGCTGGAAGAACTGCTGGCCCTCGGTGCTGCCAAGGCACGGCGACGAGCCCAGCCGGTGCTGGAGCAGGTACGCAAGGCGATCGGAATCGGCTGATCGCAGGGCTGTCAGTCCCTCGCCGCAACCGCTTGAGCGACCTGGTCGGCCGCGTGCCAGGCGGTGGTCCACTTGCCCGGGAGGCAGACGATCAGGTTCGTCACTCGCCCCCAGCCAGGCGGTGCATACCCGAGATCAACCACGACCGCCGACGGGTCGGCATGGGGACCCGACGGTTCGGCGGCGTGGCCCCACCGGAGCTGCAGCCTCTCAGCGGGAATTTCTGGCCAGCGACGTGAGAGCGCCACCGCGAGCCGGTAGCGCTCCTTCGCGGCATCAGTGGGGGCGCTGGGTCGGCCGGGCAGAGCTGCCTTGATGCCGTCGCCTTGTGGGCTGGTGGCGAGCATGTCCCCATCGAGCCAGTAGGTGAGTGGGAGCCGTGGCAGAGGACCCTCCAGCACGCCGTACGGCAGGTTCCCGATGGTGAGCGGGTGCTGAATGCCGAGCAGATTGAGCAGCTGGACTGTGCGGTGGCCAGCGGCCAGGACGAGAGTGCCGGGCCGGTAGTACCCGGCGTCAGGACTCCACAGCACCACCTCAGCGCCGGAGATGACCGGTGCGCACGTCTCTGGTGGAGCCAGGTCCACTCCGTGGGCGACCGCGTACCCGACGACCTTGGAGTGCAAGGCGGCCACGTCTACGGAGAAGTCGGGCAGAGCGAAGGCCCTCGCGGAGCCGAGGAACGCCTGGTTCCCGTATTCGCCCAGCTCGGAGCCGGACAACGGTTTTGCGGGTATCCCGAGGTTCGACCATGCCTGCGTGTAGCGCTCCACCTCCTTATGGGAGGAGAAGAGCGCCACGCCCGGTGTGCGCGGGATATCGCTGCCGAGCAGACCGAACCATCGGGACCTGTGCCGCCAGCAGGCAGTGGCGACATCGAGGAGCACGGGGGCGTAAACCGCTCCCGAGTGGAGCTGACCGAAGTTCTGCAGGGACGCTCCGGCGACGCGGTCGCCGTGGCACCGGACGCGGCAGCCCTCCTCGGCCAGTCGCACAGCGGCGGTGAGACCGGCAAAGCCGGTGCCAAGGACGACGGTGTCAGGGGCGTTCTTCATAGTGCTCCTCCGGTAGCGCGGTCTGTGCCCCAGCGGTGACGATCAACGACCGAGAAACGCCGAGGCGCCGGGCGAAGCCGCGGACGAGCCGCTCGGGAGCGCCGTGATGGTCGATCTGGACGCGGATGCGGGGCGGCAGGAGTGCCAGCCCTGCATGGCTTGCCCGGCGATGCGCGGCGGGGCAGTTCCGGCTGACGGTGCGAGAGAGCGCGAGGGCACCGAGAAAGGTGGGCAGCCCGGCCAGACCGCGCTGTACGTAGGGATGCGGATAGCTGCCTCGAACGACCCAGAGCGAGCGGCCGGCGGGATCCTGGCTGATGGCCGCCAAGGATGTGGCAGCGGCCACGTAGGTGCAACTGTTGCCAATGATCGTGCGGGTGGTGTTGCCGACGCCGCGTAATTCTGCCTCGAACAGTTGGGGCAACAACACCAGGTCGATACGGCCCAACCGCGCATAGCGGAAGGCTTGTGTGCGCTTCGCTTGACCGTAGGGTGTCTGCAGCGTGCGCGGGGCCAAGGCTGCCGTCGTGCTGGCCGCGAGGACACGGACGGTGAACCCGTTGGTGGCCAGCGTGTGCTGTGCTCGGAGGGTGAAGGCGGTTGCAGCGCGGATCGAGCGTCGCATTGCGGTGACGCTGGCCCGGTCGAGGAGGAGATCGGCGAAGACGACCTCCTCCTCGTCGCCCAGCAGGCGGCAGAGACGTTTCTGGATCTGAGGCCGCTGCGCCGTCGCCGTCAGGTCTGCCTGCATCCACTCCGCTCTCGTCTCACTCGTGGCGACCGGCCTGCGGGAGATGCCGATGACTCGGCGCCCTTGTGCCCGAAGCGTCTCCACGAGGTGCTGGCCAAGACGGCCGGTAGCTCCGAGCACCACGTACACCGGTCCGGTGGTCACCGCCCGCACCCCCGCCAGACCTTGGCGAAGGTAGCGAACGTCTCGATGAACCGCTGCTTGGCCAGCTCCCAGGCGGCGGGCTTCTGCCGCCTGTGCTGGAAAGCGGCGCGGGCCTGGTCAATTTCGGGCATGGCCCACCCGCTGCTGAGCTCGATCGCCGACAGCAACGGGCGCTGGCTCGCCTCGTCGGGGACGAGGATGCGCCCAGCGATTTCGTCGTCGGCCATGCCAAGGTGGATGCCGGAGGCGGGGATGCTCTTCGACATCTTGGGGTAGCCCCCAAGCCCCTCCAGGACGCGGAAGTACAGGGCTCCGAGCTCAACCCGCCAACCGAGGCTGAGCTCGCCGGCTTCACCCTGCCGCTGGAGGACGAGCCGGGACAGCTCAGTGAAGTAGCTCTCCTCCAGCCCCGAGAGCATCAGCACGCGCGCCGCGCCTGCCTCGGCAGGCCCAAGAATGTCGGCAACCGTGTAGAGCGCATCCACCGTGACGCCGATTTCGCTGCCAAGCAAGCCGTGATCCTGGTAGAGGTCGACCAGATCCTCGTGATGGTCAAGGAAGTCCTGTCGGGTGAGGAACCGAGCGATTCGCCCGCACCGCACGAGGTTGGCCGGGTCGATGTGGGAGCGCAGTTGCACCGGGGCGAGGGCTGCCTGGGAGTCGAGTCCGATTGCCCGCGTGAAGCGAAACATCTGATCACGAACGGCGACGAGTTGATCCCACTGCACGTTGCGGGAGTTCCAGGCGCCCAGCTCCGAGACGACGACAGTCATCGGCACCCGCAGGTACCGTTGCATTTCGATCACCCCGAGCATCACGGACAGAGTGCCGGCGGTCGGGGCGTTGGTCGGGCCGAAGCCGGTGACGACGGCAAGCGGTCGGTCGGGGTCACTGGGCAGGATGTCTTGCGCTCGGTCATGGTGGGTGAAGCGGCGGGCCAGCGGGCCGAGTGTCTTGGTGGCCCAGCCGTCGGTGGCGGACAGCGGCTGATGAGTCATCGGATTCCCTTCGAGTCGGCAGTGCGAAGGCGTGAGAGGAGTCGCTGAGCACGGCCGTCCAGCCGCGCCTCGCGAACCAGCCGGAGCGCCTCGTCCTCGCTGGCCTTGAGCCGCGAGGCGGCGAGGATGGCCGCAGCGTTGTGCTCGACCAGCTCGGTGGCGGCCGGGTCGCCACCCGGACGGAGGGCGTCGATCAGAACTTCCGCGTTCGTCTGGTGATCGGAACGGTGTCGCACTGCCCGCTGCCACCGAGTGGAGGAACCGTCCCCACGACGGCGCACGAGCTGCACGTCGCCGTGTTGCAGCAGTGCGCTGGTAGTCGCACCGAAAGGGGCGATTTCGTCGATCCGCTGGTCGGGGCCGATCCAGGTCGTGACGACCCGGCCGCGCGCGATGTCCGGTCGCGCGGCATGGATGCCCAGCGCGGCGGTTCGCACGTCGTCGTGGGCCAGCCCGTGCAAGAAGGCGTCGGCCTTCACGGCCAGGGTCGCCGTCGGCATAAAGAACCCCAAAGGGCTGAGGAAGTCGAACCTGCCGTCGTACCGGGCCGCGTAACGGGGGCAGAAGGAGGCGTAGTTGATGAAGGCGATGCCGTGGGTGCCGACGAGCTCCGGGATGCGGGCTGGTTCGGTCAGGGCGGGAACGCCGAGCGCTGCGAGGACGTCGGATGAGCCCGAGACGGCGGATACCGAGGAGGAGGTGCCCTTGACTACGCTGACCCCGCTGGCGGCAGCCAGCAGCGCAGCTGCCGTCGACACGTTGAACGTCTTGAAGGTCTCCTTCCCGCTGCCCGAGACGATCACAGTGCCGTCCGGAGTCGGCACCGGACTGGCCAGTAACGCGGCGAGCGTGTCGTCAAACGCGACGACCTCCGCCCAGATCTGCGCCGCCAAAGCCGGGGTGAAGCGACCTGCGCTGAGCATCCGACGCGCCCAAGCGCGCCAACCGTCGTCAGCTTCATATCCGTCGTCGTGAAGCGCCTCCACGAACGGCTGGATGTCGAGGGAGCGAGAGTCGTCGGTGACGTCCGAAGAAGAGAGACATCGCTGGCGAGGTAGTGAGGATGACGTGAAGCCGGAGCATGACGCGTGATGGAACATCGTGCGGCCTCCAGGCAGTTCGTACCGGTGGGCGCTGTTGCCATGACCATCACAGCGGGCATAGCGTGATCTCTGTATCACTGAAAGTTTCCGAGGCTGCTCGCCGTCCCGTTCAACGAATCTTCAACATCCGCTTACACATGGGATCGGCGGACTCGGCTCTACGCTCCGGAACATGCCGAAGAACAGCGAGCTGGTGGAGGATTTGGGCAGGGACCGCTCGGGATGGCGTCCCGAGAAGCTGCGTGAGATGCGGGAAGCCCACGGCCTCACCTTGGAGGCCACTGGTGAGCGGCTGCGCGAGACCGCGCGCTGCGCAGGGCTCTCAGCGCCGGCTGCCAATTTCCAGACGCTGTGGCAGCACGAGCAGGGAGAGGTCTTCCCAGGTCCGCACTACCGGCGTGCGTACTGCCTGCTCTATCAGGCCACCGAGCCCGAACTCGGCTTCCGCAAAGCCCTCCCCGGCGAAGAGGTCGACCATCAGTTGACCAAGTTCTCGGAGCGCGTGGACAGCGGCCATGTGCAAGCAGTCGTGCAGGCACTCAAGCACCTGGTGCCAACGTCGGCCGAGGACTGCGGGAAAGACGTTCAGCAGAAGATTCTCGACGCCTGGCGACGACGGCACACTGGTGGTGACCAACACAGGCCGTCGCTCCTGCTGATCGGTGGCTTCGCGGGGAGCGGAAAGTCGGAGTTCGCTCGGTTCATCTCCCACCTCACCGGTTGGCCGCTCCTCGACAAGGACCCGCTCACCCGGCCCCTGGTGGAACGCCTTCTCACCGCACTCGGCTGCGACCCCAACGACCGCCATTCCGAGACCTACAGGACCCAAGTGCGGCCGCTGGAGTACCAGTGCCTCATGGAGTCCATCCTCGCCAACGTCGAGTGCGGCATCTCCACAGTGGCCACGGCCCCCTTCATCGCCGAGATGACCAGCCCCACATGGATGCGGAGGCTGGTCAACCGCTGCGCCGCGTACAAGGTGGACGTAACACCCATCTGGCTCGAGTGCGACGCCGATTCCATGCGCGAGTACATCGCGTTCCGGTCCGCCGCCCGCGACGCCTGGAAGCTCAGCAACTGGACTCAGTACCTAGACGGGCTCGATCTCGACCTTCGCCCGGCAATCCCCCACCTCGTCGTCGACAACCGTTTCGGCTCGGCCATCGCCGTCACCGACCAAGCTCGATACGCCCTCGGGGTGGCGCACGCATGAAGACCGGGATCATCCTTTACGGCCCACCAGCCAGCGGCAAGGACACCATCACCGCCGCCCTCACCGAACAGAACCCGCAACTCGTTCTGTTCACCAGGCTCAAGATCGGCGAAGGACGCAGCCAGGGCTACCGAATGGGAACCGTCGAGCAGCTCGACCAGCTCGAAGCGACCGGCGATGTCATCTACCGGAACGACCGCTACAACAACATCTACGTGGTAGATCGCCCAGGACTCGACGCCGTGTACACGGCCGGACAGGTCCCAGTCGTCCACCTGGGACAGATCGCCGGCATACGTGCGCTCACCGCCCGCTATCCGGCAACCTGGCTTGCCGTCCGGCTCTCCTGCCCCCGGAACGTGACCGAACAGCGCTCTGCCCTGCGCGGCGATACAGACACCCAGGCCCGCCTCGCAGCCTGGGACGCCACCGACACCGACCTACAGGCCAATGCCACCACACGTTGGGACCTGCACCTACGGACCGATCAGCAGCCCGCCCGGGAGTCTGCCCTGGCCGTCCTCAAGGCGCTGGCGCAGGTCGGCTAACGGAGGTGATGCAGCCGACTCAGCGCCTCCTCCATGGTCAACTCGGCATCCCGCTCCTCTTGCCAACGAAGCAGTGCCCCCGCTGCCCCGCGCACAGGCTCACCGGGTAGCCCACACGACTCCAACACGTCGGCCGCTTCCGTCAACTCTGGTGCCCAACGCCATGCTCGGGCAGCTGTCTTGGCGATGTAGTTCGGTTCGGCCAGGTAGCTCCCCGATCGGCCTTCCGCCACCTCCAGCAGCTCCTCCTCGACACCGTGGTCCGCAGCCATCGCGTAGGAAAGCGCTGCAAGCACCCGAGACGCCTTCTGGTAACTCGTGTAGGCAAGCTTGAGGGCACTGGCCTGGCCCAACTCGAAGCCGAGCCGCCGCGTGCGAACGTCGGTGCCGACGAACAGCTCCTCCACCTGCGCGACTGCCTCGCCGGGGCCGGACAGGAACAGCTGTGGCTGCTTGTCACCGCGCGGGGGCGATCCGATCAACGAACCATCCACGACCGTGGCGTCGGGAAGCGTGGCCGCCACCCGGCCGACCCTCTCTGGAGCAATGGCGTTGGCCTCGACGTACACACCTTGGTAGCCGCATGCCGCAACGTCGTTGGCCACCGCCGCCGCAGTCGCCGGGGGACAAATCGACAACAGGACCTGGCTGCGCTCCACCAAGTGTCCCAGGCTCGACACCTCGGTCAGCCCAGCCTCGACCGCGCGGCGGCGGGTAGCCACGCTGCGGCCCTCCGAACACCACAGAACCGTCGCCCCATTGCCGTGGGCCTGGGCAGCTACCGCCGCACCCATGCTGCCCGGATGCAAGATCCCCGCCACAGCCCGCTGGCCGGTCATACGCGCGCTCCTTCAAGTCCGAGGAGAAGATCGATGGCGTCCGCAGCGCCGGAGACCACGTGGTCGGCCTCGACGACGCGATCGGTGCCATCCGATATCCAGATCGTTCGCAGACCGGCGGCTCGGCCGCCCGTGACATCGTTCTGCGCGCTGTCGCCGGTCGTCCAGCCACCCAGGTGTCCGTCGGCGCCCACCAGCCGAACCGCCTCGTGGAAGATGCCCACATCCGGCTTACGGCAGCCGACCTCTTCCGAGATGCAGACGGCGTCAACTCTCAGATCGAGCCCCGCGCTGGCCATCTTCGCCCGCTGAATGTCCCCGGCACCGTTCGTCACGACGCCCACCAGCCATCCAGCATCACGCAGCCGCTCAAGCCCGGATAGCACCTCCGGCGCGCAGGTCACCGCACCAGCCATGCACAAGGTGTACCGCTGCCACAGCTCCTCCACCGGCACCGAGACGGCGAACCGCTCGCGAAGCCTTTCGAAGTCGCTGCGGTAAGCGCGCTCGTACATCGCTTCCAGCAACCACTGCTCAACATCCCAAGCGAAGCTGAGATCGGAGCAGAAAGCACGGACGCACGACCGGAACCCCCGTGAGCGATCAACGAGGGTGTCATCCAGGTCGAAGAACGCGAGTCGCTGCACAGACTGGACTCTACTGTTCGACTCGGAGGGGATCGAAACTCCCGAGTAGGTCATGCCACGGTCGTGGAAGCGGCCTGCCCCGGCAGGATGACGCCCGCTCAGAAGAGAGCCCGTGGCGGCCACACTCAGGCCCGCCAGGGGACCCGGCAGGCCGTGCTCCCGCCGCCACAGGATCGCCACACAGCACCGAGAAACACCCGGAAAGAGTTACAAAGAGTGAGCAATCGTGACTTCACTCAGCAAGCGCGGAGAGGCCCCTGACCAGGTAAAACACCAGTTCAGGGGCCTCTCCGTGCGGAAGCGGCAGACGAGTCGTGCTGTACGCCGGATTCTGTCTCCGCCGGTCCTCGCGGGCCGGCGGGAGGCGGCCATCCATCTGGGGCCGGTGTCGCCACCGGCCTCGTGCGGTCTACCCGCGAACTCGGGCGAGCAGCCCTCGGTCGTCCGCGCAGGGCCGTCGCGTGACGGCCCCTTGTGACCTTGCTCCGGGTGGGGTTTACCGAGCCGCCCAGGTCACCCTGGGCGCTGGTGGTCTCTTACACCACCGTTTCACCCTTACCGGACGCCGCGTGGCGGCTCCGGCGGTCTGTTTTCTGTGGCACTTTCCCGTGGGTCGCCCCAGGTAGGCGTTACCTACCACCCTGCTCTGCGGAGTCCGGACGTTCCTCGGCGGACCCGGCTGGGCCCGACGCGGCCGCCCGCACGGCTCGTCTGCCGTACCGGCATCCTACGCCGGGGCGAAGCTCACCGGTGACCGGCCCGGGTCGGCGTGCAGCAGGCGGACGCGCAGGGGGCGGCCCAGCGGCAGGGGCGGGCCGTCCGGCGGTGCGCTGACGCGGCCGATGACGGCGGGCTCGCGCAGGGCGACGGTGCCCTGGTGCGGCGCGTTCTCGCGGACGTCGATGACGTAGCCGTCGAAGACGTCGCCCACGTGGTCCCACAGCACGGCGGCCTCCAGCAGTTCCACGCACGCGCGCTCCACCTGGTGCGCACGGCGGTGGCCGGTGTCCATCTCGCCGGGCAGGGCCGCCAGCGCGCCGCTCACCCAGTCGGGCGGTGCGGTGCCCGCGACGGCGGCCAGACACAGCTCCCCGGCGTACCGGTCCGCCAGGCGGCGCAGGGGCGCGGTGACGTGGGCGTACGGGGCGGCGACGGCGGCGTGCACGGTGTGCCCGGGCGGCGGGCGGCCGGGGCCGAACACGGTATAGCCCGCGCCGCGCAGCAGCGTCGTGCACTCCAGCAGGAACGCGGCGTGGGCGGGACGGCGCGGGTCGAGGGTGCGGACGAGTTCGGCGTAGGAGGTGTGGCGGGGCCAGTCGATGCCCAGCGCACCGGCGACGCGGTGCAGCCGGGCGACGGCGCCGTCCGGCGCGGCGGGCAGCGTGCGCAGAATTCCGGTGCCCGAGCCGAGCATCACCTCGGCGGCGGCCATGCCGGTGAGCAGGGAGAGCTGCGCGTTCCAGCCCTCGACGGGCAGGGGGGCGCGGTAGGCGAGGCGGTAGCTGTCGCCGTGGGGCACGATGTTCTGCTCGGGGACGGTGAGCGAGACCCCGCCCCGGGCGCGTTCGCGCTCCTCGCGCAGGCGGCCGACGTCGCGGAGCAGGGCGAGGGCGTGTTCGGCGGTGCCGTCGTCGAGGGCGCGTTGCGCGGTGGTGTAGTCCAAACGGGCGTGTGGGCGGACGAGGGCGCGGCGCACGTGGGCGTGGGTGAGGGCGCCGTCGGCGTCGAGGTCGAGCCGCCACAGCAGGGCGGGGCGGACGGCGTCGGGCAGCAGGCTCGCGGCGTCTTCGGCGATGCGGTGGGGGTGGAGCGGGACGCGCAGGTCGGGAAAGTACAGGGTGGCCACGCGGCGGTGGGCCTCGGTGTCCAGGGGGTGGCCCGGGGTGACGAAGGCGGCGACGTCGGCGATGGCGTAGTGCACGCGGTAGCCGCCGTGCGGGCGGCGGGCGAGGTGCATGGCCTGGTCGAGGTCGCGGGAGCCGGGCGGGTCGAGGGTGAACATGGCCAGGTGGGTGGCGTCCTCGGCGGGCAGGCGCGGCGTGCGGGCGGAGCGCTCGGCGTCGGCGAGGACGGACGCGGGGAAGGTGTGCGGGACGCCGAGCCGGTGGCGCAGCTCCTCCAGCGCGGTGCGCAGCGCGGCGCCGCCCTCGGTGCCGGTCACCTTCAGATGGCGGCTGGGCATACGGCGAGCGTAGGGCCGTACGCTGCTGGTCGCCGCTTGTGCCGGGCGCGCGTGAGCGGTGTGCCGAGTTGTGAGGGAGTTCGACCGTGCTGGTGTTGTTGCCGCCGTCCGAGGGAAAGGCGTCCCCGGAGCCCGTGGCCGGGGTGGAGGAGTCGGTACTGCGGCTGGAGGCGCTGTCCCTGCCGGAGCTGACGGCGGCCCGCGAGCGGGTGCTGGCGGAGCTGGTCGCGCTGTGCGCGGACGCGGCCGGGGGCGAGGGCGGCCCGGGTGACGGCGGCCCGGGCGAGGACGCCAAGGCCCGCGAGGTGCTGGGGCTGAGTGAGGGTCTGCGCGGTGAGATCGCGAAGAATGCCGCCCTGCGCACGGCCCCGGTGCGCCCGGCCGGGCAGATCTACACCGGGGTGCTCTACGACGCGCTGGGCCTGGCCACGCTGGACGCGGCGGCCCGGGTGCGGGCCGAGCGCGCGCTGCTGGTGTTCTCCGGGCTGTGGGGCGCGGTGCGCGTGGGGGACCCGATTCCGTCCTACCGCTGCTCGGGCGGCGTCAAGCTGCCGGGGACCGGCGCGCTGGCCGCGTTCTGGCGCCCGGCGCTGCGGGAGGTGCTGCCGCAGGTGGCCGGGGACGGGCTGGTGCTGGACCTGCGCTCGGCGGCGTACGCGGCGATGTGGCGGCCGCAGGGCGAGGTGGCCGGGCGCACGGTGACGGTCCGGGTGCTCCAGTCGAAGATCGTGGACGGGGTGGAGAAGCGCTCGGTGGTGAGCCACTTCAACAAGGCGACGAAGGGCCGCCTGGTGCGCTCGCTGCTGAGCGAGGGCGCACAGCCGCGCACCCCGGGCGAGCTGGCCACGGCCCTGTGCGACCTGGGGTACGCGGTCGAGCACCCGGCTCCGGCGGGGCCGGGGCGGGTCACGCGGCTGGACGTCGTGGTCACCGACGTGCACTGACCGCGCGGGCGGCGCTGCCCCCGTCCGCGCGGGCCGCCGCCACGCCGCGTCCGGTGCGGGCTACCGGGCCTGCTCCCCCGGCGCGCCCGGCCGGGTCGGCTCCGGGACTCGCCGCGCGGTGCGCCGCCCGCGAGCGCGCCGGACCGCGCCGGCGACGGCCAGGCCCGCCGCGAGGAGGCAGGCGGCCCCGGCGATGGGCCAGAACCCGAGGTCGGCCAGCCACCGGGTGATGGCCCCCTGCCACTCGGTGGCGGTACCCACCACCGGGTCGTCGGTGGCCGCGCCGGACAGCACGCGCAGTTCGTACCAGCCGTAGTAGGCCACGTAGGCACCGGCGAGCAGCAGCAGGACGCCGCTGGCCCGGGTGACGTAAGGCAGGGCGCGGCGGATGCGGGCGATGACGGCCTGCCGGGAGAGGGCCACGGCCAGCGTCAGTACGCCGACGACCACGCCCATCCCGGCCGCGTAGACGGCGAACACCGCGACGACGCCGGGCAGGCTGCCGGTGCGGAAGGCGCTGGAGGTCAGGGCGAGGAAGGGGCCGACGGTGCAGGACAGCGAGGCGATCGCGTAGGACACCCCGTACAGGCCCATGGACCAGGCGGAGTCCGAGGGGCGCCCGTCGGCGCGGGGTTTCAGCTTGGGCACGGGCAGCCGCAGTTCACGTCCGGTGAGCAGCCAGCCGCCGGTGCCCAGGAGGACGACGCCGATGACGACGGTCACCCACGGCAGCCAGGGTTCGACGGACAGGGCCAGCGGCGCGACGAGGAGTCCGAAGGCGCCGAAGACGAGGGTGAAGCCGCCGGTCATCGCGGCGGTGGCCACCGCGGCGCGGCGCAGCGCGGCGGCCCGGCCGGTGCCCGCCTCCCCGCCGCCGACGTACAGCGCCAGGTAGGCGGGCAGCAGCGCGAAGCCGCACGGGTTGACGGCGGCCAGCATGCCCGCCGTCACCGCGAGGGAGTAGGGAACGGAGCTCACTGCTCGGCCAGTTCGGCCACGCGCTGCTTCAGGTCATCGGCGCTCATCGCGCCGGGTACGACCTCGACGGTGCCGGAGTCATCGACGAACGCCGTGGCGGGCTGGGCGGCGACGGAGAAGCGCGACCACAGGGAGCCGTCGGCGTCCACCGCGTGCTGGAACCCGTCGAGCTGGTGCGTCTCCACGAAGCGGTCCATCTCCGCCTGCTCACCCTTGCCGGGGACGCCGACGAACACCACGTCGTCGCCGTACTCGGCGGCGGCCTCGCGGACGTGCCCGGCCTCTCCGGCGCAGACGGTGCACCAGGGCGCCCAGAACCACAGCACGGCGTCCTGGCCCGCGAGGGAGGAGCCGCGGAACTGAGCGCCCTGGAGCGTCGTGGCGGTGAAGTCGAGCTCCTGGGGGACCTCGCCGCCGGACTCCCCGGAATCCGGCTTCCCCGCCTCCGGTTCCCCGGCATCCGGGGAGGCATCCGGCGCGTTCGGCGTCCCGCTCGCCGACTCCCCGGCCCGCTCGGAGCTGCCGGAGCTGTCCGAGCTACCGCAGGCGGCGGTGAGGGTGGCGAGTGCGGCGACGCACAGGGCCGCCGTGGCGGTGCGGAGGCGTGAGGGGCGCATGGAGTTCCCTTCCAGAGCATGGGGGCAGGCGGCCCGGCGAGCCGTGCCGTGCTGCGCACGCTAGCCAAGGCACCCCGGGCGCTCTGTGAGGGGGCTTACATTGGCGCCGTCCGCCCGGTCCGTAGCGTTCCGCGCATGGAACGCGACGCATACGACCTGGTGGTCATCGGAGGCGGCAGCGCCGGGCTCACCGGGGCCCGGACGGCTGCCCGGCTGGGGGCACGCACGCTGCTGGTGGAACGGGACCGGCTGGGGGGCGACTGTCTGTGGCGCGGCTGCGTGCCGAGCAAGGCCCTGCTGCACGCGGCGGCACGCGGCGCCACCTTCCCCGAGGCGATGGCGGCGGTCCGGCGGGCCAGGCGGGCGGTGGAGCCGCAGGACTCCGCCGAAGCGCTGGCGCGGGAGGGCGTCGAGGTGGCCTGGGGCGCGGCGACGTTCACCGGTCCGCGCACCCTGTCCGCCGGGGACCGCCGGGTGCGCTTTCGGTACGCGCTGCTCGCCACCGGGTCGGCTCCCGCCGCCGGGCACGGCGCGGGCGAGCTGAACAGCGACACGCTGTGGGAGGTGGACGCCCTGCCCAAGCGGGTGTTCGTGCGCGGCGGCGGCCCCGTGGGCTGCGAACTCGCGCAGGCCCTGGCCCGGCTCGGGGCCCGGGTCACCCTCGCCGAACTGGGCGCACGTCTGCTGCCCGGGGAGGAGCCGCGCGCCGGTGAGCTGGTGCGGGCGGCGCTGGAAGCCGACGGGGTACGCGTGGTCACCGGGCGGGAGGCGCGGCCCCGGGACGGGGAGCGGCTGCTGGACGCCACCGGGCGGCGCGCGGCGACCGGCGGGCTGGGGCTGGCCGCCGCCCACGTGTCCACCGGCGAGCGCGGTCAGGTACGGGTGGATGGGCGGCTGCGGACCAGCAATCGGCGCGTCTACGCCGCCGGGGACGTGACCGGCCGCTCGGCGTTCACCCACCTGGCCGGGGTGCAGGCGGCCTCGGCCGTGGTACACGCCCTGCTCGGCGTGCGCCGCCCGGTGGAGTACACCGCCGTACCCCGGGTGACGTTCACCGACCCCGAGGTCGCCGCCGTCGGCACCTCGGCGGGAGCGCGCCAGCGTGTCCTGGCGCACGACGAGGTGGACCGCGCCATCGCGGAGGACCGGACGGACGGCTACACCTCCCTGACGCTGGACCGGCGCGGCCGCGTCGTCGGCGCCACCGTGGTCGCGCCCCGGGCCGGGGAGACGATCGCCCACCTGGCCACCGCCGTACGGCTGGGCTGGACGCCCGCCCGGTACGCCCGCACCGTCCACCCGTACCCGACGTACGCGGACGGTCCCTGGCAGGCGGCGCTCACTCAGGTGTACGCGGACCTGCGTGCGAGCCGCGTCACCGGGCCGCTGCTGGGGCTGCGCCGGTGGCTGCGGCGCTGACCGGGCCGCCACCGGGAAACCGGCGGGGCCAGAAGCGGGGTTTCGTAAGCGCGCTCACATAGCGCGGCCGTCCGCGCTCCTAGGCTGCCGGGCATGGTGTTGCGCTTGGTGCTCGGAGCGGTGTTCACGGCGATGGCGGTCGGCCAGCTCGCCTCCTGGGATCAGATGCCGGAGATCGTGGCCGGCTACCAGGTGGTGAGCGGCGCGGGAGCGACCGCGCTCGCGGTCGCGCTGGTGGCGGGAGAGCTGGTGTGCGGCCTGTGGTTCCTGGCCCGGCCCCGCTCCCGCGACCGCGCCCCGGTGTGGGTGTACACAGCGGTGTCCCTGATGTGGGCGGGGCTCGCCGTCCAGGGCTTCGCCCGGGGACTGACGGTGGAGAACTGCGGCTGCTTCGGCACCTACCTGACGCAGTCTCTGGGCTGGCCGGTGCTGGTGCAGGACGGGCTGCTGCTGGTGTACGCCGCCCTGCTGCTGCGCGGCGGGCGTGCGGTGCGGCCCACGGGCGAGACGCCGCACCCCGGCCAAAAGCCGCACCCGGAGCGCGCGAAGAACACGCCACACGCAGAGAGCGCCGAGAGCACAGAGAACGCAGAGAACGCAGAGCACGCCGAGCACGCCGAGAACCCCGACGACGCCCAGAAAGTGGAGCAGCCGTGACCGACGCCCGCGAGGAAGCCGTGACCGACGCCCGCGAACCCGCCGCCGGGGCCGCCCCGCGCAAGCAGGACCGCGACGAGGTGTTCGTCGAGTTCACCAAGTCCATCTGCCCGGTGTGCAAGACGCCGGTGGACGCCCAGGTCAACATCCGCGACGAGAAGGTGTACCTGCGCAAGCGCTGCCGCGAGCACGGCTGGTTCGAGGCGCTGGTGTACGGCGACGCCGAGGAGTACCTGTCCTCGGCACGGTTCAACAAGCCGGGCACGATCCCGCTGACGTTCCAGACGGAGGTCAAGGACGGCTGCCCGACCGACTGCGGGCTGTGCCCGGAGCACAAGCAGCACGCCTGCCTGGGCATCATCGAGGTCAACACCGGCTGCAACCTGGACTGCCCGATCTGTTTCGCGGACTCGGGACACCATGGGGACAGTTATTCGATCACCCACGAGCAGTGCGCGCGCATGCTCGACGTGTTCGTGGAGAGTGAGGGTGAGCCGGAGGTGGTGATGTTCTCCGGCGGCGAGCCCACCATCCACAAGCACATCCTGGACTTCATCGACCTCGCCCAGGACCGGCCCATCCGCAACGTCAACCTCAATACGAACGGCATCCGGCTCGCGACGGACCGGAACTTCGTCGCCGAGCTGGGCAAGCGGAACCAGGTGCCGGGCAAGTCGGTCAACGTCTACCTCCAGTTCGACGGTTTCGACGAGCGCACCCACCGCGAGATCCGGGGGCGCGACCTGCGCACGTTCAAGCGGAAGGCGCTGGACCACTGCGCCGAGGCCGGGCTGACCGTCACCCTCGTCGCCGCCGTGGAACGCGGGCTCAACGAACACGAGCTGGGCGCGATCATCGAGTTCGGCGTCGATCACCCCGCCGTGCGCTCCGTCGCCGTCCAGCCGGTCACCCACTCCGGACGGCACGTCCCGTTCGATCCGCTGAACCGGCTCACCAATCCCGACGTCATCAAGCTCATCAACGCGCAGCTGCCCGACTGGTTCCAGCCCGGCGACTTCTTCCCCGTCCCCTGCTGCTTCCCCACCTGCCGTTCCATCACCTACCTGCTGGTGGACGGGGAGCCGGGCCACCGCAACGTGGTGCCCATCCCCCGCCTGCTCCAGGTGGAGGACTACCTCGACTACGTCTCCAACCGGGTCATGCCCGACGCGGGCATCCGGGCGGCGCTGGAGAAGCTGTGGTCGGCGTCGGCGTTCATGGGCACGGCCACCACCGAGGAGCAGCTGCGGGCCACGGCCGAGGCGCTGGACTGCGCCGACTCGTGCGGCATCGACCTGCCGGAGGCGGTCAAAGACCTCGGGGAGAAGGCGTTCATGGTCGTCGTGCAGGACTTCCAGGACCCCTACACGCTCAACGTCAAGCAGCTGATGAAGTGCTGCGTGGAGGAGATCACCCCGGACGGACGCCTCATCCCGTTCTGCGCCTACAACTCCGTCGGCTACCGCGAGGAGGTGCGGGCGAAGATGTCCGGCGTGGCGGTGGCGGACGTGGTGCCGAACGCGCTGCCGCTGGCGGACCGGCTCACGAGCACCCCGTACGGTTCGAAGACCGTGGCGGCCGATCCCGGCGGCACCGCCGGGCAGACTCCCGGGGAGCGCGGATGACGACACCGGAGGAGATCAAGTCCTGCTGCGCCGACGCCTACGCGCAGGACGTCGTATCCCTGCTGCTCGGCGAGTCCTACCACCCCGGCGGCACCGCGCTCACCCGCCGCCTGGCCGACGCGCTCGGCCTGCGCGCGGGGCAGCGCGTGCTCGACGTCGCCTCGGGCCGGGGCACGACGGCGCTGCTGCTGGCCAGGACGCACGGGGTGCACGTGGACGGCGTGGACTACGCCCCGGCGCACACCGCGCTCGCCCAGGGCGCGGCGCGGGCGGCCGGGCTGGCCGACCGGACCCGGTTCACCACCGGCGACGCCGAGCAGCTGCCCTACCCCGCCGGCGGTTTCGACGCGGTGGTCTGCGAGTGCGCGCTGTGTACCTTCCCGGACAAGGCGCGGGCGGCGGCGGAGTTCGCCCGGGTGCTGCGTCCCGGCGGGCGGGTGGGCCTGACCGACGTGACCGCCGACCCGGCCCGGCTGCCCGCCGAGCTGACCGGCCTGGCGGCCCGCATCGCCTGCGTCGCCGACGCCCGCCCGCTGGCCGAGTACGGCCGGGTGCTGGCGGACGCGGGTCTGCGCACCGTGCGCACCGAACGGCACGACGAGGCGATGGTCCGCATGATCGACCAGATCGACGCCCGGCTGAAGCTGCTCGCCATGACGGCGCCGGACAAGCTCGCGGCGGCCGGGGCGGACCCCGGCGCCGCTCGCCCCGTCCTGGCGGCGGCCCGTGCGGCCGTGGCCGAGGGCACTCTCGGGTACGCCCTGCTCGTCGCCGAGAAGTCCGGGGCGGGCGGGACAGCCGGGGCCCGTGAGACCACCGGGAGGGACGAGACCACCGGGAAGACGACCGATCAGGCCGAGAAGATGCCATGAACGACACCGGGCGCGGACGGTACTGTCTGGCCGGGGTGGCGGACGTCGCCCCCTGCGGCCCACCGCCGTGGGCGCCGGGACGACGCGAGGAGACCAGCCGGGTGACCGAGCCAGCCGACGACGCCGACCGCATGCGGTGCATGTCCGAGGTGGACATCTTCCGTGACCTGGCCGACCACGAGATGGCCGAGATGGAGCGGGCCGCTCCGATGAAGTCCTACGGGGCGGGCGAGTTGCTGCACACGCCGCAGCAGCCGAGCGAGGTGCTGTTCATCCTCAAACGCGGGCGGGTGCGTCTGTTCCGCGTGTCGGCCGACGGGCGCGCGCTGACCACCGCCGTCATCAGCCCCGGCACGATCTTCGGTGAGATGGTGCTGATCGGCCAGCGCCTGTACGACAACTTCGCGGAGGCGCTGGAGGACGTGACCGTCTGCGTCATGAGCCGGGCCGACGTCCAGCGCTACCTGCTCTCCGACGCCCGGATCGCCGCGCGGATCGCGGAAATCCTGGGCACGCGGCTCAGCGAACTGGAACAGCGCCTGTCCGACAGCGTGTTCAAGACCGTGCCGCAGCGCATCGCCACCACACTCGTCACCCTGGCGGGACAGTCCCGGCCGGCCCGGTCGCTGCTGTCCGGCCGGCACCCGCAGCTCTCCCTCACGCACGAGCAGCTGGCCGCCCTGGCGGGCACCTCGCGGGAGACGACGACGAAGGTCCTGCACGACTACGCCCGGCGCGGCCTGGTCAAGCTGGCCCGGGGCCGGATCACCGTGCTGGACCAGGAGGGTCTGGCCGAAGCCGCCGGTGAACCCTGATCCCGTCCGCCGAGACGACCGGTGGCTGGGGCGCGCCGGTGGTCCGCGGACCACCGGCGCGCCCCAGCCACCGGAACCACCCCGGTCTCCGCAGCGCCCCGTATCCCTACCGCAGGTGCGCCGTGTCGTTCAGCAGGCGCAGGGAGGCGTTGCCGTCGGCGTAGTAGGCGATGACGGACAGCGACGCGGCCGACAGTTCCATGCGGAACAGCGATTCCGGGGGCGCGCCCAGCGCCAGCCGGGCCAGCGTCTTCACCGGCGTGACGTGGGTGACGAGCAGCACCGTGCGGCCCGCGTACCGCGCGAGCAGCTTGTCGCGGGACAGGGCGACGCGGCGGGTGACCTCGGCGAAGGACTCGCCGCCCCCGCTCGGGGCCGCCGTCCCGGAGGCGAGCCAGGCGTCCAGATCGCCGGGGTACCGCTCGCGGACCTCGGCGAACGTCAGCCCCTCCCAGGCGCCGAAGTCGGTCTCGCGCAGGCCCTCGTCGGTGCGGACGTCCAGGCCCAGACGGTCGGCGACGGCGGTGGCCGTCTGCTGGCAGCGGCGCAGCGGGGAGCTGACCACCGCCTGCACGGTGCCGCGTGCGGCGAGCGCGGCGGCCGCCGCGTCGGCCTGGCGGCGTCCGGCCTGTGACAGCTCCGGGTCGCTGCCGCCGCTCCCTGAGAACCGTTTCTGCGGCGTCAGCGCTGTCTCGCCGTGCCGCAGCAGCACGAACGTCGTCGGCGTGCCGAGGTCGGCGGACCAGCCGGGCGGCGGCGCGGCGGGCGCACTCTCGCCGACGTCCTCCCGGGAAGGCGCGGCGGCCGGGTCGGGCACCCCGGACGGGCGCCACCGCTCACCCCGCTTGCCCGCGTCCATCGCCTCGTTGGCCAGCCGGTCCGCGTGGGCGTTCTGCGCGCGCGGAATCCAGGTGTAGGACACCGCGTCGGCGGGGAACAGCTCACGCGCCTCGGCGGCGAGCGGACGCATGCCCGGGTGCTTGATCTTCCAGCGCCCGGACATCTGCTCGACGACGAGCTTGGAGTCCATCCGCACCTCGACGCGCGCACCCGGGTCCAGCTCGCGCGCGGCCCGCAGACCGGCGATCAGCCCGCGGTACTCGGCCACGTTGTTCGTGGCGGTGCCGATGAACTCGGCGGTCTCCGCGAGCACCGCACCGGAGTCCGCGTCCTTGACCACCGCGCCGTAGCCCGCCGGGCCCGGGTTGCCGCGCGAGCCGCCGTCGGCCTCGATGAGCAAACGCCGTGCCATCGCCCGCGTCACAGCCCCGACTCGGGCGTGCGGACCAGGATGCGGCGGCAGTTCTCGCACCGCACCACCGTCTCCGGCGCCGCGTCGCGCACCTCGTTCAGCTCGGTGATGTTCAGCTCCAGGCGGCAGCCCTCGCAGCGGCGCTGGTACAGCTTGGCCGCGCCCACGCCGCCGTGCTGCTCGCGCAGCTTGTCGTACAGCTTCAGCAGGTCGTCCGGGACGGAGGCGGCCACCACTTCGCGTTCCTTGCGGATGCCGTCGGCCTCCGCGTCGATCTCCTCGGTGGCCGCCGCGCGCCGCGCCTGCGCGTCCTCGGCCCTGGCCCGCACCGCCGCTACCCGCTCGGTCAGCTCGGCGACGCGCGCGGTGGCGGCCTCGTTGCGCTCCATGATCTCCAGCACCACGTCCTCCAGCGTGGACTGGCGGCGGCCCAGGGAGGCGAGTTCGCTCTGCAAACTCTCCAGGTCCTTGGGGTTGGTGACCATGCCGGAGTCCAGGCGTTCCTGGTTGCGCGTGGCGCGCTTGCGCACCTGGTCCACGTCCTGCTCGGCCTTGGTCTGCTCGCGGGAGGTGTCGCCCTCCTCGGTCTGCGCGGCTACCAGCAGGTCGCGCAGCTGCGTCAGCTCTTCTTCCCGGGTGCGCACCTCGGCGTGCTCGGGCAGGTTCTCCCGGCGGTGGGCGAGCTGGGTGAGCTTCAGGTCCAGGGCCTGGAGGTCGAGCAGGCGGATCTGGTCGGCGGGCGCGGCGTTCAGTTGGGGGCTCCTGAGTGGTCGGGGTGGGCTCCGGACGCCGCGTGGGCGGTCCAGGGGTCGGTGACGGCGCGGGAGACATGCGTGCGCAGGCCCCAGCCGTGCCGTTCGGAGACGGCGTCGAGCTGCGCGGCGGCCTGCTCGCACCAGGGCCACTCGGTGGCCCAGTGGGCGGCGTCGAGCAGCGCCAGCGGCCCGTGCTCGACGGCCTCGGAGGCGGGGTGGTGGCGCAGGTCGGCGGTGAGGTAGGCGTCCACGCCGGTGGCGCGTACCTGCGTGAACAGGCTGTCCCCGGAGCCGCCGCACACCGCGACCGTGCGGATGAGGGCGTCCGGGTCGCCCGCGGCGCGGACGCCCTGCGCGGTGGCGGGCAGCCGCTCGGCGGCGTACTGCGCGAACGCGGCCAGCGACAGCGGCTCGGCCAGCTCGCAGACGCGGCCCAGGCCCCGCCTGCCGTGCGGGTCGTCGGCGTCCGGGACGAGCGGCCCGGTGACGCGCAGGTCCAGCGCCCCGGCGAGCGCGTCGGAGACGCCGGGATCGGCCACGTCGGCGTTGGTGTGCGCCACGTGCAGCGCGATGTCGTGCTTGATCAGTGTGTGCACGACGCGGCCCTTGAAGGTGTGGGCGCCAACGGTCGTGGTTCCGCGCAGGTAGAGCGGGTGGTGGGTGAGCAGCAGGTCGGCGCCGAGCGCGATGGCCTCGTCCGCCACCTCCCGCACGGGATCGACCGCCACCAGGACCCGGGACACCTCGGCGTCCGGGTCCCCGCAGACGGTGCCGACCGCGTCCCACTCCTGGGCCGTGGCGGGCGGCCACAGGGCGTCCAGCGCGGCGATGACTTCGGATAGTGCGGGCACGGGGCAAGGCTACCGCCCACGCGGGGGACGCCGCCGGGCCCACTCCCCGGCGGCCTGCGGGACGGCCCAGGACCCATCCGGCGGGTCGGGCCGGTGGCAGCACAGGCAGAGCGGACCGGTACGGCGCAAGAGGGCAGAGCCACCCGTACGGGTGAAGACATGCGTCTCTCGCCCTTCGGAAGCGTGTGCTGTCCCTAGCGTCGCCTGTGGAGGTGATCGCGGATGACAGCCTGTGCGACCGATCTGGGCACGGCGACCGACGACGTCAACGCGGCAACCGCCGACGGCCCGGCCGGCGGCACCACGGACCCTGCGGGGACTCCCGGCACGGTAGCCGCGCCGGGCGGAGCCCCCCACCCGGACGCCGCGCAGCCCACAGCCAGCCCGCACGGCGTGGCCAGCCCGCACCGCGCGGGCGGCACGTACGGCACAGGCGGCACGGACAGCCGCGCGCGGGCGGAGTCCGGAGCCGAAGCAGCCGCGCCCGCAGCGGGCAGGCCCGGGGTGACAGCCGCAACGGCCGCAGCGCCCGCGCCCCCCACACCCGGGGCTGAGGGTGCCGGAGTGGAGAAGGGGCCGCCGCCGTATCGGCCGCTTGCCTGCGTCATCGCCGACGACGGCAGCTACGCGGCCCGCCTCGCCGCGCCCGGGGGCGGTGACCGCTGGCGTCCGGAGCGGTGGACGTTCGACGGCCCCGAGCCCTACGCCGTCGCCCTGCCCGGCCGTCAGCCCGAGGACCCGCACGCCCAGCTCCTCCCCCTGCGCGACGGCCGCGTGCTCATCCTGCGTCGCGCGGGCGGCCAGTACCGGCCCGCGCTGCTCTACCCGAGCGGACCGGGTACCGGCGAACTCCCGCTCGGGGCCGTGGAGTGCGCGCAGCTGGCCCTGCTGCCCCCGGTCCCGGGCGGGTCCACGGCCTACGCGCTGGCCCCCGGCGCCGCCGCCACGACGGTGTGGCGCCTGGTCGGCGGGCAGGCGGGCCCGGAGCCCGTCGCCGTCGTGCCCGGTCACTGCGCGGACGGCGCCTGGCTGGAGGGCACCGGCCGCCTGCTGGCGCTGAACCGGCGGGTGGGAGACGGCCCGGTGAAGGCCGTCGCGGTGGACCTCGGCGCGGGCGGCGCCCTGACGCCACTGCTGGAGATCGCCGACGGCAGCAACGACCGGCTCCTGCTCGCCGATCCTGACAGCGGGCTGCTGCTGGTCCGCTCGGACGCGCCGGGGGCCGACCGGGTCGGCTGGGGCGTGCTGGGCAGCCGCCTGCCGGTCCGCTTCCCCGCCGCGCTGCACCCGGGCGGGGAGTCCACGGGCACGGCCGTGACGGTGACGCCGTTCGCCGTCCAGCCGGGGCAGCCGCTCCTGGCGGAGAGCTGCGCCGTCGCCCTGCGGGTGGAGCCGGAGCCCGGGGCTGGGGGGCTGCCGTGGCTGGCGGTGTGGCGGCCGGGCTGGCGCGCGGTGCGGTACCTGCCCGCGCCCGACGGCTGGCTGCGCACCGGCCGTTTCACCGCCGGTGGCGAGCTGCGGCTGCCGTACGCGACGCGGGAGGTGCCGTGCGGGGTGGCCCGCCTGCATCCGGCCGCACCGGAGGACGGCCCGCCAGCCCCGCCCCGCCGCCAGCCAACGGCCCCGGCCCCGGCCCCGCGACCAGCACCGGCACCAGCACCGGCCCAGCAGCCAGCCCCCGGGACCCAGCCAGCGCCCGGACCGCAGATGCGGCCGGAGCCACCCGGCCCGGCGCTCCCGCCCGACCCCGAGCCGGAGTGCACGTGCGGGCCGGTGCTGCCGCTGGGCCAGGCGCTGGCCATGGCGGGCCGCTGATCGCGGGCGCGGACCGCACCCCCGGCGGGACGCCACCCGGCAGGGGCGGGGGGTGTCCGCGTGTGGAGTCAGAACTCCACCACGGTGTCGGACAGCACCGGGGCGTCGTCCCGGTCCGCCACCGTCACCGCCGCCTGGAGGCGGTGTTCGTCCAGCCGCCAGGCGCGGATGCGCAGCGTCTCACCGGGGAAGACGACACCGGCGAACCGGGTGCGGTAGCCCCGCACCCGGCTCGCGTCGCCGTCGAGCGCGGTGTCCACCAGCGCCTTCAGCGTCATGCCGTAGGTGCACAGGCCGTGCAGGATCGGGCGGTCGAACCCGGCCAGAGCGGCGAACTCCGGGTCGGCGTGCAGGGGGTTCCAGTCGCCGCTCAGCCGGTAGAGCAGCGCCTGTTCCTCGCGCACGCCGCGCTCCAGCGTGAGGTCCGGCGCCCGTTCGGGCGGGGCGAGCCGTTCGGAGCCGCCGCGCTCCCCGCCGAAGCCGCCCGCGCCGCGCGCGAACAGTTCGACGTCGCAGCTCCACAGCGGACCGTCGGCGTCGGCGACATCCGCCCGGAGCACGATGACGGCGGCCTTGCCCTTGTCGTGGACGGCGGCCACCCGGGTCGTGGCCGTCGCCGTGCCCGCGACCGGGATCGGCCGGTGCACGTCGATGCGCTGCCCGCCGTGCAGGACGCCGGCGAGATCCACCTCGATGCCGGGCGTGCCCAGTGCGTCCATCACCCCGAGCGCCCCGCCCGCGACGGTGGCGAAGCTCGGCAGCACCCGCAGCCTGCTCTCCAGCGTGTACCGCAGCTCGGCCGGGTCGGTGGCGGGCACTCCGGCGCCCAGGCCCAGGTGGTAGAGCAGCACGTCCTTGTGGTCCCACGTCAGTTCCGTGGACCGGGGTTCGGCGGCGAGCGCGGTGGCGACGTCGATGGGCATGCGACGGACCCTCCTGAGCGGACAGCGAACGAGAACACGTTCTCGCTGACACCTGTATAACGCAGCGATCACGCCAGGGGAACAGCCGCGCGCCCACCCGGCGGACGCCGCACCCCGCCAACCCCCGCGCCCGCCGCTCAGCGCCATGCGGCAGCATGACCCGCATGACGTCACCCGACCCCTCCGGGACCCCGGTACCGGACCCGGACCTCCTCGCCGCTTTCGAGGCCGCCAAGGGATTCATGCCCCGCCACGAGGGCCTGGCCCTGTACGCGGCGGCGCACCGGGCCGCCCGGCTGGGCCTGCCGCTGCTGGAGGTCGGCACCTACTGCGGCCGCTCCACCCTGCTGCTCGCGGACGTCGCGCGCCGCACCGGCGTCACGGTCGTCACCGTTGACCACCACCGTGGCAGCGAGGAGCAGCAGCCGGGCTGGGAGTACCACGACACCGAACTGGTCGATCCGCACGTGGGCGCGATGGACACGCTGCCCGCCTTCCGCCGCACCCTGCACGGCGCGGGCCTGGAAGAGCACGTGCTCGCGCTCGTCGGCCGCTCGCCGCAGGCCGCCGCGCTGTGGCGCGCCCCGCTCGGGCTCGTCTTCATCGACGGCGGCCACACCGAGGAGCACGCGCAGGCCGACTACGCCGGGTGGGCGCCACAGGTGGCCGTCGGCGGGTTGCTGGTCATCCACGACGTCTTCCCCGACCCGGCCGACGGCGGACCGGCGCCGTTCCACGTCTACCAGCGCGCGCTGGAGTCCGGGGAGTTCACCGAGGAGCCGGGTACGGGCTCGCTGCGCGTGCTGCGCCGCACCATGGCGGGCCGCTGAGGTGACGCCCGCGCGCCGGGGTTTCGTCGCCGTCGCCGTGCTGCTGCCGCTGTGCCTGCTCGGCGCGGTGGCGTGGCTGCTGGCACGCGGAGGCGAGCGGCCCGCGCCGTCACCGACCACGCGCCCCGCCTCACCGCCGGGCAAGGTGGCGCCGCAGGAGTCAGGCGAGCCGGGGGCGGACGGGCCGCTGCGCGGTGCCGTCGTCGTACTGGACCCGGGGCACAATCCCGGCAACGGACAGCATCCGCAGGAGATGGCGCGGCTCGTGGACGCCGGGAACCACCGCAAACCGTGCGACACGGCCGGGGCCTCCACCCAGGACGGGTACGCGGAGGCCGAGTTCACGTTGGACGTGGCCCGCGCCGCCCAACAGCGCCTGCAAGCGCTGGGCGCCACCGTGCGGTTGACCCAGAACGGCGACCGGCCCTTCGGACCGTGCGTGGACGAGCGGGCCCGGATCGGCAACGAGGCGGAGGCCGACGCGGTGGTGTCCGTCCACGCCGACGGGGCGGGCCCCGGGCAGCGCGGCTTCCACGTCATCCTGCCCGCCGAGGTGAACGAGGGGTCGGCGGACACCCGGGCCGTCACCGCCCCGTCGCGGGCACTCGGCGAGCACCTGGTCACCCGGTTCGCTTCGGCGACGGACACCGAACCCGCCCGCTACCTCGGCCCGCGCACCGCCGCCTCGGGCCTGGACGTGCGCGACGACCTCGCCGGACTGAACCTGACCACCGTCCCCAAGGTGTTCCTGGAATGCGGCAACCTGCGCGACTCCGCCGACGCCGCACTCCTCACCGACTCGGCGTGGCGCGAGCGCGCGGGCCACGGCATCGCCGACGGTATCGCCGCATACCTGGCGGATGGGCGCTGACCACGCCCGCAGCGGGAACCGAACCAGGGGGTCGCCCGCCGGTTGATCGGGGAATCCGTACGATAGGGGCCGCCCCCGTGATGACCGGACCATGACGACGAGATCGGCAAAGGACCTGACGTGAACAACCGCTCGCTCAGTCGAGGCGACGCAGTGGTGATCGGAGCAGCGGTTGTGCTGTTCATCGCCTCGTTCCTCGACTTCTACTCCGCCGGGTTCCAGAGCTGGAACGGCTGGTCGAACTTCTGGTGGCCGGTCATGCCGTCCGTCTTCCTGGCCGGGTTCTTCGCAGCCGGGCTGATCGCGGGGTCCCGGTTCCTGTCGCCCGAGTTCAAGCTGCTCGGCCTCAAGCTGGACCAGTGGGGCGTGGCCCTGAGCGTCTTCGCGTTCTGGACTGCCCTGTGGACGCTGTTCGGCAGCGCCAGCGCCGCCAAGGAGGGCCTGGACATCGGCGCGGGCCAGATCATCGCCTTCATCGCGCTCATCGTGCTGCTGGCCGGGGCCGTGCTGCCGCAGTTCGTGCCCGTCCTGCGCGCGCCGCTGATCCCGGCCGGTGGCCCGAAGGCGGGCCAGCAGCCGTACGGGCAGCAGCCCGGGTACGGCTACCCGCAGGGCGGCCAGCCGTCCTACGGCTACCCGAACGGCCCCCAGCCCGGCGCGCCGCACGAGGCGCAGGCGCCCTATGACGCGCAGGCTCCCTACGGCGGGCAGCAGCCGCAGCAGCCGTACGCCGAGCAGCAGCCCTACGCTGGCCAGCAGCCGCAGCAGGCCCACGCCGCCGCTGCCCCGCAGGCCGCCCAGGCGCCCCAGCCCGCCGCCGCCCAGCCGCAGGCCGACCCGAACTTCCAGCCGTTCTGGTTCGCGGTTCCGGCCGCGCGCCCGCTCGTCGGCGAGGACGGCTCGCCCCAGCCGGTGGCCGAGCTGACACCGGGCGTCTGGTACCTGGCGGTCGAGCAGCGAGGACAGGCGCTCATCGCCCAGACCCAGGATGGCCGCCGCGGCCTGCTCCAGGACACCTCCGGCATCCAGCGCGGCTGACCGCCGCCCCGGGCGCACCAGGCCCCGGCTCCCTCACGGGGGCCGGGGTCTTCTGTTGCGCGGGGAGTCGGCTCTTTGCGCCGTGCCAGCGCAACCGGCGCGGAGAGCCGACCAGACGCGAGCCCGGCCGGACGCGGCCGAGGAGGCGGCGCGTTGCCGGGCGGGCCGGCCCCGTGGCGTGCTACCCGCAGCAGTCCGGGGGCAGGCCCGGAGGGAGGTTCGCGGGAGTGAAGATCTCCGTGGTCGCCTCGTCGCCGCCCAGGGCGGCCGTGGCGAGGAGGAGGGAACCGGCGGTCCAGGCGGTCTGCTCGCGGGGCCAGATGGCGTCGTCGGCGAAGACGTAGCCGGTCCAGTACATGCCGTTCGGGGCACGCAGGTGGGCCATGGACCGCAGGATCTCCACCGCGCGGTCGGCCTCTCCCATCGTCCACAGCGCGAGCGCGAGTTCGGCGCTCTCGCCGCCGGTCACCCAGGGGTTGGGGGTGACGCAGCGGACGCCGAGACCGGGGACGACGAAGCGGTCCCAGCCCTCCTCGATGCGTGCCTTGGCGGCCGGACCGGTGAGGGCTCCGGCGAGGACGGGGTAGTACCAGTCCATCGAGTAGCGGGACTTGTCGGCGAACCGCTCGGGGTGGTGGGTGATGGCGTGGCCGAGGCGGCCGACGGCCAGTTCCCAGTCGGGCTGCGGTTCCTCGCGGTGTTCGGCGATGGCCAGCGCGCAGCGCACGGCCTGGTAGCTGGAGGAGCAGCCGGTGAGCAGCGCCTCGGTGCGTACGGTGCCGTCGTCCTCCCGCTTCCACGCGAGGGGCCCGCCTGGCTGCTGGAGCGCCAGCACGAAGTCCACGGCGGCGACGACGACGGGCCACACGCGGTCCAGGAAGGTGTCGTCGCCGGTGGACAGGTAGTGGTGCCAGACGCCGACGGCCACATAGGCGCAGAAGTTGGACTCGCGGCCCCGGTCGGTGGGCGTGTCGGCGGCGCCGTCGGCGTAGGCGGCGTACCAGGAGCCGTCGGGCAGCTGGTGGTCGGCGAGCCAGCGGTAGGCGGCCTCGGCGGCGGTGTGTTCGCCCGCCGTGTCGAGCGCCATCGCGGCTTCCACGTGGTCCCACGGGTCGAGGTGGTGGCCACGGAACCAGGGAATGGCGCCGTCCGGGCGCTGCTGCGCGAGGATGCCCGCGACGGTCTGGGACGCCTGCTCGGCGGTGAGGACGCCGGGCAGGACGAGGCGTTCGGTGCGCTCCGGGCTCGTCACGCAGCGCCCTCAGCGGCGGCGTGGGCGGAGGCGGCGGCGCGGGGCAGGTGCGGCTTGGTGGCGTAGGCGACGAAGCTCTTGCCGATCAGCGGGTCGAGCGCGCGCTCGGCCAGGCGCGTGGCGAGCGGCTTCTTCATGATGTCCCACACCAGGAGCTTGTGGTAGGCGCGGACCGGCAGGGCCTGGGCGTTGTCCACGCCGAAGGCGCACTTCAGCCACCAGTAGGGCGAGTGCAGCGCGTGGGCGTGGTGGGTGCCGTAGGGGCGCAGGCCCGCCTCCCGCAGCCGGGCGAGCAGTTCGGTCGCCCGGTAGATGCGGATGTGTCCGCCCTCGACCTCGTGGTAGGCGTCGGACAGCGCCCAGCACACCTTCTCCGGCCCGTAGCGGGGGACGGTGACGGCGATGCGGCCACCGGGGCGCAGCACCCGCACCAGCTCGGCGAGCACGCCCTTGTCGTCGGGGATGTGCTCCATCACCTCGGAGATGATGACGACGTCGAAGCTGTCGTCGGGGAAGGGCAGGGCCAGCGCGTCGCCCTCCATCGCGGTGGCGGTGGCGCCGGGCGGGGCTTCGCCGGCCTCTTCCATGGCCGCGAACCAGGTGGCCACCTCACGGATCTCCTCGGCGTTGCGGTCCAGGGCGACCACCTGGGCGCCGCGCCGGTAGCACTCGAAGGCGTGGCGTCCGGCGCCGCAGCCCAGGTCGAGGACGCGGTCGCCCGGGGCGAGCGGGAACCGGGAGAAGTCGACGGTCAGCACAGGGGTTCTGCTTTCGTGGCGAGGGGCGTCAGCGGGCGGGCGGTGGTCAGGTGCGCGAACGGGCGGCGGTAGCGCGGGCGATGGCCTCGCGGTAGTGCGCGGCGGTGCCGAGGGCCGCCTGCCGCCAGGTGAAGCGGCTGAGTACGCGGGCGCGTCCGGCGGCGCCGAGGCGGGCGCGCAGCGGGGCGTCGGCGAGCAGGCGGGCGAGGGCGCCGGCGAGGGCGCCGGGGTCGCCGGGCGGCACCGCGAGGCAGGTCTCACCGTCGGGTCCGGCGACCTCGGGCAGGGCGCCGCCGGTGGTGGCGATCAGCGGTGTGCCGGTGGCCATGGCCTCGGCGGCGGGCAGCGAGAAGCCCTCGTAGAGGGAGGGGACGCAGGCGAGCTGCGCGCCGCGCACCAGGTCGGCGAGTTCGCGGTCGGTGATGCCCTTGACGAACTCGACGGGGCGGCGGCCGGTGCGGTCGGGCGCGTGCAGGCCGAAGCGTTCGATGGCGGCGGCGACGGGGCCGTCGTCCGCGCGGCGGCCGACGACGACCAGGTGCGCGTCGGGCTGTTCGGTGCGGACCTTGGCCAGCGCCTCCACCAGGTACACCAGCCCCTTGAGCGGCACGTCGGCGCTGGAGGTGGTGACGATGCGTCCGGGGACCTGCGGCACGGCCGGGTCGGGGGTGAACAGGTCGGTGTCGGCGCCGATGTGGACGACGTGGACGCGGTCGCCACGCACGCCGAGGTGGTCCACGATCTCCTGGCGCGAGGTGCCGGAGACGGTGAGGACGGAGGGCAGGCGGCGGGCGACGCGGCGCTGCATGCGGGTGAAGCCGTACCAGCGGCGCACGGACAGGCGACGCCTGAGGGTGTCGGCGGCGGCGAGGTCGAGCTGCCGGTCCACGGTGATGGGGTGGTGGATGGTGGTGACCAGCGGTGCGCCGAGCACGGGCGGGCCGCCGAGCAGGCCGTAGCCAAGGGTCTGGTTGTCGTGGACGACGTCGAACTGGCCACGGCGGGCGGCGAGGTGGCGGCGGGCGCGCAGCGAGAACGTCAGCGGCTCGGGGAAGCCGCCGGTCCACATGGTGGCGACCTCCAGCGCGTCCACCCAGTCGCGGTACTCCGCGCGGCGCGGGGTGCGGAACGGGTCGGGCTGGCGGTAGAGGTCCAGGCTCGGCAGCTCGGTGAGGGTGACGCCCTCGTCCACCACGGGGTACGGCTGGGCTCCGATGACCTCGACGCGGTGGCCCAGGCGGGCCAGTTCGCGGGAGAGGTGGCGCACGTAGACGCCCTGGCCGCCGCAGAAGGGGTTGCCCTTGTAGGTCAGCAGGGCGATGCGCAGCGGGCGGCCGCCGCCGGGGCCGGGGGCGTGCCGGGGTGCGGACGCCGCGTCGCGTATGGCCTTGGCGGTCACTCGCCGTCCGTCCCTTCGTGCCGGGTTCCGTGCCGGATGGTCGCGGGAGCGTAACCGCTCGCGCTAAGGTAGAACAAGTTTCACTCCGGAGTGCGGCCGGTACGCCGCGCCCCTGAATCTACCGGCCGGTCACCACGCCGCCCGGAGCGGACCCGGTGATTCCCACCACGGTCGCGGCCCGCGCCGATCGCCCGGACGCCCCGAGTACGCGCGGAACCCGGAGCACGCGGCCGGGGCGGCAAAATGCCCGGGACGGCACGGCGACCACGCAAGCGCACGATCGCGACGACCAGCACAGAAATACGGCCACCTGACGACACCATGAGCTCACCCGCCACGCCACCGCCCGGCCCGCACCGGGCCACCTCGCCCACACCCGCCGCGCCACCGCACGCGTCGGCGGGGACAGCCGGGGCAGCCACACCGCCCGCGAGGACGGCGCGGGCGGGGACCGGGCGCTCGGGCGCTCCGGGCGCGGCTGCCGGACCCGCACCGGGCGCCGGGCACACCACGGGCGCCGACGTGCCGCACGCCCCGCGCCGGGGACGCTCGGGCCAACAGCGGGCGCGGCGGCAGGGCATCTTGCGGGCCGCTACCGATCTCGCCCGTGGGGGTGGTTTCGAGGCCGTGCAGATGCGCGAGGTCGCCGAGTCTGCCGGGGTGGCACTCGGCACGCTGTACCGCTATTTTCCGTCGAAGATTCACCTGCTGGTGGCCGTCCTTCAGGACCAGTTGCGGCTGCTGCACGGAACCCTGGACGCGGACCCACCGCACGGACCGGGTGCGGGGGCGCGGGTGGCGGAGACGCTGATGCGCGCATTTCACGCCATGCGGGACGAGCCACACCTGGCCTCCGCCATGGTGCGGGCGCTGACTTCGGCGGATCGGTCGGTGCGCGCCGAGGTGGATACCGTCCTGGAGATCACCAGCGGGATCGTGCTGGACGCGATGAAAGCGGGCGGTGCGCCCACACCCGCACAGCTCTCCGCCGTCCGGGTCATCGAGCACACCTGGTTCTCCCTGCTCATCAGCTGGCTGTCCGGGCGGACGACCATCGAAACCGTGGGTACGGACCTGAAGACGGTGTGTCGCCTGGCGGAAGCACACCCGGCGAACCGCGAGACCTCCGAGGGCGCACAGTAGGCGCATTGAGACACGGCGTGCGCGCTTCCGTACCTCCACGTGGCTTGATTTGAATGGTCGTCGCCGAGTGGTGCGGATTCAATGGCCGCTGTCACCCATCCCGTAGGCCGTGGCCACCCGGGGTAGGCGACGAACCGCGCGGCAGGAACGGCCGGCTGTGCGGAGATGCACGGGAGGTAGCGTCAGTGATCCGGGTCTTGCTCGTACACGACACGCGCCTGCTGAGGTCGGGCCTGGCCCAACTGCTCAGCAAGGCACAGGACATGGACGTGAGCACCGCGCCGTGGAGACAAGCGGGCCGCGCGGCACGCTCGGCCGGGGCGGACGTGTGCGTGGCCGATCTGGACGAGGGCGCCGGGGGCGAACAGCGGGACCTCGACGCCCTGCGCCGCGAGCTGCCCGCACCGACCTGCCGGGTCCTGGTCCTGGCTACCCCGGGTCGTCCGGGAACACTGCGGCAGGCGGTGGAGGCGGGCGCGCAGGGCTACGTCAACAAGGACGCGAGTCCCCAGGAGCTGCTGGCCGGGATACGGCAGGTCGCCAAGGGGGAACGTTTCGTCGATGCCTCGCTGGCCTTCGGCTTCCTCCAGGCCACCCAACTCCCGCTGACCCGGCGTGAACTGAGCGTGCTGTCCCTGGCCGCCGAGGGCGCGTCGGTCGCGGAGATCGCCAGTTCGCTGCACCTGAGCAACGGCACGATACGGAACTACATGTCAGCGATCACCCGGAAGACCGGCGCCCGCAACCGGGTGGACGCCATCTGTATCGCCCAGCGCTCCGGCTGGCTGTGAGCTTGCGGTGCTTGCCGCACTTGCGGTGCCGGACGCGTCCGCCGCGTCCGGCACCGCCGCCTCCCAGGCGCCCGCCAGCTCGCGGTAGCGCGCGGAGGCGGACGCCACCTCCCCCGGGGTGCCGCACCGCGAGCGGGCGCCGTCCAGCACCAGCACGAGGTCGGCGCGCCGGGCGGAGCTGATCCGGTGCGCGATCACCACCAGGGTGCCGGGCCGCCGCCGGAACGCCTGCTCCGCGCGTGCCTCGGCGGCCGGGTCCAGATGGCAGGTGGCCTCGTCCAGCACGACCAGCGACGCCGGTGCCGCGTACGCCCGCGCCAGCGCCAGCCGCTGCCGCTCCCCCGCCGACAGCCGCTCCGGATCGACGTCGGCGTCCAGCCCGCCCAGCCGCCCGGCCAGATCGGCGCCACCGGTGGCCTCCAGCGCCCGGTGCAGCGCGGCGTCGGGCACCGGGTCCGGGCACAGGTAGGTGAGGTTGGCGCGCAGCGTGCCGGTGAAGACGTACGCCTCCTGCGGGACCAGCGCCACCGGCCCGCGTACGGCGAGGTGACCGGCGTCCGGCGTCAGCAGCCCGGCGAGGAGCAGCGCGAGCGTGGACTTGCCGGTGCCGCTGGTGCCGACCACGGCCAGGTGGCCCCCGCGCGGCAGGCACAGGTTCACCCCGTCGAGCACCGGCTGCGCGCGCCGCCCGTAGGCGAAGGTGACGCCGCGCAGGCTGAGCGCGGTACCGGGCGTGCGCGGGGTCGGCGGCGCGGGGGGCGCGGGCGGCGCGGTCGGCGGGGCGTCGTCGGCACCGCGCAGCCTGCCGACGACGACGGCCAGCCGCGCGCCCGCGTTGCCCAGCCCGTGCACCAGGCTCTCCAGCGCGGGGATCAGCGAGTGCAGCAGGTAGGTCAGCGCCCCGGCGAGCGCGCCCGCGCTCACCCCACGGGCCAGCAGCCACGGCGTGAGGACGAGCAGCAGCACCACCGGCAGCCGTCCGCCGATCCCCAGGGCCGCCGCCCGGGTGACGCCCCAGCGGGCCAGCGCCTCGGCGGCCCGCCGCTCGGCGGCGACGCGCGCGGCGGCCTCCGTCCGCGTAGGCTCCTCCGCCCCGGCGGCCACCACGTCGCGCAGCCCGCCCGCCGTCTCGCCCAGGTGCTCGGCGATGGCCTCGTCGGCGATGAGGAAGTCCCGCTGGCGGCGGGCCAGCGGGCGCAGCGAGAGTCCGAAGACCAGCAGGCCGAGGGCCAGCGGGGGCAGCACCACCAGGAGCAGCAGCGGGTGCAGGGAGGCGAGTCCGGCCAGCGCGGCGGCGGAGGTGAAGGCGAAGGCGCGGCCCGCCATGAGCAGCCCGGCGAAGCTGTCCCGGGCGATCTCGACCTGGTGCGTCAGACGGGAGACGACACCCGAGTCGGTCGCCCGGCCCCGGCGGACGGCGGCGTGCAGCCCGGTGCCGACGACACGCTCGACCAGCAGGTCGCGCATCGGCTCAGCGAGCGTGGCGACCGCCCGGTACACCCGTCCGGCGCCGAAGGAACCGGCGAGCACGCCGAGCGCGCCGAGCGCCAGCCACGCCAGTCCGGTGCCGACGCTGCCGCGCAGGAAGCCGTCGTCCAGCGCGTGTGCGACGGCCAGGCCGAGCAGGAACGTCTGCGCGGACTCCAGCACCGACCACCCGGCGAGTGCCCCGAGCGCGCGGGGCCGCTGCCGCAGGCGCCGCGCCCCCGCCGCGAACAGGCCCCGGGTGCCGGGCTCCTTGGTGGTGGTGCGGGTGGCCTCACGCATCGGCGGCCTCGACTGCGATGCCGGCGGTCCCGGGAGCGGCGTCGGCGGTCCCGGCGGCGGTGGGGGCGGGGGTGCCCGCGTCGGCGGGGCGCGTGGTGTCCGCGCCCGGGGCCGCCGCCGCGTCTGGAGCCGCGTCCGGGGCGGTGAACACCGCGCGGTAGGCCGGGTCGTGCCACAGGCGGGCGTGCGGGGCCAGGGCGCGCAGGTGGCCCGCGTCGAGCCAGGCGACCAGATCGGCGCGGGCGGCGGTGGTGGCACGGTGGGCGACGACGAGCCGGGTGCGGGTGCGCTCGGGGGCGAACAGCACGGCGGTGACCTGGCGTTCGGTGCTGGTGTCCAGGCTGGAGGTGGCGTCGTCCAGGATGAGCAGGCGTCCCGCGTGGGCGAAGGCGCGGGCCAGCCCCAGGCGTTGCACCTCGCCGCCGGACAGGGGTGCGTCGGCGCAGGGGGTGGCGTAGCCCTCGGGCAGGGTGCGGATGAAGGAGTCGGCGCGGGCGGCGCGGGCGGCGGCCAGGACGACGGCATGGCCGGGCGGGGCGGGGCCGAGTCCGATCGTCCCGGCGAGGGTGCCGCCGACCAGGGCGGGCCGCTCGAAGGCGTAGCCGACGGCGGCGCGCAGGGAGGCGGCGTCCACCGTGTCCAGCGGGAGCCCGTCGAGCAGTACGGTGCCCGTGCTCGGCTCGGCCAGCTTGCCCGCCAGCCGGGCCAGTTCGGACTTGCCGGAACCGGAGCGGCCGACGACGGCGACGGTGGCTCCGCCGGGCACCGTGAGGTCCACCCCGGACAGCACCGTGCGTCCGTCGCGCACCGCGCTGACGCCGCGCAGCTCCAGCGTCCCGGGGCCGTCCGGGAGCGGGGCGGTGCCGTAGGGCACGGCGGGGACGGCGTGCACCTCGGCGAGCCGGACGGCTGCCTGGCGGGCACGGACCAGCGCGGCGACGCGGCCCGTCAGCACACCGATGCCGCTGGCGAGCACGGCGTAGCGGGCGGCGGCGAGCAGGGCGCCGACGGTGAGCTGACCGTCGGCGAGCAGCCATCCGGCCGTGGCGACGACGGCCAGCTGGAGAAGCGGTACCAGCACGGCGGCCTGCGCGGTGGCCCGGCCCTGCACCCGCCACATGCGGTGCCCCTCGCGGCTCAGCTGGGGCAGCGGGCCGAGGATACGGGCGCGTTCACGCTCCAGCGTCCCGGCGGCGGCGACGGTGCGGGCACCGGCGAGCGCTTCGGCCAGCCGTCCGGCGATCAGGCCCTGCGCCTGCTGGTAGCGGGCGACGGCGTCACCGGAGGAGCGGGCGAAGGCGCGCAGCAGCAGGACCAGGAGGGGCGCGCCGAGCAGGAAGACGGCGGCGAGCCGGACGTCGATGAGCAGGAGCGCGGTGATGCCGCCGACGGGCAGCGCGAGCGCGGACAGCAGCGCGGCGGCGGACGCGGGCGCGGTACCGGCCTGGGCGGCGAGCGCGGTGCCCCGGGTGACCAGGTCGCCACGGCTGAACCGGGCGGCTCCGGCCGGGCCGGCGGCGAGCAGGTGGCCCACCAGGCGGGTGCGCAGGCGTGCGGTCGCGTGGGCGGTGGTGGTGCCGGTGAGGACGGTCTCGGCGGCGTCGAGCAGGAACAGCGCGGCGAGCAGCGCGGCGCTGCACGCCAGCCATCCGGTGGCCGGTTCACCGGTGAGGAGGAGATCGAGGGTGCGGCCGAGCACGGCGGGCAGCGCCAGCGCGGTGGCGGCGTCCGCGGTGGTGACGCACCCGATGGCGGTGGCGCGGGGGGCGCTGCGGCGGAGGGCGTCGAACAGGAGGCGGTCGGCGGGGGTCATCTCTTGCGTGCACCTCGCTTCCCTCGGTTCCTGCCGTCTCCCCCGGTTTCGGCGCGGGCGGCCTGCCACGCGCCGGCACCGGGTCTCCCGCGCACGGGGCGCGGGGGACCCGGTGGGACGGTCCCGGGCGGGTTTGGGCCGCCGCCCGGGACCGGGCCTGCGGTGACGTGGCCTCAGGCGGTCACGTCAGCGGACCCTGGATGACCGGCTGCGGTCAGAGGCACAGGATGGTGCTGGCACCGCTGTGCTTGTCGCAGATCAGCAGGCTGACGTTGCTGCCAACGTCGCCGTAGCCGTTGTCCGGGGTCTCCATCTTCTGCAGGTCGAGAAGCGCCATGTTCTCTTTCCTTTCATGTAGGGACGGGGTTTGCTTCCTGACCCCTGGCCGGGGCAGGTCTAGTGGGGCCGCGCCGCGCGCTGCGGTGGTGCGGCCGGCTCGGGCCGCGTGAGCGGCGGGAGGAACGGCAGTCGCACGGGCGCGTCGTGGCGGGCGGCGCCCACCGCGAGCAGGCAGCCCGCTGTGCCGGTGTACAGGTCCATGGACAGGCGCATCATCTGGTCGCCGGGGAAGGCCAGCCCGCCGCCGTGCGCCATGCCGTACCAGCTCAGCCCGTCCAGCTGCCGCGCCAGATCGGCCGGGGTGGCGCCGGGGGTGGTGGTGCGGGCGAGATGCCACACCATCCCGGCGCGGCCGCGGAAGAGGCCAGGCTGGGCGTAGAACCGGGAGCGGGCGGCGGGCAGGATCGCGCGCCGGGCTTCCTCGAACGCCTCCTGGCCGGGCCGGTGGCGGAGGTAGTCGTCCAGGACGGCGGCGATGCCGACGCTGCCCGCGCCGAGGTAGGGCATGGTGCGCGCGCCCTCGTCCACGTGCAGGGCGCCGTGCTGGTCGGGGACGCAGCGGGCCAGGTCGCGGCGCAGGGCGTCGGCGGCCACCTCCAGCAGGGCGCTCTCGCCGGTGCGTTCGTAGCGGCGCAGGGCGAGCAGGGCGGTGCCGGTGGCGCCGTGCAGCAGGCCAGCGCGGGGGATGCGGCCATCGGCTGCGGTGGCCTGGGCCACGGCGTCGGCGGCGCGGTGAAGTGCCTGTCCGGCGGCGTCGTGCAGGGCGGTGTCGCCGGTGCGCTCGCCCAGGTGGTCCAGGGCCAGGCCGACTCCGGCCAGGCCGCCTTCGAGGTCGTGGCCCAGGTGCTGCCAGCGTTCGGCCAGTACCTGTTCGACGAGCCGGGCGGCGCGCTCGGTGTGGCCGAGCCGGTCCAGCAGCAGGGCGACGCCGAGCAGGCCGGTGTAGAGGCCGAGCGGGGTGCGCGGCGGGAGCTGGCCGGTGTGGTCCAGCAGCCACTGCTCGCCGCGTTCGTAGCGCGGGGCGCCGGTCTCGGCCAGCGCGTACAGCACCCCCGCGGCTCCGTAGGCGAGGCCGAGTCCGCCGCCTTCGGTGAACTGGGCGATGTCGCCGGGGAAGAGGCGGTCGTCGCGCTCGGGTGTGGCGGAGGCGAGGATCGCGCGGACCATCGCGTCCCGGCTGCGCGGCCAGTCGGCGGGGGCGACGTGGGGTTCGGGGTCGGCCGGGTGCGGGGCCGGGTGCTGCGCGGGGCCAGGCGGGTTCGCCTCCCGCGCCGGAGTCCTCGTCGCGGCCGTGTTCCCGGCGTCGTCCGGGGTGCCCGTGCTGCCCGTGCCGTCCTGTGGGCCGGGGGCTGGCCGCCGTCCCTCGATCTCGGCGACGGCCTCGCCCAGGAACTCCCCAGGAACGTCCGGGAACTGTTCGGCGATCACCGCCGCGAGGTGGGACGCCTTGCGGCGGTCCACCGCGAGCAGTGTGGTGACCGGCAGGAACAGGGCCAGCCGCAGACAGGCGAGCGCGTAGGTGTCGATGGCGTAGCCACGGCGGTCACCGGGGGCGACGAAGCCGGGGTGGGCGACGATCTGCCGGGGGTCGTCAGCGGCGGGGGCGGCGGCCTCGAAGTCCAGCAGGGACACCGACTTCTCGTCCGGCGCGACCATGATGTTGAACATGTGCAGGTCGTTGAAGACCAGTCCGCGTGCGTGGACGGCGGCCACCGCCTCGGCCACCGCCTGGTGGATGGCCAGCGCCCACTGGGTGTAGTCGGCCACGGCGCGCGGATCGGGGTCGCCAGCGAGCAGCGGGTGGCGCTGGGCGTAGAAGTGGTTGAGCGGCTGCCCGGGCAGGTAGTCCATGACCAGGAAGCGGTGGCCTTCGAGGGTGAACCAGTCGCGGACCCCGGGGGCGACGCCGGTGCCCGCCAGCCGGTCCAGCGCGGCCTTCTCGCGCTCCAGGCGGCGTACGGCGTCGGCGCCGTCGGCCGCGAGACCGGCGTGCGGCCTGCCCTCCTTGAGCACGACGTCCTCGCCGGTGCGGGTGTCCTTGCCCGCGTAGACGCCGCCGCCGTTGGAGAAGTGCAGCGCGCGCTCGATGGTGTAGGGCAGGCCGGCGACGGAGGAGGCGTTGCGGGCGTCCAGGTGCGGCTGGAGGAACGGCGGCAGCGTCACCCACGCCGGGACGGTGAACACCGGGTCCTTGCGGTCGGGTATCAGCGTGCCGCCGGCGTCCTCGATCGCGGGCACCAGCTGGCCGTGCTCGTTCACGCAGGTGCGGGGCGCGAAGCCGCCGTAGCGGACGTAGAGCGGGCCCTGGTTCCAGCGCAGGTCGGTGAGGATGTACGGGCCGGGTTCACCCGCCAGTCGCGCGTCCAGTTCGCGCAGCACGGTGTGCAGCTGCTCCTCGTCCACCGGGTAGACGGTGACGGCCTTGCCGGAGGTGGCGCGGCTGGCGTACTTCGCGTTGCGCAGGTGCAGCAGGTGCAGGTCGGGCACGAACTTGAAGGGGATGCCGCGCGGCACGCAGTAGTCCCAGACCCGGGCGGCCACGGCGTCGGCGTTCGCCAGCGTGGCGGACACGTGGATCTTCCAGCCCTGGGCGGGGAAGGCACCGTCTTGCGGGCGCAGTTCGAGCCAGTCGCCGTGGCGGGCGTGGCGCCAGCCGGACGGGACGGGGCGGCGAGCGGTCTCCAGACCGCCGTCGCGGTTGCCGGAGCCGGTGGAGAGCCGGTCAGGGGTCTCGTAGAAGCGGCCGTCCGCCAGGCAGTACGCCTCGTACCGGCTGTCCATCGTCCCCCCTCGGTGGTTGCGGGCGCCGGGTGTCGCGGTGCGGTCCGCCGCTGGGACGGCCTACCGGTCCGGTGGGTGCGGACGATCGGCCCGCCTGCCGCGGATCGTCGATCCGGCGTGACACCGAGATTTCCATGCCGGTGGGTGACCGAGTAGTCACGCGTGTCACGAAGGAGGTGTGAGGAATGCACACCCGTAGGTCACACGAAAGGATCAGTGACAAGCCGTGCGGAAGGCGTTACCGCACGTGGTGGACGGCGGTGCGTGACCAGGCGCACGCCGGGCGGTGAGCGCTCCGCCGTTAGAGTGTCCGGTGCAGCACCCGCCCTGGCCGGGGGAAGCCGGTGAGACTCCGGCGCTGACCCGCAACCGTGAGCGTGCCGCACCGACGCCGTGCCGTCGGGCGGGCGCGAGCCGGAACACCTGGCCGTGGCGGTACGCCCTCCCCGTGGGGAGGGCAGGCTCCCGGCGGCCCGAGTGGGCCGACGGCACCGTCGAGGTCTGCGGATGCCGAGCCCGTCAGTGCCCGCGCTCCGGCGCGGCGCGCGCGGTGACGGCTGACGCGGCCCCGTTCACCGAAAGGCACCGTGATGTTCCTCCGCCGCTGCGCCGTGGCCCTGGCCGCGTCCACCGTCCTGTGCGCGTCCGCGGCACCCCTCGCCCTGGCGGACGACTCGCCCTCCCCCACCCCGGGGGCGTCGCTGCCCGAGGAGCTGTACGGCACCGCCGACCCCCAGTACGACGGCGTCTTCCGCCACGCCCACGCGCTGCTCGCCCAGGACGCCGTCGGCGTCACCCCGGCCGAGGCGGCCGTGAGCTGGCTGACCGGCCAGCAGTGCGATGACGGCGCCTTCACCGCCTACCGCCCCGACCCCGGCCAGGCGTGCGACGACACCACCGTGCGCGACACCAACGCCACCGCGCTGGCCGTGCAGGCGCTGGCCGCCGTCGCGGGCGAGGACGACGAGCCGGTGGGCGAGGCCGTCCAGTGGCTTCAGTCCGTACGCAACGACGACGGCGGCTGGGGCTACAACCCCGGCGGCGCGTCGGACGCCAACTCCACCGCCGTCGTCATGGGCGCGCTGCTCGCCGCCGGGGAGAAGCCCCAGGCGGCCACCCACGACGCCCTGCGCGGCTTCCAGCTCGGCTGCGAGGCGCCCGAGGAGGAGCGCGGCGCGTTCGCCTACCAGCCCGGCGAGGACGGAAAGCTGGCGCCGAACGCGCTGGCCACCGCCGCCGCCGCGCTCGCCGCCCAGGAGTCCGGCCTGGCCGTCGCCGCCGACTCGGCCGGTGACGCGGCGCCCGAACTGCCCGCCTGCACCGACGGCGACGCGTTCGCCCGGGAAGACGCCGCGCAGGCGGGCGCGGCCTACCTGCACACCCAGCTGGCCGCGCACGACGGCCACCTGATGTCCGCCCTGCCCGGCGCCGAGGACCAGCCCGACTACGGCACCACCACGCTGGCGGTGCTGACGCTCGCCGGGGGTGGCTACGACGTCGAGCAGCCCCTGGCCTGGCTGGCGGAGCACCACACCGAATGGCCCGGCGTCCAGGAGAGCCCGGCCGCGCTGGCCCAGCTGGTGCTGGCGGTGCGCGCCGCGGGCGGTGACCCGACCGCGTTCGGCGGCACCGACCTGGTCGCCCAGCTCGCCGCGACCGGCCCGGCGCCCCAGGAGGGGGAGCCGCAGGAGCAGGAGAAGGAGGGGGCCGGGGACGGCTCCGAGGACGGCTTTGACGCCGCGCTGTGGATTGGGGTGGCCGCGGCGATCGGCGGCGCGCTCTTCGCCACCGGTGTGTTCGCGCGCCGCAAGAACTCCGGGTCCGGTGACACGGCCGACTCGGCGAACCCGGCCTCCGGCACCGGGAGCGACCACTGATGCGTGCGGCGGCGCGCACCGCGTGCGCTGTGGCGCTCGGCACGCTGCTGCTCGTGCTGGGCGCCGCGCCCGCGCAGGCCGAGGGGTACCGGTACTGGGTGTTCTGGACCTGGGACGCGGACCGCCCCGAGGGCGCCGCCTGGTCCTACGCCACCGAGGGCCCGGGCACGCTGCGGCCCGCCGACGGTGCCGTGCTGGGCTTCCGGTTCGCCGTCAGTGAGAACTCCGCCGAGGCCGACCGGCCGCGTCAGGAGGCCGACTTCGCCGACGTCTGCGCCGACACCGCGCCGCGCGAGGGCCACAAGCGCGTGGCGCTCGTCATCGACCCCGGGACGGCGGGGGACGCGCCGCCCGGCGAGCGGCCGCCGGAGCCGATGCGGGCGTGCGCCCGCGTCCCGGCGGACGGCACCGCCGCCGAGGCGCTGGCCGCGACCGCCAAGCCCCTGCGCTACGACTCCTCCGCGCTGCTGTGCGCGATCTCCGGCTACCCCGAGACGGGCTGCGGTGAGCAGGTCTCGGCTGACGAGGGCTCGGGCGGGGAGGGCTCCGGTGCCGCGGACACCACCCGGGAGGCCGAGGCCGCAGGCGAAGACGCCACCGAGGACGACGCCGGGGACGCGGGAGTGAGCACGTTCGGGACCGTGGCCGGGGTGGTGGCCGTCGTGCTGCTGGCGGGTGCGGCCGGGTGGCAGGTCCGGCGCCGCCGCTCATGACGCCGGGTCCGCTCGCCGCCCTGCGGGCCCCGCTGGCGGACCGGTTCACCGCGCTGCACGCCGGGGCCTGGTGGCTGTGGGCACTCGGCCTGGCCACCGCCGCGTCCCGCACCACCAACCCGCTGCTGCTCCTGCTGCTGGTGGCCGTCGCCGGATACGTGGTGGCGGCCCGGCGCACGGACGCGCCCTGGGCCCGCTCCTACGGCGTCTTCCTGCGCCTGGGCCTGCTGGTCCTGGTGCTGCGCCTGCTGTTCGCGGTGGTGCTCGGCTCGCCCGTGCCCGGCGCCACCGTGCTGTTCACCCTGCCCGAGGTGCCGCTGCCCGGCTGGGCGCAGGGCGTGCGGCTGGGCGGCCGGGTGAGCGCCGAAGCGCTGTACTTCGTGCTGTGCGACGCCCTGCGCCTGGCCACCCTGCTGATCTGCATCGGCGCGGCGAACGCGCTGGCGAGCCCGGCGCGGCTGCTGAAGTCGCTGCCGGGAGCGCTGTACGAGGTCGGGGTGGCCGTTGTCGTCGCCGTCACCTTCGCGCCGAACCTCGTCGCTGACGTGCTGCGGCTGCGGGCGGCGCGGCGACTGCGGGGCCGCCCGGACCGGGGCCTGCGGTCCTTCGCCCAGGTCGCGCTGCCCGTGCTGGAAGGTGCGCTGGAGCGGTCGGTGGCGCTGGCCGCCGCCATGGACGCGCGCGGTTACGGACGCACCGCGCCGGTACCGCGCGCCGTGCGGCATGCCACCACCGCGTGCACGCTGGGCGGCCTGCTCGGGGTGTGCGCCGGGACGTACGGGCTGCTGACCGAGGACGGCACGGCGTTCGGGCTGCCGGTGCTCGGCGCGGGCGTGCTGCTCGCGCTGGTGGGGCTACGGCTGGGCGGTCGGCGCACGGTACGCACCCGGTACCGGCCGGACCGGTGGGGCGTGCGCGCCTGGCTGGTGTCCGGCTCCGGGCTCGCGGTGGCCGCCGGGGTGCTGGCCGTCGCCGTGAGCGATCCGGTCGCGCTGCGCCCGCCCGCCGTCCCGCTCACCGCGCCCGTCCTGCCGCCGGGCGCCGTCGCGGCCTGCCTGCTGGGCCTGCTGCCCGCCCTCGTCGCGCCGCTGCCCGGTGCGCGCGGGGACCGGGGCCGCTCGCGGACGCCGGACACCCCGGACGAGGCACCGCCCGCAGCACGGCAGGAAGGGCCGCGCGGCGGGGTGCGCGCCAGGCGGCAGGCCGATGCGCCGCCCCAGCCGTCCCAGCCGTCCCAGCCGTCCCAGCCGCCCCAGCCGTCCCGCCGGACCGCGCCCGCATCCGTCCGCGCGCCAAGGAGGCCGCAACCGTGATCCGCTTCGAGAACGTCCAGGTCACGTACGCCGACGCCGCCACCCCGGCCGTCCGCGGGCTCGACTTCACCGTGCCCGAGGGCGAACTGGTCCTGCTCATCGGCCCGTCCGGGGTGGGCAAGTCAACGCTGCTGAACGCCGTCTGCGGCCTGGTACCGCACTTCACCGGCGGCACCCTGCACGGCCGGGTGACCGTTGACGGGCGCGACACCCGCACCCACAAGCCGCGCGAACTGGCCGACGTGGTGGGCACGGTGGGCCAAGACCCGCGCGCCCACTTCGTCACCGACACCGTGGAGGACGAACTCGCCTACGGCATGGAGTCCATCGGCCTGCCCCCGGCCACCATGCGCCGCCGGGTGGAGGAGACCCTCGACCTGCTGGGCCTGGCCGAACTGCGCGACCGCCCCATCGGCACGCTCTCCGGCGGCCAGCAGCAGCGGGTCGCGATCGGCTCGGTGCTCACCACCCACCCGCGCGTCCTGGTACTCGACGAGCCGACCTCCGCGCTCGACCCGGGCGCCGCCGAAGAGGTACTGGCGGTGCTGCAACGACTCGTGCACGACCTCGGCACCACCGTACTGATGGCCGAACACCGGCTGGAGCGCGTCGTCCAGTACGCCGACCAGGTGCTGCTGCTACCCGAGCGCGGCGCGCCCGCCCAGCTCGGCGACCCGGCCGAACTGCTCGCCCACTCCCCCGTACGGCCGCCGGTGGTGCAGCTCGGCGAGCTGGCCGGGTGGTCGCCGCCGCCGCTGTCGGTGCGCGACGCCCGGCGCCGCGCGGGCCCGCTGCGCGAACGGCTCGCGCCCGCCACACCGCAGCCGCCCCGGCCGCGCCCGGACGCCGCGTCACCGGCCGACGAGGCCCGGGGGGCCGCAACCCGGCCGGCCGAGCCCGCGCCGCTGGCCCAGGTGACCACACTCGACGTGCGCCGGGGCCGCACCGGCGTCCTGCACCGGGTCAGCCTGACCGTCCAGGCGGGCGAGACCGTGGCGCTCATGGGCCGCAACGGCGCGGGCAAGTCAACCCTGCTGAACACGCTGGTCGGACTGCACGCACCGGCCCACGGCAGCGTCCGCGTCGGCGGCCACACCCCGCACCGCACCAAACCCGGCCAGCTGCTGCGCCACGTGGGCCTGGTGCCGCAGGACCCACGCGACCTGCTGGCCGCCGACACCGTAGCCGCCGAGTGCGCCGCAGCCGACCGCGACGCCGGTGCCGACCGCGGCACCTGCCGGGCCCTGGTCGGCGAGCTGCTGCCCGGCGTGGCCGACGACGTCCACCCGCGCGACCTGTCCGAGGGCCAGCGGCTGGTGCTGGCCCTGGCCGTGGTGCTCACCGCCGCGCCCCCGCTGATCCTGCTCGACGAGCCGACGCGCGGCCTGGACTACGCGGCCAAACACCGCCTCACCGAGGTGCTGCACGACCTGGCGGCGCGCGGCCACGCCATCGTGCTGGCCACACACGACGTGGAGCTGGCGGCCGAACTGGCCGACCGCGTGCTGGTCATGGCGCAGGGTGAGGTCGTCGCGGACGGCCCCACCGCCGACGTCGTCGTCTCCTCCCCCGCGTTCGCGCCCCAGACGGCGAAGGTGCTCGCGCCACAGCCGTGGCTGACCGTGCCACAGGTGCGCCGGGCGCTGGGAGCCACGTCATGACGGTGGCCCCGGACTCCTCCCGCACCCGGCCGGTGCGCCTCGGCCGCCGCTCCACCCTCGCGCTGGCGCTGGTCTCGGCCGTCGGCATCGCCGCGTTCGGCTGGCCGCTGCTGGCCGACTCCGCCTCCGGGCTCGCCCACTCCAACGACGCGCCCTGGCTGTTCGCCGCGCTGCTGCCCCTCCTGCTCGCCGTCGTCGTGGCCACCATCGCCGACTCCGGCCTGGACGCCAAGGCCATCGCCATGCTCGGCGTCCTCGCCGCAGCCGGTGCGGCACTGCGCCCGCTCGGGGCGGGCACGGCCGGGCTGGAACCGATGTTCTTCCTCATGGTGCTCGCCGGACGCGTCCTGGGACCCGGCTTCGGATTCGTCCTGGGCGCGGTGACGATGTTCGCCTCCGCGCTGCTGACGGCGGGCGTCGGCCCCTGGCTGCCGTTCCAGATGCTCGCGCTCGGCTGGGTGACCATGGGCGCCGGACTGCTGCCCCGGCCCCACCGCCTGCGCGGCCGCCGCGAACTGCTGCTCCTGGCCGCCTACGGCGCCCCCGCCGCCGTCGCGTACGGAATCGTGATGAACCTCCAGGGGTGGCCCTACCTCGGTGGGCTCGGCACCGCCATCTCCTTCGTGCCCGGCGACCCGGTGGCCGCGAACCTGGCCCGCTTCACCGCCTACTGGCTGGCCACCTCACTGGGCTGGGACCTGCCCCGGGCCGCGCTGACCGTCGTGCTCACCCTCACCACCGGCCCCACCCTGCTGCGCGCCCTGCGCCGCGCCACCCACCGCGCCGCCTTCACCACCCCGGTGACCTTCACCCCGCCCAGCGGCACCCCGGACTCCCCGCAGTCGCCACCTGGTCCGGGCTCAGGCGGACGCCCGGCCTCCGCTTGACCCCGGTCCACGGGCATGCGGCGGCCCCCGGACGCGGTACGGCAGGATGGGGGCATGAGCATCGTGAAGATCAACGTGCTGACCGTTCCGGATGAGCAGCGGGAGGTGCTGGAGCAGCGGTTCGGCGCTCGTGCCGGTTCCGTGGAGAACTCCGACGGCTTCGAGTGGTTCGAGCTGCTGCGCCCGCTGGAGGGCACCGACCAGTACCTCGTCTACACCCGCTGGCGTGACGAGGAGGCGTTCCAGGCGTGGATGGAAGGGCCGATGAAGGCGGCCCACCAAGGCGGGGGCGGGCAGCAGCACAAGCCCGCCGCCTCCGGCTCCACCCTGTGGTCCTTCGAGGTCGTCCAGCAGGCCGGGCCGAAGCAGGGCTGACGGGAACGGCCCCAGGGGCCACGCCTGCCGGAGTGCGGGAGCGAGGAGCGCCGAGAGCGGCGTCCCGGGTGGCGTGGCGCTGACAGCGCGTGGCGCCCGGGGCGGGCTGACGTGGTGTCGGCCCGCCCCGGGCACAAGATCGCCACGGGGGCGCGGGCGGGCGTACGGTGCGGGAGGAACGCCGTGGCACCCCACGGCAGTCACTCGTACGAAGGGGCAGAGTTCATGCGTGCCGTCACCTACGACACCTATGCCGACGACAACTCCCGGCTGACCGTCGGTGAGATGCCCGACCCCAAGGTGGGACCGGACCAGGTGCTGATCGAGGTCCGGGCGGCCGGGGTCAACCCGGTGGACTGGAAACTGATGACCGGCGGACTGGACGGGGTGCTGGACGCGGTGTTCCCCGTCATCCCCGGGTGGGACGTGGCCGGAGTGGTCCGGGCCCTGGGCATGGACGCCCCGGAGTTCGCGGTGGGCGACGAGGTGATGGCCTACGCCCGCAAGGACATGCTGCACGCGGGCACGTTCGCCCAGTACGTCGCCGTGAACGCGACCCACGTCGCCCGCAAGCCCGCCGCGCTGGACTGGGCGCGGGCGGGCGGCCTGCCGCTGGCCGGGCTGACCGCGCTGCGCAGCCTGGACCGGCTGGCGGTCGGCCCGGATGACGTGCTGCTGGTGCACGGTGCGTCCGGCGGCGTGGGCGGCTTCGCGGTGCAGATCGCGGTGGACCGGGGCGCCCGGGTCATCGGCACCGCCTCGCCCCGCAACCACGACTACGTGCGCGCGCTCGGCGCCACCCCCGTCGCCTACGGCGAGGGGCTGACCGACCGGGTACGGGAGCTGGCCCCCGAGGGGGTGAGCGCGGTGGCCGACTTCGCCGGCGGCCAGCTGGAGACGACACTGGCCGTACTGGCGCCCAAGGGGCGGCACGCCTCCGTCGTGGACGGGGACGTGGTGGAGCACGGCGGCCACCTGGTGTGGGTGCGCCCGGACGGCGCGGCGCTGACCGAGCTGGCGGGGCTGGTGGAGCGCGGGGCGGTCACCGTGGAGGTGGAGCGGACGTTCCCGCTGGAGCAGGTCGGCGCCGCGTTCGACGCCAGCCGCACCGGCCACGCACGCGGCAAGCTCGTCATCACCCCGTGAGGTGCGCGGAGGGCTGACGTCCGGCGGCGGGCGGCGGGTCGGCGCCGTCCCCGGCAGGTCGGTGCGGCGGGACTCCCGATGCTCTCCGACAGGGGGTATCCGTCCCTCCAGGCCAGGCCAGGGGCTCCGGCTCCCCTGCGGGCTGGCGCGGGGCTGGTGGGCTCGCCCTACGCCTGGCCGGTCCGGTCGGCGCGGTCTGCCCGCCGTCTCCCGCCTCTGGGCCGCCTGTCGCGGCGGGCGGCCGGTGGCCGTCAGAGGTGGAAGGGCGGCGGGTAGCGCACGGCTCCGGAGGGGAGCGGGCCGGTGTCCAGGGCGAGGACGAGAAACGCCTCGGTGGGCCAGTCGTGGCCGGGCGGTGGCGTGATGCCGAAGTCGGCGCAGGGACGGAAGCCGAAGCGCGGGTAGTAGCCGGGGTGGCCGAGGACGACGACGGTGTGCTCCCCCGCTGCTCGGGCGGCGTCGAGCGCGGCCGTGATGGCGGCCGAACCGGCGCCGCGCCCCTGGTGGGCGGGCCGGGTCGCGCAGGGGGCGAGGGCGAGCGCCGGGTGGTCGGCCACGTGGCAGCGCGAGAGCAGGGCGTGCGCCACCGGTTCGCCCTGCGGTGTCTTTGCGAGCCAGGACAGGCCGGGCAGCCAGGCGCCGGAGGCCCGCAGGTGGTCGATGAGGTCGGCCTCCTCGCTGGCCGGGAAGGCGTCGAGGTGGATGCGGCGGACGGCTGCGGCGTCGGCGGACGCGCCCTCGGCGTCGGTGCGTTCCGGGCGGGTGGTCCAGGCGCGGGGGGTATCGGCCATGGCCGGTATGGTCGCACGCCGCGCCGCTGGCGTCCGCCCGGTCAGGAGGTGGACGCGGTGGGCCGGCGGCGCAGCAGGTGGGCGGCGAGGAGGCCCGCGGCGGTCAGCGCGGCGAGCGAGAGCGCCGTCCCGCCCCAGGTGACGCCGAACAGCCGTCCGCCGAAGTAGCCGAGGCCGACGCTGTAGGTGGCCCACAGCAGCCCGGCCGTGGCGGACCAGGGCAGGAAGTCCCGCGTGCGGCGGCGGGCGGCGGCTGCCGCGAAGCTCATCACCGACCGCCCGGCCGGGGCGAAGCGGGCCAGCAGCACCAGGGGGCCGCCGCCTCGGGCGAGCACGCCGCCGAGCCGCTGTTGCGCCGAGGTCAGCTGGTGGGAGCGGGCGACGGCATCAGCGAAGCGGCGTCCGCCGTAGCGGGCGAGCGAGAAGGCGGCGAAGTCGCCGAGGACGGAGGCCGTCGCCGCGCAGAGCAGCAGCACCAGCGCTTCCGGCAGGTGCGCGCCCGGGCCGGTGGCCAGTTCGGCGGTGGCGGCCGTGGCGGCGGTGACGAGCAGGATGCCGCTGGGCAGCAGCGGCAGGAAGACGTCCAGCAGCACGGAGAGCACGATGAGGCCGTAGATCCACGGCTCGTAGACCAGCGTCCCCAGCGTTTCCAGCACCGTCACTCCCCGTCTCGCTCCCGGCGGGGAGCGGTTACCGCCGTCCAGCGTACGCCGCTTCCCTCGCACGGCTCGCGTGGGTTCCCGTTACACCGTGCTGCGCGGCAGGCCGCGGGTCCGGTGGGGCAGGGTGGGCGGCGGCGTTCGGGGAGCAGTCGCGACGACAGGGAGCACAGGCATGGTGACAGGTCCGGCAGGCCCGGCGGCAGCGGCGATGGCGGCGGCGCTCGCGCTCGTCCCCGCTGCGGTGGCGCACCACGGCGACGTCGCGTCAGACGGCTCGTCGGCGTACCAGTTCAGCACGGCGGCGGACTACCAGCCCGTCCGGGACGGACACGTGCCGCAGGCGGTCACGTACGCTCCCGGCCTGGTGCCGCCGGGCGCGCGCGTCGCCGTCCGGCAGCGGGTGAGCGAGGGTGCGATGACGGTGGAGCTGCGGGTACGCGGCGTCGCTCCGGAGCGGACGTACGGGGCGCACGCGCACACCCGGCCGTGCGGCCCGGACCCGGCGGACGCCGGTCCGCACTACCAGAACGTGGTGGCTCCCCCGGGACACTCCTCCGACCCCGCCTACGTCAACCCGGACAACGAGGTGTGGCTGGACATCACCGCCGACGGGGCGGGTGAGGGCGCGTCCCGCTCGGAGCACGCCTGGACCTTCCGCCCGGGCCAGGCCCGCTCAGTGGTGCTGCACACGCACGGCACCCAGCGGCACGGCGATCCCGGGCAGGCGGGCCAGCGGCTGGCGTGCTTCACGGTGGACTTCGCACCGCGCGGGTAGGACTCCTGCCCGCGCGGTGCGGGGGCGCGGCTCAGCAGCCGTTCAGGATGCCGCTCAGCGCCGACTTCTCGGTGGCGTCCACCTTCATGGCGTAGTTGTGCTTCACCCACACCCAGGAGCGGGCGTACAGACACCGGTAGGCCGGGCGCGGCAGCCACTCGGCGGGGTCCTGGTCCCCCTTGGCGCGGTTGGAACTCGCGGAGACGGCGATGAGCTGGGCGGCGCTGAGGTTGTTGGCGAACGACCGGCGCTTGGCGTGCGACCAGGTGCGCGCGCCGGAGCGCCACGCCTCGGCGAGCGGCACTAGGTGGTCGATGTCCACCTGGGAGGCGCTGGTCAGCGTCACGCCGTCGTACTGCGAGTACCAGCTGCCGCTGGTGGCGCGGCACTCGGAGTCGGTACGCACGTCGGTGCCGTCGCGCTGGAGCACGACCTCGCGCGTGTTGCAGCGGTCGCCCTGGTCCCGCCAGTGCGGGAACAGGCTGCGGCTGTAGCCGTCCATGGACGACTCCCCGGCCACCGTCAGCCCGGCGAGCATCGAGCGGGCCTGCGAGGCGCTCGGCGGGGTGGGAGGCGCGGCCTGGGCGGCGGGCGCGGTGAGGAGGAGACCGGCGGTGAGACCGGACAGGGCTGCCGTGGTGGCCAGCACGGAGCGGGCGCGACGCACGTGGCGACGCGGCGCGGCAGCGGACGTGCGCAGGCGCGGCATACGGACTCCTGGGGTGCGCGTGGGGGGACGAGGGGGCCTTCCGCGCCAGCACGGCCACTCCGGCGGAGTCGTAACCCCGGGTGCGCGTGGGGGGACGAGGGGGCCTTCCGCTCCGCACCCTGCCGCCGCAGGGTTGCGGTCAAAGGCCCCGGAGGTAACACCCTGCCGACATGCCCACGTCATCTCAAGAATCGCGCCCGCCTGACCCGGCGTCATCCACCGGATGGCGGGCGCCTGTCCGGGTTGGCACGGGACTGCTCGGACGCCTCGGGGCGTCAGGCGTCAGGCGTCAGGCGTCAGGCGATGGCCTCGTACAGGCTCCAGAGGCCGAGCGTGGCCATGACGGCGGCGGCGATGCGGGTGATCAGTCGGAGGGGGACGCGGCGCATCAGGGCGCGGCCGCCCAGGATGCCGAGGGCCGCGACCGACCACAGGGCGAGAGCCGCGCCGACGCCGACGGCGACCGGGTCCTCGTAGCGGGCGGCGAGGTTCGCGGTCATGATCTGCGTCAGGTCGCCGAACTCGGCCACCATGATCAGGGTGAAGCCGCTCCCGGCCACCTTCCAGAAGGACTGGTCGGCGGGCTCCCTGACGTGCTCCTCACCGTCGTCCTTCTTCAGCAGCAGGAGCGTCGCGCCACCGAGGAAGAGCAGGCCGGTGACGGCGGCGAGCAGGCGTGCGGGCAGCAGGGTCAGCACGCTGCCCGCGGCGACGGCGAGCGCCACATGCACCGCGAAAGCCGCGGCGACACCGGCGAAGACGTAGGACGCCCGGAACCGCGCGCCGAGGACGAGCCCGGCGAGCGCGGTCTTGTCGGGCAGTTCGGCGAGGAAGACGACGCCGAACACGATCGCGGCGACGGTGAAGCTGAACACGGTGGGAGGAACCTCGTTGAGTCGGGCCGTACCGAACGGGGCCCGGGGAAGAGCACGCTTCGGCACGGCAGCGTCCAGGACACTGCGGCCGAAGGTCTCGCTGGCGCCCGCGTGGTGCGGTGCGCTCCGGGCGCCGGGGCGGTGAGCCGCCCAGTATGTCGACGGTCCGGCGAAGAGCTACTCCCCTTCAGACGCCGCTCACTTTACCCGCCGGGGCGGGCCGGGCGCGGTGGCCCGCGTCACGCCGGGGGCAGCAGCGTGAGGCGGATCGTGCCGTCGGGCAGCAGCTCGGTGCGCAGGTGCTCCAGGGTGGGGACGTGGGCGGTGGGCGCGAAGGCGGCGGCGCGCGGGCCGACGCCCACCACGCGCATCCCGGCGGCGCGGCCGGCGGCGACTCCGGCCTCGGAGTCCTCGAAGACGACGCAGTCGGCCGGTTCGACCCCCAGGTGGGCGGCGGCCGTGCGGAAGCCCTCCGGATCGGGCTTGCTGGCGCTCACCATCTCCGCCGTCACCCGCGTGTGCGGCATCCGCAGCCCGGCGGCGTCCATGCGGGCGCGGGCGAGCGCGGAGTCGGCGGAGGTGACGAGGGCGTGCGGGGCGTCGGCGATGGCGGCCAGGAAGGCGGCGGCGCCGGGGACCGGGACGATGCCGTCGGTCTCGGCCGTCTCACGCTCCAGCATGCGGCGGTTGTCGGCGTGGTTCTCGGCCATCGGCCGGTGCGGCAGCAGTTCGGCCATCGGCTCGTGGCCCTGGCGGCCGGGGACGATGGGCAGCACGGCGCGCGGGTCGAGTCCGTGCTCCAGCGCCCAGTCGGTCCACACGCGGTCCACCACGGCGTCGGAGTCCACCAGTGTGCCGTCCATGTCGAGCAGCAGGGCCCGGGCGGTCAGCGTGGTGACGTCGGCGGGCACGGCGGCTGGGGTGGTGTCGGCCATGGCGGGCGGCTCCGGGGACGGCGCAGAAGAAGGACGCGGAAGAAGGACGCAAAAGAAGGAGTGGCCCCGCCCGCCGGTCAGGGAGGACCCGGCACCATTGGCGGGAACGGACGGAACCACTTTGTTTCCACACGATACAAAACGCGGGGCCGCGACGCCAGCCCGCCTCCAGTCCCCCGGTCGTCCACCGCGCCGCGCCCCGGCTCGGCAGCACTGCGACAGGACGCCGCCCCGAGGCCCGCCAGAAACGCATGACGGCTTGGTCACGAATGCGCCGGGCGTCGGCGCGCGCTTGACCCGGGGCTCGCCGGCTCGCGATCATGCCTGGCATGCGGCTCCCCCACCCTCGTACCGCCGCCCTCGCCGCCCTCGTGGCCGCCTCCTCGCTCCTGCTCGCCCTGCCGGGTACGGCCGGGGCCGCTCCGGCGTGCGCGCCGCAGCTGGGCGAGGCCAGCCGGTTCACCGAGTTCGTCGAGGGGAACGCCGAGCGCGGTGGCGCCAGCGAGGGAGCGGTGGCCATCGGCGGAGACGCCGACTTCACCGAGGGCTTCTCTCTCGCCGCTCTCCCGGCCCCGGAAGGGGGAGCGTCCGGCCACACCACACTGATCGTCGGCGGCACCCTGCGCAGCGGCGCGGCCGGAAGCGCCGGGTTCACCGTGCTGGAGCGCGGGACGGCCGTCTACGGCGCGCTGGCCGGACGTCCGCCGGTGCTGAAGTCGGGGTTGAGCACCGACGAGCGTCCCCCGCCGCTGGACTTCGCCGCCGCGTTCGGCACCCTGCGGGTGCTTTCCGGGGAGCTGGAGGCACTGCCGTCGCGCGGCACGGTCACCCGCACCACCGCGCACGGCGCCGCCACCGTGCGCCTGACCGGTGAGGACGAAGCGCTGAACGTCTTCCCGGTGAGCGCCGCCCAACTCGCCTCCTCCCGCCGCGTCGTGCTGACCGTCCCGGAGGGCGCGACCGCCGTCGTCAACGTCTCGGGTGCGGCATACGACGGCGCCGTGTACGAAGTCGTCACCGCGGACGGGACCCGGGACGGCGGCCAGCAGAACGAGGACGGCCGGGACGAGGACGGCAGGGACCACGAGGGCGAGGGCGAGGACGCGGAGCACGGCGGCGAAACGCGGGAGGTGGCGGCGAAGCTGCTGTGGAACTTCCCCGACGCCACCACCGTGGCCAAGCCGTCCGGGGCCGACTGGCCCGGCACCGTGCTCGCCCCGCACGCGCGGGTGGACCTCGGCGCGAGCGGATCGGTCACCGGCACGGTCATCGCCGCCTCGCTCACCGGCGTGGGCGCCGAAACCCGGCAGGCACCCTTCACCGGCTGCCTGCGCACCCCACTCCCCTCGCCCGACGCCGGTGCTGGACCCCACGGCGAGCGGGACCTCGCCGACACCGGCGGCGACAACCCGTCGCAGACCCGCGCGCTGGTGGTGGCCGGACTCGGCGCGCTCACCGCGGGCGCGGCGGCCCTGTGGGTCACCCGCCGCCGCGAGGAAGGCTGACACCGCGCTCTTGCGGAGTCCCGGTGCGCCCTGCTGCCATGTCCGGGTGGAGGTCAGCGGATTACGCGTCACACCATGGCGGCGGTACGGGCACGACCGGCTCTACGTCAGCCTGCCGGACGGGGTGAACATCGCCTGGTTCGACCGCAGGAGCGGCCAGCTCACCGTGCTCGCGGAGCCCTACCGGGCGCAGGCCCTCGCCGCCCTCGCCCCCTACCGGGCCGGTGCACCCGGCCCGGCCCCGGAACCGCCCGGGCCGCCACCGCCCCAGGACGACCTGGCCCTGAACCGCCCCGGTGAGGCCCTGCACGCCCGGATCAGCGAACTCGCGCCGGTCCGCTGGCGCGAACTCCTGCGGCGCGTGCTGCGGCGGCCCTCGGACGTGGACCGCTGGCGCACCGGGCTGCGGGGCGAGCAGATCGTCGCCGCCGAACTGGCCCGGCTCACCGGCGGCGGCTGGTACGTGCTGCACGCGGTGCCGCTGCCGCGCGACGTGGACATCGACCACCTGCTCATCGGACCCGGCGGCGTGTTCTGCCTGAACACCAAGCACCACCCGAAAGCCTCGGTGCGGGTGGGTGACGACATGGTGTGGCTGGGCAGACAGTCCTACCCCCACGTGCGCAAGAGCCGCCGGGAGGCCGTGCGCGCGTCCGCCGTGCTCAGCCGCCACTGTGGCTTCCCGGTACCGGTGCAACCGGTGCTCGTCTTCGTCGGCGCCGCCAAGCTGACCGTCTCGCCCACCCTGCGCGACGTGCGCGTGCTGCGGGAGCGTCAACTCGGCACCCTGGGCGCCACCGGCGGCGTCCTGTCTCCGTCGGCGGCCGAGCGCGTGCACACCACCGCCCGGAACCGCCGCATCTGGCGCACGGCCTGACCTCACGTCCCGCGCGGCGCAACACCTCTGCGCTGTGGTCGCGTCGCGGGAGATGATCTCCCGGATATCTCCCAAATGACCACGGCCATGGCCTCGCTCCCCTCCAAGATGCGGAGCAGACGGAAGGGGCGAGCCGAGAATTTCGACTCGCCCCTCCGCTGAGCTGGGCCTAAGCCGCTGTACGACCAGGNCCAGGCCACCACCGGTGGGCGCAGACGGGGTCGAACCGCCGACATCCGCCTTGTAAGGGCGGCGCTAAAAATCTACTGACCAGCGGCGATGCAGCCCGTGGAGATCATTTGGGAGATTTTTGGGAGATCAACTTCCATCCCAGATTCTCGACCACCCCAGCGCCTCCATCGCACGATCAAAGATCGCTTGCAACCCTTCCAGCCTAGCGCGGCGCATCTCCGGAGTGGGGTGCTGATACACCGCCTTGATGCCGGGCCGTTTGTGCCCCGCCTGCACAAACGCGAGCGCTGGCTTGACACCGATCTGCTCCTGGTAGGTGTCGTGCGTGTGCCGCAGATCCCGCATCGTCAGCCCTGGCATGATCGGCGCCCACGCCTCGCGCGCCCTGTGCCCGCGCACAGTTGGCAGCGCCGTGCGTCCGTCGGCAGCCGGACGCATCACCTGCTTCCCGAAGTTGCTCCGCCGCCACGACTTCCCCGTCCGTGTGCAGAACAGGTACTCATGCCGATGCTCTCGCGTATGGGCGCGCAGCAACTCGGCGAGGAACGGCGGAAGGTCGATGTCGCGCTTGGACTCTGCCGTCTTCACTGGCTCCAACAGCATGACCAGGGGCAATTTGTTACCATCCTCGTCGCGTGGCTGGTACTCGGCGATTTCGTTGGCGACGCTCAGCGTGGGACAGCGAAACTCGCCTCCGTCAAACGGCTCACAGCGCTCCCCTAGGGAGTCTTCACGCAGTGCCAAGCCCTCCCCCCAGCGCACCCCGGCGAACGCCGTGGTCAGCACGTGCAAACCGTCAGCCGGGCCTACGCGACGGGCGACTTGAAGTACGACCTCGGGCGGCGCCCACAGCTTCGTGTGGTCCTTCTGCTGGACTTGGGCCTTCACGGATGCGGGGCGGCTGCGGCGTCGGCCAACGAGGGGGTTGACCAGCAGGTGCTTCGCATCCACGGCGCCAGTGAGGATGCTTGACATGATGCTCAGGCACTGCGTGGCTGTGGAGTCATCACAGTCCAGACTGTTCGCCCAGTTCTCGGCCTCGAACCAACTAACGCCGATCAGTGGGGTGTGCTCCCAGCGAGGCAGGATGTGGGCATCAAGGCGAGACCAGCGCGTGGTGGTGGTTCGACCTCGGGGTGAGCGTGTCTTCATCCACTCGCGAGCCCACTGCCCGAAGGGCTTGCGCATCAGGTCGGGGTCGATCCACCGGCCCTCGCGAATGGCGGCCTCTTGGCCTTCTCCCCAGTCCTCCGCAGTGCGCTTGGTGGGGAAGCCGGGCTCTGATCCCCACGTGTCATCGGGTTTTCTGTAGCGGGCGCGCCAGGTGGCCTTGCCCTTCTTGCCCTTGGCGATACTGACGCGCTTTTCGGCATACGCCATGCCTTGCTCCTCAGAGTGGAGGGGCTGCGGTCACCCCGAGGTGAGGTCTCGGGGCGGTGGGGGGCTCGCAGCGATCCCCTGTTCTACTGGCGGGCGCGGGTTACTCGTGCCCTTGGTTGAGCTGGCGTTCCAGCTCGTGCGCCTCCTGTTCGGTGTAGTGGTCGGCGTCTACGTATACGTCGGCCTGGGCGGGACTGGTCGGCTCGCGCCACTTGTCCACGTGGTACGGCATGCCGTGAACGCGGTGGACGCGTGTCCGGTGAAGTGACCGCATGAGTCCCCCTGAGACAGACCTCTGCGGGTGGCTTCCCTCACTCTGGGAGATCACATGAGATCATATGAGTCACACCAGGGGTAGAGGTTGGCCGGAAAGTCTATTTACTCCCCGGTACGAGACGACTACTCGGGCCGGTCGTCCAGGTGGCCGAGACGGCGTGCACGCTCCCGCCACTCCAGCAGTGCCCGGTGCATCTCCTCGGGGCTGGCCTCCGGTTCACCGCGCACGACGATCGTCGCCGTGAGCGTTCCACCCGCAGTTGGCACGGAGTACGTCTTCGTCTCCACTAGCGGCCCTTCCCTCAGGGCGTACTGGGTAGCGATCGGGAGGTCGTCGGGAGCGCCGGGGACCGATGCCGACTGAGCGGTCTCGCCTCTCGCGTCGTCGCGCATCGTGGGTTCCCCGCCTGCGAGAACGGCGTCGATGGAGTCATTGGTCCAGCCGAGCCAGTCGGCGTAACGGCGGTGCACGGCTGCGGGTCCCCGCTTGTACGCGGTGCCCTGCTCGATCTTCTGGATGACAGCGCGGCTGCTGCCGATCAGGTCCGGCACTTCGTCCTGCTTGACGTGTCGGAGCTTGCGTCCGTCGGCGAACGCGCGCCCTAGCCGTGCCCAGTCCCTCTCCATGGTGCCCATCATGCATCACGAATAGGCACCAAGGGAGTCCGCATCACGCCATTTGACCAGCGCAAAGCAAGCGCACGTGGTGCATGCAGCGCCTACGCGATGCCTACGTAGTCCAAAGTGGTCGTCAAGGTAGGAGATACGTAGTCCTAGGGGCTTGCAAACGTAGTCGCATGCGACTATGTTTCTCGTGTGACACAGAACGGCATCGCGATAAGGGCGCTCCGTAGGGCTCGTGGCTGGAACCTGCGGGACCTCGCCCAGCGAACTGACCTCAGCCACGGCTACCTGTCCCGCGTCGAACGGGGCCGGGTGAACGCGAGCAGTGACGTTCTACGCCGCATCGCGGAGGTCTTCGAGGTGCCGCCCGCCGACATCACCCGAGGAGACGACGTGTCTGCTGACACGACCATCGCGCCGCCCCCCGTCCGGGATGTACCCCACCCGGCGACCACGGAGGGCGCGTACTTCCACTACACCCCCGAGGAAGCGGCTCTGTTCCTGCCGCTGAGTGCCCGGAAGCTGCGGGAGCGCGTGTACAAGCGCGAAATCCCTTTCAGCAGCATCAACGTGGGCATCCACTTCACCGGCCTCGACATTCGAGAGATCACCGAGCAGTACCGCGTCCGGCCGCTCGCCGAGACCAAGGGCTCGAAGGCGCGGGTCAAGCGCGCCGCCTGACCCCCACCCCCAAGCGGGGCCGCCCCCAACGGCCAAGTCCGGGGCGACCCCCGACCCACTCACCAATCACGGAAAGGAGCGGGCCATGGCTGATCAGCCTATCCCGCAGTCCCATTCGGAGCTGTCGGCGGTGTTCACCGCTGCGGCTGACTACATCAACGCGCACGGGCTGGCGAAGGGAATCTTCGCGTATGCGTCTGGGGCGTGCTGCACGGTGGGCGCGCTGAGCGTTGCCGCCTCCGGCTCGGCGCTGGACGCGGCGAGCGACGTGTGCATGGACATGCCCCTGGTGCTGTTTGCCGCGCTGGAGGCTATGGCCGGGCGCCTGCCGGACGTGAACGAGGACCCGGTGGAGCAGATCGCGCAGTGGAACGACGCGCCGGAGCGTACTGCCGCTGAGGTGGTGGCGGAGTTGCGGGCGGCTGCGGCTGATGCCCTCGCCCGGGAGTGTGTGCTGGCCGCCCGGGACGCGAACGAGCTCGCCCCGGAGGTCGCGCACCGTCGTCGGCTGGCGTTCGTGGCCGGGATCGAGGTGACGGCGTGACGATCTCGACGGCCGCACTGGCGGCGAGGCACGTGATCGAGTCGGCGTGGCGTAACGGCCCGTCGTATGACCTGGCGACGATCGCGGCGTTCGCGCTGGAGGATGCGCAGCTGCTCCAGTCGCCGGAGGTGGCGGCGGAGCTGGTGGTGTTGCGGGCGCGGGTGGCGGAGCTGGAGCGCCCGGCGGTGCTCGTGCAGCGTGCCGAGGTGCGCGAGTCGTACCGCGCGCTGGCGGCGCAGGCCCGCGGGGACGGTGACGCCGAGGGCGAGGCCGATGTGCTGGCCACGCTTCAGGCGCGTGAGGCGCACTGGCGGTGGGAGGACGAGCAGGCCGGGACGGTGCCGGGCACGGAGCGGTCCCGCTGGGAGGCGATCGCCGCTGCCCTGAACGCCGTCCCCGCCATCGGTATCGACCTGGACGGCACGATCACGGATCACGCCGAGTGGTCGGTGGTGTGGGACCGCCGCACGGAGCGGTGGGTCGTGGCCGCCGCCGACGAGGACGCCACCGGGGGCGAGACGGGCGGTGCGCGATGAGCGGCCGCATCACCTCGCGCCCGGAGTGCGACGGCACGGCACAGAGCCAGACCCGCAACTGCGGCCGCCCGGCCGTGTGGCAGCTCAAGCACCCCGAGGACGCGACGTTCGTCTACGGCGCCTGTGCGCTGCACCTGCACCAGGTCGGCACGTACCTGCTGGACGGCGAGATGGGTGATCTGCACGTGCGGCGTATCCGGACGGAGGATCGATGAGCACCGTCACCTGGGCTCATATCGCCGCGCTGCTGGGCGTCGAGGCGCTGCTGTTCGCGGCCGTGTGCTGGCTGGTCAACCACGACATCCACGTCCGGCGAACCCTCGCGGGCGCGGTCGCGCACGGGGCGGTCACCTGTGCCGCCACCGTCTGCGCCCTGCTCTACCTGGGAGGCATCAGGTGAACCCCTGCGCGATCGCTGTGTCCCGCACGGCCCGCATGCCGGACCGGGACGGCTCGGACTTCATGGCCGCCTACTACCGGGCGCTGGCGGTGTGCCGCACGGGCCGGGACCTGGAGGAGATGTGGACGGCCGCCTGGTGCGACCGGGCCACGTCGGCGGCCACCCTCGCCGGGCTGCTGGAGGGCATCGCTGCCGCACGGGGAGGTGCCCGCTGATGTGCGCCTGCTGTGACCGCCGCGTCCCGCCCGGCGCCGTCTGGTGCTCCTGGGCCTGCCGGGGCCTGGACGACCGGCACGACGACCTGGACTACCTCGCCGAAGGGGACGACGCATGACCGAGATCGTGAAGGCCCAGCCGGGGGGCGCCCTGTCCCTGGGCGCGATGAGCGCCCCCGACGCCTGGAAGTTCGCCGAGGCCCTGGCCGGTTCGGGGATGCTGCCCCGCCAGTACCAGGACAGCCCGGCGTCAGTGCTGTGGGCGCTGGAGTACGGGCGGGCGATCGGGCTGGATGTCATCACTACCACCCAGTCGGTGCACGTCATCCAGGGCCGGGCCACCGCGTCGGCGGACCTGATGGCGGCGCTCACCCGCCGGGCCGGGCACCGCATGCGGATCAGCGGTGACGACCAGCGCGCCGAGGTGACGATCTTCCGCGCCGACGACCCCGAGTTCCCCTTCACGGCCGTGTGGGACACGGCAAAGGCGGAGCGGGCGAAGCTCACGAGGAAGGACACGTGGCAGCAGTATCCGGGCTCCATGCTGCGTGCCCGGGCGATCTCGGAGTGCGTGCGCATGGCGTGCCCGGAGGTGTTGCACGGGTCGATCTACACGCCGGAGGAGATCGGCGCGCGGGTGGACGCGGATGGCACGCCGCTGGACGCGGAGGTGCAGCCCCTGCGCCGCGTCCAGCCGGGAGAGTCCGACCCGTGGCAGCAGTCCGCCCCGGCACGGGACTTCGTTGCCGAGGCGCGTGCCGCTACCGACGCCGGGACGGTGCGCGCTATCTGGCAGGACGCGAAGGCCGCCGGGCTGGATGACGAGCGGCTGGGGCACATCGCCGCTGTCGGTAGGTCCCTCGCGGCGGGGCCGCCGCCCAAGCCGAGCGGCGGCGAGGTGGTGGACGCCGAAGTCGTTGCCGAGCCCGACGAGGTGGATGCGCAGGCCGCTGAGGCGGAACTGCGCACGTTCGCCGAGGCCAACGGCCTGGACGAGATCGACCGCGATTTCGAGACGGCCAAGGGCCTGCCGCTGTCGCAGGCGATCGCCCCGCAGATTCGCGCATTCCTCGCCGAGCTGTCCGGCACCGCCGCCTAACCCCGTCCCCGAGACCGGGGCCGCCCCCTTTCCTCGCTGGCTGCGGGGGCGGCCCCTTCCCCGAAGGAGATACGTCATGGCGAATCTCGCCGAACTGGCGCTGCGTGAGGCGGCGCTGAAGACCCTGGCTGACGCGGTGGGTGAACAGCTGCGGGCCGTGAAAGCCGCGATGCAGCAGGAGTTGGAGATCACGGGCGCGTCGCGGGTCGATGCAACCCTGCCGGACGGCACGAAGGTGGCCACGATCTCTCGCACAAGCCCGAAGGCCACTGCTGTGGTGACCGACGAGGACGCGTTCCTGGCGTGGGTGCGCCAGGCCGCGCCGAGTGAGGTTGTGAGCCGGGTGGTGACGGAGGTGCGGCCCGCCTACCGGGCGTCGCTGCTCGCCCAGATGACCGCCGCTGGTGTTGCTGAGGTCGCCGACGCGGCAACCGGTGAGCTGAGCGGGGTGCCGGGTGTGGAGGTGCGCGCGGGTCGGGCGACGACGCACAGCGTGCGCCACGCTAAGGGCGGCGGCGAGGCGATCATCACCGCGTGGCGGGACTGCAAGCTCACGCACCTGGACCTGCCGCAGCTGGTCTCCGGTCACGAGCAGGGCAGCGAGGCCGCGTGATGTGGACGACGAGGCGGACCCTGCGCGCGCAGCTGACCAGCCTGCAACGCCGCCTGCGGGAGGAGTCGGAGCGGCGTATCGGCGCCTGTGACCGGGCGGAGTTCGAGGCGGCGGCCCGCGCGAAAACGTTGCGTGACCTAGAGGCGCTGACGGCCCGCTTGCGTGATCTGGAGGCCGCCCACGCGGCGTTGCAGGCCCGCTATGACGCGGCGGTGGGCCTGGACTCGCCGGAAGTGGAGGCGGGCCGCAGCTGGCAGGAGCGCCGCCCCGACCGGGCCAAGGCCGCGCCGCCGCCCTCGCCGGCGGGCGCGGGTGACCGGCTGCCGGTGCGCGAGCCGGGGGAGGTGACGTGATGGCCGCCGCCCTGCTCGCGGTGACCGGGCTGATCACGCTGCTGGTCGTGGTGCTGCGGCTGCTGGAGTGGGCGACGACCCGCATCGAGCCGACCACGGCAGGCCTGCCGCCACTGCTCACTCTGCCGGACGGGCTGCTGGTGCGGGTGTGTGACCGCGCCGGATGCGCGGGCCGCACCACGCACGTGGCCCTGCCGGACGGCGCCGTGCAGTGCCTGGCCTGCGGGCACGAAACCCCCGCCCCGACCCCCTGACGGCCTGCCGGGCCGGTTGAGCCCGCCCCCACGGTCCCGGCCCGGCAGCGCCCCAACCCCACCCCGCAAGGAGAGCCCGTGCCTGACGTCCGCTCCAACAGCCTCGACTACCTCCGCCCCCTCTACGCCTCGGTCACCACCTGGGACACCGCGCTGCTGGACCAGGCGCTGCTGGCGATAGCCGCCGACGGCGAGCCCGTCTCCATGAACGACCTGCGCACCGTGCTGCCCGAGCTGGCGCACGGGGCGGCGGGGCTGTACTTCCACGGCCTCGTGTTCCGCCGCCACCCGCGCGTGCTGGACATCGTCGGCACTACCCCGTCGATCAACCCCCGCGCCCACGGCAAACCGGTCAACGTCTACCGGCTCACCGGCGCGGGCCGGGGGTGGCTGGAGGAGCGCATCGAGCAGCGCCGCCAGCAGCAGGCCGCCGCCCGCCGCGAGGGGAGGGCTGCCGCGTGACCGCCACCGCCTGGATCGCCCTCGCGTGCGCGGTCATCGCCGCCGCGCTCCTCATCCACTCCCAGCACAGGGGGCGCTGATGAACTCCGACATCGCCCTGTACGCCGTCCTGGCCGTGCTCGCCACCGGGGTGCTGGTGTGGCTTGGGCTCGCCGCGCTGGCCGTTCTCGGGCTGGTGCGCGCCGCCGCCTGGGCCGCCCGTCGGGCGCGACGCGCCCTGCGCGCCGAGCCGCGCTGCCCGGCGTGCGGGGGCACGTTCGACACGTGCCGCTGCGGGGCCAGTCCCTACCCGCTCGGCATCACCAGGGCGGGGGCCGCGTGATGGCCCGTGGACGCCACCGTGCCGACCTCCGCCACCCCCAGCCCGCAGCCAAGACCGCCGGGGACGACGACCGCGAGCAGCTGCTCGCCCAGCTTGACGCCGCCGGGATCGAACTGTCCGGGGTGCGGCTGGACCTGGAGCACGAGCGGGAGCGTGCGGCGGCCCTGGCGCAGGAGCTGGCCGCGGCCCGGCAGGAGCTTTGGCGGCTGCGGGGCCGCGACACCGCCACGGGCGGCGAGGTACCGCCTGCCGGGGTGGTTCGCGTCATCACCCTGCGCGAGGCGCACCACCCCCGGGCAGGAGGCGATGCCGCATGACCGCCCCCGCCCGCCTCTACCGCGTCGTCGGACTCGACATCTCCCTCACCTCCACCGGGGTGGCCACACTCGGCGGCACCGTCACCATCCCTACCACCGGCCGCCGCCGCGACGCCCTCACCGCCCGGCACGCCCGGCTCGCCCACATCACCCGCGAAGTCCTGCGGGAGGTCGGGGCGGTGGACCTGGTGGTGGTGGAGGGGCCTGCGTACCGGGCCGCGCACATGGCCGGGCATCACGACGCCTCCGGCCTGTGGTGGCGCATCACCGGCGCCCTGATCGACCGGGGCATACCGGTGGCGGTGATGCCCCCGGCCTGCCGTGCCCGCTACGCCACCGGCTCCGGCGCCGCCCGCAAAACCGCCGTGCTGGCCGCTGTGCAGCAGCGCTACGGGGCGGTGTGCGCCACCGACGACGAGGCCGACGCGCTTGTGCTGCGGGCGGCTGGGCTGGACTGGCTTGGCCAGCCGCTGGCCGATGTTCCCGCCGGGCACCGCGCCGCACTGGGCGGGGTGGCCTGGCCCGACCGACAGCAGGTGACCCGATGATCATCGCCCGGCAGCTTCTCCACCACCACGACGGCACCAGCACCCGCGCGGACGCGGACTGGCGGGCTGCCGCCGCATGCGCAGGCGAGGACCCGGAGGCGATGTTCCCCGCCCGCACCGACATCGTGGGCATCGCCTACGCCAAGAGCATGTGCGCCCGCTGCCCGGTGGTGCGCGAGTGCCGGGCTGCCGCTGACGAGCTGGAGACCGGCGGCTACGTGTGGGGCGTGTGGGGCGGCCTCACCCCCGACGAGCGACGCCGCGCCCGGGGCCTGCCCGTGCCTCGGTACAGCGACCGGTGCGGCACCTACACCGGCTACAAGCGGCACCACAACCGGGGCGGGGAGCCGTGCGAGGACTGCCGGGCCGCGAAGTCCGAGTACAACCACCAGCTCCGCGTCCAGCGCACCGTGCGGGAGGCGGCGTGACCGCCGTGACGCCGCCAGCGCGTCCCGCTGCGGAGGCCGGGCGCTGCTCGGCCGGTGCCGTCCGCTGCCGGGCACCAGCCCGCCTGTACCCGTGCGGCTGGCGCTGCCACCCACACAGCCCCGCAGCACTCCGACAGCACTGAACCGGCACGACGAAGGCCCCGCCGAAAGGCGGGGCCGGAAGGGGTGGCGATGCGGTCAGGCGTTCTCGCGCTGGCGGCGCCGGTGGGCGGCGATCTCGCGCTTGATGTGCATGCGCATGTCGGCGGCCCGGCTGATGCCTTTCGCCTCGCACGCCTCGCCGTATGCGGCCCACGTCTCGTCATCGACGCGGAGCATCCGGCCGGGGGTTCCTTTCGTGGTCACGACAGCAGAGTAGCTGACCTTCTGTTGACTGCACACCCCAAGCGCTGCGCGTGTGCTGCGAATGTATTGCGGGTGCCTGTACACCCTGAGGTAGTGTTGGTGTCGGGCAAAGCGGCCAACAAACCGCCTTGAACAGGGTTGCCGCCATGCCCGAACCAGTACGAACGAGAGAAGGACCGTTGAGCATCGAGGCCATTACGTGGGCAGCGGAGTACGCACCCCCCATGCCCTCGCAGCTGCTGCCCACGCTGGTAGCGCTGGCCAAGCATGCGGACCGGGATGGCGCCGCCGCGTACCCCTCGGTGTCCCGCCTCGCCGCACTCGCCTGCAAGGCTGAGCGGTCCGTCCGCCGGGACCTGCGCCAGCTCGAAGACTGCAAGCTCATCCGCAAGGGTGACCAGTCCCTGGTTGAACACCTTCCCTCGGACAAGCGCCCCGTTGTCTACGACCTGGCGCTGGAATGCACCGTTCCGGGGGGCCGCGCGGGCGATGACGAGGGGACGCGGACGTCCGCCCGGACGCTGGCGTCCTCCCGTGAGCGTGGCCGGGCCGCACGTGACGCAAAGAAGGTGGAAAACCCCAGCTCAGGCAGTGTTCCCCCGTCTGGGCGGGCGGACGTGGACGTCCGGGCGGACGTGGACGTCCGGGCGGACGTGGACGTCCAGAGCGGGGGGACGTGGGCGTCCGCAGCGGGGGGACGTGGGCGTCCGCCAAAAGGTCCTTTGAAAGGTCCTTTGAAGGGGGGAAGCGCGGGCGGACGTGGACGTCCCCCCGTTGCGGACGCCTCCACCGACGGACTCCACCCCCTCCCCGAAGACTTCACGATCACCGACGGCATGCGCCGCTGGGCTCACCGAGACGGCTACACCGCCGCCATCGACATCGACTACTCCACCGCCCAGTTCGTCAGCTACTACCGCTCCACCGGCGCCCGCCGTCGCTCATGGCCGGACGCCTGGCAGAAGTGGATTCGCGACGACGCCAAGAAGGCCGCCGAAAGCCCCCGCCTTCGCGCGGTCGGCGGCTACGGATACGGCAGCCACTACGTCAGCCCCGAAGAGCGGGGCATCTTCTGATGACCGACACCGAACCCGACACTGCCGCCTTCGACCGCACCCCGCCCAACGACCTCCACGCCGAACAGTCCGTCCTCGGCGCCTGCATCCTCAGCGCCACCGCCTGCCGCACCGCCCTCGACACCCTCAACCCCGACGCGTTCTACCGCCCCGCCCACACCACGATCTTCAACGCCATCGGCCGCATGCACGCCCGCGGCCACGCCCTCGACCCCATCACCCTCGGCAAACACCTCGCCGACAGCGGCGACCTCGCACGCATCGGCGGTCAGGGCTACCTCTTCACCCTCCTCAGCGCCGTCCCCACCGCCGCCAACGCCGCCTACTACGCCGACATCGTCCAAGACCGCGCCCTGCGCCGCGGCCTGATCGAGACCGGAACCCGCATCGTCCAGTCCGCCTACGACCCCACCGGCGAAACCACCGACCACGTGGAAGCAGCCGTCACCCTCACCCGTGACCTGCGCGACCAAGGCCAGGCCACCGAAGACCTCCCCGTCCAAGACCTCCTCGACTTCGTCCAGCACGAGGACACCTACGACTGGATCGTCCCCGGCATCCTCGAACACGGCGACCGCCTCCTCCTCACCGCTGCGGAAGGCGGCGGCAAATCCACCTGGCTGCGCCAGATCGCCGTCCAGGTCGCCGCCGGGCTCCACCCGTTCAACCCCGGCGCCAGCATCGACCCCGCCCGCGTTCTCGTCCTGGACTGCGAAAACTCCGAAGCCGCCTCCCGCCGCCAGTACCGGCCCCTGCTCAATTCCGCCGAACGAGCCCGCTGTGGCCTGCGACGCGGCCAGTTCGCCATCGAATGCCGCCCCCAGGGCATCGACCTCACCCGCCCCAAGGACCGGTCGTGGGTGATGCGCCGCGTCGAACAGCTACGCCCCGATGTGCTGATCATCGGCCCCGTCTACCGGCTCCACGGTGGCAACCCCAACGACGAAGAACTCGCCCGCAAAGTGTCTGTCGTCATCGATGAGGCCCGCGCCACCTCCAACTGCGCCGTCCTCATGGAAGCCCACTCACCACACGGCAACGGCCTCGGCCCGCGCTCCCTGCGCCCACTCGGCAGCTCGCTGTGGATGCGCTGGCCCGAATTCGGCTTCGGCCTGCGCCCCGTCGAGGACGAAAAGTCCGCCGACGTGGACCGTGCCCGCCGCGTCGTGCCGTGGCGCGGCATGCGCGACGAGCGGGCCTGGCCCCGCTTCCTGCGCCAGGGCGAGGACTGGCCCTGGGTGCCCTACACCCCCATCGACGCCGACCCGTACACCGGCCACTCATCGACAGGAGCCACCGGATGAACCTCAACCCCGCCGCCTACCACGACTCGTGCGAGAACTGCGACCGCCGCAACGTCAAGCCCCTCGACGTCAAACCGGACGGCCCCGGAGTCCAAGCCTTCTACCGCTGCCCCAACTGCCGCCACTACTGGACGTGCGCCTGGGCCGCTAAGCCCGCGACCCGCTGAGGCCGTACCGCTGCCTGACCCGCCCCGCACCCACGGAGGACCCCGTGACCACCCCGCGCACCCGCACCCCCGACCGCGTCACCCTCGGCGACGACGGCCGCACCATCACCACCATCAAGCTCCAGCGCGCCTGCAGCGGCTGCGGCACCCTGCTCGGCGACCTCGACGGCCGCGACACCGACGAGCGGGGCAACCTCATCGATGTCCGCGCCGAGTGCCCGCACTGCCGCCCGCTGGTGGAGGCCGAGGCCGCCGGGTGCCGCACCTGGCAGCTGACACCCCGCTCACTCGCCCGCGTCGAGCACGAGATCGACCCGCACGCGGCCGTGGACGTTCACCAAGGGCTACTGGCAGCCCATCGACGGTGAGAACCAGATCGTCGGACTCCGCATCGGCCAGTACCCGGACCGCGTCGTCGCGTTCTTTGGCGAGTGGATCGTCCGGCACCCCGGCGGCCGGTGCAGCGTCCACCGCGCACCCGACACCCCCCGGCCCGCCTGCGGCGACCAGCTCACCACCTGGACGTGCACCCTGCCCACCGGCCCGCACCCCGGCTGGCGGCACGTGGACCAGACCACGGGCGCTTGGTGGCAGCAGTCCGCCATCCCGCCCCACACCAACCGCGACCGCGCCACCGCCCCGTGACACGGCAGCGGCCCCTCCCGCAGCAACCGGGAGGGGCCAGCCCCAGCATCCCACGCCCACCCCGGAACACACCCAGGAGACACCCGTGAGCGCCTACCGGCACGACAGCGACCTCACCTTCACTGACCTGTTCTGTGGCGCTGGCGGCTCTTCCACGGGCCTTGTCGAGACCGGCTACACCCTGCGCCTGGCCGCGAACCACGATCCCGTCAGCATCCGCACCCACGCCGCCAACCACTCGGGCGCCGAACACCTCATCGCCGACATCAACGCTCTCGACAAGCGCCGCCTGCCCCGCACCCGCATCCTGTGGGGCTCTCCGATCTGTACCGAGATCAGCCCTTCCGGCGGGCGACGCCGCACCCGCGGCCAGGCCGCGTTCGACCTGGACGGCTCCGGTGAGGACGGGCAGGCGCGGCAGGAAACGTTCGAGCGGACCCGCGCGACCGCGCTGGACATCATCGCCGCCGTACTGCCGCCGCTGCCGGGCCGCTTGCAAGGCCCAGCCCGCTCTGGTCGAGCTGGGCTGCCGCTGCCCGTCCCCGACGCCGGGCCTGCACCCAACCCGCGTCACCCAGGTCCACACCGTGCCGTCCCGCCGCCTGCGGGCCGCGCCAGACGCCGCCGAGGAGACGACCCGATGACCGACCCGACGACCCGGCCCGACGACGACTCGTGGGCACCGTCGCGTCCGCCCGCCGCACACCGCCGTACCGGACGCGGCGCCCTGACGCCGCAGCAGCAGGCACTCGCCGAGGACCTGCACGTGCGGGCGCTCGCGCTGCGCGCGGCGTCGGAGGACGGCATGCCGATCCGGGAGGCCGTCGCGCTCGCCGCCGTCCAACTCGGCGTAGAACCATCGCAATCCATTACAGAAGGGACGGTAGGCTGATGGCCGCACTGCGCAACACCCCGAACCCGGCCCCGAGAACGGCCAGAAACGGCCCTCTCGCGGCCTCAACCCCCACCCCACGAGCCGAGCAAGGGGAGGGGGGGCTCGCAGAGCCTTACGCGGGCACACAGGGCGCCGCGCCGCGCATGCGCGCCGACACCGCGACGGACGACGGACTGGACGCCCTGTACGCCGAGCTGCACATGCTGCGCGCCGTCCGCGACCGGGAAATCGCCGCAGCCATGGCCGAACTCACGGAGGACACCGGCGAGGAGGGGCCGCCCATCGTGGAGGCACTCGCCTACCGCTGCTCGGGCCTGTATGACGCCCGCGAGGAGCGTGACCGCGCCCGCCGGACCGCAGTCGCGCTGGAGAACGAACTCGCCGCCGCCGACGCCCAGCTCGCCGCCGTGCGCGCCGCCTGCGACGCCGCCCACGGCGACGCCGCCCACGGCGACGCCACCCGCTACGTCCCACGACGCGGCACCTACGACGACGGCGCACTGGACACCGCCCGCCGCATCCGCGCCGCCCTCGACACCAGGGAGCTCCGATGACGCCCACCGAAGAACTCCGCGCAGCCGCCGACAAGCTCCGCGCTCTCGTGACCGCCGCTTCCACCGCCACCGCCACGCCCGTCGAGCGGGACGGCAAACCGACCACCGAGTGGCACTTCGCGGAGTCGCGCCCCGGCCACGGCTACCTGTACGCCGCCAACCCCACCGGACCCGGCACGCGGCTCATGCACGCCGACGGACCCCGCACCTACCCCAGCATGCGCACCCGCCACGGCGCCTACGCCGCTGCCATGGACCCCGCCCTCGGGGCCGCCCTCGCCGGCTGGCTGGACGCCGAGGCCGCCCGGCTGGCCGCCACCGCCCATCCCGGCTGGCACGACACCCTCGCCAGCCCCCACGCACTCGCCATCGCCCGCCTGATCAACGGGGAGCCGCGTTCCCACAGCCCCCTGCCTGACGCCTGACCCGCCCCGTGCGGCGTCCGTCCCCACCGGGCGCCGCCCCCAGTACCCGCACCACCGCACCCCCGGGAGAATCCGTGGATCACCTCGCCGAGCCCGCGCCGCGTCTCTGCGCCGCCTGCCACCGCACCGTCCACCCCACCACGCCCGGTGGGCTGTGCGACCGGTGCTACAGCAGTACCGCCACCCATCTCGCCAAGCTGCCGGGCCTGTATGCGGCGCTCGGCGGTGTCCTCGCGCCTGGGCGGGGGGCGGCGCTCGTCGGCACCCGGCACAGCGGCAGCGGCGGGCGGGCGCCGCTGCGCCTGCATGCCATCGACCTCCAGACGGAGGCGCACGCCGTGCTCACCAGCTGGGCGCGGGAGTGGGTGGAGTCCGGGTACGCCACGGCGCCCGACTGGCCCGCCTCCGCCGAGGGCCAGGTGGCTGAGGCGTGCCGGGTGCTGCGCTGGAACTGGGGCCGGGCCTCCCGCCAGCACCCGGCCGTGGCCGAGTTCGTGGACGAGATCGCGCAGTGGCACCGGCGCATACAGGCCGCCGTCACCGGCGACCCCGGTGAGCGCCGCATCGGGGTGGTGTGCGCGTGCGGGACGGTGCTGCGGGTCACCGTCTCCACCGGGCGTGCCAGCTGCGGCGGCTGCGGCACCGAGTACCCGCGCGTGGACCTGCTGGGGCTGCCCCTGGCCTCCCGGTCCGCCACCGCGAACGCCGCCTGAACCGCACCGACTACCATTGGAGGTATGACCATGGACCGTCACCCCCTCGCCGACCGCATCGAGGCCACCGTGGACGCCCTGCCCGAGGCGCAGCAGCTCACGGCCGCCCGTGATCTCCTGCTCGCGCCCGACCGCGAGCTGGAGCAGACCGTCCAGCGCTACGAGCGTCAGGCGCGCACCGCCTGAGACGGCCGTAGCATGGCGAAGTGCCCGCCCCCGGCTCCAACGGGGGCGGGCACTCACTGTTGGGTCAGCGCTTGTTCAGGGTGACCCAGTAGGAGCCTCCCCGGCGCTCCACTCCGATCGAGAACTTCCGGGCGAGTCCGCGCCGAACGAGGTTCTTCGCGAGTTTGGCCTGGAGTTCCCGGGCGGCCTTGCGGCCGTCGGGGGTGTCGGGGAAGGTCCCGAGAACTTCTTCCACGTGTTTCCTTTCGTCCCGGGCTTGGGCTCTGCTGCCCTCCCGATGACCTAAATATAGCAAGTGAGTCTTGCTTATGGCAAGTCCATCTTGCTTTTGGGCTGGTTCCGTCCTACCGTCAGACCATGGACAACCTCGACCAGCAGCTCAACCAGCTCAAAGCCCTCGATGACCGCATCCGCCAGCTCACCGCCGAGCGCGACGACCTCGCCCGCGCCATCCTCGCCACCAACATCCACGGCATCCGCGACAAGGTCCGTGTAGCCCTCGGCCTGCGCTCCCTCCAGGCCCTCCGTGACCGCTACGGATCACGGCCGAAAGCGTGACCGCCCGCCGTCAGGTTCAGCACTCAGTTACATCTGCGGGGCGTGGCAGGCTTGACCGTGGCGCGATAGTGCTGTATTCTTTTAAGTGTCGGCAAGGGGAACGGCACCCCAGACCGACACCACCAACACCCCGAAAGGACACAGCACATGAACACCAGCACCTACAGCGCAGAGGAACTGAGCAAGGCCACCGGGCAGTTCCTCGACCGCCACCTGAAGCCGATCGCGCACCGCACCGGTCGTCACGTCGGCGAAGTGCTGGACGAGCTCGCCGAAGACCTTTTCACCGGCGGAGTGCTCGCCTACATGATGGCCAACCGCATGGCCGAGCAGGACCCGGCCATCGACGTCAACGCCGAGGCGGGCGCCATGTTCCTGGCCATGATCCGCAAGATGCCCGGGCGGGTGAACCTGGCCAAGACTCTCGTAGGTGCCATCTACCGCGAGATTCGCGCGGCCGAGGGCATCCAGGGCTGACGACGCCAGCCGGGGGCGGGAACGGCACCCGCCCCCGGCGCCATTAACACGCAGAAAGTAGGCCCCAAGACAGCGGTAAGGGCCGGTGGGGACACCCCAGGGGGTGACGGCATCCCACCGGCCCGACGCTTCCACCAACACCGGCCAAAGGACCGAACGGAAAGCGGCCCCAGTGTAGACCGAACCGGGGCCATGTCCTCGCACCAGCACTACCCGCCCCGAAGGAGCCCCGGTGATCCCGCACGGCCGCCCCACCCTCGATCTTCACGGCGTAGCCGACCTTGCCGGGGTCTCGCTGACGACATGGCGCCGCCGACATCACGACGCGTTCACCGCCGCGGTGCCCCCGCTTCCCGGGACGCTGCGCCCGGCTCTCTACGACGCCGCCCAGGTCGAAGCTTTCCTGGATGGCAAGCCTCTGCCATCCCTGCCTGCGACGCCTCACCCCGACGACCTGCTGACCGACGCCGAGGCCGCAACCGTCGCCGGTGTCAGCGCGTCCACGATCCGGGCCGACGCCGTAAGCGGGCTGATGCCCCGGGGCGAGGAGCGGCACGGCCGCCGGTGGTGGACTCGCGCCACCGCCGAGGCCCGCGCCGCCCGCCCGACGCAGTACAGGGGCCGCGCACCCGGCGCCCGGGACAAGGCCCCGCGTAGACGCCGACCGGATCACCGGGTTGCCGAGGTTGCCGCCGAGCTGGAGCGGGCGGACATTGGCCGCCGAGGCCCCGTGACCGCCGGAGAGCTGGCCGCGCTCTACGAGGTCAGCACCCGCACCGCTGAGCGCATCATGGCCAAAGCCCGCACCGTGCGGGGCACGCGAGGGTCCGACCGCAAGCAGCCAAACGGGTGATCGCCCGGCGGACTCGGCGTCGCTACCGTGGGCGTTGACCGACTCCTCGCTCCGTCCAGGGAGGCCCCGTGGTGTCCGATCCCGCCGCCGCTCGGTCGTGGCCGTACACGGTCCGCCTGCCGCGCGGGCGGACCGACCACCGCGCCCGGCGGTTGGCTGACGGATACTTCGAGACCGCCTGTCGCGACGGCGGCGTCTTCCCTCTGGGGCGCCATCTCACCCGGCCGCTGTGCTACCGGCCGTGCCGCAGATGCGGTCAGGCGGTGGGTGATCGCCTGGCGTGCTCGACAAGAGCGCGAACCGGCCAGCGTCCGGCGTGAAGTCGCCCTTCCCTCGCATGGTCGCTCTCCGGTACTGTCCAGGCGCGTTACGTCACCGCACTGGAAGGGGTGCACCACCATGGGTAAACACGGCGGCAAGCCAGACCCGTCAGAGGGCGACGGGCACAAACCGCACAAACCGATCCCCCCGCCCGACCCCAAGCGCCCCGAGAAGCCGAAGCGTTGACCAGCCCCGCAGCCCTCGCGGGTGCGCTGCGCGACGCCGGACACCTCACCGACGACTGGGCCGACACCCTGGCCGCAGTGCCGCGCGAGACCTTCATCCCCGACCGCGTATGGGTGCGCGGAGACGACGGCTACCACCCCGTAGACCGCGCCACCGAACCCGGCCGGTGGCGCGCACTCATCTACTCCGACACCGCGCTCGTGACTCAGGTCGCCGACCCGCCCGGCGCCCCCGTGGCGCTCACCCCGACCAGCTCGGCGAGCATGCCCCGCGTCGTCGCCGCCATGCTCGCCGAGCTCGACGTACAACCTGGCCAGCGGGTGCTGGAAATCGGCACGGGCACCGGCTATAACGCCGCCCTGCTGTGCCACCGCCTCGGCGACGAGCACGTCACTAGCGTTGAGGTGGACCCCGAGCTGGCCGACACCGCCCGCGCCGCGCTGAAACGGGCCGGATACGCGCCGACCCTGCATACGGGCGACGGCACCCAAGGTGCCCCCGAGAACGCGCCGTTCGACCGGATCGTCGTCACGTGCGCCCTGCACACCATCCCCCCGGCGCTGGTGCAGCAGCTCAACCCGGGCGGGGTGATCGTCACGCCGTGGGGCACCGGCCTGTACAACGGCGTGCTGCTCCGCCTCACTGTCGGCGGCGAGGGCGCGGCCAGCGGACCCGTGGTGGGTGACTGTGCGTTCATGTGGAACCGTGGCGAAACACCCGGGCGGGATGTGATGGCGCTCGTCCGCGCCGACCACCAGCCCGCCACCTCCCGCACCACCCTCGACCCCCGGCGTGTGTTCGGCGACGAGGACGCGGCGTTCACCGCCGGGGTGCTGGTGCCCGGCTGCCGCTACAGCGTCGGCCACAGCCCGGACGACGGCGAGTTCACGCTGTGGCTCGGCGACCCCAACACCAGCTCGTGGGCCAGCGGCGATTACGTCCCCGGCGGGGGCGAGTTCGAGGTGCAGCAGCACGGCCCGCGCATGCTGTGGGACGAGATCGAGCGCGCGCACGGCTGGTGGGTACAGGCGGGCTCCCCGGCGCGCACCCGCTACGGGCTCACGGTCACCCCGGGCGGTCAGCGCGTCTGGCTCGACACGCCCGACCGCACCGTCCCGTAGGGCGTGGCCCGGCCTGGTCACCGGCCGAGCCGCACCCCGGCGGCGGCGAGCCCCACGTAGCGGGCGACGAGGGGGGCGCTGTAGAGGTCGATGGCGTCGTCCAGGTCGCGGTCGGCGTGGTCGAGGACCCGGTGCGGGTCGTGCACGGCGGCGGCCCGGGCCTGCCGCCGGTCGGTGTCGGTGCGCGGGGCGGCGTCGGCCACCAGCTGCCGCATCGCCGCGCGGGTCTGCTGCTGGCGGCAGTAGGTAGCCCACGCGGGGCTGTCGGCCGGTGCGACCGCATCCGCTGTGGGGATGCCGGGTTGTGCGGCGTGCTGGCGCAGGCGGGCGGTGATGTACGCGGCCGGCCGGCGGGGTCGCCAGGTGAGGTACCAGGCGTGGAGTTCGGCGGCGATGTCGTGCACGTCCAGGCCCGCGTCGATGAGCGGGCGCAGCGCGTAGCCGAGGCGCCGCAGGCCCTCGCGCTGAGTCCAGCCCACCAAGGGCCGCACCTGCCGGGCTACGGCGATATCGCGGGCCACCTGCCGGGCCGGGCGGCCGGTTCCCGCGCGGTGGGGGTGGGGCTTGTTCGGGGCGGGGTCGTTGTGGCGCCTCGCGCGCGAGGTGTTGTTCAACCCCCCACCCACATCAACTGTAGGTACGTCGGGGTAACGACCTAGAGATTGGGGCTCACGCCCTCCCGCTGAACGCCTGCCGCTGGCGCGCGTGTTGGCCTCCGCGATGGCACGCTCCCGTCCCGCGTCGGTAACCCCCACGATCCGCGCGCCGTAGCCGGTGCCGTCGAGGCGGTGGCCCAGGGCGTGGTCGTAGGCGGGCGGGATGGTGGCGGCGTAGACGGTGGCGGTTCCCGCATACGGGCGTCCGGGGAGGCGGAGGTTGGTGCGGGTGCCGTGCCGCAGCCACGCCAGCAGCCCCGCCTCGCGCAGCACGCGGGCGTGGCGTTTGACGGTGGCGCGGGAGATGCCGAGCCGGTGGGCGGTGCCGTCCAGGTCGTACAGGACGGTGCCCTCGCGGTAGTCCATGCGCCGCGCGAGGTCGGCGGCGACCCGCTCCGTGGTGCCGTTCGCGCGGGAGTGGAGTCCGGCGCCGACCAGCCATGTCACGGCGCGCAGCCACGCCCGGGGCTGAGCACGGCGCGCGGGGGTGGCGGCGGCCTCCTGCTGCGGGCGGGTGAGCGGCACCCATCCGGGCGCGGGGGCATCTGGGCATGGCGGAGCCTGCCCGGGTACGCTGTGCAAGCGTTAGTCCTTACTGGCAAGTGGGACTCGTTGATCAGCGGACTGCGAATCCGCTGGTACTCACGGCCGGGCGGTCTTCACACCGCTCGGCCGTTCTGCTACTCGGACGTCTTGACGTTCTGCTTTCGACGCACCGCACCGCTCAGACCTTGGCCGATCTGCTGCGCGCGAGCGGGGGTGATTCCTCCGATGATGCTGGCGATTTCCTTCCAAGACTTGCCCTGACCTCTGAGCGCTTGGACGCGCCGCTGCCGCAGTTCGCGCAGACGCTTTTGGTACTGCGGCCAGTCCTTCAGAGCCGCAGAGACTTCGGCCGTGCAGTGCGCATCATCCTCGATGGCCTCCAGTGCCTCGATGGCTTCCAAGATTCGCCTCCTTTCCTCGGATTCGTTCGTCACTCCCCGCTCTCCCTTCGGCTGCCGGGAGCGCGCCACGCCCCACATTAAGCCCCGGGGTTGCATTAAGGCAATCCCGGGGTTTAACGTGCTGTCTGCGCGGCCCGCACTCCGGTCTCGTGCACCAACAGAACGGCCCCGGCCCGGCGTTGCAGCGCCTTGGGCCGGGGCCAGACCCACCCACAACCACTACGAAAGGGCAGGTCCGTCATGGATCGTATCGGCGCCGCCCTCGCCGAGGGCAGTCCCACCGCCGGATGGGGCGACAACCAGCCCGCCATCCCCCGCATCCCCCGGCCCCGACCCGCCACCCCGCACAGTCAGGCCGACGAACACCTCCGCCGCATCCGGCACGCCCGCCAGCACACCGCCCGGCTCGTCAACCAGGTCGCCGACCTGCTGGCCCGGCACTGGCCCAACGCGACCATGACCGAGGCCCACCGCATGAGCACCGCCCTCACCGTCGCCGGAGGAGACGCCGACGCCGCCAGGCCGATCCTGCGCGCCCTCCCGTTCGTCGCCGACGAGCCCGGCCTCACCCGCGCCGAATACGCCCTCCGCCTCCGCCTGACCACCGCCGGAGTCACGCTGTGACCCGCCGCCAGCCCGACAACCAGCCCCGCGAAAACCGCGTCGTCAGCGAACCGGCCACCGTCGAAGCGTGCCGCCGCGACTACCAGCAGGGCGCCGCCGCCCGCGCCGGACTCGACAAGGACGCCCACCGCCGCTACGCACCCAAGGAGAAGTGACATGGCCTGCCGCAAGACCTGCACCTGCGACTTCGGCAAGATCCGCAGCCAGACCTGGGACCCCGAAACCCGCCGCTGGTACCCCATCGACGACCCCTGCGACCGATGCCACGGCGAAACCTGCGGACGCTGCCCCTACTGCCGACCCCAGACCTAACCCACCCCAAACCGGCCGCCCCGGAGCCCCCAGCCCGGGGCGGCCACCCCCCGGAGACCCCCATGACCGACACCACCCCGACCGCCGACACCGACTGGCCCGAAGGTGTCATCGCTCGCTACGTCACCGTCGGCGGAGCCACCGTCGATCTCACCCACGACACCCTCACCGCCAACGACACCGCGCCGAACGTCACCTCCGCCCAGTGCGGCGGCTGCCCGGCGTACAGGAACTACGAGTGGCGCCCCCGCGCCGACCGCTTCGACAACGGCAGCACGTGGGCCGACAGCGACGCCCGCCCCTGGGCGCAGGAACACGCCGAGCGCTGCCGCGCCATGCCCCGCCCCGCCTGATGCACCGCCACCTGCGCGGCCCCCTCGCACGCCACGGGTTCACCGCCCTCGCCGTGCTCGCCGCCGCCACCGGCCAGTACCTCCCCGCCCTCATCTGCGCCGCCATCGCGGCCCACGCCTGGAAGGCACACCGCCGATGAACCGCCCCCGCTCACCCCTGCTCTACCCGGCCGCGCTCCTGTCCGCCGCCTCCCTCGCCTGGACCACCTGGTCCCTCGTAGACCTTCTCGGCGCCGGATGGATCGGCGTCACCGTCGCCACCGGAGCCGACATCATCTGGGCATCCGTCATCGTCGCCGAATACCGGGGCCTGCGCATCGGTAACCGCGCCTGGATCGTGCCCGCCCTCGGCTGGGCCGCACTCCTCACCGTCGCAGGATTCCTCGCCTGGCACGGCATCGACCGCGACTCCGCCGCCATGGCCGTCGCCGGACCCTTCCTGCCGCTCGGCGCCAAAGTCGTGTGGTTGCTCGCGCTCGCCGACATGCGCGACCCCGCCGCCCTCACCGACGACGAGCAGCACCAGCTCGCCGACATGGAGCGCGGCATGGCCTTCGAGCGAGCCCGGCACCGCATCGACATGGAGCGCCGCGAGATGCAAGCCGAACTCCTGCTCTCCGAGGTGTCCGTGGACTTCGACATCGAGCTCGCCCGACAGGAGCGCGGCCGGGAACTGGCCCGCCGCCGCCCCATCGAACTACCCGCCGCCGAGCCCCCAGCTCACCGCCGTGAGCCCACCGCTCACCCGGCTGAGCCACTGGCTCGCCACCCTGAGCCCAAGGGCTCGCCAGCCCCAGCCGTGCTCGTATCCGAGCAGGTCACCGCGCCTGAGCCCCCGGCCCGACCTGAGCCCGCCACCGGCCGCCCGTTCGGTTTCGCCACCAGCGCCACGGCTCAGTCGGCTCAGCGGGCTCAGGCCGTGGCTCAGGTCGCTGAGCTGGTGGCTCAGGACGCGGGGATCACCTCGGCCCAGGTCGCCGAGCTCCTGTCGGTGAGCCCCGCCACCGCCAAGCGCTACCTCCGTGAAGCGAGGGGAGGGGCACGGTGACCCCTGCCCACGTCCTCCTCGCGCTGAGCTTCACCGTGTGGGTCGCGCTCGGACTCGCCGCCGCCGTCACCGCGATCGCCGACCCCCACCTCACCAGCACCCGCGCCGAACGCGCCGCCTGCGTCGCCGCATGCGCATCCGCCGCCCTGTGCGTTGCTGCCGCCACCGCCCACGCCCTCACCGCATAGGACCCCGCCATGACGACCGCCCGCGCCGACGACTGGTGGGACCGCCTCTACGCCGACGAGCCCACCACTACCGCGCCCGCCCGGGTGCGCGGCGGGGGACGGCTCCCCGACTGGCGCACCGGCCAGCACGCCGACCTCACCGCCCCCGCACCAGACACCGCCCCGGACACCGAGCCGGACGCGGACACGGACCGGGACAGCACGCCGGACAGCGCCCCCACCAGCGACGACACCCCGGACACGGCCGACACAGAACCGGACAGCCAGCCGGACACCGGCTCCGCCCCGTCCCCCTGGCGCCGCGTCGTCAGCCACCCCGGCCACCGCCCCGCCTACCAGACACCCCACCCCGCCCGCAGCCCCCGCGCCGCGCTGGCCGACACCTGGCACCACGCCCCCGCCCGGCTGCGCTGGCTCACCTACCACGCCACCGCCGCCGCAGCAGGCTGGACTCTCGGCCTCGTGGACTACGCCACCCACATCACCGCCTGGATCGCCGCGAACGGACTCACCCACCCGCAGGCGTGGTTCTGGTACGCCATCGCCGCCGCCACCGCCCTCCTGCACCACCGCACCCGCGGCCTGTGGCTCCCCGTCGCCTGGCCCGCCGCCATCCCCCTCGCCTCCACCATCACCGGCATCACCCTCTACGCACCCGGTGCCTGACCAGCAAGGACACCATCATGGACTCCGTGTTCGGCAACCTCGGCGTCGTCGGCCTCGCCGTCGCCCTCACCGCCGTACTCCTCGTCGGCATCAAAGGCGGCGGCAAGATCAAACCGCTCGGCTGGTGGCCCTGCCTCATCCTCGGCATGCTCGCCGGAAGCGCCTACGCCGCCGCCGGGGGGTTGTTCTCCGTCGTGCCCGAACTCATCGGTGACGGCCTCGACCTCGCCCAGGGCATGATCCCCGGCCTCGGCATGGGCGCCATCGCCCTAACGCTGGCCATCGTGATCTTCTTCAAGAAGCTGACGACGAGGCAGGTCGCCCTCTCCGGCATCGTCTTCTGGTACGTAGCCGCAGGCGCGGGCGGCGTGTGGTCCACCGTTGCCGACGCTATCGCCAACCTCGGCGACAAGGTCGCCTAATGGCCTACCGCCAGCGGCTCGCCGCCGAACTCCGCCCCATCCTCGCCAGCGGGGAAGCCGCCCGCGCCCTCGCCACCGGCAGCCACGCCCTCACCAGCCGCATCCGGGCCTGGGTCATGCAAGACGGCCACCGGGGCCGCCTCGGCGGCCTCGCCACCGGCGCCGCACTCGCCGGGAAGACCATCGAGATGTGGCCCGCCACCGGCGCCGCACTCACCTGCGCATGGGTCATCGCCGCATGGATGCACGCACCCCCGCCACCCCCCACACGACCCGCCCCCTCACCCCCGCAGCAGACCCCCGCCGACGAGCCACAGCAGGAGCCCCCACCGCGCCC
>NZ_JAEVFI010000018.1:224-71808 GCF_019303495.1 Streptomyces sp. JJ66 | reverse complement strand
CCGTTTCCGGCCTGGATTCGCATCCGAATTTCCCCTGTCGGCGGGGCCGCCTTCCGGCGTGACCACTACGTTAGGCGATTCCCCCAGCCACTCAAAATCGAGCGGAAGAGACACCATTTCGGCATGCCGAAACAGGCCCCTACAAGGGATCGTCGTACCAGTAGTGGGTGCCACCGGACGTGGCGGAAGGTGCTGCCCGGGCCGTCATGCTGACGTCCTGGCAACTCGGAGAACACTACACGACGAGCAGACCAACGCCAAACGGCGTCAGCCCTGGCCGCTGGCGAGGGCGCGACTGCGGTCGCGAGCGGCTTCCAGGGCGGCGATGAGGGCCGCGCGGACGCCGTGGTTCTCCAGCTCGCGGATGGCGTTGATGGTGGTGCCGGCCGGAGAGGTGACGTTCTCCCGCAGGCGCACCGGGTGCTCGCCGCTGTCGCGGAGCATGACGGCGGCCCCGATGGCGGCCTGGACGATGAGGTCGTGCGCCTTGTCCCGGGGCAGGCCGAGCAGGATGCCCGCGTCCGTCATGGCCTCGACCAGGTAGTAGAAGTACGCCGGGCCGGAGCCGGACAGGGCCGTGGCGGCGTCCTGCTGTGCCTCGGGGACGCGGAGTGTCTTGCCGACGCCGTTGAAGATCTCCTCGGCGTGCGCGAGGTCGGCCTCGCCCGCGTGCGTCCCCGCCGAGATGACGGACATGGCCTCGTCCACCAGGGCCGGGGTGTTGGTCATGACGCGGATGACGGGCGTGCCCCCGGCGAGACGCGCCTCGAAGAAGCTGGTCGGGATGCCCGCCGCGCCGCTGATGACGAGGCGGTCGGCCGGAGTGTGCGGGGCCAGTTCGTCCAGCAGCGCGGCCATGTCCTGTGGCTTGACGGTGAGGATGAGCGTGTCGGCGGCCTGCGCGGCCTCGGCGTTGCTGACGGCCTGGACGCCGTACCGCGTGCGCAACTCCTCGGCGCGTTCCGCGCGGCGGGCGGTCACCATGAGGTCGGCGGGTGACCAGCCCCCGCGGATCATCCCGCTGAGCAGGGCCTCACCGATCTTCCCCGTGCCAAGCACGGCCACTTTCTGCGTCATGCACCTCATCCTGACACCCCGGCTCCCCGCACCCGGGCCAAGCCTCCCTGGGTCCCATGGCGTGCCGGACCACCCGGCACATCTTCACCGGGTGCGGGAGCGGCGCGTCACGCACCGTTGGGCGCGCCCCACCCACCGCGTACATCCGCCTCACTCCGGAAAGACCGGGGGCAAGCACGACGGAAGATCTGGTCACACCTGGGCGGCAGGACAGGCGTGGACCACTACTCCTCACGCCTGATCCACTCGCCGCCGCCCAGCGGATACTCGAAGCCCGGGCGGTCGGCGCGGCTGCTGGTACGGAACGGGGCGCCGTTGTTGTCAATGTGCACGGTGCCCTGTCGGCTGCCGCTGGACCACTTCAGGGTGAGATCCCAGCGGACGTCGTGCGCCCTGGTGTGCGCGGTGACGTAGAAGACCAGCGGGTCGGTCTCGGTCACGCTGTACGGGAAAGCCCGCTGCCCGTTCCTGACGGCGACGGTGGGGCTTCCGGCGTCCAGATCGACGTCGAAGGACGCGGACTCCACCCTGCCGCCGCAGCCCGATCCCATCGCGTAGTCGTTCCAGGCCAGCGGAGTGCTCTTGGTGAGGACACGCACCTGAAGCGAGCCCAGGACGACGGTCTCCTTCCCAGAACCCTGGAGCGTGACGGCGACACGCTGCTCCCCGGAGGAGACCGCGTCATACGCGGCGGCCCAGCGCGGCGCGTCCTGTTCCGTGGCCGGTGGCGGGCCTACCTGGGCGGGCTCGCTGTTCACCAGAAAGTGCTGGCTGCACGGGCCGTCGTAGACGTAGGGGCGGGTGACGACGCTCACCGAGGCGCCGCTGGAGGACGCGCCCCCGCCACGCTCCCCACCTACCGCGTCCGGTCTCTCCTCCGCGCTGGGTGCGGAGGAGTCGGGCGTGGGGCGTGGGGCGGAGGGCTCGCCGGGCGCCGGACTGAGGGAAGCCTGTGCGCTCCGTGATCCATCAGGGGAGGCGGAGGGGGACGGCCGCGCGCTGTCTGCCCGACCGGTGGTGGAGCCGGTGCCGACGGCCGGGGCCGGGGCGGCCTCTCGCCCGCTGCCGTTGGGGGACGCGGACATGTTCACGGCCAGCACCGCCACCCCCAGCACGGCGGCGGCCACAGCGGCGGTACCCAGCGCGACAGGGCGTCGGCCCGGGCGCGGGAGAGCAGCGAACCAGGTTCGGGGCGCTGGGGACGGGGCAGGGGCCTTCGCCGCCGGTTCACCCTCCGGCGCGTCGTGTGGGCCGTCGTTGGCTCCGCCGCCCCCGAATTGCGCCCCGGCGACAGCAGGCGCAAGGGGCGGCCCCGCACGCTCCCGCGCCGTACCCCCCGCCCCCGCCTTACGTCTGCGAGCCGCGTCCGCCAGCACCCAGCACCGGTGCAGCTCCACCAGCTCCTGGGGCGTGGCCCGGCACACCCGGGCCATCCGCTGGACCGGTGCGTAGTCGGCCGGCGTCGTGCTGCCGATGCAATAGCGGTGCAGCGTGGACGTACTCATGTGCAACCGCTTGGCGAGGGCTCCGTAACTCAGTCCCGAGCGTTCCTTGAGCCCGCTCAGCAGCTCCGCGAATACCTCCGCGTCCGCGTCCCCGTCTCCCCCGCTCGCTCCCGTGACCCCTGACACCGCTCTCCCCTCTTCCCCTCACGACAGCCCCGGCACGACCCGGCACATCTCACGCCCCGTTCCAAGCCCCGACGTTTTCCCCGGCCAAGCGTGTTCCGGCATCCCAGCGTCCCCAACTGCCCGGCCATGGCAGCGACTGGGACGGATGACCGCACACGCTCGGATCATCCAGGCACCACACCGACCGGCACGCCGGAGGAGTCACCCACATGCCGAACATCTCTACCCCGCGCACGCGTCTGCTGACCGCCGCCGCTGCCGCCACGATCGCCGTCTTCTCCCTCGCTGCCTGCGATACGCAGCAGAGCCCGAAGGCGGTGGGAGCGGCCCTGGCCACCCCCACAGCCACGCCGGACCCAGCTCTCTCCGCGCCCACGTCCACCCCGCCCAGCCCCAGCGAGAGAACCCGGCCGTCCTTCACCCCCGTGAGGTCGTCCTCCGGGACGGTCCCGGCCCTGGGCAGGAACCCCGTGGTCACACCGGGCAACACGGTGGTGACGGGCACCGCAGGCGTCGGAGACGGAAAGGGCGTCACCTGTGACGGCGCCAACACCACGACGGAAGCCGCGCCCCTGAGCCGCCCCGTCAATCGCCTGCTGCTCACGGTCACCAACACCGGCACGACGCCCTGCTACCTCTACCACTACCCCGCCCCCCGCTTCGGTGCAGCCCAGTCGGTGCCCCCAGTCATCGAGGAGTCGCAGCCGCATGCCGTCGTCACGCTCGCCCCGGGCGAGTCCGGCTTCGCCTCGGTGCACCTGTCGGCCGCGGACGGCAGCGGCAAGCACGGCCGGACCGAGAAGACCCTCACCGTCTACTTCCAGGGCCGCACTCCTGACCAGAACCCCTCCGCGGGTGCCAAGCCGGAGCTGCCCGCCAAGGGCGTCTACATCGACAGTTCCCTCAAGGTCACTTACTGGCAGCAGTCGATGGAGGACGCCCTTCTTTGGTGACGTTCCCCACCGGCCACCCGAAGTCGTCTGCCCCGGCTGCGCACGATGTGGCGGCAGAGACCTCCCCGGCCGGCGGGGGCGCCATGGCCTACCGTGCGGCCACCATGAGTGAAGAGCGTGCCGGGTGGGCGGGGACCATGCCTGAACTCCCCACCCACCCGGACGGCTACAGCAGGTGGTCGGCCTTCCCGGCTTTGATCTCCCGGATCAGGTTGCCCAGCGCCGCACGCGAGTCCGTGAGGTAAACCTCCTCCCGCCCCGCCACCGCGATGTAAGCGTTACCGTCCGCATCTGTACCAAGGCGGAAGCAGTTGTTTCCCTCTCCACAAAAGGGTTCTTCCCAGTGAATCTCTTGCACGCTCAGGCTCCTTACAGGTTGTGGATGATGCTCCGGATGAAGCTTCGCGACTCGTCTGGTGGCAAGCTCATCTTGTCCATCCATTCCAAATGAGCGCGATATTTCGAGAGTTGCAAGTCGGCATGCATGAACTCAGGCCCATGCGCGGAGTCAAGCTGCACCGTGTCAAGTTGGGGCACAGCCCCTTCCGCGTAGAGCAAGGCGTGCCCAGCTCCAGGGAAGCTACCGCGCTCCACGGGAACCACGCGCACAAGGACGTTCTCTCGCTCTCTCTCCGCAATCAGCTTGTTGAGTTGCGTCCTGGTTGCGTCGCGACCGCCGAAGAGCATGCGGAGAGCTGCCTCGTGCACGTAGGCCACGTAGTCCACCGGCTGCTCGCGATCCAGTACGCGCTGTCTGCCCATCCGGTGAGCCACACGTAGTTCGATTTCGAGGCGTGGCAAGGCAGGCAGGACCGCCGCGAAGACGCTTCGCGCGTAGTCCTCGGTCTGAAGGAGACCGGGCACGTGAACAGTCTGAATGGTCTGAAGGCGAGAGGCATGCCACTCCAGCTCAACGATGTCCAGCAGACCTGACGACACCTTACCCCGGTACTCCTCCCACCAGTGCTGTTGGAGCGGCTTGGTGAGCTCGACGAGAGCGGACAGGTACCTCTCGTCCGCGCATGCGCAGTGGGCCGCCAGGGTTCGTAGGCGCTCAGCGCTGATATTGCGAGTACCTGACTCGATGTTTGAAATCTTGCCCCGGTCAACGCCGAGTAGACCGGCGACGTACTCGGCAGTGAGTCCCGCCTCCGTGCGCATCTTCTTGATCTCGATGCCAAGACGACGCTGCCGCTGTGTAGGTGTCGTGCGTGGGGGCATCGACGGCCCTTCCTCCTCGGTACAGGGGATCAGTCTGCCGAGCGTGACCGCCATGATCCACGGGGAACAAAGTACCACCACGCTAGTGGCGCATGTACCACCTCATGCTCTACCTTAGGTGATGCGACGCTCACGCAAGGCGAGAGGCCGAAGAGCATCGCGCGAGCGTGCCCGGGTCCTCCTGCCCTGGGAGGGGTGTGCCCGCGCCAGGGAGCCGAGGTGATCCGGGCCTGCCTCGCCGTGCCTGCCGACGAGCGCGGCGCCCCCAACACCTACAAACCGCTGCTGGCCGCGGCCTTCTCGGGCAGCCGGGTACTGCCCGACTTCGTGCTGGACCGCACGACGAAGGGCGGGTTCAACGCCCTCGCGTACGCGGGCCTGCGCGACAACGCCCCGGTACTGCGGAATCTGCTGGGGCCGACGTCACAGCTGACCGCGCTCGGGCTGGTTACCGAGCAGCCGGTCGCCGACGCGCTCGCCCGCGCGGCGGCCGGGCGGCCGACCGCGCAGGGTGCCCTGCACCTGGTAGTGGCCGCCGAGGTGTGGCTGCGGCAGCAATCCACCGCTCCGGCGTCGTGGTGGGAGAAGGTGAGCGGCCGTGTGGCAGCTGCATGAGACCGCCCACCCGGTCCTCACCGACGAGGGCGGCGCGATCCTCAGCGAGCAGACCGGACGCTGGGTTTATCTGACGCCGACCGCGTCGGCCGCGGTGATGCTGCTACTCGCCTCTACAAGCGAGGAAGAGGCCGTCGGCTACTTCGCCGAGCGGTACGGCATCGGCTGCGGGCAGGCGGCCTCCGACGTCCGCACGGTCGCCGAGGCCCTGGCCGCCCAGGGCCTCGCTCACGACGGCCAGGCGGCGGAGCCGCCCCGCCGGTGGAAGTGGTGAGGTCGTGACCAGCATGGAGGCGTATTCCACCGTCCGCACCGGGACGTATCCCGAGCGCCTGGCTGCCGCGTTCGGATTCGCGCTCGCTCTAGTCCTGCTCCGGCTGCCGTTCCGGCACACCGTCCGGGCCACCTGCCTCGCCCGCAGGGTCGGGCGGCGCCCGCTCGCCTCGGCCCGGGCTGAGGCTTTGGTCGGCGCCGTACGACACACCGCACGCTGGTGGCCAGGCCGGGCCGCCTGCATGGAGACCTCCCTTGGGGCCGTACTCGCCGCCGCCCTACTCGGCCGACGCCTCACCTGGCACCTGGGAGCACGGTTCGCGCCGCCGCCAGTCGAATACCACGCCTGGGTCGAACTGCCCGGGCACGGTCCCGTCGGGGAATACACCGCCGCTGGATGGCACCACCACACCGCACTGACGGTCTGACCCCTTCTCGCACGGCCGGGCGCGTGTCCTTCACCCGCTCGGAGCAGTTGCCGCATCCGAGTGCCCGTACCCGCCCCCTCTAAGGAGTGAGCAGTGACCGCCGTCGCCGACGTCGCCACGACCGTCCCTGAGCGCCACTACACCCACCACGCCGGCCGCGGCGTCACCCCGCACCGCTCCAACCCAGTCGCCATTCACCGCGAACTCACCACCCTGAACGTCCACGAGGGCATGAATGTTGTCGAGTTCGGGACCGGCTCCGGCTACTCCGGCGCCCTACTCGCCGAACTCGTCGGCCCCACCGGCACGGTGACCAGCCTCGATATCGACGCCTACCTCGTGCGCTGGGCCAACCTCATCCACGACGAACGCGGGCTGAGCAACGTGCACTGTCATGTCGCGGACGGCTCCGCCGGATTCCCCGAGCGAGCCCCTTACGACCGGGTGGTGGCCTGGTGCACCCCGCCGCTGCTGCCCACAGCGTGGGTAGAGCAGGTTACCGACGACGGCCTGATCGTCGCCCCGCTCCCGATCGCCGCCGTGCCCGGCATGACGCTCGTCGCCAAAGTCCGCGTGAGCAGCGGCGAACCGGTCGTCGAAGCGCTGTTCACTGGCGGGTACATCGAGGCGACCGGCTCCCCGAAGGACAACCTCGACCTCCCGGGCCGGTGGGTGGACTGGGAGAACCGCACCCCGGCCCCCTCGTGGATCTCCATCGCCTGGCGAGAGCACGACGACCGCCTCCACACCGGCGCCCGCACCACGCTCGCCCGCCTGCTCAAGGACACCCATACCGAACCGTATGAGGGGGGCGCACTCGACTGGCCGTCTTGGCGCACCTTCGCCGCCACCCAGGCCGATCCACAACTCACCGTTGCCGGACTTACCCCCAACCTGCGGGCCATTGGACACTCCACCCGGGCAACGGCCGCCGTCCTCCAGCAAGACGGCACGCTCCTCGCCGACCACCCCGACTCCCCCTCCCTCGCTGTCCTGCGCACCTGGCTTTCCACCTGGCGGGAGGCCGGTCGCCCCGCTCCCGAGACCTACACCCCCGTTCTCGTCCGCAGGGGTGAGGGCTGGCATCTGCGTCTGAACCGGTAGGAGCCGACACCCCAGGGCGCGTGACCCTCCACCCTTTGCGGCGGAATGAGCTGGCCGTGGCGGGACAGGGTGCCTCGCCCGCGCTCGGCGCGGTGTCGGCGGCGGACCGGCTACCGGGTTGCTCACCCATGGCTGAGCGCCGACGGGCGCGGGTGGCGCGCCTACGGGGTGCGGCGGGGGAGGGTGGCGGCGCCGAGGGCCAGGACGAGGACGGCGGTGCCCGCGACGACCAGCACGTCGCGCACGTAGTCGCCGGTGACGTCGGGGTGGCGCAGCACCTCGTTCATGCCGTCAACGGCGTAGGACATGGGCAGCACGTTGGAGACGGCCTCCAGCGCGGGCTGCATGCTGGCGCGGGGCACGAACAGGCCGCACAGCAGGAGTTGCGGGAAGATGACGGCGGGCATGAACTGGACGGCCTGGAACTCGGTCGCGGCGAACGCGGAGACGAACAGGCCGAGCGCGGTGCCCAGCAGCGCGTCGAGCAGCGCGACCAGGAGCAGCAGCCAGGCGGACCCGGCGAACTCCAGGTCCAGCAGCCACACGGCGACGCCGGTGGCGAGGGTGGCCTGCACGGTGGCCAGGGCGCCGAAAGCGAGGGCGTAACCGAGGATGAGGTCGGCCTTGCCCAGGGGCATCGACAGCAGGCGTTCCAGCGTGCCCGAGGTGCGTTCGCGCAGGGTGGCGATGGAGGTGACCAGGAACATCGTCACCAGCGGGAAGATGCCCAGCAGCGCGGCGCCGATCGGGGCGAAGGCGCGGGCGTCGGCGTCGAAGACGTAGTAGAGCAGTACCAGCAGGGTGACGGGCAGCAGGAGCAGCAGCGCGACGGTGCGCGGGTCGTGGGTGAGCTGGCGCAGGACGCGGCGGGCGGTGGCCAGGACGCGGGAGGGTGCGGGCGTCACGTGGCGGGCTCCGTTTCGACGAGGCGGAGGAAGGCGGCTTCGACGGTGGCGGCGCCGGTGCGCTGTCGCAGCGCGTCGGGGGTGTCGTCGGCGAGGAGGCGGCCGTCGCGTAGGAGGAGGAGCCGCTGGCAGCGGTCGGCTTCGTCCATGACGTGGGAGGAGACGAGCAGGGTGGTGCCGTGCTCGGCGGCGCGGCGGTGGAAGAGGTGCCACAGGTCGCGGCGCAGGACGGGGTCGAGGCCGACGGTGGGTTCGTCCAGGACGAGGAGTTCGGGGCGGCCGAGCAGGGCGACGGCCAGGGAGACGCGGGAGCGTTCGCCGCCGGAGAGGGAGCCGGTGAGGGCGTCGGCGCGGGCGGTGAGGTCGGTGGCGTGGAGCGCGCGCCCGACGTGCCGGGGGCGGTCGGCGCGGGGGATGCCGAGGACGGCGGCGAAGTAGGCGAGGTTCTGGCGGGCGCTGAGGTCGGCGTAGACGGACGGGGCCTGGGTGACGTAGCCGACGCGGTGCCGCAGGTCGCGGTGTCCGGCGGGGCTGCCGAGGACGTCGAGGGTGCCGGTGACGCGGGCCTGGGTGCCGGCGATCGCGCGCATCAGCGTGGACTTGCCGCAGCCGGAGGGGCCGAGCAGTCCGGTGACGGTGCCGGAGCGCACGTCGAAGGTGAGGGCGTCCAGGACGGTGCGTCCCCCGCGCTGAACGCTCAGGTCCCGGGCGTGCACGGCGGACGGTGCGGATCGCATCACGTGGTGAATTATTGGGGCGGACGCCGCCTCGTCAAGCACGGGGAGGGTCGCGTCGGCCCCGGGGCGCGGGAGGACGCCCGGAGCGAGCTGGGGTCAGCGCGGCGCCGGGGTGCCCGGTGGCCTGCGGGAATCCAGCAGACGGCCACCGGGGATGCCGAAGGTCAGGCAGCGCCCGGGGAAGACCTCGGGACGAAGGCTTTCGCGGCTTCCGGCACGTCGCTCGCTTCCACTTCCACGCGTACCGTGCGAGCGCCCGTATGGGTGTACAGGGCGTGCGCGGCCCGCGTCACGGCATCCATCAGGGACACGCCCGGGGTGAAGCAGTGCGCCTCACTGGGCCGGTCCGGATGCCCCGAAATAGTGCAGGAGAGCGACCCCACTTCCTCGTAGGGATACCCGAGGCTTTCCCCCAGCCGGTCGAAGGGCTCCGTGGCTTCCTCCGTCAAGGCCCGGTCGAGGATCAGGCAGAACTCCCACTCCTTCTCCATGCCACCTCCTAGTGTGCCTTCGTGTGCTTCCGCACAAACTCACGAATACGTTTAGCCGCCGTACTCGCATTCCTGGGGGTGCAGTCGATCCGGTCACGGTCACCACACCGACAGCAGATGACGTAGCCCCAGGTGTGGCCGTTACGCACCTCCTTGACCTCGAAACCTGCCCTTTCAGCTTCCCGTAGCTCTTTTCGCACATCCTTGCTCTGATGCAGCATACGACCCCCTTCGACTCACCCAATCGCCACTGACAGGTCGCCTCCGAGACGCAGTGTTCGCGTGGCCATAACCAAACCTCTGGCCAGAACACCGAGCTTGAACAACCCCTCTCGCCGATGATCTTGTGCAGGCTCACGTCTCTCTGCGGAGACAAGCATAGGGAATCTCCCGACTGCGTGTCAGAAGAATCCGAAAGTGGTGGGCTGCACGACACGCTGCGGAAAGGAGCGCGCGGCGCGGGTCAGCGCTTGCGTTTGGGGCGGGGGCGGCGGGCAGCGGGGTTGCCGGTGCGGGTGGTGCGGCGGCGGGTGTAGCGGGCGAGGGCCTGTTCGTGTTCGGCGCGCAGAAGTTTCTCGCCCGGGGCTTCGATCAGGCTGCGCAGGCCGTAGGCGAGGAGGATGCCGAGGAAGCCGATGAGCTTGAGGCCCTGGGTGGGGGACGCGCCCGGGCTGGCCTCGGCGGGGCGTTCGGGGCGGCGGGTGTACGACGTCCAGGTGCGGGTGAAGGCGAGCGAGGTGCACAGCGCGAAGGCGAGGACGAGCAGCAGGTTCACCAGGCTGCCGACCTGGGCGATGGCCAGGCCCTCGTAGGCGAAGCGCAGTACGAACAGCCCGGCCGTGGCGGCGGCGAAGGCGCCGAGGGCGAGCCCGGCCCGGCGGGCGGCGTAGCCGCCGGAGTGGTCGAGCCAGGTGGTGCCGTAGAAGCGGATCGGCTCGGGCTGGGGCGCGTGGGGGTCACGGGTGGCGGCCACCAGCGCGGCGTCCGGTTGCGTCGGATGCGGCTGGGCAGTGGCCGGTTGCGCGGCGTCCGGCTGGGCGGTGGCCGGGTCGGCGGCGTCCGGTTGCGCGGTGGCCGGGTCGGCGGTGGCCGGTTGCGTCGGGTGCGGGCTGGGCGTCTTTCGGGCCGTCTGTGCCGCGTTCCGCCGCGAGGGCTTTGCCGCGTCCGGGGTGCGCGGTGGGCGGCGGCCCGGGGGCGTCTTGCCCGTCGGCGTCGGGTCCTGTCCCCCGCCGGTTGCTGCGTGGCCGGTTCCGTTCATGGCTCCGATTATCGCGGGTAGGGGCGGTGGGGTGGCGGGGCGAGGCGGTACGCTGCGGTGCGTCTCCGTGGGGGAAGCCGGTCGAAGTCCGGCGCTGACCCGCAACGGTGGGCGGGGCCCTGGTGGTTCCGCGAGCCCGATTACCCGCGGTGACGCATGCTCCTGTCAACTCGTCGTGGTCTGCGAGAAGGGAAGCCGCGCGGTGTGGCCGCGTGCGGTGCTGGGCACCGCGCGGGGCGGCCCGGGTAGCTCGTGCCCCTGTCCGCGCACGGCCCGAGGCGAAAGTGATCCGCCCGTGGCCTCTCCTCCGGTTTCTCCGGTCCCCCGGGGCGTCCCTGACGTCGGCACGCCGCCCGGCACGCCGCCGGGTGCGCCCCCCGACGCCGCCGGCCCCGCCGACGAGGCCCACCCCGACGCCACCGCCACTGCCGAGACCCGCGCTCCCGGCAGTCCCGGGGCGCCGTCGCGTCCGTCCGGCCGCCGTATGCCGCTGGTGCCGCTGGTGGGCGGGCTGCTGGTGCTGCTGGTGGCGTCCGTGCCGGTGGCGGTGGGGGTCGGGGCGGCGGGGGTCGGGTTCGGCGCGGCGATGGACTTCCTGTGGGCCGGGTTCAGCGGCGGGGTGATCGCGGCGGCGGACGTGTCGGCCTACACCGTGGTGTGGGAGCTGCGGTTGCCGCGCGCGCTGCTGGCGGCCGTGGTCGGCGCGGGCCTGGCGGCGGTGGGCGTGGCGTTGCAGGCGATGGTGCGCAACGCGCTGGCCGACCCGTTCGTGCTGGGGATCTCCTCGGGCGCGGCGGTGGGTGCCAACGCGGTGTTGATCTTCGGGGCGTTCGCGGCGCTGGGGGTGTGGGCGCTGTCGGCGGCGGCGTTCGTATCCGCGCTGGCGGCGATGGCCCTGGTGTACGCCGTCGCGCGCAGTGCGCACGGGTTGACGCCGCTGCGGCTGGTGCTGACCGGCACCGCGATGTACTACGGCTTCTCCGCGATCACCACGCTGATGGTGTTCGCCGCCGAGCGGGGGGAGGCGGCGCGCTCGGCCATGATGTGGCTGATGGGCAGCCTGGGCGGGGCGACGTGGGCGACGCTGCCCATCGCCACCACCGCCGTGCTGGTCGCGCTGGCGTACCTGGCGCTGTCGGCGCGGCGGCTGAACGCGCTGGCGATGGGCGACGAGACGGCCGCCGCGCTCGGGGTGGACGCCGAGCGGTTCCGCCGCGAGCTGTTCACGCTGTCCGCGCTGGTGACCGGGGCGCTGGTGGCGGTGAGCGGGACGATCGGGTTCGTCGGGCTGATGGTGCCGCACGCGGCGCGCATGCTCGTCGGGGCGGATCACCGGCGGCTGCTGGTGGTGGCGCCGGTGGCGGGCGCGGTGCTGCTGGTGTGGATGGACATGGCGTCCCGCACGGTGCTGGCGCCGGTCGAGCTGCCGGTGGGGGTGCTGACGGCGGTCGTCGGCGTCCCGTGTTTCCTGCTGCTGATGCGGCGTCGCGGCTACACGTTCGGAGCGGCCTGATGCGGGTGGACGTCGAGACGCTGAGCGTGGAGATCGCCGGGGCGCGCCTGGTGCGCGAGGTGACGCTGAGCGCGGGTAGCGGGAAGCTGGTGGGGCTCGTCGGGCCGAACGGGTCGGGGAAGTCCACGGTGTTGCGGTGCGTGTACCGGGCGCTGCGGCCGAGCGGGGGCACGGTGCGGGTCGGCGGGGACGACGTGCACGGGCTCAGCGCGCGTGAGGGGGCGCGGCGGCTGGCGGCGCTGCCGCAGGAGGTGTCCACGGAGTTCGGGTTCACCGTCGGCGAGGTGGTGGCGATGGGCCGGCTGCCGCACCAGCGGGCGGCGTCGCGCACCTCGGACACCGACCGCGAGCGGTGCGCGGCGGCGCTGGCGCGGGTGGGCGCGGAGCGGCTGGCCGACCGGAGCTTCGTCACCCTCTCCGGCGGCGAGAAACAGCGGGTGCTCATCGCGCGGGCGCTGGCGCAGGAGCCGCGTGTGCTGGTGCTGGACGAACCCACCAACCACCTGGACATCGCGCAGCAGCTGGAGGTGCTGGCCCTGGTGCGCGGCCGGGCCACCGGTGCGGCGGACGGCGGGCTGACGGTGCTGACCGCGCTGCACGATCTGAACCTGGCCGCCGCGTACTGCGACGCGCTGCACGTGATCGCGGGCGGCACGATCGTCGCCTCCGGCGCGCCCGGCGACGTCCTGACGCGCGAGCTGCTGGCGGAGGTGTTCGGGGTGCGCGCGCATCCCGTGACGCATCCGGAGTCCGGCGCCGTGCAACTGCTGTTCGACCGGCTGGGCTGACGGCCGGTTTCCCCTTCACTCTCCGAATCCCCGAACTCCCGAACCCTCCGAAGGAGCCTCACGTGCGTTACCGCATGCGGTCCACCCTCCCCTGGCTGTCGGCGGCCTCCGCGCTGACCGCCCTCGCTCTGGTTACCGGCTGCGGGGCGAGCGTCGAGAAGGCCGGGACGCAGGACGAAGCGGCCGGGAAGGATAGCGGCCACTACCCCGTGACGATCACCAACTGCGGCCAGGAGAAGACGTTCGAGGCGGCGCCCGAACGCGTCGTGACGAACGACGTCGGCATCACCGAGATCATGTTCGCGCTGGGGCTCACCGACCACATGGCCGGATACGTGATGAGCGACAACCGGGGCGAGAAGGCCGACACGCCGTGGAGCGACGCGTACGGTGAGACGGAGTGGCTGAGCGACGAGGCGATCAGCAAGGAGATCGCCGTCGGCGCGAAGGCGGACCTGGTGTTCGCCGGGTGGAACTACGGCTTCAACGAGGCCGCGGGCTTCACGCCCGCCACGCTCGACACTCTGGGCATCGATTCCTACCTGCTCACCGAGTCCTGCCGCAGCGGGCAGGGCAAGGCGCGCGGCGTCATGTCCCCGCTGGACGCGCTCTACACCGACCTGCGCACCCTGGGGAAGGTGTTCGACGTGGAGGACCGCGCGGAGGACCTGGTCGCGGACTTCGAGCAGCGGGTGGCGGCCGTCGCTAAGAAGGCGCCCACGGGCGAGGACCGGCCGCGCGTGTTCCTCTACGACGCCGGCCAGGACAAGCCGTTCACCTCCGGGCAGTACGCGGGGCCGCATGACATCATCACCAAGGCGGGCGGCGACCACGTGATGGCCGACCTGGAGGACTCCTGGGTGACGGTCGGCTGGGAGACCGTCGTCGAGCGGGACCCGGAGATCATCGTCATCAACGACTACGGGGACGTGTCGGCGGAGCAGAAGGAGACGTTCCTGAAGTCCTTCGCGCCGCTGAAGAACGTCTCCGCGATCAAGAACGACCGCATCGTGGTGCTCGACTACGCGGACCTGGTGGAAAGCCCGCGCAACCCGGCGGCGATCGAGACGCTGGGCGCGTACCTCCGCGAGCACGCGGGCTGAGCGGCGCCGCCCGGGCGGGCGGTTACGGCTCGGAGCGGGTCTGGCCCGGGTCTGGCCCGGGCCGACTTCGCTCGGGAGGCGGACCGTTCGGCCCGGCGGCGCTGACGGGCCGCGCGCCCGGCCGCGCCCGCCCCCGGATCACGGCTCGACGACGGTCTCCTGGGCCGCCGCCGTGCCGTCCCCGGCGAGGAGTGCGGCGTCCACCGGCACATTGCGCTTGACCAGCGCCAGCGCGATCGGCCCCAGCTCGTGGTGACGCGCGGAGCTGGTGACGAACCCGACCGGGCGGCCCTCGGCGCCGTCCGACGCGAGCCGCACCGGCTCACCGTGCACGGGGATCTTGACCTCGCTGCCGTCCAGGTGCAGGAACACCAGGCGCCGGGGCGGACGCCCGAGGTTGTGCACGCGGGCCACGGTCTCCTGGCCCCGGTAGCAGCCCTTCTGGAGGTGCACCGCCGAGCCGATCCAGCCCAGCTCGTGCGGGATCGTGCGGTGGTCGGTCTCCAGCCCGAGCCGGGGGCGGTGCGCCTCGATGCGCAGCGCCTCGTGCGCCAGTACGCCGACAGCCGGGCCGTGCTCCGCCGCGAACGCCTCCAGCCGGGCGCGGGGCAAGAACAGGTCGCGCCCGTGCGGCGTCTCCCGGACGGCGACGCCCTCGGGGGTGGCCACGATGGAACCGGCGGGGAGGTGGACGACGGCGCACGCCTCCGTGCGGTCGGCGACCTCCACCCGGTAGAAGAACTTCATCGACTCCAGGTAGGCGATCAGCGCGCCCTGCGCGCCCGGCTCGGTGTGCGCCCACACCGTCTCACCGTCGTCCACCAGGTACAGGACGTGTTCGATGTGGCCGTTGGCGGACAGGATCAGCGCCTCGGTCGCCTGGTGCGGCGGCAACTCGCTGACGTGCTGGGTCAGCAGCAGGTGCAGCCAGCTCAGCCGGTCGGCGCCGGTGACCGTCACCACGCCCCGGTGCGACAGGTCCACGAATCCGCCGCCGTCCGCGAGCCGCCGCTGCTCGCGGAACAGGTCGCCGTAGTGCGCGGCGACGCCTTCGTCCGGCTCTTCCCCGGCGACGGCGCCGGGCAGGGACATCAGAGGGCTCACGTAGGACATGCCGCAAGCCTACGGCGCGGCCTCGGGCGGTGAGCTGCCGCACCGCTCGCAGCGGCCGAAGATCGCGAAGTGCTTCATGTCGGTCTCGAACGCGAACCGCTTGCGCAGCTCGTCCGTGAAACCGGCCGCCATGGCGACGTCCACTTCGATGACGCTGGTGCAGTCGCGGCAGACCAGGTGGATGTGGTGGTGCCGGTCGGCCAGGTGGTAGGTCGGGGCGCCGTGACCCAGGTGGGCGTGACTGACCAGGCCCAGCTCCTCCAGCAGCTCCAGCGTGCGGTAGACGGTGGAGATGTTGACCCCGTGGGCGGTCTTGCGCACCTCGGTGAGGATGTCCTCGGGGGTGGCGTGCTCCAGGGTGTCCACGGCCTCCAGCACGAGCTGGCGCTGCGGGGTCAGGCGGTAGCCCCGCTTGCGCAGATCCGTCTGCCACTCACTGCTCACCACGTGCCCAGTGTAGGGGCGCCCGCCGCCGTACCCCGCTCGCGCGCGGGGTACGGCGGGGTAAGGCGGACGCGGCCGGTCGGGCCGGGCGGGCTACACCTCGCACTCCAACTCGTCGTCCGGCGTCGGCCCCGGGGCGAGGTCCGTCGCGTGCTCGGGGCAGGCGTACAGCGTCGTGCCGGGGCCGCTGGCGCTGGGAATCCACCGGGCGGGGACCGGGGCGCGGGTGTACGTCTCGCACACGACGCACAGCGCCACATGCCCGGCAAGCACGGCGGGAAACCACTCCTGAGCGCTCACGCGACCACCCCCGCGCCCTCGAACGCGGCCCGGGGGAACGGCGCGCCCTCGTAGGTGTACGGGTAGTCCACGCCCATCGTGGCGAGCAGGACCGCGCGCCGACGCTCCCGGGTCACCGGCCGGGGTGCGGGCCGCTGCCCCGCCTGCCGCCGGAAGAACTCGGCGGCCTCCTCTTTGGTCGGGGTGGTCCACGGCCGGGACCACGGGTTGACGGGCTCGGGCGCGGCCCCGGCTTCCCGGGCACGCGCGGCGAAGTACGCGGCACTGTGCCGCCCGGGCGGACGCGGTGCGAGGACGGAAAGCGCCCAGGAGAGGGCGCGGACGATAGCATCACGCATGGTCGTGTCAGCTCCTCGGAAGCTGTCTCGGCAAGCCCCGGCAGGCCGGGCCTAATCGGCCTGCCGGGGCGCTTTGCTGTATCCGGACACTCACAGTACGGCAACACGTCTAACTCGTCTACCCATCTGCCCGTCCACCTGTCCAAGTCGCCCGGGGTGGTCCCGTTGTCTACGCTCTCCCCCATGCCCGAGCGCTCTGTGGACCCGCACACTCCTCGCGCCCCCTACATGCGCGTCCTGGACGCGCTGGCCGCCGAAATCCGGGCCGGGCAGTACGCCCCCGGTGAGCGCATCCCCTCCGAAGCGGACCTGTGTGAGCGGCACGGCGTAGCGCGCGAGACCGCCCGCCGCGCGGTTCGCGTACTGCGCGAACGCGGACTCGTCGTCACCGAGTGGGGCAAGGGCACCTTCGTCGCCGCTGCTGACGACCGGGACGACCCCGAACGCCGGGACGGCTGACCCCCGGAATGGTCGCTGGTTTGGCCAAACCGCCGGAACGCCTGATATCGGCGCGGTACGGGGCCGGAACGCGTTAAGGGAGACGAGTAGTCGCGGGGGCGCGTGAGCGGAGAAAGCCCGCCGGTAGCTGGAAAGGCGGCCTCGGCTGAGGGACGGCGGGGGAATCCCGGTCGCGCCGTCGGCGGGCTGCGCGACCGGGACGCGGCTCAGCTGAGCGGGCCGAAGACCTCGGCGCGGTCGAAGTCGGCGTCCATGCCGTCCAGTACCGCTACCAGTTGCTTTTCCTCGTAACCGCCAATACCTGACGGCCAGTTACGTCGTGAGGCCGGAATGAAGCCATGAGCACACAGCTTCCGACGAGGTGCGTGCGCGCGGGTACCGTGGCCGGTTCCCGGGTCAAGCGGGAGGGCACCTACGCGCTCGGGGTGAGGCGTGGGGCGGGGGCGGGCAGGGACACCGGGCGCAGGGACAGGGTGTACGTGCAGTCCGCGTCCGGGACGACGAGGGCCAGCGCGTACCCGGCGGTCAGGTACGCGCAGGCTGCCCGCTCCCCGGCCGGGTCGGGCCGACCGGCCCACGCGCGCAGTTCGGCGGGCGCGTCGGGCAGCGGGACGGAGGACTGGCGCGTCACCGGGCGCGCCCACGCCGAGCGCGCCGGGTCGGGGTCGAGGCGAGACGCGAGCCACAGCGCCTGTCCGCGCACCCACCCCAGCGCCAGTTCCGGCGAGATCGTCTGGAACGTCGCGAGCACGTAGGTCACGACCTCGCGGGTGCCGTACACCGGGCCTTCCGCGCGGACCTCCGCCGCGTACCAGGTGGACGCCTGCTGCCCCGTCACGCCGGTCCACCCCGCCACATCACCCAGGGACGTTCGATCACTTCGGCGTAACTCGTGTGGTCGGGGTGCTCCCGTACGTGCTGGAACGTCCACTTCCGCGCGGCGCCCGGATCAGCGTGGGTCTCGGATTGCGCACCGCACTCGGCATCGTCACCCGTGAGGGTGAGACACCGGAAACGGACGGTGAGCGGTGGCGCGTCGTCGTCCTCGTCAGGCCGCAGCGTCCAGTTGACGAAACGGAAGATACGGCGCGTCGCGGCGCTCATAGCACCTTCCCCTGGCTGCGGGCGTTCGCCCGGGCGACCTCGGCGTGCAGGCGCTCCGCCGGGCTCACCGGACGCACCTCCTCGGGGAGGACCGCCCACTCCTTTCCGCCGGTGACGGGGCGTAGGAACCAGCGTCCGCACCATGCGCCACGGAACTCACCGACCTGGTTCTGCGCATCTATCAGCAGCGCACCGACCTGGGGAGTGGGGGGAGTTGGCTGCCGGGGTGCGGAACCGTTGTTGTCGGACACGGGCCGCTCCTCTCCGTAGTGGTTCCACTACCAAGGCGGCTCAGCGTGGCCTAGAGTTGGAGGCCCTTCAACTTGTCAGTTGAGGACGGAAGGTCGGTGAAAGCTGCTTGAACATCAAGGACTTGAACCCCGACAGCTCGCCCCAGGCGGCCTTCGGCGCCCGCCTGCGCAGCTTGCGCGAGGCACGCGGCTGGACACAGGAAGACCTGGCCGTGCCCATGGGATATTCCAGTACGCATATTTCCTCGGTAGAAACTGGTCGGAAGATGCCGACCTTGCGGTTTTCGCGCAGCGCCGACCTCGCTTTCGGCCTCACCGGAACGGAAGATTCGTTCGAACGCGAGTGGCGCGAAATCCGCCACGGCTCCCTGCTGGAAGGCTTCCCGGAGTTCGTCGGCTATGAGGGCCGCGCCGTAGAGATCCGGCTGTACGAGGTGGGAGTGATGCCCGGCCTGCTCCAGACCCCGGAGTACGCGGCGGTGCTCGCGCAGAGCGCCGTGAAGCGGGGAGCCATCACACCCGAGCAGGCCGACGAGCGCATCATGCTGATAGCCGAGCGCCAAGCCGCGCTCGTCCGCACGCCCCCACCGCTGGTCTTCGTGGTCCTGGACGAGAGCTGTATCCGGCGGCCCGTCGGCAGCTCTGCCGTCATGGACGGACAGCTGGCCCGTCTACAGGGGTTCGCCGATCTGCCGAACACCGTAGTCCAGGTTGCCCGGTTCGATATGGGGGCTCGCAGGCCCTTCAACCTGCCCGTGACCGTACTGACCCTGCCAGACCGTTCTCTCCTCTCGTATGCCGAGTCCGCTCACCGTGGGCATCTGGAGCGGGAAAGCACATTCGTGCTGCCCATGCTGACGGCCTACCATCAGCTACAGGCCGAAGCCGCTTCGCAGGCGGCGTCTGTGGCCATGATCAGCCAGTTGCGAAAGGGCACCGCATGACGACCGAATCTCCCCGCTGGTTTACGTCCTCCTACAGCGACAACGGCGGCCAGTGCGTCGAGGTCGCCGCCAACCTCGTCGCGTCCCACCGCGTCGTCCCCGTCCGCGACTCCAAGCACCCCACCGGGCCGAGGCTGCACCTCCCCGTTGACGCGTTCACATCTTTCGTCACCGGGGTCAAGACCGGAGAATGGGGCCACGCCTGACCTCACCCCGTCCTGGGGCCACCCGCCAGGCCCCAGGACGGCCCACGCGACGAAGGGGCGCCCCATGACGGCCGAATCCCTCCGCTGGTTCACCTCCTCCTACAGCGACAACGGCGGTGCCTGCGTCGAACTCGCGACCAACCTCGCCGCCTCCCGCCACATCGTCCCCGTCCGCGACTCCAAGAACCCCACCGGGCCGAGGCTGCACCTCCCCGCCCCCGCCTTCGCTTCCTTCCTCACCGCCCTCCACACCAGCACCCTGTCACCACCTGACCAGCCGCTGGCCGTCGCTCGCGCCCACGAAGCGCGGGAACGTGAAGAGCGCGACGGCGGCGCCACGCACGGCCCCGCCTGCGCTCCGCGCGATGCCGACGAGCGCGGGCCCGGATAGCGCACCGCGAACGCGCACACCCCGGCGACGACTGGCGCGGCGCGCAGGGCCACCAGGATCAGCGCGGGCAGCCTCACAGCCCGTGCGGCGAGCACCTGCCCCGATCGCCGACCCGGGACCGGTGCACCCTTCAAGTCTGCCCTCAGACGGTGCCGTACCGCCGACCGAGCGTGCAAGGCCAGGGCAAGCGGCCGGCGGGGCCGACGGGCCTGCTCGTGTGATGACTGGGTAGAGGATCCGGCCATTTCGGTCGCAGCGCTGGTGGCGTGATCACGCCAGGATGCGGCGGTGTATGCCGGTGTTCTGGAGTGGTTGGTGGTGATTCTGGTGCGGGCACACCGCGATGTCGCGCCACCGATCACGCGTCCTGATTTCGTGCTCTGGCCGGAATCTTGGGGGAGGGCACTGAGGAGGGGTGGCAGGGTGAAGCGCGTCGACCGGTGCATGACCATACGCCGGTTGCTGTTTCTCGGCGGACTCCAGCAGGGGACTGATCCGCTGTCTTGACCGGGCCGGTAATGGCCCACGGAGGGGAGATTTCATGAGAATGCGCGCAGTCGCAGGTATAGCCGGTGCGCTGGCGATGGCGGGCCTGGCCTTTGCCCCGTCAGCTTCTGCCTACAACGGCCAGAGCCTGACGTCCGACTCGATCGGTGCGAAGGCCACGTGCCGCATGAACAGCACTGGCCCGGGCATGAAGGTGTCCTGCAAGCTGCGGGACACCAAGTCGGACGGCAACTCCGTGCGCATCGAGTGGAGCGGTCCTGGTAAGGACGGCAAGGACAACCTGCGCAGCGGCAACAACACCTACGCCAACTACACCTACACCTTCGCCCGCGATGGCGCCTTCAGGTTCAAGGCAGTCACCGACCGGGGCTGGCTGCCCGACAGTGTCGGCGCCACCAAGACCCTCCGCCCCTGAGACGAGGGGGGACCACCCCGTCAACGAGAGATGCGGTGCTGCTGGCCGGGCGGTCGGCAGCACCGCCGCATCATGGGGAATCTGAGCACGTTCGCGGAAGAAGGCGGGAAAGCGCTGTGGTGCAAACCGAAGTGGCCACGGACTGTCTGGCGGCGAAGGACCTACACGTCCGGCTGGGGAGCACCGACGTCCTCAGAGGAGCCTCACTGAGTGTTGCGCCCGGCGAGAGTGTCGCCGTCGTGGGAACCAGCGGCGCGGGGAAGTCCACGCTCCTCCAGTGCCTGGCAGGCGTCGTCACGCCCGACACCGGGACCGTCAGTCTCCAAGGTCAACGCTTCGACCACCTTCCCCCGCGAGAGCGTTCCGAAATGCGCCTGCGGCGTTTCGGGTTCCTGTTCCAGTTCGGTGAACTCGTCCCCGAACTCAGTCTCGCCGACAACGTGAGTCTGCCGCTGTGGCTCACCGGCGTCTCCCGTCGAGCCGCCCGCGAACGCGCCCGGCCGCTCCTGGATGCCACCGGCCTGGGAACGGCCCTGCACGGCAAGCGACCCTCCCAGGTGTCGGGCGGGGAGATGCAGCGTGCGGCGCTTGCCCGAGCCTTGGTGCACGAGCCCGCCGTCATCCTGGCGGACGAACCCACCGGCGCACTCGACTCCAGCACCAGCGACGCCGTCGTCGAACTCCTGCTCACCGAGGCCGCCCGCACCCGCGCCGCCCTCGTTGTCGTCACCCACAGCGAACGCGTCGCCGAGCGTATGAACCGCACCGAGCGCATGGCCGACGGGCGGCTGATCGCATGACCGCCTCCCCCCGCACCACCACACCGCCCCACCCCAGCCCGGGCACCACCCGCCGGTCGGAAGCCCGCAGGACCGTCTCGATCCTGCGCATCGGCGTACACCTCGCCCTGCGGGCCCGCTCGTGGACGACCCTCGCCGTCATGCTGTGCACAGCCGTAGGCACCGTCAGCCTGCTCGCCGCCCTGTCGATGTCCCACATCATCGAGCAGCGCATCCACCGCGCGGAAGCACGCTCCCCGTACCACCTCTACGAGGAGAACGCCCAACCCGAAAAGCACCAGGTGGTCTGGACGCCGCGCACCGGCTCCCTCGACGGCCAGCCCGTCGGGCGCTTCATCATCGGCGTGCCCGACCAGCCCCGCACGCCCCTCCCTCCGGGAGTTTCGGCCTGGCCTGAGCCCGGCCAGTCCGTCGTCTCGCCTGCCCTGAAGGCCGAACTCGCGGACACCTCACCAGCCCTGGTGAAGGCCCAGTACGGGCAGGTCGCCGGTACGATCGCCGACGCTGGGCTCCTTCATCCCGACGAACGCGTCGCCTACGTCGCCGTCCCCGTCGGTGACGTCGCTGAACCGAACCCGGTGGACGGCTTCGGCACCCCGCCCAACCCGGAGCTGTACGGCTCCCTCGGGGAGGTTCCCCGTCTGGCCGGACCGGTGAAGACCTTGCTCATGGTCGCTACGGTGGCGATTTGCGTGCCGTTGGCCATGCTGGTGCTGGGCAGCTCGGCGCTCCTGCGTGAACGGCGCCGCCGCACGCTGGCCTCACTCGAACTGCTGGGTGCGGCACCCACCACCGTGCGGCTGATCACCGCTGCGGAGGTGACCGCCGTCGCCCTCGTCGGCTGGACCCTGGGGGTTGCGGCGACGCCCAGGCTCATGCGGGCGGCTGCCTCCCTGCCTCCGGAACCCGCTGCCTGGTTCCCCGGCGATGTCGCCCTGCGGTGGATTCCCGCCCTGGGCACGATGGTCTTCTTCGTCACCGCAGCCGTCATCACCGCACTGCGCGGCACCCACCACCCACACCGAACCGGCGGACGTCCGCAGCGGCGCTGGCTCCGGCTCGCCCCCGCTGTTGTCGGCATGAGCGGTTTGGCCGTGATCGCCGTCTTCCCCTGGGAGGCGGACGCCACCCCCAAGACCTGGGTGGTCTACGCCGGGATTGCGGCGCTCGTCGTCGCGGTCACCGGCCTGGCGTGGGCCGGACCCGTCCTCGTCCAAGCCGCTGGCCGAAAGCTCTCCCGCTCCGGCACACCCTGGCTGGCTCTGGGCAGCGGTCGCCTGGCAGCCGACCCGCACACCGGCACCCTGGGAGCCCTCGCGATCACCCTGGCCGTCGCGGCCTCCGGCATTGTCGGCTCCCTCACCAGCCAGATCGCCTACATCGACACCGAGCTCTACCGCACGACTCCCGACGAAGCCCTGACCGTCATCACCACCGACCATCTCCCCGACATCCGCCAAGCCCTGCCCGACGCCGCCGCGATCAGCCCCGTGTCCGTGGCCGACATCCGCAACAACGACGGCAGCCGGAACGAGCTGATGGACGACCCCTACCTGAACATCGAAGCAAGCGCCGTAGTGGGTGACTGCGAAGCCTTGCTCACTCTGCTGAAACAGGACACCGCCCACTGCGCCGGCGGGACCGTCAGTCTCACCTCCGACCTCGCCCCCAACCCCCTCCCGCCAGGCGGCACCCTCCACGCCACGCCGCTCCAGCCCACGGACACCCACCAGACCCCTCCCACCGCGTTCCCCGTTCCTGAGCGCAGCGTGACCTACGAAGCCCTGCCCGGCGTCGCCGGCTCCGTGGGAGACATCTCCCTGCTCATCGACCGCCAAGCCTGGCAACGCTCCGGCGCCCCCGCCCTCCACCAGGGAACGCTGATCCTTCCCGGCCAGGACGCCGACCACACGGGAGCACGAACCCAAGCCCTGGCGGCCGACCCGACAGCTGACGTCCAAGACGACACCACCGCCTACGCCGAACGCCTGAACCGCACCGGCCACTACCGCGGCTGGTTCACCTCCGCAGCCATCGTCACCCTCGCCGTCGCCGGCACCTTCGTCCTCGTCTCCGCGCTGACCGCCCTCATCGAACGCCGACGCGTCCACGCCTACCTGGGAATCGTCGGCGTCCCCCCACAGATCCTGGGCCGCTCCTGGGCCCTCTACAGCATCCTGCCCGTCCTCATCCTCCTGCCCATCGCCTGGCTCATGACCTTCCTGACCGACGTCGGCTACGACCGCCTGGTCCGCGTCCCCGTCCAGATCAACACCGGCCCCTACGTGTCCGGCCTCGCCATCGCCGTCGTGCTCACCACACTCGTACAGCTCATCGCCGTGGCGGCTGCCCCCAGAGAGGTGCCACTCGACGCCCTGCGCACCCGCGACTGATCGAACGCGCACCTGAAGAACTGAAGAACTGGCGTGTGCTCGGCCGATGGTCACCGGACACCCGGAAGACGACACACACCGGCGCATAAAAGAAACAGGTGTGGTTTGGGGCGGGGTTAAAGGGGTTCGGTGAGGGTGTCGGCGGGGCGGCGGTGGGCGGCCTGGGTGGCGGGGAGGGTGGAGACCGCGAGGGCGGCGAGGACGGTGAGTGCCGTCACGGCGGCCAGGGCGAGGGGTGGGGGTGCCACGGCGATGCCCGCGCCGATGCCGGAGGCGTCGGCTTGGGCGTTCACCAGCCAGCGGCCCGCGAGGACGCCGAGGGGGAGGGCGAGGGCGGCGGCGGCCAGCGCGGTGAAGGCGGTGGTGAGGATGAGGACGGCGCTGATCTGGCGCGGGGTGAGGCCGATGGCCTTCAGCGCGAGCAGGTCGCGGCCCCGGTCGCGGATCGTCGTGCCGGTAGCGGTGAGCAGTTCGGTGAGGGTGATGAGCGCCAGGACGGCGAGGAAGCCGAGGAACACCGTGCGGGCGGGGGCCAGGGCGTCCAGGACGCTGGGGGGTTCGCGGAGGTCCAGCGCGGGGCCGGTGGCGTCGGCCAGGTCGGCGCGGACGCTGGCGGCGGTCACGGCAGCGGGCACGTCGGCGGGGTCGCGCAGGGTGAGGTGGAAGAAGTCCGGGCGCAGGGTGGGGTCGCGTTCGCGGAGGGTGTCGAGCGTGGTGGAGATGACGCGGCCGTGGTGCTCGGGTTCGAGGGCGCGGCCGACGATGTGCAGGATCTGCGGGCTGCCCTCGACCGTCATGCGCACCCAGTCCCCCACGCGCACGTCGAGCAGGTCCAGCAGGCCCTGTCCGGCGACGGCCTCGTCCGGCCCGAGCGGGGCGCGGCCCTCGGCGAGGGTGAAGGGGTAGGGGGCGTCGGCGGTGCCCAGGCCGCGCAGGGTGATGGTGCCGGTCTGGCCGGGGACGAGCGCGGCCACCTCGGCACCGGGGTGGGCGGCGGCGACGCCGGGGTGGGCGGTGAGGGTGCGGTGGGCCTGGGCGTCGGTGACGGCGGCGGGGTCGGTGACGTGGGCGGTGAGCGCGACGGGCAGGCCGACGGCGGCCGGGTCGGTGCGGAAGCGGTCGAGGGTGCTCCACGCGGTCAGCGCGACGGTGATGAGGACGAGCGGCACCGCGAGCCGGGCGACCGGGGCGAGCCAGCGCGGGCGGCGCGCGCCGCCGGGGAAGGCGCCTCGCCAGCCGAGGATGAGCGCGGGCGGCAGGCGCAGGCCCAGCGCGCGCCGGGCCGGGGCGGACAGGCGGCCCCCGGCGGGCAGCGCGGCGCGGGCGACGGGCACGGGCGGCACGCGTCCGGCGCGCCAGGCGGCGAGCGTGGTCGCGGCGGCGATGAACAGCAGGGTCAGCGCCGGGATGCCGAGCAGCGCGGCGGTGTGCCCGGGCAGTTCGCTCCACACTCCGGCGACCTCGCCGACGCGGCCGGGCAGGCGGGCGCCGAACGCGGCCACGGCGGCGGTCGCGGCGGCGACGCCGACGAGCGCGTAGGCCAGGTGCTGGGCGAGGAAGGTGCGCACCACCTGGCCGGGCGTGAAACCGATGGCCTTGACGACGGCGATGTCCCGCAGCCTGCCCCGCACCCGGGCGTTGATGGCGCTGAACGCGGCGAGTCCGGCGGCGAGCAGGCCGCCGAGGCCGAAGGCGCCGAAGAGGAGGCCGAGCAGCCAGTCATCGCTTCCGGCTTCGGCGCGCGCCCGCTGCCACTTGGTGACCTGGGTGACGTGCTCGGCGCCGAGCGCGGTGACGGCGCGCTGGACGGTGAAGTCGGTGTCGGCGGGGTCGGTCAGGCGCAGGCCGAGGGTCTGGCCGAAGCCGTCGGGCGCGGCGGTGGCCAGCGTGCCGGGCAACACCCAGGCGGTGCCCGGACGCTCGCCGGGCCGGTAGCGGGGTTCGGCGGTGGCGGCGACGCCGACGACGGTCAGGGTGCGGGCGCCGCCGCCGGTGCCGGGGACGGTGAGGGTGTCACCGGGCACGGCCCACAGGGCGTCGGCGAGCGACTGTTCCAGGACGACGCCGGGTCTGGCACGGCTGGCGCTGTGGGCGTTGGTGCCGTCCGCGCCGTTGCCCTCCGCGCCGTTGCCGTCCGCGTCGCCGTCGGCACCGTCCACACCGTCGGCGCCGTCCGCGTCGGCGGCGGTCAGCCAGCGGCCGGAGGTCAGCAAGGGGTGGGCGACGGACGGCGGCCGGGGCGCCACCGCGCGGAGTTCGACGGTGGCCTCGGCGCTGTCGGTGGCGGCCGTGGTGCGCGTGGTGCGGTAGGGGCCCGCGGTGGCGGCGACGCCGTCCAGCTCGCCGAGTGCGGAGGTGTCGGCACCGGCGCGGGTGTGCAGCCACACGTGGGCGCCCTCGGTCTGGGTGAACACCCGCTGCCAGGGGTTGGCGGCGTAGCTGAACAGGGCTCCGGCCAGCAGCAGGGACACGGTGACGCCCGCGGTGGCCAGCAGCACGAACACCGCCTCGCCCCGGTGGGCCCGCAGGTCGGCGTGTGCCCAGCGCAGTTCGGCCCGCACGGGGTTCAGCCCCCCAGTTCCAGCGTGCCGGACACGCCGCCGGGCGGGGTGCGGCGCGGGCCGTCGCCGAGGGCCGCGTCGTCGGCTATGCGGCCGTCGAAGAAGCTGAGCACCCGGTCGGCGGCGGCGGCCATCCGGGCGTCGTGGGTGACCAGGACGATCGTCTGGCCGCGCTGGTGGAAGCGGGACAGCAGGCGCAGCACCTCGCGGGTGCCCTTGCTGTCCAGGCTGCCCGCGGGCTCGTCGGCCAGGAGCAGCGCCGGGTGGTTGACCAGCGCGCGGGCGAGCGCGACGCGCTGCTGTTCGCCGCCGGACAGCTCGCCGGGCAGCGCGCGTTCCCTGCCGTCCAGCCGCAGGTCGGCGAGCAGTTCCTCGCGGGCGGCGCGGGCGGCCTTCGGCGACTGCCCGGCGAGCAGGGCGGGCAACTCGACGTTGTCGGCGACGGTGAGGTGGGAGACCAGGTTGAAGAACTGGAAGACGACGCCGATGCTGCGGCGGCGCAGGGTGGCCCAGCGCGCCTCGCTGTGGCCATCGACGCACTGGCCGTCGATCCACAGGCTGCCGGAGTCGGGGCGCTGGAGGCCGCCGAGCAGGTGCAGCAGCGTGGACTTCCCGGCGCCGGACGGCCCGGTGACGGCGGCGAACTCGCCGCGCTCCACCGCGAGGCTCACGCCGCGCACGGCGGGCACCGGCGCGGAGTCGCCGTGGTAGGTCTTGACCAGGTTCTCGGCCCGCACGATGGGGTGCGGCGTCCCGGAGCGGTGGGCGGCGGGGTCGGCGGGGTCGGCGGGGGCAGCTGATTCGGCGGGTGCTGGTGGCGGCGTCAATCCAGTTCCTCCTGACAGCGTTCCAGCCAGTCGAGGTCCGCTTGCAGGTGCAGCATGGCGCCCTCGATCAGCAGCTGGGCGACGCGGTGGTCGCGTTCCTCGGTGGCGGCGAGTTGGGAGAGTTCACGCATGGTGTTGAGGTACTGGCGCCGCTGCTTGTTGATCAGGGTCACCTGGTCTGCCATGCCCGAGCACGGGGCGAGGGCGAGCTTCATGAAGAACTCGTCCCGCACGCGCGGCTCGCGGGTGGTCTCGTCGAACCAGGCGGCCACCGCCTCGCGTCCGGCGTCGGTGAGACGGTAGGTGCGCTTGTTCGGCCGGTCCGTCTGCTCGACGTCCTCGCCCTCGATCAGCCCGGACTTCTCCAGCCTGCCGAGGGTGACGTAGATCTGGCCGATGTTCGGCTGCGGGTACGCGGAGCCCAGCAGGGCTTCAAGGTCCCCTTTGAGCTCGTAACCGTGGGCCGGGCCACGGGCGAGGAGGGCCAGGAGCGGCAGACGCAACGGCGCTCTCCTCTCCTGCGGGCTCCGCTGGCGACGCTTGCACCTCTAGTATCGCGCATTGCCTAACAGGTATATATGGGCCAGGGCCAGTGAGCCAGGGCCGGTGAGGGAGTGCGCGAGCTGCGGGGAGGGCGGATGCGGTGGACGCGGGCCGTGGGCCGGGCTCTCCTGGCCGGTGCCGTACTGCTGGGCGCGTACGCGGGGTTCAGCCCGTCGGCGTCGTCCGTGCCCGGCGAGGGCGAGCGGCGCGGGCCGATGACGCTGGTGACCGCCGGTGACCTGACGAGCTACCTCACCCCGCTGCTGGACGACTGGAACCAGGCCCACCCCGGCGAGGAGGTCACCGTCGTCGAGCTGCCCGACGCGGCCGACGAGACCCGGGCCCAGATGATCACCGAGCTGCGCTCCGGCAGCGACCGCTTCGACGTGCTGAACATCGACGTCTCCTGGACCTCGGAGTTCGCCGCCGCTGGCTGGATCACCCCGCTGCACCGCGACCGCTTCGCGCTGACGGAGATGCTGCCGCCCGTCGTGGACACCGCGACGTTCGGCGGCGAGCTGTACGCCGTCCCCTACGTCACCAACGCCGCGCTGCTGTACTACCGCGCGGATGTGCTGGCAGCCGAGGGCGTCCAGCCGCCGCGCACCTGGGCGGAGCTGGAGCGGCAGGCGCGGACGATCGCACCGGCGCACGGGCTGGAGGGGTACGCGGGCCAGTTCCTGCCCTACGAGGGGCTGACGGTCAACGCCGCCGAGGTGGTGCGCTCGGCCGGGGGGTCCTTCCTCGGTGACGAGGGCGCCCGGGTGACGGTGGACTCCGAGGCGGCACAGCGCGGGCTGGCCTTCCTCGCCGGCGGGGTCCGCGACGGCTGGATTCCGCGCGCGGCGCTGCGCTACAAGGAGGAGGAGTCCCGGCTGGCGTTCCAGCGCGGCGAGCTGCTGTTCCTGCGGAACTGGCCGTACGTGTACGGGCTGGCGTCGGCGCCGGGCTCGGCGGTGGCGGGGAAGTTCGGCGCGGTGCCGCTGCCCGGGCCAAGCGGCCCCGGCACCAGCGTGCTGGGCGGCTCCAACCTCGCCGTCAGCGCGCACTCCCGGCACCCCGACTCGGCCGCCGACCTGCTGGCCTACCTCACCAGCGAGCCGGTGCAGCGGCGGGTGCTGACCGAGGGTTCGCTGCCGCCGGTGCGGGCCTCGCTGTACGCCGACCCGGAGCTGGTACGGGCACACCCCTACCTGCCGACGCTGCGGGAGAGCGTGCTGGCGGCCGAGCCACGGCCCAAGAGCCCACGGTATGACCAGGTGAGCCTCGCCGTGCAGGCCGTCGTCCACGACGCGCTGTCGCTGCGGGTGTCGCCGGGGGCTGCCGTCGCCCGGCTGGCGCGGGAGCTGGAGGCGCTGGCGCGGTAGGTACGGCCCGCCCGGCCCCTTCCCGAGCCGGGTGCGTGGGCCGGGCCTTTTCAGCTGTCCCGACGGGCGAGTGCGGCTCCTTCGCTACCCCGCCGGGCGGGGCGTCGTCTCCGGTTGTCCGACCGTGGCGAGGCCGTCGTCCGGCTGCGGTCCGTGCCCTCCCCCGCTCACGCTGAGGGTCCGGGGCGGGCCGGATTTGGCTGGTTTTCACCCCTGGTTACCCGTGGGTAAGCCGTTGACACTCCGACGTGGGCCATACCTAACATGCATGCATAACACGTCATGGCTGTGCCGCGAAGGGACCACCCGATGAGACGCACCCCGGCCACCCGTACCGCCGCCACCGCCGCCACGGCGCTCGCCCTCGCGCTGGCCGCCACCGCCTGCGGCGACGGCGGCACCACGGGCCCCGCGTCCGACGGCGAGTTCAGCGGCCAGACGATCACCGTGGCCGGGGTGTGGACCGGCACCGAGCAGAAGAACTTCCAGAAGGTGCTGGACGCCTGGAGCGAGGAGTCCGGCGCGAGCGTGGAGTTCCTGTCCACCGGCGACAACGTCTCCACCGTCATCGGCTCCAAGATCGAGGGCGGCGACGCGCCGGAGGTCGTGATGGTGCCGCAGGTCGGCGTGCTCAAGCAGTTCGCGCAAAGCGGCTGGCTCTCCCCGCTGTCAGCGGACGCCGAGCAGGAGGTGACGCAGAACTTCGCAAACGTGTGGAAGGACTACGGGACCGTGGGCGGGAAGTACTACGGGCTGTACTTCAAGGCCGCGCACAAGTCGCTCGTCTGGTACAGCCCGGACGCGCTGGAGCAGGCGGGCGTGGACGAACCCGCCACCTACGCTCAGATGCTGGAGAACGGGCGCACGATCTCCGACTCCGGCCTGCCCGCCTTCTCCGTCGCGGGCCAGGACGGCTGGACGCTGACCGACTGGTTCGAGAACGTCTACCTCTCCCAGGCCGGGCCAGAAAAGTACGACCAGCTGGCCGATCACGCGATCCCGTGGACCGACCCGTCCGTGGTGGAAGCGCTCACCACGCTCGGCGAGCTGTTCTCCGACAAGGAACTGGTCGCGGGCGGCGCGGACACCGCGCTGCGTACCGACTTCCCCACCTCCGTCCAGCACGTCTTCGGCCCCGAGCCCAAGGCCGCGATGGTCTACGAGGGCGACTTCGTGGGCGCGCTGGTGGCCGGTGACTTCGGCAAGACGCTCGGTGAGGACGCCAGGTTCTTCCTCTTCCCGCCCGTGGACGGCGGCCCCAAGCCCGTCGTCAGCGGCGGGGACGCGGCCGTCGTCCTCAAGGACGGCGAGCACCAGGAGGCCGCGATGTCGCTCATCGAGTTCCTGGCCACCCCCGAAGCGGCGGCGGTGTGGGCGAAGGCGGGCGGCTACCTCTCCCCCAACCGCGAACTGGATGTCTCCGCCTACGCCGACGACCTGACGCGGCAGACCGCCCAGTCACTCGTCGAGGCCGGGGACAGCGTGCGCTTCGACATGTCCGACCAGGCCCCGGCCGCGTTCGGCGGCACCGTGGGCAAGGGCGAGTGGAAACTCCTCCAGGACTTCCTGCGCGACCCCTCCGACCCGAAGGCGACCGCCGAGCAGCTGGAAGCCGCCGCGGCCGACGCCTTCGACCGCTGACGGACAGGCACCCGACGCCGTGACCACCACGCTCGCCCCGGCCACCCCCGGCGCCGCCCAGCGGCGGCGCCGCGCCCAGCGCCGCAAACGTTTGGTCGCCTGGGCCTTCGTCCTGCCCGCCGCGCTGCTGCTCGGCGCGCTGGTCGTGTACCCGGTGCTGTTCTCCGTGGGCCGCAGCCTGTTCGACGCCTCCGGCACCCGGTTCGTCGGCGTCGGCAACTACACCGAGATGTTCCGCGACCCGGCCACCCTCACGGCCATCCGCAACTCCACGATCTGGGTCGTCGTCGCCCCCGTCCTGCTCACCGGACTCGGGCTCATCCTCGCCGTGCTGACGGAGAAGATCCGCTGGGCGACGGCGTTCAAACTGCTGCTGTTCCTGCCGATGGCCGTGTCCTTCCTGGCCGCCGGGATCATCTTCCGCCTCGCCTACGAACACGACCCGGACAAGGGGGTGCTCAACGCGGCCGTCGTCGCCGTCCACGACACCTTCACCGCGCCCTCCCCCTACCCGACGGCGCGTCCCCGCGAGGACGCGCTCGCGGCCGGGCCAGGCGGCTCCTACGTGACGCCGTCGCCCGCCGCACCCGGTGAGACGGTGACGCTCGGCTTCGTCGGGATCGCCCCCGGCGACGTGCCGGACGGCGCCGAGCCCGCCGCCCCCGCTGACGCGCGCGACGACGCGCTCAGCGGCGTCGTCTACCTGGACTTCGTCCCCGGCGGGGGTGGGGACGAAGGCCAGGTAGACCCCGGAGAGTCCGGGCTGCCGACGATGGCCGTGGAAGCCGTCGCCGCCGACGGCACCGTCGCCGCCTCCACCACCACCGCCGCCGACGGCTCCTTCGCCCTCACCGGCCTGCCCGACGGCCCCTACACCGTGCGGCTGCCCGCGGCCAATTTCGCCGAGCCCTACCAGGGCGTCTCCTGGCTCAGCCCGGCTCTGGTCACCCCGGCCATCATCGGCGCCTACGTGTGGATCTGGACCGGCTTCGCCATGGTGCTCATCGGCGCCGGGCTCGCCGCCCTGCCGCGCGACGCGCTGGAAGCCGCCCGCATGGACGGCGCCAGCGAATGGCAGATCTTCCGCCTGATCACCGTGCCGCTGCTCGCCCCCGTGCTGACGGTGGTCTTCGTGACGATGGTGATCAACGTGATGAAGGTCTTCGACCTCGTCTACATCATCGCCCCCGGCCCCGTGCAGCCCGACGCGACGGTACTGGCCACCCAGATGTGGCTGGTCTCCTTCGGCGGCGGCAACGACCAGGGTCTGGGCAGCGCGCTCGCCGTGCTGCTGCTCGTCCTGGTGATCCCCGCCATGATCTTCAACGTCCGCCGCTTCCGCAGGAGCCAGTCGTGAGTACCCCAGGCACGCTTGCGCGGAAACCAGCCGGGGCGCCCGCGGTCGCCGGTGCCCTCGCCGCCCCCGTCCGCCCCCGCTCCCCGCTGCGCCGCGTCACGTCCGCCCTCAACAACAGCCTGGTGCAAGCCCTGCTCGTCCTCATCGCCCTGGTGTGGATCACCCCGCTGGCCGGGCTGCTGTTCTCCTCCCTGCGCGCGGAGGACGCCAACGCCTCCAGCGGCTGGTGGACGGCGCTGACCGACCCGGCCCAGCTCTCCTTCGACAACTACAGCGCCCTGCTCGCCGACTCCGGCATCACCCAGGCGTTCTGGAACACCGTGCTGATCTCCGTCCCGGCGACGTTCCTCGTCGTCGCGGTCTCCGCGCTCGCCGGATACGCCTTCGCCTGGCTGGAATTCCCCGGCCGCGACGCCATCTTCCTGCTCGTGGTCGCCCTGCTGGTGGTGCCGGTGCAGATCGGGTTGCTGCCGGTCGCGAAACTCTTCGGCACGCTCGGCCTGTTCGGCACCATCCCCGGCGTCGTCCTGTTCCACGTCGCCTACGGGCTGCCGTTCGCCGTGTTCCTGCTGCGCAACTACTTCGCCGAGATCCCGAAGGAGATGCTGGAGGCCGCCCGCATCGACGGCGGCGGCGAAGGACGCATCTTCACCCGGCTCGTCCTGCCCCTGGGCAAACCCGCCATCGCCTCGCTGGCCATCTTCCAGTTCCTGTGGGTGTGGAACGACATGCTGGTCGCCCTGCTGTTCGCGAACACCTCGTCGCAGCCGCTCACGGTGGCCCTGCAATCGGAGATGCGCCAGTTCGGCTCCAACATCGGCATCCTGGCACCCGGCGCGTTCCTCTCCCTGGTGGTACCCGTCCTCGTCTTCTTCGCCTTCCAACGCCACTTCGTCCAGGGCGTCATGGCAGGCTCGGTGAAGTAGCCCGGCCCGGGGAGCGCGCCCGGGCGGGAGGATCAGGTCGCGTCGGGCTGGGTGGTCTTGTCGATCCAGCGCAGGTAGCCCGGCGCCCCTGACAGGGGCACCGAGGAGACCTCCGGGTTCTTCCACGGGTGGTGTTCCAGAAGGTGCGTTTCCAGCGCGGCGTATCGGTCGGCGCGGGTCTTGAGCACGAGCTGCCACTCTTCACCCGTGCCGAACTCACCCTGGTGCCAGAACACCGACGCCGCCGGGCCGACGATCTGCGCACCGGCCGCCAGCCGGGCCGCCACGACCGACTGAGCCAGCCGTACGGCCTCCTCGCGAGTCTGGGTGGCCGTGGCCACCTGTAGGTACTCAGCCATGCGGCGAGCCTAGTCCCTGGCCCCGTGCGGAACTGGCGACGGCAGGTGATTACGCGGGAAGTCGGGGGCGCGGCCAGGCCCGTACCGCTGCCGAAACCAGTGCCGTCCCGGCCAGGCTGCCCAGCACTAGCAGCAGGACCCCCACCCCGAACAGGCCGCTCGCGTCGTCCGACCAGTCGAGGTATGCCGCGATGGCCAGGCCCGCCGTCGTGCCGAGCACCGCGCCGGGGACGTAGCGGCGGGACGCCGCCCAGACCACCGGGAGCAGCAAGGTCACCGCCAGGCCCAGGATCTGCCACGCCTCGTACGGGCCGCTGTCCGCGCCGACCTCGCGGTGCTGGTCCCAGCCCAGCCACGCGGCCCATGCCGCTCCCGCGATCACGGCCATGAGTAAGACGGAGAGAGCTTGGTGGAGAGGGCCGCGGGTGCGCGTCTGCTGGTCCATGGCTCCAGGATTCCCCACTTCACGCCCGGTGACCTGAGTACGCGTACTCAGATCCCGAACCGCGATCTCAGGCAGCCTCTCACCGCTGGCCGAACAGGGTCAGCATGTCGTCGCGGGCGAACATGCGGGCGGTGTCGATGGCGTTGGGTGTGCCCGCTGAGGGGTCCGCGCCACCCGCCACCAGGGCGCGGACGACCTCCAGCTCGCCCTTGAACACCGCCCCGGCCAGCGGCGTCTGGCCCCGGTCGTTGACGCGGTCCGCCTCCGCGCCGCGCTCCAGCAGCGCCCGCACCGCGTCCGCGTGCCCGTGGTACGCGGCCAGCATGACCAGCGTGTCGCCCTTGTCGTTGGTCAGGTTCGGCGGGACACCGGCGTCTACGTAGGCGGCGAGTGTGTCCGTCTCACCGGCGCGGGCCAGGTCGAAGACCTTCGCGGCGAGCTGCAGGACCTCCGGGTCGTGTGCGGGCTCTTCGGTCATGGCGACTCCTTCGCAGGCGGGACGTACGGTCGGCGTGAGCCGGTGGGGATCACCCTACGTACGCCTGCCCCTCAGAACGCGGCGCGCACCTCGCCGACGGGCACGCCGCCGCCCAGCAGGGGGTGCGCGCCGATGCGGGCGAGCACCGGCGACGTCACGCCCACGCGTTCCAGGGCGCGCGCCAGCACCGGGCCCAGGGCACGGGTGCCGCCGTCGTCGAGCTTGAAGGCCAGCGCCCGCCCGTCCGGCAGCGCGACCGCCTGCACCGCCTCGGCGCCCATCTTCGCCAGCGTGCCCGGCACCTCACGCATCAGCCAGGTGTCGTGGCGGCGGGTCCCGGCGACGTACTCGGGGTGGGCGCGCATCGCGTCGGCCACCCGGCGCTGCGGCGTGCCCTGTGGCGCGGTGACCAGCGCGCGGAAGGCGCGGGCGAGGCCGGTGAGGGAGACGGCGAGCAGCGGCGCGCCGCAGCCGTCGGTTCCGGTGGCGGCGACGGGCTCACCAGCGGCCCCGGCCAGGGCGTCGGCGACCAGACGCTGGTAGGGGTGCCCCGGGTCGAGGTAGTCGTCGGTGGACCAGCCCGCGGCCCGGCAGGCGGCGAGCATCGCGGCGTGCTTGCCGGAGCAGTTCATCGTGAGCCGGGCGCGGGCGTGCCCGGCCGCCAGGTACGCCTCGGCCTCCTCCGGGTCCAGCGGCAGGTCGGGCGGGCACTGGAGGGCGTCTTCGGTGAAGCCGTGCTCGGCCAGCACCTTCGCGGCCAGTTCGCGGTGGATGGCTTCGCCGGAGTGGCTGGCGGCGGCCAGGGCCAGCCGCTCACCGGCCAGCGGGGCGCCCGCGCGCAGGCATGCCACGGCCTGGAACGGCTTGTTCGACGAGCGCGGGAACACGGGAGCGGCGACGTCGCCGAGCGCCCACTCGACGGCCCCGTCGGCGTCCAGGACGACGAGGGAGCCACGGTGGTGCCCCTCCACGAACCCGGAGCGGACGACCTCGGCCAGCACCGGCGGCGCCTGCCCGGTGTGCGCGGGCCGCACGGCGGCGGACGGGCCAGGTGCGGTGGCTTCGGGCGCGGCAGGCCCGGGGACGGTGGGTATGGCGGGCGGCTCGGCGGGAGTGGGCGGCATCAGCGGTACCTCGGTGCTGCTGGGGACGCCCGTCCCGCCCTAAGGGGTCGCCTAGGCGAGCAGGTCGTCAACGTGTGCTTCGCCCTCACGGTACCTGCGGGCGATCTCGGTGCCGCAATCGTCGGCCGTCCGCTGGAACGCCAGCCGCCGCTGCGAGACCTGCCGCTCGTAGCGCTTCAGGCGGCCCATCGCCTCGCGCAGCTCACCGTCGGTGCGGGAGGGCAGGTCGGACAGCTCCACTTCGGCGAGCATCGTTGCGGCCAGCTCCCGGTACTCCGCGCCGCGCGGTGTGGTGACCGTCATATGACGGGAGGAGCGGTGCCGGGTGGTGGGGCCGTCGGCCAGGATCTGCGGCAGGCGGTCCACCAGCGGCGTGGCCGGGCCCGTCCGGTCGGCGAGTTCGGCGCGCAGGATGTCGATACGGCCCTGGAGCAGCCTGCGCACGTAGCTGAGGTCCGCCTCGTCGCGCTGGGCGGCGCGGCGCAGGGCGCGCAGCTGGGGCAGGCCGAGCGCGGCCGGGTCCTCGGTGCCGGTGACCTCGCTGTCCGTGACTGGGCTGTCGGTGACCGAAGTGTCGGTGACCTCGCTGTCAGGCGTGTCCCGCGAGCCGCGCTGCCGCGGCGGCAGGCCACCGGCCGCCGGTACGGTGCCGGGGGTCCCGCCGGCTCCGGCTGTGCTCATGGTCGTCCCCTTGTCCCCGGCCTGGTGTCCGGTGCCCGCATCGTGTCACTTCGGGCGGGAGGCGCGCAGCGACTTGGCACCCATCCGGCGCATCATGGACCCATGCGAGCAGTAGTTCAGAGGGTGAACGGCGCCAGCGTGACGGTGGACGGCGAGACGGTCGGGGAGATCGTCGGGGAGGGGTTGTGCGTCCTCGTCGGCGTCACGCACGAGGATGGTCCGGAGCAGGCGGAGAAGCTGGCCCGCAAGCTGTGGGGGCTGCGCGTCCTGTCCGGCGAGAAGTCCTGCTCGGACCTGGGCGCACCGCTGCTGGTGATCAGCCAGTTCACGCTGTACGGGGACGCGCGCAAGGGGCGGCGTCCCACCTGGCAGGCGGCGGCGCCCGGCGAGGTGGCGGAGCCGCTGGTGGCCGAGGTGTGCGCGCGGCTGCGGGCGCTGGGCGCGGAGGTGGCCGAGGGCCGCTTCGGCGCGGACATGAAGGTGTCCCTGCTGGGCGACGGCCCCTTCACCGTGCTGGTGGAGGTCTGACCTCTCTGCCCGGTCAACTCCCTTCCCCTGAGCGGAGGTTCGTGACCCTGGACACACTCGTCACCGAAGTCGTCCGGTGTGGACGACGATGGCCGCGCAGGCGCGGTGACGAGGGTGAGGAGAGACCATGCGATTCGCGGACGAGCCCGAAGTGGCCAGTGAGGTGCTGATCGACGCGAGCCCCGCCACCGTGTGGGCCCTGGTGACCGACATCCAGCTGCCGACCCGGTTCAGCCCGGAGCTCCAGCGCGTGGCCTGGCTCGACGGCGCGGACGCGATGGCCCTCGGGGCGCGCTTCGCGGGCCACAACCGCAGCGCGCACATGGGCGAGTGGCGGACGGTCAGCACGGTGATCGAGCTGGAACCCGAGCGCGGTTACTCCTACGTCGTGCACGCCCCGGAAGCGCCGCAGGACAGCCCCGGCGCCCCGGCCAAGCCCCTGGCGACCTGGCGCTACGACGTGGCCCCCGAGGGCGGCGGAACCCGGCTCCGGCACTCCGTGCGCATCGGCCTGGGCCCCTCCGGGCTGGCCCGGGCCATCGAACAGGCCCCGGGCCAGGAGGAAGAGATCATGGCCTACCGCGTCAGCGTCCTGCGGCGGGGCATCGACGCCACGCTGGAAGGTGTCAGGAAGCTCGCCGAACAGGGGTGAGCGCCCCGGGCAGGCAGGCCCGCCCGGGGGTCAGTTCCGCTCCGGCCAGCCCCGCGCCTCGTCCGCCCCGCACCTCAGGCGCCGTGTCACCTCGTCGTCCAGTCGCGGAATTCCACCGTGGCACGGGTGTCGCCGCCGCCGCTCGCCGTGGTCATGAACAGGCCCGCGTCCTGGGCGGTGGCGGTGCCCGGCACGGTCACCGTGGCCACGGTGCGCCAGCTCGCGCCGCCGTCCGTGGAGCAGGCGCCGGTGAAGGACGAGCCCGAGCGCGTCAGCCGCAGCCGCACCGGGGCGCGGACGCCGGTGAGGCGGCGGTAGGCGCGGAGCAGGCCGCCGCCGTCGGGGTCGTAGGACAGCACCACGCCGTTGCCCGGGGTGATGGCCAGGTTCACCACGCCGCGACCGCGTGCCTCGGGCAGGCTATTGCGGGCGATGATCCCGGCCCGCGCCCACGGCCCGGTGTCCGGCTGCGCGGTGACGTCCACGGTGACGCTGCCGCCGTCGCGCAGGCCACCGGGACGGTAGACGGTGCCGAACTGCTCCCGGGTGCGCCACAGGTCGTTGCCGCCGCCGTGGACGGCGTAGCGCGCGCCGAGCTGGCCGAAAACGGCGTCGTTGGTGGTGTGGGTGCGCAGGCCCGGGTCCAGCTCACCGGCGAGGAACAGCGTGCCCGCGCGCGCCGTGCGCACCCGGTTTTCGCCCTGCGGGCCGAAGGTGGCGGCCAGTTCGTACGGCAGTGGCCGCAGCGGGTCGCGCAGGGCACTGTCGGCGGCGGTGACCCGCCAGTCCGCCTGAGCACGGGCGCCCGGGGCCACGGTGTCGAACGAGGTGGGGCCCTGCGGCTGCGCCCGCTCCAGGCCGGTCAGCGTCAGGTCCACGGTGCCGGTGGCGCGCAGGCCGTTCTCGTTGCGGAACGCCGCCGTCAGCGTGGTGGCGCCGCCGGGGCGCAGCACGCGCGGGTCGGCGGAGGCGGTGAGACTGCCCTGGTACGGGGCGCGGGCGAGCACGTCGTGGGCGCGGCGCGCGGTGCGGTGGGCGTCGTGGACGGGGCGCTGCGGGTAGTCGTTGGTCTGCCGCGTCCACGCCTCCTCGCGGGCGTACCAGTCGATGTCCTGGGGCGGCCGGTCGGCGGCGAGGGCGTCGGCGAGTTCGTCCAGGTAGGTCTGCCAGCGCGGCAAGTGGTAGTCGGCGGTCAGGCCGTGCCAGTTGCGGTTGGCGTAGTCCACGAGGTTGCCGCCGCTGGCGGTAGCGCGGTCGGCCCAGGTGGTGATCAGCACGCGGGCGGTGCGCTCCAGCCGGGCCCGCTCAGCGGCGTCCGCGCCCGCGTCGGCGGCGGCCCGGCGGGCGTCGGCGAGCCACGGGCCGAGCAGGAACAGGCGGTGGCCGCCGGTGACGTCGTCCAGCAGCCGGATCAGGTCCAGCCACAGCGCGGCCAGCTTGCCGAACGCCGTCCGGTCCTTCGTCGCGTACGCGTGCTGGAGCTGGCCGATGAGCAGCCACGAGCGGTTGCCCACGGCCTGCCGGGCGGTGTCGGTCACGTCGTGGCGGTAGGCGTCCGAACCGCGCAGCGCGGGGCTGACGTTCAGCAGGGCGGCGAAGGCGGCGTCGAAGGAGGGCAGGTCGAACGCGGGGGCGTGGGTGGCATACCGGGTGCCGGAGCGGGCGGCGAGGTCGGGGCGGGCGGCGAAGATGCTGTCGTGCGGGCGGCCGTCGGTGGAGCTGATGCGGTACGCGGTCTCGCGCAGCGCGGCGAAGGCGTCCTCGGCGGCGCGGTCGGGGGCGCCGTAGCGGAAGTGGGCGTACTCGGTGAACCAGGCCGCGCGCTCCACCGGCTGCTCGCGCCAGGCCAGCTCGCTGAACAGCTCGAACGCGGCCGGGTCGCGCTCGGCGGCCTCCGGCATGAACGCGGTGCCGGTGAGCGCGCTGCCGGAGCGGTCGCGCCAGGTGGTGAAGCGCTCCGTCCACAGGTGGGTCTTGGCGCCGAGGGTGGTGCGTCCGCCGAAGTTGGGGATGGTGCCGAACGCGTAGGGGACGCCGCCCCAGTCGGCTTCGCGGTCGGTGACGCGCTCCAGGTCGGACAGGCCGTCCACGATGAGCATGCGCTCGGGGTGGGCGAGGCCGTCCAGCAGCTCACGGCGCGGGTTCTCCTGCCAGCCGAGGATGACCCACGTGGCCTCGGGGTGGGCGCGCCGCAACGCCTCCTCGACGGCGCGGGACGCCTCCGGCACCGGGACGTCGCCGGGGTCGCCGCCCTCGTGCAGCAGGTCCATCTTGAAGTGGGTCACCGCGCCGAACAGTTCGCGCTGGTGGGCGTAGAACGCGGCGGCGACGTCGCGGAAGGCGGCGGTGCGCGGGTCCAGCCAGTCCGGGCGCGGCAGCGCGGCCCACGTGCCCTGCGGCACGGTGCGGGCGCCGGGGTTGCGGGTGGCGAAGTCACGCGGCACGGTGCCGAAGTAGCCCGGCAGCACCGCCGACATACCCAGCTCCCGCAGCCGCGCGGTGATGCGCCGCCCCAGGTCGGCGCGGTCGGCCAGCAGGCCGGGGCTGACCGGGCCGCCGTAGTGCGACATGTTCTGCAACAGCCACCACGGCTGGTGCGACGGCGCCGGAATCCACGCGCGCGCCTCGGCGTCGGAGTACCCGAAATCCGTCAGCAGCCGGTGGTAGACGGCCTCGGTGCCCGGCGTCACCAGCACCTCGTTGACACCGTGCAGCGCGAGCACGTCGATCAGCCGCTCCCAGCGCGGCCAGTCGGCGTAGGGGGCGGTGTAGCCGTCGTGGGTGTCGTTGAGCGCGAACCGGTGCGGCACGGTGGCCCGCTGCTCGACGGGCTGCTGGGGCGCGGGCAGCTGGCGCGGCAGCTCCGTCTGACTCCCGGCCCAGCTCAGGTGGGCGCGGCAGGTGTACTTCAGGTACCAGTGGACGCCGGTCAGCACGGTGGCCGGACTCGTCCCGGCGACGGTCACGGCACCGCTGTCCCCGTCCACGGTGAACCGCTCCTCACCGCCGTCCAGCAGGCGGAGGGTGAACTGGTCGGCGTGGTCCGGCAACAGGCGGCGCAGCGCGGCCCGGGCGGGCGCGACGCCGGTGGGGTCACCGCCGGCGGGGTTGCCAGTGGGGGCGCCGGTGGGGCCGCCGCCCGGTGGGGCCGGGTCCTGCGGCGAGAACCCGGGTGCGCTCCCCGTCAGCGCGGTGCCGGCCCCCAGGGCTCCGGCCGATCCCAGCAACGCACGCCTGCTCAGTCCACTCACCATGACCCCGACTCTGTGCGGCGGTGTTAACGGAAGAACGCACGGCACGTTAACGCGCCCTACATCCTTCCCCACCACACCGCGCGGCAAGCACCCCCCGCGTTACGCCGCGCCAGTGAGCCCACGCCAGCACCGCTCCGGGGGCTGGGCTGGGCTGGGGGCTGGGGGCTGGGGGCAAGCCTCCGGCTCACTGAGTGACTTCACCACCTGGGAGGATCTGGCGGGAAGCGGCCCGGGGGAAGTGGGCTGCTATCACGACTCACCCCAGTCGCCGTCGCACCCGGCCGCGTTACGCGAGGAACACCGTCACCGCCGCAGTGAAATCCGCCGGGGCTGTCAGGGGCCACGGGAGCCGTCGGTACTGCCCGGCTGTGAGAACGAACGTCCGGGGTGGCGGGGAGGGCGTCATGGTCACCTCGGCTGCGCCAGTCAGCCTTGATCGGGTGCGGGCTGGGGGGCTTGGGGGGCGGTGGTGTGGGCGAGCAGGTCGTCGAGGGTTTGGGCCGGGCGCAGGAGTTGGAAGGTGACGGTGTTGTCGGTGTGGACGCGGGCGCCGTGCACGGCGGGCTCGGGCAGGCTGTTGTAGTGGAACGGGGTGGAGTAGTAGTACGCGCCGGTGTCGAGCAGGGCGATCAGGTCGCCGGGGTCGAGCGGGGGCAGGGGGCGGGCGCGGGCGAGCAGGTCGCCGACGAAGCAGCAGGGGCCCGCGATGTCCTGTGGGACGGGTTCGCCCTGCTTCTCCGCGCCTGTCGGATCGTGGGCGGTCAGCCGCAGGGGCCACGCCTCGGGCAGGAACACCGTGCGCGCCGCGACCTGTGCGCCCGCGTGCGTCACCGCGATCGCACGTCCCCCGGCGGACTTGGTGTACTCGACGTAGGCGGCGGTGAAACCGTTCTTCGCCAGCAGGGCGCGCCCGAACTCGGTGACGACCCGGTACCGGCCACTGAACAGCGCGGGGGCACGCTCGCGCAGGTGGGCCACGTAGGCGGGGAACTCGGGGGTGTGCTCCTCACCGCCGAAGTTCACCGGGAGCCCGCCGCCGATGTCCACACCGGTCACCTGACGGCGTCCGAGCCGGGCGTTCACCTCCTCGGCGAAGCCGACGGCCCGGGCCACGCCGTCGGCGATCAGCTCCAGCGGGCAGCCCTGTGAGCCGACGTGGGTGTGCACCCAGGTCAGCCAGGGACGCGCGGCGTAGGCGTCCAGCAGCCGCTGCCGGTTGCCGTCGTCGGTGAGCGGGATGCCGAACTTGGACGTGGCGGTCGCGGTGCTCATCGCCCCGATGCCGCCCTCGCCCACCTGCGGGTTGACCCGCACCCCGAGCCGCGCGGCGGTACCCGTGCCGCTGGCGCCCAGCAGCGCGTCGAGGCGTTCCAGCTCCTGGAAGTTGTCCACGTTCAGCGCGACGCCGAGTTCCAGCGCGTGCCGCAGCTCGGCGCGGGTCTTGGCCGGGGAGTCGAAGACGATCCGCTCCGGCGCGAACCCGGCGGCCAGCGCCTGTGCCAGCTCGCCCGGGCTGGCCACCTCGCACCCCATGCCCAGCGCGCGCAGCTCCGCCAGCACCGGCACCAGGCAGTTGGCCTTGGCGGCGAACGTGTGCAGCGTGGGCACGTCGGGGAACGCGGCGTGGAGGGCGGCGACGCTCGCGGCGACGCCGTCGAGGTCCACGAACCCCGCGAGCAGCGCGTTCTCGGGGTCCAGCAGCCCTTCGCGCACCGCCGCGCGCAGGATGCGTTCGCGACGCCACGCCGTCTGGGAACCGTCCACGCCTCACCTTTCCCGTCGCCGTCCCGCCCGGTCGCCGTCCCGCCCGGTCGCCGTGCTGCCCGGCCGCCGTGCTGCCCGGCCGCCGTCCCGCCCGGCACGGCACCGCGTCGGGCCGGTGACCACCCTGCGCCTTCACCGCCCGGGCAACTACGAAACACACCGGCGCCCACGCGGAAGTCCGCGTACGGTGAGCACCCGTATGGCAGATCTCTTCACCAGCGCCGACAGCCAGTCCGCCCTCTCCTCCACCGAGGTCGTCGCCGCGCTACGGGCCGCGGGCTGTGTGTTCGCCGAGGACGAGGCAGACCTGCTGCTCGCCGCCGCCGCGTCCCCCACCGAACTGGCCACCCTCACCGAACGCCGCTGTGCCGGGCTTCCGCTGGAACAGGTGCTGGGCTGGGCCGAGTTCTGCGGTACGCGCGTCGTCGTCGAGCCCGGGGTGTTCGTGCCGCGCCGCCGCACCGAGTTCCTGGTCCAGCAGGCCGCCGCGCTGCTCCCCCGCACCGGGGGCGTCGTGCTGGACCTGTGCTGCGGCTCGGGCGCGGTGGGCGCGGCCCTGACCCGGGCGGCCCGGGGCGTCGAACTCCACGCCGCCGACGTTGACCCCGCCGCCGTGGCCTGCGCCCGCCGCAACCTGGCCCCCCTTAGCGGCCACGTCCACCACGGCGACCTCTACCGCCCGCTGCCGCCCACGCTGCGCGGCCGCGTCCACGTGCTCGTCGCCAACGCCCCCTACGTGCCGACCGACGCGCTCGGCCTGCTGCCCCCGGAAGCCCGCGACCACGAACCGCGCGTCGCCCTCGACGGCGGCACCGACGGCCTGGCCGTCCAGCGCCGCGTGGTGGCGCAGGCCGCGCGGTGGCTCGCGCCAACCGGTCACCTGCTGATCGAGACCAGCGTCGCCCAGGCCCCGGACACCGCCCGCACGTACCGTCGCCACGGCCTGACCCCCCGCCTCGTCACCAGCGACGACCTGCACGTCACCGTCGTCATCGGCACCCCACCGGGTAGCGACGGCCCCGGGGCGAAGGGCGGCGTCACGCCGGGCGGGTGACGGCGAGGTCGGTGACCGGCAAAGGCTCGGTCAGCAGGTCGCGGGGGTGGCGGGTGTAGCCGCCGGACTCCGCGCGGACCTCGAACGCGCGCACGGTCTCCAGCAGACGGGCCGGGGTGTTCAACGCGGCGGCGAGCGGGCCGTGCGGGGCGGCGGTCAGCACGTCGCACACCGCGCGCCAGCGGTCGGGGGCGGTGGCGTGGGCGCGGAGGTAGGAACGGGCGTCCTCGGCACGCAGGGGCAGCACCTCCACCCGGGCGGCGTCCTCACCCCAGCCGGGTACGGCCCGCACGGCGTCGAGCAGCACGGCGTCGGCCGGGCACAACAGCACGGTTCCCGGCGCGCCGACGGCCTGCTGGTGGGCAGCGAACGCGGCGAGCGTGGCGCGGAGGGCTGCACCGGCGGGGGCGGGGCCGGGGCGGGGTGCGGGAGCCGTGGGGAGTCCGGCGTCGTCGGCGTCCGGAGCCACGCCGGGGCGCGCCTCGTCCTCCCCGGCCGGGGGCGCGTCCTGGCCCACGTCCCGCCCCGCGCACGGCCGCACGTCCAGGGCCACTCCTCGGCCAGCCCCCAATCCCCCGTCCTGGCCCACGCCCCGCCCCGCGCACGGCCTCCCGTCCTGGGTCGCGTCCCGGCTCGCGTCTGGCCCTGCGTCCGGGGCAATGTCCCGGCCTGCGTCACGCTCCGCGCCCGGGCTCACGTCCCGGCCTGCCTCCCACCTCGCGTCCCAGCCCGACTCCGGCTGGGCGGGCAACTGCGCGGGCGGGGTGGCAGGGATGGGCGGGGCGGCGTCCAGGATCAGGACGAGGCTGCCCTCCCGCACCAGTTCCTCGGCCGCCGCGCGCGGCAGGCGGTACGCGGTGCGCAGCCACCCCGCCAGGACGCCGGGCGGGTCGAGGCCGGCCGCGTCGTCGCCGTGCGGGAGGGGCAGCCGGACCGGCACGGGGTCGCCCGGTGCGCGCTGCTCCAGCAGCCGCAGCACCAGGCTCACGCCCAGCACGGTCTTGCCCGCGCCCGTCGCGCCGGTGACCAGCAGGCGCGGCGGACGGCGCCCGGCGTACCGCTCCAGCACCGCGCACGCCCGCAGCGCGGGGCCCGCGGGCTCCGGGGCCCCGGCGGGCGTCCACGCGTACCGCACGTCCATCGGCTCGCGCCCGTCCAGCAGGCGGGCTCGCACGTCCCGCTCGACCCGGGTCACGGCCGGGGGCCAGCGGTCCGCCGCGTCCGACCGCCTGTGCCTCCACACCCACACCATGCCGCCGCACCCTACGCCGCGCCGCGCCCCCGGCCCGTCCCGCGCGCCGCCGACACGCGGCAAGGCCCGCAGGACGTCAACCCGGCTGCGCCGATCACCCCTTCGGCACGTCACACAGATCCCGGCAGCCCGGATCACCCCGGGCCGCACAGGCATCCGCCAGGTCCCTCCCACCGGTTTGCAGGCAACGCGTGCGTACGGACTCTTCTGTCTCAACTCACCCTCTTCCAGCGAACGTTCACGCGATGACACTGTCGAAGCACGGACCGTTGCACGTAGCATCCTCTTTCGATGCCGAGGACCCCTCGCCGTACGCACGGCGGCTACGCCGCACCCGTCGCGCACCGGTCCAGAAGCAGAAGTGCCCCAAACCCCCGAAGGGACGCACGTACACGCATGCAAGCCTTATTCTCGCTTAGCCCCCCGCCCCGGGGGCAGGGCGCAAGACCCCGAATATCGCTCGTTCTCCTGCTGGTCACCTCGCTGATCGCGGGGCTGCTCACCGCGCTCACCGCCACGGTCGGCGCCGCACCGGCCCACGCCGCCACCGTTGACCGCACCGTTCTGGCGTGGAACATGCAGGGCGGCGGCACGGGCCGCAACCCCGCCGCCAAGTGGGAGGACCTCAAGAACCCTCTGATGTCCCAGCCGGGGAGCGCCCAGGCGGACATCGCGCTCCTCCAGGAGGCCGGGCCCACAGAAGTACCGGCCAGCGCCAAGCACAAGGAAACGCTGACGCCCAAGGTCCTCCACGGCGAGGCCGAGCCCATCAACCAGGTCGAGCACCGCACCTGGAAGGTTTCGACGCAGCGGAACTACCACATCTACCGCATCGACTGGGACAGCGGCGGGCACCGGGTGAACCTCGCGATCGTCACCCGAGAAGAGGCCACCGAGACGGTCCTGGTCGGGCGGGTCTCCGACAGGCTGCGCCCGATGCTGGGTGTGCGCATAGGCAACGACGTGTACTTCACCCTGCACGCCAGTGCCAGCGGGGGCGGCGACGCGATGTCGCAGGCGCGCCGGGCCTGGGCCTGGGCGCAGGATGAGGGCTACACCATCATGGTCGGCGGTGACTTCAACCGGGAGCCGGATCAGCTCGGCGACCTCAACGGCCTGACCCTGAACAACACGGGCAAGAAGACCCACGTCGACAAGAACGGCGTGAAAAGGGAACTCGACTACGCGCTCGTAGGCGACCCCCATGGGCGGGACAGCATGCTCCCCGAGCGGATCGACGAACCGGGCCGCTACTCCGACCACACCCCCGTGCTGCTGATCTCCCACCAGGCGTGCGCCTGGAGAGCGGCGAACACCGCCCGCGCCAGCGGCGCACCGTCCCAGGCCGCACAGGCCGCCGACGCCGAGCAGTGTCAGGACGCGGTGGTGTCCATGGGCGACAGCTACATCTCGGGTGAGGCCGGGCGCTGGCAGGGCAACGGCTCCAGCGGCCAGTACAGCACCAAGGCCCGCCAGGGCTCCTCGTACGGCACCGACCGGGCCGCGTTCGACTGCACCGGCAGCGGGAGCGCCGAGAAGTGCGAGCACGACCCCAAGCGGGTCTACGGCGAGACCGCCGAGGGCAACGAGAGGTGCCACCGCTCGGATGTCGCGCCGATCAAGTCGCTCGGTGACGCGCTCGGCATCCCACGGGAGCGGCGCTTCAACATCGCCTGTTCCGGGGCCACCACCGAAGATGTCACCTCCCGAAGCTTCAAGGGCGAAGAGCCCCAGGTGGAGCAACTGGCCAAGCTGACCAGCCGGTACCGCGTCACGTACGTGGTGCTCTCCGTCGGCGGGAACGACCTGGGCTTCTCCGAGATCGCCCAGAACTGTGTGCTGGGCTACGAGGCCAACCGCCCCTGTAGCGCCAAGGGCCGCGAGGAGGTCGTCCGCAAGTACGGCGCGGTGCGGGAAGCGGTGAGCACCACGGTCGAGGCGGTCAGGGAGACGCTGAACCGCTCCGGCCAGCGCAATGCGAGGATCATCCTTCAGGGGTACCCCAACCCTGTCCCCTCAGCGCTGAACGTGCGCTACGAGAACAGGATGTGGATGCGGGAGATGGCCGGTGGCTGCCCGCTGACCGACCAGGACATCGACTGGCTGCACTACGAGGTCGTGCCCGGCCTGAACCAGCACCTCGCCGACGTCGCCGGGATGCACAAGGTCATCTTCCTCGACACCCAGTCCGCGTTCGCCGGTCACCAGCTGTGCGGGCAGGGCGCCGACCAGGCAGGCAAGGACAACACCCTCGACAACCCGCCCGACGCGAGGGTGACCGAGTGGGTGCGGTGGATTCCCGGCCTGGCCGACGGACTCCCCTGGACCCAGGGCGAGACGCAGGAGGCGGCACACCCCAACGCGTACGGGCAGCAGGCCCTGGGCACGTGCCTGCGCAAAACCATGGAGGCGTTGCCGAACCTCGCCCACGCGCGCTACTTCGCCTGCTACGGGGCGCCCGGCATGGGACCTGACCAGGTGCGGATCCACGAGAAGCACCCCTCGGCAACCCTCCTCGAGGGGGAGACCCACAGCATCGTGCTGCGCAATGCCACCAGCGGGGATCTCGTCGAAGCCGACTGGGGCGGCAACGGCGCCTACGTCCGGGGTGAGGAGGAGCGCGACACCGGCAAGCAGCGGTGGGACTTCACCGCGTCCCGGCCCGCCGGGCCGACCGTCGAGCAGCACTCGGACCAACCGCAGCCCGTCCTCGCCGACGTCACCGTCAAGTATGCCGACAGCTTCCTGTCCCACAGCGAGGACGGCAGGTGGGCGCAGCTGGCGAAGGGCGGTCGTGACGGCGTCACCACATGGGCCCTCTCCCTGCCCGATCACCGTGCAGCCGTGCAGTACTTCTACCTCCGCGAGCACGACGGCAAGCGGAAGGTGGCGGGCTGTCTCACCCAGAACCCGCAGACCATGACCGACACCGACCGCAAGAGCTGGCTCACCGTGGAACCCTGCGGCGAACGGTCCAACCAGTGGTGGTGGCTTGAGCCGCCGGGGCAGTTGCCCGGACCCCGCCTCAAGCCCCGCGGGTGGGACGACCAAAGCGGGGGGACCACCCCGGGGCCGATCACCAGCGACCAGCTGGGCACGTGCCTGGACGGCAACGGCCCCGGGCCTGGCGGCGCGCGCATGATGCCGTGCTCGCCCGGCGCGGCGGACCAGCAGTGGCGGGCCACCCCGCCCTCCACCACGCCCCCGGCCAAGGCGGCCGGTACCACGGCCACGGGAACACCGGCGAAAACGGCCGCCAGAGCCCGGACGCACACGCCCCCGACGCCGACCGCGGGCGGCGCCTTCTTCCTGGTGAACCCCGCCTCAGACAAGTGCCTGCGCTACGACGCGGCCGAGCACGAGGTGGCGCTCGGGCCGTGCGCACAGAGCCGTGACCAGCAGTGGGCCTGGCAGGGCCGCACACTGCGCTCCGTGGACAGCGGCCAGTGCCTGAAGCCCGGCCTCTTCGGAACGGTGGGACTGACCGACTGCGTCACCGTTCCCGACGCGCTCAAGGGCGGCATCGCACCCAAGGACGCGGACCGCGTCGCCCTGCGCTCCGCCACGGGACTGGCGATGGAGCTGCCGGGCGGTGACACCACCGCCGGAGCAAAGATCACCGGGGCGGCTCCGGCACCGGGCCAGAACCGTCAGATGTGGGACCTGCACGCCGACACCGGTCCCGACGGCATCTGGCGCCTGGCACCACGGCTGACCGGTTCCCGGCACCTGTCGTACAACGTCATCGACAAGGTCGCCGCACTCATGGACGCGGTGGCCGACAACAAGGGCGAACAGTGGCGCCTGGAACCGATCGGCGGCGGCTGGTACCGCGTCGTGAACAACCTCGACGGCACGGTCCTGACCGCCACCCGCTCCGGTGAGCCACTGGCGCTCAGGAAACGGGCCAACAACCTCGGGCAGTGGTGGCGCTTCGACGCCGCTTAAAACCGCTCCTGCCAGGAAACAGCCCGGCAAGCGCCCGGATGGTGGTGACACGGGCGGCCCCAGCCAGGGGCCGGCCCGTGTCATCGTTGTCCTTCATGGCCCTGTCTCCCGAAGCCACGGCGAAGTGCCAGTCGCTCTCTGGAGCGGATTGGGGGCGTGCTTGTCAGCGCTTTAAGACCGTCCCGGGGCGCTGGGCGTTCAGCTCAGCTGCCTCAGACCGGGCCCTCCGATGTGTCGGCGGCGGTGATGTGGACCTCGGTCGCACCGAGGATGCGTCCGTTGGCCTGAACCTCGATGCGGTGAGGCCCGGGGTGGATCGTGCGGACCGAAAGGCTCGCGAAGCGGTGTTGGCGTGAGAAGTGGACCGCTTGGCCCGCGGGAAGGTCCCGGACGGTCAGCTTGAACACCTTGCCCGCCTTGGGTCCGCGCACCCCCTGGTAGTGGACCACGTAATCGATCGCCGCTGTCGTTGCCTGGGCGGCGTGCAGGGTGAAGACGACAGTGGTCGCCTCCCCGACGGAGATGCTGGACGGTGAGCAGGCGAGGTCCATGATGTCGATCGGGGCCTGGTGATCGAACCCGAGCACCGCGAGAGCCTGCGGGTGTCCTCGTTTGACGAGCGTCCGCAGGCCGTGGCGCACGACGAAATCGCCTCGCGTGCTGCTGCGGGACCATCGCCGTGCGGTGTCGAGGACGAGGTCGGGGTGGTCCTTGCTGATGTCATTGAGGTGGTTCGCCACGGAACGGCGCACGTAGCGGGACTCATCGTTGACGAGAGCCTCCAGGAGCGCCAGCGCGGGAGCGGGATCGGCGACGAACCGGGAGAGCCGCTGTGCCCAGGGCAGGCGCGGACGCGTGCCCTCCGAGACAAGCCGCCGAACGTGTTCGTCCGGGTCAGTGGTCCACGCCCTGAGCTGGTCCATCGTGATCCCGTAGTGGGCGTCGACGAACGGGCGGATCGCGAACTCGGCGGTGTAGCGGGGGGTGAGCGCGGCCAGCAGCGGCAGCGCGATGTCGGGCCGGTCCAACAGCGCCGAGGCGACGTAGGCGTTGACGGGCATGGAAGCCCACCCCGCCAGGCCCCCACCGTCGAGGGCGGCACGGATTACGCGGTCAGCCTCTTCGGGGGACTCCGGCATCGTCGCCGTGAGGGCCCGGGCGATCCAATCGATACGGGCCTTCAACTCCAGGTCAGCGATACCGGTGCCCGCGAGCTGTTCGAACGCCGTCCGGTCGAACGAGGCCGAGGCACCCGCGAGGTCACCCGCGAGACGTTTGATGAGCTCCGGCGACAGTTCCTCCTTGAAATCGGCCATCTCAACGCCCGCCCACGGTCACGTCGAGGTGCCCGACCGCTCGCCCTGCAGGGCTCTCGGTCGGCGGGAGGAGGGGTTCGATGCTCTCCCCTTGTTCGTTCGGGAGCGGGGTGCGTATCAACCTGGACCTCATGGGCTCGACTCTGCCACGGGCCACTGACACGGTCCGGGCCTCAACATCTCTGGGCTGCCACGCCCCGGACTCTCACAGACGGGCCCTCTGCCGCCCGAGCAAGATCAACTAGGCCGGCTGAGCGCTCGGCGCGTGGTGGGGGACACGGTTGCAAGCGGGGTGCTTGCAGAAGTTAGCGGAGTGGGGCAGGGTGGGGGTATGGGTACTGGCGGCATTGGTGAGTTCCTGCGCGAACAGCGGCGCAACGCGCAGCTGTCGCTGCGGCAGCTCGCTGAGGCGGCCGGGGTCTCGAACCCGTACCTGAGTCAGATCGAGCGCGGGCTGCGCAAGCCCAGCGCCGAGATCCTCCAGCAGCTGGCCAAGGCGCTGCGGATCTCGGCGGAGACGCTGTACGTGCGCGCGGGAATGCTGGAGGAGCGGGCCGAGGCGGAGATCGACGTCACCGCCGCGATCCTCGCCGACCCGGCGCTCACCGAGCAGCAGAAGCAGGCGCTGCTCCAGATCTACACGTCGTTCCGGGCCCAGAACGGCAGCACACCCGACAGCGGCGGCGCAACCGGCGCCACACCCTGAAACGCCGAAAGGGACGCACCATGGCGACCAACACCGACTTCCGCAAGGTCCTGACCGACCCGACGCCGCTGTACTTCGCGGCCGGGGTGCTCGACAAGCTGCGCAGCGAGGCGCCCGAGCGGATCGCCAAGCTCCGCGAGACCGACCCCAAGACCGTGCAGGCGCGGATGCAGCAGGCGCTCGCCTCGCTCGACACGGACGTCAAGAAGTGGCGCGAGCAGGCGCAGACGCTGGCGCTGCAGGGCGTGGGCTACGCGGCCGAAGCGGCGGTGAAGGCCAAGGAGGGCTACGACGCGCTCGCCGAACAGGGCAAGGTCGCCGTCGAAGGCTGGCGCGGCCGCAAGGAGGGCGAGACGGACTCCGACTACGCGACGACGATCGAGCGTGAGCCGGTCACCGTGACGGAGCCGGTGGACGGCAAGACCAAGTTCTCCGAGCAGGCCGAGCCGAGCGAGCCCCCGAAGCGGGGCGCGGGCACCACCTCCACGGCCTCCGCGAAGTCCGCCACCACCACCCCGCCCACGCGCAAGGCGGCCGGGGACAGCGCGACCAAGGACACCGCCGCCAAGGACACCGCTGCCAAGGACACCGCCAAGGACACCGCCGCCAAGAGCGCCGGGGCGCGGAGCACGGCGAAGAGCGGGACGGCCAAGGGCGGCACGGGCGCCAAGGCGTCGGGGACACGCAAGACCACGCCCCCCTCGGCGTCCTGACCCACCGCCCCACCAGGCCGACGGCACGGCCGGGCACAGCCGGGTACGGCTACCTGCCCGGCCTCCGTGCCGGTAGCGTGGGAGGCCGGGTCGGCTTTGAACCAGGAGGATGAGCAGCGTGATTCTGTCCGGATTCAACACCCTGCTGACGGTGGTGTTCCTCGGGCTCCTGGTCCTCGCCATCTTCTGCTTCGTGGACGCCGTGCTGCGTCGCGAGGACGCGTTCCGCGCGGCCGACAAGAACACCAAGAACTTCTGGCTGATCCTGCTGGGCGTCGGGGTCGCCGTGCACCTGATCGGCGTTCCGGGGCTCGGCTTCCTGCTGACGATCGTCGTCGTGATCGCCAACATCGTGTACCTGGTCGATGTCCGTCCCGCGCTGATCCAGGTCGGCGGCGGGCGCGGCGGAGGCCGGTACCGGGGCAGCAGCAGCGACGGGCCGTACGGGCCGTACAACGGGGGGCGCTGAGCGGCCCGCCCGCGCCCGCGCCCGCGAGGACGCCGCCGAGCAGCGCCCCGCCCGCGCGCTCCCGGCCACGCACCGCGCGCTGGCCGACTGCGGCATGCCGTCCCGGCCGGGCCTGTGGCATGCCGTCCCGGCCGGGCCTGTGGCATGCCGTCCCGGCCGGGCCGCGCCCGTGAGCCGACGGTGACGCAGCCCTCCATCAGGCCGTCGGTGCGGAGCATCAGACTCCACTCACCACCCAGCCCGGCACGGGGACGGGCCCGGCGGCGCACGGCAGCGGGCCAGGCGCCCAGCCGCGGCCGCCTCGGGCAGCGAGCGCGGCCCCGTACCGGCCGGACCAGGAGCGGTACCGGGCAACCGCCCCCGGCACCCCCCGCCCCGGCGTCTGCCGGGAGCGATGTCCACCCCTGCACGTTCTCCCGCGCCCGCGGACGCGACTTCCGCGCGCGGGTGTTCCCTCCCGGGCCTGCCGTGGGCACGCCACCGGCTCCCCACCCGTCACAGGGTCACGCCCCGGATACGAGTGGAATACAGGACGAACACGGACACCGCCCTGATGAGCGAGGTTCACCTTCCGTTCACTCTCGACGGTCGGGCGCTTCACCTGTCCTGCCTAATTTCGGCCGTACGGAGGGTGTGCCACCTCGCGAGGCGCGGAGTTCACCCCCTAGCTGACAAGAGAACGTCCGCACTCCATCGCTTGCCGCTCCCCCACCGGCGGGCTCAGGAAGGAACTGAACCGAAGTGAAGCTTCAGCGCACGAACCGGCTTCGCGCCCTGTCCGTCGGCGCTATGGCAGTCACCAGTGCTCTGGTCCTGTCCGCCTGCGGCTCGGACGACAACACCGCACAGGGCGGGGACAGCACGGAGAGCGCCGCCGCCGGCAACATCGAGTGCCAGGGGGAGGGGAACCTGCTGGCCTCGGGTTCCAGCGCCCAGAAGAACGCCATCGACGCCTGGGTGCAGAGCTACCAGGAAGCGTGCCCCGACACGAAGATCAACTACAACCCGACGGGTTCCGGCGCCGGTATCCAGGAGTTCCTGCAGGGCAAGACCGCCTTCGCCGGGTCCGACTCCGCGCTGAAGCCCGAGGAGGTCGAGGAGTCCCAGAAGGTCTGCGAGGGGGGCAAGGCCATCAACCTGCCGATGGTCGGCGGCCCGGTGGCCCTCGGTTACAACCTCTCCGGTGTGGACAACCTCGTCCTGGACGCGTCCACCATCGCGAAGATCTTCGACACGAAGATCACGCAGTGGGACGACCCGGCCATCCAGGAGCTGAACCCGGACGCGGAGCTGCCCGCCACCAAGATCCAGGCGTTCCACCGCTCGGACGAGTCCGGCACGACGGACAACTTCACCACCTACCTGAACGAGGCCGCCCCCAAGGAGTGGCCGTACGAGCCGGCCAAGGCGTGGGCGGCGAAGGGCGGCCAGTCGGCGAACGGCTCGGCGGGTGTGGCCACCAACGTCCAGCAGACCAACGGCGCGATCGGCTACTTCGAGCTGTCCTACGCCACCGGCAACGACATCGACACGGTCGCGCTGGACACCGGCGCGGGTGACGCCGTCGAGGCCACCGTCGAGAACGCCTCCACCGGTATCGCCGCCGGCAAGATCGTCGGCACCGACGGCGACCTGGCCATGGAGCTGGACTACTCCACCGACGAGGCGGGCGCCTACCCGATCATCCTCGTCACCTACGAGATCGCCTGCGACCAGGGCAACGACGCCGGGACGCTGGAGGCGACGAAGTCCTTCCTGACCTACGCCGCGAGCGAGGACGGTCAGCAGCAGCTCGCCGACATCGGCTACGCCCCGATCCCGGACGAGGTCATCACCAAGGTGCGCGAGAAGATCGACACCCTCTCCTGACCCGAGGCCGGTGCGGTTCCCCAGCCCAGGGAACCGCACCGGCGTCCGGCGTCCCCGGCCAGTGACCCACCCGCAACCCATCCGGTGCACCGCCGCCAGGGACCGGTCCCCGCTCAGCGCCCGGCCCCGCACCAGACCGGAGTCATCATGGACATAGCCGACACCCTCGCCCCGCCGCCCCAGCGGGACCTACCCCCGCAGGCCAGCAAGGCGTCCCCGGGCGCCCAGCACCGCGGTGACCGCATCTTCCTGGGCCTCTCCCGTGGCTCGGGCATCGCCCTGCTGGTCATCATGGCCGCCATCGCGGCCTTCCTGACCTGGCGGACGATCAACGCCCTCGCCGTCAACGAGGGCAACTTCTTCACCACCTTCGAGTGGAACGCCAACGCCAACCCGCCGGTCTTCGGCATCGCCGTGCTGGCGTTCGGCACTGTGGTCAGCTCGATCATCGCCATGGCGCTGGCCGTGCCCGTCGCCGTCGGCATCGCGCTGTTCATCTCGCACTACGCGCCGCGCAAGCTGGCCAGCCCGCTCGGGTACGTCATCGACCTGCTGGCGGCCGTCCCGTCCATCGTCTACGGCCTGTGGGGCGCGCTGTTCCTGGTCCCGCACCTGTCCGGGCTGTACTTCTGGCTGGACGACTACCTCGGCTGGACCGGGTTCTTCAGCTACTCCGGCGGCGCCGGACGCTCCCTGTTCACCGTCGGCATCGTGCTGGCGATCATGATCCTGCCGATCGTCACCAACGTCTCCCGCGAGGTCTTCCTCCAGGCGCCGAAGATGCACGAGGAGGCCGCACTCGCCCTGGGCGCCACCCGGTGGGAGGTCATCCGGATGTCCGTCCTGCCGTTCGGCCGCTCCGGCGTCATCAGCGCCTCCATGCTGGGCCTGGGCCGCGCGCTCGGCGAGACGATGGCGGTCGCCACCGTGCTCTCGCCCAGCTTCGTCATCAATCTGAGCCTGCTCGACCCGGGCGGCGGCACCTTCGCCCAGAACATCGCCGCGGGCTTCAACGAGGCCGGGGACACCGGCCGGGACGCCCTCATCGCCTCCGGCCTGGTGCTGTTCGTCATCACCCTGCTGGTGAACGGCGGCGCCCGCCTGATCATCGCTCGCCGCAAGGAGTACTCGGGGGCCAACGCATGAGCAACGCCGTCCTGGACAAGACCCCCGTGGGCAGCGCCGGCTCCCCGTCCACCAGCCTCCGGCACGCCCGGCTGCCGCGCTTCGCGCCGCTGGGCATCGCCGTGCTGTCCGCCGCGCTGGGCAGCGGCATCGGCCTGCTCGGCGGCATGGACAGCAAGGCCCAGTGGGGCCTGATCGGCGCCCTGCTGTTCCTGACCCTCACCTTCGCGCTCACCACCGCCGTCGAAGGCGTGCGGCAGGCCAGGGACCGGCTGGCCACCAGCCTGGTGTGGGTGTGCTTCATCGTCGCCATCGTCCCGCTCGCCTCCCTGGTGTGGGAGACCGTCGCGCGCGGCATCGGCATGCTCGACGGGTACTTCCTGACGCACTCCATGAGCGGCCTGCGCGACCTGCAGCCCGGCGGCGGCGTCTACCACGCCCTCATCGGCACCGTGCAGCAGGTGGGCCTGGCCACGCTGATCGCCGCGCCGATCGGCCTGCTCACCGCGATCTACCTCGTCGAGTACGGCCGGGGCAAGCTCGCCCGCGCCGTCACCTTCTTCGTCGACGTCATGACCGGCATTCCGTCGATCGTGGCCGGCCTGTTCGTCCTCAGCTTCTGGATCATCCTGCTGGACTTCGGCTACTCCGGCTGGGCGGGTGCCATGGCGCTGGCCATCTTGATGATGCCGGTCGTCGTGCGCTCCACCGAGGAGATGCTTAAGCTCGTCCCCAACGAGTTGCGTGAGGCGTCCCTGGCTCTGGGCGTGCCCAAGTGGCGCACCATCCTCAAGGTGGTCCTGCCCACCGCGATCGGGGGTATCACCACCGGTGTGATGCTCGCCGTCGCGCGCATCGCGGGCGAGACTGCACCGGTGATGCTGCTGGTGTTCGGCGCCGCCTCCATCAACAGCAACCCGTTCGAGGGGCCGCAGTCCTCGCTGCCGTACTACATCTGGACGCAGTTCAAGGCAGGCAACCAGTTCGCGTACGACCGGGCCTGGGCCGCCGCCCTCGTCCTGATCGGTTTCGTGATGCTGCTCAACCTGCTGGCCCGCGGCATCGCCCGCTGGAAGGCCCCCAAGGCCGGTCGCTGAGGCCCGGCAGACCCACGACGTGACACAGGCACCAGAAGAGAAGTGATCTGACATGGCCAAGCGCATCGACGTCAGCGGCCTCACCGCCTACTACGGCACCCACAAGGCCATCGAGGACATCTCGATGACCGTCGAGCCCCGCTCCGTGACCGCCTTCATCGGCCCCTCCGGCTGCGGCAAGTCCACCTTCCTGCGCACCCTCAACCGCATGCACGAGGTCACTCCCGGCGGGCGCGTCGAGGGCAAGGTGCTGCTGGACGACGAGTCCCTGTACGGGCCCGGGGTGGACCCGGTCGCCGTCCGCCGCACCATCGGCATGGTCTTCCAGCGGCCGAACCCGTTCCCGACGATGTCCATCTACGACAACGTCGCCGCCGGGCTGCGGCTGAACGGCAAGTACCGCAAGAGCGAGCTCGACGGCGTCGTCGAGAAGTCGCTGCGCGGCGCGAACCTGTGGAACGAGGTCAAGGACCGGCTGAACAAGCCCGGCTCCGGCCTCTCCGGCGGTCAGCAGCAGCGCCTGTGCATCGCCCGCGCCATCGCCGTCGAGCCACAGGTCCTGCTCATGGACGAGCCGTGCTCCGCGCTCGACCCGATCTCGACCATCGCCATCGAGGACCTGATCGGGCAGCTCAAGGAGCAGTACACGATCGTCATCGTCACCCACAACATGCAGCAGGCCGCGCGCGTCTCCGACCGCACCGCGTTCTTCAACCTCGCGGCGATCGGGCAGCCCGGCAAGCTCATCGAGATCGACGACACCGAGCGCATCTTCTCCAACCCCTCGGTGCAGGCCACCGAGGACTACATCTCCGGCCGCTTCGGCTGAGCCGGCGTCGCGCGGCGCTGCATGGCGGTGCCGCCGCGCGGCGAGGGCCCGTCTCCTGGTTCCAGGGAGACGGGCCCACTGTCGTTTTGGCACCCCCGAGGCCCCGGCGCCCCGCCGGCCTGGCGCCCCCGGGGCGATCCCCGCCCACCGCCCGCGACGCCGCCGACCCGGTTCCGGGGTGTTCCGCCTCTCCCGGGCAGTTCAGTGGCCGCGGCCGACCGGGCCACCCGCGCGTGCCCCGGGGCCGACGCCCGCCCGGTCGGTCGGCCCGCCTCAGCCGAAGATCAGATTGGTGAAGAAGTAGCTGATCGCGGCGACCGTGGCGGCGGCGGGCATGGTGATGAACCAGCCGGCGACGATGTTCTTCGCCACGCCCCAGCGCACCGCCTTCACCCGCCGCGTCGCGCCTACCCCCATGATCGCCGAGGTGATGGTGTGCGTCGTGGAGATCGGCGCGTGGAAGATGTAGGCGGTGGCGTACATCACCGAGGCCGCCGTCGTCTCCGCGGCGAAACCCTGCGGCGGGTCGAGCTCGATGATGCGCCGCCCCAGGGTGCGCATGATGCGCCAGCCGCCCGCGTATGTGCCCAGCGAGAGCATCGCGGCGACGGCGAGCTTGACCCACACCGGGATGGGATCGCCGGAGTCCTCGACATCGGCGATGACCAGCGCCATCACCACGATGCCCATCGTCTTCTGCGCGTCCTGGAGCCCGTGGCCGAGCGCCATGCCGGCGGCCGAGACGGTCTGCGCGATGCGGAAGCCGCGCTGCGCCCGGTTCGGGTTGGCCCGCCGGAACATCCACAGGATCGCCGTCATCACCAGGTAGCCGAGCCCCATGCCGACCAGCGGTGAGATGAACATCGGGAGGACGATCTTCTCCAGCACCCCGTCCCAGTAGACGGTGATGGACCCGGCGAGCGCCGCGCCGACCATGCCGCCGAACAGGGCGTGCGAGGAGGACGACGGCAGGCCGAAATACCAGGTGATCATGTTCCACACGATCGCCCCGACCAGCGCGGCGAACAGGATGACCATGCCGTGCGAGCCGGTCGGCGTCTCGATGAGGCCCTCGGAGACGGTTTGCGCGATGCCGCTGCCCATGAAGGCACCGGCGAGGTTCATCCCCGCCGCCATCAGCAGCGCCACCCTGGGCGTCAGCGCCCGGGTGGAGATGGACGTCGCGATGGCGTTGGCGGAGTCGTGGAAACCGTTGGTGTAGGTGAAGAAGAGGGCGACGCCGACGACGACGACCAGGGCGAACGTGTCCACGGCGGTCAGGACTCCTTGACCGCGATGGTCTCCACCGTGTTGGCGACGTGCTCGAACGCGTCGGCGGCTTCCTCCAGCACATCGACGATCTGCTTGAGCTTCAGCACCTCTATGGCGTCGTACTTGCCGTTGAACAGGTGGGCGAGCAGCTTGCGGTGGATCTGGTCGGCCTGGTTCTCCAGCCGGTTGACCTCGATCCAGTACTCGGTGAGGTTCTCCATCGTCCGCAGGTGCGGCATGGCCTCGGCGGTCAGCTCGGCCGCCCGCGCCAGCACCTCGATCTGCTGGTCAACCCCCTTGGGCAGCTCGTCGATCTGGTAGAGGACGACGAGATCGACGGCCTCCTCCATGAAGTCCATGATGTCGTCGAGCGAGGACGCCAGCCGGTAGATGTCCTCGCGGTCGAACGGCGTGATGAAGGAAGAGTTGAGCTGGTGGAAGATGGCGTGCGTCGCGTCGTCACCCGCGTGCTCGGCGGCCCGCATGCGCTCGGCGATCTCGGTCCGCGCGGAGGACTCCGCCCCGAGCAGTTCCATGAGGAGCTTCGAACCGGTCACGATGTTGTCCGCGGACGCCGCGAACATGTCGTAGAAGCTCGTCTCCCTGGGGGTCAGACGAAAGCGCACTTCAGGTCCTCGGTGTGCTCGGGCGACAGTCTCGTTGATGCTAGGCGCATCATCCGGCCACAGCGAACCGGCGGCCACCAGTGTCGCCCATCGGTCCCGGCGCCGGGCACCGGGGCCGAAACCGGGACCTCCATGGCGTCGCCGGGCCGCCGGGACAATCGGTACAATATACCCGGCCTGGGTATGATCCCATCGCCGCTGACGAGGGAGAGAGACGATGACGACCGTGGAGCCCACGCCGCCGGCCGCCACCGACACCGACACCACCACCGACACCGCCGCGGCCACCTCGCCCGGCCCGCACGGGTACGCCAAGGACAAGGAGGCCCACCTCAAGCGGCTGCGCCGCGTCGAGGGCCAGATCCGCGGCCTGCAGCGCATGGTGGACGAGGACGTCTACTGCATCGACATCCTCACCCAGGTCTCGGCCTCCACCAAGGCCCTGCAGTCCTTCGCCCTGCAACTCCTCCAGGAGCACCTGCGGCACTGCGTCGCGGCGGCCGCGCAGGACGGCGGCGAGGAGATGGAAGCCAAGGTGACCGAAGCCACCGCCGCCATCGCCCGCCTCCTGCGCACCTGACCCAGCCACCCGCCATCCGCTACCCGGCGCACGCGACCCCCGGCATCGAAGCCCACGTCCCGCACTGGACGTGGCCGAAAACGATCGGCACCCAGCAAACGATCGGCACCCAGCACGGGAGCGCGGAGCCCCGCGCATCAGCACCCCGCCCAATCGTCGGTGCCACCTCGGATGGTTCAGGGGTGCGGCGCGCCTGGCCGGGCCCCCAGCACCTCGTCGATACGGTCGTCGCTGAGCCGCTCCTCCGGCTCGGCCGACGCGGCGATCATCAGTTCCCCGTAGAGCTCGATCTCGGCGAGCGCCTCCCGGTCCTGGACCATCGGTTCCCCCGGCATCCTGGCCACCTCCTCGCAGCTGGACCACGAACGGCCGGTGGCCCGCGTCAGGGTGTCCGGCCGCTCTCCCGCACCACCCCAGAGTAGGACGATCTGCCTGCGGGTACCCGGCACTTGGCCACCTCGCCCGCCGGACCCGGTACCCGCTTCACGGCCGCTGCCCCGGCACCGCGATCGTCCCCCGGTACACCTCGGCAGGCGGCGGCAACCGCACCGCCACCCGGCGTCCGAAGCCGTGCAACTCGTTGGTGGAGACCACCTCGACCGGCTCCTCGGCCGCGCTCTCCCCCGACCCTTCCCCCGACCCTTCCTCCGGCCCTTCCCCCGTGCCCCTGCCCGCGCCGGTACTGTCGGCGAAGGCGAAGGTGTACCGCAGCAGGCGGGGCAGGCCGCGCCCGTCCAGCCAGACCTCGAAGGGGACGGCGCCGGAGGAGAACCCTTTCGCCGCCGCGGCCAGCTGCGCGCGCACCCCGTCGGTCGCGGCCCGGGCGGCGGCAGCCGCGTCGGTGGTGCCGGTGTAGCGGCGCACCGGCTCGCCCCTCGCCTCACCCGCCCCGGCGTACCGCACCGACGTCGCGCCGCGCAGCAGCGCCGCCGCCGTCAGCGGGTCCGTCGCGCCGTTGGTGACCAGGTTGCCGTCCGCCAGCCGGCGCGGATCGACCTCCACCCACTTGTCCGCCGGGACCCCGGCGCCCCGGTGCTTCATGAACAGCGAACCGGGCGCGATGACCTGCGTGACCGGCCGCTCCCGTCCGTCCGGCAGGCTCACCTCCAGCAGGCCCCGGCGGCGTGCGTAGTCGAACACGCCCACGCCCCGGATCGTCAGCCGGGTGCCGCCGCTCAGCAGCTCCATCCCGGTACGCACATCCGAGCTGCCCGCGCGCACCAGGGCATCCGCCGCGCCCCGTACCCGCTGCCGCGCATCGCCGTCCCGGGCGTCTTGGGCGTCCGGGGGTTCTGCCACCGCCACCGTGCGCCGCGTGCAGCCGGTGCCGCCCACCGCCGTCAGCACGAGCGCGGCGAGCCCGGCGGCCGTGGCCTTCCGCCTGTCCATCGCAACAGACCCCCAAGACCGTCTGTGGAACCCGCTCCGCATAACGAGGGTCGAAGGAGGCCGTTACGCCCGGGTAGCGTGGGTCACGTGCCTGAGACGCTCAACGCCCCGGCCACCTCCGCCGGGCACCGCATCAGCATGCGTGACAACGGCCCGTTCGTCAGCGCCCACTGCGCCTGCGGCTGGCGCGGCCCCGGCAGGCGGGCCCGGTCCCGAGCCCGTGACGACGCCGCCGCCCACACCGACAGCAAGGAATGACGGACGCCCCGGGGACGGACGTGCTCAGGGACGGACGTGCTCAGGGACGGACGTGCTCAGGGACGGACGTGCTCAGGGACGGATGGCCCCCGGGGACGGCCGGACCCGGGGGACGGCCCGCCGGGAACAGGCGTCGCCCGCCACCGTCACCGGGCGCGCGGCGCGGATGCGCGGCGCGAAGGGCGCCCGCGCGGCCCGCCCCGCGCGGGCGCCTTACGCCGCGAGGTCGCGGGCGCGGGGTGTCGGCTCCGCCTCGCGGGACGCCCCCTCCTCGCCACCGCGCGGCGCGGCCACCAGGCGTCCCACCCGCGGGGACGCGGCCACCGCACGCGTCAGCGGGGTCAGCAGCGCGAGCGCGAGCGGGGCCAGGAGCAGCACGACGGCGGTGCCGAGCGCCAGCCCGCCGATGACGTCCGTCGGGTAGTGCACCGCGGTGTAGACGCGGCCGAAGCCCTGGAACAGCGCGAGCACAATGGCCAGCGCGCCCAGCCGCCGGTTGACCAGGAAGATGCCCACCGCCAGCGCCATCACCAGCGCGGAGTGGTCGCTGACGAAGGAGTAGCCGTCCTTGCCGTGGACGAGCACGTCCAGCCCGTCATGATCGACGAAGGGGCGGGGACGCTCGACGAGTTCCCGGATCGGATAGTTGACCAGGTACGCGACGGACGCGCCCAGCGGCGCCCACAGCAGCCCGGCGACGGCGTGCACCGCGTCGGGGCGGCGGCGGGCGGTCCACCACGCGTACAGGCCGAGCACCATGATGCCGACGATGACGCCGTACTCGCTGAGGAACGCCAGCGCGGAGTCCGCCCAGTCCGGGACGGACGCGGCCCAGCCGTTGACGTGGTACAGCAGGTCAACGTCCGGACTCTCCCAGTCACCCATGGCGCTGGCCTCGCATTCACTCACTCGTACGTACGCGTCTGTTCGCTGGCCCCCGTGGTGTCGGAAGAACCGATCCTTGCCAGGAAACGCCGGGCCGGGCCACGACGTTCCGCCCTCCACCGAACGATCACTGTGCTGTTACCGAAGGGTGACCGATCACCGCAGCTCAACGCCCCCGCTTCACTCAGGGTACGCGCCCGGCGACCCGTGTCCGCCACGGGACCGCGCCCCGCCTGGGGGAGGTGAGGCACCGCGCGTCACGCCGTGGGCCGGGTCGCCCCGAAGTAGTCCGGCAGCGAGTCGATCGGGCTGAAGCGGATCACCGCGCCGGTGTAGGGCGCGTCGATCATGTATCCGCCGCCGACGTAGATGCCCACGTGATGGATCGAGCGCGGGTCGCCCAGATCGTGCGCGAAGAACACCAGATCGCCCGGCAGCAACTCGTCGCGTGCGGGGTGCGGCCCGGTGTTCCACTGGTCGTTGGCCACCCGGGGCAGCTCGACGCCGACGGACGCGTAAGCCGCCTTCGTCAGCCCCGAGCAGTCGAAGCGGCCGCCGTCCTCGGGCGTGCCGTCGCCGCCCCACAGGTAGGGCGTGCCGAGCTTCTCCTGCGCGAAGTTGATGGCCCCGGCCGCCTGCTTGGACGGGGACAGGCGTTCCAGCGGCTGGGCGAAGCTGTCCTCCAGGCTCTGGATGCGCTGGACGTAGTTCCGCGTCTCCGCGTACGGCGGCACCCCGGCGTACTTGATCACCGCGTACGGCCCGGCGTTGTAGGCGGCCAGCATGTTCGCCGTCGGGTCGCCGGGGACATCCTCGACGTATCCGGCGAGCGCGCAGTCGTAGGAGGCGGCCGAGGGGATGGCGTCCTCCGGGTCCCACACGTTGGCCCGGCCGTCACCGTTGGCGTCCAGGCCGTGCGTCGCCCAGGTGCCGGGGATGAACTGGCCGATACCCCGTGCGTCGGCCGGGGAGCGCGCGTCAGGGTTCCAGCCGCTCTCCTGGTACAGCTGCGCGGCCAGCAGCGCCGGATTGAGCTCCGGGCACAGCCGGCCCCACTGCCGCACCAGCTTCTCGTACTGCGCGGGCACCGCGCCCGGCGCGAGCGCCACCGCGGGCCCGACGCCTGCGCCGCCGAGCCGCGACGCGGCCACGTAGGTGCCCACCACCAGCAACGCCATGAGGGTGAGCACCAGTGAGATGCCCACCGCAGCCGCCCAGCCCGCCTTCCGCACCCCCCAACCTTCCCATTCCGTGGCAGAATTCGAGAAGAGCGCTCGGGAAGAAGCAGCGCCTCCCTGACCGGTATTCCACCCCAGGCGGTGAGTTCACATGTTCCTCGCGGCTGAAGAAGGCGACATCACCTCCATCATCGGTGGCATCGCGCCTGACTGGGGGCCGTTCGGTTCTCTGGGCACCGAGGCGCGGCTCATGATCGAGGTCATCATGGCGGTGGCCATCCTCATCTGCCTCGGCATCGCCATCTGGGGCGCGGCCAAGCAGCGCATCGGCGCCACCGCGCTGCGCGACAGCTTCAGCGCGGAGCAGGGCAAGGGCCTGATCGTCGCGGGGCTCACCGGCGTCTTCATCATCGGGTCGCTGGGGACCCTGTTCACGATCGTTTACGGTATGGCCATCTAGCCGTAGCTAGCCGTAACTAGCCGTCTGTAGCCGCAGCTCCCCGCGTCTGCCCTGCTCAGCGCCACTTCGTCCGCACTGGAGCGTTTCGTGCACATCGTCCACCCTGACCTTGACTCCTACCTCCTGGAGCACTGCAGCCCCGCCGCCGACGACGTGCTGCGCGACCTCGCGGAGGAGACGCGGCAAGCGGTGCCCGATCTGACGTCGATGCAGATCACGCAGGACGAGGGCGCGTTCCTCACCCTGCTGACGCAGCTGACGGGCGCCCGGCTCGCGGTGGAGGTCGGCACGTTCACCGGGTACTCGTCGGTGTGCATCGCGCGCGGCCTGGCGGACGGCGGCAAGCTCATCGCGTGCGACCTGAACGAGGAGTGGACGTCGGTCGCCCGCCGCTACTGGGAGCGCGCCGGGCTCACCGACCGCGTGGAGCTGCGACTCGGCCCGGCGGTGGAGACGCTGCGCGCGATGCCCCGCGAGGAGCACATCGACTTCGCGTTCATCGACGCCGACAAGGGCGGCTACCCCGACTACTACGAGGAGCTGGTCACCCGGCTGCGTCCGGGCGGCGTCATCGCCCTGGACAACGTGCTGCAAGGCGGACGGGTGGTGGACGCCGCCGAACAGGGCGAGACGGTGAAAGCCATCCGCGCCGTCAACGACACCATCGCCGCCGACGTGCGCGTCACCTCGGTGATGCTGCCGCTGCGGGACGGCGTCACGGTGGTCCGTAAGCGCTGACGTGCGGGGGTGGACGCCGCTTAGGCTGACCGCATGACGACGAACATGCCACCGCACGCGCGGCAGGACGGGCAGCACAGCGCGCCGACGAACTGGGACGCGCTGGAGTGGATTCGCTCATCCGACGATCCGGACGAGGAGTGCATCGAGGTGGCCGCGGGCGAGGGCGACCTCATCCACCTCCGGCAGACGGACGAACCCGACCACGTGGTGACGACGACCAAGGCGAAGTGGAAAGCGTTCGTGCTCGGCGTGCAGAACGACGAGTTCGATCACTTCGTGACCGGTGTGGAGCATGACGCCCACCCGGACGGCGACGCCTGACGCCGTTTGCCGCCGCTGCGCGCCCGCCGCGTTGTCCACAGGGGTGGACAACACAGCCCTTGCCCCGCCTCACCCGTTGCCCTCGTCTCACTTTGCAGTCACATCGTCACACTGCGCCCGTGGACGGCGAGACCCCGCTACCGTCAAGTGTGGGGACAATAAGCGGAAGACGGTTGATGGTTGAGACTGACGGCGACGGGCGAGGGGCGGCCTTCCATGAGCAACGGCGGCGACGACCGTGTGCACAACGAACGCGTGTACAACGAACCGCGCCGTGCGGGCACGCGCGTCCGCCTGCCCGAGGGTGACCCGGACACCGGCGCACGCACCCCCGCCCTCCGCCCGGGCCGGAGCCTGCTGACGGTCGTCGGCGTGGTCGTCCTCCTCGTCGCGGCCCTGGCCTTCGCCACGCGCGGCGGTGGCGGGGACGACTCCGGCCCCGCCACCGCCGAGGCACGCCCCACCGCCCCCACCGGCGTCACCCCCGTCCCCGCCGCCCCCGGCACCATCCCCACCGGCTTCCCCCGCACCGGCCAGGGCGCCCAGAGCGCCGCCGCGAACTACGTGGTGGCGCTCACCGGCGACGGTATGTACAACGCCGGAACGCGGGCAGAGATTGTCGGCACCGTGTACGCAGCCGACGTGGTAGCGGAACGGAGAGACGCCATCGACGCCGTATACAGCGACGCGGACTTCCTTCAGCGCATCGGCCTCGAAGGGAACGGCGAGCCACCGCAGGGCAGTACGTTCGTCTCCCGTGCCAACCCGATCGGGACAGACCTGGTGGAGTACGACGAAGCGGCGGGCACCGCGACGGTCGCCGTCTGGTACGTCACCCTGTTCGGCATGAGCGGTGAGGACTCCCGCAATCCCGTCACTGAAGCCTGGTACACCGACACGTTCCAGCTCCAGTGGTCCGAGGACGACTGGAAGGTGCTGGACTTCGACCAGCAGGACGGCCCGACGCCGGTGGGCCGCGACCAACGTGCCTCCTCCGCCAAGGAGATGGCCGCTGCCGAGGAACGCTTCGGAGGGCTCACCTATGCGCGGTAACCAGCGGCATCCTCAGCAGCCCCGTCACCGGCCGTGGCGCCGCCCAGCGTTGCTCGCGCTGGTTCTGGCCGGCACGGCTCCCGTGCTGACCGCCGAGGCGGCGTGGGCCGAGCCCACCCCCTCACCGGACGAGCCGACGCCCAGTGCCTCCCCGGGCGCACAGCCCGAGGCAAGTCCGGAGGCAAGTCCGGATTCCAGCAACGATCCGTGCGACTTGGTGCGCGGCACGGCCCGGGAATACTGCGAAGGCGGGGAAGACCCCGGCGGTGGGGGTGGCGGGCCGCGCGCGGAGGCGCTGGAGACGCTGGACCCGCTCGCCTCGCTGGCCCGTGGCTGCGCCGACGCCGCCGCGTGGATCGTCGGCAAGCTCTCCGAGGCCGTCGAGGCCACCGCCCACGTCGATTTCACCAACCCCACGTTCCTGCGCCAGTACGCCGTCGTCTTCGCCGCGTCCACCATCCTCACCCTGGTGCTGTGGCTGCTGGCCGTCGCCAAACGCGCGGTGCGTGGCGTGCCGCTGGTGACGGCCATCGGCGAGGCCGTCGGCTTCCTGTGGCTGGTGGTGCTGGCGTCCGCCTTCACCCCGCTGGTCCTCTACACCCTCGTTTCGGCCACCGACGCCGTCACCGACGTCATCGCCTCCGCGACCGGCTCACAGACCGACGCGTTCTTCGGCACCTTCGCCGAGGCGCTGCGCTCCGGTGAGGACATCGGCGGCGGGCCGATCATGCTGATCGTCGTCTCGTTGGTCTCCGTGCTCGCCGCTGGCGTGCTGTGGCTGGAACTGGTGATACGCGCCGCCCTGCTGTACGTCGGCGCGCTGCTCGGCGTCGTCGTGTACGCGGGGCTGGTCGATAAGAACCTGTGGGGTCACGTCCGCCGCTGGGCCGGGATCATGATCGCCGTGATCCTGGTCAAGCCGGTGATCGTCATCGTGCTCGGGCTGGCTGGGGCGCTGTCCGCCGAGGACGGCCCGGGCGCCATGGGGGCGGTCGTCGCCGGACTCGCCATCATCCTGCTGGCCATCTTCGCCTCCGCGATGATCTACCGCTTCGTGCCCGGCTTCGGCGACGACATCGTCCAGCACCGCAACGCCTCCGCCGACCCGGCCTCCCGCAAGGCCGTCGCCGCCGTCTCCACGCCCGCCGCGATGCTCCGCCAGGGCATCAGCACCCACAGCGCCCGTGGCCCCGCCCCGGCCGGCGGCCAGCAGTCCGGCGGCAGCGGCGGCGCGGCCAAACAGCCCAACCCCGTCTCCGGTGGCGTCGCCGCGCACAGCGCGCGCACCGCCGCACCACCGGGTCCCTCCGCGCCGCCACCCCCGCGCACCCACACCCGCAAGGCCGACCACCGCACCGGAGGTGACCGCAGGTGACGACACCCCATGCCGTCGCACCGCGCCGCACGTACACCATCGGCCGCGCCCGCCCCAACGCCCTCATCGGCAAGAACCGGGAAACGGGCGAGATCGCGCTGATCATCGCCGGGGCCTTCCTCGGCATGATGAGCGGCCTGCTGGTGCCGGCGCTGTCGCTGCGCATCGTGCTCCTCGCCGGTTTCCCGATGCTGGCGCTGGCCGCCGTGTACGTCCCCTACCGGGGCCGCACCTTCTTCCGCTGGATCGAGATCGACCGCTCCTACCGGCGGCTGCGGCGGCACGGCGCCACCTACCGCTCCGCCGCGCCGGAGGCGGGCATCAGCCTCGACGGCCGCGAGGCCGCCATCGGCCCGCCGCCCGGGGTGGGCCGCATCACCTGGCTCGCGGCGCCGTTCGGCCCGGACGAGATCGCCGTCCTCCTGCACGCCGACCGGCGCACCGTCACCGCCGCCATCGAGATCGAAGGCCCCGGCGTCGGCCTGCGCGACAGCGAGGACCAGGAAGCACTCGTGGACCGGTTCGGGACCCTGCTCAAACACGTGGCCAACGGCGACGGCTACGTCACCCGGCTCCAGATGCTCGCCCGCACCCTGCCCGCTGACCCCGACGCACACGCCAAGGACGTCGCCCAGCGCGGCGACGCCCGCTGCCCGGACTGGCTCGCGGAGTCCTACGACCAGTTGCAGTCGATGGTCTCCACCTCCAGCGAGCAGCACCGCGCTTACCTCGTCGCCTGCATGAGCTACGGCCGCGAGCTGGCCGCCGAGGCCGCCACGATGGCCAAGGCCAGCCGCCGCTCGGGCCGCAGACTCTCCCGCGACGAGGGCCTGGCCGTCGTCATGACGCGCGAACTCACCGACATCTGCGCCCGCCTCGCCGAGGCCGACATCCGCGTCCGCCAGCCGCTCGGCCAGGCCCGCCTGGCGTCCCTGGTGCACGCCATGTACGACCCGGACCATCCCATCGACCACATCCAGGCCATGACGCAGCGCAACGCCTGGCCCGCCGAGCTGGACGCCACCGCGCCCACCTACCTCCAGGCCAAGACCCGCGAGTCCGCCACCCGGGAGCCGTGGTGCCACGCCACGGCCTGGGTCAAGGAGTGGCCGATGACGCCCGTCGGCGTGAACTTCCTCGCCCCGCTCCTCGTCCACACCCCCGATGTCATCCGCACCGTGGCCGTCTGCATGGACCTGGAGCCCACCGAGCTGGCCATCGAACGGATGCTGACGGAGAAGACCAACGACTCCGCCGAGGCCAGCCGCCAGGCCAAGATGAACCGCACCGTGGACCCGCGCGACATCGCCGCCAGCGGCCGCGTGGACCAGCGCGGCGAGGACCTGGCCAGCGGCGCCGCCGGAGTCAACCTGGTGGGCTACCTCACCGTCTCCGCCCGCTCCCCCGAAGCCCTCGCCCGCGACAAGCGCACCATGCGCGCCGCCGCCGGCAAGAGCTACCTGAAGCTGGAGTGGTGCGACCGCGAGCACCACCGCGCCTTCGTCAACACGCTGCCGTTCGCGACGGGCATCCGCCGATGAACCTGCTGACCGCCGTCACCGACGCCTTCACCAGCTTCCTGTTCGGCAAGACCGAGACGACGCGGCTGCCGGTGCGCACCTCCACCGGGCAGGCGCAGGCCGTCTACCTGCCCACCGCCGCCCCCGGCCTGGGCGACTCCGGAGTGATCATCGGCCGCGAGGTCTACAGCGGCAAGGGCTACATCTACGACCCCTTCCAGCTCTACGGCCAGCAACTCCCCGCGCCGCACTGGCTCGTGCTCGGCGAGTCCGGCAACGGCAAGTCGGCGCTGGAGAAGACGTACGTCCTGCGCCAGCTGCGGTTCCGCGACCGCCAGGTCGTCGTGCTCGACGCGCAGGGCGAGGACGGCGTCGGCGAGTGGAACCTCATCGCCGAACACCTGGGCATCACCCCCGTCCGCCTCGACCCGACGGCCGCCCTCGACCAGGGCATCCGCCTCAACCCGCTGGACCCGGCCATCACCACCACCGGCCAGCTCGCCCTGCTGCGCACGATCATCGAGGTCGCCCTGGGCCACGGGCTGGACGAGCGGGCCGGGTTCGCCCTCAAGGTGGCCCACTCCTACGTCAACGCCACCGTCAGCGGGCGCCAGCCGGTCCTCACCGACATCGTCGAGCAGCTGCGCCACCCCAAGCCCGAGGCCGCCCAGGCCATGAACGTCGCGCTGGACGACGTTCGCTCCTGGGGTCTGGACGTCGCCCTCGTCCTGGACCGCCTCGTGGATGGCGACCTGCGCGGCATGTTCGACGGACCCACCACCGTCGGCATCGACCTCGACGCCCCGCTGACCGTCTTCGACCTCTCCCACATCGACCGCAACTCCATCGCCATGCCCATCCTCATGGCGATCGTCGGCGTGTGGCTGGAACACACCTGGATCAGGCCCGACCGCAAGAAGCGCATCTTCCTGGTGGAAGAAGCCTGGCACATCATCAACAGCCCTTTTGTGGCGCAGCTCTTCCAGCGGCTGCTGAAGTTCGGCCGCCGCCTGGGCCTGTCCTTCATCGCCGTGGTCCACCACCTGTCCGACGTCGTGGACGGCGCCGCCGCCAAGGAGGCCGCCGCGATCCTCAAAATGGCCTCCACCCGCACGGTCTACGCCCAAAAAGCCGACGAGGCCCGGGCCACCGGCCGGGTGCTCGGCCTGCCCCGCTGGGCGGTCGAGATCATCCCCACCCTCACCCCCGGCATCGCGGTGTGGGACGTCAACGGCAACGTGCAGGTGGTCAAGCATCTGGTCACCGAGACCGAACGTCCCCTGGTCTTCACCGACCGGGCGATGACGGAGGCCGCCGCGCACAATACCGAGGTCGGCGAGTCCGCCCTGGCCGAGCTGGAGCACGCGCTGGACTCCGAGACCGAACGCCGCGCGCTCACCTTCGACAAGCTGAGCCACGCCGACGAGACGGTGGCCTGACATGACCGGCGGCACCCCGGGCAGACCGGCCCCGGCCACCGGCCCGGCCCGCACACCCGGCACCGGAGTTCCCGACGGGCTCCTGCTGGGCCTGCTGGGCCTGCTGCTCGGCGGCACCGTGCTCACCTGGACGGCCGCCGGGCTCGCCGGGCTCCTCGCCCACGGCGCCTGGCCGCCCGGGCTGTCCTTCGCCCGCGCCCCGCTGGCCCTCCGCGCCCTGGTGTCCGATCCAGCTGACGTGAGCGCCGCCTGGCCCGACACCGACCCGGCCGCGCTCTCCGGCCCCGGCCTGTTCTGGGGCCTCCTGATCGGCCAGCTGCTGGTGCTCCTGACGCTGGCCCTCACCGTGCTGACGTCGGTGGCCCGGCGCCGCGCCCGCAAGCGCGCCCGCGCCGCCACACGGCAGGCCACGGCAGACGCGGAGCCCAGCACTCCGGTGGCGCCGTCCCCCGCGAGCAGCACCCCCGCCCACGGCCCCGTCCCGGCCGCCGAAGCTCCCGCGCCCGGCCCCGTGCTGCCGCCCGGCACCACCGCGCACAGCCACCTGCCGCGACCGGGCGCCTACCGGGACGACCCACCGCCCACGCGGTCTCCGGCCGACCAGCCGGTGCCCCTCACCAAGCCGTCCTCCTCCCACCCCGCGCCGGTGCACGGCCTCCCGCGAGCCGAGGCTCCTTTCCCCGGCGCCGTCTCCGGGCTGCACCTGCGCCACGGAGCCGACCCGGCCGCCGCGCTGGACGCCGCGGCGGGCGCGGCCCTCGTCCTCACCGCCGACCCCGAGCTGTGGGCCGCCACCGTCGGTGCCCGCGCCAAGCTCGGCCCCGTCCACGTCTACGACCCCACCCACCGCACGAACGCCCCCCAACGCCTGCGCTGGGCACCGGAACACGGCTGCGCCCACCTGGACACCGCCCGCGCCCGGGCCGCCGCCCTGCTCGCCCCCGTGCGCAGTCCGGCCACCGTGGACCGCACCGTGCACGACACCGCCGAGACCCTGCTGCGCTGCTGCCTGCACGCGGCGGCCGTCTCCGGCAAGCCCTTCCGTCAGGCGCACCGCTGGGCCACCGGCAGCGGCACCGTGGACGCCGTCCGCATCCTGCGCCGCGACCCGCGTGCCGCCTCCGGTACCGCGGGAGAGCTGGAGGCATCGCTCACCGCGCACTCCGAACGCCGCGACGCCGCCACCGCGTTGATCCGGCACGCCCTGGCGGAGCTCGGCCAGCTGCACGTACGCGACGCCTGCACCGCCGTACGCAACGATTCGGTAGCGCTGGAATCCTTCGCTGCCGAACTGGGCACGCTGTATGTCGTGGGCGAACCGGCCGAGGCTCCACGTCGCCAGGCTGGCGTGTTGCCCCTGTTGACGGCGCTCACCGAAAGCGTGGTCGAGCACGGCCGGAGCATGGCCGAACGGTCATCCTCCGGTCGGCTCGACCCACCACTCACCCTGATCCTCGATGACCCTGCGGCGCTGGCTCCGCTCCCGAGCCTCCCCGCCCTGCTCACCGTCGGCCCGGAGTGGGGCCTGCACACCCACGCCTACCTTCGCTCCGTCGATCAGGCCCACACCTGGTGGCCCGACCTCCCCGCCGCTTCCCTCACCACCCCGCGCCCCTGAACCTGGTATGGAAAGGGGAACTCTTCGACTTCCCTCACGCAGCACTGCTGAGCTGCGGCTACGCATCGCGCGAGGAAGAACCGCAAGAGTTTCCCTCAATAACACGTGTTACCGGAAACGCAGAAGAGCCCCGTCGGTTATCCCGACGGGGCTCTTCCACACAAACTGTTCGGCGGTGTCCTACTCTCCCACACGCTCCCGCATGCAGTACCATCGGCGCTG